>JAJECA010000008.1 GCA_022822265.1 Acidimicrobiia bacterium | reverse complement strand
TGCATATGCTGGCTGACGCGCTGACAGAGTTCGTCAACAGGCACGCGCCCCGCCTCGACGGTATCGAATCGTTCGCATGGTGGCTCGAAAGTGGTGAAGTGGACGTGCGCTAGTCCAGGCGGTAGACGCGGGTTGCAGTGCAAGCGGCTGATTTCGTTCGTCCCCATCATCAGAATTCGGCGGGTGGGCCGTTAGTCTCAGCCGCATGAGCATTCGCGTGGGAATCAACGGGTTCGGCCGCATCGGGCGGAACTTCTTCAGAGCAGCCCGGCAGGCTGGCGCCGACCTGGAATTCGTGGCCGTAAACGACTTGGGCAGCCTGGAAACCATGGCCCATCTGTTGCAGTACGACTCGGTGATGGGCCGATTTTCAGACCCGGTGGCCGTGGTGGACGGGGCACTCCAGATCGGGGACAGCACCCTGCAAGTGCTATCGGAGCGCAACCCGGCCGATCTGCCCTGGGGCGACTTGGGTGTGGACGTAGTGGTGGAGTCCACCGGGTTCTTCACCGCTCGGGACAAAGCGGCGGCCCACCTTGAAGCCGGTGCGCCAAGGGTCATCGTGTCGGCGCCGGCGTCGGGGGCCGACGCCACCTTCGTGGTGGGGGTGAACGACGGCGACTTCGACCCCGACAACCACTTGGTTGTATCCAACGCCTCCTGCACCACCAACTGCTTCGTACCCATGGTCAAGGTGCTCGACGACGCCTTCGGGGTGGAGCGGGGCCTGATGACCACCGTCCACGCCTACACCGGCGACCAGGCGCTAGTGGATGGTCCTCACTCCGACCTGCGTCGGGCCCGGGCCGCCGCGGTGAACATCGTGCCCACATCCACCGGGGCCGCCCGAGCCACCGGATTGGTGCTCCAGGCTATGAACGGCCTGCTCGACGGCATCGCTCTGCGGGTGCCGATTCCCAACGGCTCCCTCACCGACTTCACCGCCGTGGTGCAAGGCGAGCCCTCGGCCGACGACGTCAACGCCGCCTTCGCCGCTGCGGCAGCTGACGGGCCGCTGTCGGGAGTGCTGGACTACAGCGAAGCGCCTCTGGTGTCAGCCGATATATGCGGCTCGCCCGCCTCCTGCACCCTTGACTCCGGTCTGACCATGGCCCTGGGGAACCTGGTCAAGGTCTCCGGTTGGTACGACAACGAGTGGGGCTACTCCAACCGGTTGGTGGACATCGTTTCCATCGTGGGCGCGGCGGGCGGCTGAGCGCCGGAGTGCTTCCCACACTCGAAACGCTAGGCGAGTCCCTCGGCGGCCTGGACAGCCGCCGGATCCTGCTGCGGGCCGACTTCAATGTGCCGCTTGACCCTGATGGCCAGATTGCTGACGACTTCCGCATCAAGGCCGCGCTGCCCACCATCCGCTGGCTAACCGGCCAAGGGGCCGCGGTGGTGGTGTGCAGCCACTTGGGACGACCCGACGGCAGGCCCGACCCCCAGTATTCGCTGGCTCCGGTGCGGGTACGGCTAGGGGAACTGGCCCCCGGTGTGGAATTGCTGGAAAACCTGCGTTTCGACCCGGGTGAGACCGGCAATGACGATGGTTTCGTGCAGCGGTTGGTGGAGGGCTGCCACGGCTACGTGAACGACGCCTTCGGTGCGTCGCACCGAGCCCATGCCTCCATCGTTGGACCGCCCTGCTACGTGCCCAGTGCAGCGGGCCGCCTGCTGGCCAGAGAAGCCGAGGTGCTGTTGGGGCTGCGGGCCAAACCCAAGCGGCCGTTTGTTGCCGTGTTGGGCGGGGCCAAGGTCAGCGACAAGCTGGGGGTGATCGACGCCCTTTTGGAGACCGCCGACGAGGTGGTGATCGGCGGCGGCATGTGCTTCACGTTCCTGGCCGCCCAAGGCCACAGCGTGGGCGACTCGCTGCTCCAGCCCGACCAGATCGAAGCCTGCGGCCGTTTGCTCAGTTCGGGCGCGCCCATCCGGCTCCCATCCGACATCACCGCGCTGGCCCCAGGGGAGCGGGTGGTGCAGGCCGGAGTGGACCTGCACCCCGACTGGAAGGGATTGGACATCGGCCCGGGCACCGCGGCCGAGTTCAGCGACCTCATCGCCGAGGCCGGCACCGTGCTGTGGAACGGCCCCATGGGGCTGTTCGAAGACCCGAGGTTTGCAGCGGGAACCAAGGTGGTGGCCCAGGCGCTGGCCGACAGCCGCGCCTTCACCGTGGTGGGCGGGGGAGACAGCGCCGCAGCGGTCCGCCAATTCGGCTTGGATCGAGAGATGGACCACGTGTCCACCGGCGGCGGGGCGTCGTTGGAATTGATCGAGCAGGGCGACCTGCCCGGACTGAAAGCACTGAGAGAATCAGTTGGAACTCCCGAGGAGGGACACGATGGCTGAACGCAAGCCGCTGATCAGCGGCAACTGGAAGATGCACATGAACCATCTGGAGGCCATCCAGCTCATCCAGAAGCTGTCGTATGCCCTTGACCACGCCGACTACGGGTCGGCGGACGTGTCCATCCACCCGCCGTTCACCAACCTGCGGTCGGCCCAGACGGTGCTGGACGCCGACAACATCCCCATCGCCCTGGGGGCCCAGCACTGCCACTGGGAGGAGAGCGGGGCATTTACCGGAGAAGTGTCGCCCGCCATGTTGGCCAAATTGGCGGTGAGCTACGTGATTGCCGGCCACTCCGAGCGCCGCCAGCTCTTCGCCGAGACCGACGAGAATGTGAACCGCCGTCTCAAGTCCATCTTGGCCGCCGGCATGACCCCGATTATGTGCTGTGGGGAAACCTTGGAGGAACGGGAGGCCGACCAGACCGAGGCCCGCATCACCACCCAAGTGGACGCCGGCTTGGCGGGGCTCAAACGTGGCCAGGTGGGGGCCATGGTGATTGCCTACGAACCAGTGTGGGCCATAGGCACCGGCCACACCGCCACCCCCGCCGACGCCCAGGCCGGCTGCGCCCTCATCCGAGACCGAGTACGGGCCAACTTCGGCGCCGAGGCCGCGGCAAGCGTTCGAGTCCAATACGGCGGCTCGGTCAAACCCGTCAACGTCGCCGAGCTCATGGCCCAGCCCGACATCGACGGCGCCCTGGTCGGCGGCGCCTCCCTAGAAGCCGAGAGCTTCTCCCGCATCGTCCGCTTCCGACTCCAGTAGGCGGAAGCAGATCCCCGCTGGTTGGGGCTAGGACCAGAGGGCCGAGCCCTTGCGGGTGATCAGGTGATCTCTAGGTCGTCCCACTCCACCTCGGTGCAGAGGCGGTGGTACTCGGGGCCGTACCAGGGGGCGCTCATCTGAAGCCGGTTGTGTTCCGAGTTGACGTAGTAGTTGTTGTCCGGTGACCCAATGTCGTGCATCAACAGGAGCTTGGAGGCCTCCTTGTCCAGTGCCTCGTTGTAGCGCTCGTAGGCGTCCATGGTGACCTCCACGCTGGACTTGCCCTCCTCGAGCATCCGCACCATCAGCTGGCCCGCGTATCCCGACCACACCTGATACCAGATGGGAAGGCCCGTGCCGCCCGACAGCGGCTGGGAATTGGGGCCGTAGAGCATGAACATGTTGGGGAACTTGGGCACCATCATGCTGAGGTAGGCGCGGGGGCCGTCCTTGGACCAGAAGTCGTGCACATTGAGGCCGTCTCGGCCGATGTAGTCGGCCGGGTACAGGAACTGGACGATCTCGAAGCCGATTGCAGTGATGACGGTGTCCACCTCGTAAACGGTTCCATCCTCGGTCTCGATGCCCTCGGGAGTGAACCGGACGATCGGGTCGGTGATCAGCTCCACGTTGTCGCGGGTGAGGGCCCGATACCAGCCGTTGTCCACCACAGGGCGCCGGGAGAAGGGCGCGTAGTCGGGGATCAGCCGGTCGACGAGGTCGGGATCGTTGTCGGTCTGCTCGTGGATGTAGTTGGTGAGGAAGGAGCGAAGCTGGTCGTTCACCTCGTTCCAATGGCCCCCTTGGGCCTGCCACTCCTCATCGGGAATGAGCTGGTCGTGGGTCTTGAACAGCGCGGCGATGGCCATATAGCGCCACCAGTTCCAGTAGCCCGGGAAGTTGTCCAGCAGCCAGCGCACCTCCGGCTCGATGGGCTCGCCGTACTTGGGCCGGGGGCTGATCCACTGTTTGGAGCGTTGGAAGACGTATACCTGTTCGGCCTCTTCAGCGATGGGGGAGAGGAGCTGCACTCCGGTCGAGCCGTTGCCGATTACGGCGATCCGCTCGCCGCGGTAGTCGTAGTCCTCGGGCCATTGCGATGGGTGGATGGTCCGACCGGGGAAATCCTCGAAGCCCTCGAAATTGGGGGTTCTCTGGTTGGCGAAGGCTCCGACCGCGTTGATCACCACGTTGGCCTCAATGGTCTCGATACCGTCAGGGGTGCCGGCCTCGAGCACCCACACGTCGCGGCTCTCGTCGTAGGTGGCCCGCTTCAGATCGTGGTCGAACCGGGTGTTGTCGTACATGCCGTACTTGCGTGAGATGTGGAGCAAGTACTCCCGAACGAACTGGCCCTTCCCGAAGTACTCGGGCCACGGGTAGTTCTTCTCAAAGGCGAACTCGTAGGTGATCGAGATGGTGTCCACCCGAATGTCCGGGTAGCGGTGCCGGCTCCAGGTGCCCCCGGGCTCGGAGCGTCGCTCCAGGATCACATAGGGGATTCCCAGCAGCTCCATCTGGATGCCCGCGGCCAAACCACTGAAGCCGCTGCCGATGATGGCCACTTGGAAGCCCTCGGGCAGCTCGGGCTTGCCGTTGGTCCAGTCCACCGTCCAGGGGAAGGGCTTGAAGGCCATGAGCTCTCGCCGGGACTCGAACTCCAGGTCGCCCATCTCCTCTTTGGTGGCGAAGTCCATTAGCTGGCGAAGGCGGGGCATCGGCGGCTCTTCGGGCATTCCCGGCCCGGCGTTCTCCTCCAGCCAGGCCACCGTCTTGGAAACCAGCAGCTCGCGCTGGTCGTCGTCGAGTTCCAGCATTCGCGGCAGTGCCTCGATCTCGGGATCGTCGGTGTGCTGGAACAGCGCCACTCGTACCGCGTCCAAATCAGCCAGTTCCACGGCCCTGCGCATGAAGTCCGAATCCATGGCGGAAATTCTTGCAGAGCGGAGTTGGATTTCTTTAGTCCACAGCCCGGGCTTATCTGGGAGCTTCGGAGAACAAGGTGGTGTACACCTCGCGGGTCTGTCCGGCCGACAGGCCTGCGCCCAAATACAGGTTGTCGATGTGGATCTCCCAGTGAAGGTGGGGGTCGACGTAGAAGTCGCCGTTGGCGGCCGCGTGGGTGCCGCGATTCCCGATCTCGCCCACCCGCTGGCCCGCTTGGATTCTCTCTCCGACGCGGATATCGGGGTCTACTTCGTGGAGGTGGGCGTAGACCGTAACCACATGGCCGAGGAACTGGAATACGCCGTGGTCGATAACCACGTAGTTGCCGTAGAGATTCAACAGCGTGAAGGGGGGCGTGGCTCGCAAGGTTTCAGCGATGTCGAGCAGCTCGTCCCGATCGTCGGAATCGGGGTCTTGGTAGTTGCCCACGGCCAGTACCACCCTGCCGTCGAGAGCGGCTACCGCCGAGCGGCCCAGCGTAAAGCACTGGAAGTCGACGCCTTGGTGGATCCCGGATCGGTAGGCCCGAGGGGCGTTGGGCATCAGATCAGGATTGTTTAGTGGGGAGTTGCACTCGCTGGGATAGATCGTGTGGGGCGCAAGAGCCGCGGCCACTGCCAGGGCCTCTTCGTAGGTGGGTGGCTTTTGGTCCAACACGACAACGACCGGGGTTGGATCGGGACCCGGGACAGCCGGAGCCGGATCGGCGTCGTCTGGTGGGTTGGCGGCGGCCGGCTCCTCGTTCGAATCGGATTCTCCAGACGTTGCTCCAGGGTCTGCGGGAAGGTTGGCGGATGTGTCGGGTGAAGGATCTCCATCGGTTGCCGCGGGATCGGAGGTGGTAGAGGAACCGGTCTGTGGGGAGCTGGCTTGAGATGTTGACGAGGCATCGTCGGCGCTGTCTGACCACCAAATCTGGGAAATCAGGATGCCGATCCCGAAAGCTGCCGCCAAAGCGGCGATCGACAGCAGCACTCGAACCGATCTGAGGCTCCTCAGGCCCTTGACGATCCACGTCCCCAACCAGCGGAATGACACGGCGAAGCCGCGCCCGATTGCTCTCAGTCCGTGACGAATCTTCTTCATTGCAGATCAGCACACTACACGGGTGTCCGGTGGGCCAGTGGGGTAGTGGAGCGGGTAGAATTGTCCGCTGTGACCATCGCTCTTGTGGTTATCGACGTGATTGCGGCCCTGGGGCTGCTGCTTCTGGTGCTGCTGCACAGCGGCCGGGGCGGCGGCCTCTCCGACATGTTCGGCGGAGGCTTCGGAACGCAGGCCGCGGGGTCGACGGTCATCGAGAAGAACCTCGATCGGCTCACCATCGTGGCCGCGTTGATCTTCTCCTTCTCCACTCTGGCTCTGGCCCTGCTGCTGGACTCCAGCTAGCAGCTGACCACATTCCGTCGGTTGGACTTCGCGCTCAGCCCCGAGTTGCTGGAACTGCGCGACCGGGCGCGGGAGGTTGCCGCTGACGGCGTTGCCCGCTTCGGGCGGCACAACGACTCGTGGATCAACGGCTACTCCAAGGAGTTCGCCCGGGTCATGGCAGACGAGGGCTGGATCGGCATGGGATGGCCCACGGAGTACGGGGGGCGGGCCCGACCGCCTATCGAGCGGCTGATCGTGGCCGAGGAGATGATCAGCGCCGGGGCTCCGGTGGCGGCCATTTGGTTCGCCGACCGCCAGATGGGGCCGACGCTCATCGCCTATGGCTCGGGGCAGCAGAAGGCCGAGTTCCTGCCCCAGATGCTGGCGGGGGACAGCACCTGGTGCATCGGGATGAGCGAGCCCGACGCCGGCTCCGATTTGGCCTCCATCGGCACTCGGGCGGTCCGCGACGGCGACCACTTCGTGATCGACGGCCAGAAGATCTGGACCAGCTTCGGCAACTTGGCCGACTACTGCTACCTGATCTGCCGCACCAGCGACGATGGTCCACCCCACCGGGGGGTCAGCGAGATCATCGTGGCGATGGACACCCCCGGCATCGAGGTGCGCCCCATCACCGACATGATCGCCAACAGGCACTTCTGCGAGATCTACTTCACCGGCGTGCGGGTGCCAGCCGAGAACCTGGTGGGTGCCGAGGGCGACGCCTTCAAGCAGACCATGGCGCAGTTGGCCCACGAGCGGGGCGGGATCGACCGCCTGGTGTCCAACCGGGCGCTGTTCCTCCACGCTCAGTCAAAGGCCGACCGCGATGACCCCCGGGTCCGCCAGGAGATCGCCCGGCTGGAGAGCGAGTACCGGGTGGGCCGCCTACTGGTGTACCGGGAGGCACTGGGCCAGGCCCCCGCCGGCTTCAGCGCGGCCACCAAGGCCTTCTGCACCGAGCACGAGCAGCGGGTGGCCCAGTTCGCCGCTGCCACCCTCGGCCCCGCAGCCCTGCTCGACGGCCCCTGGACCCAGGCGATCTGCTACGCCCCCTCGTACACAATCGCCGGCGGCACCTCCAACGTCATGCGCAACATCCTCGGCGAGCGCGTCTTAGGCCTGCCCCGAGAGCCCCGCTGAGGGAAACTGCCTGCCTGGTTTCTCCTACCAGCGCAGGTACCCTGGCGCGATGCTTCAGCGGATCAAGCGGCGGCCGGTTCTATGGTCGGTGGTGGCAATCGCACTCGTTCTGGCCGTATTGCTGGCTATCGGCCTTTGGTGGTGGTTGAGGGACGACGCCCCCGCAAAGGTTGACCTTGGAGCGGCTGTTTCTACGCTGGAAGATGACGCTGTCGAAGCAACCGCGGCGCCCGCTTCGGCTCCAACGCCAATGCCAACTGCCTCAGAGGCTGGCCCAGAGCAGGCCACCGCGCCGGACCCAACCGCGACACCGACTGCCGCGGCGCCTACTCCCGCTGAGCCTGAGGCACAGCCCATTGAGGCAGTTGCGTCTGAGGGGGTGGATGGCCAATGGATTGTCGATACGTCCGTCGCCGAATTCAACTACGACGAGTCCGCAGGCACATTTGTCGGCTTTCGTGTCGAAGAAGAGCTGGCCAGCATCGGATCCACAACCGCGGTAGGGCGCACCCCCCTAGTCAGCGGCTCATTGACCATCGACGGAGAAGCCGTGACTTCGGTCACGGTTGAGGCCGATATGACCGGCATCATCACCGACGACAGCCGCCGCGATCGCGCCATCCAGTCGGCGCTCAGCACCGGCAGATTCCCCACGGCCATTTTCACGCTCACCGAGCCCATCGACTTGGGCACGGATCCCGGCTCCGGCGGCCCCATCAACACCGCCGCAGTAGGAGAGCTCACTGTCAAGGACATCACCCGCGCCGTTGAGATTGAGCTGGAGGCCCAGCTAGTGGACGAAACCGTTGTCGTGGTGGGCACCACCGAGGTGGTCTTCGCCGACTACGACGTGACCGTTCCCCGGGTACCCATCGTGTTATCAGCCGAAGACCACGGCATCGTCGAACTCCAGCTGTTCTTCACCCGGAGTCCTTAAACGGCTGCGAGGCTGACAGGGATGCCATTGAGGATGCTCATCCCGGCAAGCCTTTCAATGTCTTCGCGGTCTGAACTGGCCAAGATATTGCTATTGACGCCACCCGCCGAATTTGCTCGGTTCCAACCCCCGGAGTGACCCCACCCGTGGGGAAGGGCTACGGTGCCCGCGCCGACTTCGTCGCTTACCGTCGCCTGAACGCGGACGCTGCCTGATGCGGAGGTGATTTCCACTTCGCCCCCGTCAGCGAGTCCAAGTCTCTGGGCATCTTCGGAATTGACTAGCGCGGTTAAGCAGCGGCCTTGCGGCATCAGCCTGGGCACGTTGTGCATCCAAGTGTTGTGGGAAAGCAGCTCGCGCCTGCCAATGAGCCGGAAGGGATAGCGCCTGTCGTCTGAGTGCCTTCCCAGCTCCACGAGCTCGCCAAGCATTTCCGGGGTAGACAGCGGGAGCTTCTTATCTGGCGTCAGAAGTTTCTGGTTCAACTGGCCGGTGGGAAGCTCATCCATCAGCTTCTTGCCGTGGGGATGGTCGCGAACGAGCTTCCTGAATGAGATGCCACTGCGCCTCAACCCGAAGCGGTCGCCCACCTTGCTGGTTCGGAGGAGCAAGTCTGCCATTTGTCGCGGCTTGACTTGGTAGCCGAGCTTGGCCAGCCAGTGCAGCGGACGAATGGGGTAGGCACCTCCGTGGCCCATTCGCTGGGCGATCTCGTTGAGTATCTCCCATTCCTGGCGGGCTTCGCCGCGCGGTTCGATGACAGCCTCTGTTGCCCAGATCGCCGGGCGCAACATGTTCAAAGCAGGGCCCAGGGGCACGTCGTCGCGCTCGTAGAAGTGAGCAACAGGCAGCACGTAGTCGGCATGTTTGTTGGTCTCATTGATGTAGAGGTCCAGGGAAAAGCTCACTTCGAGCTGCTCAAGGGCGTGGGCGAGATCGGGACCTCCTCCGGCGCTGCTGATTACAGGGTTGGCCCCGACGAGGGCGAGGGCCTTGATCTGGCCCCTGCCTGGTGTGATGATGTCGACGGCCAGGTCGGTCGAAGGGATCATTCCGTATACATCTGGGTGGCCGTTGACACGGGTTCGGACCTTGCCGTAGGTGTCCAAACCCGACGCCCGGGCAAAGCTGCCGAGATCGACCGCGGCCCAGCCGAAGAGCAGGCCACCTTCACGCTCAATATTGCCCGTGAGGATTGCGACGAGATCCTGGAGGATGTTGGTGAGGGTGCCAAAGCGCTGGGTGCAAGTACCGGTTCGGCCGTAGACGACGGCGCTGTCTGCGGCGGCAAAGTCCCGCGAAAGCTGCTGAATCTCTGCCGCCGAGACACCAGAGCGAGCAGCGCACTCTTCGAGATTGAATGGCTGTATGGCGTCGACTAGTGCATCAAATCCTTGGGTGTGGTTGTCGACAAAGGGCATATCGACCAATTCCTCATCGACAAGGGTCCGTATGATCCCTAGTAGCAGAAAGGCGTCGGTGCCTGGTTTCACAAAGAGGTGCTCGTAGCGCCTTGCCGTCTCGGTTCGTCGGGGATCCACGACCACGACTCGGCCACCACGGCCAACAATGGAGTCGAGGGCTTCTCGGAACCGCGCTTCGGTTACCAACGATCCATGTGAGACAAGTGGATTGGCTCCGATCAGGATGGCGTGGCGGGTGCGCCACAGGTCCGGCTTGGGTGCAATGGCCACCGATCCGTAAAGAAGGGCATTGGCCACCAAACGAGCACTGGCATCCTCAGAGTTGATGCCATAGCGCCACCGGATCCCGAGCGTCTGCTGAAAGCCCGCCAGCCACATGGACGTGGCGTAGCTGAACGCAGGTGGGTTTCCGACGAACGTTGCCAGCGAGTCAGCGCCCCACTTGCTTCGGGTACTAGTAAAGCGCCGGGCAATGTCCTCGAGCGCGTCGTTCCAGGAAACAGGCTCGAATTCTCCGGGCTTGCCGACTCGCTTCATCGGCCGAGTGACACGATCGGGGTCATAGGCGACTTCGATGGCTCCCGCTGCCTTGGTGCATAGGAATCCCTCCGAGTTCACATGTTCGGGGTCTCCTCGAACACCTATCAGGCGACCATCCTCGACCGTAGCTACCAGCCCACACTGCGGTTCACAGATTCGACAGTGGGTGTAAGTGGTCTTGATGCCCATGGGAATTACCGGTCTCGGAAGCCTTTGCCGGCGAGGATCTTGGGGGCGTACTTCTCGACTCGAGCCTCACGGGTCTTGGTCTGTTTGGCGCCGGAGAAATACAGGTTGTATTCACGCTGTCTTCCAGGGGTGAGCGCTTCGAACGCGGCCTTGAGCTCGGGGTCTTGGTCGAGGCGGTTTTGAAGTTCTGCAACTAGGACAGACTCTGGGGCCGAGTCCACCTTGAGGCCGGCTTCCTCCACGTTGATCGCCTCACCGACCAATACTTTGACGGACTCGGCTAGCTGGGCTACTTGCTCGACTGAGGTGAATTGGATGCGGCGGGCTGACCGGGAGTTCGGACCCTGGTATTTGAGGATGCCGCCCGAGTCGCTCAACAAGGCGCCCTTGAAGAACATGAGGGCCAGGAAGTTCTTCATTTCCTGGATGATGACGATGTTCTTGCCCCCATGGCTGTAACAGGGCTTTGTCCACTTGAAGTCCTCGGTCAATCCACAGCCGAGCAGGATCGGCCGCAAGGCGGCCAACTCCTCCGGCCACATGTCAGAACTCTCGATGTAAGCATCAACCTGGGGGTTCATGTCATCTTCCGGCTTACTCGTGCAGCAACAAACTTAGCCCGGAGCAGAACCCGCGAACTCGGGTCGCTGGATTTGGAATACTTGGGGCGTGTTTCGCGTCACCCAGTTCTCAGACACCCACTTCAGCACCGAGCCGGACGGGGAGCCGCGCAACACCGATGATGCCTGGGACGCTGTTTATGCCGACGCATTCGAGACAGGTCGGCCGATTCCCGATCTGGTGGTGGTAACCGGGGATATCGCCAATGACGGCACCGAGGCCGAGTATGAGAAGGTGGCCGAGAAGCTGGCCCGCCTCCCAGTTGATGCGGTGGTGTGCCCGGGCAATCACGACCGACAGGTGCCCTTCGACGCCATCCTTCCGCGGCCGGGGCTGAGCAGCGGGCGCACGTTGCGCGTCGGGAGCTGGCTGTTCCTGTTTGCCGACTCCAACGCCGAGGGGCGAGATCAGCGTCCCGACGGCTCGCTGGTGGATCGTGAGGATCGAACCCACAAGCACGGACGCTTCGGGGATGCTGAAGTGACCTGGATCGCCGAAACTGTCAACCAGAGCGATGCTGACCACGCCTTCGTCTGGACCCACCATCCGCCGGGAGCGTTCGGCTTCTTCCACAAAGACGACCATGACGCCGAATTTGCCCACCTGATCGATATGGCCCCCGCCATCCGCGGCGTTGGGGCCGGTCACACCCATACCAACACGACCCATGAGTGCGCGGGACGCCCCGTCCACCAGTGCCCGTCGCTGTCGGTCAACCTCGACCTCGGCGAATACACCACTCTTCCGCCCGGATACCGCACCTACGAGTTCAACGATGACGGGTCGGTTGCCAGCGAGGTTCACCTGGTGGGGGAGGACCGGTGGCCGAGCTACTCCCTCGCCGAAGCCACCCGGCGCATGTTGCGGGGCGAGATCAGCTATGAGGAGATGAAGGACGAACTAGCCGCAGAAAGATCCTGAGATTAGATTCATCAGGATTTTGGATTTAGTCCAGAATTGCTGTTAGTATGTCCGCATGGGATCGAGAGGCAACACGTCTCCTGCTGACCTATTGCGGCAGCACGGCTTGCAGGTAACTGCTCAGCGGATTGCCGTCATCCGTGCCGTTTCGGCCTGTCCTCACGGTACCGTTGAGGATGTGGCCGAAGCGGTCCACAACGACATCGGCGCCATTTCCCGCCAGGCGGTTTACGACTCGTTGGGGACGCTGGCCGAGAACGGTCTGATCCGCCGGATCCAGCCCGCGGGATCGCCCGCCCGCTACGAAGACCGGGTAGGTGACAACCACCACCACCTGATCTGTCGCTCCTGCAATCGGATGGTCGATGTGGACTGCGCAGTGGGCTACACCCCGTGTCTCACCGCGGCCGACGACTCCGGGTACGAGATCGACGAGGCCGAGGTCATCTACTGGGGCCGCTGCCCCGAGTGCTTCGCCGCCGACAAGGAGCCAGCGGCCCAATGAACCAACCAACAATCCACCCAACCCAAAGGAGAGTCCAATGACTGAGAGCGCGAGCCAGTGCCCGTTTTCTGGGGCCAATACTGCCAAAGGAACCTCGGCCACCGAGCAGTGGTGGCCCGAGCAGCTGAACCTCAAGATCCTTCACCAGCATTCGCCGGATGCCGATCCGATGGGAGGCAACTTCGACTACGCCGCCGAGTTCGAGTCCCTCGACCTGGCCGCGGTCAAACAGGACATCGCTGATGTGCTGGTCGACTCCAAAGACTGGTGGCCCGCCGATTACGGCCACTACGGCCCGCTGATGATCCGCCTCACCTGGCATGCCGCCGGCACCTACCGGATCGGCGACGGCCGCGGCGGGGGAGGCACCGGAGCGCAGCGGTTCGCCCCGCTGAACAGCTGGCCCGACAACGCCAGCTTGGACAAGGCCCGCCGGCTGTTGTGGCCCGTCAAGCAGAAGTACGGCCGCAAGCTGTCGTGGGCCGATTTGCTGATCCTGGCCGGCAACGTGGCGCTTGAGTCGATGGGACTTGAGACCTTCGGCTTCGGCGGCGGTCGTCCCGACATCTGGGCCCCCGAGGAAGACGTCTATTGGGGCTCGGAGAACGAGTGGCTGGGCGATGAGCGCTACTCAGGTGAACGCGAGCTGGAGACCCCGCTGGGGGCGGTGCAGATGGGCCTCATCTACGTCAATCCCGAGGGTCCCAATGCCAACCCCGACCCGATCGCCGCCGGCATCGACATCCGGGAAACGTTCGGCCGCATGGCCATGGACGACGAGGAGACCGTGGCGCTGATCGCCGGCGGCCACACCTTCGGTAAGGCCCATGGCGCGGCCCCCGACACCTACGTCGGGGCTGATCCTGAGGGTGCCAGTCTTGAAGAGCAGGGCCTGGGGTGGAAGAACACCTTCGGCACTGGCGTGGGCGGTGACGCCATCACCAGCGGTCTGGAGGGCGCATGGACCAACGATCCCGCCACCTGGGACAACGGCTTCTTCGACAACCTGTTCGGCTATGACTGGGAGCTGACCCAGAGCCCCGCCGGTGCGCATCAGTGGCGACCCACCGACCGGGCCGCCGATGACACGGTGCCCGATGCCCATGATCCTTCTAAGCGGGTTGCGCCAATGATGCTGACGACCGACCTGGCGCTGCGGTTCGACCCCATCTATGAGCCGATCTCGCGGCGGTTCCATGAGAATCCCGACGAGCTGGCCGACGCCTTCGCCCGGGCTTGGTTCAAGCTCACCCACCGAGACATGGGCCCGGTGGCCCGCTATCTCGGACCCGAGGTTCCCGACGAGGAGCTGATCTGGCAAGACCCGGTGCCCGCCCCCCAGGGCGAGCCCATCGGCGCTGACGAGATCGCCGACCTCAAAGGCCGGATCCTGGGCTCGGGGCTGTCGGTATCCCAGCTGGTGGCGACTGCCTGGGCCTCGGCCTCGACATTCCGGGGCACCGACATGCGAGGCGGCGCCAACGGGGCCCGCATACGGCTCGCACCGCAAAGCGGCTGGGACGTGAACATCCAGTCCGGCACTGCCGAGGTGTTAGCTGGCCTTGAGCAGGTCCAGGCCGACTTCAACGCCCAAGGCGGCAAGCAGGTATCGCTGGCCGATGTGATCGTGTTGGGCGGGTGTGCCGCCGTTGAGCAGGCGGCCCGCGACGCCGGCCACGACGTGGCGGTCCCGTTCTCGCCGGGGCGCACCGACGCCACCGCCGAGCAGACCGATGTGGAGAGCTTTGCCGTGCTCGAGCCCACCGCCGACGGCTTCCGCAACTACCTGGCCGACTTCCACAAGCGGCCCGCCGAGGAGCTGCTGGTGGACAAGGCGTTCCTGCTCAACCTGACCGCCCCGGAGATGACGGTGCTGGTTGGCGGGATGCGGGCACTCGACGCCAACGCCGGCCAATCCAAGCATGGTGTGCTCACCGACCGGCCGGGCACCCTCACCAACGACTTCTTCACCAACCTCCTCACCATGGACACCGAGTGGCAGTCCTCAATCGATGAGCCCGGCGTCTACGAGGGCCGGGACAGCGCCACCGGCGAGCTCCGCTGGACGGCCACCGCCGCCGACCTGGTGTTCGGCTCCAACTCGCAGCTCCGGGCCATCGCCGAGGTGTACGGCTGCGACGACGGCGAGGAGAAGTTCGTCAACGATTTCGCCTCGGCCTGGGCCAAGGTCATGAACCGGGATCGGTTCGACCTGACCTGAGCCCAGTGACGGCCAGCCGGCCAGCGGGAACCCCCTCTCCCGCTGGCCGGCAGCCGTATAGGCCTGCTGGCAATCTCATAGAGCCCTGGGCATCCAGCGCGATAGGGTGCCCTCTGCGCCGGTTTCCCGGCGTCCACGTCGGAGTGGCGGAATTGGCAGACGCGCTAGCTTGAGGGGCTAGTGCCCAATACGGGCGTGGGGGTTCAAGTCCCCCCTCCGACACGATTTGCCGCTCGGTGCCGCTGGCTGCCGCGCATTGCCGTTCCCTTCCGCTCGTTGCCACGTAGCGGGCGGGGTGTCGGACGGGTGTGCAGATTCTGACGTCCTTTTCGGCTTTCGGCGTTTGCCCTGGTGAGGATGGGTATGGGCGGTGGAGGGGTGTCGCTTGCTAATGGATCTGCAAATGCCGACCTGCGGGCTACCGCCCTGGCGAGTCGTTGAGCGAGGTGCTTCAGCGCCCCTTCTCACGGGTAAATGGCCGGACAACGTGAGGCGCGAAGCGCCGACGGCTCCTGCGAGGCCTGGGTCACAGCCGGTGCCAGGCTGCCCCGTCGTCCGATGTCGTCGCCAGCTTCGGTCAACGCGTCTGAGGCGCCAGGGTCTTCGGCGAAGCAGAGCGCGGACTGGTCGGTCCTGCGCCGCAACGCAGACGGAGGAGTCTCCTTGCCTCGCGGGGTGAGTGTCGGTATTCTGAATGCATTCTGAATACCGTTACAACGTGTGATGGGGTAGGCCGTGAAAATATCCGACTCGGCGCGAGCGGTGCTTCAGGCGCCCATCGACGCTCACTGCGTGACGTTGAACTCCGACGGGAGTCCACAGGTATCGCTGGTGTGGGTTATCGATGATGGCGACGATGTTCTGTTCGGCACTGGTCTTACGAGGAGGAAGGCCCAGAACCTCTTGCGGGACCCTCGCATCGCCTTGTCCCTGGCGGCCCCGGAGACGAACGCGGCTGGTCTGCATCGCAGTCTGCTCCTCCACGGCACAGCCACCGTCGAACACGGGCAGGCGGCGGCCGCCGATCTGATGGATCGACTTGCGGAGCTCTACCTCGGGGTTCCGAAGTTGCCCTTCGCCGACTTGCGCGCACCGGACGCCCACCCACAGGTCGTCGTGCGCATCACCGTCGACAAGGTCCTCGGAGTCGGACCGTGGATGGACGGCCCCCTGACGGCCGCTGGAACGCCTGAGCAGATCGCAAATAAGGAGGTCGATGGCCCGTGAAGTCAATCGAAGGTTCAAGAATCGTCATCCCCGGGGGCAGCGCCGGCATCGGCTTCGCCACGGCCAAGTTGGCCAAGGAGCGCGGGGCTGAAGTCGTCATAGCCAGCCGAACCTCGGAGCGTCTGGCAGCCGCTTCAGACCAACTTGGCGGCGTCGAGACTCACGAGTGCAGCATCAGTGACGAGGCGTCGGTGCAAGCGCTCTTCGAGGCTGTCGGGGAGTGTGACCACATCTTCATCTGCGCTGCTCAACCTGGTGTGGGACCGATCCTCGAAGCGCCCCGCGAGGCGTTCGAGATCAATATGGAGACCCGCTACTGGGGGCACTACAACGTCTGCAAGCACGGCGGCCCGCGAGTGCGCGGAAACGGGTCGATCACGTTCATGTCCGGCCTGGCCGCGCACACAATGTTCCCGGGCGCGGCTGGCCCTGCGGCAAGTCAGGGAGCGATCGAGCGCCTCGCCCCGTACATGGCCGTGGAGCTCTCGCCAGTGCGAGTCAACACACTGCTCCCTGGGGTCATCGAGACCGGCGCGCTTGCTGAGTTCTTCGGCGATGATCTCGAATCCGCAGTCGCAGGGATCGCCGAGGCGTTGCCCGTCGGCCGCATCGGTCAACCTTCGGAAGTAGCAGAGCTGGCATTGTTCGTCATGGCGTGCGAGTTCATGACCGGCTCCACGATCCTCATGGATGGCGGCCAGCTGCTGCTGTGACGGAGGCGAGCATGAGCAAGACCCGCGACCAACTCATCGACGAACTGCTGGCAAGAGATGCCATCCGTGATGTGATTCTGAGGTTTGCACGCGGGCTCGACCGGCTGGACTGGCAGTCGGTCCGCGACTGCTACTGGGACGATGCCCACGATGACCACGGCCCCTTCGAAGGTGCCCCAGATGAGTTCGTGGCCTGGGGCCGCGAGTTCCTGCCGAGCTGGACTGAATCCACAAGCCACCTGATCCTCAACTGCCTCATTGATGTGGACGGTGACACGGCGCACGCAGAGACGTACTCCATCGGCTGCCACCGAGCCATTGACGACGACGCACCGTACGACCTCTTCACACAGATTCGGTACCTCGACCGGTTCGAGCGTCGGCACGGCCAATGGCGAATTGCCGATCGAGTCCTCGCGTGGGACTGGACTCGCAAGGACCCGATCGTCGGCGGATGGGACGACGGTGGTGCCGAGTATCGGTGGGGTACACGGAACGACGAGGACCCGCTCTATCACTTGACTCCTGCACGCAGGCCAGGGTCAGGCCAATGACGGCACTCCGCCCAGACGATCGCGCCAACACCCGGGTCTTCGATCCCGCAAAGGACGATGTCTTCACGCCGTCCGATGTCTCAGCCGTGCGGCTGGAGGCGCGTGCGTTCGCGGAGGAGGTCGTGGCGCCCGTAGCGCACGAGATCGCGTGCCGCGAGGAGGATCCTGCATCCTTCCCTCGAGAGGTCTTCGATGGCCTTGCAGCCAGCGGGTTGCTCGGCGTTCCGTTCCCGGTCGAGGTCGGGGGACGTGGCCTTGCGCACCCAGCGGCAGCCACCGTGGCCGTCGTTGAAGAGTTGGCGTACTACAGCAACAGCGTCGCTGCGATCTACGACGTGCACTGCATCCTGGCGGGTCAGTCCTTGCATGCCGGTGCGCGGACAGACGAAATGAAGGCGGTTCTCCAGGGTCTCGTCCGCGGTTCGTTCGTGGCATCGTTCGCGACAAGCGAGCCCGCCGCGTCGAGCGATTTGTCACCCGACGCGATTCAGACTGTGGCAGAAAAGGTCGGGAATGACTGGGTCGTCCGTGGGCACAAGCGGTGGATAACGAACTCTCCAGTTGCTGAGGTGCTCGTGTGTCTCTGTCACCACGAGGGCAGGACGGTGACGTTGCTCATCGACCTGAAGGCCCCAGGGGTGACGGTCGGCGCTCCGGACCGGAAGATGGGCAACCGCGGCCAGTTGACGGCCGACATCGAACTCGATGGCGTGGCGGTGTCAGATCATCACCGACTCGGTGATGTGGGCAGTGGGCTGTCAGTCGCGCTTCGGGCACTGACCTACGGTCGAATCGGCATCGGGTCAGCGGGTGTTGGGATGGCCCAGCGTGCGGTCGATCTGGCGAGCGAGCGCCTCGCGAGTCGGCACGCGTTTGGCCGCCCGATCGGGGCCAACCAGCATTGGCAGTTCCGGATCGCCGACCTCGCTGCGCGGGTGGAGATGGCACGGGGTCTTTGTCTGAAGGCCGCCCTTCGGTTGGACCGGGGCGACCGCGTGCCAGAGCCCCACGCTGCGATGGCCAAGATCGCAGGCACTGAGGTTGCCGTCGACGCCGCGCGGGACGCGGTGCAGATCTTCGGCGGCTACGGGTTCGTGCAGACGCTCACTGGCGAAGAGGCGGACTACCCAGTCGAGGCGCTCTACAGAGACTCGAAGATCGGCGAGATCTACGAGGGTGCCAACGAACTTCAGCGGTGGATCATCGCACGGCAGATTCTCGGTCGAGACATAACGGGATGAGCCGGGTGTTCTTGCCTGTTCTTCGCCGAGGACTGGCTCGCGAGCACCTTCGGCGAGTGGGCGAGTGCCTTCAACCTAGGTCGGCTTCGCTCATCGCCGCTGTGCATGCCTCGAGTGCCTCGCCAAAGTCCGAGCCGCTGTTCGTGGGGACGAGGAAGACGAGCCGTGAGGCGCCGAGCTCGGCGTAGGTCGTGAGGATGGCGGGATCGGGTGGTACGTAGGAGACAGTCACCGTGGTGTTCTGGCCCGATGCGCTGCCCTTTGCGATGAGGTCCCGGATGTTGTCGTGGAGGTCGGGGCCGCTGCGGTCGTGTGTCGGCATCCATCCGGTGCCGATGTCGTGGGCTCGGCGTCGAGTGCCGTCGCTGTCGCCGCCGACCAGGATCTCCGGGTGCGGGTTCTGTACGGGTTTGGGGTGTGCCTGCACGCCCTCGAACCGCACGTGGTTGCCCGAGTAGGAAGCAACGGGCTCGGTCCAGATGGCCTTAATGGCTTCCAGCTGCTCCGCCATCCGCTCCCAGCGGCTCGAAGGCTCCACGCCATGGTTGCCGGTCTCGGCCGCATTCCACCCGGCCGCAACGCCGAAGATCAGCCGGCCTCCGCTGATCCAGTCCAGGGTCGCCGTCGTCTTGGCGATGGCGATGGTGTCGTGTTGTGGCAAGAGGCAGATTCCAGTCCCGACCTTCAGTTCGGTCGTTGCCGCCGCGGCAGCCGTGAGAGCGACGAACGGGTCAAGGCAATGGAGGAAGTGGTGGGCGAGCTCGTCGGGGATCTCGGAGCCGTCAGGGAGGACGCTTGCTGCGGGGTGATGGGTGTGTTCGGCGACGAAAAGGCTCTCGAACCCGGCGTCTTCCGCGGACCTGGCCAGGTCGGCCATTCCGATGCCCTGTTCGTCCACGAATGCTGTGATCCCGTACTTCACGTCATCTCCTATTGCTTCTTCCCAACGCAGCGATAGGCCGCCTGGTGACTTTCTAATATGCGGCAGTGGATCTGTTTCGGGCACCAATTTGTCTTGCGCCATGCTAGGTGTTCTATTATTCTGTAGCAATTCCGATATGTGTAACACATAGGAGGGGAGCATGTCTACCAAGAAGCTTCTGCTTTCGATCTTGATTCTGCTAGCGCTCGTAGCTGCTGGATGCGGCGACGACGACGACGGCTCGGCACCGGGAGGTGACGGGACCGTAACCGCCGACGCGGGTGATGACGACGCGGCAAGCGATGATTCAGCTAGTGGCGATGACGACGCGGCAAGCGATGATTCAGCTGGAAGCGATGACGACGCGGCAAGCGATGATTCAGCTGGTGGCGATGACGACGCGGCAAGCGATGATTCAGCTGGAAGCGACGACGTCGTCATCGACCTCGGTGACGGTCGCACTGTGTCGTTCCCTGCGGGGACGGTTCCCAATATCGGGTTCTTCTCCGCTAGCGGCAACAGCTTCCTGAACGTTTTCGTGGCGGGGCTGCAGGATCGAGTCGAGGAGCTGGGCGGCAGCGTCACCTTCTTCGACTCCCCATTCGATCCGCAGACACAGCTCTCCCAGCTGGAGAACGCACTGACGAGCGGCGAGTTCAACGCGTGGATCGTCACGCCCTTCGACGGGAACCTCCTCTGCAACATCCTGACCGAGGACGCCCCCGACGCCGGCATCCTGGTCGCGATCACAATCCTGCCGGCGTGCGGTCGTGACTTCGAGGCCGCGGGCGATGCACTCTGGTCGCCCGGGACGCTGACCATGGTCAATGGCGAAAACACAGTCACGTACAAGATTGGCTGGCTGCGCGAGGTATTCGAGCGCCTCCCTGAGAACGCCAAGGTTGCCGTTCTGACTGGCCCGGAGCTCAACGGCAACACCCTCACCTATGAAGCTGCCCTCGAGGTTGTCGGGCCGGACCGGCCGGACATCGAGATCGTGTCCACCCTGCGGACCGATTTCACGACGCCCGATGGGCAGGCGAAGGCCGAGAACATCCTGCAAGCGAACCAGGACCTCGACGCGGTGCTCTCGCTCTTCTCCGACGTGACGCGCGGTGTGGTGCAGGCGATCGAGGAATCGGGTCGCGACGGGATCGAAGTCTACGACATTGGTGCTAACGAGTACTCGATCGAGCAGATCCAGGCCGGAACAATCACGATGACCGCGCCATACGATCCGCGGGGTAGCGGCGAGCTGGTCGTCGATGCGGTCTTCGACGCCTTTGCCGGCGAATCGGTCGAGCGCTTCATCGACACCTTCCCGCAGACCATTGGCGGCACGGTCTCGGAGCCATTCATCATCGATGGCGACAACGCCGGCGACTTCGTAGCCCAGTACTAGGCCACGAATCCGAGCGAGCCACGCCGGGGGGGGTGCGACTCATGAGTTCTGGCGACCAGGCAGCGATTCGCTTCGATCGGGTCTCGAAGTCCTTTGGAGCAACGCAGGCTCTCAAGGACATCTCCTTCACCGTCACACGAGGAGAGGTTCACGCTCTGGTCGGGGAGAACGGCGCAGGGAAGTCCACGTGCCTTGGGCTCGTCTCG
The DNA here is from genome assembly GCA_022822265.1 of Acidimicrobiia bacterium. Lineage (GTDB taxonomy): Bacteria > Actinomycetota > Acidimicrobiia > Acidimicrobiales > Bin134 > Poriferisocius. Next base: position 236,802 of record JAJECA010000008.1, on the reverse strand, counting down.
GGTCGCATCCCGGCATCCGAAGGCCTGCTCGTGATCGATGGGCGGCCGCTGAGGCAAGGAGACCCTCGAGCCTCGGCCGCCGCCGGCGTCGCCGCCATCTACCAGGAGCTCGAGGTCGTCCCGGCGCTGTCCGCTGAAGCCAATGTCTTCCTGGGGAACCCGCTTTCGAACCGTGGGTTCCTCAAGTCGACGGAAATGCGCCAACAGTACCTCGACGTCGCGCGAGCGATGGGAGTAGCGGCCTACCCCGGTGTACGTGCACAGGATCTCTCCGTCGCTGACCAACAGGTACTCGAGATCCTCCGCTCACAGGTCCGATCCGCGGACATCTTGTTGTTCGACGAGCCGAGCGCGTCCCTGGCCAGGGCCGAGAAGGATGCACTGCACGCTCTGATCCGGCGGCTGCGCGAGGCGGGCAAGACGATCCTCTTCGTCAGCCACGATCTCGACGAGGTCCTGGCTCTGGCCGACACCGTCACGGTGTTCCGCAACGGTGAGCTCCAAGCGACCAGGCCGGTGGCGGATTGGACGAAGGCGCAGTTGGTCGAGGCCATGATCGGCCGTGTTGTGGATACCGAGGCGTACGTTCGAGCGGGATCGGCGACAGCCGAGCGGGTTCGCGATTGCGTCGATGCGCCAGTCCTCGAGGTCGAGGAACTCGAGTTGGACGGCGTGCTCGCTGGCGTGAGCTTCAGTCTGCGCGAGGGAGAGGTCCTTGGTATCGGCGGCCTGGTCGGCTCCGGAAGATCGACGGTGCTGCGCTGCCTGGCCGGCCTGGTGCCATCGGCACGAGGCAGGCTCCGAATCGACGGCGTCGAATACCGCATTCCGCGCACGGTGATCGAAGCGTTGAAGCTGGGGATCGCGATGATCCCCGAGGACCGGAAGGGCCTGGGGCTGTTCGCCGCCATGAGCAGCGGCGACAACATCGTCTGCGCCGATCGCTCTGCGGTGTCGACCGCCGGCTTCATGTCGAAGAAAGCGAGCTACGAGGCAGCCGCGAACGCGGCAAGCCGGTTCGGGTTCGCTACCTCACGCCTACGTCACGCGGCCTCCACATTGTCTGGAGGGAACCAACAGAAACTCCTCCTGGCCCGCTGGCGCCACAACGCGCCACGGTTCCTGCTCGCCGATGAGCCAACGCGCGGTATCGACATCGGCGCCAAGGCAGAGATCGTCGAGTCACTGATGGCCATGGCCGACAGCGGACTGTCGATCGTGTTGGTCTCCTCTGACCTCGAAGAGAGCGCAGCACTCTGTGACAACGCGATCGTCCTAGCCCACGGACAACACGTCGCAACCCTCGACCGAACTGGCGAGGAGATCACGGTCGAAGGAATCCTTGGACACGCCTTCGGAGTCGACAACCCCGAAGAAGCACGACCGGAGGTGCTCACCTCATAGCCGTCATGACGCCAAAGAACGTGCCTAGTGAGACACAAATGACGACAGTAGCCGCAACAGAAGAACAGGCCTTCGGCGTGACGATCTTGCGTCGAGTGGCCCGGAGTCTCCTCCACTTCCCGATGGTGTACGTGCTGATCGCACTCGCGATCACCTCGGAGCTCATATACCCGGGCTTCTTCGAGTTCCCCAACATCCGCAACATGTTGACCCAGAACGCCAGCGTCGGAATCGTCGCTGTGGGCATGACGATCGTCATCATCGCGGGAGGCTTCGATCTCTCGGTTGGCTCAACCTTCGCCCTCGGCGCGGTCGTCTACGCCGATCTCGCAGACGGGCCCGGGCTCCCGGTCGCATTCTTGGTTGCGATCGGCGTCGGGCTCCTGGTCGGCCTGGGCAATGGCCTGATCGTTACCAAAGCCAACGTCAACCCGTTTGTCGCCACCCTCGGGACGTTGTCAGTGGTCAGCGGCATCGCGTTCATGTACTCCGACAGCAAGTCAATCGCGCCCGACAACGAGAACATCCGCTGGCTGGCGACGACCCGTTGGTTTGGCCTTCCGGTGACGGTTTGGATGCTGTTCGCCGTCTTCATCCTGGGGGCGATCGCCCTCCATCTCACCGTCTATGGAAGATCGGTGTACTCCGTTGGCGGCAACCTCGAAGCATCTCGGCTCGTCGGCATGCGTGTCGACACAGTTCGCACGAGCACGTATGTCCTCACCGGTGGCTGCGCGGCGCTCGCTGGTGTCTTAATCAGCGCCCGCACCGGGATTGCCCAGGCGGATCTCGGGCGGGCCGACTATCCCCTCGACCCCATCGCCATTGTCATCATCGGCGGTACCTCTCTGTTCGGCGGTGAAGGGGCGATGTGGCGCACGGGGGTCGGATTGTTGACGCTCGCCATCTTGAACAACCTCTTCGATCGCGCTGCATGGTCGGTGTCGGCGCAGCTGCTGGCAACCGGTCTCATCCTTATCGTGGCCGTAGCAATCGACGCCTTCTCCCGCACCCGGGCGAGCAGGTAGGGCGTCAGTATGCGGACCAGTGTTCAGGAGAACGCACAATGACGGCCGCCGCGCTTATCACCGGGGCAGCGAGCGGCATTGGTCGAGCCTGCGCAATGCGCCTCGCCGCAGATGGGCTCGCTGTGGCTGCGGTCGACCGCGACTCCCACGGCGCGCAAGCCACGGCAACGGCGATCAACGACGATGGTGGCCAGGCGGTCGCAGTGACCGCAGATGTCACCTCGGAGAATGAGTTGGCCGACGCAGTCACCACAGCGCGGGAGCTTGGTCATCTCAGCGCAGTCGTAACCGCCGCCGGTCTGTTCCAGCCCGTTCTGACAGGCGCCGACGGTGAGGATTGGGCCTCACCGCGAGCCGGGTTCATCGAATCCACTCCGCTCGCGACGTGGGACCTGATCGTCGACGTCAACCTGCGCGGCACCCTGCTAACGCTGCGAGCGGTCGGACCTCATCTCGAGTCAGGGTCGTGCGTGGTAACCGTGGCATCGGGAGCTGCGCTGATCCCGTTCGGCGGACGTTCCTCGTACTGCGTGTCAAAGGCCGGTGTGTGGATGCTGACGAAGGTCGCGGCCCTGGAGTACGCCCCCCGCGGCGTTCGGGTCAACTGCGTTGCCCCCGGGCACATCTTAAGTCCGATGACGGCCGACCACTTCGGCGACAGCGAGGTTCGGGCCTCGACGGAGGCGACGATTCCCCTTGGAGCACTGGGCACCCCAGAGGACGTGGCCTCGACAGTCTCGTTCCTCTGCGGCCCCGATGCCGCTTACTTGACTGGTCAAATGGTCAATCCGGACGGGGGGCTGTTCACTCGATGACCGTTGGAAGCCACAGCAGGAGGACTCAGAAATGATCTCACCGACCGACCGAGCCGAAATCCTGGAGCTCTACGGCCAGTACGCGCATCGCTGGGACGCGGGCGACGCCGAAGGTTGGGCCGACCTGTTCACCGCCGATGGAATCTGGGAGCGTGTCGCGGCCTCCGACGCGGTCGAGGAGCTGGCCGATGCCGTTCACATCGAAGGGCGCGACGCGCTGATGCAGTTCTGCCGCGATCTCTTCGAGATAGAACAAGGTCAGGTCCGGCACTGGGCCAGCAACCACGTCATCGACGGTGATGGCGAAGCGGCGACCGCGAAGGTCTACGCCATGATCGTCGACCTCCGCAGCGGGGTGCCCGCCATCTCGGTGACAGGGATCTTCACCGACCATCTCGTCAACGGTAGTGGCGGCTGGCGGTTCAAGCGCAGGAGTGTCGTGCTAGCTCCCTGAGAGCTAGCGGGCCTCGTTGCAGGCGCAGCCGGTAGCGAGGAAGCGACGCACGATAACTTTGAAGGAGAAGCAAGTGTCTGATCGGAACCGGATCGTGATAGTGGCCGGGGCTGCCGGCGGGCTCGGGAGAGGGGTCGCCGAACGGCTACTCGCTGACGGCGACACCGTGATCTCCATCGACCGAGTCGCCCCAGAGATCGAGCCACCGGACGGTGTCGAGTTCCGTCACGTCGATGGTGACGTGTGTGACCCAGACACCTGGGCGACCGCAGTAGCCGAGGCAGCAGAGCTTGCTGGGGACATCGAGGGCATGGTCAACATGAGCGGCGGCACGATCTTCCCTGATACCATCCTCGAGCAGACTGAGGAGGGCTGGCGCGAGATCATCGACACTGCGGTGCAGGGCACCTGGCGGGGCATTCGGGCCGTGCTCCCGGCGATGTTCGAAGCCGGCCGTGGCTCGATCGTCTCCGTCGGATCTGCCGCGCTGAACCGCCCCCTCGAGAACCACGCCACCTACATCGCCGCCAAGGGCGCGGTCGAAGCGTTGACCAAGCAAGCTGCCCGTGAGTACGCGGCACAGAACGTCCGCTTCAACACCGTGATTCCCGGGCCGATCCGTACGCCCCTCTACGACAAGCTCGGCCCCGAGGTCCAAGCCGGTGTCGTCGGTGCGGTGCCCATGGGCCGACCGGGCGAGACGAGCGACGTCGCAGCCGCTGTGGCATTCCTGCTCTCCGACGAGGCCGGATACATCACAGGCACCTCCTTGACCGTCGACGGCGGCTACAGCATCGGCTGAGCTCCGCGGGGACCCAGCCCCGTCAGGGTACGAACTGCCGCTTGGCAGAAAACAGCCGTTCTGCTACTGTTTCGCATTACAGAGTACATTCCGATAAGAGCAACAGCATGCAGACAGCAACGATGACAGTTGATCACGTCGGAATTGACGTGGTCCGCGCCGGAAGCGGCCGCCCGTTGGTCTTCCTTCACAGCGTCGGTGGGGTCGATAGGGACGGGGCGTTCTTGCAAGGGCTTGCTGACCGCGGTTCGTTGACTGCTCCTTGGCACCCGGGTTTCGGGCACTCCGAGCTCCCGGGCGAGTATCGATCGGTCGGGGACTTGGCGCTCTTCTACCTCGACTTCCTGGAGCAAGAGGGGTTCGAGGAAGTCGTGCTCGTCGGAGTTTCGTTCGGGGCATGGTTGGCCGCCGAGATCGCGGTCCGCGATGCCCACCGGCTGGCAAAGCTCGTGATGATCAGCCCTGTGGGCATCAAGGTCGGCGACCGGGAGACCCGGGACATCGAGGATGTCTTCGCAATGAGTCAGGACGAGCTCACCGAGGCGGCGTACGCAGAGCCGGAGAGGCGAAAGCGCGACTACTCAACCATGTCTGACGAGGACCTGACAGCACTCGCTCGTAGTCGGGAGAGCTACGCGTTTTTCGGATGGCAGCCTTACATGCACAACCCGACGCTGCGGCGATGGTTGCATCGGATCAAGCAGCCAGTTCTCGTGATCGGGGGCACCGACGACGGGCTCCTGCGGTCCGGCTACCTAGAGGGATTCGTCGAGTCGCTGCCCAACGCTCGCTTGTCTCGGATCGCCAACGCCGGCCACTACCCAGAGGTCGAGCAGCCGCAGGCGGTACTCGACCTGATCGACAGCTTCCTTGAGGAGGAGTGATGAGGGTCTACCATTTCTCAGAACAGCCATATCACGGCGCGTGGGAGGCGGATGCTCCCTCACTGCGGGTGACGTTGCCGAACAAGCATTGCGACCCGAAGGTGGCCGCAGACCTCATCAACTGGCGGCTCGACGAATGGCAGCTCTGCGACGAGCTCGGGTTGAACATCGCGTGCAACGAGCACCACAGTTCCGCAACGTGCCTGTCGGCGTCTGTGAACATGCCTATCGCAATGATGGCGGGTCGTACCCAGCGGGCCCGGATCATGGCCTCCGGATATGCGATAGCGCAACGTCCGGACCCGATTCGCCTCGCTGAGGAGATCGCCTACATCGATGTGGCGACCCGCGGGCGCCTCGACGTTGGCTTCGTCAAGGGAGCACCGTACGAGATCTCTCCGACCAACGCGAACCCCGTGAAGATTACCGAGCGGTTCTGGGACGCGAACGACCTGATCCTCAAGGCACTCACTCACCAGGATGGGCCCTTCAGCTGGGAAAGCGAGTGGTATCACTTCCGCCAGGTCAACATCTGGCCCAGGCCTTATCAGCAACCTCGGCCTTCGGTCTTCGTCACCGGTGGGTCCCCGGGAACCGCTAAGTCCAGCGGAGCGAACGGACACGGGTTCATCAACATCCTCAGCGGATGGAACGCGAGGACGTTGTTCGACATGCACCGCCTCGCCAGCCTTGAGGCTGGGCACGGCGTTACGCCTTGGTCGAAGTTCGTGTACACGGCACTCATGGGTGTTGGCGAGACTCGCGAGGAAGGGCACCGCCGGCTCATGGACATCGCCGGCTACTTCCGGACGACCTCCAAGGTGGGGGAGGCATTCATGAACCCGCCGGGCTACATGGACGTCGCAGGCAACGTCCGTTGGCTGAAGGCGAACCAGACACGAGGACGTGCGGGGAATCACTTCCAAGCTGCGAAGCGCGACGGCGAGAAGCTTGCGATCGGATCCGGGGTTGGGACCGGGCTCGGCGTGAGTGCTCAGGACATGGCCGACGCAGCCATCGCCTTCTGTGGGACGCCTGATGACGTGTACGAGCAGATGACCGAGTTCATCTCCCACGCAGGGGGGGTCGGGAACTTCGTCATCATGGCCCAGGGCGGCGAGATGCCCCACCACGAGGCATGCGCCAACTTGGAGCTGTTCTCCAAGGAGGTTCTGCCTCGGTTGGAGGAGTTCGACCAGTCGCAGATCCATGCCGATACCGAAGAGCGGGTGCTGAGCCAGCGAGACGAGGGCTGATCGCCGATGAAGGCGATGGTGATTGTCGCTGGGGCCGATGGGGGGACTCTCGAGGTTCGTGATGTGCCTGAACCGACCCCGGAGCCGACCGAGCTCCTGATCGACGTGAAGGCGACCGCGCTCAATCGCGCTGACCTCTCACAACGGGCGGGGCGCTACCGCCAGGAGGCGACTGCAAACCGGGGCGAGCACGTGATCGCTGGGCTCGAGTCGGCGGGTGTCGTGGTAGCGACCGGACGCGATGTCGACGGATTCTCCCCCGGAGACTGCGTCATGGCCATGTGTGGTGGTGGGTATGCCGAACGAACTGTCGTCGATCATCGCATTGCCATTCCCATCCCAGATCGCATCAGTTTCGAGGAGGCGGCGGCCATCCCGGTTGCGTTCCAGACCGAGCACGATGCCCTGGTCACGCGCGCCCGCTTCGAACCCGGTGCCTCGGTCTTGATCACGGCGGCCAGCGCTGCGGTGGCCATGACGGGCGTCAAGATCGCGAGGTTCCTCGGTGCCGGAACCATCTTCGGCACCATCGCCGACGCGAGTCTCGCCGACAGGGTTCGAGGGATCGGCGTCGACGAGGTGCTTGATGCGTTCGCCGACGATCTCGTCGCGCAGGTTCTCGAGGCCACCGGCGGCAGTGGCGTCGACATCGTGCTCGACCACGTCGGGGGCCCCGACCTGGAACGCAATCTGGAGTTGATGGCGGTGAAGGGTCGTCTGATCAGCATCGGACGCCTCGGTCCCTTCGTCGGGCCGATCGATCTCGATCTGCTGGCCAGGAAGCGTCTCGAGCTGATCGGGGTGAGCTTTCGCACCCGGACGATCGACGAGTACGCCGCCGTGAAGCAGGCAATGGTGGACGAACTCGGTGTTGCGCTTGCCGACGGTCGGCTCGCACCCACGATCGATCGGGTCTTCAATCTCGAAGACGCCACTGCCGCGCAGTACTACATGGAAGCCAACAAGCACTTCGGCAAGGTGGTCCTTCGTGTCTGAGCTCGGCTATCTCCGAATCTGGACCGACGAGAAAGGGGAGACCCACTTCGAAGACGTTGTCCTCGACGGGGCCGAACGAGGCTCGGGCGTTTCCTCTGCGCGGTCGCTGTACGCCCCGCTCATCCCCACCGAGGGTGTGATCTTCCGCGAGGTCGTCCAAGAGCACGGCCAAGCCGAGGCACATCCCGCACCGCGACCTCAGTTCGTGGTGCACCTGGAAGGCGAGATCGAACTCGAGGTCAGCGATGGAGAGGTCCGACGCGTGGGCCCCGAAACCGTGGTGCTCGTCGACGACACCACAGGCGAGGGCCACATCACTCGCTCACTCGGGGCCACGCCGAGGCGAACGTTGATGATCCCCCTCCAGGAGCCGCCAGGTGCCGATGCAATCATCGGCACCTGGCGGCTCCGATCCTGGCAGGCCGTCACCGCCACCGACGAGGAGCCGATCAACGAGCCATTCGGCACAGACCCAGTGGGGTTCATCACGTTCACGCCCGAGGGGATGATGCAGGGCCAGATGATGGCGTCGGACCGGCCGCGATTCGCCAGTGAGCGAACAACCGCGGTGCAGTTCGGTGCTGGTGATCCCGACGAGATCGTCGCCGCCTTCAACTCGTACCTGGGCTACTCCGGCCGCTACCAGGCCGATCCCGGCGCCGGCCGACTGGTGACGGTCGTGGAGTGCGCGTCGATCCCCGACTGGATCGGCTCCGAGCAGATCCGCTTCTTCGCCGTGCGGGGCGATACCCTCACCATCCGAACGCCAACTCGCGTCGTCGACGACATTGAACAGATCGGCCGACTGGTGTTCACTCGGATCGATCGCTGAGGGCGCCGGGGTGCCCGGGCTCGTGTGACACCAGCTGGCCGGGGGCTCAGTGGTTTGCTTGCTCGTAGGGCGCGAGCCGGAGGCGGATCTGATCCGGGTCGTCGTAGCGGCAGGCGGGGACGTCGCCGCCTGCGGTGAGCTGCTTCTGGAAGTCAGCGATGGCCGCCGCCGCCTTCTTCTGCAGTTTCGCGTCCCCGGCGGGCTCGAATCGTCGTGCTGGTCCCGCAATCAACAGTGAGGCGATCGGTGTGCCCTCGGTGTCGCCGAACACCGGCCAGGCAATCGAGTGCGCTGCGGGGTAGAAGTCGCCGCTGTCGAGGGCGAACCCGTCTGCGGTCACGCGGCGCAGTTCCTGACGGAGCCGTCGCATCGTCTGGAAGGAGCTGGTCGGATACTCGGCGATGAGGTCGGCGCCACCGTATGCCTTGATCTCGTTGTCGTTGAGGTATGCGAGGATGGCACGGCCCCCGGCTCCGAGATGAAGCGGGTAGACCTCTCCGAGATGGAGTCGGCGCCGCATCTCGCTTCGGCTCTCGAATCCGTCGGCTCTGACGACATATGAGCCGAGCCGGCAGTTCAGCGCTGCAGTCTCGCCGCTGAGGTCGGCCAACTCGGCGAGGATCTCAGCGCTGTGCTCGACCACCGGGAAGGATCGAAGGACGGCGTCGCGGGCCTCGTTCAATGCGACTCCGGCGACGAAGTGGTCGTCGCCGAGACGTTCGACGTATCTCGTTGTCTCGAGACTGACGAGGACGCGGTGGGCGGTCGCGACCGGAAGGCCAAGTCGCTCTGCCACTTCGGTGAAGGTGAGCGGGTGCGGTGATTGTGAGATCACTCGCATTGCCTCGAACGCTTGCGCCACCGTGGTATTCACGCGTTTGGGCGCTGGAGTTGGCTCGGTGGTGGTCATGTGAGTGGGGCTCGCCGGGGGAGAAGGCGCGTCTTGCGGTCGAGCTCATTGACGATGTCGCGGACCGGTTCGATGAGATCCTTGATTCGGTCGTCGGCGAATCGTTCGGCCGGTCCCGAAACGGTGACGGAAGCAATGGGTCCGTCGCCGCGGTCGAAGACTGGACACGAGAAGCCAGCGAGGTCGTCTCCTCGAGCCCAGGCGACTGCCACGCCTGAGGTTCGAATCTCGTCGAGACGGTCGCGCAGGGCGTCAGGGTCGGTGGTCGTATCGAGGCTCACAGGGACCAATTCAGCGGTGAAGACGTCCTCTCGCTCGGCTTTCGGGAGGAAGGCCAGGATTGCGAGGCCGCCAATCGTCCCGTAGATGGGAACCACCCGACCGACCGAGGCGCGCTCTGACACGCTTCCGCGCCCCTGGAGCGAAGCGGTGTACACAACCGAGTCATCTTGTCGCACGGAGAGCGTGATTGTCTCGCCGGTGAGCTCTCTCAGGTTGTGGAGGAATGGTTGGGCGAGGTCGACAAGGCTTGCCGTACCTGCTTCGGCAGGTGCCAGTTCGAGAACGCCATGACCCAGTTGGTAGCGGGACCCTGAGGCATCCCTGACGATGAACGCCTCCGTTTCCAGCGTGGCGAGGGCTCGATGCACCATTGTCTTGGTCATGTCGAGCTCGGCAGCGAGCTCCGACACGCCGTGGCTTCCCGGGCGAGCCACGACTGCCGAGAGCACTTGGAGCGTTCTGACCGTTGCCTTGTTGAAGTCCGAGGTCAACAGCTCTCTCCCGCTCCAAGACGTCTTTCCGGATAACAGAACGAAGTCTATCTTGAGCAACGGCCAAGACCGTTAAGCGGCAGCCGTTGTTCTTGTGCTGTCACCAGTTCTTGCTCTCGGCCCAAGCCGACAGTGGCTGTAGATCACGGACAGTCGCGACGTCGACTCGGAGCTGTTCGACCAGTTCATCGGGCCCGTTGAACTTCTGCTGGGATCGGAGGTGGTCCACGAAGAGCACCCGAAGCTGCTGGCCGTAGAGATCGTCATCGAAGTCGATGAGATGGGTTTCGAGCAGCAGAATCCCGTTGTCGTAGAATGTTTGCCGACGTCCAAGCGAGATCGCCGCCTCGTGGCCGGTGCCGTCCTCGGTCACGGCGACGCCCGCCCAGACGCCGTCGCCGGGGATGATCTGGCGTTGGTCGACATGGATATTCGCCGTGGGGAATCCCAAGGTGCGGCCGCGTTGGTCGCCCTGGCTGACGGTGCCATGCATCTCATAGAGGCGGCCGAGCAGGCGGCCGGCGATTCGGAGGCGTCCTTCCCGCAGGAGTCGTCGGATGTGGCCGGTGGTGTAGAGGCGTCGTGTGTCAGCGTCGCCAGGCAGCCGGTCCTCGACATCGAGGAAAGACGAGCCTTGTGACGCTGCAATCTCCTTGAGGCAGCGCGCGTCGAGGATGCTGGCCCCGTCGCCAACGCTGAACCCCTGGGGTGCGCTCATGGCAACCGGCTGGATCTCGTTGAGCCAGCTGGAGACGTGGGATGGGGGGTCGTCGTGAAATGTCTCTGGGAAGACCCAGACATCGTCGACATACCCCGTCGACTCGAGCAGGCCCAGGCGGTCATCCAAGCTTGTGAGCCGCTCCTGATCGTCAAATCGAAAGCCTTCATAGAGGCCAACGCCCACGGCTGCGGATCGCTCACTGGCGTGCTCGCGGAGGGCACCGAGGAGGTGACGGTGGATTCGATGGACGCCGTCGAAGGCCCCCACCGCTACAACATGGGAGCCTGGGTCGTCGTGTGCGGTGCTGTGGTGAACCTGCATTCGTTCTCCTGTCGATCGTCGAGAATGGTCTGGATCAGGGGACCGTGAGCAGACGGCGCGGGTTGTCGATCGTCATCATGTCGATGTCGCGTTGTGGTACGCCGGCGTCGGCCAGAGCCGGGAGGATCTCGGTGGTCAGCCTCGCCATGTCCCATGTTGGGTGCTGTTGTTGGCGTTGTGCGTCGGTGCGCCAGCCGCTCCAACACGACGCGTCCTGGGACAACAAGAGCTGTGATGTCCAGCCCTGTCGGACCAGTTCGGCGACGGTCGAGATTCGGTCGGGGTCGGGGAGGATGGCCTGTACGCCAAAGCGGTCGAGGCCGACGAAGCAACCGGTCTCCAGTAGGGCGGTGAGGTAGTCCAGATCCGTCGTGTCGCCGGCGTGGCCCACCAACACGCGGCTCAGGTCCGCGCCAACTGCGGCGAGCAGCTCGACCATGACGCGCCCGCTCTGCGTCTGGGCCGAGGTGTGGGTCGTGATCGCCACGCCGGTGCGGCGCTGCACGATCGCCGCGGCCTCGATGGCCTTCCGGTCCAGAGGTGTGGGCTCGATCACATCGAGACATGCCTTCACGATCCCGGCACGGATTCCGGTGCCGGCGATGCCCTCTTCGATGTCTTGAGTGAACAGTTCCGCCATTTCTTCTGTTGTCGTCGTGTCGAAGAACCTCGGGACCTTCACCCAGACCCCAGTCGTGGCCACGATGTGCACTCCGCTCCGACGAGACGCCTCGGCAAGGAGTTGGGGATCGCGGCCGATATCGAAGGTGGTGTGATCGACAACGGTGTCGACGCCGGAGTCCCGGACCCTTTCGAGGACGGCGACGCACGTATCGATGACTGTGTCGCGGGGGAACGTGGTCGGCCAGTTCTCGGCCACGCCCAGGATGCGCGTCGCGATGTGCTCGTGGGGGAGCACCCGGCCAAGACTGGCCGGGTCGATGAGTCCGGTTGCGGTTGCCACCACCGCCATCGCTTACCTCGCTGCTCGACCGATCTCCCGTTGACCAGGTTGACCGGTTGTCATCTGGAGTACCAATAATCGGAAGTCCTTCTATTATAGACGACATCTGATGAAAGGCAAGAGGTGGCGCACGATCCAATTCAGTGGGACTTCGCCGGCAAAGCGGCCATCGTGACCGGCGGGAGTCGCGGCATCGGCCGCGGGATCGCCGAGTTCCTCGCCGATGCTGGAGCCTCGGTGGAAGTGACCGGGCGGGCCCAGGCGTCCCTCAATGAGGTGGCTGCGGCTTCCGACAGCGGCCGGATCGTCACGGTGCAGGGCTCGATCACCGATGCCGGTTACGCCGAAGAAGTGCTCTACGCCAGCCTGGGAGCCCTTCGGGCGACTCGACATTCTGATCAACAACGCTGGCATCAATCCTGGGGTTGGGTCCCTCCAGGCGATGTCGTTGCCAGCGTTCGACAAGACCATGGCCGCCAACGTGCGCGCCCTTCGAGATGGCCCGCGCCGCGTGGGAGGCGTGGATGAACTCGGCCGGGGGGGCCATCGTCCCGACCGTCGCTCGGCAGGCTCACGGCGCTCGGCAGGCTCACGGCGCCCACGCTTGTGACCGCCGGCGCCGACGATCCGATCATCCCCGCCTGGATCGCGCGGGCGCTGGCAGGGCGGATACCCGACTGCCGTCTCGAGCTGATCGACGACGGAGGTCACCTGCACCTCTTCGACGGCACTCCGGGCGTTCTCGACACCGTCGCATCGTTCCTGTGCGGATCCGAGCCTATTGACAACAATCCGCAATAAGGAATAACATCTGAATAACAGAACACCGACGGAGCAGTCCATGACCACAACCGAGACCCTGCCCGATGTTACCGAGATCCTTGCCAGGCCGCAGCTCTACATAGACGGCGAGTGGACGGACGCGAACGGGGAGGCGATCGACGCCATCGATCCCTACACCGAACAACAGCTCGGCGAGCCCCGAGGCGCCGACATCGGCCAGGTCGAGGCCGCGGTCACCGCAGCACGACGCACCTTTGACGATTGGATATGGAGCGGGCTCGACCCCAAGACCCGCAGCGAGATCCTCCACGGCATCTGCGACGCCATGGTGGATCTCCGTGAGCACTTCGCTCAGCTGATGGTGGTCGAGGGCGGCATGGCCATCTCTCTTGCCCGCATGATGCAACAGATCACCGAGGACCACTTCCGGTGGTACTGCGACGCGGCGGCAAGAGGCCCGCGCGGAGGCTGGGAATACACAATGCCCATGCAGACGGGTCTCGTGCCAGCGATGACGATCATGATGCAAGAGCCCATAGGGGTCGTGGCCGGCATCACCCCGTACAACATCCCGATCATGGGAGCGGTCTGGAAGATCGGTGGAGCGTTGGCCGCGGGTTGCAGCACCGTGCTCCTGCCTTCGCCTCGCGCTCAGCTCACCTCGCAGCTGTTCGCGAAGCTCCTCGCCGACGCCGACCTCCCGCCGGGTGTCTTCAACTTCATTGGCGGCGAGGCCGCAGTGGGTCAAGCGCTGACCGAGCACGTGGGCGTCGACATGATCACCTTCACGGGATCCGAGCACGTCGGGTCCAGCGTCATGGCCCAAGGCGCAAAGACCATCAAGCGAGTCGTGCTGGAGCTCGGTGGGAAGTCGCCAAACATCGTCCTACCCGGCGCCGATATCGCCTCGGCCGTCCCTCCGTCGGTCATGCGTTTCTGTCGGAACTCCGGCCAGGGCTGTGGAGCCACGACCCGGACCTTCGTGCACGAGTCGCAACACGACGACTACGTAGCGCACACCAAGGAACTGTTCGCGGCGATGCCGGTCGGCAATCCCTGGAACGACGACACTGTCATCAGCCCACTGATCCGGGCCGAACACCGCGACCGCGTCGAAGGATTCGTGGACCGCGCCATTGCCGCTGGCGGCACCATCGAGGCCGGCGGCGGCCGACCTGACGAACCCCACGGGTTCTTCATGAACCCCGCCCTCGTGGGTGGGCTCGACAACAGCTCCGAGATCGCACAGGAAGAGCTCTTTGGTCCCGTCGGTGTGATCATGCCGTACACCGACATAGACGAGATGGTTCGCCACGCGAACGACTCCAGGTACGGCCTCAACGCGAACGTGTGGGGACCAACTCCGGAGGCGATCGATGTCGCCCGCCGGATCCGCTCGGGTGGCGTCACCGTCAACGGAGGCAGCCCCCAGCGTGCCGATGTCGCCTTCGGCGGGTACAAGTCGAGCGGCCTGGGTCGCGAGATGGGCGAAGAAGGCTTCCTCGAGTTCTTCGAGATCAAGTCGATCCAGTTCCCACTGAAATAGCCCGACGAGCGGCTCAGGCCTAGGAGTCCCACCCATGCCGATCGTGCACCGAAGTCCCCTGCCCAGCGTTGAGCTCACCGCCGAACCCATCACCAGCTTCGTGCTCGAACGGGCACAGGAGCTCGCCAGCCAGCTGCCGCTGGTCGATGGTCCAGGCGACTGGTCCCTCAACTATGGAGAGCTCGAGCATTGTACCCGGTCCCTGGCTGGGGGACTCCGGGCCGAGGGCTTCGAGCGTGGCGACGTAGTGGCGTTGATGGCTCCGAACTCGCCGTGGTATCCCGTCGTCTTCCACGCGGCAGCCACCGCAGCGGGCGCTGTCACAACGATCAACCCCACGTACGGCGCCGAGGAGATTGCTTTCCAACTCCGCGACTCGGCCGCGACGCGACTCTTCACCACGAGCGACTCCATCGACGCCGCACGCGAGGCGTCCCGCTGCGCGGGACTGCCCGGCGACGTCGTGGTCATCGACGACGACGAGCCCCGAGACGGCGTGGCGATGAAATCGTTGCTGGGAGACGCCATCGACCAAGTCGATGTCCATCCAAACCAAGACGTGGTGGTCTTGCCCTACTCCTCGGGGACCACGGGGTTGCCCAAGGGAGTCATGCTCACCCACGCGAACCTGGTCAACAACATCGAGCAGAGTTCGACCGCTCTGGTATCCCAGCCCGGCGACGTGGCCCTTGCGGTGCTGCCGTTCTTTCACATCTACGGGATGCAGGTCCTCATGAACGATCTGTTGCACAACGGCGCGACCGTGGTCACGATGCCGCGCTTCGACCTGCTTGGGGCCCTCGCGCTCATCGAGCGCCACCGCGTCAGTCGGTTCTTCGCGGTCCCCCCGTCGTCCTCGCTCTTGCGAAACACCCCGCCGTGGATGACTTCGATCTGTCGACCCTCCGGCAGGTCTTCTCAGGCGCGGCACCCCTCGGCGCCGAGCTCGCCGCAGAGGCGAGCGACCGAATCGGCTGTGAGGTCGTTCAGGGCTACGGCTTGACCGAACTCAGTCCCGTCTCCCAGGTCACCCCACCGGGCGGCTTCAAGCCAGGGTCGGTCGGTGTCACCGTGAGCAACACGGAAGGGAGGCTCGTTGACCCCGACACGGGGGAGGATCAGCCAGCAGGAGCCGAAGGTGAACTCTGGATTCGAGGCCCGCAAGTGATGAAGGGCTACCTGAACAATCCCGACGCGACAGCCGCAACCATTGACACCGAAGGTTGGCTGCACACGGGCGACATCGCTCGAATCGACGAAGACCACCACCTGTCCATCGTCGACCGGCTGAAAGAGCTCATCAAGGTCAAGGCCTTCCAAGTCGCTCCGGCGGAGCTCGAAGCAACCCTCCTCGAACATCCCGACATCGCCGACGCAGCCGTCATCGGCGTCCCCGACGACGAGAGCGGCGAGATCCCCATCGCATTTGTGGTTGCAAGGGTCAGTGCGACACTGGCAGAGCCGGACGTCAAGGCCTTCGTTGCCAACCGCGTGGCCCGATACAATCGCATCGAACGTGTCGGCTTCGTCGACTCCATCCCCAAATCCGCCGCGGGCAAGATCCTCCGCCGCGGGCAAGATCCTCCGCCGCGATCTACGGGAGCTCGTGTAGCGCGCGTCAGGGATCTTTGCGTCACCACATTGGGACGCCGAACTGAAAAACCGTGAGCTTTGCCGCAGAGAAGGGAATTAGTGGCAGATGGCAGACTCCAAGGGGCCAAATGTTGACCTCCCCGAGAGCGGGGGATTCGCGACGTGAACGAGAGCCTGGTCTCCGGCTTGGCGGTCGCGTAGCGCTGGTCACTGGCGCCGGATCGGGGATCGGCGGCGCCTGCGCGACGAGGTTCACCGAGGCAGGCGCGTTCGTCTGGGTCACTGACGTGAACGAGGACGCGGCCAGTTCCACGGCCGCCGAGCTCACATCGGGCGGGCACTCATGCCGCGGGGCGGCGCTCTATGTATCGGACGAGGAGGCCTGGATCCGTATGTTGGACGAGGTCATCCGCGAGTCGGGTCCGCTCGATGTCCTGTAAAACAACGCAGCTGACACGAGGGCGGAGGTGATTCTGGTCGACACCGAGGTCGCGACGATGGACGCCGCACTCTGGGACCATGCGATGTCGGTGAACCTCAGGAGTCTGATGCTGGGCACGAAGCACGCTCTCCGGCACATGTTGGAGCGACAGCGTGGTTCGATCATCTACACGTCGTCGGTGATAGCGCAGCTCGGCGGCACCATCCTGGCGGCCCACGCCGCCTCCAAGAGCGGTGTGAACGCGCTCATGCGCTGCGTCGCGACTGCATATGGCAAGCGTGGCATCCGTGCCAACGCGCTTGCTCCGGGCGTGATACGCACGCCGGCGAACGAGACGCTGTTCGACGACGCTTCGCGCGACATCTTCTAGCAGAACCATCTGACGCCCCGTCTTGGGCTCCCGGACGACATCGCTCACGCATCGGTCTGGCTGGCCAGCGAGGAGTCGGAGTTTGTCACCGGCCAGGTCATCTCGATCGACGGAGGTTTCACCGCTCACTATCCGACGTATGCACAACTGAACTTGGTCGCCGCGGGCCAGGAGTCCGAGCCGTCCAAGGGGCACTGATGGTCTCTTCCGAAAGCGAACCCGGTTCTTGGACCAGTGCGCCTCCTACGCACTGGGATACCAGCTCGACCGGGGAGTGAGCGCCGCCGCTTACCGCTGAGGGATGTGCGCAAGTCGCCCTCAGGCGACGGTCGAGGAGTTCAGCGGAGGCGTTCACGTCGCCCGCGCGGCCTGTGGGTCGGACACTGCCGTGACCGGACGCTCCCTCCTGGCGGCTGCCGTGCTGACATCTATGCGTCACCATTTGAGGTGTTGCGAATTACAAACTATATTCCGAATTGGGAAATCAAGAAACGGACCGCAGAGAAGGGGATAGTGAGATGGGAGGCTTCGAGGGGCTCCGGGCCATAGTGACCGGGGCCGGATCCGGCATGGGCCAGGCCTGCTCCGAGCTCATAGCGGCAGGCGGTGGCACCGTGGCCGGGCTAGACCTCAAGACCGAGGGTGTGCCAGAGGGATGCATAGGGATCGAGGCCGACATCACCGATGACGGCAAGGCCCGGGCTGCAGTCCACAGTGCCGTCGAGCAACTCGGCGGACTCGACATCCTCTTGAACTGCGCCGGCGTGGGCGGCAAGCCAGGCACCGTCGAAACCCTCGACCTCGAGGAGATGGCTTGGGTGATGGACGTCAACGTCTACGGCATCATTCGCGTCACTCGTGCCGCGATGCCCGCACTGAAGCAAAGCAACGACGCGGCCATCGTCAACGTCGCTTCCCTCGCTGGCATCCGCGGCTACCGCAACCGAGTTGCCTACGGAGCAACTAAGGGCGCTGTGGTGGCCATGACCATGATGATGGCGGCCGATCACATGGGCGACGGAATCAGAATCAACGCGGTCTGCCCGGGATCGACCGAGACCCCCTGGGTAGAGGAGACGCTTGGTGCCACGCCCAACGCCGCCGAGGTCAAAGCCGCCATGGAAGGCATGATCCCGCTTAGGCGGCTCGGCCACGCCAATGAGCTGGCATCAGCGATCTGCTTCCTCGCAAGCCCGGCCGCGAGCTACTTCCACGGAGCGATCATCCCTGTCGACGGTGGCGTGTCCAGCCTCTGGGTCCCTCACGGGTAGCCCCGTGCCGTCGACCGCTGAAACGCCGGCAACAAGCGTTGCGGCGGTGCTTGGCACCCAGCTGCCCGACACAGCCGATCACGTCTACGCTCCGATCGGTCGCATCCGGGAGATGGCCCCCACCGATGACCCCAGTTGGGAACGCGGGTTCGCGGGGATGCTGGACTATGCCGCGTCCAAAGGCTGGATGAGCGCGGACGGCGACCGGGTTCTGGCTCACATAGAGCCCCTCGCATCGTAGTTGCAGTCTGCCCCCCCGCCGACAGCCACAGAGCGGAGGTGTCGCATTGCTAATGGCAGCAAGCGGCAAGGAGCGTTTCGGCCGGTCGCCAGTTGCCGTTCTTTGCCGCTCCCTGCCTCCTATTGCCGCCAGTTGCCGGATGGGGGAGGTGAGTTCAAGTCCCTCCTCCGACACCAGGGCCACGAGGTGCTATCAGAATCAGACGGTTGTTGCGGCTTGTTTGGCGTTAAACTTGGAGGCTGACGCTGTTATCGGCGAAAGCGGGCGAGGGCGGCTCGGCGTCTTCGCGCGAGGGCGGCCGATCGTGCATCGGCGGTCAGCACGGCTTCGGTGCTGGGCATCGCGGCAGGGAGGTCTTCGATTGCGAGCAGCCGGGCGACGGGTTTGGGGATCACGCTGGCTTGATTCCACCGGAAGAGGATCTGGCCCTGCGTGCAGCCGCCGAGATCGAGCCAGTTGTTGTAGCCGGGGTCGGCTTCGCTCACAACCACACGAAGGGTGCCGTTGTCGAGCACCGCTTGCCCCGCATTGAGACTGGATTGCCGGTTGACCCAGTCGGTGGACTGTCCCCAGATGTCACCGAGCTGCACATTCCAGTAGACGCACTCGGGGATCTCCACTTCGAGGAGGAGCGCTTGGCCTGGGGAGATGTCGTACCAGCACTCGGCATAGGCCTGATCGGTGGCGCCGCCCAATGATCCAACATCTTCGGGTGGGGTCGGCTCGATATGTTCGAACGAGTTGACCTCCCCCCGGGCAATGTGCTCCCGGTAGTAGCTGTTCCAGAATGGGGGAACACGGTTTACCTCGGCGGCTACCGAGCGCAATTTGGAGGCCAGCAGTTCGGGGGTGATCCGAGATGCCGGTGGATCTTCGGAGAGGCATCGCAGCGACAGGGCTGCCAACGACTCGCTCTCCCAGTCCGAGAAAAACTGACGCACAAGCAGGGAGGTGCGCTTGGCCGGGAGCTGGAACCACGGATGGCCGGTGGTCCCCGGATCGGGTTGTGAGCTCAGCGTCACCGTGAAGTCGCCGTTCTCGTCGGCACCGAGCTCGGAGGCGTGGATGTTCCTCACGAACTCGAAATCGCCCGTGCCCCACTTCATGCTCATCAAGGCGATACCGAGGTACGCAACCGACCCGATGTTGCCGGAGAACTCGTAGTCGTAGACCAAGTCGATCGGGGCGGACTGATAGAGCGCATCAGGATTGTCGAGCCCCATCTTCGACGGGTGGAACCAGGCGAGCTCCGGGAACCTCGGGTCGGCGTTCTCGAACGTCGCCAGGCACGCCTTGACCAGCGACCGCACGACGTGGCGAATTCCCTCGGCTTCGTCGATGGGGGACTCGGTCACCTGATCGTCGGCGAAGATGTAGTGCACCGACCCCTTCAGCTCCTCACAGAAATCGATCCAACCCTGCTGCATTTGAGACATATCGGAACGGTAGTCAGTCGATGATGCGGAGCACTGCGCGATAGACGACGTATCCGATCAGCACATCGGCTTGGCCGTGACGAGTGGTGGTTGTTGGTGCGGGATGCGCTCGATGATCTTGCCCCGTCGGAGGTTGACACCTACCAGATTGAGGGCCGGCAGTTGGATACTGCTGCAAGAGACGGTTTTGATGAACACTGAGGATGGGTCGATAGACGAGATCCTGCGAATCGCACTCAGCCTGTGATTGCTGGCCTATGACCGCTCGCCGGGTGCTGCATTGGCCGCTAGGGCGGGCATCTGCAACTCAGGTGTTGGCCTGCGCTTGGTCTCGGAGTAATTCGAAGTATGCAGCCCTGCTAACATTTCTGCATGCAAAGCACTAGCGTGCGGATCGACATCGCTACGCACCGAGAGTTGAAG
Source organism: Acidimicrobiia bacterium (assembly GCA_022822265.1). GTDB lineage: Bacteria > Actinomycetota > Acidimicrobiia > Acidimicrobiales > Bin134 > Poriferisocius. Next base: position 216,537 of record JAJECA010000008.1, on the reverse strand, counting down.
GAACTGGCCGCTTCCCTGGGCACCACGGTGGGCGACACGGTTGCTATCGCGGTGCGGCGGTTGCGCCAAGACAAGATCGGAGCTGAGTTGCACGGTGAACTCACTATTGAAGAGGTCAGTTGGCTCGATGCTGACCTCGGGTGATGTCGTTGACTTAGATCTGGGGGCACCTGAGGGACGAGAAGCTGGGTTTCGGCATCCCGCAGTTGTGGTGACCGCCCAGCGTGTGCTCGACGCAAACCCGAGCGTTGTCCAAGTCGTGCCGCTGACGACGGCTATTCGAGGATTCGCATCAGAAGTGGAGGTTGAAGCCGATCCCGGCAACGGGCTGGACGATGCCTCAGCCGCCCAGTGCCAGCACATCCGCGCCGTCGCCTCCACCCGCATCGAGAGCAAGAGGGGCAACGTCGGAGGGACTGCGCTGACCCAGATCCGTGAGGTTCTCGGCCTGATCCTCGATATCCCCGGGTAGACCTCGGTGTCCACATGCGTTGAATCAGCGGAACCTCACGTAGGTGATGTCGGTGACAGGTGTGCGGGGATGTCTCGTCGATGGTTGACCTGAGAGTCGACAAAGCTCTTGAGATCGTCAGGAAGAGACACGTTCATCGTGGCCATGACCCCTGTGTTTAGCGTGTTGGCAAACTTTGCCAACACGCTCATGGTCAGAATGCGTTGGTGGGGAGGGGGTCGATGGCCAGCTCGATGACTGCGGGGCGAGTTTCGGGGATCATTTCCCGAATTGCGTGGCTGAGGCCGGTTTCGTCGGTCACGCGGGTGGCGGCGCAGCCGAACGACTCGGCGTATTTCACCAGGTCGGGATTGCGCAACTCGGTGCCGAGGAGCCTTCCGCCGTAGTTGAGCTCTTGGTCGAGGCGGGTGTTGCCGTAGCCGCGGTCGTTGATCACGATGTGGAGGGCGCCGATGTCGTATTGGACGGCGGTGGCCAGCTCGTTGCTGGCGAACAGGAAGCCGCCGTCGCCGCTGATTGACACGGCTGGGCGCTCGGAGGCGGCCAGCTTGGCGCCGAGGGACATATTCATGGCGAAGCCGAGGGTGCCCATGTACGAGGAAGTGAGATAGGAGCGCGGGTGGGCCACCGGCAGGTACATGTGGCACATGTAGCCCACCATGGTGGCGTCGACGGCCAAGATCGCATCCTCGGGCAGGCTGTCGCTCAGGGCTTCGACGATTGTGGCCTGCGGACCGGCGGCTCGGTGGGCGGCATCGACCTGTCGGCGAGCCTCCTGCCATTCGTCAGAGCGGTCGGTGCTCGGATCGCTGATCTGCCGCAGCGCGCCGAGCAGGTCGGTTGCCCCCGCTTCGGCGTCGCCCACCAGGGCCACCTCGGGCCGGGTGAATCGCCCGATCTCCGCAGGATCGACGTCGAGATGGATCAGTCGGCTGCTTTCGCCTAGCCCGATGCCCTGGAGACGGGTTCCCACCGCGAGCACCACATCAGCATTGGCGATGACAGGCGCGAGGCGCTGGTGGACGAACATGGTGCCTATTGCCGCGGGTTCGCGCCCGTCCATCACGCCCTTGCCCTCGCGAGTGGAGATGGTCGCTGCTTGGAGGTGATGTTGCAGTTCGCGCAGCACCTGAGCAGCGCCATGGGCCCCGCCGCCCACCACGATGAGGGGATTGCCGGCTTCGGCCAGTAACCGGGCGGCCTGAGCTACCAATTCGGTATCAGGCCGCAGAGGATCGCTAACAACGGGGTCGATCACCGGTGCGACCGTCGGCTCTCCCATCGTCTCGGGTGGGATCTCGAGGTGGGTCGGGCGCGGACGCCCGCTGGTCATCGCCGCGAAGGCCCGTCGCACCGCGGCGGGGAGCTGATCGGCCTCGGTGACTCGCTCAGCGTGCTTGGTGATCGGCCGGACAACGTCGAGTTGATCGTGTACCTCGTGGGGAAGGCTGTTGCCTTGACCGATCGCATCGCGGTTGATCTGCCCCGAGATTTGGAAGACCGGCGACGACGCGGCGTACGCCGTGGCCAGCCCCGCCCCCGCGTTGTACACGCCGGGGCCGGGCACAATGAGCGTCGTGCCCGGTCGCCCGCTCACTCGGGCATAGCCATCGGCCATGTAGGCCGTGGCTTGCTCATGGCGGGTGGTGATGTAGCGGATCTTGTCGGCGCCTTGGTGGAACGAGTCGAGGATATGCATGAGCTGCACTCCAGGGATGCCGAATACCACCTCGACGCCTTCTCGCCCAAGCTGCTCAACAACCGCCGATCCGCCCGATCGCGTCGGCTGGGCCTCGATTCGCTCAGTCATGGTGCCCTCAGCCTTGCCGTTCCCGGGATGGCTGCCAATTCGCGGGGTGCTCTGCTTCTTGGGGTGTCGCCCCAAAGGGGCGGGGATTAGTTTGAGCCCATCAAGCTGTAAAGGAGCCCATTGTGGAATTGCGGAACAAGACCATTGTGGTGACGGGGCCGACGGGAATGGTGGGGCCGCCGCTGTGCAAGACCTTGGCTGTGGACAATCGGGTGATCGCCCTGGCCCGGTTCTCAGACCCCAGTGCGCGAGAAGATCTTGAGGCCGGGGGAGTGGAGTGCATTGCGGTCGACTTCGTGAACGCAGACTTCTCAGGCGTGCCTCGCGACGTGGATGCGGTGGTGAACCTGGCGGTGATCAAGACCGGTGACTGGAAGACCGACTTGGCGGTGTGCTCGGAGGCCACCGGCCACCTGATGAGCCATTTCCGTGACGCGGGGGCATTTCTACACTGCTCTTCGGGGGCGGTTTATCAGCCCAGCGGCGGCGAGCCGTTCACCGAGGACAGCCCCCATGGCAACCACCACGCCCACATGATGCCGACATATTCGATCTCCAAGATCGCCTCGGAGTCGGTGGCCCGGTTCGCGGCCCGGGAGTTCAACTTGCCCACGGTGATCGCTCGACTGAATGTGCCCTACGGCGATACCAACGGCTGGCCGCTGTTCCATTTGCTGATGATGCGGGCGGGCATGGCCATCGAAGTCCACACCGACGGTGCCCGCTACAACCTCAACCACGACGAGGACATCGCCGCCGACATCCCGGTGCTGCTCGACCAGGCCTCGGTGCCGGCCACCACGCTCAATTGGGCCAGCCCCGGTTTGGTGTCGGTTGCCGAATGGTGCGAGTTCATGGCCGAGATCGACGGCTGCGGCCCGCCCCAGATCGTCGAGTCCGACAATGCCATCCCCAGCACCGTCATGGACACCAGCCGCATCGAGGCCCTGCGCCCCGACCGCCTGGTGAGCTGGCAAGACGGCATCCGCCGCCTGGTTCTCAACAACCCCGCCTGACCGAAACCTCCGAAAGGCAAATGATGAGAATTGAGAAGGTCGAGGCCATTCCGGTTTCCTATCCGGAGCCGAATGACTTCAATGCCCTGCGGCACCTGTGTCTGGTGAAGATCACAACTGATGAAGGCGCCGTGGGTTGGGGCGAGTCGATTACGCAGTTCACCGAGGCCAACTTCGCTACGAAGGCCATCGTTGAAGGTATGGCCGAAGAGGCTTTGGGCAAGGACCCAGTGAACAATGACGCCATTTGGCGATCACTCAAAGACCGGGCTTGGTGGTATGGCTATGAGGGCGGCATTGCGTCTTACGCGATTTCCGCCATCGACATGGCGTTGTGGGACCTGAAGGGCCAGGCCCTCGGGGTAAGCGTGTGCGAACTGCTCGGCGGACCGGTCCACGAGCGCTTGCCCGCCATTGCGTCGTCTCATGCCCACCACGCGTCCATTCCGAAGATGGCCGAAGAGGCTGCTGGTTGGCTCTCGACAGGGCTTCAAGGGATGAAGGTCGGATTCGGGAAGCGAGGCGACGCCCACCTCGGCTACGACCATGACCGCGACGTTGCCTACGTAAGGGCAATGCGGGAGACGATCGGCGACGACAAGATGCTGATGATCGACCTCGGAATCAAGATTCAGTGGGATGTGGCCACCGCTGTCAGGCGAGTCCAGGCCTTCGACGAATACGGCATCGACTGGATCGAGGAGCCGCTGGGGGCTTGGGATCCCGAGGGGTACGCCACCTTGAGGGCGAAGACCAAGACTCTGATCGCCTACGGCGAAAAGGAGTGGACCCTCCAAGGCTTCGAGCGAGTCCTGGCCACCGGCACCTGCGATGTCGTGGGTGTTGACCCGGGTAGGGCTGAGGGCATTACCGGGTTCAAGAAGGTCACAGACAGGGTGGAGGCATATCGCCGTCAGGCCAATGCCCATGCTTGGTCTTCGGCCATTTGCAGCGCCGCTAGCCTCGCCATCTCATTCTCCAGCACCGCTTGCAAGCTCTTTGAGTTCAAACCGCTTGAGAATCCCATGCAGCACGAGCTGGTAGATGTGCCCTTCGCCCATCAGGACGGCTGGGTATATCCACCCGTGGACCGGCCCGGCTTGGGTATCACCGTCCGAGATGAGGTTGTCGACCGCTACCGCAGCGAAAGGGTGCTCAGCCAGTGAGCGATTTGCCCGATCCGACTGGGTGCCCCTCGCCCTGAATGCCGGCACTATCCTGAGGGCGCGCCCAGCAGATAACTGGGTCAAAAGGGGGAGACAATGACCGCAATCGAACCCGACATCTTGTCGCCGGAGTTTTTTGAGGATCCCAATGCCGTGCTTGAGGTCATGCGGGAGGAATACCCGGTGGTGTACCACGAGGCCACCGAAGCGTGGCTCATCTCGCGCTATGACGATGTGGAGCGGGCCTTCAAGGACAAGGCGTTCACCTCCAAGAACTACGAGTGGCAGCTTGAGCCCGTCCACGGCCGGACCATCCTCCAGATGGAGGGGCGCGACCACTCAGCCCACCGGAACCTGATTGCGCCGGCGTTCCGGGGCAGCGAGCTCACCGCCAAGTTCGTCCCGGTCATCGAGGCCAACGCCCGCGACCTCATCGACGGCTTCCGCCACGACGGCAAGGTCGACCTGGTCGACCAGTTCTCCATCCGCTTCCCGATCAACGTAATCGTCGACATGCTGGGCTTGGACAAGTCGGATCACGAGCGGTTCCAGAAGTGGTACCACTCGATCATGATGTTCCTCAGCAACCTCACCGGCGACGAGGAGGTCATGGCTCAAGGGCTCCAGACCAAAGAAGAGCTTGAGGCCTACATGATGCCGATCATCGCCGAGCGGCGGGCCAACCCCGGCGACGATCTGCTCAGCACCCTGTGTACCGCCGTCATCGACGGTGAGCAGATGACCGACCTGGAGATCAAGGCGTTCGTGTCGCTGCTGTTGGTAGCCGGGGGAGAGACCACCGACAAGGCCATGGCCAACATGATGATGAATCTGATCGCCAATCCCGATCAGCTCCAGGCCGTTCGTGAAGATCGCAGCCTCATCGACAACGCCTTCGCCGAGACGCTGAGGCACTCACCACCGGTGCAGATGATCATGCGTCAGCCCGAGACCGACGTGGAAATGCACGGCGTGACCATCCCGGCCGGCTCCACGGTGACTTGCCTCATCGCCGGGGCCAACCGCGACCCCCGCCACTACGCCGATCCCGACACCTTCAACATCTTCCGCGAAGACCTAGACGTGTCCAAGGCGTTCTCCGGGGCGGCCAATCACACCGGCTTCTGCCTGGGGCGGCATTTCTGCATCGGAGCGATGCTGGCCAAAACAGAGGTAGACATCGCCACCAACCAACTGCTCGACGCCATGGACGACGTCGAGTTCGATGGCATGCCGCCCACCCCCGAGGGGGTATTCACCCGGGCGCCCAAGTCCATGCCCCTTACCTTCACTCCGACCGGGGGCTAGGAAACCAGCCTCACTGCTATTCCGTTCGTCTTCCTGCGCTACGCATCAGCTGTATGAGTTCGGCCGGGTCGTAGGGTGCCGGGGGGCCGGGTAGATAGGTAACCGCTTCGATGACGCCGGGGTAGGCGAAGGCGCCGTGGGTCTCAAACGTCGACCACAGGACAGGGGAGCGGCGATCGATGCCGACGTCGATGCCTTGGAATGGAGCAAAGCCCATCAGCATCTCTACTCCGTCGAGGGTTGCCTGCGGGCGGCCGTCCACGCTTATCGTGAAATTCCAGGTGTAGGGCTCGCCACAACGAGCCGCGATGTGGATCTGGTGCCGGCCCGGGTCCAAGAGGTTCGCCGCGACGATCTTTTCGATGCCGTACTCGTTATATCCAAAATGCACGGTGCCATGCTCGATGTACACCACGTATCCGCCTCCCTGGTCACCGTGGGCGACGAGGACACCGTCGGCGTCTTGGTGCACGATGTCGATCTCGATGTCGAAGTCCCGGAGTGCGACGAGCTTCTGGGACCGGTAGCGCTCGAGTGACGGTGTGCCCGCCAGGAGACGGACGGGTTCGTTGAGCGAGGCTTCATCGGGTCGGCGCAACACTTGGAGAAGCCCGAGGCCGTCGTCGAGCGGGAACACCTGGTTGTTCCAGGCGGTGCGTTCCCAGGCATCGGCGAGTTCCGCGACGACTTCTGGGTGCTGGGCGGCGACGTCGTTGACCTCGGTGGGGTCGGTGGTGATGTTGTAGAGCTCCCACTCTGTGTCGTCATACGCGGCCCCACGCTGGTGGAGCGTGACGAGTTTCCATCCATTGCGGTAGAAGCTTCGATTGCCGAAGCACTCCGAGTATTGCTCCAGGTGGGTGCTTTCGGTGGCTCCATGGGTGATGGCGGAGGCGAAGCTGGCGCCGTCGAGGTCCTTTGGCGTCTCGACCTGAGCGAGTTCGAGGATTGTCGGGAGGAGGTCGGTGACGTACTGGTACTGGTGATGGATCGTGCCGGCGCGGTCGAGTCCGATGCCCTTTGGCCACGAAACGATCATGGGCACCCGCACGCCGCCAGCGTGGGTACAGGACTTGTAGAGCCGAAACGGCGTGTTAGACGCCATCCCCCATCCGCGGGGGTAGTGCACCATCGCTTGAGGACCGCCGATGAGATCGGGATCGCGCTCGACGTCGAAGTCGCGTCCAAACCCTGCTGGGTTTCCGAACTGGCGGTAGTAGCTCCGCGTTCCCTGCGCCCCGCCCTCTCGGGTCGCGCCGTTGTCGGAGGTGAACAAGACGACCGTGTTGTCCAGGTCGCCCAGCGCTTCGACTGCAGCCAATAGGCGGGCGAGGTTCTGGTCGACGTTGTCGACCATCGCGGCGTAGACCTCCATGTACCTCGCGTACCTGTCCTGAGCCTCAGCGGGGAGGGTGGCCCAAGCCTCAACCTCGTAGCCAGGCTCGTGGTTGCGCGGCGGTAGCGCCGTGCCCTTGTCGAACAAGCCCAGCTCGATCTGATTTGCGAATCGGCGTGCTCGGACCTCATCCCACCCCTGCTGGTAACGGCCCCGATGCGTGGCGATGTCGTTCGCCTTGGCCTGGAGCGGTCCGTGGACCGCCCCGTGGGCCAGGTACAGGAAGTAAGGGCGGGTCGAGTCGTGGGATCGCAGCGATTTGAGATAGGAGATCGCCTCATCGGTGATGTCGTCGGTGAAGTAGTAGCCGTCGGGGTACGTGTCGACCGCCACCGGTGAGTTGTCGCGCACGAGCCGATGGGGATGGTGCATGTTGGTCCAGCCCTCCAGCACGCCGTAGAACCGGTCGTAGCCGACCTGTAGCGGCCACGAATTGCGGGGAGCGCCGTCGTGCATCGCCCCGTCGCGAGTCAAGTGCCACTTGCCGACGGCGAAGGTGGCGTACCCCGCGTTGCGAAGCAGGTGGGGGAGCGTGTCGATCGAGGGATCGATCTCCATCGTCCAACCCGGAAAGCCCGGGTCGAAGTTGGCGACTCCGGCGAACCCGGCCCGGTGCGGGTTCATCCCGGTGTGGATGGACGCACGAGACGGTGAGCACAGCGGGGCGGTGTGATAGTTGGTGAAGCGCAGGCCCCCGGCGCTGAGGCGGTCGAGGGTAGGGGTGGAGATCTCCGAGCCGTAGGGGCTGATGTCGGAGAAGCCGAGATCGTCAAGTAGGACGACAATGATGTTGGGGTTGCCCTGAGCGGGCCGAACCGGTTCGGGCCACCATGGGGTCGAATCGCCGGCCAGACGGGCAATGTGGCCGCCGAAGGGCTGCGGCTGGTCCCGATGGTTGTCGTTCATGCTCGTGTGATTGTGTACTCCGGGTTGCTCACGGGCTCCGGGTGCCGACCACGGGAGCACCTGACTCGTCCACCGTCACCGACTCGAAGCCGGTCGGGCCGACGAACGAAGCACCGTCGAGCGTGATGCGCTCCATGACGCGCCGATAGCCCGGCACCACGTCCGCCGGCGCAATGTGGGCCGTAGCCCGGTTGTCCCAGAATGCGATGCTGCCTGGTCGCCAACGGAACCGAACCGTGAACTCTCGGCTGCACAAGTGTTCGTTGAGCATTTCGAGCAGATGGCCGCTCTCCTGGCGTGAGAGCTCGACTATGTGGCTTGTGTAGTCGGGGTTCACGTACAGCTGGCGCTCGCCAGTTTCGGGGTGCACGGTCACCACGGGGTGCCGGGCTCGGAGAGGAGTGGCCATGAACTCGCGGGCGAGTTTGTTCGGTTCCCCCTTCACGACGTGCAAGACGTTGTGGTGGACCGCGGTAAGCCCGTCGATGAGCTCACGGATGGGGGCAGACAGGGTCGCGTACGCCGCCGCGAGATTCGTCCATTCGGTATCGGCACCGAACGGCGGCACGGAAATTGCGCGAAGAATCGACCCCATCGGCGGCGCGGCCGTGTACGACAGGTCGTTGTGCCAGCGGTGCTCGATCTCGTTGGCGTCTGGGTCGTCGCGGTGGTGTTCCTTTTCGATCATCACGATTTCCGGATGCTCCGGGAACCGCGGTGCCAGCGTCGGATGGCCAGAGATCACTGATCCGAAGCCGCGGCCAAACGCCACGTGCTCGTCTCGGGTGAGTTCCTGGTCCCGGAAGAACACGACCTTCCACCGCAGGAGAGCGGCGCGGATGGCGCTAATTGTGGAGTCATCCATCGGTTCGCGGAGATCGACGCCGTGAATCTCCGCACCCGTGTGCTGAGACATCGGAAGAACCTCGACCCGGTCGCCAGCATCGATCGTTCCCTGGGCTTTATTGATCACTTTCATGCAGGGCTGCGTCCCGTCGCAGTAGAGGTCGTGATTAGCTACTAGCTTATTCTCATCGACGCCTGCGTGACGCTACTGACCGCCCCTTGAGCCATAGTGCTATCCGGAGGACACACACGCATGGCCCATCCCACCATCGAACAGATCGCCGAGCTCGGGCCCTACCTGGCCGACCACTCGAGCCACGCCGATGCACTCGGACGGCTTCCCGACGACACGGGCAAGTTGCTGAAGGAGACCGGAGTCGTTCGGATGTTGCAGCCGCGGGACTTCGGAGGCCTGGAGGCCGATCCCCGCGACTTCCTCAACGCCGTGATGGACATCGGGAACTACTGCCCCTCGGCGGGCTGGACCGCTGGTGTGGTCGGCGTTCACCCCTGGGAGCTGGCCCTCAATGACACTCGGTTGCAAGAGGAGGTCTGGGGTGACGACCCCGACACATGGGTTGCATCGCCGTACGCACCCTCGGGAGTCGCAACGCCGACCGACGGCGGCTTCATCGTCAATGGCCGCTGGTCGTTCTCCTCCGGCACCGATCTCTGCGACTGGATCGTGCTGGGTGCGATGGTCAAGGCGGCCTCCGCCGGACCGGACGATCCGCCCATCGGCAGTCTCCACGTCATGTTGCCTCGCGCCGACTACGAAATCGTCGAGGATTCGTGGAACACGATTGGACTCGAAGGGACCGGGAGCAAAGACATCATCGTCGATGGCAAGTTCGTGCCCGACTATCGCACACTCGATGTGCGCAAGCTCCTCGACGGTCGCGCCGCCAAGGAGTCGGTCCGCAGCGGCGATCCCCTGTTCAACGTGCCGTGGTCAGCCGTGTTTCCCGGTGGGGTGGCAGCAGGGCTGATCGGAATCGCCGAAGGCGTACTCCAGCGGGGCATTGAATACCAGGCAGGGCGGGTCTCCAACCTCGGGGTCGTGCAGGCCGACGACCCCCATTCTCGGCGGGTGCTCGGCGAGGCGGCCGCCGAAATCGCCAGCGCTCGCATTCAGTTGGTCCACAACATCGGCGAGGCATACGACGCGGTTCGAGCCGGCCACACGATTGGGATCGACCAGCGGGTTGCGCTTCGGCGTGATCAGGTCCGCGCGGCGTGGCGGGCGGCGGAGGCAGCCAACACCGTTTATGACATCTGCGGTGGGAACGCGATCCGTCTCGACAAGCCGGTGCAGCGATTCTGGCGGGGCATGCACGCCGGGCTCCATCACGGCATTTTCCTCCGAGGCCCGCTGCTCGACCTCGCCGGAGGGGTCCTGATGGGCCTGCCGCCCACCGGTCCATCAGCGGTCACCATCTGAGCGCAGAGGTTCTCAGTCCATGAACGCAACGACGCCACCCTTCACCGAAGAGGACACCAGCCGAACGCTACGCACCGAGCACGGTGTCCTGCACTTTCACGAGGTGGGCCATGGTCCGCCGTTGGTCATGCTGCACGGCTCTGGCCCGGGGGCTACCGGCTGGGCCAACTTCGGCGAGAACCTCGCGGCGTTCGCTCCCCACTTCCGTTGCCTGGTGCTGGATCTGCCGGGCTTCGGTCGCAGCTACACCCCGCCCACCAATCTTGTACTTCACGGGGCCGAGGCCGTTGCTGCCTTCGTTGACGGGCTCGGCCTGGATTCGTTCTCGCTGCTCGGCAATTCACTGGGGGGAAAGTTCGCTTCTCAGGTGGCGGCGGCTCGCCCCAACCAGGTGCGGCGGCTGGCGACCATCGGCGGGGTCGGACTTCCGCTGTTCAGCCCGTTGCCGTCGGAAGGCATCAGTCGGCTCGTCGACTTCGTTGAGAACCCCACCCGCGAACTGCTCATCGCCTGGATGCGATCGATGGTTTTCGACACCGCCACCCTCACCGAGGAGATGATCGACCGTCGCTGGGAGGCAGCAACCGAGCCCGAGGCGCTCGCCGGTATCCGCCAGATCTACAGCCGGGAAATGCTGTCGTTTCTACGCGACGTCATGCTCGACAACACCAACGAGTTCGTGACGCTGCGCGGGATCCAGGCGCCGACGCTGGTCACCTGGGGGCGAGACGACCGGGTCACGCCCCCTGACGGGTTGATCCCCGCAATGCGCCTGATTCGCGACTGCGAAGTTCACATCTTCCCGGACTGTGGGCACTGGACGATGATTGAACGCAAGGACGAGTTTGAGCGGGTCGTGATCGAGTTCCTCACCCGCGATGAGTCGGAGACCACCCTATGAGCACACGAAAGAGCGCTGTCCTGTCCCTTGGGTACGTCCGGCTCGCCAGTCCACACCTGGACGAGTGGCGCAGGTTCGCTACCGACGTGCTCGGCTTCATGCCCACACCCGGCCCCGACGCGACCGCGGCCTATTTCCGATGGGACAACTACCCCTACCGCCTGGTCGTCGCCGAAGCTGACACCGCGGGAGTCGACGCCATCGGGTTCGAAGTCATCGACGACACTGACTTGCACGCCCAGGTCTCTCGCCTCGAGCGGGCGGGTGTCGACGTGAGAGCAGGCTCCGACGAAGAGGCCGCCGCCCGTCTCGTGACCGGCTACGTCTCATTCGAAGATCCCGCCGGCACGCCGCTGGAGCTCTACCACGGCCCCATTCGCAACGACATTCCAGTGGTGACACCCCTTGTTTCGAGCTTCGTGACCGGAGACATGGGCTTCGGACACGCCGTTTTGAAGGTCGATGAACTCGAGCCGGTCCTGAACTTCTACCGAGACGTGCTCGGCTTCCACCTGCGGAACACCTGGCATGTCGGTGCGATATCGATGGCGTTTTTGGGCTGCAACCCGCGTCACCACACGCTGGGATTCAGCGCCGGTCTGCCTCGGACCCATCCGCTTGGGCACATCATGGTCGAAGCGGCGACCATCGATGATGTCGGCATGGCGCAAGACCGCTGCCTCGACCAGGGAGTCCCTGTCCGCATGTGCTTGGGACGTCACACCAACGACGAGATGATCTCTTTCTATTGCCAAGCGCCCGACTCGATGATGGTCGAGTTCGGATGGGGTGGGCTACGGGTCGAGGACCCAGACCATGCCGGCACCTACCAGATCTCCCGCCCGAGCTTTTGGGGTCACCGGCCTTTCCCGACTTAGGCGTTCTTTCCCAGCGTTGTGGCGGGGCTCGGGGTGGCGCCTTGAAGCTGGCGGCGACGCTCGAACAGCTCCTCGGCCGCGGCCTGGGCCTGCTCGGCGACCTCTCGGACATCCACTGAGGTCACGTCGCCGTCGGCCACTAGCTGTCGTCCCTGCACCCAGACGTTGGCCACGTCGTGGGATGACGCGGTGAATACCAGATGGGCGGCGATGTTGAAGTCGTCGCCGTGCATGACCGGCACGAAGTGCAGCCCGCCCAGGGCGACGGTGACGATGTCGGCGTCCTTGCCGGATTCCAGGGAGCCGGTCACGTCGTCGAGGCCGAGTGCCCGAGCGCCCGACAGCGTGGCCATGTCGAGGATGTCCCAGGGATCGCCGGTGGTGGGATCGAGGGTGCTCACCTTCTGTAGTAGCGACGCGAACTTCATCTCCTCGAGCATGTCGAGGTTGTTGTTCTCCTTCTCTCCGTCGGTACCCAAGGCCACCGTCATGCCCTGCTGGCGATAAAAGCCGATCCGTGCCGGGCCCGACGACAGCTTCATGTTGGAGCAAGGGCAGTGGGTAACGCTGGTGCCGGTTTGCACCATCAGCTGCACCTCCCGGTCGTCGAGCCACACCCCGTGGGCGATCACGGTCTGGGGTCCCAGAATCCCCCGGTTGTAGAACTCCTCGATGGGACGGCGGCCGAACTGGCGCAGGCACTCCTGCACTTCCCAGATCGACTCCGAGGAATGGGTGTGGATGCCGGTGTCGAACTCTTCGGCCAGCTCGGCCGCTCCCCGGAACATGTCGGGCGAGCAGTAGAAGATGTGCTCCAGGCCCACCCAGGTGCGCACCCGGCCGTCGGCGGCCACCCGGTGGGTCTCCAGCAGCCGCCGGTTGGTCTCCAGGGTCTCGAAGTAGTCGTACAGATCGGCGGTGTAGGGGGCCAACGTGGCCCGGATGCCGATCGCGTCGGCGGCCCGGGCCGAGCCCTCCATGTGCCGCCACATGTCCAGCACCGAGATGGTGCCGCCCCGCAGCCCTTCGGTGTAGGCCATCCACGAGGCCGCCTCGGCTATCTCGGGCGTGAGCGCCCGGTGCGCCGGATCGATGTGGTCTTCCAGCCACTCCCACAGGGCCAGAGATTCCGCGGTGCCTCGCAGCAGGCCCGAATGCAGATGGCAGTTGTGAAAGCCCGGGACCACCGCGTGCCCGGTGGCGTCGACTGTCTCGACATCTGAGGCCGCGGGGTGCTGATCGACATCGTCCACTCGGCCCACCAACTCGATCTTGCCGTCGATCACCAGCACTGAGCCCGGATCGAAGACCGTTTTGGCGCCCTCCATCGGGAGCACCGTTCCGCCGCGCAACAAGAAATTGGTCACCGTGCCTGCCTTTCAGAGCCGCATCTGCGGGTCACGGTAGTGGTTCCTATACCCCGAGTTTGCCTGTGGTCGATTGCTGCCCATTCCAAAGCCTGCGACAGTGACCAGAGGCTAGCTTCTGGTTATGAACAGCCACCTTGAGGAGGAGACCCGGGCACGAGCGGTGGGGGCCGCGCTCGGCAACGAACCCTTCGACCTGATCCTGGCGGGCGGCACTGTGGTCGACGTTGGAACCGGAGAGCTGCACCAAGCCGATGTCGGAATCATCGGTCCGGTAGTCGCCAGCATCCACCCAGCGGGATCGCGCACCGACACTGCCGACTCGTTTGACTGCACCGGCCGGTACATCGCCCCCGGATTCATCGACATGCACGTGCACTTCGAGAGCTCCATGCTCACACCCGGTCAATACGCCGCCGCCATCTGTCCCCGCGGCACCACCACCGTGTTCATCGACCCCCATGAGCTGGCCAACATTGCCGGGGTTGAGGGAGTCCGCTACGCCGTCGACGCCAGCCGAGGGCTGCCCGTTCGGTTTGTGGTGCAAGCCCCCTCGTGCGTTCCGCCCCTTCCCGGCTTGGAGCTATCGGGCCACGACCTGCACGCGGCCGATATCGCCGAGATGCTCTCTTGGGACGAAGTGGGCGGCTTGGCCGAGGTCATGGACATGGGCGGAGTACTTACCCGCGACGCCCGCATGGTGGGCATCGTGGCTGCCGGCCATGAGAGCGGCAAGTTGGTCAGCGGGCACGCCGCCGGCCTGACCGGGCCGGCCCTTCAGGCCTATCTCAGCGCGGGCATCTTCTCCGACCACGAGGTTTTCGCGCACGTGGACGCCATGGAGAAGCTTCGGGCCGGCATGACCGTCGAGCTGCGAGGGGCCTTCGACTTCGTGCTGCCGCTCCTGGTGGAGGAGCTGGCCAAACTGCCGGAGTTTCCCACCCACCTCATCGCCGCCACCGACGATTTGTTCGCCGCAACGCTGCTGGAAGAAGGCGGTATCGACGATCTCCTGCGCCGCTTGATCCGCTACGGCCTGGCACCGGTGAGAGCAATGAGAATTGCCACCTACAACGCGGCCTATCGCCTCCAGCGCACCGACCTCGGCATGGTGGCCGCTGGGCGCCGGGCCGACATAGTGGTGCTGTCGTCGTTGGAGGAGGTCGCGGTAGACGATGTGTTCTTCGACGGTCGTCGGGTGGCCCACAAGGGAGCGATGCTCGAACCCGTCGCTGAGGCGCCGTCGAATCCGCCGCTCGACACGATCAGGCTTCCGACGATGACGGCCGACGACTTCGTGTTCCGCCTGCCCGGCGTCCCCGACGGACGCCACCGCATGAAGGTTGTAGAGGGCGTGGTGATGACGGAATGGGGCGAGGCCGAAGTGGATGTAGCCGGCGGGGTGGTCGCCATTCCCGACGGGTACTTGCTGAACGTGGTTGTGCACCGCCACGGACGGATTCCGGCCACGCCGGTAGCGGGGCTGCTCGGCGGCTGGGGCCACTGGACCGGTGCGGTCGCCACCACGCTCAGCCACGACACCCACAATCTGTCGGTGTTCGGCCGAGACCCCTCCGACATGGCGGTGGCGGCCAACGCGGTGATCGCCACCGGAGGGGGAGTGGCGGTGGCGCAGAGCGGCGAGGTGGTCTCGATCCTCGAACTCCCCGTGGCCGGGATCTTGTCGCCATTGCCCGCCGCCGACGTGGCCCGACTGCAAGAAGAAGTCGGCGCCGCGGCCCAAGCCATCGGCTTGCCGCCCGGGCCGCTAACCCAGCCGCTGTTCTCGGTCATGCTGATGAGCTTGGCCTGCCTGACGGGACCGCATGTGACCGACATAGGAGTCGTGGACGGGACATTGGGGCAGTTGGTCGACGACCTCGTGTTGTCGTGACCCGGTTGTCTGTCGTCCCCGAAATCGAAATTTGGTGAGCAATATGTTCATTGGCGCCGACCTCGCTCCCAGCCCCGAGCAGATCCTGCGGCTTCAAGCCGCAGCCCGGGGTGACCAGCCGGCCGACCTGGCCATTCGGGGCGGCACTGTGCTGGCGCTCCACAATCGCGAGCTCATCGAGCGCGACGTTCTGATCGTAGGGGAGCACATCGCCGCGGTGACGCCCCCCGGGCGGCTGGAGGCCACCGTCGAAATCGACGCGTCGGGCCGGTTTGTGGCGCCGACGTTCATCGACGTCCATCTCCACATCGAATACACCATGCTCACCCCGGGGGAGTTGGCCCGACTGGTGGTGCCCCGGGGCACCACCACCGTGTTGGCCGATCCCAATTGCCTGGCCAACGTGGTCGGGACACGGGGCGTGGACGCCATGGCCTCCACGGCCACGCCGATGCGCATCTTCCAGCAGATATCCCACAAGATTCCCCGGGTGCCCGACCTGGAGCTGGGCGGAGCGGTGGTGCCCGAAGAAGACGTGCTGGAGCGTCTCACCGCGCCCAACGTGGCCACATTGGGCGAGAGCAACCCGTTCGACCTGGACCTATCCGCTGCCCGCAAGGCCCACACCGCTATCGCCGCGGGCCGAAGGCTCACCGGCCACACCGCCCGAATCGCCGATGAGCCGCTGTGGGCCTACCTGGCCGGCGGGGTCAGCGACGATCACAACGCGTTCAACACTGCCGAGGTGATCGACCGGCTTCGCCTCGGGGTGATGATCACGGTGATGTCGGGGTCGATGAACGACAACGTGCCGTTGGTGTTCGAGGATGTGGGCGCAGTGGCCGGAGGGTTCGACCATATGAGTTTCTGCGCCGATGACCGCCACGTGGAGGATCTCCGGGACGAGGGGCACATCGACCACCACGTGCGCAGTGCTATTGCCGAGGGAGTCCCGGTTGTAGAGGCCTACCGGATGGCCTCGCTCAACGCCGCGCAGCATTACCGGCTCGATCACCTGCTCGGCTCGATCACCCCCAGCCGACTGGCCGACGTGATGATCCTTGACGATCTGGCCGAAGTGCGGCCGTCGCAGGTCATCGTGGGGGGAGAGGTCGCCGGCCGAGACGGTGAGGCCGTCTTTGACAATCCCGACTCCATGCCGGATTGGATACGCAACACGGTTCATCTGCCCGGTGACTTCGGGCCCGACATGTTCCGGGTGGAAGCCGACGCCGCACCCGACGAGGTGGCCGTGGTTAGAGCCATGGAGATGTACGACGGCTACTTCAAGCAGGCCATCGAGGCAGAACTCCCAGTAGTGGACGGCAACGTAATCCCCGATCCTGCCATCGACATCGCCAAGATCACGGTGGTCGACCGCCACCATGGCACCGACACCCGAGCGACAGGGTTCGTGCGGGGGTTCGGGCTCACCCGCGGCGCTCTGGGCATCACCAGCAACTGCGAGAACCAGAATCTGGTGGTGGTGGGCACCAGCGATGAAGATTTGGCCCACGCGGCCCGCACCCTCCAACAGATCGGCGGCGGCTATGTGTGCGTGGCCGACGGCGAGGTGTTGGCCACCGTTCCGCTCCCCTTGGGGGGCATCATGAGCGACCAGCCGTGGGAGCAGGTGTACGACGAGTCGATTGAGGCCAACCGTGCCGCGGCGTCGCTGGGTTGCGAGATTGCATCGCCCTACATGATCCTGGCCTTCGTTGGTTTGGCCGGTGTTCCCGACTACGGCCTCACCGAGAAGGGTCTCATCGACACCTTCACCCAGTCGTTCATACCCGTGCTGTTGTGCTGTAGATGCCCTCAGCACGTTCACAACGGATAGGGAACGATGGTGGAAATGAAACCGAGGAGGAAACGATGACATTGGCACGGTTGTTGGGATCGGCGATTGCCCCACCGGTATTGGGCGACCGCGAGGAGCAGGCCCTGGAGACACTGGACGAGGTGATCGCCGACGTGGTGGCGCCGCTGGCTCCCGAGCACGACGATGAGGGCCGGTACCCCACCCGAGCTGTCGAGGCCCTCAAGGGCTGCGGATTCCTGGGGCTGGCCGTGCCGGCGGAATTCGGCGGCATCGGGGCATCGCACACTGCCAGCCTGCATGCCCAAGTTCGACTGGCGGCAGCCGACTCATCGGTAGCCCAGGTCTACAAGGTGCACGACGAGCTGGTGCGGGAGATCTTCAGCTACTGCTCCGACGATCTGAAGCCCCGCCTCGCGGCACTGATCCTCGAAGACAACGCCATGCTGGGCCTGGCTGTGGCCGAGGCCGGGCGCACAGTGGCCGATCCGTTCACCACGGTGGCGCTTGAGCAAGAAGACGGCAGCCATGTGATCAACGGCCAGAAGATCTACACCACCGGGTCCGCCGAGGCCGACTACGTGGCGGTATGGGGCGTCAACCCCGAACGATTCACCCCCGAGAACCCGTTCTTCGCGCTCCAGTTGAACTTGGTAGCCAAGGACACGCCGGGAATGACGGTCCATCGCGATTGGGACACGCTCGGTCAGCGGGCCACCGATTCGGGGTCCATCAGCTTTGAGAACGTCCATGTGGGTGCGGAGTGGAATGCCAGCATCCCCGGTAGGGCACCGCTGCCCCATTCGGGTGTCCGGTTTGAGGCCGGCTTCGCGGCGGTGAATGTGGGCATCGGCATCGGTGCCCTACAAGCCGCGGTGCCGTTCGTAAACGAGCACAGCCGCCCATGGCCCTCAGCCGAGGTGGACAACGCGGCCGACGATCCCATGGTGCAGAGGACGACGGGGGAGTTGGTAGCCGACTTAGCCGCCGCCCATGAGCTGACCATGCGCTGCGGGAGCCTGATTGACGCCTTCGAGAGGGGGGAGATAAGCCGCACCGATCTGGCCATCCCGATTTATGCCGCCCGCTCGGCCGCCGACCGGGCCGGATTGGCCGCGGCGCAGGGCATCTTCGGGCTCATGGGCACCCGCTCGGTGCGGCGTCCTCTGGGATTCGACCGATGGTGGAGAAACGTCCGCACGCTCTCGCTGCACGATCCGGTGGAGTGGAAGCACGCCGAGATCGGCCGCCACGTCCTCACCGGTTGGGATCCTCCCCCCGGCATCTACACATGACGGTACCCAGCTCAGAGCAAATCAGAGCCGTACCCAAGATCGAGCTGCACATCCACCTGGAGGGCACGTTCCGCCCCGCACGGGTGGCCGAGTTGGCTGCCATTGCCGGGGAGGAGCCGCCCCGACCGGTAGACCGCCTCTTCGAGGTGGACAACCTGGCCGACTTCTTAGAAACCCTCGACTGGGTGTGCGGCCTCGTCCGCGACGAACCCACCGCCGAGCAGGTGGCCTACGACTTCGCCTCCTACGCCCATGACCAGGGCATCGTGTACGCGGAGGTCATCGTGAACCCGACCCACTGGTCGGGGCTGACCACTGGCGAGCTCTTCACGGCCTGTGCTCGAGGACTCGATCGGGCCAAGGTCGACGGACTGGGTGATTTCCGCTTGCTGCCGTCGATACTCCGCCAGCAATCCGAACAAGAAGCCCGACAGCTGGTGGAGTGGATCTCGGGAGCAGGACTGCCTCGAATCGTCGGGCTCTCCATCGACGGCAACGAAGAGGCCGCTGGGCGCACCGGTCCTCGATTTGCTCCCGCCTATGACTACGCGGCCCGAATCGGGCTGGGGCGCACCGCCCACGCTGGCGAGTCTTCGGGGGCCGAAGGCGTTCGCGATGCCGTCGAACTGCTAGGCGTGAGCCGCGTCGATCACGGGGTTCGCTGCATCGAGGACCCCGAGGTGTTGGCCATGGTCCTCAAGAGGGACATCACCCTGAATGTCTGCCTGACGTCCAACTGCACCCTGTTGTACTCCAGCCTGGACGAACATCCGATCAGAGATCTGGCCGACGCGGGGGTGCGCTTCACCATCAACACCGACGACCCCGAGACACTGGGAATCTCGCTGTGCAGTGAGATTCAGCTGGCCGCCGACCACCTGGGTTGGAGTCTGGGCGATCTCGTCGCTGCCCAGCACCGAGCCATCGACGCCGCCTTCTGCTCAAGCGCCGACAAGCAGGCGCTCAGGGCGCTGCTAGATCAAACCGTGGGGACGTAGTTCTCTCCCAGCCCTCGGGGCATGCGGGCCCAACGGGCGCTCACCGTGAGAATCACAAGGGCCACGAAGAACGGAATGGCGTTGAGGCCTTCAATGGGCACGTCCACGAACACGTTGTTGAGGTTGAAGCCCAGGGCCTCGAAGAACCCGAAGACGAATGCGCCCACCGCGGCCCCCCAGATGCTCCAACTGGCCATGATGATCACGATCAGAGCGATGAACCCGCGGTTGGCGGTGAGGTAGGGCTGGAACCGTCCCACGCTGCCCAGCATCAGAGCAGCGCCGCCCAGTCCGCCGAGGAATCCGGAGATCAGCGTGGCCTGGGTGCGAATTCGCAAAACGTCGACGCCCTTGGCGGCAGCGGCGTCGGGATCCTCCCCAACAGCTTTGACCTCGAGCCCGAAGATGGTTCGCGAGGCCACGAATCCGGCCAATAGAACCAACGCCAACGACAACCACGTGTACCAGCTGTGGCCGAAGACGGCATCGCCTAGCCACGGGATGTCGGACAGAAGCGGGATGTCGATTTCCGAGGGCAGGGAGACTTGGCGGTCTCGTCCGCCGACATCGGTGGTGACGTGGAAGATGTACCCCGTGGTGCCGATGCCCAGGATTGTCAGCCCGAAACCGACCACAACTTGGTTGGCAAAGAGGCGAATTGAGAGCAAGACCATCAAGGCGGCCAACGCCATTCCGGCCAGGCCCCCCACCAGAAAACCGAGCGGAGCCACGGTCGGATCGGCCACATACAGGGAGGTCAAGGCGCCGATGATCATGTAGCCCTCGAGTCCCAGATTCAGCACCCCCGCTCGCTGGGCGAACGTCTCGCCGATCGATGCGTAGATCAACGGGGTGGCCAAGCGCAGCCCGCCGGCCACTGTGGCGCTCCAGAACGTGGCTTCGAGAAGCTGGCTCATTTCCGTCTCTTCCCGATGAGGGTGAAGTTGGCCATGACCCCGCGGGTGAGGCGGATGATCTGGGGCGCATAGCGGATGGAGAACCCGAGCAGTAGAAGCGCCTGAATGATGTCGGAGAGCGAGGCCGGGATGCCCTCCGAGGACTGCATGGCCAAGCCGCCGCTCTGGAGGGCGCCGAACAACAGCGCGGCCACCAGCACACCGCCCGGGGTGGCGCCCCCGAGGAAGGCGACGACCAGGCCGAAGAAGCCGATGTCGGATGCGATCTCCACGTAGACCCGCTGGAGCAGTCCTGCGGCCTGTATCCATCCGACGAGACCGGCGGTGGCCCCGGAGATGAGAAGCGAGTTGACAATGACGCGGTTGCCGGAGATGCCCAGACTCTGGGCCAGGTTCGGGTTCTCGCCGTAAAGGTCGTAGCTGAACCCCCGATCAGAGCGAACCCACCACACGAAGAGCAGTCCAATGGCCACGGCGACGAACACCCCGACATGGAAGCGGGTTCCATCGATCACCAGTCCGAGAATGCCGTTGTCGGGGTAGGGGTCCGACTGTGGCGTGATGGCGGTCGGAGGCTTAAGCGGGTTGTTCAGGAGGTATTCGATGAGCAGGGCGGCGAATTCGGTGAACAGCAGGGTGGAGAGGATCTCGTTGACACTGAAGTGGGCCCGCAACAGGGCGGGGATCAACACCCACGCCATGCCGAAGAGGGCTCCACCGAGGGCGGCAGCCGGAATGGCAACAGCCGAAGGTGCGCTCTCGAAGAACTGGGCGGTCACCAGGGCACCGATGGCGCCGGCCACAACCTGACCTTGGGCGCCAATGGTGATCAAACCGGCGCGAAGCGCCACCGCGGTTCCATACCCGACGATGGCCAGCGGTGCGGCCCGGGAGAGGGTCTCTCCGAGGGCGAATTTCGACCCGAACGCGCCGTCGACCATGGCGGTGTAGGCGGTCAGCGGGTTCTCACCGGACATGAGCATGATCAGCCCGCCGAGGACAACGGCAATGAGGACGGCGAGGCAGCTTGTCGACAGCGACGTGGTGAGCCTGCGCCCCTCGTCTTCGAGGGGTTCAGGCGGTGCGTCGCCTACGTCGCCACCGAGGAAGGTGTCAGCCACTGGTGGCCCCCATGGTTTCGGTCAAACCGGCCATGGCCGCCCCCAGTCGCTCAGATGTCATGTCCTCGATGGGGAACGCATCGGTCACTCGCCCGCGGTAGAGCACGACCACCCGGTGGGCCAGGTCGGACACCTCGTCAAGATCGGCCGAGATCACCACAACGGCGCCACCCGCCTGGGCGGCTGCGAAGCAGCGATCGCGCATGGCCTTGGCGGCCTCGGGATCGAGCCCCTTGGTGGGGCCATGGGCCACCAGAACCGTGGGGTTTTTCTCAAGCTCCCGAGCGGCCATCAACTTCTGTTGATTCCCTCCCGACAGCGAGCTCGCCCTTGCCGCAGGATCAGGAGGGCGGACCTGGAACCGTTCGACCAATTCCCCGGCATGGCGGGCGATCTTGTCGGCCAACCTGACGCCGAAACGGGTGAAGCGACCGCTCCTCACATGGCGGGCGGTGGCGTTATCGGCCACCGAGAAAGCGGCGGCCAGCCCGGTGGAGCGGTCTTCGTGCAGGTGGGCGACGCCGGCGGCGATCGCCTGGCGAGCCGAGCCGGAGATGTCCTCGCCATCGACCACGACGTGACCGCTGGCCAGTTTTGCTTGTCCGGTGAGGGCTTTGGCCAGCGAGTCCTGGCCATTTCCGGCGATGCCGACAACACCGAGAATCTCTCCACCGGCCACCTCGAAATTGAGACCGTGGCAACCGATCTCTTGCGTTGATGAAACGGAGAGGTCGTTTACCGTCAATCGAGATGTGCCCCGCTCGATTTCAGGCCGATTCACCTCGAGGAGAGAGACGTCCCCGATCATCAGCGTGGCGACCTCGCGCAGGTCGGCGGCCCTCACATCGGCCCCTTCGACAATGACCCGACCGGACCGGAGAACCGTGAGCCGGTCGGCCAACTCGGCCAGCTCGGGCAGTCGGTGGGAGATGTAGAGAATAGGGGTGCCTTCAGATCGGAGGCGGTGGCACAGCGCGATGAGGGCCCTGGTCTCGAGAGGTCCCAGTGCCGAGCTGGGCTCGTCGAGAATCAGCAACCGCGCTCCCCATGCCACCGCGATGAGAATCTCGGCCTGCTGCCGCACCGCCAACGGCATGTCGTCTACCAGGGTCTCGGCCGGAACGCTGAGGGAGAACTCGTCAGACCACCGCTCCACCTCAGCCCGGGCCGAGGCGGCGTTGAAGATTGCGGGTGCCCCCGGTCGTCCGAGTTGGAGGTTCTGGGCGACGGTGAGCCCTCGTACCAGCGAAAGCTGCTGCCGGACGTGGGCAACGCCCGCGGCGGCGCCTTCCCGGCGGGAGGTTGGCCGGTAGGGCTGGCCGAACAGGCTCATTGAACCGGAATCAGACCGGATCGATCCGGCGACGATTTTGGCCAGGGTGGACTTGCCCGCTCCGTTCTCACCTACGAGCGCGTGAATCTCACCGGCTTCCAGTGTGAATTCCACGTTGGCCAGCGCCTGGACAGACCCGAACCGCCGGGAGACGCCCCTTACCGAGAGGGGCGTGCCGGTGGCCGGGTCCGCGCCTGGTTCGGAGGTCAACGAGTGTCTAGCCGGGGAACGGGATCGAGAACTCGCCGGCTTCGATGGAGGCGACCAGTTCGTCGAGAGCGGCTTGCAGCTCGTCGAGCCCCACTGCGGTGTCCACCGTTGCTGCCATGTTGACCGGCAAGACCTCTACCTGAGCGTTGAAGATACCGCCCGGATAGAAGGCGTATCCCTCTTCACCCACCGCATGCACCTCGCCGTCGGGTGTGCCGAACGTCCCGGTGCGGACCTGGTCGAAGAACGACAGGTACAGATCCTTCATCCGGATGACGGTGGCCGCCAGATAGACATCGGGTGCGGTCTGCTCTTGGGAGCCGAAACCGACGGAGATCGGGATACCGGCTGCTGATGCGGTCTGAGCCGCTCCGATGCAGATTCCATCTCCGGAGCAGTAGATGAAGTCGGCACCCTGGTCGATCAGCTGCTGGCTGACCTCGGCGGCAGCTTGGACATCGACGAACGATCCGGCAAAGCCCTCAAGGAAGTTCAGATCGGGGTTCACCGACAGGGCCGCGTCGCGGAACGACTGGTGCATGGTCTTGACGAAGTCGAACTCGGGACCACCGACAATCCCGATGGTGTCGCCGATGACTGCCTGTGCAGCCAAAATCCCGTTCGGATAGGCCATGTCCTGAACGTTGTACAGCCAGTCCACCACGTTGCTCGAGGTGACCGAGCCGGGAACCAAGATGCCGCCGGTCATGGAGAAGGCGACGTCGGGGAACTCGTCGTAGAGCTGTTGAATCGGATCCACGTACTCGATGCCGTGCCCCAGGATCAGGTCGAAGCCCTGGCTGGCGAAATCGCGCAGCGCCGGAAGCGAGTCGGTGGGATCGATTATCTCCTCGAGGACCTCGGTCTCGACGTTGCCGTCTTCGGCCACCGCGTCGCGCAGACCCTCGTAGGCCGCTTGGCTGAACGAGTTGTCGTTTCGGACGCCGGGAAGAAGCAGCGCAACCTTGAGAGCGCCATCGTCCTCGGAGTCGTCGTCGTTGCCGCACGCTGCGGCTACCAGGCCGAACACCATCAGCAGCGCAAGAAGCTTGAACAAGATCGAAGAACGCCGTTTCACGGAAATACCCCCTCCTTTTGCGACGCCGTCGTATGACAACGCGCGCATCTGACAGTATCCGACACTACCCCCTTGCCAATCGGGTGTCGATTGAGAGTGTCGGAAGGTCAGCCGCGGCGCCGGTGCGAGGAAGGGCGTACCGGGTAGGCCTCGCGGGCCGCGTCGGCGATGGCCGTTTCGTCCACCGTGGTGCAGCGACCGTCTCGTACGACAATCTCACCGCCCACCATCACCAAAGAGGCCCGGTCTGAGAGTCCGCCTAGCACTAGTCCTATGACCGCGTCGTGGACCCCTACACGGTCGACGGTGGTCATGTCCCACGCCGCGATGTCGGCCGCCTTGCCCGGCTCGATCACCCCCAGCTCGTGTCGGCCCAAACACGCGGCCGAGCCCCGAGTGGCCAGGTGCAGGAGCTCCCTGGCGCTGGGCCACTTCTGCGGTGAGACATCCATATCCCGGTGGGCTAGCGCGGCCACGCGGAGATCGCCGAGCTGGTTGCAGCCGTCGTTGGAGGCCGACCCGGTGGTGCCGAACCCGACCTTGCATCCGGCATCGAGGTACTTCCGCAGGGGGGCCAGCCCCCAGCCCATGCGGAGATCTGGGGCGATCAGGTGCACAATGCCGACTCCGGCCTCGGCAAACTCGGGGATCTCCTCATGAGGGGGATCAACCATGTGGGCCAGCCACACCCTGTCGTGGTGCCAGCCGTTCTCTCCAAGGTATTGCCACGGTGTGATGCCATAGGTTTCTTCGCAGAACCCCGTGTCGATGACCTCATATAGGTGGGTGTGCAGTCCGACCTCTGGGTATTCGGCCGCCAGCGCGGAGAACTCCCGGTACATCTCCGGCTCGTCGGTGTGTACGCCGCAGGGCGCCAGGTCGATACGGATCTGCGCAAGGGGATCGGGGTCGTGGTACCGATCCAACAGCTCCTGAGAATGGCGCAAGACCTCATCGATGTTCTGGCATGCGATGTCGGGGACCACACCGCCGTGCCGCTTGCCCTTGGTCATGGAGCCTCGACCGGCGTGAAGCCGGATGCCGGTCTCTAGGGCGCCTTGGATCATCTCCTCGATGAAGGGCTCGGTGTTGCCCTCCACGAACACGTAGTGCTGGTCGGCGACGGTCGTGACCCCTCCGAGCAGCGACTCCACCATGCCCGCCCGGGCGACAGCGCCGACTGAGGCCGGCGTGTAGTGCCCTTGGCGCCATAGGTACAGCGTCTTCACGTGGAGCGCGGTCAGCCAGGGGTGAATGGGTGTCCGCTCAAGCTCCACGAACGAGCGCAGCCCCACCTGGTAGAGATGCTGGTGCCCGTTGATCAGCCCGGGGAGCACGAGGAGGCCGCGGCCATCGATGACCTCGACGGAGTCGTCGACCTCAAGGTCGTAGCCCACCGCGGCAATACGCGACCCTGACATCAACAGGTCTGCGCCCTCCAGCTCGCGGTCGTTGGCGTCGAAGGTGACGAGATGGCTGATATTGCGGATCAGAGTGTCGGGCATCTCCTGCGAGTCTCGCCCTTGGGCCTGTGACTGCGCAATCGCCGCTGATCGGCTGGGCTAACGCTGGCTAGTGTCGCGACACCTATGAAGCCCCGACTGGTCGGCCAGCGAGTGACCCGTCGCAACGACGAGTATCTCTTGCGCGGGACGGGACGCTATCTCGACGACATCGTGCTGCCGGACATGGCTCATGCCGCCATCGTTCGCAGTCCGGTGCCCCACGGGCGTCTCATCAGGTTCGACGCCGCGAGCTGCGACCGGGGCACGGTGTACAGCCCCGACCAACTGGCCGCCCTTGTTTCCGGAGAGCTGCCTGTCTTGTGGATTCTGGGAGGCCAACAGCAGCGCTCCACCCCGGTGATCGACCCAATCCTTCGATACGTGGGCCAGCCGATCGGAGTGGCAATAGCTGCCTCTCGATACGAGGCCGAAGACCAGGCAGAAAAGGTCGCCCTAGACATCGATGAACTCACACCGGTTTTGGAGATCGAACAGGCCCTGGCTGCCGATGCCACCCTGCTGTACCCCGAGCTCGATAGCAATGTGCTGGCTTCCTTTGACGCGGGTGATTCCGAGGAGCACACCACCGCGATATTCGGGGATGCGGATCGCACGCTTCGCACCAGGCTGCGGATCGGACGGATCCACGGGCTGGCGATAGAAGGGCGGGGCATCGTGGCGGTGCCCCAACCCCAGGGGAAGCTCACCGTGTACACGTCGACGCAAGCGCCCCACTCGGTACGCGATTCGCTGTGCGAGACCTTGGGCATGGCCCAAAGCCAAGTGCGGGTTGTCGCCCCCGACGTGGGGGGAGGCTTCGGGCTCAAGGATCATCTGTACGAAGATGAGGTCATCGTGGCCGCAGCGGCCTTGGATCTGGGCCGCCCGGTGAAGTGGGTTGAGGACCGGTCAGAGTCGCTATTGGCCACCACCCACGCCCGCGACGAAATCCACGACATCGAGGTGGCGTTCGACGAAGACGGAACCCTGCGGGGGCTGCGGGTTGAGAGCACACGCAACGCCGGGGGGCGATTCGCGGTCTTCGGCGGTGGGCCGCTCTTCACGGTGTTCGGGGTTGTGCCCGGCCCCTACCGCTGGGATGCCGTGCGCTGCAACGGCCAGGTGGTTGCCACCAACACCATGTCCACCGGGGCTTACCGCGGCTTCGGGCAGACTCAGGCAGCGTGCATTCGAGAACGAGCGGTTGACCTGGTGGCGGGGGCATTGCAGCGCGATCCGGTGGAGTTGCGGCTTCAGAACATGATCACCCCCGAGGAGCTCCCTTATCGAACACGAACCATGATCGAGTACGACAACGGCGACTACCCCGAGGCGCTGCAACGGGCACGACGGCTCATCAGCGATGGCTCGGCGCCCCCCGACGACGGGCGGCTCCGCGGCGTGGGCTATTGCTGCTACGTGCAGATGGCGGGTATCGGTCCGAGCACCATGAACGAGTTCATCGGGCTCAGCATCGGCGGATTCGAGAGCGCCACCATTCGCCTGGAACCTGACGGCTCGGTTCGGGTGGCCACCGGCATATCCCCCCACGGTCAAGGTCTGGAAACCACGATCCCGCAACTGGTGGCCGACGAGTTGGGCGTTGACCTGGAGTCGATCGAGCTGGTCCACGGAGACACCGAGACCACTCCGTATTCCCCGTATGGCACGGCCGCCTCACGTTCGATCGCGGTTGGTGGCGGAGCTTCGGTGGTAGCCGCCCAGCGGGTGGCCGACAAGCTCAGAATCATCGCCGCTGAGATGCTCGAAGCTAGCCCGGCAGACATCCAGCTTCAGGAGGGTCAGGCTCGGGTGGCCGGTACTGGCGTCGGGGTGAGCATCGCCGAGGTGGCTCAGCGGGCCTGGCAGGGGTTTCGGCTTCCCGAAGGTACCGAGCCCGGTCTGGCGGCGTCCTACGCCTATGATCCGGTCAGCCCCACTTTCTCCTATGCCACCCACGCCTGCCGGGTGGCTGTCGATCCCGGCACCGGACTGGTGGAAGTCGAGGACTACGCAGTGGTGAGCGACTGCGGCACCATGGTCAATCCGACGATCGTTGAAGGCCAGATCGAGGGCGGGGTTGCCCAGGGCCTTGGTGCCGCGCTGATCGAGGAATTCGTCTACAGCGGCCAGGGTCAGCCGCAGTGTTCGACACTGCTCGACTATCACGTTCCCGACAGCGCGATGATGCCCGACATCCGCATCGAGCACTTGGAGATCCCCAGTCCCTACACGCCGGGAGGAATGAAGGGCATGGGGGAGGGCGGGACCAACGGCGCCTTCGCTGCTGTGGTGAACGCCGTTTGTGCCGCGCTGCCCGATGTGGACTGGACCAACGTCGCCACACCGCTGTCACCAAATCGGATATGGGAGGTGCTCCATGACCAAACCTGAACACACCCGATTGCGGGTGCTCTATCCCGACATGTTCGGCTTCGCCCGGGGGAAGTACATCCCGATGGCGTCGGCCACCGGTGAGGTGAGCTTTTCTATTGCCATCTTCGGGGTGGGGTATGACCGGGCTCTTATCCCGGCCCCTGGGGCCAAGGTCCTAGAGGGGCTGGGCGATTTCCGAGCCATCTACGACCCTGAGGAAGCCAGAGACTGTTGGCAAGAAGGGACCGGCGTCGTTGTCGCCGATCTGTTCCAGAAAGGGGAGCCGCTGGCGATCTCGCCTCGACAGGCGCTGGCCAAAGCGGTGGACGATCTAGCGGCCGCGGGCTTCCGAGCCCGGGTTGGGATCGAGCTCGAGGCCTATGTTCTTCAGCCCGACGGAAAAGGGGGTTGGGAGCCATGGGACACTCCAGGCTCGTACTGCTACGGAACCGGTCCGCTGGTGGACCCCTCTGGATTGCTGGACGACATCATGGCCGCCGCGGAATCCACCGGGATCGGGTTGGAGACCATTGCCAGCGAGTACGACACGCCCCAATTCGAAGTCACCATCGAGCACAAAGAGCCCTTGGAGGCCATCGACAATACGTTCCTCCTCAAGCTGCTGAGCCGCGAGGTGGCCGCCCGCCACGGGCTCCTGATGACCTTCCTCGGTCGACCATTCGGCGATCGCGGCGGCAACGGCCTCCATGTGAATATCAGCTTCCAAAACGACGCTGGCGAGCATCTTTTCCATGACCCTCAAGCCGACGACGGGCTCTCTGCGATGGCTCACCACGGGATCGGGGGAATGCTCGAGCACCATGAGGCCCTGACCGCGCTGTGCGCGCCTACCGTCAACGCCTACAAGCGACTAATTCCCGGGCAGCTTTCGGGCTATTGGGCCAACTGGGGATACGACCATCGCGCCGTGGCCATCCGGGTACCCAGCGACCGAGGCGCGGGCACCAGGCTGGAGAGCCGAGTCCCCGACGGGGCGGCCAATCCCTACGTCGCCACCGCGGCGATTCTCCAGGCCACGCTCTTGGGGGTGAAAAACGAGACCTCTCCGCCCCCACACGAGGAGGGCGATGGCCTAGAAACCGCCAGCACCGACCGATGTGCGCCCGAGAATCTGGCCCTAGCGCTCGATGCACTAGAGGCCGACAGAGAGTTGGCCGAAGCTGTCGGGTCGGAGCTGGTGGCCAACTTCGTGGCCATGAAGCGAGAGGAATGGCGCCGATTCTCACAAGCGGTCACCGATTGGGAGCTCAACGAGTACCTGACGTACCACTAGGAGTGTCGGTCCGTTCTGGCAATCAGCTTCTGCTTGTGACGGGCTCCAATTGGAACAGGCGCAGCTCTCGCTGGGTTATGGCGTCGTAGCCAGTCCACAGCGGATACCAGGCGACCGCGGTCTGCCACCTTGTTTCACGCTCGGCGCCGGAGAGGAGGCGGGCCCGCACCGGAATTCTCTTGCCTCGGAAGGTGACCTCAGCATCGGGATTGGCGACGAGGTTTGCCGTCCAGGCCGGGTGCTGCTCGCGGGCGAAGTTGCTGCCCACCACCAAGAAGCGACCCTCTTCGAGCGGAACCGCGCCGAGCGGTGTTTCTCGAGTCTGGCCGGTCTTGGCCCCGGTTGAGAAGAGCATGAGCATGGGCTGCGCCGCGGAGTCGAGCAGCGTTCGGCCCCGGGTGAGCCGGTTGATCACCCGGTGGACCCGCGGGACGACGAGAGGGCCGAGGGTCCTGAAGGGCCGAGACAGCACCACCCGGGCTGGCATGCGGAAGCCCTTGGGAGGGGTCGGCGCTTCGCCGAGGTCAGGGGAGGGGAGTGCTTTGCCTATCTGGCGTTTGGAGAGGAGGCCGGCTTCGTGCCAAGCAGCCAGGCTGTCGGCGAAGGTCTCCTCAATAGGGCGGAACTCAACTCCGTATGTGGCGAGATCGCTGTCTTCCGACCCCTCCCACTGGGTGAGCACGCTCATGCTGAACCTGTTCATCGCCGCGTTGATGGGCACAAAGCGCCGAATAGCATCGGCCATGCGGCCCATTCCCCGGAGCGCTGAAGGGGGAAGCGGCATCATGGGGAACCTTCGACCGGTGAGGTTGCGGTAGATGGCAGCGAAGAGGTTCATGTCCACCAGATGGCCGCCGCACATCACGCGGCGGGGGCCATGGCCTGATTCCAGCAGCGCCACTAGAAGATCGGCCATATCGCGGACATCGGAGATTGCCACTGCGGCCTTGCGGGTGGGAATGATGCCGGTTGCCGTGAATCGGGCCATGTCCTCGCTGGCCTCGCCGAGAGCCGAACCCGCAGGCGGCCCGATAACCGCGCTGGGATACACGATGGCCAAGGGAGCACCATCGGCCTGGAGCTTGCGGGCCACCATCTCCGCGTCGGCCTTGGCTTGCCCGTAGGTGTATCCGGCCGAGGAGGGCGGGTGGTCTACGGTGAGAGAGCCGGCGCCGGGATCGAACAGGGCCGCCACGCTGGAAAGGTGGATGATCGGGTCGAGCTCCATCTCGTAGGCCTTACGGAGCACAAGCCGGGCCCCGGCGATGCTGTTCTCGATCCCCTGAGCGTTGCCGCGTGCGTCGAGCGATACGACCGCGGCGCAGTGGATTGCAGCGTCTGCTCCGTCGAGGGCTGCGGCTACGGCGTCAGGGTCGGTCATATCGCCCACTACGTGATCTATGGCGGGCAAGTCGAAGGCTGCTCGGAGGCTTTCAAGCTTCTCGGGTGACCTAACGAGGGCACAGACCTCGTGACCCGCTTCGATGGCGCGTGCCGCGGTGTGTCCGCCGATAAACCCTGTTGCCCCCGTCATCATCACCCGCACGACGGTCCACCATAGTGGCGATCCCCTCGTTTCCAGCCACAATGTGCGCTGGGGCCTTAGTGGCTAGCCTTCCCAGAGCTTGACTACACGTGGAGGAGCAGATGGCTGATCGATCAGGACAGGTGTGGGAAGAGCTCGTGGAGTTGATGGCTGAGATCGAACAGGATTGGTGGCGCGAGGACAGAATGATGCCCGGTGCGGACGACCGGGCCGAGGCACGGATGTTCGCGCTCAACTCCTTGCAGCACGCCTTAGAGTTCTGGTCGCAGGCCGACCCGGCTCGGCCTTGGTTCTACCGGTGGTTCTCTCCCACCAAGAAGCTCTTGGGAGACAACCCCGATGCCATCTACTACGGGTCGGTGATCGATCCTGAGCGCGACTACGTGATCAGGGGAAACCTGGCAGGAGCGGTTTATACGTCCTTTACTGTCGAGGTTGGGACAGCCGGTGGTGGCATGTCGAAAGCACTGGGGGCCACGCTCAACGACGATGAGATCGAGGTCAACTCCGATGGAAGCTACGAGCTACACCTCAGCCAGAGCCCTCAATCCGGCAACTGGCTGGCGCTCACCCCAGAATCGGGCAGCGTTACCACCCGCCATTATTTCGAGTGGGATCGTCCGGCGGCGACCGACCCCAACATGAACGTTCCACTATCCATTGAGCCGACTGTCGATCCCGGACCTCCAGCCATCCCCGACGACGAGGCTTGCGCCCTGGGTCTCCAGAGGGTCATCACATTCCTTCGCAGCGTTACCGTGGACTGGCCCACTGGTCCTCGCGACATTCCGCTGGACTGGGTGTCCTCCGAGCCCAATCGGTTTACCAACCCCCCGCTCGACGAGGGCAACCGCGCTATCGGCTACGCCGCGGCCGACAATGCCTACCGCTCAACCCGCTATGAGCTGGGGCCTGATGAAGCACTTGAGATTCGCGGCCGGTTTCCGAACTGCCGGTTCGCCAACGTCGTGCTCAACAACCGCTTCATCCAGACCCCTCCGTACCGACAGCGCCGGGTCTCGCTCAATCGACGCCAGACGGTGCTGGAACCAGACGGGTCGTTCCGGATGATCCTGGCCCATAGCGACCCGGGCGTCCCCAACTGGCTGGACACCGCCGGTGCACCCACCGGCACCATTTTCTGGCGCTACCTCCTCGCCGAAGAACAGCCCACCCAGCTTGAGACGAGGGTGCTGTCGATCGACGACGTATAGGTGGATCCGGGAATCGCCGGCTATTCCCCATCGCCACCAGGCCGCATTTGGTGTCGCGGGCGAGTTGCCCTATTTCCGGGTAGCGAGGGCCCGAAGGCGGGCAACCCGCTGGTCCTCGCCACCGAGGTAGCGAGCGAGCACGCCCAGTACCGCTTCGTGGTCGAGGGTGCCAGCTGTGTTCATTTCCTCTAGATCGGCCCAGTCTCGGGTGCGGTCGAAGAACGCCTTGAACACCGCCAGGTCTCGACAGGCGAGGAAGGGAATGTCGGCGCCGGCGAATGATTCGAACCGGGCCCGGGTGGCGGCGGCTTCATGGAACGGGGTGGTGTTGAGGAATACGTCGACTGGGGTTGTGTCCCACCAAAGTCGACTTTGCCCATCTGTCTCCAACTGGTTCCGATTGTCGGCGGTCACCTCAATTTCCGCGGGCAGTGCGGCCAGCACCTGTTCGATGCAGTCGAGGCCGACAAAGAGATTGACGTCGATGTCGATGGTGGCCCGCGCCTGCTGGGTGCACCATGCCAGGGCCAGCGCGCCGCCGAAGGCGTGGGGGATAGCAGCGTCGTCCAAGGCCTGATGAAGGGCGACAATGCGCTCGGCCAGGTTCATCTTCCGAACACGGGAAATTTGAGGTTAGGGGAGTGTAGGGCTGGAAATTCAGCGGCCAATTCGAGCACAGCAGCCAATTCGACCCCCCGGTCGATACGGCCGTCTCCTCGCACCCGGGGGCTGATCTCCCGGTCGAGGGCGAAGCCGGCTGCACGAACGATACGGTCGACGGTAGCGGCTGAAGGCACTTTGGCTCCCGCCTCATAGGCGGCAATCGCCGAGTGGGAGGTGCCGGCAGCCGCAGCAAGGCCCCGCAGCGTGAGGCCCGCCCGGCACCGGGCGCTACGGATCACCTCAGCAGCGTCCACGCCCCAAATGGTATCCGATCAGATACCATTTGGCCACAAAGGTCCGGCTAAAGGTCGCGTCGCAGGAGGCTGAAGAGTACCGGTTGTTCACTCGGCTGCTTTGGAAATCAGCAAAGGATGCCGAGCGCGCTGTGGAATTGTTGATGAGTGAGTGTTCTGCCGGAAGTAGTTGTCGGTCCTCGTCTGGCCTTGCGGCGTTGGCGGATCAACGACATGGAGATTCTGCGGGATGCCATTCAGGCCAGCATCGATCATCTGCGGCCGTGGATGTCGTGGATCGAGTTCGAGCCTTTGAGCGACGACGACCGGAAAGCGCTAATCCGTCGCTGGGAGGACGACTGGGAAGCCGGTCAAGAAGTCGTGTTTGGGGCCTATGAGGGAGACCAAGTAGTTGGCGGTTGCGGCTTTCACCGACGGGCTGGCCCCAAGACGCTGGAGATCGGCTACTGGGTTCACGTAGATCACCTCCGCCAGGGATACGCCACCGAAATGGCCCGTATCCTCACCTCCGCAGCCTTCACGGTCCCCGATATCGAACGTGTCGAAATCCACCACGACAAAGCCAACACCCGTAGTGGGGCCATACCCGAGGCTCTCGGCTACCACTTCGACGGAGAGTCAAGGGTCAAACCCCACGCCCCAGCCACCATCGGAATCGACGTCGCCTGGTCTATGGCCAAGAACGAATGGCACTCCTCCTCCCTCCGGCCACTAGCCGAGTGAATGCCAACCTTGGCCTCTATACCGCAGTAGGGGTTAGGTCCGGTAGCGCCAGGCGATGTGGGAAGAGCGGCGTTGGATCTGGGCCTGGCGGTCAACCGGTGGTAGGTCGAGCTCGCTGAGGGGTATGACCTGAGCATCGACCACGGGGGTGTCGGGCGGGTGCCACCAGCGGATGGTGCATAGCACCGATTCTCGCCCTTCGGTGTCGAGCCAGTTGGCTCCGCCCGGATCGGAGCCGGCGATCACGATTGGTCCGGGCTCGATGAGGGCGTGGTTCAGGCAGGTCAGCCGATTGGTGAAGTCGAGCGCCTCGTACCACGGCCGGTTGTAGAGCTGGATATCCCACATCGTGGCGCCCCGGTGGTCGATCTCGACCACGAGGGCCTGATCGGGGTCGAGGGCCACTCCGGCATGGCTGTAGATGAGGGTCTTGACGCCGCGTCCCATTCCGGCTGGAGGCAGGAACGAGTTGGGAGGCTGGTCGCCGAGCATGCGCTCCTGGTAGCCGTTCCAGAACTCGAAGGAGTGCTCGATCTCGCCGAGGGCGGTGCTGAGGATGGCGGCGGCATCGATCTCCGGCTTGGGCTCGCCCACGGTGTCGAGGCGCTCGATTACGAACGTGGCCGGCTCGGCGGGCTGCCAATCGAAGTAGTAGTCGCGGATGTGCACAAACGATCCGTCGGGGTCCAGGGGTAGCCAGCTCGTGTTCTCGTCGTCGGGGTCTTCGCCCCCAAGCAGGATGTCGAAGTCGTCCCCCGGACCCAGCCCGAGGCTGGAACCGGTCACCTCTAGGCCTACCCCTGCTCCGCCGCTTTGCGTCGCGCCGAGCTTGATCTGGAGCACAAACTCCTCGCAAGCCCCCATGTGGCCTGAAATCCGGTATACGCCATCCCCGTCGATCGCGGTTCGGCGGGCCACCTGGTCGGCGTTGGGCCCGCCCCACTGGTAGACCGGATCGCTGCTCCGAAAAAATGCAGGGTGGCGGGGGTCGTTGTGGCCGATCGCATAGGTCAGCCAACAAGCCACTTGGTTGGCCAGATGCCGCTGCCCCTCATCATCCAGCCCTTCGCCAAGGACCTCTATCCGTTCGCAGAATTCGCTCCATGTGGTCATAGACAACTTGCAAAATAGACCACTCCCGCTCAGGCAGCGAGTGTGGAAATTGGGTAGGCGAGGATCTCCTGGTCGGCGGTTACGAGGGTGAAGCCTTCCGTGCCGGCTTGGGCGATAAGGAGCCGATCGAACGGGTCGGCATGGAGCAGGGGGAGTGTTCGCAATCCCATGGCGTGGATGGGAGTCAGGTCAAGCCAGGTGGCGCCGAGCTTTGCCACGAGGGTGTGGCAGTCATGTTCCATTTCCAGCTTTCCGAGTCGTCGTTTGATTTCGATCTCGGCAACCGAGACGGAGGACACCAGTAGCCGGTTGCTTGGATCTTCCAGTGCGTCGACTGTTTCGCCGGAGAGACGTTCTGGTGCCTCATTAGCCCAAATCACTACATGAGTGTCGAGCAGCAGGTCGGCCATCAGATCGGGTCGCTAAGGGAGGCGAGCACTTCTTGCGGCGTTTCATCAAAGTCGTCAGCCACGGTGATCGTTCCGCGGAGCTGGCCGAGTTGGCGACGCGCAGGTGGACGGGCCACCAGTCTGAGGCCTTCTGTTAGCAGCTCATTGATGACTTCTCCCAGTGTGCGACGGGATTCGAATGCCATGCGTCGCGCTTCCTCGTACACTTCGTCGTCAATCGACACGGTTGTGCGCATATGCGCATCATAACATCAACAAGAGATGTATGGTTGACTGATTGAAGGAGGCCATCGGGATGCGAATTGAACCGCTTACGGCGGCGCTGGGAGCGGAGTTGTCGGAGATTGACCTTGGGGGGCTCGACGCCGGGACAGCCTCGGAGCTTCGGGCGGCGATTCTGGAGTACAAGGTGGTGGGTATTCGCGACCAGCTCCTGGATGATGCTGACCACGTCCGGCTGGCCGAGTCGCTGGGCGAGCCGTGGATTCATCCGATGGATCGTCTCGCCGGGGTCGATAAGGCGGAGCCGTCGGAGTTGCGGGTCAGAAGCGATCATCAACTGCTGACGGACCGGTGGCACCTGGATGTGCTCTATGCCCCCAACCCGCCGGCGTTCGGCATCTTGCGGCCGATTGATGTTCCGCCGGTGGGTGGCGACACCATGTGGGCCAATCTGGTGCTGGCTGCCTCGTGGCTGCCCGACGAGCTGCGAGGGCAGATGCGGGAGCGCTCTACTGTCCACAGCGTGCCCGACACGCTCATCGGCTTGAAGCAGCAGTTATTCCCAGACTTCGATCCGCAAATCTGGCGGGACAACCTCCAAGGGGTGCGCCAGCCCCTATTGCGACGGCATCCCGAGACGGCAGAGGAGGCGATCTTCTGCGTCGGGGACGCCATGGTCGACGGTCTCGACGAAGATGCCAGCCACAGCCTCATGGCCGCCGTCACCGAGCATGCCACCAATCCCAGCGTGACCTGCCGCTGGCGCTGGCGCAACGGAGACGTGGTGATCTGGGACGAGCGCTGCACCGCTCACTTCGCCGTGCGCGACCCCTGGGAAGGAGAGCGCGTCCTGCGGCGGCTGCTCGTCGAGGGCGATTGCCCGGTCGCTGCCGAATAGCTTTCCAGGGTGGCGATGGCAGATTCACTAGAGGTCAGGATCCAGCGGCTGCTCGATCGCGACGAAGAGTTGCTGGCCTCTCCGTGGCAGCTCTTCGACGACGTGCGCTCGGCATCCGATCCCGCGTACTACAGCGAAGCCATGGGTGCCTGGGTCATCACCGGTTATCAACTGCTGCGGGAAGTCGTACTCGACCCAGAAACATGGTCCAACCGTTCGCCGACGGCCACCTATGAATTCCGCAATCCGGTGGCCGACCACGCCAGTGCCATCGAGCAAGAGCCAGGGATGGCGGAGGCGGTTCGCCGCTTTCGCAACCGATCCCGCGGACGGGTGCTCAATACCGCCGACCCGCCCGAACACGTGCGTCAGCGGCGGGCTCTGAACCGCGCGTTTCGCCCTTCTCGCCTCAGGGCGTTGGAGCCCGAGGTCAAATCGGTGTCCGACCAGCTGACTGCCAAGTTCTTGCCACGCGGCCGAGCCGACCTGGTGCAGGAATACGCGGTGTTGTTCCCCATGGTGATGATTTCGAGGATGCTCGGGGTTCCCGAGGAAGAACTGGAGATGTTCAAGGGATGGTCGGACGATTTTGCCATCCCCATCGGGAGAGCACGACCCAGCCGAGACGAGGTTCGCAGCTACATCAAATCGGAGTACGAGTTCGATGAGTACTTCACCGCTTTGGTGGAGCAGCGCCAAGCTGAGCCCCGCGACGATCTGATCTCCGATGTGGCCAACGCCGAGGTGGACGGCGAACCGTTGACCTACGAAGAGCGCATGGGTGCGTTGAGGCAGTTCCTGCTGGCCGGCAACGAGACGACCACCACTCTGCTGTCCAACATCGGCCATCGCCTGGCCACGAACCACGAATTGCGTGACCGGCTGGCTTCAAACCGCGACCTGGTTCCTGCCTTCGTCGAGGAGGCGCTTCGCCACGAGGGGCCGGTGACGGGCTTGTACCGAGTGGCCACCCGGGACACCCAGTTGGGCGGCAAGCCGGTGGCCAAGGGCGAGTTCGCGTGGCTGGCGTTCGCGGCGGCCAATCGGGATCCTGAGGCCTGCCCTGTACCGCAGGTCTTCGACATCGACCGAGAGTCCAACGACCATGTTGCCTTCGGATACGGCGAGCACTACTGCATCGGCCAGGGCTTAGCCCGGTTGGAGGGAAGGGTCGGCGCCAATGCCATGTTGGACTTGCCAAATCTGGCCCTCGCCGATGACCACACCTACAACTACATGGACAGCTTCATTCTCCGCGGCCTCACCCAGTTGCTGGTCACCTTCGACCCAGACAACAGCGGGGCAGACGGCTGGAACATGGACAAATGAGGGTTGATCGCTTTGTCAGGTAGCGCTATCGGGCAGGAGCACTACCCCTTCGGCCGCCAGAGATTCAATCTGGTCTGAAGTGAAGCCCAGTTCGCCCAATATCTCAGCGGTGTGCTCGCCGCACTCGCAGGGGCCTCGCTGAACCGACTCTTTGGTGTCGCTGAAGTTCACTAACTGCCCGACGTCCTCGAACAAGCCGACAGATGCGGAATTCGTCTGGGCCCGCAGCCCGAGAGCGAGAGCCTCGGGGTCGTCGAAGAAGTCGCGGCAGAACTCTTCGTTCACCACCTCAATCGGCACGCGGTTGGAATCAAGCAGCTTGAACGCCTCGTCAGCAGAGCGCTCCCGGCACCACGAGGAAATCTCGTCGCTCAGCGCCTGGTCGTGCTCAGCCCGGGCCGCCGGGTCGGAGTACCTGACGTCTGCGGCCAATCGCTCAAAGCCTGGGACCGTACACAGAGACGCCCAGGCCGGCTCATCGATCACCGCGATGGCGATGTACCCGTCGCTGGTCTCGTACATGCGATAAAGGGCGCTGAGGCCCCACTGGTCGGCATCGACTTGTTCCCAAGTCACGACAGGGTCATCAGGGTTGATCCAGGCATATGACGTGGCCAGAAGGGTGGCATTGACGATAGATGTGCTTACCGAGCGGCCTGTCCCGGTGCGCTCCCGGTCGAACAGGGCCAACGCGATGGCGGTTGCACTGAGCATCGCATTTCCCGTGTCTCCCATTCCCGAGCGCGACCACAGCGGAGGATTGCCACTCGAGCAGGCACCGTCTTCCCACTCCGTGCCACAGAGCGCGGCGGCAGTCTGGTCGGTGCCAGGTAAGTCGGAGCGCGGCCCCTTCTCGTAGCCCCGAGAGTTGCAGATCACCAGGTCGGGACGGCGCTCCCGCAGCGAATCTTCGTCGATCCCCAGGCGGGCCATCGCACCAGGCCGCCAGTTGGTGGCAATGACATCGGCCTGGTCGATGAGTTGGTGCAAGATCTCCAGACCGCGGGGCTCCTTGAGGTTGACGGAGATGCTTCGCTTGCCTCGGTTGGTGCCGAGCCCCATATGCGTGCCCGCCCAGAAGGTGTCGTGCAGCGCATGGACCTTGATGACGTCAGCGCCGAGGTCGGCGAGCATCCTCGGCCCGAAGGGTCCGGCCACCCCGAGCCCGAGGTCGAGCACTTTGATACCGGCCAGCGGACCTCCGGTGAGCTCGGCGGAGCCATTGGACCGGGCCTGCGTTTGTGTCCCGAAGGGCTCGCCAAACTCCAGAGGGTTGCCGATGTGGCGGATCCGACCGTGCTGGGGATGGTCGACCTCGGTCACACATCCATCGGCCAGGAAAGACTCGTCGAGCAAGGCCTCGAGCGGGGAGCGCACCAGCGCGACCCCCATTTCGTTCGCTTCTGCCTCGGCCACCCATTCACGGGCGGGGAGTCGCTTGAAGGCTTCGGCCAACTCGGGGTAGAGGAAGTGGGTGACGAGCAAGTCCTCAGCAGTCATGCCGATGCGATCGGAACTCCGTCGATAGTCGGCAGTGGCGGTGGCTGAGGAAGCCGAACCGGTTTCGCGGACCCAAGCCGGCCAAAGGGACCAGTGGTGGACCCAGCGTCCGCCGGCGCACTCGAATAGGCCTTCGATGGATCGGCTGTCGGTGGGCCACATCCAATACAGGGGGCTGTCTTCAGGACGCTCGACCCGTTGCCAGGTGAGGGACCCGGCGAACAGTGCGCCCTGGAACAACGATGTACTCACCGCCTGGCCCCTGCCGGTGACCTCCCGGGCCCGCAGGGCGGCCGCGATCCCGAAAATGGCCAGGTGAGCTGCGCCCAGGCTGGGCCAGTTCGTCCGGGGGAATATGGGTCCAGGTCGATCAACACCTCTGACCATCCCATCGGGAGGGCCGAACTCGGGCGACGGGGGCTCGCGACGGCCGATGTAGTTCATGGCCGTCCCCACCCGGCCCCGCTGGTCGAAGAACAGGCCGGTTCGAGCGGCGACCAGGGCGTCGATTCCGGGCCGGTCTTTGTGGTCGGAGTGATGCCCGTAGCCGGTGATGGAACAGGAGATGACCTGGGGGTTGATCTCGGCCAGTGCGGCGTGGCTGAGGCCCAAGCGGCGGGTGGCCTCGCTGGAGAACGCGCTGACAACGATGTCTGAGTTCTCCACCAGCTCCCGGAACGAAGCAGCATCGGCTTCGCGGTGGAGGTCGAGCGGGATGCGCCCTGCGCCCCGGTGCCACACCACATAGCCCGACTGATTTGCGAATGGATCGCCTTGCGGAGGCTGGATGCGGACGACTTCAGCGCCGTTGTCCTCCAGCATCATCGTGGCCATGGGGCCGGCGATGCCCCATGACAGGTCGAGCACTCGCACCCCGCTCAGGATCCCCATTGCTTCTCCCTCCGCCACCAGTCCAAGTCAAGTGGTGATTTCATCCAGGGCTAGGATAAGTCCCGATTCTCAACCAAGGGAGATTCATGACTGCGACTGCACCACTGGAATCAACCACTAACGGCAGGACGAGGGAGCTGCTCGTGTCATCGGACTCCCACGTCCGCCTGACCCATGAGGGAGTGAAGGACCGGCTGGCAACGAAATTCCACAGTGACTACGACCAAGCCGTCGCCCAGGTCGGGGGCGGGGTGGCCACTCGCGCCGGTCAGAACACGATGCCCCCGGGATTTGAGGGGGTTCGCCATGCCATTGGCCGGCCCGGAAACCTCGACGGCCATGAACGCTTGAAGGACATGGACCAAGACGGGGTCGACGTAGAGGTGTGCTACTGCGAGTTCAGCGCGTTCCGCTACCTGTATCTCATGAAGGACGGGTGGCGGGAGGCCACCCAGGCGTTCAACGACTCGCTGATCGCATTCGGGGAAGCCGACTCCAGCCGCCTAGTGGTTTCGTACCAGATACCCATTCACGACATCGATGTCGCGGTCGAAGAGGTCCACCGGGTCGCTGCCCTGGGCGGCAAGTCGCTGCAGCTTCCGGTGTACCCGGTGGAACTGGGCGCCCCTGACTACTACGACCGGGTCTACGACCCCCTGTGGGCGGCCATCCAGGAGACCGGGCTTCCGGCCTGCTTCCACATCGGCCTGGCCCCGATTGACTACTTCCAAGATGAAATGCCCCAGTTCGGGCAGGGCTGCATCCAGCCGATGTCAGCGATGTTCACCTCGGTGCAGTACGCCAACTTCATCCTCAGCGGCATCTTCGTGCGCTTTCCCGAGCTGAAGACGGTGTGGGTGGAGCCGGGGGTGGGTTGGATCCCCTGGTGGCTGTTCATCATCGACCAGATGAAGACGGTGACCAATTACCCCTTCAACGAGATCGACGAGCGCCCCAGCTTCTACTTCAACCGCAACATGTCCGTGACGTTCATCCACGAGCCGTTTGCGGTCCACAAGCTCCGCTACGACATCGGCGTTGAGAACATGATGTGGTCCACCGACTACCCCCATCCCGCCTGCACCTGGCCGGACTCGCGAGAGCTGGTCAACCAAGACTTCGAAGGCATCCCTGCTGATGAGCGCGAGCTGATCTTGAGCGGCAATGCCATCCGGGTCTGGAATCTCGACCTCTGAGAATTCTCAGCACTCCGCCCGCTCAATCGAGCGTCAGGATCGCACCGGTCCGGCTGGCGGAGATAGCCGCGGTTCGGGCATCGGCCACCTGATTGACGGCGGTTCCTCGTAGCTGGCGCACCGCCTCCAGCACGAGGTTGAGCCCGTGGATGTAGCCCTCACCGATCAGCCCGCCGTTGGTGTTGGTGGGCAGTGAGCCGTCGAGGGCCAGATTGCCGTCGGCAATGAAGTCCTTCGCCTCACCGAACCCGCAGAACCCCAGCCCTTCGAGTTGCATAAGCAATATGGGGGAGAAGGCGTCGTAGATCAGGGCGACGTCGATGTCGTCTCGGGAGAACCCCGCATCTTCGAATAGGCGGCGGCCCAGCGCCATTGTGCCGTCCATCACGGACAGGTCGGGCCGGTAGTGATCGCTGGCGATCTCCTGCTCGAAGAGGCCGGCCGTCGATGCTGTTCCGATGCGGACGGGGGCGTGCGGTAGGTCGGCGGCTCGCTGCGACCCGGTTACCACCAAAGCAACTGAGCCGTCGGTCTCCTGGCAGCAGTCGAGCAAGTGGATGCAAGGCTCGACGATCCACCGTGACTCCTGGTGTTCATCCAGGGTGATCGGATTCTGGAACCCCCAAGCGGCGGGGTTGGCAGCGGCGTACTCTCGCAGCTGGACTACTGCACGACCGAAATCCGCGCTCTCTACCCCGAATTCGTGCATGTAGCGCACGGAGTTGAGCGCCATCCAAGATGCCGGAGTCAACACCCCGAAGGGCATGCACCACTGCATGGCCGTGGTTCCCGAATGGCCCGAAGTGGGAGTGGGTGCTGTTTTGGCCGATCCAAACCGGGTGGCACCGGATCGGGCCCGGATCGCCCGGTAGGCCACGACCACTTCTGCGGTGCCGCTGGCCACCGCAGCCGCCGCGTGCTGCAAGACGCCTACCGATCCGCCGCCCCCGTAGGGGATTCTGGCCGAGAAATTGATCTCCTCGAGCCCCACCGAGCGGACAAGCTCGGTTTCCTCCACCGGGTCAACGGTGTAGCTGACGATCCCGTTGACATCGGCCGCGGCAAGGCCGGCATCGTCAAGGGCGGCGGTAATCGATTCGCAGGCCAGTTGGAGCTCAGTGCGGCCAGCCCTGCGGGAGAACTCTGTGCAACCGACCCCGACGATGGAAGCCGCCCCGCGTGCCAAAGTGCGGCGGCCCTTCACAAGTCCTCGCTAGGACGGAATACAGGGATCAGGGGACCGTCAGCGGTGGGGACGAAGTGCGCGTAAACCGGCATGCCGATGCGCACGTCGTCTTTCGAGACATCGGTAAGGGACGACAGCAGGCGAACTCCCTCTTCGAGATCCACCAGCGCCGCGATTACCGGGTACTCGAATGCCGGATGTTGGGGGTGGTGGAGTATGGCATAGCTATACAGGGTTCCCTGCCCGCTGAGCTCAGCTATTTCCACCTCCAGCGATGAACAGGCCGGGCACATGGGACGCGGCGGGTGACGCAGTCTTCCGCAGTCGGCACAACGCTGGGCCACGAGGCGGCTTTCGGCGGCCGCGTCCCAGAACACGGCGCTGTCATCGGTGACCGTGGGCGAGGGCCGGATTGGCGCATCGGCTGCCATTTGCTCTCCTTTCTAGCGACGGCCTGTGCATGGTAGGTCGCCGTTGGCAGCGAGGGGCGGTTGTCGAAGCTAACCTGCGGATTGGTGCCACTCCGCCGCAGTCGCAAGGCTTAGGGCCGATGATGACGGCCAACGAGAACGAGCGGGTGTTGTTGGTGTCCGGCGATTCCCATGCGGGGCCGAGCCTGGATGCGCTGCGTTCGTATTGTCCATCGGCCTATCTGGCGGCCTTCGATGAGTTCTCCGCCAGCCCCCAAGTCAAGGAAATGCGCACAGTGGTGCAGGAGAGCGGGTCGCTCTACCTCAACACAACGGGGCACAATGACCCGGAGGCTCGCCTGGCCGACATGGACCGCGACGGCATAGCCGCCGAGGTGATCTTCCACAACAGCTTCAACGGTGAGCCGATTCCATTCGTCGATGAGGGCTGGCCCGAGCTCAACGATCCCGAGCTAGCCGAGGTGGGATTTCAGATCTACAACCGCTGGCTCGCCGATTTCTGCTCGGCAGCGCCCGACCGCCTGATCGGATTGGCCCATATCCCGATGTGGGACATTGACGCCGCCATTCGAGAGGTTGGTTGGGCGGCCGACCACGGACTGCGGGCAGTCAACTTTCCCAGCGCCCGACCGCAATGGGTCCAGTACAACGAGTCGGACTGGGATCCGTTCTGGGCCGCGGTGCAAGAAGCCGGGTTGGTGCTGGGCACCCACGCGGGGGCGGCCACCGATCCGGCCGTCCGGGATGTTAGCGGTACGCCGCTGCTCCTGATCGAAGCCGGTGGCGCGTACAACCGCCGGGCGGTGGCCCGCATGATTCTGGGGGGAGTGTTCGAGCGGTTCCCCGGCCTCAAGCTGGCCATGACCGAACAGCCCGGGGTGTGGATCCCCGCTGCCCTGGTCGAGCTTGATTCGGCAGCCCTGGCACCGCTGCCGTTGGCCAACGCAGAGCTGTCCAAAGCTCCGAGTGAGTACTTCAAGCAAAACGTGTTTGTCGGCGCCAGCTTCATCGCCCCGTTCGAGGTAGAGGCCGCAGTAGACGACTGGTGGTGGACGAACATCTTCTGGGGCCGCGACTACCCGCATCCCGAGGGCACCTGGCGCTATTCCGATGACCCCGACGAAATCCCCATGACCCACCTATCGCTGCGCCACGCCATGGCAGGCGCCCCCCACGACAAGGTTCGGGCCATCGTCGGGGAAAACGCGGCCCGGGTCTACGGGCTCGACATGGCCGCGCTGCGGTCGATCGCCGATGAGATCGGTCCGAGCATCGAGGAAATCACCACTCCGCTGGAAGCAATTCCGGCCTTGGAGGGGCCTGAGCGCAAGGGCTATGGCTACTTCGCATTTAGAACTGTCGGCCCTTATGCGTGAGTCTTGGCTCAAGGATTAGATCGCAAGTCACCCTGAAGGAGGGCAAGAGATGATTGCTCGCAGCGAAAGCAGGGTCGCCATTGTCACTGGGGCACGGCCGTGGGGAGTTGGAGGATCGACGGCGCGGGCCCTCGCCCAACGGGGCTATGACATCGCGCTGGTTGACGTCCGCCAGGACTGGGGGGAGCAGAGCGCTGAGGCCGTCATGGGAGAGACCGGCCAGCGGGCGATTTGGGTGGGGGCCGACGTGTCGAATCGCGATGATGTCATGGCCATGGCTGATGCCGTGCTGGGGGAGTTCGGTCGCATTGATG
Source organism: Acidimicrobiia bacterium (assembly GCA_022822265.1). Classification (GTDB taxonomy): domain Bacteria; phylum Actinomycetota; class Acidimicrobiia; order Acidimicrobiales; family Bin134; genus Poriferisocius. The sequence goes on along the minus strand of JAJECA010000008.1, from coordinate 171,924 downwards.
CGCTGGTCAACAACGCGGCGGTCGGTGGGGCTAGCAGCACCGAGGGCTTTGAGGTGGAGGAATTCAACCAAGTGATCGGCGTCAACTTGCTTGGTCCGATGCTGTGTACCCAGGCAGTCGTGCCGGCCATGAAGGAGGCCAACTACGGCCGGGTGGTCAGCGTGGCCTCGACGGCACCCTTCAACCCGCCGCCCGCCGACATGAGCCCCGTGTCTCTGTACAACGCCGCCAAGGGAGGTTTGATTGCCTGGACCAAGTCAGCCGCCGCGGAATTGGCCCCCTACGGCATCGTGGTGAACGTTGTCGCTCTCGGCGGCATCTCGACTGGCGGCATGGGCAGCGAGAATCCTCCGACTCCTGAACAGGACGAGCATATGTTGAATGTCGTGCACCGCGGCTTGCTGCCATGGGGCCGGGTCCTGCGTGTTGATGAAGCAGCCGACGTGATCGCCTATGCGGCCTCCGCACCGAGCCACGCCATGCTGGGTGCCACCATCCACGCCAGTGGCGGACGGGTCATGCCGCTCTGAGCGCGGCTGAAGAAGAGTCCCGCAAAACCTGAGAAAGATGAATGCAATGGAAGACGGACAGCAGGTCCGCAGGGTGGTTACAGGGCACGATGAGGATGGCCGGTCGGTGGTGGTCTTCAACGACGTTCACGACTACAAGCGGCGGATTCAGATTTGGACCACAGAGGGTTCCCCGGCGGATAACTCTGGCGCGGCAACCGATGCCGCCCAGCGCGAGACTCGTTTGGAAGCTCCTCCGCAGGGATCGATGTTCTGGCTGGTCGAACTCCCTCCGAGCCAGGAGATAGCCCCTGAAGCAGCAGCTGCCACGGCTGAGAGGCTCGCCGCAGAGGGCGCGGTCACCCATAGCGATGGCCGACCCGGGATGCACACCACCAGGACGATTGACTACATGGTGGTTCTCGACGGTGAAGTCACCCTGCTGTTGGACGAGGGCGAGGTGACCCTGCACAAGTACGACACGGTGGTCCAGCGCGGGACTGCCCACCATTGGGAGAACCGAGGCACAGAGCCGGCCCGCTTGGCCTTCGTATTGCTCGATGCCCAGCCGCTCCCGTGAGCGGCTTCGCCTCAGCGGGTGGTGGTGACGGACACCAGGCTGCGATGGGGGAAGGCCCAACCGTTGGGGCGGCGTTCCCCGAGGCTATGGAATCGCTGGTTGAGGTCTTCTTTGTTGCGCTCTAGGGCGGCGGCTCTGTCGGGGTCGATGCCCACCACCCGATCGCACCACTGATCGAAGCTCTCGTACACGGCCTCCGAGGTGTAGGTGAACCGGCGCAGCGAGTCGAACTGGTTTCGGTCGAGTTCGTCCAGGCGTTGCTGGGCCGCGGTGCGAACGGCGGTCTCGTCGATGACCGGGTAGCCCATCGAGTCTTCGGGTCCTTCAATTTCTGGCTCGGCTACATAAAGCGTCCCTCCGGGCCGGAGCACCCGGCCGGCCTCTTCGAGAGCCTGGGCCATGTCATCGGTTGGGATGTGGTGCAGGGAGTTAGAGAAGACAACGACATCGAAGGAGTTGTCGTCGAACGGGAGGGCCTGGCCCGGCGCGTCGACATACCTGTCGGGATGCTCGGGATCGGCCTCCAGAGCCTGTCGGAGCATCTCGGCACCGCAATCGGCTCCGATGGCGCGTGCCCCCTGGCTGTGCAGCCACCGCACAAGTGCGCCGTCACCACAGCCCACATCCAGCACATCCCGTCCGGTCACGTCGATGGTTTCAGCAAGGACGTCGGTGCCGCGGCGAAGGGTCATGCCACCAGGCTAGGACACACCTTCCCTCAGTCGACCTTAACCGTGGTGGGGATGATGGATCGCCGGTCGTAGGGGGCGGTTTCGCCGGCGAGGTCGACCGGGATCACGCGCATGGCGGAGTCGTATGGTGAGCCCCCAACTCGGAAGGTGAACGTTCCGGGCTCGGTAACGAGAGCCATGTCGAGGCCGTGGAAGGCCAGTCGGCTGGGGTGGACGGTGAAGGTGACCGTGCGGGACTCTCCGGCGGGAATGGGGATCCGGGTGAATCCGATCAGCTCGCGGATCGGCCGAGCTACCGATGCGACCTCGTCGGTGGCATAGAGCTGCACGACCTCATCACCATCGCTTGATCCGGTGTTGGAAATGGGCACTGCAATCCTGGTGGCTTCAGTCGTCGACCCGGGTGTCACTGAGGGCTCGCCATATTCGAACGTCGTGTACGACAGGCCGTGCCCGAACCAATAGAGCGCGTCGGATTCGCAATCGACATAGCTGCCGTAGAACTCCGACCGGTCGCCCCGTCGCCGCATGTCGTAATGCAGCGGAACCTGACCGACGTGTTTGGGCAGAGAGACCGGGAGACGTCCCGCAGGGTTGATGGCACCAACCAGCACATCGGCGATGGCCGTGCCACCTTCCTCGCCAGGAAGGATCGACCAGAGCAGGGCATTGGCGGCAGCAGCCTCATCGGCGAGCGTGTGGACCCGTCCACTGATCACGACGACGACGGTCGGGGTGCCGGTGGCCGCGACCTCGGCTACGAGTTGCGACTGCACTCCGGGAAGGCCCAGGTGGGTGGCGTCGCGGGCTTCGCCGACGGTGGCGTCGGCAACCAGCCCCGAGCGGGCACCCACGCACACAATGGCCACGTCGGCTGAGGCCGCGGCGGCAACGGCATCCCCGATTCCTGATACGTCGTCGCCGGTATCGGCGCACCCTGCTACGTAAACGACCTCGGCGCTGGGCAGGGCGGCCCGCAAGCCTTGGAGCGGCGTCACATGGGGGGTGAAGTGCGGTCCCGGGGAGAACGTGCCACCGGCCTCGGGCAGCTGGTCGAGGCCTTGTTCCATGCCGAGAGCCTCCATGGCCTCGAGCATTTCTGCACTGCGGTTCTGATAGATGATCTCCAGATGGGCGGGATAGTGGTAGTCGCCCTGGAGAAGCCGAGGATCGTCGGCGTGGGGGCCGATGACCGCCACTTGTGAGATCGAGGGGTCGAGAGGCAGCACTCCATCGTTTTCCACCAGGATCACCCCTTCAGCGGCAGCCCGCCGGGCCAACGCCCTCTGGTCGGGGGTGTCGAAGACGTTGGGTGCAGATTCGGCGTCCACATAGGGGTTCTCAAACAGCCCGAGCCGGAACTTTTGGGCCAGCACCCGTGCACACGACTCGTCGATGATTGACTCGTCGATTCGGCCTTCTTGGACTGCGGTTGGAAGGTGCTTGTAGCAGTCGAGGGCGGGGAGCTCGATATCGAGGCCCGCGCTGAGAGCTTGGATGGCCGACTCAGTGGGATCTGCCGCGGTCATGTGGTTGAAGTGCAGTTGCAGGACTGCGAAATAGTCGGCCACCACCGTGCCGTCGAAGCCCAGTTCGCCGCGCAGTAGGTCAGTGAGCAGCGCCCGGCTGGCCGCTACTGGCACGCCATCGATCGAGGAGTAGCTGTTCATGATCGAGGCCAGGCCCGCCTCGCGGATGGCGGCCGCGAACGGCTCGGCGTACACCTCGCGAAGCTCTCGACCGCCAAGGTGGACCGGGGCTTGATTCCGACCCCCGAGGGAATATCCGTAGCCCAGAAAGTGCTTGCCAGTACACACAACGCCGTTGGACAAATTGTCGGTCTGGATTCCTCGCACATAGGCCACTCCCATTCGGGCGCACAGCTCGGGGGATTCTCCGTAGGTCTCCTCCACCCGGCCCCATCGGGGATCCCGGGCCACGTCCAGTACGGGGGAGAGGTTGTGGCGGGCGCCAACGGCGGTCATCTGGGTGCGGATCACCTCCGCCACCTCGGCCATGAGATCGACATTCCAGGTGGCGGCTAGGCCCAGCCCTTGGGGGAACGTGGTGGCGCCGCGGTGGAGGAAGCCGCCGACGCCCTCCTCGTGGATCACCGTGGGGATCCCCAGTCGAGTGCGTTCCACCAGCACTTTCTGAATATCGTTGCCGAGCTGGGCCGATTCGTTGGCCAAGAGGCCGGTGCTCGCGCCGATGCGGGTGACCTGGCCGATACCGTCGGCCAGTGCCTCGGCTGCTTGGTCGGGGTCGAAGGTCTCGTTTTGAACCAGCGCAGTGAGCCAAATTGCTCCGAGCTGGGCCACTTTCTCCTCTAGCGTCATGCGTCCCAGGAGGTCGGCTACTCGATCGTCGATGGCTGCGTTCGGATCACGGTACGTCTCAGTCATGGAGTCTCTCCTTGGTGGCTTTCTCTGCTTATCACTCCTGCAAGCGGGGCATGATGCCCTGGTGCAACAGGTAAGGGCTGCATTCACAGCACCTGACGGAGGATGAGGGCGATGCCGCCGGCGAGGGCGACGAGGAGCACGGCGGGGCGAAACCAGGCCCGATCGAGAAATGGGCGGACGAAGCGGGCCAAGAACAGCCCCAGAATGATGCCGGGGATGAGCCAGCCGATGAGTTCGATCTCGTACAGGCCGAACTCGCCGGTGGCGAGGAGCCCGATCAAAGCGGCAACCGCCACCATGAGGAATACGGTGCCAACTGTGCCTCTCAGCATCGCCGGCTTCATATCGCTGAAAGTGAGCACGAACGCGGGGCCGGGCAAGGCAGCGGTCATGCTGGAGAATCCAACCCCCATTCCAGTGGCCACCTCCACCCCTGGGGTCCGGGCAATCCGAAATCCGCAGAGAAGCGATAGGGCGCCGGCCGCGGCAAGGCTCCCCACCAAGAGCGCAATGACCCCGTCACTAACCATGGAGAGCACTACCAATCCAGCCGCCAAGCCGAACGGCAGTCCGTATGCACATCGTCGGACGGCCCTGCGGTCGGTGTGGCTGCGTTCAACAATGACATTGCGAATACCGACAACTTGGCCGACGACTATGAGCGGTCCGGGGGCAAAGCCCGGGTCGATGGCCACCAGGGCAGGTCCGGCCACGAGGGCCAAGCCGATGCCCAGGCAACCCTGGGAAATGGCTCCAGCGGCCGAGAAACAGATGATTATGAGTATCTCAAGCGGGGACAGGGCAGTATTTCCGGACTAGTGGAGTCGCTCATACCTTCTTCGGGTCGGGGATGCCGGGGCGGGTGCCTTCTTTGTGCTCGACGAACTCGATGAGATAGCCGTCGAAGTCCTTCACGTAGGCCATGATCACCGGCCAGCGGTCGAGATGGGTGGGCTCCATGACCGACTCGCAGCCGGCGTCCATGGCTCGCTGGTAGAGCCGATGGCAGTCCGACGTGTTGATGTAGATCTTCCACATGGCCGTGCCCATATCGATGGGGCCCTCATTGTCGAGGTGCTGCGCCAACTGGAGGCGTGACCCACCGTGGGGAGACTGGATCACGGCCTCCAGCGCGCCGGGAATCTCGAGGCGGTGCTGGAGCTCAAGCTCGCACACATCCACCCAGAACTCCAGAGCCCGGTCCATGTCTTCCACATTGATGCAGTACTGGGCAAGGATCTGCGTCATACATCCTCCCTTGGGGCTTCATTGGCGAGCCATTGCCGGTGTGACAGTACAGTGTGATCAGCGCTCTAGCTGTTGTACTCACCCAAATTTCGAGAGGGAGCCGACCAATGCCCAGCCCTGTCGCCGGTGTTGACCAAGGCAACGCCCCATACATCATTGTCTCGTCCGATACTCACGCCGGGCTGTTCGTCGAGGACTACCGCGAGTATTTGGAGTCATCGCTGCATCCTGAGTTCGACGAGTGGCTGGTTACCCGCCATCAGCATCGGGCCATGGTCGAGGAGATCAACGGCGAATACGTCGAGCAGTGGGAGAGCGAGAACGAGATCGGGTTGAAGGGGGCCTACGACCCGGAAATCCGCGACAAGACTCTGGATGCCGATGGCGTGGCTGGCGAGATCATCTTCGCCGACGGCGACGCCGTCACCGGAATGGAGGCTCCGCCCTTTGGGGCCGGTCTGTCAGCGGGGCAGATCACCGACTCACGTCAGGCATGGGCCGGTGCCCGGGCCCACAACCGGTGGCTGGAGGAATTCTGCGCCACCAACCCGCCTCGCCGCGGCGGGGTGGCCTTGGTGCCGATCACTCACGGAGTTGAGGAGTCGGTGAAGGAGATCGAGGCGCTGGCCGGCAAGCCCGGCGTCAAGGGCATCATGATCCCGACCATGTGGCATGAGCACCCGTCGTATGGCCACGAGAGCTACGACCCGGTATGGGCGGCCTGTGCCGAGGCTGGACTGGTTGTGCACACTCATTCGGGCGAGGCCGATCGGCCGTCGTACAACGAGAACATGGCCCAGTACATGCTCGAGGTGGCGTTCTGGACCCATCGGCCCCTGTGGCAGCTCCTGTTCTCCGGGGCCTTCGACCGCCATCCCGGCCTTCGCTATGTGCCGGTGGAGTGCGGATCGTGGTGGCTCGGAGACCTGCTGTTCAAGGCCGACGCCATGTTCGGCGGGCGCAACTGGAAGGTGAAGAAGATGAGCTCGCAGACGAAGGGCCTCATTCAGCGGCTGCCGTCGGAGTACATCGGCACCAACGTGTTCATCGGCGCCTCCACCATGAGCAAAGTCGAGCTGCGCCGCCGGTACATGAACGGCGTCGACGCCCTGATGTGGGGCACCGACTACCCCCACCCCGAGGGAAGCTGGCCCAACACGGTTGAGCGCCTGGAGACCGACTTCCAGCAGATCCCTGTCGAGGAAACCCGCCTTTTGCTAGGGCTCAACGCCGTACGGTGCTACGACCTCGACATTGACGGGCTGTCGAACATCGCCAGCCAGATCGGGCCGACCCCCGAGCAGCTCAACCAGGATCTCAACCTTCGGACCGAACCGAATGCCATTCGCGAGGCCCGGTTCTGGTTTGACGACTACAACATCGAGTGGCCTGAGTAACTGGCCAGACACTGAAGAATTGACCGTGGCGGCCCTGCGCCTCGATCCGGCCAACGGCGGTCGGATTGCTTCGCTGGAGGTGGGTGGGGTTGAGCTCTTAGCCCCGCGCCAGGGCAGCGATTGGTTGCTTTGGGGGTGTTATCCGATGGTGCCTTGGGCCGGGCGGATACGCGACGGCCGGTTCGAGTTCGACGGCGAGGAATACCAGCTGGAGCTGGATCTTCCCCCGCACGCCATTCACGGGGTGGGGTATCGGGCTAGATGGGAGGAGAAAGGCCCTGCAACTCTGCATCTGAACATGGAGGGGCTGTGGCCGTTCGGCGGAGGGGTGGAGCAGCGCTTCGAGGTGTCGGACCAGTCGCTGCTGGTCACCATGTCAGTGCAGGCGACTCAGCGGATGCCGGCAATCGCCGGCTGGCATCTGTGCTTTCTTCGGCAATTGTCGAAGGGCGACCCGGCTGAGCTGTCGTTCAACGCCGGGTACATGTGGCAGCGGGACGATGTCGGGATTCCGACGGGGGAGCAAGTACCGGTTCCGCCGGGTCCGTGGGACGATTGCTTCGGGGATGTGGCGGGGTCTCCTGTGGTGCGCTGGCCGGGATTCGGGTCAATACGGCTGGAGTCCAACATGACCTCATGGGTAGTGTACGACGAGGCTTCAGACCTGGTTTGCGTGGAGCCCCAGAGCGACGCGCCTGATGCGTTCAACCGCGAACCGGCGGTCCTCAAGCCGGGAGAGACGCTGGACGTATGGATGCGGATCTCGTGGGAACTCGAAGGATGAGCATGGATCCCAGCCGCGTTTGGCTGCGCAGCTTCACGGGACGCCGTGAACGACACCGTAGATTGGGCTCCCATGAGCGACAACTACATCTTGTACAGCACTGACGGAGCCACTGCGACGATCACTTTGAATCGTCCTGACTATCTGAACGCCATTGTCCGTCCCATGTGGACACAGCTCGATCACTTCATTGCGGAGGCGAACCGCGATCCGGAGGTGAAGGTGATCGTGCTGCGGGGCGCTGGGCGGGCATTTTGTGCCGGGTTCGACTTCGGCGCCGACGGCGACCTCGCCGCAGTAAGGAGCGAGGGTCGGGCTTGGGATCCAGGACGAGATGCCATCGGGGTCACCAACCGCTGGGATGCGCCGGTCCCGAACTTCATGGGCCTTTGGTCGAGCCCGAAGCCCACCATTGCCCAAGTACACGGGTGGTGTGTCGGAGGAGGATCAGACATGGCCCTCTCGGCTGACCTGGTTATCGCGGCTGAAGATGCGCAGATCGGAACGCCGTATTCCCGCATGTGGGGCTGCTACCTGACCGCAATGTGGGTGTACCGGCTGGGGCTGGCCAAGGCGAAGGAATATGCGCTCACCGGTAAGCCGCTCTCCGGTGCCGAGGCAGCTCGGGTGGAGCTCATCAACCAAGCAGTCCCAGCCGACCAACTCGACGTGACAGTGGAGGAGTTGGCCGAACAGCTGTCGAGTATTCCGTCGTCGCAGCTGGCCGCCATGAAGCTGGTGGTCAATCAGGCGTACGAAGGGATGGGGCTACGCAATTCCCAGGTGCTCGGATCAATCCTCGACGGGGCGATGCGCAACACCCCCGAAGCACTGGCCTTTATTGACACAGCCATGAGCGAGGGTGTCCCCGCCGCAGTTGCCCAACGCGACGGGCCCTTCGGCGACTACAGCCAGCGCAAAGCCTGACGGCGGCTGTTCCTAGGGGTCAGAGTTGGCGCCAAGATCCAGAACGTTCCGGTAGGCGTCAACCGTCTCCTGGTTGAAGGCCACAAGCCGAACTTCGCTCACCTGTGTGGGAGTGCTGCGGAGGGTTTCCACCGCGATGGCGGCCGCCGCGTCGATCGGATACCCGAAGACCCCAGTAGAAATGGCTGGGAAGGCAACCGTCTCGGCCTCCACCTCGTCGGCCCGGGCCAGCGACTCCCGATAGCAGGAGGCCAGCAGCTCCGGCTCTCCGTGCTCCCCGCCGTGCCACACCGGCCCCACCGTGTGTATGACCCAACGCGCCGTCAGGTCGAACCCCGGCGTGATCTTGGCCTGCCCCGTCTCACATCCCCCCAAAGTCCGGCAGTATTCGACCAGTTCCGGCCCCGCCGCCCGATGAATCGCCCCATCCACACCGCCACCCCCCAACAACGTGTGATTGGCTGCGTTGACGATCGCATCGACATCCTCAGCCGTGATGTCGCCGAGAACCAGCTCTAGACGCGACTTCACACGTTGTGTCCATGATCGCTACAGGCGTTCACTTGCCCGATGGTAATGGCAGTAGGTTGTGGCCTTGATGGCGGGGGAGAGGCATTACTACATCGAGGCGTTTGACACGGTCGAGTTCAGTTCTTATCGACAGCATCAGTCGCCGTTTGCTGATCGGTATGCCACTGAGTCGACGATTTTCGGTTTGTACTGCGGTCGGCTGTATCCGCTGAAGGCGTCCCACGACGAGGATCCGATTCCCAACTATTGGAAATTGCGCAATGGCGTCCTGCTGTACGACGTTCCCGAGCAGCCGATTGAGATCGTCGGCCCTGATGCCGTTCGGGTACTGGAGAGAGTTCTCGTGTGCCAGGCGGAGACACTCGGTGTGGGGCGATGCCGGTACGCCCTCGCCTGTTATGAGGACGGCAGAATTGTGATGGACGGCGTGGTCATGAAGCTGGAAACGGATCGCTACTGGTATGTCAAGGCCAATGGCGAGTTCATCAGCTGGCTCAAGGCCGCCGCCATCGGGCTTGATGCCGAGGTGTCCGATCCGGGGTCGCAGGTGCTCCAGATCCAGGGGCCGAAGTCGCTGGATGTGCTGAATGCCGCCATCGGCGGCGGTTTGGCGACCGACTTCAAGTACTTCCGGGCCGGGTTCTTCGACATTGGGGGCCAGACACTGTGGGTGTCTCGAACCGGATGGACCGGAGAAGTGGGGATTGAGGTCTATTGCAACAGCGGTCCAGAACCCACCGACCACGATGCTCTGTGGGACCACTTATTCACTAGCGGTGAGCAGTTCGGAATGGAGTTCAGCACGTCGTCTTCCATGGGAATTCGCCGCGTCGAGGCTGGAATCTTGGACAACGGCAGCGACATAGAGTCGGATCTGACCCCGTTCAGCGCTGGCCTCGGTCACTTTGTCAACTTCGACAAGGGTGATTTCATCGGCCGAGCTGCGTTGAAAACCGCTGACCGCAGCCAGCTATTGCTTGGGCTGGTCTGTCCGACCGCGACGCCAGAGACCTTCATGGCCGTGCACTATGGGAACGCTCCGGCAGGGCACATAACCATCGGCACGTGGTCGCCCACGCGAGACGAGGGAGTCGGCTACGTGCGTTTCGATCGGCCGCTGCCCGGAGACGACTGGACGGGCAAAAGAGTTCAGTTGCAGGATCAAGACGGCGAGTTGCACGAGGCGACCGTGGAGTTGCTGCCCTTTATCGACAAGGAGAAGCAACTGCCAAGGGCCCCGTGGAACCGGTGAACGCCGGAACGATAAAGGAGCTCCTTTGCGGCTAGGAATCCACCTGCCCCAGTACGGTCGGGCGGCGTCACCGGAGGCAATCGCCCAGATCGCCATGCGGGCCGAAGAGATCGGCCTTGCCGATGTGTGGGTGAGCGACCACCTCGTTTTTCCAGCTGACCAGGGATATCCGGCCTCGTACTTGTTCGATCCGCTGCTCACCTTGGGGTGGGCCGCATCGGCAACTGAGCGAATCGGGCTGGGCACAAGTGTGATGGTGGTGCCCCAATATCACCCGCTTCACTTGGCCAACAGCCTGGCCAGCCTCGACCAGCTAAGCGGCGGTCGCCTGACCGTTGGCGCTGGAGTGGGATGGTCGGCGGATGAGTTCTCGGCCCTAGGGCAGGATTTCCATACCCGGGGTGCTCGGATGGACGAGGCGTTGGAGATCATGCGCTTGGTGTGGACGGAGGCTCCTGCCTCCTACCGGGGGAACCACTATCAGTTTGAAGACATCAAGGTGCTGCCCCAACCGGCCCACCCGATCCCCATCTGGGTCGGAGGCAGCAGTCACCCCGGATATAACCGGGCCGCCGCGGTGGGGGACGGATATCAGGGACTGAGTAAACCTCCTGAAGAAATGGGGAGGATCGTTTCCGATATCCGGGCCCAACTGGCCGAGAGCCGCCCGGAGGCCGAGTTCACCTTCTCATACCGCACCGGGTGGGATCCCCAGGGCATGGATCCGGCCCAGATCCGCGATGAGCGGGGCCGCTATGCCGAGGCCGGCGTGGAGCATGTGGTGTCGGCGCCGTGGAGAACCGATGCCGATGCCTGGGTCCGGTCGATGGAGTTGCTGGTCGACATTGTCGAGCCAGACCTCGTCACCCCTTAGCTGGCCGAGCACACATCGGGCCAAAGGCAGGGGTGCCCAGTCCTCCATCACATGGCCGAGGTGAAGCCGCCGATCTTCTTGGCGTCGGTCTCAAACGACCGGACCATGGCGTGCAGTGAGTAGGAGGCCACCAGGCGGCCGTCCTGGGAAAAGATGCGGCCCTGCCCCTGCACGTGGCCGCGCCCGGCATAGATGGCCGGATTCTCGTAGAGGTGCCACTCGCCGGCATCGGCATCGTCATGAAAGGACATGTCGACGGTCATGGGACCGGTTGACAGGGTCCTGTGGGCCAGCGCCTCGGTGATGCCTTGGAAGGGCCGCATCGATGCACCGATGGTGTAGTGGGTGGTGGCCTGGGCCAACAGGGCAGCCTGCATGACCGGGGACTCAGGGCGGTCGCGATAGCGCATCCACACGAACAGCTCCGGGGGGCCGACATCATCGGGGTCGAAGTTGTAAGCCCCATCCACCACCCGGATGTCGCGCCCGATCACCTGGAAGTCCCGCAGCGGACACTCCAGGGGTCCAGGCACATCAGGCATCTCCGCGGTCACCCGGTAAACGTCCTCAGCACCGCTGTCGAGCAGGACCAACCCCACCGAGCACAGCTTGTCGTGCTGGACGATACGGGTCTCCACGGTGGAGTAGGTCCGGCCCCGACGCAGCACGTCCACCTCGACGGCCAGAGGGGAGTCGAACCGGGCCGCTTTGGTGAACACCATCGAAGCCGAGACCACCCGCTGGTCGGGCACGGTCTTGGAGGCCGCCACAATGGCCTGGCCCAATATCTGGCCGCCTTCAATCACCTGGCGGGGTCGGAAGCGGTCGGGGATATCCACGAATGTGCCCAAAGGCGGATCGGGGAATGACGGACTGATAAATCGCCCCTCACCGTCGGGAATCACGTCGATCAAACGAGCCAGATCGGCGGCGGTGCCCCAAACCGGGAAACGGTAGGCCACCACGTCGCCGTCATCCTCGGGCACCTCTTCGAGGAGCGCCACTTGAACCTGATCGGTGTAGAAGGCCACGTGGCCCTCAAGTCCCGCGACTTCAGGGAACGGCCGTTGGTAGGCCCAAACCACGTTCTCCCCGGTCTCGTCGCCTACGTTCAAAGACCAATAGTCGGCCTCGCCCTTGAACGGGCACACCGTGTTCAGGTCGGACTCGGCGAAGTGCTCCCACACGACATCGCCCATGGGGAAGTAGAGCTGGTCCTGATGATCCGACTCCTTGACAATCAGGCAAGAATCGCTTTCGGCCACGACGGTGCCATTGAACGTCGCTTGCCCCCGGCCCGACCACGGGACCAGGTCGATGGCATACCCGGGATACTTCCCCCATGCAGATTCAATCTCGCTCATGGCTTGATCGTATTGCTAGCGTCCCCGACACAGCCGGTCGGAAGAGAGAAGTTCACCATGGTTCAGCCAATGGAGGGCATCCGCATCTTGGATGTCTGCGATCACACCTTTGTGCCGGCGGCTTCGGCGGTGCTGGCCGACTGGGGGGCCGATGTCATCAAGATCGAGCACGCCCAACGGGGGGACGCTGCTCGGGGTCTGGCGTCGAGCGGGGCACTCGACCTCAGGGGACAGGTCCACGCCATCATGGAACACGCCAACCGGGGAAAGCGCAGCCTCGGGCTGGATCTCCAAACCGAGGAGGGGATGTCGATACTGCACCGGCTCATTGCCATCTCTGATGTCTTCCTCACCAACAAGCCGCCCAATGTGCGAGAGCGGCTGCACATCACCGAGGAAGAGGTGCGGCCCCACAACGAGAACATCGTCTACGCGGCGGGTACCGCTTGGGGGCCCGAGGGACCGGAAGGAAATCGGGGCGGCTACGACATGACCTCGTTCTGGGTGCGATCGGGAGCGGCCATGGGCACCTGGTACACCGACGATGAGCGCATGCCCACTCAGCCGGGCCCGGCCTTCGGGGATTCGATCGGGGCGATGACCATTGCCGGGGGGATCGCCACCGCATTGTTCCATCGCGAGCGGACCGGAGAGGCCGTAGCGCTGGAGGTCTCGCTGCTGGGCACCGGACTGTGGGCCATGGGAGCTGGCGTGGCCATGTCGCACGTCAACAACACGCCATGGCGTCCGGTTGATCTGAGTGGGCTCACCCAGCCGCTTCTCGGCAACTATGTCACCGCCGACGGCTACACCATCAACATCACCTGCCTTCAGCCCCTCCCGTATTGGCAGGAGTTCTGCGGTGTGATCGGGCGCCCAGAGCTGATCGAAGACGAGCGGTTCGCCACCTATGAGGCGCTGATGGCCAATGCCAAGCCGGCTCGGGATGTCGTCGAGGAGGTGGTGGCGAGCCGCACCCTGGAAGAAGTGCGGGAGCTCTTTGCCGATTTCTCCGGCCAGTGGACGCCGGCACTCGACACCCTCGAGATAATCGACGACCTACAAGTGGAGGCCAACGGCTATGTCCAGGATGTGGTGAGCGAAGACGGGATTCCCTTCAAGTTGGTGGCTGTTCCGGTTCAGTTCAACGGGGAGCCGGCTCCACCGGGCCGCGCTCCGGGATTCAACGAGCACGGCGATCAGATCCTCACCGAGAACCTGGGCATGGACTGGGACGAGGTCATCGACCTGAAGGTAAAGGGAGTGGTCGCTTAGTGAAGGAACTCAACGGCGCAGTAATGGGCGTCGTCGCTCTGGTTGCAGCTCTGCTGCTGGCCTGCGGATCATCTGCGGATCAATCGGATGAGGCTCCGAGCGAAGCCCGGCAGTCCGAAGCCACCACGCAACCTTCTTCTGCGGTGGAGACGACTCCGGCTGAACCGACGAGTGATGGCCCGGCTGGAACCCCAGCTGTAGATGTTCCCTCGGTACCTGGTGAAGCAGCCACAAGTGACCCCAACCCTGTTGCCTCTGGGGTTGGCTACATCGAAGAGGTGTACACCGATTATGAGCGCGTGACACCGCCGAGCGGAGACGATCCTGGTCGGGACAGCCGGATCCTTCGGACCCTGATTGTTTACCCAGCCGCGGTTGACGGCGCGGCCGCGCCGGTCGAGAACGCTTTGCCAGCCGGTGGCCCCTATCCGCTGGTGTTGTTCGCCCATGGGTTGAGCGGCTACCCGGAGGGCTATGGCGAGTTTCTGGCTGCGGTGGCCTCAGGGGGATACGTGGTTGTCGCCCCCGAGTTCCCCCGCAGCTCGCGTTTCAATCCTGGTGGTCCCGACGCAGGCGATACCGGCTCCCAACCAGGCGACCTGAGCTTTCTGATCGACACTGTGGCCGAACGGGCCGCCGATCCCCAATGGCCTTTGGCGGGCATGGTGGACAACAGCCAAATCGCGGCCATAGGGCATTCCAACGGGGCAATCACCGTGCTGGGAATCAGCGCCAACAGTTGTTGCCGCGACGAGCGGGTGCATGCAGTGGTGGCCATGGCGGGTCCGCCGGCCCCGTTTGAGGGCGAATACGACTTCACTGCTACTCCGCCCATCTTGATAATCCACGGCACCAAGGACCCCTTGATCCTCTACGCAACCTCCCCGATGCTGTTCAATGACATCTCGGCGATAAAGGGCCTCTTGACCCTCGAAGGCGCGGACCACGGCTCTTGGTTGGGTTCAACCAGCGATCTCTTCGACGACGTTGTGACCACTATTTTGGACTTCTTGGCCGTGGCTTTTGTCGGAGATGACGAGGCCGCCACACGCTTGCAACAGCCCCGATCTTCCCCCGAAGCCGATTTGGTGTTCGCGGCCAAGGCGGATTCCGGCCTAACCGTGGAATTCGAGGTGCCCGAGCTCAGTCGTCAGGCATCAGCCGAGCCGACAACCGGTCTGGTCGACGGTCAAACCGTGGTGGTCACTTGGAGCGGCTTCCTCCCCGAGCAAACCGTGAACATCCTCCAGTGCTCCCAGGGCGGCGCGGAGGGCTCGGGGGCCTGCGACTTCACCAACGCCAGAATCTTGCATCCCAATCCCACTGGCGAGGGTTCGGTGGAGTTGACGGTCATCGTCGGCACGGTAGGCAGCGGTATCTGTGATGCCACCGTCGACGACTGCGTGATCGCGGTCAACGACTCCGGCCTTCAAGAACCGGAGGCCACCATCCGAATCCCCCTCAGCTTCGCCCCCTAGCCCCAAAGACCGACCGTGAGCATAGGATTTCGGGCGTCTAAGGGGTGGAAGCATGAGACTTGAAGGCAAAGTGGCAATCGTGACCGGTGCTGGTGGCGCTGGTGTTGGGGGTTTGGGGGTTGTCTACGCCAAGGCCCTGGCAAGAGAGGGCGCAGCAGTAGTCGTATCGGATGTCGATGGTGAAGCCGCCATCCGCATCGCTGAGGACATTGCCTCGACGGAAGCTCAGGCAATCGGAGTCCGGTGCGATGTCACGTCCGATGAGGACATCGATTCCATGGTGGAGGCTGCCATCGACGCCTTCGGCGGAGTCGACATCCTGGTCAACAACGCTGGCTTGGCTCGGGGGAAATGGAGCGACGCTTTACCACTCTCCAAGGATGAATGGATGGAGATCCTGGCTGTGAACACCGTTGCTCCCATCATGTGCGCCAAGGCCTGTGCCGAGTCGATGCGCAGCCGAGGCGGCGGCGTCATCGTCAACCAGTCATCGAACGGCGCGTGGATCGACGCCGGTGCCTACACGGTGTCGAAACTGGCCCTCAACGGTGTCACGAAGGTGCTCGCCGATGAGTTCTCTGCCGACAACATCAGGGTCAATGGCATTGCTCCAGGTGTGATTACCGCAAAACTCCCAGAGGATCAGGTTCAGCGGCTGCTGGCCCGCCAAACCGTCAGACGCCCAGGCCAACCTGAAGACCTTGTCGGTTTGCTGTTTTACCTGTGCTCGGACGAATCAAGTTTCATGAACGGCCAGACCTTGGTGATAGATGGCGGCATGGCCCGCATCACAAAATAGGGTCAAGTACTTCAGACCGACATCAATGGGGCAGACTTGGAGGATGTCCACCACTGAGCTCGTCATCGACGTCGACACCCATGTCACCGAGCCGCCCGACACGTTTGTATCCCGGGTTCCCGCCAAATTGAAAGACCGTGTACCCCGAGTGGAGCGGACCGAGGAGGGCAAAGATCATTGGTTCGTGGGAGGCGAGGTGTTCTCATCGGTGGGCATGACTGCGGTGGCCGGATGGCCGGAGCCCTTTCCTGCTGGGCCCTCAGTGTTCGAGGAGATCCACCCAGCGGCCTACGACTCCAGCGAGCGGTTGAAGCTCATGGATGAGCAGGGAATCTGGGCTCAGGTGCTCTATCCCAATGTTGGAGGGTTTGGCGCCCAGCACTTTTTGAAACTGAAGGACCGCGAGCTGATGCTGGCCTGCGTCCAGGCGTACAACAACTTCCAGCTCGACTGGATATCCCCCGACCCGCGACGATTCGTCGCCGTCATCTCGACCCCCTTCTGGGACATCGATGACACCGTGGCGGAGATCACCCGGTGCGCTGAGCTCGGCCACCGAGCGGTCCTGTTCACTGGCGAGCCGCAGAGGTTCGGGCTGCCCCTGCTGGGCGACCCCCACTGGGATCCGCTGTGGTCGGTGGCCCAAGAGGCCGGTCTCCCCATCAGCCTCCATATCGGCAGCGGCGACACCACAACTGGGTTCACTCCCGAGCGGATGGCAGCCCACGGCAAGCCATCCACCTACGCGTATGCGTCGTTGGAGATGTTCCTCAAGAACGGCATCCAGCTCACCGACCTGCTGGGGTCCGGCGTACTGCTTCGCTACCCCGACCTCAAGTTCGTGTCGGTGGAGAGTGGAATCGGCTTCATCCCCTTTGTGCTCGAGGCTGTCGACCACTCCTTCAATGAATGCGGCGGACTCGAGCAGGCCTCCAACTTCGAGATGATGCCCAGCGAGTACTTCCGCCGCCAGGTCTACGCCTGCTACTGGTTCGAGGAGACCGCCCCACAGCGGCTGCTCGACAAAATCGGCGTCGACAACGTGTTGTTCGAGACTGACTTCCCTCATCCGACCTGCCTCTACGGCAATGTCCGAGAGCGGATTGAGGCTTCGCTCGTTGGCCATTCGGAAGAAGTTCGACGCAAGCTCCTGTGGGAGAACGCGGCCGCCCTCTATCGGATCGAAGGCCCTTGACTAGGTGCCCAAGTTTCCCCGGAGCAATTCCTTGAGATTATTCAGCCGCGCTTGGGCGTCCTCCTGGCTCAGAGAATCGCCGATGACTGCCAGGTTGCACAGCCCGCTTGCCGCGGCGTCGGTCACAGCCATCAGGAGATTGGATGTCTCCTGGTCGAGTCGGGAGCCAAAGAACTGGGCACAGGCATCGGAGAGTCCTTGGAATTCCCGAGCGGCGTACCACTCCGCCAGTTCGTCGGACCGCTCCTCTGTCGCGTAATAGGCACTGAACGCGGCGCAGAATCTAAAGGCGGTTTCATGTCTGGAATATGCCGCGAAAAGGGCATCCAAACAATGACGGGCTGCGTCAAGGCCACTGACTCCTGCGGGCACTCCTGCGCGGGTAGCCTCGAGGATCGACTCGAGCATTCGGTTGTACACCTCGAACGCAATCGCACCGCACTCGGGGAAATGCCGGTACACGGTGACTCGACTCACTCGCGCCTGCTCAGCAATTTCTCCCATCGTAGTGGAAGCGATTCCCTGTCCCAGGAACAAAACCTGCCCAGCCTCGATGATCGCTGAGCGGCTCTGCGTGTTCAGGTCTTCGTGGTCGGAGCGGTATTTTCTGAGCTTGCTGGACTCTCCCATCGCCGCGAGCTTACCTGTGGAGAATGAGCTTGTCGCTTTCTGAGTGGCCTGTTTCCGCTCGCAAATTCGATATCAGGGGCACTCACCCTCAGGTTGTTAGATGAATCGCCGGTGGCTGAGTAGACAATAAATCGTGCCCGTATATTCTTGAATAACTGGCAACTGTTGGTGTCAATCGTTGTAGGGGAAATATGTTCGATCGACGAGCTTACATGTTGGATGTCTCAAGGGACCGCGTGCCAACGATGGAGACTTTGGAGTGGTTGGCGGATGTTTTGGCGATGCTCGGATTCAATGAACTCCAACTTTATGTTGAGCATACATTTGCTTACTCGGGTCATGAAGTAGTGTGGAAACAGTCCTCTGCGCTGACCTTCGAGGACATGCAAAGGCTAAGTCGTATTTGCCAAAAGACGGGCATCGACCTCGTGGGAAATATGAATTGCTTCGGCCACATGGAGCGGTGGTTGGCCCACGAACAATACCGAGAGATGGCGGAATGCCCCGACGGCGCGCCAAGCCCATTCGGCGGAGGCACTATGGGGCCTACGTGTCTTGCGCCTACCGCCGAGAATGCCGAATTCGGGGTGTCACTAGCCCGGGAAATGGCCAAGGCCGTCTCTTGTCCGAGAATCCACATCGGGGGCGATGAACCGTTCGAACTCGGAGAGGGTGTCTCGGCAAGCGTCGTTGCTGCAAGAGGGCGCCAGTCTGTTTATGTTGAGCACCTGACCAAGATCATTGAGCCTCTCGTGGCCGAAGGGCATGATGTGATGTTCTGGGCTGACCAATTTCGCCAAGACCGATCTCTGCTGAACGAGATTCCCGCAGGGGCTACGCCAGTGGTGTGGAACTACGAGGCTCCTTCTGACCAAAGCTGGGTATCCATTCTGCCCTCAGACTTGCAGGACCGACTTGGACTTCCCGGTGATGCCCATCTGGGCTTTGAATCCCATGCCCGCTTGTTCATCGAAGCCGACATGGCGTTTTGGGTAGCTCCCGGCACTGGAAGCTGGAACACGCTGATCGGCCGCAACCGCAATGCCGCCGCCAACATCATTGATGCGGCCGAAGTCGGGCAAGCCCACGGATCGCCCGGTTACCTGCTGACGGATTGGGGAGACAACGGACACTTCCAACCGCTGCCGGTGTCGTTGCCTTCCATGGTGCGCGCCGGCGAGGCCGCCACCGGGCGACCAGTTCCCAACCATGTGGAAGTAGGCGAGCGAATCGACGAGATTCTCGGCTGCCAAGAAGGCATCGGCGCGTTGATCGATCGCCTTGGTGGCATCGGCGAGAGCCTTGGGCTGGTCTCGATCAACGGAAGCCCGATCTTCTATGCCCTCTGCGCTCCTGCATTTCGGAGCTTCGGCTCACTCGACCAAGAGAGAGTTACAAGCGGATTGTCCGTTCTTGCCGAGGCAGATGAGCGGTTTTCAGAACCTATAGGCGGCACCCGAGGGGCTGTGGTGGCTGCGGAAATGCGCTCGTCTTGCCGACTGGCGGGATTGGGCCTGCGCCGGCTCGCCGCTGATAACGGGCTCGACTTCCGGGCACCGAGTCCCGATGAATTGGCCGAGGCAGCGGACGGCCAGAGGGCTGCTTGGCTGCTCTCCAGCCGGCCAGGCGGCCTGGACGACTCCATCGGCAAGCTGATCCTCTAGGTCTTCGAATCGAATTCGACGACCGGGCGGTAAGCCGCGGATCAACTGATTAGTGTTTTTCGATCATGGAGATTCGACAGTTGGCTGGGGCGTTGGGCGCGGAAGTTATCGGGCTCAATCTGACCAGTGGAATCGAGGAGGCTGATTTCTCAGCCGTTCGCGACGCACTCCACCAAGGCGGTGTGATCTGCATTCGGGACCAGGGCGCTATGACTCCAGAAGACCAACTGGCCTTTGCCGCCAATTGGGGAGAGATATCCATTCATCCCTATGTGCCATCAATCGAGGGATATCCGGGGATCATGAAGATCTACGACCCGAACCCCATTACCCAAACATGGCACTCTGACTCGACTCATATGCGCGAGCCGCATGCCTACACTCTGCTGCTTGCGCGAGTCTTGCCCGAAGTGGGCGGCGACACGATGTTCGCCAGCGCAACCAATGCGTTCTTGTCGCTGTCGCCTGGACTCCAGTCCATGCTGCGAACGCTCTCTGCTGTCCACGAAGGCACCAGTTTGGCCGCTGAAGCCGGACTGGAGCACGAGGCGGTTGTCGCCGTCCATCCGGTGGTGCGACCTCATCCCGACACCGGCGCAGAGGCCCTTTTCGTCAACGACAACTATGTGACTCGGATCGATGGGTGGACCCCCGAGGAGAGCCGCCCGCTTTTGGAGTACCTCTACGAGGTGATCGGGCGCTATGAGAACACCTATCGACATCGCTGGCGCGGTGGCGATTTGGTGATCTGGGACAATCGCTCTACCCAGCACGCTGTGGTCGGGGATGTGGATGGTGAGGAACGCGTGCTCCATCGGGTCACCATTGCCGGAAACGCCCCTGGGTAGTGGCTTAGTCAGTCAGTAGGGCCAACCGCTCCAGATGCTCGGCGGTGCTTCCTCCCTGAGATTGGAGGATCCAGGCCTGCCGGGTGAAAGGAGCGAGATAGTGATCCGCGTAATAGCCGTCGGCCCCGTGCAATTGATGGGCGCCGGCCAACACGTTCAACAGGGATTCGTTCCCGGTGGCTTTGGCTGCTGATATCAGGTAGTCGCGCTGTGGGCTGGAATGGGCGAGAGCGGCTTCCGCCGTGGTGAGTTCCATGGACTCAACCGCGATGGCAATGTCCACGAATCGATGTCGGGCTACCTGGAAGTCTCCCACCTGCTTCCCATACAGGGGGCGTGATAGAGCGTGCTGGGCGGTCAGGGCCAAGACCTCGCGGGCCTGAGCCGACTGTTGGGCGCATGCGGCGAGAACAGGGTCATCGGAGGTCACCGCCCGATGAGCGGCCACAGTCAGGTCGCGGTTCAACAATTCGGCCGCCATCATGTCCCGGTGGGTCTCGTTAGCCCCGACCGACACGGTGGGATGTATGGATTCCAGAACGTCATAGGTATACGACGGTCCATCCTCGAACATCGGAGTCCATTCGGCCTCCCCCCGCCCAGCTCCCGATCGGGCCATGCGGGCGATGTCTTGGAGAAGTTCGGTGGACGCCACCTTCACCACCGATGCCTCATAGCCAATGGGCTGGCCAGACTCCTCGTAGTCGATGAGCCTCTGGGCGTGGGCCCGGACTCGAGCCGCAGCCGCGTGCAACCTGGCCCGGTCGATGCGGGGTACCCCTGCTGGAAGTCGCTGAATCCACCGCTCGACCCATCCGTAGTGAGCCAAAGAGCCCCGTTCCGCGGCCACCGCGGCCAGTACCTGAGACCAGCCGTTTCCCACTTCGCCCAACACGCAGTCGTCGCCAAGTTGCACTCGTTGGAATGTGATTTCCCCCAGAGTCCAGCGATTGATCGTTGGCCTTCGGGCCAGGTGAACTCCAGGGGCATCTAGTGGCACCAGAAACATGGACATAGAACTGCGGGAATTGGCCGCAGCGTCGGTAACCGCCAACACCAAGGCGATGTCTGCCTTGTGGGCTCCGGTTACGTGCGATTTGGTGCCCGAAATCTCCCACCCGTTTGGACTGCGAACCGCAGTGGTTGAGATGGCGGCCAGGTTGTTGCCGGCACCAGTTTCGCTGTAGGCGATCGCCCCCATCATTTCCCCCGAGACCATGGGCGTAAGCCAGCGCGCCTTTTGGGCCTCGGTGCCATAGCGAGACAGGACGAACCCGCACAGCGTTACCCCGGTATCGATGGACGGGGCACCGTAGAAGGCGGCCTCCAAGTCGTAGACATGCTTCCAAGCACGGGACTTGCCGCGCCCACCATCGTCCACGGGAAGAGATACGCCCAGCATCCGCCTTCGGGCAGCCTCTCGTTGGTGGCGCTGCTCGAATGCCCGGTCGAGGCCGGTGAGGTCGGTTGGGTCGATATGACCGGCCACCTTTTCGGGCGACATCTCGGAGTTCAGAAACTCCCTCACCTCGTCGCGCCACAGGAGCAGCTCTGGGTTTAGACGGAGGTCGGTCAGCCGCATTGTCGGGGTTGAAGGCTCAGCCAGCAGGTCAGCAATGGGAGCAAAGCCCGTGAAGGTCGAGGCTGTGATGGGTAGGGGTGAAGCCGGTTCGGCTTGCGATCTCGTTCAGGCTCTTGTCCACCAAATGCTCGATATCGCTGTCGAGATGAACGTCTTCAACGCTGCCGCAGCTGATGCAAATGAGGTGGTGGTGGTGACCGAGCAGCGGTTCGGCCAATTCGAAGTGGGTGTAGTCACCCCCCGAATTGATCCGCCGGATGGCACCACAGCGGAGCAGCACGTCTAGGTTGCGATAAGCAGAGCTCCGGGCCACCTTGGGATCTGCTCCCACGATGTCAGGCAACGTCATGGGTTGCCCGGCTTGAGCCAAGACTTCTACCAGTCGCTGTCGACCCCTGGTATACCGGTGCTCATGTTGGGCCAGCCTGTTGCTGATTTGGGAGTGCAGCTCGGTGAGGGAATCTCTGCCTTTAGCGTCCGTTAGTGGTTGCCCAGTCATTGGTGCTTTTCATTTTAGGGGCTGACATCGGATGGAACTGACGCGCTACCCAAACAGCGCGCCGGAGAAGATGCGGCTCCAGTCGATGCAGTAGCAGCCTCAAGACACTGTTCACGGCGGGCACACCGGCATTTCCACCAGTACCGACAGCATTCGCACATCACTAGGGGTAGAGCAAATACCACGCTCATGATCGCAACAAGCTGGCCGATGATGTACAGCGCGTGGACTATGGCTGCCATGGTCTTTCCTTCTTCGCAACTCTATGGGCGCGAGCCCGTCGGTCAGCTTGTCATCTACACCGACCCAAGAATAGGTTTGCAGGAATGAGACTCATTATCAATTCTAGGCGCATTGCACTTCGCGCGGGCCTCGTGCTGGCCGTGCTGGCACTGGTTGCGTCGGGCTGTGGGAACGACGACGCTGCTGAGTCCGATGGTGTGCCGACAGTGGTAGTGACGACATCTATATGGGGCGACGTGGTGACGAACGTGGCCTGTGATGGGCTGGCCGAGGTGGTCACCCTTATACCGACTGGTGGAGACCCCCATGCCTTCCAGCCCTCGCTGCAAGACCGGGGCCGGATGGAGAGCGCCCCGCTGATTGTGGCCAACGGTCTCCATTTGGAAGAAGGCCTCGTGGACACTCTCGAAGCGGTGGAGCAAGCCGGGACTCCGATTTTCTACATGGCAGACAACGTCTCGACCATCGAATACGGCTCGACGACGGTGCAGTTGGGCCACGACGATCACGAGGACGAGCACGACCACGAGGACGACGGCCAGATGCATGCCGAAGATGACGGCCACGCCCACGCTCACGCTCACGGTGGAGACGACCCCCACGTGTGGTTCGATCCCGTTCGAGTCGCCGATGCGCTGCCCGCGCTCAGGCAAGCTCTGGCTACGCAAGCGGGCCTAGATGCTGGAGCCCTGAGTGAGTGTGTTGCGGCATACCGCAGCGAGCTGATTGCTCTGGACGACGAAATCGATGGCATCTTGGCCCCGCTGCATCCTGAGGATCGCCTCTTGGTCACCAACCACGATGCCCTCGGGTACTTTGCGGATCGTTACGACTTTCAGCTGATTGGGACGGTCATTCCTGGGGGCAGCACTTTGGCCGAAGCCAACCCCGCGGGACTCCAAGAACTGGTGCATGTGATTGAGGAAACCGGCGTGGCAGCCATTTTCTCGGAGACGACGCACAGCACTGATGACGCTGACGCCCTGGGCCAAGCAGCCGGTGTGAAGGTGCTTTCATTGAACACCGGATCGCTGGGTCCTGCCGGCAGCGGCGCAGACACCTACGTAGGGTTCATGCGCACCAACGCACAGGTGATCGCTGAAGGGCTGGGTTGACAAATCCGGCCGCTAAGTTGGCCTAGTGGAGTTTCTGACCAGTCCATTCGACTGGTGGATCGAGCCCTTCGTCGACAACATCTTCATGCAAAAGGCCCTGTGGTCGGGCCTGCTGGCGGTGCTGGCTACATCACCGGTCGGAACTTGGGTTGTGATTCGGGGAATGAGCTTCTTCGGGGAGGCCTTGGCCCATGGAGTGCTGCCCGGCCTGGCCATTGCATTCATCGTCGGGGGCGACCCGACCTTGGGTGCGCTGGTCGCCGCGTTCGTCATGATTTTCGGCGTCAACTTGATCCGCGAGCATTCTCCGCTTCCGGACGACAGCTCGATCGTACTGCTTTATGTGGGCTTTTTGGCCTTGGCAGTGGTGATTATGTCCAGCAGCTCGGGGGCCTACTCTGGCGACCTGAGCAGGTTCTTGTTCGGTTCGATTACCGGAGTAACCGACAGCGACCTCTTGCGCCAGTTGATCATCGCCGGTATCGCGTTGTTGGGGGTCATGTTTTTCCACCGTGCTTTCCTGGCTATGACCTTCGATGAGGCTCAGGCTCAACTGATGGGGCTTCGACCCCGTCTGGCTCACGCCGCTCTGCTGGCGCTTCTGGCAATTTCTATCGTGGCGTCATTTCAAGCCGTCGGGAACATGTTGGTGTTCGCCTTCTTGGTGGCTCCTCCATCGACTGCGGCCATGCTGGTTCGGCGGATCCCGGCCATCATGGTCACCGCGGTCATTATCGGTGCTGTCTCGGTGATAGTCGGGTTGCTCATCAGCTATCACCATGACACTGCGGCTGGTGCCACCATGGTGCTCGGCACAGTCGTGCTCTTCTTGCTCGCCTTGCTGATCCGTTCGCTATCCGGAAACTACGTCTTTAGGCTGGCCAGATAGTCCGGGATCACGCCAACAAGAGGAAGGCCGTTCCGGCCAGAACCGGGTGGGTGCCGTCTCTTGCCAACCAGACATCGCACTCGACGGTGCCATCGTCGCCGATTGCAGTTACGGTACCGCCGGCCTCCAAGCGGTCCCCGGCGAAGACGTTGTCCAGAAAACGCACGCGGATGTTCTGGATTCGCTCAGCGCCACCGGCCCAATCACCCAGCATGTTCATCACATAACCCAGGTTGTTGGGCCCTTGATTAACCGGCTGGTCGCCCATACCCAGTTCTCTCACGGTGTCGACGTCCCAGTGGATGGGGTTGGAGTCGCCCAACAGGGCGGCCATCGTCTTCATCTTCTCGGCATCCACTGCCTCGATAACCAGACGGGGCAGTTCGTCACCCACTGATGGATTAAGGACCGCGCTCACTAGGACCTCCTGGGAAAGATGAATGAGTTGGAAACCACGGAAGAAACTTCGCCATCAGGGGCGACTACCTCCAGCTGAAAGGCCACGATGTCAAAAGTGCCGGTGCGCTCACCCTGCTTGCGGACTGCGCTGGTGATCTCGCCTCTCACGGTGTAGGTGG
Organism: Acidimicrobiia bacterium; assembly: GCA_022822265.1. Classification (GTDB taxonomy): domain Bacteria; phylum Actinomycetota; class Acidimicrobiia; order Acidimicrobiales; family Bin134; genus Poriferisocius. The sequence goes on along the minus strand of JAJECA010000008.1, from coordinate 146,566 downwards.
CACCGATTTCCAAAGGTCGCATCTGCTGGATATCGCATTCTCCGAACATCGGACCGTCGTCGGCTGACGCATAGCAAAGGGTGAACATCTCGTCGATGGAGATACCAAAACCGGCCATCGCCGCGTAGTAGCAGAACATGGGATGGGCGATGCCGTCGGTTCGCTGTGGCGCGCCGATCACGTCGTTGGTCAGCCATACCCGCCACGGTTCCACGGCGTAGGTGCCACCCGGGAACTGCCTTCCCACCAGGGATTCCAGTTCTTCAATGGTCGGAATCTGTGTCGCCGAAGTCATCTATTCACCACCGGCAGGTTTCCGGGATGGCCGGATGGTCTGGAGCGGGGTACTTGCGGTGCAGCGGCTGCACTACCTCCTCGCCGAATCGCTGGATTTGCTCTCGGGTCGCCTCGAAGGACGGTCCGGTAACCATGCGGAACTGCACGGTGAAGTACTGCACGCCCAATTCCTCGTAGTACTGCTCTAGGCGCTCCCGGCATTGGGCGGGGGAGCCCACCACGATGTGCTCGCGGGCCGATTCGGTGGTGATCTTCTCGGGAGAGTCGAACTCGGGATGGTGGGCCAGGATTCCCTGCTCACAGTAGAAGCGCATCTCGGGCACGTAATGGGCGCCGTACTGCTCGGCGGCCTGCTCAAAGGTGTCGGCCACCCATGCCTTTCTCATCAAGACGATGAACGGCTCCTTGCCGTGCTCGAGGGCCTTGGCCCGATAGGCGCCGGCCTGCACATCCCACGTCTCCTTGAGGATGGGAAAGTCATCGCAAGTCCACGACTCGGCGTAGACCCCGCACCGCTCGATGGCTGCCGGTAGTTGACCCCCACCCCAGAACGGGAAACGGGGCTGTTGAAAGGAATTGGGGGACAACAGGCCGTCGTTCACCTGGTAGAAGTCGCCGTCCCAACTGAACCGCTCACCCTTGGATTGCAGGGCCTTGTCGATGATGGCCACGTTCTCCAGGTAGCGGCCCAGCATCCGCTCGTGAGGCACCCCGAACTGGCCCCAGTAGCCGGCATGGAATCCCCGTCCCCAGGTCATGTACAGCCTTCCCCTGGAGATGTTGTCGATGATGGCGCACTGCTCGGCTATCTCCATCGGGTGGTAGAGCGTGTTGACCAGGCAGTAGGAGCCGATGGCCACCCGGGAAGTCTCACGGGCCAAGATCATCAGCAAATTCAGCGGCGAGCCGAAGTAAGACTCCGTGCGGCCATGGCGGTCGGGGACTTGGATGGAGTGAAACCCGGACTGCTCGGCCAAGATCCCCTCCTCGATCATGGCATCGAGGGCGTTTGCCGCGTTGTCCGGAGCAGGCAGGGGTTGGTCATAGGTCCCGTGGTTGGTGTCGATCAGATAGCCGATTCGCAAGATGTGCTCGCTTTCTGGGGCAGTTGCTTCGCCTAGAAGGTAGTGGCTGGCGCTTGGCGAGCCTACGCTGGCGTGCGAGAGGCAAAGGAGCGCACAGTGGCCATTCACACAGAGATCGACGAGCAGGGTATTGCCGTCGTCACTATGGACAACCCGCCGGTGAACGCACTCAATATCACCGACACCTATCGGCTGGCTGAGATATTCCGCGGCTATAAGCACGACTCCAACGTGCGCGTGGCCATCCTCACCGCCGTGGGCCGGGGGTTCAACGCTGGAGTGGACATCAAGGAAATGCAGGCCATGGAGGGCTTTGAGGGAGTTCTGGGCACCGGAGATGCCTGCTATGAGGCGTTTGGGGCGGTGTACGACTGCCCGGTACCAGTGATTGCCGCAGTTCAGGACTTTTGCCTGGGCTTGGGGATCGGTCTTGCGGGCAATTGCGACTTGGTGGTGGCCGCCGAGGGGGTCAAATTCTCCATGCCCGAAGTTGACAACGGAGCCTTGGGAGCCGCCACCCACACTGCTCGGCTCGTCCCGGAGAAGGTGATGCGCTGGATGATGTACAGCTGTGAGCCGGTGGCCGCCGAAGACCTCCAGCGGTGGGGGACTGTGCTAAGCGTCGTCCCCGGTGAGCAGCTCATGGACGAAGCCCGCAGAGTGGCCGGCGTGATTGCGTCCAAGCCACCCGGCGTGATCCGCAAGGCCAAGTGGTCGATCAACGGGATCGACCCGGTTGACGTGCACCGCAGCTATCGATTCGAACAGGGGTTCACCTACGAGCTGAATCTCATGGGCGAAGGCGAAAAGGCCCGGGACGCCTTCATTCGAGGAGAGCGGGAGTCGAACAAAGCCGCCCAGTAGTGATTGACACCGTCATCGTCGGGGGAGGATCAGCGGGATCGGTATTGGCATCCCGATTGTCTGAGGATCCTGCCCGCAATGTGCTGCTGCTCGAAGCCGGTCCGGACCACGGAGCTCACTTGCCCCCTGCGTTGGCCGACATCACGGTCTCGTCGCATCCGGATCATGACTGGGGCGATGAGGTGCGTCTTCCCGGAGGCCGAACTCAGCCGTACCCCCGTGGAAAGGTGCTCGGCGGCAGCTCTGCGGTCAATGGCGGTATCGCCATACGGGCAATGCCCGCAGACTTCGACGCCTGGGGGTTTCCCGAGTGGCGGTGGGAGGCGATGCTGGACAGTTTCCGGAGACTGGAGTCGGATCCCGACGGTGAGGAGCACTGGCATGGCCACAACGGCCCGCTGCCCATCGTGCGTACCCCAGAGGCTGAACTGCTCCCGGTTCATGCCGCGTTCTATGACGCGTGCAAGGCAGTGGGTTACGACTACACCGCCGATCACAACGCTCCGAATTCCCACGGCGCAGGCCCGCTGCCTCGCAATCGCCGTGGATTGCAGCGTGTGTCTGCTGCTGACGTTTACTTGACCACCCAAGTCAGAAAGCGTCCCAACCTTGAGGTGAGGGGCAATTGCCTGACGCTGACGGTGAGGTGGCAAGGCAATCGAGCCGTTGGAGTGGACGTTGTTTGTGACGGCCGGGCAGAGGCCATTCCTGCCCAGGAGGTCATCCTGGCCGCAGGGGTCGTCCAATCGCCGATGTTGCTGTGGCGATCGGGGATTGGCCCGGGATCTGAGCTGGCCGGCTTGGGAATCAATGTGGTTGCCGACCGTCCGGGAGTGGGGGCCAATTTCTCTGATCACCCGGCCATCTACCTCTTTGCAGAACCCCGGCCGAAGGTGGTGACCCCCGAAGATGTCACCATCCAAACCCTGTTGCGGTTCACCAGCTCGACGGGACCCGCCAACGATCTCCAGCTGTTCCCCGTGGGGAGGATTGATCTCACCAGCAGTCCCCGACGCCAGGTTGAAGCTGGCGGCCTGGACACCGTCTTCGCCTTCAACGCTGCGCTGCAACAGGTGGACGCCCGAGGATCGGTGCGCCCAGTGTCAACTGATCCGGCTGATCCGCCCGCCATCACCTATCCGTTCCTGGCTCATAGGCCCGATCTTGAGCGGCTGGTGGAAGCGGTAGAGCTCGGCTTGGAGCTATTGGCGACGACCCCATACCGAAGGGTGGCCCGAGGCCCGCTGTTTCTGCCCGATCGAATGACCCGCGACGACCTCCTGGCCTACGTCTTTAGCCATCATGTGGCCTTTTACCACGGCGCAGGCACCTGTGCGATGGGGCCAGCCGACGACCCGGCTGCGGTGGTCGGCCCCGACGGCCGAATTTGGGGGACCGAAGGGCTCCGGGTGTGCGACGCGTCAATCATGCCGGAGACCCCGAGAGCCAACACGAACTTGAATGTGATCGCGGTAGCCGAGCGGATGGCTGAGCTGATCTAGCAGCGAGCTCGATCAGGCCGCGGTGAGGCTAAGTCCAAGTACCTCTTCCGGAGCGGTGAAGCTGAGACCGAGCGATTCCGCCACCGCCGGTTCGGTGACCTGCCCTTGGCATATTGAGAGCCCGGCTCGAAGTCCGGGATTTGACCGCATGGCCTCTCTTGGTCCCAGATCGGCCAGCATGGCGATGTAGGGGAGGGTGGCATGCTCCAACGCGAACGTCGAGGTGCGGGGTACGGCTCCGGGCATGTTGGCGACGCAGTAGTGGACCACGTCGTAGGCCAGGTAGGTGGGGTTGGCATGGGTAGTGGGTCGGGAGGTCTCGATACAGCCACCCTGGTCGATGGCCACGTCCACCACAGCCGATCGGGGCCGCATCTGCTTGACCATCTCAGCTGTGACCAGATGCGGGGCTCGGGCCCCTCGCACAAGGACGGCGCCGATCACCAGATCGGCCCCGAGAACTGCCTCCTCCAGGGCGCCTCCGCTGGAATGAAGGGTGTGCAAGGCCGAGCCGAAGCGCGAGTTCAAGTCTTCCAAAACGGAGACATCCCGGTCGATCACCGTGACGTCGGCACCGAGGCCGACGGCCATCTGTACCGCGTTGCGGCCGACCACGCCTCCGCCGAGGATGACCACTCTGGCCGGGGCAACGCCCGGTACGCCGCCGAGGAGCACGCCTCGACCCCCTTGCGATGACTCCAAACAGTGCGCCCCGGCTTGAATCGACATGCGCCCCGCGACCTGCGACATGGGGGCCAGCAAAGGCAGACCACCGTTGGGACCGACAACCGATTCGTAGGCGATGGCCGTGACACCCCGTTCGATCAGCTCGGCAGTCTGAACCGCGTCTGCCGCCAGATGCAGGTAGGTGAAGAGAGCCTGGTCTTCGCTCAAGCGGGCCCGCTCTTCGGCTTGGGGCTCCTTGACCTTGACGATCAGATCGGCTTGATCGAACACCGTTTGGGCAGAAACTGCGATCGCTGCGCCGTGGGCAATGTACTCCTCATCGGTGAAACCCGCTCCGGCACCGCAGCCGCGCTCGACAAGTACTTGATGGCCGCGACCGACGAGATCGGCTGTGCCTCCCGGCGTCAACGCCACCCGACGTTCTTCGCTCTTTATTTCCTTTGGGATCCCAATGCGCATCTCGTGCCTCCGCCGCAAGCCGATCGCTATGTTGATATTTTATCCGCGATTACGGCGAATAATTCTTGAAAAGGTGTGGGCATTAGGCCTATTCGCGAATAAATTATCCGTTCCGATTCAATATTACGGCTAATTTATGTTCTAACCGATTTGAGCCCCTATCTCTTCGCAAGGAGTCAGACCAGTGTCGGAGTTGGATCCAATCGATCGATCAATCCTCAACGAGCTCCAGAGCGATGCGCGGATGTCCAATGCAGAACTCGCCGACCGGGTGGGCCTCTCGCCGTCAGCTTGCTATCGGCGGGTCCGGCGGCTCGAAGCCGACGGGGTGATTGCCGGGTACGTGATGATCCTCGATCCCGAAGCCATCAACCGCTCTCTAGATGTCTTCGTCGAGATCTCCTTGGTGAGCCAGAGCGAGGCCAATCTGCGCCAGTTCGAGAAGGAGGTAGTGGAGTGCCCCGAGGTCATGTCCTGCCACTTGATGGCCGGTGACGCCGACTATCTCCTCCACCTCGCGGTGGCCGATCAGCGCGACTTTGAGCGGATACACAATCAATATCTGTCCCGCTTCAGCGGTGTGGGCCGCCTCAGATCCAGTTTTGCCATCCGTTCTGTATGGGAGACCACCCGCCACGAGCTTTAGCATCAGAGCATGACGACGGCCGCCCAGCACGCCTATGACTCCTATGAAGCCTTGGTGGAGGATTATTTCGAAAAGGGATGGACTGATGGGCTGCCCATCATGCCTCCGACACCGGAAAAGGTGGCCGCCTTTCTGGAGTGCGCCGGTCTCTCCGGGGACGAGGTGCTTGGCACTGTGCCAACCCGAGAGGTGACGTGTACCGCGGAACAAGCCGCAGCGAACGCGGTCATGGCCGGCTGTTTGCCCGAGTATTTCCCAACGGTGGTGGCCGCGGTTCGGGCCCATCTCCAGCCCAAGGGCAACTGCCACTCCACCACCGGTACACTGTCGGGCGCAGCTCAGGCTGTCATCATCAACGGACCAATCCGCAATGAGCTGGGCGTGGCTTCAGGGGCAGGCTGCTTCGGACCAGGATTTCGGGCCAACGCCACCATCGGACGGGCCCTCCGCCTGGTGATCCGCAACGTGTGCCGGGGCATCCCCGGCTTCTTGGACCGGGCCAGCTACTCCACCCCAGCCCGGTACTCCTTCTGCTTCGGAGAGAACGAGGAGGCCTCCGACTGGGAGCCGCTTCACGTTCAGCGCGGTCTGGCTCCTGAGCAGAGCGCGGTCACCGTCCACTCCCTGATGAAGATGGTCGAGGCCACCGATTTCACCAGTCGAGACGCCGAGGGGGTTTGCGACACGCTGGTGACCAACATTCGGGCCAACGGGATCGCGGGAGATGCATGGCTGGGTGAGGAGGGCAACGTCGTCATCGTGGTCGGCCACGAGCACCATCGGTTCTTCGTAGAAGAAGGGTGGTCGAAGGCTGACATCCAGCAGTATCTGTGGCCCCGGCTCAATGCGCCAGCCACCAGCGCCACCGACCGGATGGCCCGCATCGGAAAACCCGAGGGCATTTTGATCGTGGCCGCCGGGGGAGCGGGCATGGGAGCCAGCTGGCTCCTGCTACCCCACCTAGCCCTCGCCATCACCGAGCCTGTTTCCTAGCCGCTGCCCGGACGCGCGCTTGTCGGCTAGTCTGAAGCCATGACGACCCTCATCGGCCTCGACCCCACGTCGGGCCCGTTCGACCGCACCGACGACCATGATTTCTCTCCCCGGCCGGCCAGTTTGGACGGGGCGGTCGTCGCTTTGGTGGCCAACGGCCTCGGCGAGGGGGAAATCTTCCTGGATGCGCTCTATGACGAGCTGAACAAGTTGAGCGATCTGCAAGCCCCGCTCAAGGTGGTCAAGAGCTCGGTGTCCATTCCCCCTGATCCGGGAGACTGGAGTCGGTTGACCGAGGAGGCAACCGTCGCCATCACCGGCTTCGGCGGTTGAGGCAGCTGTAGTGCCCGCAGTTTGCGGGACGCAGTGGAGTTGGAGTGGGCCGGGGTTCCCAGTATCGCCATCGTCCATGAGGAGATGAGGGGATCGGCCCAGGCCATCGCCCGAGTGAGCGGTTGCCCCGATTATGAGTTTCTCACCGTCGACTATCCATGGGTACCCATCGCCATCTGGTCCAAAGAAGAGTGCCTGGAGCTCGCCGAGATCATGGCGCCCAAGGTCCTGACCGCGTTGACCGGCCAGAGCTGACCGTTCATCCCGCCACCGCGGAGTTTGTTGAAGAAATAGCGGCAGCGCCGAAGACCCCGACCGCGGCTACCGCCGCGCCCAGCCAAAAGGCGTTGGCAAAAGCTGCTCCAGTGCCACTTTCTCCCACGGCCAGTACCAGCACCTGGACTCCCGCGGCTGTACCCAGGCTGGTGATCGTCTGGAACATCCCGGTTGCCGCTCCAAGGCGGTCCATCGGAACTGACCCCACTACCGACACCTGATACGCCGGCCCAGCCACCCCCAGTCCTGCGCCGGCCATGGCAAGGCCCAGCACGACTAGCACAACGCCATCAACCAGCGATCCCGCGGCAAAAGACACCATGGCCAAAACCACCAGCACGCTGCCCAAACAGGACGTCCACCGCTCACCCCTAGTTGCGGTCAGCCGACCGCCCACCGGCGAGCTGAGGCTGAAGAAGATCAGCCGTACTACCAGAAAAACAGTCGCCGCGGTCAGCGTGTACCCATAACGCTGCTGCAAGATCTGGGGCGCGAGGATGAAACCGCCCATGTAGGCCGCGTTGGCCGTGGCCGAGGCCACCACCGGCCCGGCATAGTTCCGGCGTCGGAACCACTCGAGCGGGACCATCGGATGAGCTGAGTACCGCTCGATGGTCACGAACAACCAGATGGTTGCCGGCACGAGGGCCAAGAGAGCTAATGCCACTGGGTGTCCGAAGCCCAGGGTGGCACCTCGGTCCAGAGCCACCATCAAGACGACTACCGCAGCCACCAAGCTGAGCGCGCCCGCGACGTCGACCGGCTTGGCCTCGCCAGCACGGGTAGGACGCACCACGATGAGGGCGGCAATCAGGCCGAGCGCGGCGATGGGGGTATAGACCGCGAAAATTGCCCGCCATCCCAGCGCATCCACCAGAGCACCGCCGGTGACCAAGCCGATGGCTGGTCCTCCTACAGCCGCGAACTGGAACCAGCCCATGGCCCGAGCCCGTTGATTCACCGGGAAGGCCGCCATCATGATGGCCATACCGTTGGGGATCATCATGGCTCCACCCAGCCCGAACAACGCCCGAAACGCAATGAAACTAAGGGCGTCCCAGGCCAGCCCGCACACTCCCGTAGCTGCGGTGAACACCGTCAGGCCGAGGATCAGCATTCGCCGGTGGCCCCAGGAGTCGCCCAGGGTCCCGAATACCGTGGTCCCCGCAGCCAAGCCGAGAAATGGAGCTGAGACGGCCCACGACAACGTGGCATTGGTGGTGCCCAAGTTCTCCGCAATGTCCGACAGCGAGGCTCCGATGATGGTCATGGTGGAGCCAAACACCACCTGACCAGCCAAAAGGGTTACCAGCAGCCGCCAGGCGTACGCCGCATCGTGCGGCTGTTGATGGGTTGTTGGGGAGCTCAGTCTTTCAGCTCGATCAAGATCTCGTAGTAGGGCTTGGTTCCGGTATTGACTGCGGTTTCGATGCCGCCCTTGGAGATGAACATTGGCTGGCCGGGGATTACGTCGCCTTCGACCAGGCCGGAGAATTCCCCAGCCGTGTCTGGCTCGAAGTCTCCCGCGATCTTGTCGCCCGACACCTGGACCAGCACGTAGTCGTGATCATGCCGGTGGAGATCAGACCGTTCGCCAGGATCAAGACGCAACTCCCAAATCTTCACCCGGTCGTTTTCCATCAGCAGCTTGGTGGCCACATCGCCGAACACTCGCTCTTCGCTCATTGCTGCATCGTAGGCCTTTGGATTGCCCTATGGGGAAAGCGGCCTGCGGGGCAGCGGCGTGCTAAGCCATCGGGATGGCTGAGGAGTTCAATCACGATTTGCCCGATGGGATGACCGACTGGATCGCCGAGGCGGGTGGCGGCCGGATAACCCATCTGAAGCGCCACATCGCCCGGCGGGAGGCGTGGGTAGTGGATGTGACCCGCCCCGACGGGTCGGTAGCCGAGTACTTTCTGCGGCTCGACCGTGAAGGGGATGGCAGCGGTACCCATTCGGTGAAGAGTGAGGCCAAGGTGCAGACCGCATTGGTCGAGACTGGAATGAAGGTGCCTGCTATCTGCGCCTGGAACGAGGATCTCCAAGCCGCGTTGCACCAACGAATGCCGGGCCGGGCCGACTTGGACAACGCCGAGCCTGAAGAGCAGGCCGCGGTGCTCGAGGACTTCATCCAGCAGCTGGTGATGCTTCACTTACTGGATCCCAACTCGCTGGGGCTTGACCACATGCCCATTCCCACCACCTCGGCCGAGTGCGCGCTGGGCGAGATCGACTTCGTGGAGCAGTTCCTCGGCGGCATGGTCACCGACCCGCTGTACACCTATTCGCTCCGGTGGATCAGGAACAATGTTCCCGAGCGCCTCGAAAGGGTGAGCCTCTTGCAGGGCGACACCGGACCGGCCAACTTCATGTTCAACGAAGGGCAGGTGAGCGCCATCGTCGACTGGGAGTGGGCTCACTTCGGCGATCCCATGGAGGACTTCGGCAACATCTGCACCCGAGAGTTCTACTGTCCTTCGACCCCCAAAGAGGGTCTTGGCCCGCTCTTCCGTCGGTACGAAGAGCTGTCCGGAATCCCGGTACACCTCGACTCGGTTCGCTACTACCGGGTGCAGCAGTTCGTGCGATCCATCGTGTCACTGGCTCGCATAACGGTGATAAACGACCCCCAGATGCCCAACGCCATGAACTGGGCCTACCGCTACATCTGTGAGCGGGCCACCTGTGAGGCGCTGGCCGATGCCATGGGCATCGAGTTGGAGCGGCCCGAGCTTCCTGATGTTGAGATGGCCAGCTCTCTTGAAGGTGTCATCATCAGCAACCTGCGGGAGGAAGTCCTGTCTGCGGTGGAAGGCGACTTTCCCCGCCACCGGTTGGATCACGCCACCCTGTTGGTGGAGTGCCTAGACCGGCAGAAGCAGATCGGTCCCCAGCTCGCCGACATCGAATTGGACGAGATCGCTGACCTGATTGGCCACCGGTCCGACACGCTTGAGGATGGGCTGATGGCTCTGGACAAGGCCATCCAGAGCCAGGATGCAGGAAACGAGGAGGACGTGCTCCGCTATCTGGCCCGCCGGGCCTGGCGCTTGGAGTACCTGTGGAAGCCGGTGGTGGACCTGTTCCCGGGCCGTACTTTCTCAAGAATCGACTAGCGCCGACCCATCATCTCGATCGCCTGAACGAGGTAGCCGTTGGGATCGGCTCGCTTGGCCTGAGCGGTCTGTAGCAGGGCCGGGGCGGCAAATCCCTCGAAGTCATTGTTGCCGAGCTTGGCGATCAGCGCTTTAGCCACATCAACCGGGTCCATGAACGCGTCAGGCGGCTGGGGGAACGGGTCGTCGTTCCCTGGTTTGGGGGTAGAGAACTCGGTGGCGGTGGAGCCGGGGGTGAACAGATGGGCCCGAACGCCGGTCCCGGCCAGATCAAAATAGAGTCCTTCGGTGAACAGATTGAGAGCGGCTTTGGCCGCGGCATAGGCCCCCGTTCGAAACGCCATCGACTGCGTGCCCATCGATGACACGTTCACGATGGCCCCCGAGTCCCGCTCCAACATGTAGGGCAGCAGAGCCATGGCGAGCCGGGCCGAACCGGTGAAGTTCACCGCCATCGTCTCGTCTAGCTCCACGGGAGTGAGACGCTTCATCGACCGTCGCCGGGGAGCACCGGCGTTGTTGACCAGCACGTCGATGGGCCCCATTTCGGTCCAGGCCCGATCGGCAAATGGGGCCACGCTTTCCAAGTCAGCCAAGTCCAGCGTCCACCAGCAGCCGTCGCCGCCGGCATCCCGCACTTCTTGGAGAACTTCTTCGAGACGATCACCCCGACGGGCGGCCAAGCCCACGTACGCTCCTGCCCGGCCTAGTTCAACCGCCAGGGCAGCTCCGATGCCCGAAGAAGCGCCGGTGACCAGCACTCGTTGTCCGGTTGGATCCCAGCTCATCCTGCTGTCATGCCTCCGTCGATGCTCAGCACCGAGCCATGGATTCGATGGCCATCGTCGGAGGCGAGGTACGCCACCAAAGAGGCGATGTCGTCGGCCTGGGCCATTCCCCGCATCCCCATATACCGCCCCATCAGCTCCATGTCAGGACCCTCGGGAAAGCCGAATGAAGCGGCCAGATTGGTATCCACCCCGCCAGGGGCAATGGCGTTGATCCTCATGCCGGTCTTCATCGATTCCATGGCCATGGCCTTGGTCATCAGCACCACCGCCCCCTTGCTGGCGCAATAGGGCACGGTGTAGGCCTGTCCCATCAATCCTGCATTGGAGGCGATGTTCACGATGCATCCCTCCGATGACTCCAGGTGGGGAAGCGCGGCCTGTGACATCCAGAACACCCCCTCAACGTTCACACCCATGATCAGATCCCAGACTTCCTGATCGACATCGCCCACGCGATGGCCTCGGGCCACTCCCGCTACGTTGCACAACACATCGAGGCGGCCGTGTTCGGCGACCACCGAGGCCACCAGCTCATGGCACGCGTCTCTTGAGCGCACGTCCGATACGGCGGGATGGAATGCACCATCGCCGGTGACCATTCCCGCGGTTTCCTCGAGTCCGGCCTCGTTGATGTCGCTGCCGATCGCAACGGCCCCCTCGCTGGCCAGCCGTATCGCGGTGGCCTGGCCGATGCCCGACCCAGCACCGGTGACCAATGCGACCTTTCCGGAAAATCTCATGATTGAAGCTCCTTGATCCTCTAGGGAAGCCCAACACCGGGGATCTCCACCGGCACCGACTCAATTCGCCCCTGCCCAACTCCCTGAACTTCGTCCGGGTGGGAGCCCGGGGCGGTGACAAGAAAGAGCGTGCGGCGGTCGTCGCCTCCCAGCATCACTGCGAAGCAATTGAGTTCTGTCTCTACTCGGTGGGTGATCTCGCCGCCTTCGACCACACGCAGGGCGGCTCGTCCTATGGCGTCGGCGTACCAGATGCCTCCTTCGGCGTCGTAGCAACAGCCATCGGGAATGGTGCCCGGCACCGCGGCCCACAGCCGCCGATTCTCCAGCCGTCCCTCGGGCCCGAAATCGAACGCGGTGAATTGGCTGGCGAAGCTCTCTCCTACGATAAAGGTGGTGCCGTCGGGCGTGATGACCGCCCCGTTGGGAAACGCCAGGCCGTCAGCAGCGGCCTCCGTCGTGCCGTCGGTCTGCACCAAACCGAGAGTGGCGGGGGCAAATTCCTCTCCACCGTGCAAGTCGAATCCGAAGTTTCCCACGTATGCCCGCCCCTCGGCGTCCACTGTCATGTCGTTGCAGAGCGAGGTGGCTATCTCGGAGAGGTCGCCATGCTCATGGAGGGCCACGCCGTCGTAGCGCATGACCCGGCGGTCCCGCATCGACACCACCAGGAGGTCGCCGTCGGGCATCCACCCCAAACCCGATGGTTGACCGGGAACCTCCACGATCACCTCGACGGTGCCGTCCAGCGAGGCGGCATTCACGGAGTACTGGTAGAAGTCGGAGTACCAGAGACGGCCGTCGTGCCATCGGGGACCCTCACCGAAGTCGATTCCACCGATAAACGGCTCAGGGCTGGGAAGTAATTCCATGCCGGGGGACAATAGCGACTGTGGACGAGCTCACTGTTGTAGACCTCGCCGACACCCCTTTTGCCTGACCGGGCTCCACTCGGTCGGCGGTAGGGTGAATTAGTGCTCCACTGGGCCAAGAGTCGGGTCATCAACTCGGTGAGCGGCATGTTCGCCCACGCGCAGATGCCTTTGAGACACACGCGAGATTTCCCCGGAGATCCGGGGCTATGCGGTCCTGGTTCGATCAGCTGGAGGGTTATCGGTGATGTAAGTGTGTTCGTCGGCGGCATCCGCGCACTGTTGATCCAAGCGGCCCATCCCGAGGTGGTGGCCGGGGTGGACGATCACAGTCGCTACCGGGATGACCCCCTCGGCCGGCTCAGCCGCACGTCCTTCTATGTCACATCGGCCACATTTGGGGCGATGCCGGAGGTCAAGGAAGCCATTGATCTGGTCAATTCGGCCCACCAAGGTGTGAGCGGCACTTCACATCGAGGGCAGGCGTACAGCGCGTCTACTCCGGAGTTGGCTGCGTGGGTCCACAACTCCTTGACCGACTCCTTCCTCGAGGCCTACCAGCGCTTCGGCGGTCGCCTCAGCCCCGCCGAAGCCGACCAGTTCGTGGTTGAGCAGTCCCAGGTGGGCGAGATGCTGGGGGCCGCACCATTGCCCACAACTGCCAGAGCGATGCGGGAGTGGATCACCGGGCATCCTGCACTGGCGCCGAGCCCAGGCATGCGGGCCGCGGTCAGGTTCCTACAGAGTCCTCCGATTCCCGCGGCCCAAAAGGCGGGATACCAGATCCTGATGAACGGGGCTATCGCCACCATCCCCCAAGAGCTCACCTCGGTCTTGGGTTTGACCGCGTTTCCCGGGGCGCGAGCCAGCAGCACGGCAATGGTCTTGGGACTGCGGCGCATCATGAAGAACAGTCCCGCCTGGCAGGCCGCCCTCGAGCGATGCGGTGTGCCCTATGACCGGCGGCTGTTTAGAGACAATGCCGTTTAGGCGGCCAGCAGTCCGGCCAAATTCTCCCGCATTATCAGGCGGATATCACTTGGCGGGAGGCTGGATAGCCCCTCGGCGAACTCCAGCGGCTGGGCAAGGCCTTCGGCGTGGGGCCAGTCGGAGCCGAACAGCACTTGGGATACCCCGATAGAGCGGGCCAGATCGGCCACCGGCTCCTCGTGGTGGGGCGAAACGAACACGTGGCGGCGGAATACGTCGCTGGGTTTCTCAGTCAGCGGGCCCCGCAACCACGGACCGTTGCGGCCCATCCGGTTCATCTTGTTCATGGCCGCCATGAGGTAATCCACCCACAAGCTGCCGTTCTCCACGCTCATGATCCGCACGTTGGGAAACGCCTCGAACAGGTTGGAATAAATCAGCGCGGCCACCGTTTCCATGATCGGCCGGTCTCCGTAGAAGCAGGTCCACTGCAACGCCGACTGCCGGTGCGATGGGGGATTTGGGTCCTCGCCCCAATGCACCGACATCGACTGGTTGTAGCCCGACTCGCCGATGTGGAACCCCACCACGGCATGGGCCTCATTGATCCGGGCCCAGAAGGGGTCGAATACTGGGTCGGCGATATTTCGGCCGGCTGCGGGTCCCGGACGAAGCGACACCACCCGAGCCCCCCGGCTCAACGCCCATTCCAACTCGGCCACCGCTAGGTCGGGATCGACCAGCGACAGCAGGGGAGGGGCATGGATGCGGCCATCCCGGTTCAGGCCCCACTCGTCGTCTAACCAGCGGTTGAAAGCAGAGAGGTTGGCATAGAGCAGGGCGGGGTCGTCAACCATGTAGTGCTCAACGCACACTGCGAGCGTGGGGAACAAGACTGCGGCTTCGATGCCCTGCGCGTCGAGCACGTCGACTCGGGCCGAGCGCTTTACATATTCCGGGCGATGAGGCTCAGACACCCGAGTACCCCTGATGTTGGCGCCACCCTCCCCTCGCTTCATAGCTTGGAGCATCTCCCGCAACATTCCCGGACGGGGAGCAGTGTCGTAGTTGCGGTGCTCCAAAAAGGTGAAGCGCTGCTCGCCAATGTACACCTCCTCGGCGCCGTCGGGCTCGATCACCGGCCTTACGGCACGGTCGGCGAATGCCGGTTCGATGTAACGGGTAAAGGCGTCACGGGGCTCGTAGTAGTGGTTGTCGGCGTCGAAGGTCCGATATCCCAGATCCATGCGCACAGGTTAGGGCGGGCTGAAGCGGGCAAGTAGGGTGGCCCCGGCAATCACCGCCCGAACACCGAAGGAGACGCTGAGATGGGACGGCTGGACGGCAAAGTAGCAATCATCACCGGAGCAGCACGGGGCCAGGGGGAGGCCGAGGCCCGGCTATTCGCCTCCGAAGGGGCCAAAGTTGTGCTCGGGGACGTTCTCGACGACGACGGCGAGCAAGTAGCGGCCAGTATCGGAGCGAACGCCCGATATGTACACCTGGATGTGTCCCAAGAGGCTGACTGGGACGCGGCCGTTGAAGCGGCCGCGAGCATGGGCTCGTTGAGTGTCCTGGTCAACAACGCCGCCATTTTGCGGCCCGCGGCCATCGAGGAAACCACCCTCGACGACTACATGGCGGTCATCAACGTCAACCAGGTGGGCACCTTTTTGGGCATGAAGGCGGTGTTGGAGTCTATGAAGATGGCCGGCGGGGGCTCCATCGTGAACATCAGCTCCATCGATGGCCAGCAGTCTAAGAACGGCCTCATCAGCTACTCCGCCTCGAAGTTCGCCATCCGGGGCATGACCAAGACCGCGGCCATCGAGTGGGGCCGATTCGACATCAGGGTCAACTCCATCCACCCCGGCGGGGTGAACACGCCTATGGGCAACCCGAGGAATGATCCGCGGGCCGAGAAGGAACCCTACATCTACCACGCCATTTCCCGGGTTGGTGAGCCCATCGAGATCGCCTACGCCGCCTTGTTCTTGGCCAGCGACGAATCGTCTTACGTCACTGGTGCCGAGTTGAACGTGGACGGCGGCTGGCGAGCCGGACTGGTCACTCCCGGCCTTCCCGGCACTGATCACGTGGTCGACTACGGCTACGACACCGACTGACGCTCATCCATTTTCTGCCCTCACTTTGAGCGAAAGACCTCTTTGGGAAGCCCCCAGCGCAGCGCCTAGCCCCGATTACGGCGCCGGGGCCGACCGCTTGGCGTTGACCGAAGCGGCCCGGCGCGTGTTGGACGCGGTGCGAGTCACCATGGTCACTGGGGATTCCCTCTCCGAAGCCACTGAATTGCTGGAACAGGCCGCGGCACTGGTCGAAGAGGAGCAGATGAAGGGGCTCCATCAACAAGGGGTGATGGGCGAGCTGACTCCCAACTTCGATTCCCGCGATCCCATGGCGTTTTTTCCCTTCAGCCCGATCATCGGCCGTTTGAACCCGGCATCGCCTCCCGTTGAGCTGTGGGCAGAGGGGGATGAAGTTCACGGGAGGATGAACCTGTCTCCGGTCTATGCCGGCCCTCCCGGCCTGGTCCACGGCGGGATCATCGCCGAGATCTTCGATGAGCTCTTGGGTGTGGTCAACGTGGTCAACAACAAGGGCGGCTACACCGGCACTTTGACGGTGGTCTATCGGCGGCCCACCCCGCTGCTGAGGGAGATAAAGCTCCGAGCCTGGTCCTCTGGCGCAGAAGGCCGCAAGCTTTATGCGTCCGGTGAGATGGTGTGCGACGGAACAGTTACCGCCACTGCTGACGGTGTCTTCATTCGGGCCGACCGACAGCTCTATGAAGATCTATAGCCCCGACGGGAGAAACCATGACTGATACCGGATTTGAGACGAGCGCGGCGGTTTACGAACTGCTTGACACCATGAAGGGCCTCGACCAGGAGTTTCTGACCGGTCCCAAGGCGCTGGCCGACGATCAGGCGGTGCTGGAGGGCTACCGGTGGATCTTCTCCATTACCCAGGTGGCTTTGGACGTCTACGTGTGGGCGGATACCAACCGGCCCCGCTTTACCGAGATCGTGGGCCCGTACAAGAAGTGGGGCGGCGACAACTCCGATGCGTTCTACTTCATGACCCGAGTTGACCCCTCCCGCACTTACCGGGTGACCGTAGACCCCGGCGACGCGGTGTACTTGTCGCTCACCGTGTACGGCGGCCCCGACGACGGCCGCTACTCCGAGCGCATCGTCGGAACGCTCAACACCACTCAGATGACGCCCAATCCAGACGGCACCTACGAGATGATGGTCAGCCCCAACGACCACGAGGGCAACTTCCTGAAACTCGCTCCTGATGCCGTGGTGGCCTGCACTCGCGACTACATGAACGACCCAGTTAGCGGGGAGAAAGCCCGTTGGAACATCGAGTGCCTCGACCCAGCACCCGCGTGGAGCGAAGTTCACACCGATGCCGAGGTGGCCCGGCGCTTCCAGCACGCGACGACATGGGTGAAGGAACAGGCCGCCATGGTTCCCATCCCGCTGGGCACCCTCAACCACATCGATGACCCGTTTCCGGTGCCGACCGAGACCTTCGGTTGGGCCGCCGGGGATGCCTCTTACGCCATGGGAGCGTTCGAACTCGACGATGACGAGGCATTGGTATTGAAGGGCAGTTCACCGGAGTGCGTCTTCTGGAACATGTGCTTGTGGAACCAGTTCCTGCACTGCTTCAACTACGACTACGACGACGTCACCACCAATGGCTCCAAAGTGCAGCTAGACGACGACGGATCGTGGACCATCGTGATCGCGGCCAACGACCCCGGAGTGCCCAACTGGGTGTCCACCCAGGGCCGGCCCCACGGGCGTATCTGGTTCCGGTGGTTCCTTCCCGAGAGGACCCCCGACCCGATAAGCGCCGAAGTGGTGAAGCTGGCCGAGCTCGGTTAGTGCTCTAGCTCGACCGCGAATCGGTCGGTGTAAAAGCTAGTGCTCTAATTCCACAGAAAAGCGGTCGGTGTAGAAGCTGAGCGCTTGGCGGCGCTCTTGTGCGGTCATTCCGAAGTCGGCCAGGTCGTAGATCACCCGGCCGTGCTTTCCTCGAGGATGATCCGCCATGTAGATGTCCATGGCTGACTTGACCTCAGCCGTAAACGGTTGGTCGGCCAGTTTGTAGATGCGCTCCACCATGGCCACGTCGTCGGCCATGAACTCGTGGAACAGCACATCGATGGACTGTTCGGGCGGCACCAGGTCGCGGTCGTCGGTACACGACTGGAGCATGTCCTGGATGAGCTGAGCCCACCACTGGCCGATGCTGCAGACATCAACCGGGTGAGTGGCGCTCATGCGGGCCGAATAGCAGATCATGGTGGCGAATGAGGCGGTGATCGACACCGGGTCGCGATGGGTGAACACCACGGTGGCATCGCCGAACACGTTCATCAGAGGGGCGATCTGCTCCAGGTGTTGCGGCGACTTGAGCACCCAGCGCTCCCGGGGCGGGCGCTGATGGGTGAGGACCTTGAGGATGCGCTTCAGGTATTGGTAGTGAGGGGTTTGGTCGTGCTCCTTGTAGTACGCCCGCCACGTGGGCATGACCGCCGAGCAGTCGAACAGCATGGTGGAGAAGTCGATGGCCAGCAGGTGGATCTCCTCGTGGACGTGATCCCAGGTCATTTCATGCATGCGGTCGTAGTGGGGCATGGCCGTGTTCATCACCGCCAAACCGTCTTTGGCCCGCTGGATGCGGCCCTCAACAGTGCCGGCCTCATCGGTAGGGGGAACCGGCTCCAGAGATTCCCACCACGGCAGCGAGCGCAACCCGGGGTCGGCAGAGATGAGATTGTGCAGATGCGTTGTTCCCGTGCGGGGCAGCCCGGCGATAACGATGGGACGATCGATGGGCACATCCAGGGCGTCGGGGTGGTCCTTGATGTATTGCTCGATGCGCAGCCGATTGACGGCGAAGGCTGTGAGCTGGCTGAACTGGCTCAACCGGCCCATTGGCGAAAAATCAGCCTCGGTGTCCATGGCCCGGCACAGAACCTCCAGCGGTTCCCGGAAGTCGCTGGGTCCGAAGTCGCTGAGCCCGCTTTGGGCAGTGGCGGCGGCGAGCACAGCCTCAGGGCTGAGCTCGATCTGATCGGCCATAGGAGCGGTCTGCTCCATCATCTCGACGATTTCAGGGGCTAGAACCGGCTCAACGAGATCCTCTATACGGATGGGGGCAGGGCGGTCGCTCACGTCCGGCAGGATAATCTCGCTCCATGCCCCAGCATGTGCCGGAGATTGAGTGGACCGAGGATGCTTTGGAACTGCGGAAGTTCGTCTTCGACTACTGGGGGGAGAGCAAGCGGGCTCCCAATCTGGCCGCGATGCATGCCGGGACGGGGATGGAACGGCGCCGTTTGGTGGAGGCGCTCAAGCTTCTCCAGTTGGGGATTGTGTTTGTGATCGACGAGACATCGCCGAATTGCGACATCCTGAAGGCGCCGCCGTTCTCGGCCTTTCCCAGCCAGGTGGAGATGTTCATCGACGGGGAGTTCCACAGCTATATAGGCTGCGCCCACGAGGGAATCGGGGTTTCTTGGACCCCGTACTTCCGAGGCAAGGAAGTGGAGTTGCGGACCTACGATGCCCACACCCTGGAGCCCATCACCTTGGTGTCCAAGGATTTCAAGCTGATCTCCGCCGAGCCCTCCGAGCCCCTGATCCTGTGCACCGAAGTGATCTGGGACTGGGTGAGCACCGACATGAAGCACATGTGCGACCACACAAATTTCGTGTTGAACCGCGAGAACGGAGCCGCCTACGAGGCATCCATAGGGCGACGGGGCATCTACTTCACCGTCGACCAAGTTGCTGAATACATCGCCTTCGTACTGAACATCCGCATCTATGACTACCACTGGCCGGCCTTGACCATGGATCCTCCCATGATCATCAACCGCCTGCGGGAGCTCGATATCGATCTGAGCCCCTGGGGGTTATAGGGCAGGGAGCTGGCCCGCTAGCTGGCTGCCTTCTGACGACGGCGGTGAGCGGTGAGGATCGCCTCGGTGTAACCGTTGGGTTGCTCACGACCTTCGAGAACCAACGAGAGGGCAGCGCTGAAGGGGATGCTGGTGGAGAAATCACCGCTCATGGGCTCATAGTCGGGGTCATCGGAGTTCTGACCGTCCACCACCGCAGCCATGCGCTGCATGGCCTCCACTACCTGCTCTTCAGATAGCAGCCCGTGGTGCAGCCAGTTGGCGATGTGCTGGGAGGAGATCCGCAGGGTGGCCCGGTCTTCCATCAAGGCGACATCGTCGATGTCGGGCACTTTGGAGCATCCCACTCCCTGGCCCACCCATCGGGTGACGTAGCCCAAGATGCCTTGGGCATTGTTGTCCAGTTCCCGCTGGATCTCCGCAGGGGAAAGCTCGCGATCTGGCGGTAGGACTGCGGGAACCAGCATGGATTCGACGGCGGCGGCACGTTCAGCCGGCGATTCGGCCAGTTCTTTCTGGAGGGCGCCGACATCGGTCTCCAGGTAGTGCAGAGCGTGCAAGGTGGCCGCGGTGGGGGAGGGGACCCATGCGGTGGTCGCCCCGGCCTGAGGATGGCCGATCTTCTCTTCCAGCATCGCTGCCATGTCGTCGGGTCGGGCCCACATGCCCTTGCCGATCTGAGCGTGCCCCGGCAGACCCATAGCCAGACCAACGGCCACATTGGCTTCTTCATAGGCCGTCAACCACCCCGACGCCTTGATCTCCCCCTTGGGGATCATGGGTCCGGCCTCCATGTTGGTGTGGATATCGTCGCCAGTGCGGTCCAAGAAGCCGGTATTGATGAAGACCACCCGCTCTGAGGCCTCGGCAATGCAGGCAGCCAAGTTGAGCGATGTCCGGCGCTCCTCATCCATGATCCCCATCTTCAGCGTGTTGGGGGCCATGCCCAGGATGTCTTCGATCTCGGCGAACAAATCCCGGACGAGGGCCGTTTCACCGGGACCGTGCAACTTCGGCATGACAATGTAAACCGATCCGGCATGGCTATTGCGATGGGGGCCGGCTCCGGTCAGATCGCAGAGAGCGCACCATGCCGCCATCGCCACATCGATGATGGTCTCGGGAATCGGCTGGTCGCCCAGGCGCAACATCTCGGTCTCCATGTGCAAACCCACGCTGCGGATCAACATGACGCTGCGCCGCCGGACCGTCTCCGGATTCCCATACAAGTCGATCACCATGGAGTCCTCGTTCAGACTGCGAGTCACGGTTTGACCGCCTTTGGTGAACGAGGCGGTGAGATTCCCCTGCATCAGGCCGAGCCAGTTGGCATAGGCCACGGTCTTGTCCGCCGCGTCCACCGCGGCCACTGAATCCTCCAAGTCCATGATGGTGGTCAGCGCCGATTCCATCATCACATCGGCCACCCCTGCGGGATCATCTCGACCGATGGGGTGG
This sequence comes from Acidimicrobiia bacterium, assembly GCA_022822265.1. Taxonomy (GTDB): domain Bacteria; phylum Actinomycetota; class Acidimicrobiia; order Acidimicrobiales; family Bin134; genus Poriferisocius. The sequence goes on along the minus strand of JAJECA010000008.1, from coordinate 125,549 downwards.
TCGCGGTCTATCACCAGTTCAATGTGGAGGCCGTGCTTGCGCAGCAACACCGTGTCTGGAGCCGAGTCCTTGCCTGTATACCCGGCGAACTGCTCAGGATCGGCCAGCCCTGAGGTTGCGCCACCGGCGAATTCCACCCGAAGACCATCGGCAGACACCACATAGGCCGCCGCGTCGCTATGCGATCCTGAAGCCAGCGGGACATGGCTGTCCAGCAGTGCTCGAACCCGGTCGATCACTCGCTGGCCCCGCACCGGGTTGTACGGCCCACTTCGTTGCGCGCCGCCCGCCTCGTCGATGGCGTCGGTTCCGTAGAAGGCGTCGTACAGGCTGCCCCAGCGGGCGTTGGCCGCGTTGAGGGCATAGCGGGCGTTGTCCACCGGCACAACCAGCTGCGGCCCGGCCAGACGGGCAACTTCAGGGTCGACCCCCGCGGTGGTCACTGCTACCGGTGGCGGCTCTTCGGCCAAGTAGCCGATTGAGCGCAAGAAGTCGATCGGGCTAGCTGGCAGATCACCCCTATTCCGATGCCAAGAGTCGATTTGGGCCTGCAAGTCATCGCGCTCGTCCAAGCAGGCCCTGATGCTTGGGCCGAAACGCACGATTGCCTGTTCCAGGGAGGACCAGAACTGTTCGATGTCCAGGTGTGTGTTTGGGGCCAAGCGACTGTTGACGAAGTCGGCCAACGGCTTGGACACCTCGAGTCTTCCGAAAGTCTCGTAGGTCACCGCCACAGGGTAGAAGTTGCCCAAGCCGGATTCTCAAGCAAAGCCATGTTTCCCGAAAATAAAGGTGCAGTTAGAAGCGACGCGGTTGCTATCGTGCCCGAACAACCACCCCCACCACACCAAAGAGGTATCAGCATGGCCGCCAACGTTGCCGGTTCATTCGATGCCGAGGTCCGGTCCACCCAAGCGTGGATGGCCTCGCCCCGCTTCGAGGGGATCACCCGCCTGTACTCGGCTCGCCAAGTAGTGGAACAACGCGGAGTTCTAAACGAGGACCACACCGTGGCCCGGTTCGCGTCCGAGCAGTTCTACGCCCGTCTGCGGGAGTTGTTCGAGCAGGGGAGGTGCATCTCAACCTTCGGCCCCTATTCGCCGGGCCAGGCAGTGGCTATGAAGCGGGCCGGTATCGAGGGGATCTACCTGGGCGGATGGGCCACTTCGGCAAAGGGCTCCCTGCACGAAGATCCCGGCCCCGACCTGGCCAGCTATCCGCTGAACATGGTTCCCGACGAGGCCGCGGGTTTGGTGCGGGCGCTGTTGACCGCCGATCGCAACCAGCGGTTCGCCCGGTCGCGGATGAGCATTGAAGAGCGCATGCGCACCCCGGAGGTGGATTTCACCCCGTCGATAATCGCCGATGCCGATACCGGCCACGGCGGAGACGCCCACGTCCGAAATTTGATCCGCCGATTCGTCGAGGCCGGAGTGCCCGGCTACCACATCGAGGACCAGAAGCCCGGCGTCAAGAAATGCGGGCATCAGGGCGGCAAGGTGTTGGTGCCGTGCGACGAGCAGATCAAGCGACTCAATTCGGCTCGATTCCAGTTGGACGTGATGGGAGTGCCGGGCATCATCGTGGCTCGGACCGACGCCGAGGCGGCCAACCTGCTGGACGGCGGCACCGACGAGCGCGACCAGCCGTACATCATGGGCGCAACCCAGCTGTCGGTCCCGTCCTACAAGGACGCCTACCTGGCGGTCTTGCGCCGCCTGGCCGAAGTCGGCGTTGAGGGGGTGAACGGGCATCTGCTGTATGCCGTGCCCGAGACCCGCTACAAGCGAGCGATGGCCTGGCTTGATCAGACGGGAGTCAACCAGATCATTGAGAAGGCAGCCGTCACCTTCCACTCCTCACCTGATCCCCGAGTCGATGAAGCGGTGGACCGGGCCTCCGATGCCCTGGCCGAGGCGTGGCACCGGGCATCGGGTTTGGCCACCTATTCGCAGGCGGTAGCCGATCAGATGGCGTTGCGATCCTCTGAGGGAGAGAGCTTCGGCATGGAGGTGGGGGAGTGGCTCGGCTTCGCCCGCTCTGTGGACACCGAGACCGCCCGAGACCGAGCAGCCGAGATGGGCCTCGACGTGGCCTGGGATCCCGAGGTGGCCCGCACCACCGAGGGGTATTACCAGGTGCAGGGAGGCATCCCCTACGCGGTGGCCAAGTCTTTGGCCGTGGCCCCCTTCTGCGATCTGCTGTGGATGGAGACCAAGACCGCCGACCTCGACGATGCCCGGGAGTTCGCCGAGGCGGTCCACGCGGTTTATCCCGACAAGATGTTGGCCTACAACCTGTCACCGTCGTTCAACTGGGACACCACCGGCATGTCCGACGACGAGATGCGGGAGTTTCCCGTCGAGTTGGGCCGACTGGGATTCGTATTCAACTTCATCACCTACGGCGGGCATCAAGTGGACGGCATGGCGGGCGAGGAGTTCGCCGCCTCCCTCCAGCAAGACGGCATGTTGGCGCTCGCCCGGCTTCAGCGGAGATTCCGTCTGGTGGACTCTCCCTACAAGACTCCCCAGACCCTGGTGGGCGGCCCTCGACTGGATGCCGCGCTCATGGCCAGTTCGGGGCGTACTTCCACCACCCGGGCCATGGGCAAAGGCTCAACCCAGTTCCAGCATTTGGTACAGACCGAAGTGCCCACCCGCGAATTGGAAGTCTGGCTGGAGTACTGGGCGGCCCACAACTGCATCGACGCACACCTGAGAGTCCGCCTGCGGCCCTACACCGCGGGATCGGAAGTTTTGGAACTGGTGGTGTACAGCGGGGACAACGACCTGGCCAACGTGGTGTTCGGGGTGCTGAACGACCGACGGGGCCGAGCCATCTTGTCGGTCCGGGACCAGAACACCCATAGTCCCTCGTTGCGCCGCAAGCGTTTGATGGCACTCATGCACCTGTACCTGATCCGGCGGTACAACGCGGTGTCCATCCAATACCTGACTCCTACAGAGGACAACTATCGCCAGGCTGTGGGGATGAAAGAGCTGGGCTTCTTCGCCTCAGTGTCAGATGAGGTGGGCGAGATCATCGTGGCTGACGTGGACGAGGCCGTTGTCACCAAGCTGATAAGCGATGAAGGGGCATTGCACGAGCTCATCCACGGCCGGGGCGCATAGCGGCTAGCTCCTGCCCGCAGGCTGGGAGAAGCGGGCCATTTCCAGGCGCAGCGCCAAGGCGAGCACAGCGGTACCCAACGCCACCCCGGCCAAGAGCAGCAGTCCGGCCGCCGATCCGCCGATATCGGACAAAACGCCGAACAAGATCGGTCCGGTAACGCCTCCGGTTTCTCCCGCGGTGAAGAACAGACCGCCCGCGGCGCCCATGTTGCGTTGGGCGACACCGGGAAGCTGCATCATCGCCAAGAGGGCTAAGGGGACCGCCAAACCCTTGCTGAACCCGATAATGGCCAAACCGACGAAGGTGGCGGGCCTGCCGTCGACGTTGAGCAGGACCGTGGCCACCCCGAACAATGCGAACACCGCAGCCATGACCGCAATCCGACTGCCTTCGGGGATCGCTCGTGGTCCGAGCAACGCGCCGAAGATGCTCAAGGCGGTGACCGCTCCGGCCAGATAACCCGCTACCGAACTGGAGAATCCCCGGTCTTCAATCACCGTTGGGAGCCACCCGTTGAGTGAGTGGTTGAAGAAGAACATGCCCAATGCCAAGACCAGCATTACCTGCACCGCGCGATTGCCAATGAGCTCCCAAGCGCCGGAAAAACCGGGAGCAGGATCGAGATCGCGGTCGGCACCGGGGGCCACCCGCTCTGCTCCGGCCGCAGCCAATAGCCAGACGGCTATCACGGCCGCGCTAATTAGGGCATACACCATCAGAGTCGCCCGCCAGCTCTGGTCGAATGCCGGCATCAGCACGCTGTTGGCGGTAACCAAAGGCAGCACACCGCCGATGGCCGGAGCCGTCATTGTGATACCCATGGCCAGAGCCCGCTCCTCTTCGTCGAACCACACACTGACCAGCTTGGGGGCGCCCACGGATACCAGCGGCCCGCCAAGTCCGAACATCGCCACTGCGCCGAACATTCCGATGAAATTGCCGGCAAGGGGTCGCAACAGAGCCGAGGCCGAGATGATCACCGTGGCGACCCCCAGCGAGCGGCGAAGTCCCAGTCGGTCTACCAACGCGCCTGAGGGAAGGGCGGCCACCAAGTACACCAGCGGCCACGCTCCCAGCACCGCACCCATGGCCCCTTTGCTGATCCCGAGGTCATTACGGATCGTCTCCACCAGTGGGGCCATGGAGAACACCGCCAAGCCGAAGGAGAAATACACCATCCACAACGCGCTGAGCATCATCCATCGGTATCGATGGCGGTGAAGAGACACGGCGGGACCGTATCAATCTCCGGCCGTCGATCTGCCATGCTGACCCGATGGGAACAGCAGTAGTGACCGGTGCCGGACAAGGAATCGGACGGGCGGTCTCCAAGCGTCTGGCCGCCGACGGCCATCACATTGTGGCCGTAGACCAGAAGCCCGACTCGGCCGTCTCCACCGCGGAGATGCTCGGCGGCCAATGGCGGCAGTGTGATGTGTCCGACCCGGAGTCGGTGGCCGCACTGGCCGATTCACTCGATGAGGTGGATGTGTTGGTGAACAACGCCGGCATCTGGATCTTCGCCGGCCTGGAGGCCATGACGCCCGATGATGTGCACCGAGTACTAGAGGTGAACGTGATGGGCGTCTTCTATTGCACCCAGGCCTTGGCCCCTCTGATGGGGCCGGGGTCAGCCATTGTCAACCTCTCGTCCAACGCCGCATATTCCAACTCGCCGGGGGTGGGGATCTATCCGCCGTCCAAAGCCGCGGTGGAGAGCTTCACCAAGCAAACGGCCCTTGAATTGGCCCCCCGGGGAATAAGGGCCAATGCCGTCGGCCCGGGAATGATCCAAACCGAGGGCACCCACGCCAACTACGAGGGTGAAATGGGAAAAAGACGGGCGCAAGCCGTACCCCTGGGCCGAAACGGCTACCCCGAAGATATCGCCGATGTGGTGGGATTCCTGGCCTCCGACGATGCCCGCTATGTGACCGGCCAGGTCATCTACGTCGACGGCGGCCTCAGCGCCGGGCGAGCCGCGCTTTAGCCGCTGCTGGCCAAGTCGGCTCTGCGGGCGCGCCAGCGGTGGTAACGGGCCCAGAGCACCAGGAGCGAGGGGAGCGCGGTGAAAGTGGCAATGAGGCCGAACAGGATGGCCACCGCGGCGAGTATTCCCAGCTCCTGCATTGGTACAAGCGGAGAAAAGAGCAGCGCCAATAGCCCGAGCGCGGTGGTGAGTGCGCTGGCCAAAAGAGCTCCGCCGGTGGTGGTCATGGCATTCCGGATACCGTCGACGACCTGGTCTGCCTCCTCGTTCTCCTCCAAGAAGCGATGCGTCAGGTGGATCGTGTAGTCGACGCCAATCCCGATCGTGAGCACCACCATGAGCGCGGTGCCCATGTTGTAGGAGATCCCGAACAACCACATGGCTCCCAGCAGCCAGGCAAGGGTCACCGCTATGGGAATGATGGTGATCAACCCGAGCGCGGGGCGGGATCGGCTGATTCCGAAGTACGCCACGAGGATCGCCAGAGCGGCGGCGATGACAAGACCCACGCTGAGCGCCTGGCTGGCGGCCAGCTCCTCGGTTATCAAGGCGATTAGGGCGTCGCCTCCGGTGACGATGACTCCTCCGCCGGCGCCGCCCCAAAGCGACTCGATTTCGTCGATCAACACTTGGAGCGCCTCGTTGTCCTCCACCGCTACCGGTATCTGAATGATGGTGCGGTCGAGCCCGGCGGCGCGGAGGTCTATCACCTCGGCGAAACCTGCGGGGTCCGCCATCCGTAAGGTCTCCCAGGCCCGACGGACCTCTTCCCCGGATGCGACACCGCCAGCGGCCAGGTTCTCAAAGGCGGCTGCAACGGCGGAGTCGTGGCTTGTCCAATCGGCCAGCAGCGTCCCCGCGGAGGCCAATGGAGGTCCCACGATGCCGTTTGGCCGGCGTTCTGAGTCAACCAGTGTGGAGTGAAGGTCGGTTATGTCCCCAACGGCTCGGTTGCTGTCAAGGTCGGTCTCGATGAGCACCGTCATGAGCGTGGCACTGCCGTCGAAGTTCTCTTCGAGGAAGTCGAAGCTCTTGAATGTGTCAGAGTCCTTGGGCAAAAAGTCCTTGACGGCAAAAGTGGTGCTGAGGTTGCCGGCCGCCACCACGGCCAGGGCCGTAATGGCGATGACCGCGCCCAAGATCGGAATTGGCCGGCGCACAACGGCGTTGGCAACGCGGGGCAGAACGGCGGCCGCTCCGGGAATGGTGTCGGCCACGGGGCGGGTCGTCGGCTTCTTTCCCTTCGCGGCCAGTCGCCTATCCAGCACCAACCGGGCGGCCGGCACAAAGCTGGTCATGACGATCCAGCCCGAGATGACTCCGATGCTGGCGATGATTCCGAAGTCGGCGATGGGTTCGAACCGGCTGCTCAGGTTGGCCAGCAGGCTGACCGCAGTGGTGCCCGCGGCTAGCAGCACCGGAACACCGCAGAGCCGGACGGACCGGGCGATGGCTCGGCCTGAGGCATCGCCGTCAGTCTCGGAATCGTCGCGCAGCGCTTCTCGATAGCGGCCGATGATCTGAAGGGCGTAGTCCACCGACAAGCTGATCAAAAGGACTGGAACCAGAGTGAGGAGGATGTTGTCGGGATCGACTATGCCGATGCCGCCGGGGGAGAGCCAGGAGATGGCGCCAAGCGTCCAGAGGATCGTCATGCCGAGGCCCAGCATGGTGATGTGGACGTCCGACTGAGTCCGGTAGAAGAGGGCCAACAAAACCACGATGATGACGAGGGCGATCACGGTGAGAACCACCAGGTTCTCCTCCCGGGCGTCCTTGCCTTCGGCGTCGCTCTTGGCCAGGGTGATGATCGTGACGTCGAGGGATGCCGTATCGAATTCCTTGGCGATCTCATGGGCTCGCAGCTGCGCCCTCTCTTGGCCGAGCGCATCGTCGACGTCATCGAGGATGATCAGCGAGAGCCCGGCGATTGGAGTGCCGGCGTCGTCGCGGGCCACGAAACGGCCGAGCAGGTCGTTCAGTTCGGCCCGCTCGGGGTCTTGGGCCAACTGGGCCAGCCCCAGACTGACCTGGGTGCTGGTAATTGTGTCCAGAGTCAGCCCTACATCGGCCGCGGCGAGCTCGATCAACTGGACGTAGCCATAGAGGGGTTCCTCTACCAGGAACGGTGAGATCTCCGAATCGCTGGTAATGGCCGCTTGCAGGCCTTTTACGGTCCGAAGTGACTCAGCGGTGAGAACGTCGCCCTTGGCCAGTATCTGGACCACCCGTAGATCTGCGGCAGCAGGGAAGCTCTCCCTGATCACGTCGGTGGCTTCGGCGAGGTCGCTGTTGGCGGGAAGAAAGATCCCCGTAGAGTCGATGGGGCCCTCGGGCTGGTCCCTAACCAGGAACCCGGCCAATAGAGCCAGAGTCACCGCGCCCAGAACCAGAAGGACGAGTTGGGGTGATCTCTGGATGCTACGGGCCTGCCAGCGGAACATGTCTCGGCCCTAGCTATGTGCCTTCCGGCCAGACAGCTTCACCACTGGCTGGACTCCTCGGCGTAGACGTGGTCAGGCAGATCGTAGGTGATGCCATCCTCGTGGTACCACGATCCCGACATGAGCGTCGTGAAGTTGGAAATGTTGCTCTTGCGGGCGATCTTGGGGAGGAAACGCAACGTGAAGCGATCGTACCTGGCCTGAACGCGGAACCAGGGAAGCACGCCGAAGGTGGATTGCTTGGGGTAGTTCAACGAATCGGCCAGGGAGTCCCCGATGAGCGACCGCGACACCTTGTAGACGTACTGCGACAGCTTCTGTCCCTCAGCTGGATCGTCGATGCCGACAACGAGTGGCGCCGAGTTGACCAGCGAATTGGCTAGGACGATGGATGAGGTACTGGGCTCTGGTTCGCACATAGTGCCGATCTCATACAGCCTCAGCGCATCTTCTTCGCCATCGAAGAGAATCGACTCGGGAATTCCCATAAGCAATCCCGAGTAGCGCCACGTCGCCATGAAGCTTGCGGCCTCTTCTTGGCTGAATTTCGCTCCCAGACTCCTCATGTGCTTGAGGAGCCGGGCGGAAAATGCCGTGATCGCATAGCCCACATGGGCGGCGCTCAACGGGACGCCCAATGCGCCCACATCCCAGTCTCTTGAGTTCTTGAGCAAGTACCTGACTTGGGCATGGACGAGACGGATCCGAAATGACAGCCTCCATCCGTCGCCTTGAGGTCCCATGCCGCCGGGAAGAAAGATCTCCACCATATGGCGGTTGTTCTGCTGAAGGCGCCGCACCCCCTGGTCGCGCAGGCGGCCGGTGACGAAGAACGACTCGCTGATGTTGGTGGAGAAACCCTCCACGAGAACTCCGGCGAGCATCCCCGCGACAACCATCTTCCGGTTCCGATGGAACATGTGAATGCCGGGGGTCAACGCGGGAAGGTCGAGCCAGTCGGGTGGGGTCAACACATCGTCAAATAGGGCGTGGACCTCAGGGGGAGCCTCGGGCCGCTCCCGCCCGTCGGGGACGCTCATGTAGGCCGAAACGAGCCGGTTGGACTCGGACCGCTTCATTTTGGAAAGGGCTTCGACCGCGGCGTCGGCCAGAGGATCGCCGATGGTTGTGTGGGCGACGTAATTGTTGGCCATCTCAGGCTCGAGGGCCAAGGCCCGCGCGTAGCCAGGATTGTCGTAATCGGTGGGAATGTCCATCTATCTAGGAAGTTCGAGCCTGTCCGGAAGATAAAGGTTGGCGACTGTCGTCAGTGAAGTTTACCCACCCGGCCGGAGTTCTTATTCATCAACAGTAACAATCCGAAGCAGAGAACTTTACATAACATATATTCTCAACGTTTAGTTGGGGATCTCAGGATGGGAATATCACGAAGTTGACTCTAGACAACTGAAAGAACAGGCGCTAGAGTGGCCCCCGCTGGCTTGAGCCAGTGCTATCGGCCTCGCAGGCCCCCACGAGAAGTATCGAACGGAGGGCCGAATGAGTGCCGTCTGGCAAGTCAAGGGGCTTGTGATCCTGCTTGTGCTGTTTGCCACAAGCTGTGGTTCAGGGGACGCCGGAGCGCACGTTCCCTCGACCGGAGTTGACGAACAGCCTGGCGGCAGCCTGAAGGCCGGGACGGTCTATGGCCAATCAGAAACCGCCGCTTCGACATCCGATTTCGCGGGCCCCACTATGGCTGCCCCGTTGCCGGATCGGCCCGACATCGCAGTGCTCCCTATTGAGGCATCTCCCGCTCCGAGTACCACTCCGAGCCCAGCCGCCAGAGCCTTCACCATCCGGAGTTCCGCCCCAGATTCGCCCGTCGAGGCGATTGCCGGCCAGGTGCACACACACGATGCAGCCCCCTCTCAAGGGCCGCGGGATTCCTCGGCACTGCTCCAAGGCTCGCAAAACAGCCCGTTCCACCAGTTCGGCGACGGCGTGTACTCCTGGGACGACCACGGGCGCATCGTCGTGCTGGCGGTTCCCGTCAACCACCCGTCTCTGGGAGAGATCAGGGATGCCTTGGGCTATTGGGACGGAACCATTGAAGACACTGCCGGAACACGGGCGTGGATACAGCAGTGCGCCCGTCGGCAAGCCGACGATGCCCTCAACACCCCAGACGCGGTTTATGGAGCGGTTTCCGCCCAGGCCGTCCACACATGCTTGGGCGGGCTCGCCCACCTAGCGGAGTTGTTCGCCCGATACTGGTGGACTGAGGCGGGCGTAACCTGCCTTTCGGACGCGGCCACAGATCATTCCCTGTACGGGGACGACCGGCCCAGGCCGCTGGCGGTTTGTCCGTCCATGGGATACGACCCGGCCGCGCCAAGGCCGTCGGGATGGTTGGCCCAGCGTTGCGCGGAGATAGTGGCCGCCAACCCCAATCAGAGGTATCCAGCCAAAACCGCACAGCCCGGCCAACCCCTTCCCTCCTGTTGGGAGCCCCTGCTGTCGATCATCGAAGCTCACGCAGATGAGGGGGCCGAAATCGGCCTTCCTGACAGTCCCCACGACTGCTACCACGCGTTCTTGGGCTATGTGTGGGCTCGGCAGACCGATCGGGAGAGCCGGCCTCCCAGCGATTTGGCCATCGGCTGCCATTACCGGGCCTTCGAGGCCATCCCATGACGGCCTCCCCGAGAACAGCAATGATGCGGACTCTGCTGACCGTGGGCTTGATTGCCGCTGGCCTTGCCCTACCGGTTTCGGAAGCCCCGCTCGCCCTGGCCCATGAGCAGACAACCCTCGCCCCAGCCAGCGGTTCTGGCCGGTGCCCTTCTAGCGTGCTGAACTGCTCGGTGACGTGGACACACGTCAACTCCTGGACCCATTACACCGCCCGCGTGCCCTCGAATTGCTCAGTTGAGATCATCGACCAGTGCGGCATCCGGGTGACTTCCAGATCTGCCTCCAGCTCATGCCGGAACTCGAGCAACTGCGGACACGGCCCGCACAGCAGCACTCCCCGGCCCTCTGGCCCCGGCACGTGGACCACCTGGAATGGGCATAGCAACACCAATTACCGGTGGTCGGGGCAACGGCGCGAACCCGTAGACCACGAGCACGGTTCACCGTCGCCGCGCCCGTCGCCAACAACCTCGCCTCCTGAACCGACCCCATCCCCCACCCCCTCTTCTCCCGGCTCGAACCCGGACCCGCCCTTCTTCAACCCCGGCGACATCGATTGGAGCAATTTCAATCCGTGCGCCAACGGCGGCTGCTTGCCTGCCTGCTTGACCGATGGCATCGCGAACAACTGCCCGTGGGAGTCACCACCCAAGGTCTGCACTACGGCGTGGACTAGCGCTCAGAAACAGGCGCTGCTCGCCAAGCTGCGATGGGAGTCGATCGTCCCATACTCCCCCGGATTCGCCGGGCACCACCCGGAGGTTCCCGGCGGGCATCTGTTCTTGACGGCAGCGTCGAGACCCAACAGCCCGGCTCGCCACTGGACGGCATTGCAGCCGGGCACCACGCTAGATGTGCGGGATGCCCCGACCGATGGCTGCCTGTGGACTGCCGATGACGTCGGCGTGTCTCTCCGGGAGCTCCTCCCCCACGAGGCCGCGGATCTGGCCAGGCTTCGTGTTCCCGGCGGTGCGGCCGCCGCCGGTGAAGCGCGCGAGGCCGCGGCGTTGTGGGACCGACTGAGCCTGGAACGCCGCCAATGGTTCCAGAGGGCATTTCCTCGGATCGATCCCACCACCATTTGGTGCTCGCCCTCTGAACTGCCCCCGTGGACTGTTCCGGCCAGCGGCGTGCTTTCCCTTACATCGGACTGGGAAGAGCGCTTCGGTAGTTGCCGCTGGTCGATCCCCCGCCGCGGCTTTTGGGAGTGGAAGCTCCAAGTCCAGTACACCTCAGAACAGGGCGACGATCACACCGAGACTCTGGCTTCTGATCTGTCCTGGTTCCGAGCGCCCTCCGGATATGTCGATCAACAGGTGACCTTGTGGTGAGCGGTCCCAGCCGCGAGCAATGGTCCCCGACATCCTGGCCGGTGAGCCTCCGGTGGCGACTGCTTGCCGCAGCCGTCGTTCTCGCCGCAACTTTCGCGGCAATCGCAGTTTTGTCTCGCGATGGCGGAACCACCCCGGAAGTGCCGGTGGTGGCCGCTGCCCAGCGGTGGACCGCGGGTCACCCACCAGGTGAACACGCAATCATCGACATGCCCATCGATCTGGCGGGGTTCTTCGTTCTTCCCTCGGAGCTGGCGGGCACCGTCACCGCGGTGGATGTACCAGAGGGGACGCTGATTTCACCCCAAATGCTGCGGCCCCGACAAAGCGGCGACGACACCAGGAGAACCACCCTAATGCGGTTCAGGGTTAGCAATGAGATGTGGCCCGATCCCGGTCCGGCCCCCGGACTCCGGGCAGTGTTCTCACCGTCGCCCGGTGGATGCGCTGCGGCGATGGCGACTTTGGTGGCTGTGGCCCAAGACGGCGGCGCCGAATCCCGTGTGACCGTTGAGGCGGATCCCGAACTGGCCGCGGCGCTCTCTGACAAGCAGTGGTGGATATGGGAATCCCCTCCCGGCCTCTGGCCCCAGTGCAAGTATGAGGCAAACCCCTGATGCTGTTGGCCGTGGGCGACCGATGGCTCGATGCCGAGGCGGTGGAGCGAGTCATGGACGGTGTGCTGGAGGGAATGGCCACCGCTGCGCCGGGCGCGGCATTGGCCACCTCCCCAGCTGAAGTCGACCAGGCATCGGCCGCCGGCCATCCCACCGTGCTGCTGATGCGAGACGACGAGCCGGAGATACGCCTTGAATCCGCACTGGCGTCGGCTGCCGCGGTGCTATGGATCACCACCGCCGACAGCTCCGACGTCCGCTCCCTCCTCCGGTTGGATACGGGATCGCGCCGAACCACACCAATCGTTTCGGTCGTGGTGTCGGAAGACCAGCCCGACCGGGAGAGAGTTCGCCTCCAGCGCGTGGTCAGCCTCTGGATATCCCCCGAACTCTCCCGGCGCGACCAGCGCCGACTGCATCGACTCGGGCGCCGCTTGGCATGGACGGCGGTAGCGCCTCGCCGACTAGACCCGCTCGACCGCGAGACCCATCTGTGGGCTGCTTCTCAAGCTGCCCAAACCCGTCTGGCCGACCTGCTCGAGGAAACCGGGGTAGAGGAGTTTCAGATCAGGGGCGGCGAGTGCATGATTGTCCATCGGGCCGAAGGGCAGCGTGAGCGTCGGAACTCGCCATTTGCCTCCAACGACGAGCTGATCGAAACAGCCCGCCACTTGGCCAGCTTCTCCGGTGGCCAGCCCCAGCGCTTCGATGTGCTCGACAGCCGTCTGGACATCCGTCTGGGCGACCGGTGGAGACTCCACGCCGAAGCGTTCATGTGCCATCCCCCGACGATGGTGCTGCGGTCGAACATGGCTGGAAAGGCCACGCTGGACGACCTCAATGTTGCCGCGGTGCCGCTTCAGAAGATCCTGGTTGGGGCGGTCTCGGGGCAGTTCAGGGCCAACATCGTCATCGCCGCCGCCATGGGCGGAGGCAAGACCACCCTCTGTCAGGCTCTGCTGGCCACCGTTGACAGCTCCGAGCGGATAGACACCATCGAGGACACGCCCGAGCTCCGCTTGGCCCAGTACGGGATCCATCCCAACAGCTATGAGCGCCTCACCCGTGACGCCAACAACGACGGCGTGGGAAAGCTGGCCATGAGCGACCACATCCGCGACGCCAAGCGGGCCAACTCGTCCAAATTGGTGATCGGCGAGACCAGAGGTGAGGGAACGCTGGCCCTGCTGGATGCCATGAGCAGCGGGCTCAGCGGCTGTCTGGTCACGCTGCACAGCCAACCCGGCGCCGGTGTACTGGCCAAGCTGCTGTCCTACGCGTGCAGCGAGGGCGCCGACCCCCGATTCGCCCGTCAACAGATTGCCATCGCCGTTCAACTCCTGGTGTGGATGGGCCGCAACGAACTCGGAGAACGGGTAATCTCCGACGTCTCCCAGATCGTCAGCTACGACGAACACCATGACACCATTGACACCCGGTGTCTGTGGGCCCTCCGTCCCGGACAGCGTTGGGCCGCCCCCGCGGGCCGGCCCCACGGACAAGTTGAGCGGCTGTACCAATCCGTGGGAATCAGCCTCCGATGACCGGACTCGCGGTCATCGTCTTGCTCGCTGGAGTCGCGCTGATGACCATCGTTTGGTGGCCGAATTCCGGGAGCAGTCCCGCCTCGCTCCTACTGGGGAGCGTGGTGCTGTCCCAACGACTGCCTCTTCGAACTGGTCCGATAGCAGCGGTGGCAGCGGTCGGGCTCGGATTCATCGCCGGCCTGGTGTTGGTCGGAGCAACCACCGGACTGGCCGCCATGATGCTGACCGCAGTCGGGGTCTGGGCCATCGCAGTACAATTCTGCTCGCGCCGCAGCCTGCGGGAGTCCGACGAGCTGGCGCAGCTGACCAATGGTCTGGCCAATCAGGCCTTAGTGGCCCCCACCGTGGTCGAGGCAGTCCGCCAGGCCGCGCCCCTGATCCCCGGACGAGTCGGCTCGGCTGCCCGGAGCATGGCAGCAGAATGCGAAACAGGGGGCCTGGTGGAAGCCGCCAACCGCTTTGCCACCACCGTCCGGCGCCCTGTCGCCGAGATGCTGGCCACTGTGCTGACCGAGGCGTTCCGCGGTGGATCGCAGTGGGTGGGCTTGGCCGGAGTCCTAGCCGAGGAGGCCAATGAGGCTGCCGACACGGCACGGCACTTTCACCGCCACGTGGCCGCCCTCATGCCTCAGATCGCCGTCACCGTGGTGATGGCCGTCGCCATGCTGGCCATCACCGGCTTTGCCGCCAAGGACGTGGGCCGTTGGATGACCTCGCCGCTGGGTCAGCAGTTTCTCCTCCTCCTGGCCGTTTTGTCTGCGGCCCTCTGCGCCCGGGTACTGGCGCCGGCCTGGAGGCTGAGCCGATGATCCTGTTGGCCGGCTTCTCGGGGGTAACGGCAGTAGGGGTTCTGCTCCTTGCCCCGCCAAAGACAAGCAGCCGGGCTGCCATTCAGGCCGCAGCAATGGGGTGGCCGCCCAATCAGATCTCCACCGCTGGTTGGATACTGGCCACCGCCGGGATAGCAGCCGGGGGACTGGTGGGGCGCTCGATGTTTGGATGGGCTGAAGGCCTGGCCATGGCCATTGCCGCCGGAACGTGGCTGCCTCGCTTGCTGCCGGCCGCCATCCAGGCCTTTGCCGCCGCGGCCTACCGCAGCGAGCGAGACCAGAAGATGCTCGAGTGGATGCGTAAGTTGCGGCTCTTGACGTCGGCGGGCCAGCCCATCAACGCCGCCGCGGTAAACGCCGCTCTGACGGTTTCGGGCCGGGCCTTCACCGTGGCACAGGGTGCCATCGGTGCAGCCCTGGACGCCGGGAGGGACCCACTGCCCGCGGTGGCCTCTGCCATCACCGGATCCCCCGCTGAACCCCTGCTGGCCTCGGTCGTGGCCGCGGAGCGGGCCGGGGCGGCCTCCTCAAATTTGCTGGACAAGTCGTTGTCCCGATCCGTTCGGACGCTGGAGTCCGAACGGCGCCTGGCTATCGACCAGCTCAGCCGGGCCATCGGAACCACGGTCACTTTGGTGGCCGCCATCGCTGGTCTCGTGGTCATGGCCGCCGTGATCTTCGTGCTTTGAAGCTCGCCGACGGTCCTGTGAATTAGGGAGAAACCCCATGCAATCCGCCATCGTCCAAATGATTCTGATCGTGGTCGGCATCGCCGCCGCGGCCATCGTGTCGATCATCGTCTACGCCCAGCTCAGCGGCAATGCCCCCGAGGGTGGAGACAACATCGATTATTCCCGAATCAATACTCAGAAACTGTGCGACGCGGTAGGCGGGTCTTGGGCCGGAAGTCCTGCAGCTTGTACGGGATAGGTACGTCGTGATCTCCTCCTTGGTAGTCCTTCGCACCTCGGTGCTGTTGATGCTGCTCCTGTTCGCCATCACCGGGCTGTACGTGCGCCATGTGACCCGAATGTCGGCCGATGCCGCCGCCCAATCGGCCGCCACTGCCGCTGCCCAGGCCGCTACCGGCGCGGGCTGGCAATGCCAGTCCACTCCCCCACCCGAAGCGGTCACCGCCGCGTCCCGGGCGGCTTGGGGGCAAATGGAGCATCTCGCCGTGCAGCCCGTGACAGTGGAGATACTTACCGACGCCTGCAACCTGATCGCGGCGGTCACGGCCGCGCCACTGGACACCCGGGTGTCGTCACTGCACACCACCGCCACGGCCTGTCGCTCCGCGGTCCGCGTCGCCGTCTTGAATGTGCCCAGCTCGTGTTGAGGCCAGTCCCATGAACGACGCCATCGCCTTTCTGCTAATCCTTCCTGCGCTGGTGCTGGGGATGGTGGTGCTCGACGCCGCCGGGACCCTGGGGACAGCCAGATATCGAACCTCGACCTTTGCCGAGACTGCGACCCAACAGGCCGCGAATGCCCTGGCCTCCTCCCCTGGAGGGAAGGAGCCATCCGCTCGGAACCGATGGGGTGAGATGGTTGCCACAGTCGAGCAGACTGGCCTGGCCGCCACCGCTGGGGTCTGCAACCAAACCGACACTTCCTTCAACGTCAGCTTGATCTCCCAGCCCGCCCCTGCCCACAGCTCCGGTGTATCCCCGTCGGTGGCCACCGTGGTCAGCTGCCCGGTGTCGCTGGGCGGTTTGCTCTCCACCAACCGGGTGGTGGCCGCCAGCGTGGAATCGGTGCGGTAAAGCGATGTACACCCCGATCGTGCTGTTGTCGCTGGGCCTTGCCGTGGCGGTAGCCACCGGATCGCTGGCTGACCACGGCGAATTGATCACCAACCGAAATCTGGCTGCTGCCAGGACCGAGCGGGCCGCAACCGCATTCATCGACGTCTGTGGAAGCCGGGGTTGCGATGCCAGCGCGGTCAACATCACACGGCGCGACGGCACCAGCCTCTCAGGCTGCGTTCTAGAGGTCGCAGGTAACCCAGTCCTGCGAGTAGAAGGGCGCGTCCCCTGGAACCCCCGAGTGTTCACCGGGCTCACGCCCGCTTCTGCGGTGACTGCGGTTGAACTCGGAGGGTTTGGCGCGGCGGCAGACGCAGTGTTGGCATCATGTTGAGCAATCGCCGCCTTGGTTCGCAGCAGTTCTGCACTCGCGGCCCGATGCGGTAGCGTGACCGCCGGTGTCTCGAAGAATAGAGATTGAGCTGACCAGTCAGCGCCCCGACGGTTCCTGGACCTGGCGGGCCGCGGGTGCCCGCGAGCCCAAGGGCGAGCTGGCCGGCGATCTGATCACCTTTTCCGCCAACGTGGGCGACGAGCTGACGGTCGAAGCCGAGTTCCACATGGACGGCATTGAGATCATCGAGGCATTCGAATCCAAGAAGAAGAAGCCCATGCCCGAGACACTCGAGGTTCTGGGCTCTGGCCGTGATCAGCCCCTCGTCACCACCCAGCTGGTATCCGGCCGCAAGGGCCGAGACCGTGATCGGCCTCGCGGTGACCGTCGGGGTCGCCAAGACCGGCGCAACCGCGGCGACCAACAAGGGGGCGATCGCCAGGAGTCACGCCGCCAGGACGATCGCCCCAAGGCCAAGCGACTCCGCCCGGGCCGAACTCACCGCCAAGCGCTTATCGACAGCCTGCCTGAAGATCAGCAGGCGGTGGCGGAGCGAATGGTGCGAGAAGGCGTCAGCTCGGTAGAGCAGGCTCTGCGAGAGCAGCGAAAGAAGGCCCGCGATGCGGCCAAGGCCAAGAAGGAGGCAGCCGAGAAGACCGCCAAGGAGGCCGAAGGGCTAGCCAAGGCGCAGCCCGCCGAGACTTCGAAGGAAGAACCGGCCGAGGCCGAAACAGAAACACCCGCCGAAACACCCGCCGAGACTTCGCAGGAAGAGCCAACCGAGGCCGAACCAGAAACACCCGCCGAGACACCAAAGGCCGAAACACCCGCCGAGACACCGAAAACAGAGCCGGCCGACGACTATGTGAGCGTGGCCGGCAAACTACTGCCCCGCATGCGGGCCGCTGAGTGGCGAGATCGGGCCGACGCCGCTCTGGCTGGCATCGACGAAATCGACCTGCGCGATCTCCGATCAGTGGTGGTGGCCGCAGAGGCCGGAGCGGTCGACGAGGAAGCCAAGACACTGGCTGAGGAGCTCCGCACCAAGCTCACCGAGAGGGTCGACCGTGAGCACGCCGAATGGCTGGCCGAAGTGGCAGCTACTTTGGCCGATGGCCGTATGGTGCGGGCCCTGCGACTCAGCTCCCGTCCCCCCAAAGCCGGCGTT
Organism: Acidimicrobiia bacterium; assembly: GCA_022822265.1. Lineage (GTDB taxonomy): Bacteria > Actinomycetota > Acidimicrobiia > Acidimicrobiales > Bin134 > Poriferisocius. The sequence goes on along the minus strand of JAJECA010000008.1, from coordinate 107,708 downwards.
CCCCTCCCCCAGGACATGGTCACTCGGCTGACGGACGCCGCCAGCGCTGCTCTGACCAGCGATACGCCAACGAAACGCTGGACCACGGTGCTCGGCGCGGTGGCGTTCTCGCCGGTACGCCGAACCGTGCAGCCCCAAGGCATTCCGGAGAAGCCCGACAAGGAACTGCTCGCCGAGGTAACCAAGCTCTCCGAGAGGGTCCCTCACATCGCCGCCTTGTTCGGCGTTGAGCCCACTCCTCCTCCTCCCAAGCGCGGTCGCCGGGGCGCGGGAGTGTCAGCCTCTAGGTAGTCATCACCTGGTGGTCGGTCAGAAACTGAAGCAGGCCATCTACCAGATCCCACCGCTCTAGATCTTCCAAAGCCACCCAAGCGGCGTCGGAGGCGTCGGTTCCCGCCACCGGTGCCGCGTCGGATTCCACCGCCACCCAGAAGTCCACCACCACATAGTGACGACGACGGCCAATGAGCTCGGTCCAGCCCACGGCCTCGCCCACCACACCGTCCAAGCCCGTTTCTTCCCGCAACTCCCTTCCCACAGCTTCAGCGAGAGTCTCTCCCCGCTGCACCCGGCCTCCAGGAACCGACCACATCCCCTCCCCCGGCGGGGTGCCCCGACGGATAAGCAAGATGGAGCCGTCGCGCACCGCTACTGCGCCCACGCACAACTCCGGTGTGCTCATGCCTCTTCGTCTGGGTCTATGCGGGTGTGGACGATCAGTGCGTGGGCCGTCATCTTGAACGTCTCAAAGAAGTTCTTGGCCTCGCGGTGGCCTGGCAGCACAAAGGCATCAATCGCCGTCAATTCCTGCTCTCGGGCCCATTGCGCCAAGGCGCCGAAGAGCGACTCCCCCACCCCCACCGATCGGGCTTCCGGTGTGACGAACAACTCCTCTATTCGGGCAATGGGCGAACCGTCTTGGCGGACCATCCGGCGAGCCCAGCTATACCCCACCACCGCGTCCTCCCAGACGCCGACCAGCACGACGGCTCCAGGATCGGCCACCAGCTCGTCCAAGCAGGCGTCCAGCGGCTCAAGAGCGGCTTCTGTTGCCATCCAGCGCTCACCTCCCCGGTAATCCAGGGCCTCGCGACGGGCCTCCCGGGCCAATTCGGCCACGGCCTCGATATCCCCGGGGTGGGCCAACCGGGCGGTTCCCTCCTTTGGCCGCTCACCCACTGTTCAGCCCGACTTCGGATCGGCGGTGTTTTCGTTCGAATCTGACGGCGATGGGGCGTGGCCCAACGCCATGCGACCGAGCAAGCGCGCCGCCTCCACCTGCCGTCGACCCCGCGTCGCCAACTCTGTTGGAGGCGTGCCTGCCGAGAGAATCAGCCCCACCGGCGCGTAGAAGACGGCATCGAGCAGGCGGTCCAGCGCCTCCCGAGAGGATTCGGCGCTCTCGGTTGGACTCACAGCCGGACCAGCGATGGGCAGGGCTCCTCCCCCGATGGGCACCGGGGGTTGTCGCGGGGCCCGAACTGGCTCGAGCTGACGATCAGGAAGCACCCTTCGCAAGTCCACTCATTGTCACGCTTGGGAGCAACCTGGCCTGAGGCCTCCGGTGACGGATCGGGGGTTTCCTCGTCCTCGTCCTCATCGTCTCCGGCCGCCAATCGATCCTTCAAGATGGTGTCGAGGTCGGCCTCCACATTGTCGGGGTCGATGTCCTCGCCGTCGCCGTCCTCGTCTTCGGACATGGCTGCATTCCGAGCTGGTCCGTTCTTGCTGTTCTCTTCCTCCTCTTCGATTTCCTCGTCGAGATCGTCGTCGAGATCGTCGTCCTCGAGCACGTCATCGAATTCCTCGTCAAGGTCTTCGCCGATTTCGTCGCCGAGATCGTCGATGTCGCTTTCCTCGAACTCTTCGTCCGGCATCTCGTCGTGTTCGTCAGGGTCTGTCATGCTCCCCTGCTACCTCCTCAGGCAAACCGATCAGCGCGGATCATAGACACCCTTACGCTGGCCATGTGCGGCTTTAGCCCCAGAAATATCTTCCCACCTGAATTGAGAGCTCGGGCTCAGGCCCGTTCTCGTACTTGGCGCCGCTCTTCAGCGCGGCGCTCAGCATCCAGGCGGCCCAGTGGGGGCTCTTCACTGAGGTCCACAAATTTCATCATTTCCGCCACTGCGGCGTGGCCAGCCTCGTCACGGATGAGCCGCCACATCTCCTGTCCGATCCCCCGATACACCGTGTGGCCTTGGGGTGTGGTGCGCAATTCGATCAGGTGCATCGCCGACCGGGCGTTGATGCTCATAACGAAGCGAACCTTGTAGGCAAAGCTCACCGCATAAGAGGCCTGCTCTGGAAAGTCCCGATTCAATAGGTCATACAGAGCGGCCGACCTCTCCATGACCTCGTCGAATACCGGGGCATACCCCGCGGCTTCCACCGACTCGGGAAGGGTGAAGCCGTGCCGGGGACTGAGCTTTTGCCATTCCAGCGTCAGCATGCGATGGCGCTGCAGATCCCGGAAGGCGCCGTAGTCCGCCAGAACATCGAATCGGTAGAAGGGCCGCTCCAAGGCCCGTCCCGGCTTGTGGCGCCGGTTGCTCCGTTCGCCCACATAGGCGCGCACCACCGAGAGGCGATCTTCAACCCCCATCGCCTCCACCTCTCTAACCAGCTGTTCCTCGGACAGGTGGGTATAGGGGTACAGCATGGAAGCCACCATCTTCTCTTCGGCATCCGGGTCGAAATCCACCAGCTGCACAGTCGGGGCATCGTCCGCCGCCAGGTCAGCCGGCAGCAAATAGTCGACCACGCTTTCCATCGACTCCTGGACGTCGCCCATGTAGCGAGTCCATGCCACACCCCGATCCTCCAAATCCACCCGCTTCAAGAAGGAGGGTATGACCTTGCGCAGTTCGGTCAGCATCAAGTCGGCATAGGCCTGGACTTCAGGAAGCTCATGAGCTCGCATCCGCAGCAGCAGCAGCTCATAAGACTGACCAGTGCCGTAGATGCCCACGTTGGAGACAGTTGCCGCCGGCAGCACCCCCCGGACCGAGTCCAGCGCTTTGGCCCGCACCGCCTGGCGATAGGCGAAGTCGGAAGAATCTGGATCTCTTGGGGTGTGCTGGCGGAAAAACTCGGTAAGGGCGGGCAATAGCTCGCCGTAGGCCTCGAACATCCGATCCATATCGCCCACGTAGCGGCCCGAGAGAGGCGACTCTCCTACCTCGGGGTCGCGGTAGTAGCGATAGCGGCCGCCGATTCGGGCCAGATAATCGATGTACCGGGTGGACTGCTCCAGATACGACATCAGCCGACCCCACTCGAGCACCTTCGTCAAGATGTTGGAGGCTTGCTCGCAGGCCAGGTGGACGCCCCCCAGCTGGGCCACAGAGTCATCCCCGTACTCGAAGAAGACCCGGTCGTACAGTTCCTCGGCCCGTCTAAGCCCCACCGTGGCGTCAATGGTCACATCGCCGCTGATGTCCAGCTCCCCGACGAACTCGTCCAAAAACAGCCGCCGCAGCGATTTTGCCGAGCGGCTGTAGCGGGCGAAGAGCGCTCCTTTGACCACCTCCGGCAGGTTCACCAGTGCGAAGACCGGTTGATCCAGATTGGTGAAGTACCGGCGAAGGACGTCCTCCTCGTCGGCGGTGAACTGCTCAGCGACGTACTGGCTCATCTCAAGAGGACCGCCGTCGGTTGTAGCTCTGCAGAAAGGACGGCATCTCAGGCCCGGGCGCGGGCCAGCTCGTCGGCTGCTCGATCTAGGGCGTCTGGGTTCATCCAAAGATCGGCCACCGTCATGGCCATGATCTTCGCCCCGTCGAGCACTGCTTGGTCGCCGCTTTGTGACTTTGCGTAGTGGGCGAATTGCGGCGTGTGGATGGGCACGTTATCCGGGGCGGCCTTGATGATGGGATGGATCGACGGCACGGCGTAGCTGACATTTCCCATGTCGGTGCTCCCCACCACCGAGTCGGTAGACAACGGCTCGCCTACCACCCGGCCCGTTGCGGCGGCATTTTGGGTGTATAAGCCCAACATGACCTGGTTGTCGATCATGTCGGCGTAGACCGGCGCCTTGCGCTGGCACTCCATCTCCACTCCGGCCGCGGCCGCCCCTGCCTCCAGGCAGGCCACAACCCTCGCTCGCAGCTCGGCCAGACTCTCGAGCTTCGGAGATCTGACGTACCACTCTGCGGCCGCTTCGTGGGGAACTATGTTCGGTTTGTCGCCCGCTCGGGTGAAAATTCCGTGAATGCGCTCATCGGGCCGTATGTGCTGGCGGAGTGCCGCCACGTTCATGTAACCGAGCACCGCGCCGTCTAGTGCGTTGCGACCCTTGTGCGGCGAGGCGGCAGCATGGGCCGACTGGCCGGTGTAGGCAACCTCCAACTGCTCAACCGCGATGGCACTCATCCGACTGAGCTCGTGGTTGGCGGGATGGACCATCATCGCCGCGCTGATGCCGTCAAAGGCGCCCCGCTCCAGCAGGTAGCACTTTCCTCCGCCGCCCTCTTCCGCAGGGGTGCCGACAATGCTGACGCGTCCACCCAGCTTGTCGGCCATGGCAGCGGCAGCCAATCCGGCGCCCAGCCCCGCGGCCGCGATCACATTGTGGCCGCAGGCGTGCCCGATCTCGGGCAAGGCGTCGTACTCGCAGATAACCGCAATATGAGGCCCATCGCGGCCGGCTCTGGCCACAAACGCCGTGTCCAAGTTGTAGGCCGACCGCTCCACCTCGAGGCCTTCTTCCTCCAAGACGGTGCAGAGCAGGTCGTGGGCGGCATGCTCCTCAAAACAGAGCTCAGGGGTCTCGTGAATCTGGTGGGAGACGCTGAGCAGGCGGGCCGCTCGAGCATCCACCTCAGAGACCATCTGCTGCTTGGCCACATCGGGTGTCACGGGGCGAATGCTAGTGGCCTTCCCGGTACCCAGTGTGCATCTGTGGACGCTCTCATCACACCACCACCGTAAGCGCCGCCGGCTCGACTCTGATCGACAATTTGGAAGCTCGTTGCACTTGCTGCCCGTCCAACTCCACCATCAGCGGCCCCTGGAACTCCACCTGGAACGCGCCGGTGCGGATGTAGCGAATTTGGGGATGGGGCAAGTGATCCCCACTGCCGACCCGTCGCAGGGCTCGCAGCCGATCTCCCATCGACAACCGCCCGTGGGAGATATCCAGCAGTCCATCGCCTGGATGGGCTTTGGGACCCAGATTCCAGGTTCCTCGCCAAGCCGCGTTCATGGCCACCAGGGTCTCGCCAGCCCACCCCTTTTTCCGGGCAACAAGATGGGCACAGAACCAGAACAGCCGACCGTCCAGCAATACCGCACCTAGATCCACCTGAAACCGCCACGCTTCTGGAGAGCGAACGGCGCGGGCATCCCCCCGGCCTCCAAGCGTCCGGCACAGATCGCCTCCCAGCAACCCGAGTTCGGGCAGCGGGCGGTTGGTTCGACGGGCCTCCTCAATCAGCATCCGGGCTTCGGCATCGCTGTCAACCAGTACGCCGTCGGACCCCAGGCCGCCGGTTTCGCCCCAGTCCTCCCCCCGCCGGACAGCCATGTCGCTCAGTCCTCGCCCGGCAATGCGGCCGGTGACTCCTCAGGGGCATCTTCGGCGGCCTCTTCGGTAGCCTCGCGGCGGTCTCTGCGGTCGCGCAGCCAGCCAATGCCCATAGCCGCCTCGTAGAACAGGTACATGGGCACCGAAAGAACCATCAGGGTGAACGGGTCTCCACTTGGGGTTATCACCGCCACCAGGGCCACAATGCCAACGATGGCGAAACGCCGCCACCGTATGAGTTGTCGGTAGTGGATGATCCCCGCAAACTGCAAGAACACCAGCAGAATGGGGAACTCAAAGCCGATCCCGAACGCGGCCATCATCTTGATCACGAACGACAGGTACTTGGCGGGCGAGAAGCCGGTGACCAAGTCCTCGCCTCCGATGGTGGCCAAGAACTTGAGTGCTCGGGGAATGCTCCAGTAGGCCAAGCCAGCGCCTAGAGCGAACAAGAGAGCGCCGACCACGGTGAAGGCGGCCGCGTGGCGGCGTTCGCGGGGATAGAGCCCCGGCTGGACAAACCTCCATACTTGCCAGAGCACCACCGGTATTGCCAGGGTCAACCCCCCGTAGCCCGCGACGGTCAGCCGCACTGAGAACGGCTCCAGCGGATCAAGCACCAACAGCTCGCATCCGCCGAAGAGGTTCTGGCGGGCGGCCTCCTCAGCCACCGCCTGTTCGGGAACGATGTCGCAATATGGCTGGACCATCAGGTCCAAGATCTGGGGGTAGAGCACCCAGCAGGCCACGGCCCCGGCCACTACTGCCAAGATGCACTTGATGAGCCGCGAGCGCAACTCCACCAGGTGCTCCATCAAGGGCATGGTCCCGTCGATTGACCGGGCGCGGCCTTTCTCCGCGTCGTTCACGGGCTGCTTCGTGGTTGATCGCCAGCCTGTTCGCCAGCCTGTCCACTGCCTTGTTCGCCTGTTTGGGCCGCTGGCCCGCTCGGCTTGCTGTCGGCCTGCTTGCCCTCTTCGACGGCAATTCGACCTCGACGACGGGCCTCCTCCTCAATGGGCTCGTCGAGGGCATTCTGCAACTCCTGCTGGAACCCCGTGGAGATTTTGCGCACCTGTCGCATGACGTTGCCGATCTGGCGGGCGGCTCCAGGCAGCTTGTCGGGTCCCAAAACCACAAGGGCCACCACCACGATTACCGCGATTTCAGCCCATCCGAGGTTGCCCACCCCCAGAGGCTACCGCTCCACTTGCTTTCTGAGGTTGTCCGAGCCGGAGGCAGCCACCAATGATGAAGGGGTGCCTCCCCGGATATCTGCGCTTCGAATCCCGCCCCTGGGATTCGCCCATCGGGGCGCTCGAGCTCACGAACGGGAGAACACTCTGGCCGCCTTCTCACTCGCGCTGGTGATGGGGGCCGCCGGCTTGGAGAGCGATGTCTGGGTGACTGCCGACGGCCAGGCAGTGCTCGACCACGATGGCCTGGTCCGGTCATCTCGCTGGCATCGCAAGCGCCCCATCCTGGAATGCCGCCGCGACGATCTCCCCGACCACATTCCCACCCTGGCCGAGCTGTATACCGAGTGCGGTACCGGCTTCGACCTGTCGCTCGACCTGAAGGATGCCGCCGCGGCACCGGCGGTAATCCAGAGCGTGGACGCGGCTGCCGCCCGCACCGGCGAGGCTCTCCGCGAGCGTCTGTGGCTGTGCCACCCCGATATCGATGCTCTGATCCGGCTGCGGGAGCGATGGCCCGACGTGCGCCTGTGCAACTCAACCCGGCTAGGCCGCATGGACAGCGGGCCGGAACGGCGGGCAGCGGAACTGGCCGATGCCGGGATCGACTCGGTGAACCTTCATCAGACCGACTGGACCGGCGGTCTGGTCACTTTGTTCCACCGGTTCGGAGTGCTGTGCTTCGGCTGGGATGCCCAACAGCCCCGGGTGCTCAACGAGCTGATGGACATGGGCATCGACGCGGTCTACAGCGACCATGTCGACCGCATGGGTGACGCTCTGGCGTACTGGTACCCTGACTGGCAATGACCGATCGAGCCGCAATTCAAGGGGATTCGGCTGCTCAGGACAGAGCTCCCATAGAATTCACCGACGTTGCGGCAAAATACAACAACGGCCACATCGCTCTTCAGGGCATCACCTGCCGAATCGAGCACGCCACCTCTACTGCCCTGGTCGGGGCCAACGGCTCCGGCAAGACCACCTTGCTGAGATTGATTGCCGGACTCATCAAGCCCTCGGAAGGGGTGATCAGCCCGCATACCTCAAGTAAATCGATTGCCCTGGTCCCCCAGCAGCACGGCTTGCGGGCATGGATGCCGCTTACTGTTTCCGACGTGCTGCGGATGTCCCGCTTCCGCGATCGGGGACTGGTAAAGCGTTTCGGGCCGGCGGACCGGTCCATTATCGAGGAAGCGGCGGAGCGCTTGGAGGTGCTCGATCTGCGTAAGCGCCAGTTCGGAGAGCTCTCGGGCGGACAGCGCCAGCGGGTAATGGTTGCCCAAGCCCTAGCCCACGATGCCGACGTTCTGTTGATGGATGAGCCCATAACTGGATTGGACATGCCCAGCCAGGAGGCGATCATTCGAATCATCGATGAAGAGCGCAGCCGGGGCCGGATCGTGGTCATCTCCACCCATCACATGGACGAGGCCGAGCTCTGCGATCAGATCCTCCTCCTAGCGAATCGGATGATCGCAGTGGGAACCCCCGCCCAAGTTCTCACCAACAAGAATCTCCAAGAGGCCTTCGCGTTCCGGCTGGCTCGCGGCGACGAAGAACACAGCTTGAACCACAGAAGCCACAGCGATCCCTCTGGCAATGTGGCCCACGTGTTCGACGACCACGGCCATGGCCACAGCCACGACAGCTTCAACCGCTAGCGCCTGTTGAGCTACAGGCGGCCGAAGTCCGTCATCGGCCAAAGCCGCAGGAAGGCATGGCCCACGATCAGGTCTTCGGAGATAGGGCCGAACGTCCGGCTATCGGTGGAGTTAGGCCGGTTGTCGCCCATAACGAACACCTCTCCCGCCCCGATCAAACACCCCTCGTCCACAATTGCGGCGCACCCTGAGGGCATGTTGCCGTTGGTGATTCCCGACGATTCCAAATAGGGCTCATGGAGCCGCCGCCCATCGATGTACACATCCCCTTCGACAAACGCGATGACCTCGCCAGGTAGGGCGATGACCCGCTTGATGAGATCGTCCTCCTGCCGGCCGCTCACTCCCCGGGGGCGCTCGAAAACTACCAGGTCACCGCGGTCGACATCGCCGATGTCGTAGCCCACCTTGCTCACCAGGACCCGGTCGCCGTTGCCCAGTGTGGGTTCCATGGAGGTGAACCGGATGTAGTAGGCCTGAAACAGCACCGAGCGCAACACCAGAGCCAGTACCAGTGCTCCGGCCAAGACCGCCACCCATTCCGCAATGACACGGGCGGTGGACTTCTCCTTCTTGCCGTTTGCTTCGTCCTCATCACCGTCAGCAGGTGCTGGCCCGTCTACCGGGGCCAGCGGGTGCTCCGGCTGGTCGGCGCTCATGGTCCGCGGTTCCCCTATTGGTACCTGGCCAGGACCCGCTGGGCGGCAACTCGGGTTTGGTCCTCAGCGACCGGCGGGTCGGCGCTTCGCAGCTCGGCTTGGGGCCCGAGCTGGAGCAACAGCCGCTCCAGCCGGCTGATCTGGCTCACTGGCATGGTGGCATCGATCTCGCCGCTATCCAGGACTGCCTGCTCTTCAGTCGGATACTTCTCAATGGCCCATGAAGTGCCCGGGGCCAGACGCAGAACAACCCGGGGGTCGCTCGACCGAGCCTCGAAGGCCGACCGCCGATAAGTCTCGTCAGGCGGATCGAAGAACTCCTCCAGCGTTACGAGGGATCGGATCCGGTCGATACGGAACACCCTCACGCCCCCCGCCTGCTGGCAGTGGCCCTGCAAATACCAGTTGCCCATTTCCGAGAAGACCCTGTACGGGTGCACAACGCGATCGGATTCCTGCCCTCTCCCGTAGCTGAAATAGCGGATTTGAACTTGGCGTCGATCAGTGGCCGCCGCCAGCAGTGGATCAACCCACTCCTCAGCCGACTCCCCCAGCTTCACCGCCAAATCCTCCCCAACGCTTACCCCCAGACCGGAGGCCAGCTTGGCCAATCCCCGGCTCAACGGGCCGTCGGGATCGGCCCCGGACAGCAAGGCCTCCCCGGCCCCGATCAGCCCTAGAGCCTGACCGGGGGTCAACCTCAGCGGCCGGGAGAAGTAGTCGGCGTTGCTGATTGCCACCCAGCCGCCGTTTTCCTCTTCATCCAAGCCCATCACATATATCAGCTCGTCTGGGGTGAAGGGGTGCAGCCCCACCACGAACAACACCCTCACCAGATCCTCTCTCAGCTCTGCCTCGGGATAGTCGAACCGCTGGGAAATCTCGACCAATTCCGCGCCGCCCTGAGACATCACCCAGGGAACAAGCTCCAACATCCGCCGCAGTCGATCTCCCGCGCTCAGCCGGCTCATCGGCTCAACTCCTCAAGCCAGGACACCATGTCCGAGCGCAACTCCGAAGGGCTGAGAATCTCGGCGTGCTCCAGGAACTCCAAGACCAAGGAACGGAAGGCGTCTGGACTTCGCACCACAACTTCGAACACCGCCGACCCGTTTTCATCCTTCTCCGCTGGTTCTTGACCCAGGCGCCGGGCGGCCCACACAGCCTGCTCTGGATCGACTCTTAGCCGGGCGACCACCGGCGGATCGGCTCCGAACTTCCACGGCTGGATCGGCACCCAGCCGGGAGTGTCCTCAGGTTGCTGGAAGTCGCCAGGGGTTCCCAAAGTGACGTTGCTTTCGATCCGATCCACCCGAAAAGTGCGCTTGTCATCGCGCGACCGGTCGTGGCCCACCACATACCAGTGGCCTTGATCGAAGGCCAGGGTCCACGGCTCGACGGCGCGGGGCTGCCCGCCGTAGGCGAACTCTGCCACCCGCTGCTCGGTGACCGCCTGGAACAGGTCAGCCAGAGCGGGATCAACCGGCACTGCGGCCAACTCGGCCTCAGTTCCCTCCCCCACTCTCCCGCCCAGCTTCCACAGCGCCTCGGATCCCGAGACCCCGTCGAACCGGACTGCGGTGGCTGCCCGGTGCAGCGCGGCGAGCTCATCGGCCTCGAAGTCCATCTCCGGCAGCGAGTAGTCCTGCTTGCGGATGCGGTATCCCCATGTCTCCCGCTCCTGGCCGGGAACGGGCCCGGAAATAACCGGGATCCCGGCATCGGCCAACTCGTTCATGTCTCGATGAAAGGCCCTCTTGGCGGCTGCTCCGTTCTCCGGATAGCCGGCTGAGTCGGCGCCGCGGGAGATTCCCACCCTCCTGTGGATCTCCTCGATGGAGAGAAATCGGGGCGTGTCAATCAATGCGGCGATGAGTCGAAGCAAGCGCTCCAATCTGACTTGCTCTGGCTTCCTCCTGGATACGGCAGCCATCAGCGCGACGTAGACATCACAGGGATTCGATCAGCTTTTCCACCCGTTCGTCATGGGCTCGGAACGGGTCCTTGCAGAGAACGGTCCGCTGTGCCTGGTCGTTCAGCTTCAGATGCACCCAATCCACTGTGTAGTCCCGCTTGCGCTCCTTGGCCCTTCGAATGAACTCACCTCGCAGTCGGGCACGGGTGGTAGCCGGGGGATTCTCGACCGCATGGCTGATCTCGTCGTCTACGCACATCCGCTCGGCCATGCCCCGGTTCTGCATCCGGTAGAAGAGGCTGCGCGACCGATTCACATCGTGGTACTGAAGATCCAGCAGGGCCACCCGGGGATCGCTGAGCTTCAGATCGTGTCGCTCCCGGTACGCCTCCACCAAATGGAACTTCATCACCCAATCGCATTCCCGGCTCAGGCCGAGGGGGTCATCGGCGATTTGGGTCAGGCAGTGCTCCCACATTTGCAGGGACTGCTTGTCCTGGGGCTCGAGTTCACGGCTGTCGGCGTACTTGAGCGCCCGGTCGAGATATTCGGACTGGATCTCCAGCGCGCTCACCTCACGTCCACTGGCCAGCCGTATCCGCCGAGTGCACGTTGGGTCATGGCTGATTTCCCTGATGGCCCTGATGGGGTTGTCCAGGGTCATGTCCCGCAGCGCCACCGAAGGATCTTCCAGCATCCGCAGCAAAATGCTGGTTGCTCCTGCCTTCAAATAGGTGGCGTATTCGCTCATATTCGAGTCCCCCACGATCACATGAAGCCGCCGGTATCGCTCAGCGTCGGCATGGGGCTCGTCGCGGGTGTTGATGATGGGTCGGGATCGGGTGGTAGCGCTGGACACCCCTTCCCAGATGTGCTCTGCCCTTTGGCTCATGCAGTAGGTCGCGCCCCGGGCAGTCTGGAGCACCTTGCCGGCCCCGGCGTAGATCTGGCGGCTGACCAAAAACGGAATCAGCACTTCGGCATATTCCGAGAAATCATCCCGTCGGCTGGTGAGGTAGTTCTCGTGGCAGCCGTAGCTGTTGCCAGCCGAATCGGTGTTGTTCTTGAACAAGTAGATGTCGCCTTGAATCCCCTCTTCCCGGAGACGCTGCTCCGCACTCTCGATGAGCGTTTCCAAGATGCGCTCGCCAGCCTTGTCGTGGGCCACCAGGTCGTATACCGAGTCGCACTCTGGGGTGGCGTATTCTGGATGCGAGCCAACGTCCAGGTACAGCCGGGCCCCGTTCACCAAGAAGACGTTGCTGCTGCGCCCCCAAGACACGACTCGGCGGAACAAATAGCGAGCAACCTCGTCAGGGCTCAGGCGGCGATGGCCTCGAAGCGCGCACGTGACCCCGTATTCGTTCTCGATCCCGAAAATCCGCCGCTCCATGCCTACCCGTTCTCCGTGCCGGAAGCTCGCCGTTCCATCAGCCCAACAGCCCGGCCAGCTCGTCGCCTTCGATTCTCTGAAATGCCCGCCGCCCGGTCTCCCGCACCAAGATAGCCACCTCTAGGTCATCGGCCTCGAGCGTCCGCTCATCGCCGGACAGAGCCGCCGCGGCGGCTTGGACCGCATCGCCGACCTCCCAATCCCGGTCGTAGGTCTGACCCAGCCTCTCGGCAATGGAATCGGCCTCGCCTCCCAGCACGGTGTAGCCGGATTCGTCGTTCACTGTGCCGTCGTAGAGGACGTGGAACATCTGATCGCCGTCGGGCTCGGTGGACACCTCGGCCACCAGGATCTCAACCTCCATTGGCTTCATCTCGTGGGTGAAGGTCTGGCCCAATACCTGGGCGTACTGGTTGGCCAGGCTCCGGGCATCCACGTCGTCGCGGCTGTAGGTGTAGCCCTTAAGGTCGGCGTGGCGCACACCGGCGATGCGGAGTTGGTCGAACTCGTTGTAGCGGCCCACGCCGGCAAACGCGATGCGGTCGTAGATCTCACTCACCTTGCGCAAGGTGTTGGACCGGTTTTCGGCACAGATCAAGATTCCGTCGCGAACGCTGAGCGCGGTAAGGGCTCGACCGCGTGCGATTCCCTTGCGGGCGAAGTCGGCCCGATCCTTCATCAGCTGCTCGGGGGCGACGTAGAAGGGCATGGTCACTGCGAATCACCCCCTCGGTTCTCCAGACTGGCCAGAAGGGCGCGGAAACGGGCTTCCACATCGGCATCGGCCACCCGCTGGAATCCGTCGGCGCCAATGACCGCCACCACCGGGTAAATCCCCCGCACCAAGTCGGGCCCGCCGGTTGCCGAGTCCTCCTCTGCGGTGCGGAACAATGCCGACACCGCCAAGTCGATCATCTCGTCGGCATCGGCGTCCGGCTGGTAGCCCAGCTTGATAACCGTCCCCGCGTGGAGGCTCCCCGAACCCCCCACCGCATACTCCCGCTCCTCATAGCGTCCGCCGGTGACGTCGTACTGGAACAGCCGACCGACTTCACGGTTCGTGTCATATCCTGCGAAGAGGGGGACCACCGCAAACCCCTGCATCGCCGCAGGCAGGTTGTTCCGCACCATCATGCCGAGCTGGTTGGCTTTGCCGTCCAGGCTGAGAGCCTTCCCCTCCACTTTCTCATAGTGCTCAAGCTGGAGCTGGAACAGCCGAACCATCTCCATGGCGGGTCCCGCGGCTCCGGCAATTGCCACCCCGGAGTAGTGGTCGGCGGGGAATACCTTCTCGATTGTCCGGTGGCTGATGAGGTGTCCGGCGGTCGCCCGGCGGTCGCCGGCCATCACCACCCCCTGGAGGCAGCGGATCGCCACCACCGTGGTGGCGTGGGCAATGGCCGTGTCGGCAGCCGGGACGTCGGGCACTGGCGGGACCAGCCCTGTGGACCGAAGCAACTCCGCAAAGTTGGGGCCCGGGTCGCCCCCGGCTTCAAAGAGGGGCAACGTCACAGTTTGCAGACTACCGCTACTGTCCGCCCTTTTGGATATATGACTTCACGAAGTCTTCGGCGTTGGACTCCAGCACCTCGTCGATCTCGTCCAACAGCTCGTCGAGCTCGGCCTTCAACTCCTCGCCTTGTACCGAGGTTGCGGGGGCGTCTTCGACCTCCGACTCCTCTCGCTGAGGTGCCGGCTTCTTGATCTGCTCTCGTTCTGCCATCTCGTCCCCTTGGTACCCGGATGCGTGCCGATCACGATATCGCGCCGACTCCGAAGTTGGGACAATTTGTAGTACCGGTTCAGCGTGAGCCTGGTTCCCGCAATCGGGACAGCAGCTCACTGGCGGAATCGCAGTCAGCCAGGAGTTGGCCTACATGGTCCACCGTGCCCCGGGTGGGTTCCATCATGGGAACCCGTCGCAGTGGTTCGTCGCCCACGTCGAACACGATCGAGTCCCAATTCGCCGCCACGATGCTGGAAGCCCATCGCTTGAGGCACTGCCCCCGGAAGTAGGCCCGGGTGTCCGTCGGCGGATCCGAGATGGCCGACCGGGCATCGTCAGCGGAGATCAGCGACTCAAACCCCACCCGGGCCGCCACTGAACGCTCCGGGCGCAAATCGTGGTACTGAATGTCGAGAGCGGCCAGCCGGGAATCGTCGGGCCGCAATCCGTGGCGCTGCGACATTCCCTGAATCAACCGATACTTGGCTACCCAGTCGAGTTGGTTGGCCAGACCCATAGGATCGGCCTCCAAGGAGGTCAGCACCTGCTCCCACCGGTCGATCACCATTTCCCCCACTGGGCCACCGACTGCATCCAGCCCGTGGCTGTCGGCATACTTTCGGGCCTGGTCCAGCAGATCCCATTGGATCTCCAGAGCAGTGGCGGAGGTTCCATCGGCCAGTTCCAGGGGTTTGTTCAAACTCACGTCGTAGGACACCTGACGCATGGCCTGCACCGGCGTGCGAAAGCGGAACTCTCGGGGCAAGACGTTGTCCTCCACCATGGCCAACACGATGGCAGTGGTCCCCACCTTGAGAAAGGTGGCAACCTCCGACATGTTGGCGTCGCCGGTAATGACGTGCAGTCGGCGATAGTGCCGGGCGTCGGCATGGGGCTCGTCTCGGGTGTTGATGATGGGTCGCTTGAGGGTGGTCTCCAGACCCACTTCCTCCTCAAAGAAGTCAGCACGCTGGGTTATCTGGAAGGGCACCTCCGCAGTGGTCAGCCCTGGGGCCTCCGAACCGACTTTGCCCGACCCGGTGAAGATCTGACGGGTAACCAGGTGGGAGGTGGCATGAACCACGATCTGGAAGAAGGGCGTCGAGCGAGCCATGAGGTAGTTCTCATGGCAGCCATAGCTGTTGCCCTTGCCATCGGAGTTGTTCTTGTACACCACCAGTTCCTGGCCCGGGGGCAGCACTTGAGCAGCCGCCTCCATGGAGCGGACCAAGATCAGCTCACCCGCCTTATCAAATCGGGTCACGTCCAGGGCGTTGCTGCATTCGGGTGTGGAGAGCTCGGGGTGGGCGTGGTCCACGTAGTACCGAGCGCCGTTGGTCAGCACGGCATTCACAAGATGCGTCTCGATTTCGGGAGCCAACGACCCGAGTGGGGCAATGCCTCGAATGTCATTGCCGGGCATCTCGTCCTCAAAGTCCCAGGTAACTCCGGCCGCCGGTCCCCCCTCCCCGGTGCGCTCAACCTCAGACAGATATGAGTTGATGAGCAGGGAGGAGGCCGCTATCGGATTGGCGTCCTCGGTGCCGGTATGCGCGATCCCGAACTCGGTCTCAATGCCGCAGATCTTTGGAACCGCCATGCTCGGCACGCTAGTTGAATTGAGCCGGCAGTCTGGCGGTAATCGAGATCAGAGATATTGACCGGGGCCGATGGCCTCTATGGATCGCCCACCTTGGCTCGACTCCTCATCGGAGAGGAGCGTGCGGACGAACACGATTCGCTCCCCCTTCTTGCCAGAGATCTTGGCCCAGTCGTCGGGGTTAGTGGTGTTGGGCAGGTCTTCGTGCTCGCGGTACTCCTGATGAACCGAGTCCAACAGATCGTTGACGTGGATTCCCCGCGACCCACCGGCCAACAGACGCTTGATGGCCAATTTCTTGGCCCTTCGAACAACGTTCTCGATCATGGCCCCAGAGGCGAAGTCCTTGAAGTACATGATCTCTTTGTCACCGTTTTGGTAGGTGACCTCCAAGAACTGGTTGCGCTCCTCCTCCAAGAACATCTCGGCCACCGCCTGCTCGACCATTGCCTGGATGGCCTTGTCGGGATCACCGCCCCCCAAACCCTCCACCATCTCGGAGGCAATGGGCAGATCGGAGGTGAGATAGCGGGAGAAGATGGCGCAAGCCGCATCGGCGTCGGGACGCTGGATCTTGATCTTCACATCCAAACGCCCCGGCCTCAGGATGGCGGGGTCGATGAGATCCTCGCGATTCGATGCCCCGATGACGATCACGTTCTTAAGCGCCTCAACGCCGTCGATCTCAGCCAGCAGCTGGGGCACCACAGTGGACTCCATGTCTGAGCTGATCCCGGTACCCCGGGTGCGGAACAGCGACTCCATCTCGTCAAAGAACACAATCACAGGCCAGCCCTCAGCGGACTTTTCCCGGGCCCGCTGGAACACCAGCCTGATCTGGCGCTCGGTCTCGCCCACGTACTTGTTGAGCAGCTCCGGGCCCTTGATGTTCAAGAAATAGGACCGCGCCTCTCGGTCGGAGCTTATTTCGGCCACCTTGCTGGCCAGAGAGTTGGCCACAGCCTTGGCGATCAGTGTCTTGCCGCAACCCGGCGGACCGTACAGCAAGATGCCCTTGGGAGCGGGCAGTTGGTACTCGGCAAACAGATCATGGTGTACGAAGGGAAGCTCGACCGCGTCGGTAATCTGCTCGATCTGCTCGTCAAGCCCACCAACCTGCTCATAGGTGATGTCGGGTACCTCCTCCAACACCAGGTCTTCCACCTCGGGTCGAGGCAGGCGCTCGACAAGCAGACCTGACCGGGAATCCATCAGCGCGGTGTCCCCGCTCTTCAGGGGTTGATCGATCAGCTCGGTGGCCAACTCCACTACCCGCTCTTCGTCGGCCCG
This sequence comes from Acidimicrobiia bacterium, assembly GCA_022822265.1. Classification (GTDB taxonomy): domain Bacteria; phylum Actinomycetota; class Acidimicrobiia; order Acidimicrobiales; family Bin134; genus Poriferisocius. The sequence continues at coordinate 90,735 of JAJECA010000008.1, read as the reverse complement.
GCCGACTATGAGAGCTCGCAGACCTCCGGCCAACAATTCCTTTATGGTCACAACCTCGCCCGTGCCATCGCCCACCCGGGACAAGACCACGTTTAGCGATTCGTTCAGGACTACCTCTTGTCCCCGACTAAGCTCCTCCGACTCGATCTCCGGATGGAGGGCAACTCGCATCTTGCGGCCTCCGGAGAAAACGTCCACCGTTCCGTCGTCGTTTCGTCCCAGCAGAGTCCCATAGGCCGAGGGAGGCTGGGTCAGCTTGTCCACCTCGTCCCGAAGAGCGGAAATGTGCTCACGAGCCTCGCGCAGCGTGTAAGTGAGCTTCTCGTTCTGAGAAACCGCTTTGGCCAACTGGCCCTTTGTCTCCAGCAGCCGCTCCTCCAACGTGCGGACTCGCTTCGGCGCGTCTTGCAGGCGCTGGCGGAGAACGGCAATCTCTTCTTCAAGCGCTGCTACCTGCTCGGCTGGAGAAGACTCCTCCGGTGCAATATCTGCTTCTGCCGCTGCGTCGCCGTCTGCCATACCAACTCGACTTTACACGCGCTCTATCCAATTTCCGCTGTATGGCCAAGGTCGTCTTCTGGTCGGTTACACTGAAGGCCTACCCAGCGTCTACCATGCTTGCCGTCCGCTGTCAGTCAGGAAAGGGCCCCCGCACCGATGCAAATGAAGGTCTGGATCGATCAAGATCTCTGCACTGGTGACGGTCTCTGCGAAGAGATCGCTCCCGATGTCTTCACTCTGCTCGACGATGGTCTGGCCTATGTGAAAGAAGGCGACAAGGTTTTCAGCGAACCGGGGGGAGTCGAGGGACTGGCCATTGTCCCCGAGGGCCAAGAAGAGGCCACCATAGAGTCGGCCGAGGAATGCCCTGGAGAGTGCATATTCATCGAGGTCTGAGCCTCCCGCTCTAGTCCTCGGCGCTAGTCAGATAGGCGCCGGGCCGCGGTAATGAAGCCGGTGTGGCCCACCATTCGGTGTTCGGGCCTGACCGCGTCACCCTTGATGTGCCAGTCGCGGTGGAGTACTTCCACGGTTGACGCCGATGCCCAGTGCCCGGACTCGCAGGCTTCCCGCATCCGCACCGCTTGCACCATGCTCGGCGTGTAGGCCACCAAAATGCCACCGGGGTGCAGAGAAGTCGCCGCGTGGGGTACCACCTGCCAGGGTTCGGGCAAATCCAGCACCACCCGATCCAACCCCTCGACATCGATCCCCTGATAGCAGTCCCGGATCTCCACTTGGTAGCGGTCAGCGTCTTCTGAGCCGAGAAAGCTGGTCACGTTCTCGATGGCCCTTTGGGCGAAGTCCTCTCTGATCTCATAGCCCCGCACCAACGCGCCGGCTCGCAACAGGCTCAGTGACAACGCCCCAGATCCCACGCCCGACTCCAGTACTCGGGCGCCGGGGAACACATCGGCCTGCATGAGAATGGCCGCGCTGTCCTTTGGGTACACCACCTGGGCTCCCCGCGGCATCTTCAGCACGTAGTCGCGCAGGGTGGGTCGCCAAACCGTCAGTTCGGCATTGCGGGTGGTTCGCACCTTCATGCCCTCGGTGCCGCCGATCAACTCGTCGTGAGCCACCGAGCCCGCGTGGGTGTGGAAATCGCGGCCCTCAACCAGCGTGGCGAGATAGCGGCGGCCCTTTCGGTCGGTGAGCAACACCAGCTCGCCGGCCTGGAGCGCTCGGCTCACTGTGAGTCGTCGGGAAGATGCGAGATGTGCAGGCTCTCACCGGGGCGCAGCTCCTCAGTCAGCACCGTTCGCATCCGCCTGGTGCTCGCCACCCTGCTCAACATGCGGAGACCCCATGCCACTCCCCCCAAGATGAGCCATCCCCGGCTGCCTCCCATAATGCCGCGTCTGATGGCTTGCCGACGCAGGTACCCCAATGGATCAAGCATGTTTTTTCACACCCGGCGGACTTCTACCACGGTACGGCTGGCCCGGCCGCGCCGCCGCCCCAGCCAGAAGGCCACCCCCGCCAGTGCCACGAGAGCAACCACGCCAGCTCCCAAGACCGGGGTACGGGCCGCTTCCGCAGTGTTGTCCAGGCCCCCCCTCAACTCTTCGAACTTGTCCCTGATGTCGTCCCGGGCTATGGATCCACGGTCCAAATTCAGATCACTCATGAGCGGTCTCCCTTCGACAGCCGAGCCCGAATCATTACCGCCGCGGCCAGCAACACCACTACTGCGGCGAGCACGACCACATAGGGCAAGGCGCTCATGTTGCCGTCGAAGACGCCAGAGGCTTCGGTCTGGAGCAGGCGCAATCCGGCGATTACCAAGAAAATGAGGCCTACTCCGATGCTCAAAGCGCCCAGCACGCCTAGCTTCAGCGTTTTTCCGATTCGGGTCAGCGGCGTCAGGATCTCTTGACGGGCATACCCGATCAATAGGTCCCTTAGTTCTTCGAGCACCTTCTTGGGCGAATTGCCCCTTTTGGCGGCTGTTGGACGCTTCGACAATTGTCCTCCTACAAGTCGTTGCGGCAAAGATTCAGCCTACTCCGGCGGTATCCGCTACCCCATTTCGATTCTGGCTCGAATGACCGCTCCGGCGGTATCCGCTACCCCATTTCGATTCTGGCTCGAATGACCGCTTCGGCATCGGCCAGGAAATCTCCCAACAGCGCCAAGCGATGAGCAGCGTTCTCCGCCGTCAAGAGCTGCTGGCGGTCAAGTGGACCCATAGGTGATAAGGATGCGAGCTGCCAGACAGCGGTTGAGGGGTCATCGGACACCTCGAAGTCAGCGGGGGGGCCGGGAGCTCCCAGTTCGGACTGCAAGGCCAATACCCGGCGCCACACGGCCAGCACGGACGGTACGCCAGCAGCCATTTCGGCTTCCTCATCGTAGCCAAGCTCCCCATCAGGCCATTCTTGGACCTCGGCCCGGGGATAGGGATCATCCTTCAGCCACTGTGAGACCTGAACGCGCCGAATGCCTCCGGCTACCAAGCCCCATCGCCCATCAGGAAACTCTTCGGCGTTGATGATCCTGGCCACAGTCCCGGCGTCGGTTCGGATGTCTCCACCGCCCACTTCGCTGCCCCGCTCGATGAGCACTACTCCGAATTCCCGGTCACCATCCAGACAGTCCTTCGTCATTTGCCGGTACCGGGGTTCGAAGACGTGGATGGGCACCACCATCGTGGGCATCAACACCATGCCCAGTGGGAACATCGGCATAGTCAGTATGTCCTTCACCCAGTAGCCCCTAGCCGACGCGGAGCGGTTCAAGCTGGATGTCGTCAAAACTTGGTTTGGCCTCCAAAGTGGCCAAATGGCTCACTATGCGCCCCTCCAAATCCCGGAGAGCCTGATTGTCGGCCGCACCCTCCTGATTGGCGATGAAAGCAAAGGTCATTTCCTGACCACGGCCGATGTCGATATAGCCGATCATCACGGTGGCGTTTGACGACCCCCCCGACAGTGCTCTGATTCGCCCGGGATTCTCAACCCCGGAGAACCGGCTCCGAAGCGAGTCGTCTTCGGCCGCGGTGGGCAGTAGTTCGTGGAAGAAGGAGCTGAACTCCTCGCTGTCCAATAACGCGGTGAACACCGGGCAGGTCGCGACATTGGCCGGGTCCAACCCGGAGCCATCGAACTGGAGCAGTTGAAACTCATCCACATCGACCCCGATTCCCGCCAAGACCGTCTCCACCGCCCGAGATCCGGCCCGGGTGCTGCCCGTTCCTGAAGTCACCTGGCCGATTTCCTTGAGCAGAAGCTCGGTGGTCTCGATGTCTCGATTGTCGAGAATCTGCTGGTAGTGCTCCGACAGGGGTGCCGACTCGATGGTCGCCAGGATGTAAACCTCTTCCTCCTCGGGAACCGCCTCAGAGCGGGGGCTCCGGCGGATTACCACGTCTCGAGCCTCGAGCATGTCGTCAAAGAGCGCAGCGGCATAGAACGGCGGATTCTCTGCGGCTTGATAGCCAACGGGTTCTTCCGCTGTCTCCTCGAGAACTTCCTCGTCTTCCACGGCCGATTCCGGCTGAGGAAACTGAACCCAGCCGTCATCGAATTGCAGTGCCAGCAGGGTGCCGATGTTCTGCGACGCGACCAGGCTCTCCGGCCAGGTGCCGACGTAGAGAAGATCGTCATACCGTGTGGCGTCGCCCACTACGGCTCCGGTCACCAAGGCCAAACCGTCGTCAACCAGTCGTTGGGCCAGATCTTCGATAGGAGTATGGAGACGGTTTTGGGTCTGGTCCAAGGTGGCGGTGAACTCCGGGGTCAATAGCAACGGGTCTCCCCCGCCGACCAGGTAGATGTCGCCGTTTACAACCCCGTCTTCCATCGGTACAACCGACAGAACGGAGGTGGAAAAGGTGTGATCAGGTCCGAGGTCCTTGTGGGCGGTGGCCAGAGTGAGCAGTAGGAATGCCTCTGTTGGAATCACTTGGATGCTTGCGTTGCTCTCATAGAGCGGAGGGGTGCGTCCGTCAAGGGTCACGTGGACACAGGCCGACGATGGCGCGTTGGACATGATGTCGTCCAGGGTGTCGAAGAAGTCGGGCTTGGTCAGCGACGGTGCCAGCAGGGGGGTCAGCCGGCGAGTGGAGACGAGGGGGGTTCCCACGCCGGGGGGCACTGAGTCGTCGGAGGCCACCTCGCCCAAGTTCTCGTGAAGCTGGCTGTCGAGGTAGTTGGATCCGAAAAGCGCCGCGAAGGCAACCGCAAGCAGCAAAACAGGCATGACGATCCGGCGCACTGCGGTCATCCTAGGTGGCGTTTGCGCCACCGGGCGTGCCACCACAGGTGGTGCAGAGCTCGCACCGCGCGGTCAGCAGATGGGAAGCAATAGTGGCCCTCAGCGCCCATTGTGGCCGGACCGGCATTGCCCGGTTGGGTGACAGCCAATTCGGTGGCTGCCAAGATCGGTTTGCCCGTCCGGGATGAGGCCTCGGCGGCCGCCTGGGCAAAGCGGCCGTCTTGGCGCTCGTGGTACTCGCAGATTCGTGCCAGATCGGCCGACTTGAAGAAGGGACCCGAACGCAAATGGGACGCGGTATTGGCTTGAATGCCCATTCCCAGGTAGATCACCGCGTCGATCTCCGGGTGGTCGGCAACCAGGTTGATGGCCTGGGGAATGGTGTCGCGACTCTCTCCCCCGGCCAGGTCGATCGGATTGCCGCGGCTCCAACGGGGCGGAACTAGGCCGTCAATGGCCGCTTCCAAATCGGCGGGCAGGGGAATCAGCTCCAAGTTCGAGTTCGACACCGCGTCCGCGGCGATTACCCCCCAACCGCCCGCGCTGGAGAGCACCAGAGTGCGCGGACCCGCAGGCAGGGGCTGGGTAGCGAATGCGGCCACTGCATCGTACGCCTCTTCAATGGTCGCCGCCCTGACTGCCCCGCTCTGGCGAACCATGCCGTCGAACACCCGGTCGTCGGTGGCCAGCGCACCGGTGTGGCTGGCCGCGGCCTGAGCTCCCCGCGGGGTCGTCCCCCCTTTGACGAGGACTACGGGCTTGGACTCGGCGGCCTCCCGAATGGCCGCCGCGAACCGCGGTCCGTCATCTACTCCTTCGACATATGCGGCCATGGCTTTGGTGAAGGGGTCCTCGGAAAACCAGCCCAGATAGTCCACCACTCCCACCATGGCGGCGTTGCCCGCGCTCACTGCTCGGCTGATGCCCACTCCACTTTGAGCGGCATAGTTCATGAACGCCGACACCAAATTCCCTGATTGGCTGGCCACCGCGATGGGACCGGGGGGAGGAATCGGGGCCACTATCTGGGCCGCGAGCTGGGCCGGCGTGGAGATCAGCCCCTGGCCGTTGGGCCCGGCAACCACCATGCCCAGAGAATGGGCCAGCTCGATCAGCCGTTCCTCCGCTTGAGCCCCCCCAGCCCCCGACTCTCGGAAGCCTCCTGAAGTGATGAAGGCCGCTCCGATCCCCCGCTCTGCCGCAGACCTCAAGATGTCGGGGCAGGCCTGCGGCGGAGTGCATACCATCACCAGATCGGCGGCGCCCTGTGGCACTTCATCTACCGAGGCCAGGGCTTCGACACCCAGAATGGTGGGCTTCTCGGGGTTGGTGGCGAACACCCGCCCACTGAACCCGCCGGCCAGCACATTGTGGAGGGCCACAAAGCCGAACTTCCCGGGATGGGTGGAGGCCCCGGCCACCACGATGCCCCGGGGATTGAAGAGGAGATCAAACGGGGTCGACCTCATGGACTGCTCATCACTACCAGACCATCCACGGCCACGGGACGGCCGTCCCGGATCACCAGGGGATTGACGTCGATAGCCTCGATTCCATCCTCACAACCCGCCTGAGCCAAACCCAACAGTGTGGCTACCAGCGCATCCTGGTTAACCGCTGGTTCGCCCCTCAGCGGAGCGAGCAAAGCGGAAAATCCCAAGTCGTCGATCATGTCCCGGCAGTCGGCCTCGGTCACCGGGAGAAGCCGGAACACTGCCTCCCCCACCGCTTCGGCCAAAACCCCGCCCAAACCGAGCATGAGGGCGGCTCCGAACTGCTCGGAGTGAACCACGCCGGCGATGAGCTCTCGGTGCCCAACGACCATCTCCGATACCAACAAGGTGACCTCTCCGTCGTCTTCGGTGGACAGAGCCAATAGGTCTTCAGCCGCCGAACGCACTCCCTCTGGGGTGTCCAGCCCCAGCCGTACCAGCCCTCGCTCGCTCTTGTGGGCCAACGACGGGCCGCACAACTTCACTGCCACCGGGCCCCTGATTTCCGCCGCAGCCTCAACGGCCGCTTCCACCGACTTGGCCAACTTGTCTCGGCTCACCTCGACTCCGTGGTTCGCCAGCAACTGCTTCGACTCGAATTCCGACAACGCCACCATGCCCGCCCAAGCTATCTGCCTGCGCCGGGTCGGCTCACTCCGACTACCGCTCACCACGCGGTACTGTTGGGCGGGCCACAACCTCATGTAACCCCGGTCCGTCCTCTAGGGTCACATCCGTGGCTGTCTCAACTGGCAGTCGGACCTGACCCGTTGGGAGTTCAAGCAATGCAAATTGTGATCGCTGTCGCGGTAGGACTCGCTCTCACCCAGCTGGCCAATCTGGCCACCACGGTGTACCTGCACCGGGATTTGGCCCATAGGGCTGTGCAACTCCATCCCGTGCTTCGCAGCATCTTCAAGGTGTTCTTGTGGATGTCCACCGGAATCTGCGCTCGGCAGTGGGCGGCAGTCCACCGCAAACACCACGCGTTTACCGACACCGCTGAAGACCCCCACTCACCGGCCCGTCTGGGCTGGCTGAGAGTACAGCTCACCAATGCCGCCCTTTACCGGCGATCGGCTCGCGATCCCCGCACCACAGAGCGATACGCCAAAGACATCCCGGTGACCACTCCCGATCGTTGGCTGCTCAATCGCGGGATCATCGGCTTGGCCCTGGGAATCGCCATCCTCGTTTGGTGGCTGGGCGTCGTGCCGGGGATCGTGGCGGTGGCGGTCCATACCGTGGGCTACATCGGCCTGGGAGGCTCGGTGAACGGCGTGGCCCACACCTTCGGGCGCCGACCGTTCGAAAACAGCGCCACAAACGTTGTCTGGCTGGCGTGGCTCACCTGCGGAGAGGGTTACCACAACAATCACCACGCCGCGCCAACGTCTGCTCGCTTTGCCCGTCGCTGGCACGACTTCGACCTGGGATGGTGGTTCATCAGTGCGGCTCGCGGGCTGAGATTGGCTCAAGTTCGCCATGCCGATGTCGACGCGCTGGCTTCTCGCGCCACCACCTCTGCCCGGGTGTAAACCCCCTGTTGTTGTAACATAGCGTTTTTTCCGCTGTCCGGGACTTCTGCCGGGCTAGCGTGCAGGTAGTGAGCAGGTATGGGGCCGCTTTGTCCGAGCATCCCGATTCCGCCAGCGCTGTAGGCGAAGTGCTTGGCGAGATACTCGAGGCGGTTGGCCCTTCTCCCGATTTGGCCGTGGTGTTCACCTCGGCCTCACACCGCGACGCCATCAACGAAGTGGCCGATGCCATCCACCAGGTGTTGGACCCTTCGGCCCTTGTCGGGGCCACCGCGGTATCGGTGATCGGAGGTCCCCTCGAAGTTGAGGAGCGCCCGGCCATATCCCTCTGGGCTGCGTCCCGGTGCCCGGCCAAGTTGATCCGGCTCGAGGCAGTACGAGGCCCCGACGGCTGGGCCGTGGGTGGAATGCCGGCCGACGCTTCAGGAACACTTCTAGTGCTCCCTGACCCATTCACTTTTCCCAGTGAAGTCCTCCTAGACGCAGGACGAGAGACGACAGTGGTGGGAGGCTTGGCGTCGGCTGCCGGCCGGCCGGGAGGCAACCGCTTGGTCCTAGGTCAGCAAGTATTCGATGACGGCGCGGTGGGAGTCCTCATTGATCCTGATGTGCAACTCCGCACCGTTGTATCCCAGGGGTGCCGTCCCATCGGTCAGCCCTTCACCATCACCAAGTCAGACGGCAACATCGTCTCGGAGATGGGAGGCCGTTCAGCGGTAGTCCGCCTGAGGGAAACTCTGCTGGGTTTGGACGAGGCCGAAAGGGCGCTGGTGTCCAAGGGCCTGCATATGGGAATCGTCATCGATGAGCACAAGTCCGAGTTCGGCAGGGGCGATTTCCTGATCCGCGGGCTTATCGGTGCCGACGAGGACTCCGGCGCGCTAGCCGTGGGCGACTCCTTAGAAGTGGGAACCACGGTCCAGTTCCAGGTTCGGGACGCAGCTACCGCCGATGAAGACCTACGCGAGCTGATGGCCGATGCTTCGGCGGCATCAGCCTTGGTGTTCACCTGCAACGGCCGGGGCACTCACTTGTTCGACGGGCCCGACCACGACGCCACCGTGGTCCATGAAGCGCTGGAAAGGGCACCGGTGGCAGGAATGTTCTGCGCCGGCGAGATCGGCCCGATTGGCGGCCGCAATTTCCTCCACGGGTTTACCGCTTCGGTGGTGCTGTTCCCATGACCAACTGAAAGGATCGATATCTCTATGGCTGCGTTTCCCGCTGCTCTCGAAGCCCAAGGCATCAGCGTCATACGCGGTCTGGCCATGGACGCTCCCCATCAAGCCCGCTCCGGGCATCAGGGAACGGCTATGGCCATGGCGCCGCTGGCCCACGTGCTTTGGACCCGCGTCATGCGCTACGACGCTGACGACCCGGGTTGGCCCGACCGCGACCGCTTCGTCCTCAGCGCTGGCCATACGTCCATCCTCTTGTACTCAATGCTCCACCTGACCGGCCAGGGGTTGTCACTCGACGACCTGCGGGACTTCCGCCAGTGGGGCAGTCGCACTCCCGGACATCCCGAAGCCGGCCACACCGCGGGAGTCGAGGTCACTACCGGGCCGCTGGGTCAGGGAATTGCCAATGCAGTGGGGATGGCGGTAGCGGAGCGCTGGCTGCGCCACCGATTCGGTACCGACGTCTGCGATCACCGGGTGTTCGCCCTGTGCAGCGACGGCGACCTCTCAGAGGGAATCAGCCATGAGGCCTCCTCGCTGGCCGGACATCAGCAGCTGGACCGGCTGATCTGCATCTATGACGACAACCGGATCACAATTGACGGCTCCACTGATCTCTGCCTATCCGACGACGCCGCCCAGCGATTTGCCGCCTACGGCTGGCACGTAGTGAACCTGGGCGAAGCGGCTGAAGATCTCGATGCCTTGGAAGGGGGCATACGCTCGGCCATGGCGGTTGACGACGCGCCGTCTCTGATCATCGTGCGCAGTCATGTCGCCTACCCCTCCCCTGGCCAGACCGACAACCACGAGGCCCACGGCTACTCGCTGTTCGACGACGAGATCGCCGCCACCAAGGCAGTAATGGGGCTGCCTGCTGACGAGTCGTTCTTCGTCCCTGCTGATGTGGTCGAGGCCTACCGAACGGCTGGCCGTCGGGGCGCCCCTGAGCGCGCCGCGTGGCAGAAGCAAGTAGAGGCCCTAGGCCCGCAGCGCTCGGAGTACGAGGCCTGCCTGGCCGGCCGGGGCCTGCCCGGCTGGGAGAACAAGCTGCCATCGTGGCCGGCGGGCGAGTCAGTGGCCACCCGCAAGGCCAGTTCCGCTTGCCTCAACGCCATGGTCGACGTGGTCCCCGGCTTGGTGGCGGGGGGCGCCGACTTAACCGGGAACACCGGAACCAGCCTCTCCGACACCGAACCGCTGAATTCCGCCCATCCTGCGGGGCGCCAGCTCTACTTCGGCATTCGGGAGCATGCCATGGGTGCCCTTCTCAACGGAGCCGCCCTGCACGGTGGATTGGTGCCGGTAGGCGGCACCTTCCTGGTGTTCAGCGACTACATGCGGCCCGCAGTCCGATTGGCCGCCCTGTCGGGGGCTCACAGCGTCTTCGTTTGGAGCCACGACTCGGTGGGCGTGGGAGAGGACGGCCCCACCCACCAGCCGATCGAGCACGTCATGTCGCTGAGAGCGATCCCCGGTCTGCGGGTGTTCCGCCCCGCCGACGGCAATGAGGTGGCCCAGGCGTGGCGGCTGGCCGTCGACCACGACGGACCCAGCGCCATGATCCTCACCCGCCAGAACGTGCCCACCCTGGAGGGTTCCTCTGCGGCCGACGGTGTGGCCCGAGGGGCCTATACCCTGGCGGACTGCTCAGATCCCGATGTGATCCTGGTGGGAACCGGCAGCGAGGTGTCGGTCTGCGCGGACGCGGCCGATGCCCTGCGCCAGCAGGGGATTGGCGCCCGGGTGGTTTCCATGCCCTGTTGGGAGCTGTTTGCCGAGCAGGATCAGTCTTATCGAGACGCGGTTCTCCCAGCTGGGGTGCCCAAACTCTCGGTGGAGGCCGGAGTCACGCTGGGCTGGGAGCGGTGGGTAGACCTTCCCGTGGGCATCGATCGCTTCGGGGCATCGGCGCCGGGATCGGTGGTTTTGGACAAGCTGGGCATGAATCCGGACAACGTCGCCGTCCAGGCCGCAACGCTGGTGAAGGGTAAGGAGGAACGAGAATGAGCAGTCTCCATGACTTGTATCGCGAATACGGACAGAGCCCATGGCTGGACAATCTGCGCCGCGACTGGATCAACAACGGGGAGCTGGATCGCTGGGTGGAGCGTGGCGTACGGGGCCTGACCTCCAACCCCAGCATCTTCCAGAAAGCCATGACCTCGGGCGACGAGTACGACGAGCAGTTCGCCGGGCTGCTGGCCGACGGTATGGGGGTTGCCGACGCCTACTGGGAGCTAGTGCTCACCGACATCGGCGGGGCCCTCGACGCGCTCTCCCCGGTCCATGAGGACAGCGATGGGCTCGACGGATTCGTCTCTGTGGAAGTGGACCCGAAGCTGGCCCGCGACACCGACAGCACCCTGGCCGCGGCCCGGGCACTCAACCAGCGCGTTGACCGTTCCAACCTCTATGTGAAGATTCCCGGGACTGCCGAGGGACTGCCCGCCATCCAGGCCATGACCGCCGAGGGGCGCAGCGTCAACGTGACCCTCTTGTTCTCCTTGTCTCGCTACGCCGATGTCATCGAGGCCTACCTCTGCGGTCTGGAGGAATGCGCGGGCGATCTGTCATCTGTGTCCGGGGTGGCGTCGTTCTTCATAAGCCGCACCGACACTGAGGTCGACCGCCGGCTCGAGGCCATAGGAACAGCCGAAGCCCGGTCTCTGCGGGGCCAAACCGCGGTGGCCCAGGGCCAAGTGGCCTATCAGATCTTCAACCAGAAGTTCTCCGGCCCCCGCTGGGAAGCCCTCGCCGCCCGGGGTGCTCGGTTGCAAAGACCGCTGTGGGCTTCCACTTCTACCAAGAACCCGGCTTATCCTGACACCCTCTATGTCGACCAGCTCATCGGACCCGACACGGTGAACACTCTGCCCGATGCCACCCTGGAGGCGTTCTTGGACCACGGCACGTTGGGCCGGACCGTGGACGCCGATCCCGATGCCGCCCAAGCGATTCTCGATAGAGTCACCGACGTGGGCGTGGATCTGGAAGAAGTAGCCCACCGGCTGGAAGACGAAGGGGTGTCGGCCTTTGTGAAGTCATTCGAAGACCTCCTCGAGAGTCTGACCGCCACCGCCGACCGATTGACGGAAGGCTCTCCTCTGGATTCCCGGCGCTCAGACCGCATGGAAGGCGCTCGGTGACAACTACCGACACCGGCAGTCGAGACCTTTTGGAGTTGGGTCTGGCCGACCTCATGGCCCAGGCCCGAAAGATCCGGGATCGAGTGCACGGCACGCGGGTCACCTACTCCCCCAAGGTTTTCATCCCGCTCACCATGCTGTGCCGGGACAAGTGCGGATACTGCACTTTCGCCCAACCGCCCGCCCGGTTGGAGTCGCCATACCTGAGCGATAATGAAGTGCTGGCCATTGCCGAAGCCGGAGCAGCCGCCGGCTGCCACGAGGCCCTGTTCACCTTGGGCGAGCGCCCCGAACTGCGCTATCCGGACGCGGCAAAGTGGCTGGCCAGCCACGGATTTTCCTCTACGGTGGACTACCTGGCCCACGCCACCCGGCTCGTGGTGGAGAAAACCGGGCTACTGCCCCATGCCAACGCTGGTGCGCTGTACCCCGATGAACTGGATCTCCTCCGCAAGACCTCACCGTCGCAGGGGATGATGCTGGAAACGTTGGCCGACCTGGACTGCCATCGGGGATCGCCCGACAAGACCCCTGAACGTCGGCTGGCCACCCTTGAAGCCGCCGGAAAGCTGTCCATCCCCTTCACCACCGGCATTCTGGTAGGAATCGGAGAGACACGGGCCGACCGGGTTGAGGCCCTAGAGGCCATTGCGGCCTCGCACCGGCGGTGGAGCCATGTCCAAGAAGTCATAGTCCAGAATTTCCTGCCCAAGCAGGGAACGGCCATGCACAATGCCCCGCCCTGCGAACACGATGAGTATTTGGAGGCCATCGCTCTGGCCCGCCTGATCTTGCCGGAGGAGATCCATCTCCAAGCGCCCCCCAATTTGTCCGACGATTTCGGCCAGCTGCTAGACGCCGGCATCGACGACTGGGGCGGCGTGTCCCCGGTCACCGCCGACCACGTGAATCCCGAGCGCCCCTGGCCGGCCGTCGACCGCTTGCGGGCGGTCACCGAGGCCAAGGGGTTCTCCCTCGCGCCCCGCTTGACCATCTACCCCGAATACGCCCTCGATCCGGAACGCTGGCTGGACGCTGACATGAAGTTCCCGGTCCTCGACCGCAGCGACGCTGAGGGACTGGGCCGCCCCGACGACGGCGGCTGGTACTCCGGCGCCGATGCCGCTCCGCCAACGCTGCTGACCCCGCCGAATCAGAACGGCTCTGACGGCGGTCGCTCCATCACCGGAGGGGCGGTGAGCGAGGTCTTGGCTGGCGTACGCGACGGCCAAGAAGTCGGGGTGGACGAGATTGTCACGCTCTTTGGCGCTCGGGGACCTGAGGTGGCAGCCGTCGCCGAACTGGCTGATGAGCTCCGCCGTGCCGCGGTGGGCGACGAGGTCACCTGGGTGTCCAACCGCAACATCAACTACACCAACGTATGCACGTTCAAATGCCGGTTCTGCGGGTTCTCCAAGGGGCCGTTGTCGCTCAATCTGCGGGGCGACCCCTACCTGCTGACGCTGGACGACATAGCCGAGCGGACCGCGGAAGCAGCTGAGGCAGGGGCTACCGAGGTGTGCCTGCAAGGCGGCATCCACCCCAGCTTCGACGGCGACTACTACATAGACGTCACCCGGGCGGTAAAGGACGCAGTACCCGACATCCATGTCCACGGGTTCACCGCCCTGGAAGTCACCGAGGGTGCCCGCCGGCTAGAAGAGCCCCTGGCCGACTACCTGCGTCGGCTAATGGACGCAGGCCTGCGCTCGCTTCCCGGCACCGCCGCGGAGGTCCTCGACGACGAGATCCGAGCTGTGATCTGCCCCGACAAGATCGACACCGGCGAATGGCTGGAAGCTCACCGCACCGCCCACGGCCTCGGTTTGCGATCCAACGTGACCATCATGTTCGGCACTGTCGAACAGCCGGTCCATTGGGCCCGCCATCTGGTCCGCACCCGCGAGCTCCAGAAGGAGACCGGCGGATTCACCGAGTTCGTGCCCCTGCCGTTCGTGCACATGGCCGCTCCCATCTACTTGCAACGACGGTCCCGCCGGGGCCCCACCTTCCGAGAGGCGTTGCTCATGCACGCCGTGGGTCGCATCGCCTACCACGGCTGGATCCACAACATCCAGGCATCGTGGGTGAAGCTGGGCATGGCCGGCGCCGCCCAGATGCTCCAAGCCGGGGTGAACGACTTGGGCGGCACCCTCATCAACGAGAACATCTCCCGTGCCGCCGGCGCATCTCATGGCCAAGAGGTGACCGAGGAAGACCTGCGGGAGCTATGCGCTCCATTGGGCCGCACCCTGCGCCAGCGGACCACGCTCTACGACGCGGTGGCGGTCTAGCCCAATATCTGGATCGCCTTCTCGACGGAACGTCGGGCTCGGGTCAGTTTCTTCTCCTCCTCGGGCCTCGTCGTCGCTCCTTCATCCACTGCGTCGCGCAGCACGGACATCGCCAGGTCGTCGAGTTGTTCGGCGATTTGCTCGAGCTGAGTTCGGATGTGGTCAACCGTCATGGTCAATCACCTCGCCCACTATTTCCAAGGGGTGGCGCACGGCCACCCCGGCGTTGGCCAAATGGATGGTGCAGCCGGGGTTGGCGCTGGCCACGATATCGGCGCCCGAGCGCTTGATGGCCTCCAGCTTGCGATCACGGATCGATGCCGCCAGATCGGGCTGCATGGCCGCGTAAGCACCGCCCGCCCCACAGCACAGACCCTCGTCGTCCAAGGCCACCACGGTCACATAGCGGGACAACACATCGGCCACCGGCTGATGAACCCGCTGCACATGGCGCAGGTGGCAGGGGTCATGAACGGCAACGGTCACGTCTTGCCGCTGCTCCCCCGCCGTCGGCAGTTGGTCAGCGTGGGCGGCCAGCCACTCATGCACGTCCAGCACCCGCTCGCTGAAAGCGGCGGCCTCCGGCGTGCCAAAGTGCTTTCCGTACTCCTTGAGGACAGCCCCGCAGCCCGCCGAGTCGACCAGGATTGGGGAGGTACCCTCCAGCGCCTTCATCGTTCGAATGGCCAAGGAGCGGGTATGGCCCTCTAAACCGGCGTGCAGCGACAGTGCCCCGCAGCACCCGGCGCCGGCTCCGGGCAAGGCAACCCCGGCCCCGGCCGCCTCCAGCACTCGCTTCACGGCAGTATGGGTTGACCGCTGCCAGGCATCCATAACGCAACCGGTAAACAACCACACGTCGTCACCGGTCGGTCGGAGCCGCTTTTGGGCCAGCGGGATGGGGGGCAGCCCCAGACGTTTGGAGGGGACCAACCGCAATCTCTGGGCCACGGCCAATATTCGCGATAGCAGGTTTAGCAACCGCGGATGGCTGAGCACCCGGAACCCCCACCGACGCAAGTCAAACCGCCTCCGTTGGGCCAATTCGGCTTGGGTGGCCTCCATCATCGATCCGAAGGGGACTCCCGACGGGCAAGCCGGCTCGCAACCCCGGCATTGCACACAGGTTTCCATCGACGATAAGAACGCGGCGTCCACCGCCGCGCCGTTGTCTTGCACCTCGCGCATGGCGCTGATGCGTCCCCGGGGCGACGCCCACTCCTCCCCGGTCACCCGAAATGTCGGACAATGGGGCAAGCACAGCCCACACGACACGCATGAGGCCAGCTCCTCGGGGTCGATTCCCAGGGTGGGTTTTGCGGGGGATCCTTCCCGGGCGATTCTCAGGGATACCTTCGAGCTCATGTTGCCGCCAGCGGGTCGCGTCCTGGATTCAGGCGCCCGCGGGGGTCGAACCCCGCTTTCAGACGCTCATGGAGAGCAACCACAGCCGGATCTGGGCTCGGGACCGGGATCGGCTCGGACACGTAGGCCGAACCGGTACCGACCTGCGCCAGATAGCTGCCTGAGATTCCTCCATCTGCCAGTGCGCCGACCGGCACCCGGTGAAGGGGCAACGGCGGCGGGCCTTCGGTCGGCTCGCATCCCAGAGATTTGGCAAGATCAGTCTCGGATTCCACGTCAGACTCGTGGCCTTCGAGATGAACCCAAGCAGTCTGGCCGTCCCAAAGGATGGACGACGGCCAATACAGCCGGCGACGCAGCTCTGTCGGATCGCACGGTCCCGCCAGCCACTGTTGCGCGGCCGGTCGCGGCCAGGTGCGCAGGATCACTTCGCCCACCAACCCCAATGTGCCCAGCGATCCCACTAGTACTCGGCACAGGTCGAAGCCCGACACGTTTTTCACCGTCGGTCCCCCCGCGGTGACCACTTGGCCGTCGTCGGCCACATAAACCGCCTCCAACAGGGCGTCCCGGAGCCGCCCCCGGCCCAAAGCGTGGAGGTCGTCGCGACCCACCGCCAGCACACCGCCTACCGTGGCCCCCGGAGTCAGAGGCAGGTTCGCGCGTTGACCGGCTTCCGCCAGAGCCGCGTCGACCTCGGCCACCGATGTACCAGCCCCCACCCGAATGGTCATGTCTGCCGGATCGAAAGACCGCACGCCGCTTGGGGCGCGCACCAACCGGGTGTCCTCCGGACAGAGGCCCCCAACCTCCCAGTGGGAGCGTCCGCCCACCACCGCCACCGGGCCTTCTGAGCCCACCTCGGCGGCAAACAACTCCAGTTCGGCTGGCACCTCTCGGTCAGCCACTCAGCCCCACACCCCGTCGGGAACTTTGTCCAGCGCATTGATATCGGCACAGCTCGCTCCAGTCGGCAGCACTTTGCTGGGATTGGCCATTCCACTGGGGTCGAACGCCCGGCGCAGCCGAGCCTGGGCGTCCAGGTCGGCTTCGCTGAACATCAACGGCATGAAGTCGCGCTTTTCCATACCAATGCCGTGTTCGCCCGACAGCACCCCGCCCACCGCAAGCGAGGCCTCGATGATGGCAGCGCCCGCGGCGTGTACCCGGGGCATTATCCCCGGCTCCCGGCGGTCGAACAGCAACATGGGATGCAGATTGCCGTCACCGGCGTGGAACACGTTCATCACCTGCAAATCGTGCTCTTCAACGATCTCGTACACCCGGTTCATCACTTCGGCCAGGCGGGTCCGGGGAACCACCGTGTCGTGCAGGTAGTAGTTGGGCATGATTCGGGCGATGGCACCGAACGCGCTTTTGCGTCCCTTCCACAGCAAGGCCCGTTCCTCCTCGTCGGCGGCCCGACGCACACTGCCTCCCCTCGCGGTGGCCAACTCCACAACTCGATCGGCTTCTTCGGCCACACCACCAGGCAGGCCGTCCACTTCGACGATGACCACCGCGGCCGCATCGGTGGGAAATCCCGCCCCAACAAACGCCTCCACTGCCCTGATGATGTTGTTGTCCATCATCTCAATGGCCGCGGGCACAATCCCGTCGGCAATTACGGCGCTCACCGTCTGCGCCGCGGCATCCACCGAGTCGAAAGCCAGTAGCAGGGTCTGCACCGCAGGCGGATTGGGGGTCAGGCGTACTGCGATGGCGGTGGTGATGCCCATCATCCCCTCCGACCCCACGTACGCCCCGCGGAGGTCCATTCCGGGGGCCCAGCCGTCGGGATTGCCCAGCACCACGGCCTCGCCCGACATGAGCACCACCTCCACGGCGAGAACGTGGGAGCTGGTAACACCATGGGCCAAGCAGTGTGGTCCTCCGGCATTGGTGCCCACGTTGCCCCCCAAAGAGCACACCTGTTGGCTGGAGGGGTCGGGCGCGAAGTGCAGGCCGTAGGGCGCGGTGGCTCGGCTGAGATCGAGGTTGATCATGCCCGGCTGCACCCAAGCCACCCGACTGTCTGCATCCACCGACAGCAATCGGTTCATCTTGGTGGTGACCACCACCACTGGCTCCTCCAAGGGCACCGCTCCCCCGGCCAGCCCGGTCCCCGCTCCCCGAGGCACCACCGCCCGGCCATGGCGTCGTGCGGTGTCCACGCAGCCTTGCACCTCCTCGGTGCCGACCGGGAAGCACACTGGCCCAGCTCGGCCACCCTCGAAAATCGAGGCATCTCGTCCCATCAGCGAACGCTCAAGGGGGGCTGTCCGCACCCGGTCGGAGGGCAGCACCTGCCGAAGGTCACGCATCAAGGGGTCTGCCTTACGAAACTTCATCCGCCAGTAGAATACCGGCAGTGGGTCACACAGGATGCAAGCGCTCCAAGGTCTTCTAACGGGACGAATCGCGAGGTCGGGGGTGGAGTTGCTCGCCTCGTTCCGGCCTCGGCGAGCGTTCCCCGCGATGATGGTGCTCTCCATCGTCACCGGCGCTCTGGTGGGGCTTTTGGTGGCCGCGTTCGAGCAGCTCACCGTCGAGGTGCTTCTCAAGCGGCTCCTGGACGGCCCGCTTTGGTGGCAGGCGGCAGCTCCCGCCGTCGGATTGTTTGCTGCGGTGGTCATCCTTCGCTACCTCGGGCGGGGTGCCACGCCATCGACCTCTGATGAGTACGTTCGGGCCTTTCACGAGCGCCATCCCCGGCTGCCCCTCTCCCAGCTTCCCGCCAAGCTGCTAGCCGGTGTGGCCACCATCGGGCTGGGCGGCTCGGTGGGATTAGAGGGCCCTTCTGTCTACGCGGGCGCCACCGTCGGACACAGCACCCAGGGACTGTTCAGCCGATGGCTGCGCCGGGAGGAGACCAAGATGCTGCTCACCGCGGGGGCGGCGGCCGGCATCGCTGCGGTGTTCAAGACTCCCGCTACCGGTGTGATCTTCGCGCTGGAGGCTCCCTACCGCGATGACGTTGCCCGCAGAGCGCTGTTGCCCGCTCTAATGGCCTCGGCATCTGGCTATCTGGTTTACGTGGCCGCATTAGGCACCGAGCCGGTCATTGATCTGGGCAGCCACGACGGCGAGCTCAGCATCATCCACTTGGGCGGAGGTGCCTTGCTCGGGTTGATCGCCGGATTGGGAGGCCGGGGATTCGCATGGCTGGTGCGCCAAGCCAAGGGGCTTGAGCAGCAGTACCCCATCGGCCTCAGAATCATGATCGGCGGAGCGGTGCTGGCCGGGCTTGTGGTGGCCACCGAAGCGGTATTCGACCAGCCTCTTAGCCTGGGGCCCGGAGTCGAGGCCACCGAGTGGCTGCGAAACGGCGACCACACGCTGCTTTTGATCGGCAGCCTTTTGGCCTTCCGAATTGTCGCCACCCTCACCACCGTGGGTGCCGGGGGCACCGGCGGGTTGTTCATTCCCCTGGCCGTCCAAGGGGTGATCGTGGGCAGCTTCGTGGGCCAAGCATTGGGTACCGCCGACATCGGGCTCTACCGCACGCTGGGCTTGGCCGCCTTTTTGGGTGCCGGCTACCGGGCGCCCATCACTGCGGTCATGTTCGTGGCCGAGAGCACCGGCACCTCCGCGTTCGTGGTCCCCGCGCTCATCGCCGCCGCCGTTTCCCAGCTGGTGGCGGGGTCCAGCTCCGTGGCCTCCTACCAGTTGGACAAGCGGGAGGGGCTGGTGGAACGGCGCCTGGCCCTCCCACTCACCTCCGCGTTAACCACCGACACCCTCACCGTGCCTCCCGACGCAACGGTGAGCGAGCTGGTCTACATCCACCTTCTCGGTCGGCGGGAGAGAGAGGTCCCAGTGGTCGACGGCGGGGTCTACATCGGCATGTGCGGACTTGAGCAGATGAGCGACCTGGAGCGCGACGCGTGGAACGACACGCTGGTGGCCAACATTGCCCGTCGCGACCTGCCTACGGCCCGGCCATCTTGGACGTTGCGCGACGCAGTCGCGCAGATGGACGCCAACGACACCGACCAACTCCCGGTGACCGACGACGACGGCACCTTCATTGGGGTGGTACGGGCCGACGACATTCTCCGGCTGGACGAGATCCTCGACGAAACCGAGGGAGTCTGATCGACTATCAGCCAGACCAGCTCAGTCGGGAAACAGCTCGTCTCGCAAAAGCAAGCTCAGTCGGGAAACAGCTCATCGACGCTGTCATCAGTCGGGGTGTCCCGGTACTCGCACCAAGGCTTGGCCCCCACTTTGACGAGTCGGCATTCCTCCCCGGGGATGGCTCCACACTCCACGCATGGATCCTCGTTTTCTTCGAACATGACGTCGAAGTCGTCGCTTGTGTGCTTCAGCGCACGAGCCTCTTCGTAACGACGGTGGCGTCCCTTTTTCATGGGCGGCTCCGCAATATCAAGCCAGCAACCTTTAGCGCTGGCAGCAGGGGGAACTCCGCCCCCTAACGTCTCATGGGGGCCAGTCTAACCACTCCGTTCTGTCATATGGCACACCGCCGATTTCGACATGGTCCCAGAATGGAAGAGTGCTCAGGCATCTAGCACTTTGTGGCGGGCCTCTTCGGCGGTCACCAGCGGTCGATCGGTTGACCATGGAAAATTGATCCACTGATCGGTTCGCCTCCACACGTAATCGGATTTCACCAGGGAATGCGACTTCTCATAGAGCACCGCCGAGCGCACATCGCCCACCCGTTCCACACAGAAGTCGTAGACCATTTTGAGGGTGTGTCCGGTATCGGCCACGTCATCGGCTATGAGGATCTTGGAATTGCGGTGGTCCACCAGGTCGACGGCGGGGGGAAGCATCACCGGTACCGGGAGCCGCTCGTCTACCCCGGTGTAGTACTCGCAGTTCATGACATAGATGTTCTTGATCGAAAGCGCGTAGCCCAGCGATCCCGCGCAGAACAGGCCTCCCCGCGCAATAGCCAGGATCATCTCCGGCCGGTATCCGTCGTCAGCCACCATCGCCGCCAACTCCCGCACAGCCCGGCCATACGAGTCCCAGTCGAGCCATTCCCGTTCATTCGTGTCGCTCATGAATTTCCTAAATCGGTCGCCCTGATCGTTCTTCGAGGGTGAGCTTGCCTTGGTCGTCGAAGGCTACCGCCGCAGTTCCCTCCAATAGCTGTTGGACAGGAGCGGCGATGATGTCGGCCCGCCACCCCTTGAGGGCCCGGCATTCGGGATCACCCCTCAGCAGAGCCTCTATGTCGCTGCGGGTTGCCACCAGCGCCGGGTCGAGGTCAGCCTCAGCGGCGTGCTGGGCAGCCCACGAGGTGATGAGGCTGACAGCCGGCTTGAGCGCCGGATCCAACCTAGGCGGCTTGCTGGCCGGCTCGACCGTCAATTCGGTCCCTCTTATCTCCTTGAGGAACGCCAACAGATCCTTGTCGGCCCCCTTGCGGAGGTTGCGGGGCTCCACACCTCTGATCTCCCGCAGTTGCTCTAGGTTCTTCGGCATGCGCTGAGCCACAACGGCCACTCCAAGATCCGACAGCACATGGCGGACGGGCTGGTTTTGTCGGGCGGCGTACTCTTCCCGCCATTTGGCCACCGCTTGGGCCAGAGCCCGAGGCCTACCCTCCATGCGGCGCACCTCCTTGATCCGTTGCCAAGCCGTTTCGGGAGATCTACCGGCGTCAGCCCGCTCCAGCAAGAGCGCGCACTCCTCCTCCGCCCATTCGAGGCGCCCCCGGGCATGCAGTTCCTTTTGCAGGATGTCGCTTATCTCCAGCAGGCGCTCCACGTCGGCTGCGGCGTAGGCCAGCATGTGATCGGGTAGCGGCCGCTGGAACCAGTCGGACAGACGAGCCTCCTTGGCTAGCTCCACCCCCAGCAACCGATCGTGCAGCGTGGCCAGCGACGGCGAGCTGTACCCGACGAAACCAGCTCCGATCTGCGTGTCGAAGATGCGCCGAGGTCGCGTTCCACATTCGTGGTAGAGCACTTCCAGGTCCTGCTCGGCGGCGTGGAGGACTGCGATCCCGTCGCCCTCCAGCAGCCTGGCCAATGGAGCGATGGGCACCGCTAGCGGATCGATGACGGCAAGCTGGTCATGCCAGGCAATCTGAACCAGCGCTAGCCGGGGGTAGTAGGTGCGTTCTCGGTGGAATTCAGTATCGAGGGCGTAAGCATCCGCGGTTGCGGCGTCAGCCACCACTGCCGACAGCTTGCGCCGAGTTGTGACCGGCTCGGGGAGGCTGGCTTGAGCGCTCAATCGACAGACAACCCGGAGTCGTAGGGATGACCGGCCATCTCGGAGATTTCCACCTCGACGAGGTTAGTTGGCCGATCAGAGGTCTTCGGGACTGTCGATATCGGCCACAGCTGACGGAGGCGCGGGCACATCGACAACAGCAGTTTCGTCCAACAGCGAGGCCACGGACCGAGAGCCCGACTCGAACAGGCGCTCTGCCAGAGCTGTGGCTGCTGTGTCGATGGCCAACGGCAGGTAGTGGCGGCGTTGATCGGTGAATACCGCCGCCGCTGGAGCCGTTGAGGGCGGCGCCTCGACGACGGCCTGCACTAGCACCGCCACGTCCTCGGCGCTGATGGCGGGAAGATCGCAGGGCAAGATCACTGTCACCGGATGCTGGGCCAGGCTCAGCGCGGTGGCCACCGCTCCCAGCGGACCTTCCCCGGGCCAGCGGTCGGCCACGTGTCGAGCATCGGTGGACGTTGCGGCCCTACCCAGCCTCGGATCTGTACCACCGACGATAAGCCGCTGCGAGGCGCCAGCCAATGCCCTCAGCGGGTTGTCGATGAGCCATCCTTCCCCCACTTCGATGAATGCCTTGTCCACGCCCATCCGCTGGCTTTTCCCTCCGGCCAGCACTGCACCGGTGAACTCGGACGGGATTTCTAGCCCCCGTAGTTCATGCGGGTGTCCTCCATGCGAAGAACTGGAGTGTCCTCATCGTGCTGGAAGCCGCAATCGACTACTTCGCCGATGAACAGGGTGTGGGCCCCGGTGACCACTGAGTCGCGCACCTCGCAATCCAGATAGGCCGGCGCGCAGTCCAAGATGGGCGCACCGGTGACACCGTCGTGGAAGGCGAAGCCGTTCAGGGTCATTGCGACCAAGTCAACCTCCACCGGCTTGGTGAACTTGCGCACGATGGCCCGATCCTCGCGAGCGACGGTGCACAGGCTGAACACGCCGCCTTCGGAGATGAGCTCGTGGGTGTAAGCGGGATGTTCGACCCCGATGCCCACAAGCTTCGGCTCAAATGCCAGCTGAGTGGCCCAATTGAGGGTCATGCCGTTGCGCCGCTCCCCTGCCCTAGAGCCCACCACATAAAGCCCATAGGGCAGGCTCCACAAGACTCGCCGACGCAGCCGGTCATAGGCGTCCTGAGCCTCTGGGTCGTCTCCTACTTGGCCAGGGAACGGGCCAATGGGGCCGGTGCCGCCCG
This sequence comes from Acidimicrobiia bacterium, assembly GCA_022822265.1. Taxonomy (GTDB): domain Bacteria; phylum Actinomycetota; class Acidimicrobiia; order Acidimicrobiales; family Bin134; genus Poriferisocius. The sequence continues at coordinate 67,582 of JAJECA010000008.1, read as the reverse complement.
GCGCCGCCATGTCACTGCCTCCAATCGGCCGAGGGCCATGCCGGATCGAGCTGGTGCAGGAAGTGCAGGCAGCGCTCTTCCTCGTCCCGCTCGCCGATGGCCGCCGCGGTGGCCTGCAATCCAGCCAGAGCCCGGAGAAAGCCCCGGTTCACCTCATGGGCCCAGCGCACATAGCCCGACCCCCTCCAACCGTTCTGGCGCAACCGGTCCAACCCCCGGTGATACCCCACTCGGAAGGCGGCATAGGCCTCTGTCTGATCGCGGGCCAACAGACCCAGCCGGGCCCAGCCGTCCAGGAATCGGGGAAAGCGGGCCACCACATCAGCTACCGCGGCCCTCCTTTGATCCTCAGGCCCGCTCATGGCCTCGGCCAATGCGGCCACAGCTTGAGGAGGCTCCGGATCCAAGATCGTTTCGGGCGGTCCCGACCGGGTTAGATTCACCGGCGCATCGGTCATGAACCCAATCCTTCTATGGTCAGTGAACGCGCACCAAGCGCAGCACGTCAGTGGCCTCGGTCATGCCAGCCACCACTGCCACCACGTCACCAGGAACAACGTGCCCGGCCTCCTTGGCCAAGTTCAATGCCTCGTTGACCCGGGCCTCGTAGTTGCCTGACTCGAACGCCAGCATGGGCGTGACCCCCCAGCTAAGCGTCAGCTGCTGGACGGTGCGCTCCGAGGTGCTGAACCCCAAGATGGCAGTTTGCGGCCGGAAGCGGGCCATTGACCGCACAGTGAAGCCCGAGGCCGATATGCACACGATGGCGGCCAGGTTCAGTTCGTTGGCCGCGGTGGCTGCCGCCCCTGTCATGGCGTCAGTAACCGAGGTGGGGGCATCTGCATCAGTCATGCGCAGCCGGCGAATGTTCTCCCCCCAGCGGACATAGTCGAACTCCTCATCAGCCCGCTCTGCGATTCGGGCCATGGTGGCCACCGTTGCGGCGGGGTGAGCCCCTATGGCGGTCTCAGCCGACAACATCACCGCGCTAGTGCCATCGAACACCGCATTCGCCACATCCGACACCTCGGCTCTGGTCGGCGTCGACGCCTGGACCATGGAGTCCAGCATCTGAGTGGCGGTTATCACCGGCAAGCCTCCGGCTATGCAGTCTCTGATGATCCGCTTCTGAAGATGGGGTGTCTCCTCCAACAGGCACTCGGTTCCGAGGTCGCCGCGGGCCACCATGATGCCCGTCGACGCTTCGATGATGTCATCCAGGTTCTGAACGGCCGCCTGGGTCTCGATCTTGGCGATCACCAGAGGACCGTCCGGATGCGGCTCCACATTCACACGGCGGATGTCGTCTCCCGACCGCACGAACGAAACGGCCACCATGTCCACCGCCTCGCTCACGAACGCGTCCAAGCACTGCAAGTCCTCTGCTGTCGGGGTGGGCAGGCTTAGCCGATCGGAGGGAATTCGAAATCCCGGGCGTCCGTGGATCACATCGCCGTGAAGGATCACACCGGTGGCTTTGTCGGTGGACACATCGGCCACTTGCAGCCGCACTTGCCCGTCTCCTAGGGCCACCTGGTCGCCAACAGCGATGTCGTGGAGGAGATCCTCATAGTCCACTTCCACCACCGAAGCGGTGCTCTGGGTGTCGCCCACCCTGATCTCCACCTCTGTGTCGGCCCGCAACTCCACGCCTTCTTGGCCAAAACTAGCTGTGCGCACCTTCGGGCCGGGCAAGTCCACCAGCACGCCTACCCGCCGGCCGGCCTCCTGGGCCACCTGGCGCACAAGGCGCATACGGCCGAGAGCCTCGTCCAGCGTTCCATGGGCCAGCCCGATGCGAGCCACATCCATGCCCGCGTCCACCATGGCCCGCAGCATCTCGGGCGACTCTGATGCTGGGCCTATGGTGGCGATGATCTTGGTTCGTCGGGGCACCGGGTTTAACGCTATCGCCCTGCCGGTTGATTTTGCGGTCTATAGCGAGGGGTTCACCCGTGGTCTTCGGTTAGTTCATCCGAGCTCGAGCCTGAGTGGCCAGACGCTGAAGCTGCTCCTCGTCATCGTCTTCGGCAACCTGGGCCAACTCTTCGAACCGACGGGCCGCCTCATCGAATCGTCCCCGCTCCATATTGATCAGGCCGAGCTGCTTCGCCTCACCAGCCGGGACCGATGGGCACATCGTCCTCAGTTCCAGCACCCATTCCAGATTGGCGTAGTCCTTGTTCTGGGCGTAAATGGCCCTCAGGTTTCCCAGCATCCGTTCCATGATCGACGAGTGGTCCACCGGGGCCAAGTAGGCGGGGTGAAAGCCCTTGTCTCCCCCGGTGATCTGGTGGAACAGCTCCTCGCAACCCTGCGCGTCGAGAAGTGCTCCCCCGGCGAAGACATCGATGAACGCGTCGGGTTCGCCTCGATCCCTGATCAAGAAGTGGCCGGGCAGGCCGATGCCCTCGAATTGGTAGCCGATCCTCCTGCCTATGGCGATCGCGAGCACCGACAGGCTGATAGGGATCCCCGTGCGCCGGCGCATGACCTCGTTTAGAAATGAATTGCGGGGGTCGTAGTAGTCCACCCGGTTTCCGTGAAAGCCCAGCTCGCTGAAAAGGGAGTGCAGCATTCGATCTCGGCTTGACCGATCACAGCGGTCGGCCAGTGCGTCCAGCCTGGCCACCTCGGAATCGAAGTTCATGTCTGGGCAGCCCAGGGCGGCAATGCACAAGGCGCCCTCATGGAGAGCGAACTCATTGTCTTGCAGCAATTGGCCGAATTTCTCCGCCGGATCCCACGCCACGGATAGTGAATCTATCCCGACTACTACTCTTGCGCTGGTGTCTGGTTGGCCGTTCTTGGACCACGAAGGTCCGATCCCCATTGCCCATCGGGGTGGAGCCTTGGAGGGGCCGGAGAACACAATGGCCGCGTTTGCCGCCGCCATCGACCTGGGCTACCGACATGTCGAGACCGACGTGCACGCCACCCGTGACGGCGTGTTGGTGGCGTTCCACGACGAGGGCTTGCAGCGGCTCAGTGGACGGCCTGAGTCCATCGCCGACCTCAGCTGGAAAGATCTCGAAACTGTGCGGGTCGGCGGAGGACACGCCATCCCCCGCTTCGAAGAGCTGCTGGAGGCATGGCCAGACCTTCGGATTGCGGTCGACCCCAAACACGACCAGGCCACCATTCCGCTCATCGAGATCCTTCAGCACGCTGCCGCTATCGACAGAGTCTGCGTCGGTTCATTCTCAGGTCGTCGCCTGGCCACCGCCCGGCGCTTGGGCGGACCTCGGTTGTGTACAGGACTCAGCCCCAAAGAGGTAGGCCAACTCCAAGCCGCGTCAGCCGGTCTGCCGATAAGGCTCAAGGCCGGTGCCTGCGCTCAAGTTCCTCCTGCAGCAAAGGGCGTGCCATTGGTCCACAAGCGGTTCGTGGATGCCGCGCATGCCCAGGGCATCGCAGTCCATGTGTGGACCATCGACGACGCCGACGAGATGCGCCATCTGCTTGATATCGGGGTAGATGGCATCATGACCGACCGGCCCACCGTGCTGCGTGACGTGCTCGTGGAGCGCGGCACTTGGCATTGAAGGGTCATTTCAAGCCCGAAATCAGCCCCATCCCTGTGGTTAATTCGAGGTTTCTTGGGGATTTCTACTCACAGCGGTGGAAAACCCTGTGGATTTCATTTTTTCGCTTGACCTGGGTTTTTTCCGCGCTATGGTATGCCCACCTACCAGAGACAAGCGGGGTGACTCGAGAGAGCAAGCGCCCGAAAGGGCGAAGGTTCGCAAGAGTCCGCAGGGTCACTGGAACGGGCCGAGGAAGTCGGTGGCACCACCGAAAGCCGAGGACCGGGAAGGCGGCCAGGTGCCGCAAGTGTCTGGGGGGTAGGTACCGGGGAACCGGAGGGCGCAAGCCCGCTGAGGCTCCGGAACCGAATGGGACGGCCCCGAGAAGTCGACCGGTTTCGACCGGGAGGCTACTCGGGGCCTCCTGCTTTTCTCTGGCGCTTCACTACTTGCTCCTCAGCCGTCACTAGTGTGAGCGCCGTGAGTGGACCCGCGGTGGCATTGCTGCACGGACTGGCCGGCTCGGCCCGGCGGACTTGGGGAGACAACGCGTGGATCGACCTTCTGGCCGACGCGGGGCGAGAGGTGATCGGGGTTGATTTGATGGGCCACGGAACGGCCCCCAAGCCCCACAATCCCGAGGGCTACGCGGGTTTTGAGCAGCACGTGATCGACCACTTCCCCAGCGAACCCATCGACGCCATCGGGTTCTCCTTGGGCGCCTACACCCTGTTGTCCATCGCCTCCAAGACCCCGGAGCAATTCCACAAGCTGGTTGTCTCCGGGGTGGGCAAGAACCTGTTCGAGCGAGACGAGGCCCACAGTCGCATGATCCTTCACGCTGTCACTGGCGAACCCGACCCCGAGAACCCCGAAGCCCTCCACTTCTCCACCCTGGCCGACGATCCCGAGGCCGACCGTGAGGCACTCGCTGCCCTCCTGTCCAGCCGTACCGCCTTCGACACCGACTGCTTGGCCGATGTCGCGGTGCCCACCCTTGTGGTTGTGGGCGACAAAGACTTCGCCTACCCCGCCGACCAACTGGTCGAGGCCCTACCCAACGCCCGCCTCGTGGTCCTTAGGGGCGTCGACCACTTCGCCACCCCCAAGTCGTTCGACTTCATAGACGCCGCCCTCGATTTCCTCGACGCCCGCCCCTTCTGATCAGCGGAGCTGCTGGGCGGTCGGAACCAGGGGGGCGGGCAGGAGGGTGTCGCCGGTTAGGTATTCGTCGACTGCGGCCGCGGCGGCCCGACCTTCGGCGATAGCCCACACGATGAGACTCTGGCCGCGGCCGATGTCGCCGGCCACGAACACGCCGGGAACAGTGCTCATCCAATTGTCGTCGCGGGCCACGTTGCCCCGGTCGGTGATCCCTACCCCCAACTCGTCGAGCAAGCCGCCGGTCTCGGGGCCGACGAATCCGAGGGCCAACAGCACCAGATCGGCCTGAAACTCCCTTTCGGTGCCCTCAATCGGGTTGAACGTCATTCGCCCACCCTCGAACGACTGCTCCACGTCAATGGTGTGCAGCGCCTCCACCTTGCCGCCCGACCCGGTGAACTCCACGGTGTTGATGGCGTAAATCTGAGTACCGCCCTCTTCGTGGGCCGACGACGACCGGTACATCAGCGGCCACGTGGGCCACGGGGTGGAATCGTCCCGCTCGTCGGGCGGGCGGGGCAGGATCTCGAACTGGTGGATTGAGGCCGCTCCGTGGCGGTGAGCGGTCCCCAGACAGTCGGCGCCGGTGTCGCCTCCGCCGATGATGATCACGTGCTTGCCTTCGGCTGAGAACGGGTGCTCTTCCAGGTCGCCTTCCTGCACCCGGTTGGCTGGCGGCAGGTACTCCATGGCCTGATAAATGCCCTCCAACTCCCGACCCGGGATGGGCAGGTCTCGCCACTGGGTGGCCCCACCGGCCAACACCACCGCGTCGTACTGCTCGGTCAACTCGGCCGCGCTGATGTCCACTCCTACGTTCACTTCTGTTTTGAATACCGTGCCCTCGGCCTCCATCTGGGCCAGCCGGAGGTCGAGATGGCGCTTTTCCATCTTGAACTCAGGAATGCCGTAGCGCAACAGCCCGCCGATGCGGTCGGCCCGCTCAAACACCACCACATCGTGGCCTGCCCGGGTGAGCTGTTGGGCCGCGGCCAAACCGGCCGGCCCCGACCCCACCACCGCCACCGAACGGCCGGTTCGGTCGTCGCACACCACCGGGGTGATCCACCCCTCTTCCCAAGCTCGGTCGACGATCTCCACCTCGACCTGCTTGATGGTCACCGGATCTTCATTGATGCCCAGCACACAGGCCGCCTCACACGGGGCTGGGCACAACCGCCCGGTGAACTCGGGGAAATTATTGGTGGCGTGAAGCCGCTCGATGGCCTCCCGCCAGTGGTCCCTATAGACGAGATCGTTCCAGTCGGGGATCAGATTGCCCAAAGGACAGCCGTTGTTGCAGAACGGAATGCCGCAATCCATGCAGCGCGACGCCTGGGTGCGCACCGACTCGGCATCGAAGTCCCGATAGACCTCGTTCCAGTCCTTGATCCGCACCGGCACCGCTCGGCGAACGGGCAGCTCCCGACCGTGCTTGATGAATCCCCGGATATCACCCATGGGCGGCCGCCATGATGGCTGCTTCCGCGTCGGTGCCCGTGCGCTCGGCCTCGGCCAGCGCGGCCAGGACCCTCTTGTAGTCCTTGGGCATCACCTTCACGAAGCGATCAGCCTCAGTGGCCCAGTTGGCCAAGATCCGCTCTGCCACGGCCGAGTCGGTGTTTACCATGTGCTGGCTTATGCGGTCCCGCAACCACTCCCGGTCTCCGTTGTCGGGCTGCTCCAAGTCGACCATCTCCCGATTCACCTTGGCGGGAAACACCCCATCGGGGTCGTGTACGTAGGCGACTCCCCCCGACATGCCAGCCCCGAAGTTCCGGCCGGTGGGCCCGAGCACCACGGCCCTCCCGCCGGTCATGTACTCGCATCCGTGGTCGCCGACCCCTTCCACCACCGCGACGGCTCCGGAGTTGCGGACGCAGAACCTCTCCCCCACCAACCCGCGCAGGAACAGCTCCCCGCTGGTGGCGCCGTAGCCGATGACGTTGCCAGCAATCACGTTCTCCTCCGCCACGAAGCGGGCCTGTGGATACGTGGTCACGATGATGCGCCCGCCCGACAGGCCCTTGCCCACGTAGTCGTTGGCGTCGCCGACCAGCTTCATGGTGATGCCCCGGGGCAGGAACGCTCCGAAGCTGTTGCCGGCCGACCCGGAGAAATTGATACGGATGGTGTCGTCGGGCAGGCCGTCGGCCCCCCATTTGGACGTCACCTGATGGCCCAGCATGGTGCCCACTGTTCGGTTCACGTTGCCGATGGGGAGATCAATCTCCACCGGGAGACCATCTTCCAAGGCGGCCTCGGCCATCAAAATGAGCTGCTGGTCGAGGGCGCGGTCCAGGCCGTGATCCTGGGGTTGCGTGCAATGCCGATCGGCCTCAGGATCGATGTCTGGGGCATACAGGATGGGCGACAGGTCGAGCCCCGACGCCTTCCAGTGGTCCACCGCGTCGCTCACGTCCAAGCAGTCCACCCGCCCGATAGCCTCCGCCAGAGTGCGGAAGCCGAGCATGGCCAGCAGCTCGCGCACCTCCTCCGCGATGTACTCCATGAAGTTGATGACGAACTCGGGCTCGCCGGTGAACTTCTTGCGCAGCTCGGGATCCTGGGTGGCCACCCCCACCGGGCAGGTGTCCAGATGGCACACCCGCATCATCACACATCCCGCAACCACCAGCGGGGCGGTGGCGAAACCGAATTCCTCGGCCCCCAGCAGCGCCGCGATCATCACGTCCCGGCCGGTCTTGAGCTGGCCGTCGGTCTGCACCACGATCCGATCCCGCAGCCGGTTCAACAGCAACGTCTGCTGGGTCTCCGCCAAACCCAGCTCCCATGGGGTGCCAGCGTGCTTGATGGAGGTCAGCGGCGAGGCGCCGGTACCGCCGTCGTGGCCCGAGATGAGCACCACGTCGGCGTGGGCCTTGGACACCCCCGCGGCCACCGTGCCCACGCCCAATTCCGAAACCAGCTTCACGTGGATGCGGGCTTCAGGGTTGGCGTTCTTAAGGTCGTGGATGAGCTGGGCCAGATCCTCGATGGAATAAATGTCGTGATGCGGGGGCGGCGAGATCAACCCCACGCCGGGGGTGGAGTAGCGGACCTCGGCGATCCAGGGCCACACCTTGTGGCCGGGAAGCTGGCCGCCCTCACCCGGCTTGGCCCCTTGAGCCATCTTGATCTGGATGTCGTCGCTGTTCACCAGATACTCGCTGGTCACCCCGAACCGCCCTGATGCCGCCTGCTTGATGGCCGAACGGCGCAGGTCGCCGTTGGGATCGGGAACATAGCGGGCGGGGTCTTCGCCTCCCTCTCCGGTGTTCGACTTGCCACCGATGCGGTTCATGGCGATGGCCAGGGTCTCGTGGGCCTCAGCGGAAATCGATCCGTATGACATGGCCCCAGTGGAGAACCGGATGACAATGCTGGAGACCGGTTCCACCTCCTCGATGGGAATCGGCTCTCGTCGCCCGGTTTGGAATCGGAACAGCCCCCGCAGGGTGGCCAGGCGCTCCGACTGGGTGTCTACCTTCTCGGTGTACTGCTTGAAGATGTCGTAGCGGCCTTCCCGGGTGGCGTGCTGGAGCTTGAACACCGTCTCGGGATTGAACAAGTGGTACTCGCCCTCCCGGCGCCACTGGTACTCCCCTCCTCCTTCCAGGGTGCGGTGGGCCCGCTCGTCGGGATTCTCGGGGAAGGCGATGCGGTGTCGCAGCCTGACCTCCTCGGCCAGTTGCGGGAAGCCGATTCCGCCCAGGCGGCTGACCGTCCCGGTGAAGCACTCCTGGATGATGGGGTGCCCCAGGCCGATGGCCTCGAATATCTGGGCTCCCACATACGACTTCACCGTAGAGATGCCCATCTTGGACATGACCTTCAGCACGCCCTTGTCGCATGCCTTGATGTAGTTGCGATGGGCCAGATCCCTGTCGTCGTCGGGCGAGAAGCCGCATAGCCCCTCGTCGATCATCTGGTCGATGGTCTCGAATGCCAGATAGGGGTTGATGGAGGTGGCGCCGTAGGCCAGCAGCAAGCAGATGTGATGTACCTCTCGGGCATCACCGGTCTCCACCACCAAGCCCACCCGGGTCCGGGTCTTTTCTCTAATGAGGTGGTGGTGTACCGCGGCGGTGGCCAGCAACGAGGGTATCGGGGCTGAGTCAGGGCCAGCGCCCCGGTCCGACAGCACGATGATGTTCTTGCCCGCCTCGATAGCCCGGCTGACCTGCTCCCGGATGCGCTGGATGGCGATTCGCAGACCCGGGCCACCGTCGTCCACCGCGTAAAGGCAGGGAACCACCTCAGTGTGCCAATGGTCGTGGCCGCCCGGCCCATCCACCTCCACCAGATTGGCCAACTGCTGGTCGGTGATAACCGGGTGCGGGGTGAAGATCTGGCGGCATGACTCGGGCTGGGGATCGAGCAAATTGCCCTCGGGGCCGAGCCAACCGCAAGTGGCGGTGATGATCTCCTCCCGGATGGCGTCCAGCGGAGGGTTGGTCACCTGAGCGAACAGCTGTTGGAAGTAGTCGTATAGGAGCCGGGACCGATTGGACAAAACTGCCACCGGGGTATCGGTTCCCATAGAACCGAGGGCTTCTTTGCCGTCGCGGGCCATAGGAGCCAAGAGAATCTTGAGCTCTTCGTGGGTGTAGCCGAACATCTGCTGGCGAACTAGCAGAGGGGTGTCGTCGGGCTCGGGCATTGCCCGCTCGGCCAAGTCGTCGAGATCTACCTGGTTATCGGCCAGCCACTGCCCGTAAGGATGGGCTGAAGCCATCTTCTCCTTGATCTCGGCATCCCGAACGATGCGCCCCTCAGAGGTGTCGATCAAGAACATGCGGCCGGGCTGCAAGCGGCCCTTCTCCACAATGGCCGCCGGGTCGACGTCCATCACCCCCACTTCCGACGCCATGATCACCAGGTCGTCGTCGGTCACCCAGTAGCGGGACGGGCGCAGGCCATTGCGGTCGAGCACCGCGCCGATCAGGGTGCCGTCGCTGAACACGATGTCGGCGGGACCGTCCCACGGTTCCATAAGCGAGGCGTAGTAGCGGTAGAAGGCCCGCAGCTCTGGCGACATCGACTCGTGGTTCTCCCACGGTTCTGGGATCATCATCAACACCGCCTGGGGGAGCGAGTAACCGCCCATGTAAAGCAGCTCCAGCACCTGGTCGAAGCTGGCGGTGTCGCTCACCCCTTCGGCGCAAACCGGGAACAGCCGCTCCAGGTCGCCGGGGAGGTGGGGCGAGCTCAACAGCGCCTCACGGGTCCGCATCCAGTTGCGGTTGCCCTGAACAGTGTTGATCTCGCCGTTATGGGAGATGAAGCGGTAAGGGTGGGCCAGCGGCCAAGACGGGAAAGTGTTGGTGGAGAACCGAGAGTGGATCATGGCCAAGGCGCTGGTCACCCGGGTGTCGCTCAAATCGGGATAGAACTCCCCCAGCTGCGGGGTGGTGAGCATGCCCTTGTACACGATGGTCCGGTTGGAGAGGCTGGCAAAGTAGCCGTAGGTCAGCTTGCGAGTCTTGGATCCCAGCGCGCCGGCGTCGGCCTGATCATCGGTCTCATAGGCGACCTCGTTGCGAATCCGGGTGCGCACGATGTAGGCCCGCCGCAACAGCGCGTCGGCATCGAGTCCGTCACCGGAGTAGAACGGCTGCCAGAACGAGGGCATGGTGGCCAGCGCCTGGGCCCCCAGCCCGTCAGGACTGGTAGGAACCTCTCGCCACCCCAAGGGAGTCAGCCCCTCGTCGGCAGCGATGGCGTCCATGGCCTCTCGGGCATGGGCGGCCGCCTCGGGGGTGTCGGGCAAAAAGCCGATACCGGTGGCATAGTGTCCTGCCGGCGGCAGATCGACGTCGCACACTTGGCGGTAGAAGTCGTCAGGCACCTGGATCAGCAATCCCGCACCATCGCCGGTGTTCACCTCCGCGCCCAGTGCCCCCCGATGTTGGAGGTTGCACAGCGCCCCGTAGCCCACCGACACAATCTCGTGACGCGGCCGGCCCTTCAGGTCCACCAAAAAGCCCACCCCGCAACCGTCGTGCTCGTTTCGGGGGTCATAAAGCCCCTGGGGGTGTGGCAGACCGGGAAGCTGCGGCCAGTTCCTCATTGCGTCCTTTCCAGCGTGTTTGCAGTGCGCGCCGAGACGACATTGGCCAGCGGCAGGAGGGCAATTTTACCGTTGAAACTCTGCCGCCTTCCAAGTCCGTTTCGTGCCGTAGGGGGCGGACGGGCATGATTGAGGGGTGGATGTGCCTGTGGCAGATGGGGCTGGAGTGACTGTAGACGGCCAATTCGAGGGGCTTGAAGGGCTTTTGGCCTTCATTGATGCCTGTCCGACGCCGTTCCACGTGGTGGAGCGGGCCGCAGCCGCGCTTAGGGCGGCCGGATTCACCCCGATGGACGAGGCCGCCGATTGGCCCGACGCCTCCGGGAGCCGCTTCGTGTGCCGGGACGGCAGCCTGGTGGCTTGGCGTCACCACTCCTGCGAGGCGGGCTTTCGCGTCATTGGCGCCCACACCGACAGCCCCAACCTGCGCATCACCCCCCAGCCCGACACCGGCCAGGCCGGTTACCGCCAACTCGGGGTGGAGGTGTACGGCGGAGCGCTGATCAACAGCTGGCTCGACCGCGATTTGGGGGTGGCTGGCCGGCTGGCCACCCCGTCGGGCACCCGGCTATTTCATATTGACCAGCCCGTGTTGCGGGTGCCGCAGCTGGCCATCCACTTGGACCGCGAGGTCAACCAGAAGGGCTTGCTGCTCAATCCGCAGACCCACCTGGCCCCGGTATGGGGACTGGGGCTGCGGACGCCCGGCGAGTTCGCCGCGGTGGTCGCTGAGGCCGCCGGTCTGGCCGCCGACGAGGTGCTGGCCTGGGATGCCATGCTCCACGATCTCACTCCCTCGACCGTGGCCGGCATCGACGGCGAGTTCATCTTCGCCCCCCGGATCGACAACCAGGTGTCGTGCTGGGCCGGGCTCCAGGCCCTGCTCGATGCCCCCGCCGACGCGGTTCCCAGTGCGGTGTTGTGCCTGTTCGACCATGAGGAGGTGGGCAGCGTGTCGGCCCAGGGCGCCACGTCCCCGCTACTGCCCACCGTGTTGGAGCGGATCGCCGGCAGCCGTGACTCGCTGCATCCCGCCCTCGCCCGGTCGTTGTGCCTCTCGGCCGACGGCGCTCATGCCACCCACCCCAACTATCCCGAGCGCCACGAGCCCGACCACGACATCGCCATCGGCCACGGCCCGGTGATCAAGCGCAATGCCAACCTGCGCTACGCCACCGACGCGGTTGGCGAGGCCGCATTCGCCGCTGCCTGCGAGAAGGCCGGAGTAGGCCACCAGATCTACGCCCACCGCAACGACATGCCCTGCGGTTCGACCATCGGGCCCTTCGCGGCGGCCACGACTGGGGTGACCACAGTGGATGCCGGCGTCGCCCAGCTCTCCATGCACTCCGCCCGCGAGATGTGCGGGTCTCAAGACCCCCTGGATTTTTCGCTGGCCCTCAGCGCATTCCTCAGCTCCGCAGCCTGACCCTGCTCACCCGGCGGGTTCGCTCGTAGGCCGACACCAACACCAAGAAGATGGCAAAGAACTCGAGGCGGCCGATGAGCATCATCGCCATCAGCACCGCCCGGGCCGGACGGGAGAACACCAAATAACTGGAGGTGGGCCCGGCGTCGCCCAGAGCGGGTCCCATATTGCTCAACGCGCTGATGGCCGCAGACGAGGAGGTGATCAGGTCTTGGCCCAACGCGGCCAGAACCAAAGTGGCCACAAGCGCCGACAAAGCGTAGAGGGCCACCAGCCCCGCCACCCGCTGGAGTATCGGCTCGGCCACCACCATTTGACCGAGCTTCACCCGGGCCACCACCCTGGGGTGCTTCACTCGCAGCAGCCCGACCCGCATGTATTTCGCCATCACTTGGGCGCGCAACACCTTCAGCCCCCCGGCGGTGCTGCCAGTCATGCCCCCCATCACCATGAGGGGCAGCAGCAACGCCTGTGCCCCCGGCGTCCAAGCCGCGAAATCGCCGCCCGGATTGCCGCTGGAGGCGTTGCCGAAACCGCCACTAGTGCCCAGGGTCACCGCACCGAAGATCCCGTTGCGGAGGCTGTTGGGCAGGTCGGACAGGTCGTTCAGCCAGTTCAGTAGCGACGCGAACAACGCGACCGCAAGTATCAAAAGGAGATAGGTGCGAAACTCAGAAGACCGTCCGTAGGCCCGAGGGTTGCCCGACACCGCCCGCCAGTGGAGGGTGAAGCTCACTCCGCCCACCAGCATCCCGACAATCATCACCGCTTCCACCGCGAAGCTGTCGAAGTGTCCGATGGAGTCGTCGTAGGGCGAGAAACCCCCGGTGCCTGCGGTGGTGAAGGCATGGGCCACTGCGTCGTACAGGCTCAACCCGGCGATCATCAGGGCGGCCGCAATCGCGAGGGTGATGCCGCCGTATAGCGCCCACAGCCGTCGGGCGGTGGAACTAACTCGAGGCGCCAACCGATCAGACGTCGGACCGGGGGCTTCCGCGGTGATGAGGCTGAGCCCCCCCACGCCCAAAAACGGAAGGATGGTCACAGCCAGCACCACCATCCCCATGCCGCCGTACCACTGGATGATCTGGCGCCACATGAGCACGCCCCGGCCGACTCCCTCGATGGGGCTGAGCACTGTGGAGCCCGTAGCGGTGAAACCTGACACCGATTCGAAAAGCGCGTTGTCGAAACTGCCCAGCTCGCCAGAAAACCACAGCGGCAGAGATCCGAAGATCGATGAGCAGATCCAGGTCCACGCCACCGCGGCGAACACCGACGCGGGCGGCATGTCTTGGTCAAGGCGAGTAAACGTCACCAGCAGTGTGCCCCCGGCCAGGGTTACCAGCGCCCCCAGCCCCATAGCCACCTCTTCGTTGGACGTCGAACTACCCCACTCGACCAAGGTGGCAACCAGCATTCCCGGAACCATGAACAACAGGCCCAGTCCCACCACGAATCCAACCCGGCTGGTCACATTCCAGGATCGGTCCACCAGCAGTTGGGACACGGCCCACTTCACCGCGGTCCTGCCCTGACGGGCAGCCGCCACTACCCCGGTCATAGCCCCAGCCTCATCGTCCCCGCCTCATCGTCTCAGCTTCATCCGCTGAACCTCGCCAATGCCCCAGCCGATTACCACCACGACCGGGTAGATCGACAGCCGGCCCAAGAACATCAGCGCAATCAACACCCCCCGGGCAGGGGCAGCGAGCACGGTGGCATCGGCAAATCCCGTCAGGTCGCCAAGACCGGGTCCGGCGGTAGCAAGCGCAGAAATCGCTCCCGACACCGCGGTAAGCAGGTCCCCACCCAGCGAGGCGATTCCAAACACTCCGAACGCCGCGGCCAGTACCCACAGTATCTGGAAGTTGTGAACTCGGGTAAGAGACGCCTCCGACGCGGCCGCCCCCGAGACCTTCACCGGCACCACCGCTTGGGGGTGAAGCTGCAACACCAGTTCCCGCCGCACAATGCCCAAGACCTCGATTACCCGCAGTACCCGGAAACCGCCCCCCGCTGATCCGGCCATTGACCCCACCCCGATCAGCAACAGCAGCATGGCCTGGGGAGCGAATATCCAGTGGCCCCAGTCGACAACTCGGAACCCAGTGGTGCTGATGGCCGATGTGACGGTGAAGAACGAGTGGCGGACGGCGTCCGCGCCCCCGCCGGTGTCCTGCCAGGTCCAGGCGGCTACCAAGACAGTGGCCAGCAGGATCAAGCCGGCGTAGAACTTCAACTCCGTCGATCTCCACAGACTTCGCACTTGCCCCCGCACGAGCCACACAAGGGCGGCCACCGACATGCCAGCCAGCCCCATGGCCCACGCCCCCACCCACTCGATCGCCGCCGAATCGAAGTGGGCGAACGAGTCTCGATAATTGGCGAACCCGCCCGTGGACGCAGTGGTGAGACCAAAGGTGGCGGCGTCGAACACTCCCATGCCAGCCGCGGCGTAAGCCCCGAACACCAGTACTGTGAAGACCGCATAGGTCAAGACCACCCGCTGGGTGGTGTGCGACCACCTTCTGGTCAGAACGGCGCGTCGCCCCCGACCTCCGGCAACCTCGCTCAGGCGCCGCTGCCCGCCGAAGGTGGGCACCAGCACCAAGGCGAAGACCAATCCGCCCAGACCTCCTAGCCACTGAGTCAAGGCCCTCCATGTGAGAAGCCAAGTGGAAAGCGCCTCAGGGTCCACCACGGTAAGCGAGGTGGTGGTGAACCCGGCCACCGACTCGAACATGGCGTCATCCACTCGGTCGACTTCCCCGGAAGCCAAATAGACGACGGTGGAGGTCACCACGAAGGAGGAGGCCGTGGCCACCACCGTGGTCAGCACCCTGACTGCGGAGCGGTGCCAGGGAAAGCGAACCCTAGAGGGGTCGCTCATCGGCGGCTCACCCGAAGAAGCGCTTCACTTCGTCCACCGTGTCGGGCCGCCCAAAGGCCAATGAACTCATCCGAAGAAGCGCTTCACTTCGTCCACCGTGTCGGGCCGCGCAAAAACCACAATGTGGTCGCGGCTGCGAAGCTGGCTTCGACCCCGGCCGATCTGCGGCTTGCCGTCGCGCACATAGGCGCCGATGAGCACATCCTTGGGCAGGCCCATCCCTTCCACCATGGCTCCGTCGGCCTTTGAACCTGCCTTGATTTCAGCCTCGATAATCTCGAAGTCGCCCGACAGGTAGGTGGCCACTTGGGCCACCTCGCCCCGCACGTAGCGGAGCACTCCGTTTGCACTCACCGTGCGGGGTGAAAGCGCCACGTCGATGCCCACATCCCGCAGCAGCGTGCGCAGCGCCAAGTTGTGCAGTACCGCAATGGTCTCGCTCGCTCCCATCGACTTGGCGTAAAGGCAGGCCAAGATGTTGGCGTCGTCCTTGCCGGTGAGGGCAATCACCGCGTCGAATTTGCCGACATCCTCAGATTCCAGCAAATCAGCGTCGGTGATATCGCCATGTATCACCAGCACGGCATCCAGTTTCTCGCTCAGCGTCTGGGCCCGCTCCAAATTCCGCTCTATGAGCACCACCTCGGCATGGCGCTCGCTCAATCGGCGGGCCACGATCTCGGCCGTACGTCCCCCTCCCAGCAGCATCACCCGGCGGTGGGTGCCCGGCGCCAGGCCCAAGAGCGGCAGCAGGGTTCCTCGAGCCCGCCGCTTGCACACCACCCGCAGAAGGTCGCCGGGCTCAAGAGTAGTGTCGGCCCGGGGGATCCGGGTCTCGCCTGCCCGGGTGATCACCGCCACCAAGAAGTCCCAGTCGGGCTCGTACTCCTCGGCGATGTCGGCCAACCGCCGATTGGCCCAGGGAGCGTCGGGGGTGAGGGTGGCTCCCACCACAAACACCTCGCCGTCGGCCATAACCGTGACGTCGGTGGCACCGGGATACGACAGGAGGTCCATGATCTCGTGGGCCGTCTCCTCATCGGGATCGATGATGGTGTCGGCCTGCATCGCCTCCCGCAGCTCCCGGGCGTCCTTCTCTCGCAGGTTGCGGGCCTGGATGCGAGCAATGGTGCGTCCCACGCCGTGCTGCTTGGCCAGCAAGCAGGCCACCAGATTCACCTCGTCGTGGGCGGTGACAGCCACTAGCAGGTCGGCCTTGTTGATGCCTGCCTCGACCAGGACGTGAGGATGGGTGCCGCTGCCTTCCACAGCCAGCACATCCAGGTCTTCAGCCAAGTTGTGCAGCTTCTTGGCGTTCAACTCCACTACCGAAACGGTGTTGCCCTCTTCGCTCAGAATCTGAGCAACGTGAGAGCCCACTTCGCCAGCGCCCACGACCACGATGCGCACTGCTACATCCTTACTGAAAAACCGGTTGGGTGCGAGCACTCCCCCGGTTCTGGGCTCGCACGCCGATCACCGCCGGACCCGGCGCGCCAGAGCCGAGCTGAACACCCTCACCCGTTCTTCGGTGATCACCGCGTCCATGGTCACGTCACCGGGGTGGCAGGGCACCCCGTCAACGAGCTGGCACTCATAGGACAAGCCCACCACCAGCGGCTTGGCTGGCCGGGGCCCGTTGAGCAAAAAGGAAAGCGCCCGGTCGTAGTAACCCTGGCCCCGACCGGCGCGATGACCAGCTGCGTCAAACACCACCACAGGCGCGAACACCACATCAAGCTCACGGGCCGACACCAGAAGCTCGACATCGACATCAGGCTCGGGAATCCCAAACCGATTGGGCGCGAACGGGGTGTCAGGCCCGGCGGGGGCGAACTGGATGGGGGCGGGATCGCGCATCACCGGGAAACACACTTCTATGCCCCGCAGACGGCAAGCGGTCACCAAAGGGGCCGGATCAAGCTCGCCGTCGTCGGCCACCGTGGCCGACACCCGTCCCACGCCATCAAGCCATCCGAGCGACGTAACCGCATTGGATACCGCCCGCGCCGCTTTCTGAGGATCGGGAAAAGAGCGACGAGCCTCCCGGGCTTCGGCCCGCATCCGGCTGAGGCTGACCACAGCTCAAGATTATCGTCAATGCCCCGAAATTGGTCATCCCAAATGGCAACCTTGGCAGGTCATATTCTCGCTGGCTAACTTCGCCTAGTTCTCTCAATCAGGGGGTCAATGTGGACGCCGTACCGTATCTTGCCGGGCTGAGCGCGATTCTTGCGCTCGCACTCGCCTACCTCTTCTACAGGATCGTGAAGTCGGCCCCTCCGGGCAACGACCGCATGGTCCATCTCATGACCGAGATCCAGAACGGGGCTCGGGCATTCTTGAAGCAGGAGTACACCTGGGTAGCCGGGTTTGTGGTCATCATGGCCATCCTCATTCCGGTGCTCACCGGCGTAGAACTCACGTTCATCAGCTACATCCTGGGTGCGGTGCTCTCGGCAGGGGCCGGGTACGTGGGAATGACAGTGGCCACCATGGCCAACGCCCGCACCACCCAAGCAGCTACCGAAGGCCCTGCTAAGGCACTGCCGCTGGCCTTTCGAGGCGGCGCGGTCATGGGCTTCTCAGTTGCCGGGCTGAGCCTTCTGGGTCTGGCCTTCACTTACCTGCTGTTTGTGGAGTGGCTCAGCGTGGACGATCCATTCGAGATCTTCACCGCCTTCGGCCTGGGAGCCAGCTCCATCGCCCTGTTCTCCCGCGTGGGGGGTGGCATCTACACCAAGGCCGCGGATGTCGGCGCCGATCTAGTGGGCAAGGTGGAGGCCGGCATTCCCGAGGACGATCCCCGCAATCCGGCCACCATCGCCGACAACGTGGGCGACAACGTGGGCGATGTGGCCGGCATGGGCGCCGACCTCTTCGAGAGCTACAGCGGATCGATCATCGCCCCCATCGCCCTGACCGCCTTCTCCTTCGCGGTAGCTGGCAGCGAGGCCACCGGCGACGACATCGGCCTCGCCCAGCTCATGTTCCCTCTGGCCGTGGCCTTCGTGGGGATGCTGGCTGCCATCGTGGGATCGTTTGCGGTGCGGGGAAGCGCCCGCGCCGACGTGAAGAGCCTGTCCCGCCAACTCCACATGGGGACCTACGTGGCCATGGGCCTCACCGTCATCGGCACCATCCTGGTCGGGCTGTGGTTCTTCTCCGGTGATGAGTTCGAGGGCTGGTGGGGACTGCCCATCTCAGTGATCGGGGGCCTGGCCGTGGGTTGGGCTATCGGCAAGGTGGCCGAGATCTGGACCAGCGATCACTACGCACCCGTCAAAAAGATCGCTCAGCAGTCCGAGACCGGACCGGCTACCACGGTGCTATCGGGCATCAGCGCGGGCATGGTGTCGGTGGCCGCCTCGGTCATCCTGATAGGCGCCGGTGTGCTGGTGGCCTACTGGGGCGGACAGCAAACGCTGGGAGACAACACTGGAGCCGGCATCTACGGCATAGCCGTAGCCGCCATCGGAATGCTCGCCACCACCGGTGTGGTGGTGTCCGTGGACGCCTACGGGCCCATCGCCGACAACGCTGGAGGCATCGCCGAGATGGCGGAGCTCGACCCCAAGGTCCGGGAGGTAACCGACGCCCTCGACTCCTTGGGCAATACCACCGCGGCAATCGCGAAGGGGTTCGCAGTGGGCTCTGCGGCTCTGACCGCTCTGGCCCTGTTCAAGACCTTCGAAGTGGCCCTACAGCTAGAGGACCCCGGCTTCGCACTCTCGTTGGATGTGGGCCAAGTGGATGTATTCATCGGTCTGTTCCTGGGCGCCATGCTGCCCTTCTTGTTCGCCGCTCTAACCATCGACGCGGTAGGACGGGCGGCCAACAAGATGATCGAAGAGGTTCGCCGCCAGTTCCGAGAGATCCCCGGTTTGCGGGAGGGTGCTGAGGGGGTCAACCCCGACTCGTCTCGGTGCGTGGCCATCTCCACCCAGGCCTCGCTGCGGGAGATGCTGGTACCGGGAGCCCTGGCCGTGGCCGTACCATTGATCCTGGGATTCATCGATGTGGACACCCTGGGCGGCTTCTTGGCTGGCGCCCTGGTGACCGGCTTCGCCCTAGCAATATTCATGGCCAATGCCGGCGGAGCCTGGGACAACGCCAAGAAGTACATCGAGGCCGGTGCCCACGGCGGCAAGGGCTCCGAGCCCCACAAGGCCGCCGTAGTGGGCGACACCGTCGGCGACCCGTTCAAGGACACCTCCGGGCCGTCCATGAACATACTCATCAAGGTGATGACCATCGTGTCGCTGGTATTCGCCTCGGCATTCGTCTGATCCGGCCCCGCAGCGGCATCGAACGTGGCAACATGACCCGATGCCGATAGCCAAAGTCCGAGACCTCGACCTCTACTTCGAGCTGCACGGCTCAGGGCCGCCCCTGCTCAACATCAGCGGCAGCGGGGGCGACCTGCGCATGACCGCCCCCGACCTGAACCCGCTTAACAGTGCCTTCACCGTGGCCCACTACGACCAGCGGGGTCTCGGTCAAACCTCCACGCCGCCGCTGCCGTGGACCATGGCCGACTACGCCACCGATGCCGTCGCCTTCTTGGACTTCTTGGGCTGGGAGTCGGTTCCGGTGGTGGGCACCAGCTTCGGCGGGATGGTGGGCATGAACATGGCCGTGCTCCATCCGGGACGGATCGCCAAGCTGGTGCTCAACTGCACCTCTCCTGGTGGCCCCGATTACAGCTCCTGGCCTCTGCACACCCTGGCCGACCTCGACCCCGACGAGCGGGGCGAGGTGGCCCTGGAGATCATGGACACCCGCTACGAGCGGGGCGGTCCGCTGCCTCCCGGAGTAGAGATATTCGTGGTCAATGCGCGCCCCGACGGCCCCGCCCTGCCGCTGGAAACCCCCGGCGCGTTGGGCCAACTAGAAGCCCGCCGAGGCCACGACGTGGTCGACCGCCTGGGCGAGATTGACGTGCCCACCCTGGTGTGTGCCGGCATCCACGACGGCATCGCCCCCATGCGCAACAGCGAACTGCTGCGCGACCGAATCCCGGGCGCCCGCCTGGCCACCTTCGACGGCGGCCACATCTTCATGATGCAAGACCCCACCGCCTACCCCACCATCTTGGAGTTCCTGGCCGAAGACTGATGGTGGCCTAACGCCCTACGGTGGTGTCGTGGACCGAGAGCGGGCGCTCAGGACGCTGGGGCTGGAAGAGGGGGCACAGGCCGACGACGTCAACCGGGCATACCGGGCGCTGATCCGCCAAGCCCATCCCGACGCAGGGGGCAGCACCGCGGTGGCGGCCCGAATAACCGAGGCTTATCACTGGCTTCAGCGGGCCGGAGTTGAACCTCCCCAAGTTCCCACGCCTCCTCCCCCTTCTCAGCCAGACCCGCCCGCGACCGCCAAAGCCGACGACAGCTATGCACTTCGGCTCCCCCCGGGCGACATATTCGCCCGGCTGGTCGAGGCAGGACACCAACTGGGCGAGGTGAGCTACATCGACCGCGACGCCGGAATCGTGCAGGTCACATTCACCGCCCACAACGGGGTTGTCTGCCAACTGGCGGCCACGGTCGTCTCAATGCCGTCCCGAGCCAGCCGGGGCGAAGCCAGAGTCGAGTTCACCCTCGATCCCCTGGCCAGCGGCGAAGCCCCGCCCATCGACCAAGTTGTCGACCGATTTGCCCGCCTCTTTCGACGCGCAATTCTCTAGCTCAAGCTTTCACTGGCCATTCGTAGAGTGGCCAGCCCTTGTCGCGGGGTTAGCTCAAATTGAAAACGGTTCTGATGCCGATGCTGGCTCGGAGGTCGTCGAGTCCGGCGTTGATCTCGTCGATGGGACGGCGGGCGGTGATCATGGGTTCCAGGTCGAGGCGGCCGTTCTGCCACAGGGCCAGCAGGCGGGGAACCTCTCGCTGGGAGTTGCAGCCGCCGTACAGGCAGCCGAGCAGCTTTTTCTCGGCGGTGAGGTACATCACCGCGGGATTGATGGTCACTGTGTGTTCGACGGCCGGAGCGCCCACCATCACCGTGGTGCCGCCGTTGCGGGTGGCGGCCAATCCGGCCTCTACCAGCGGGCCAGCTCCCGCGGCGTCAAAGGCGTAGTCGGCGCCGATCCCCTTGGTGGCCTCCTGCACATGGGCCACCACGTCGGTCTCGTTGGGATCGAGGAGGTCAGTTGCCCCAAAGGCCACCGCGGCGTTGCGGCGGTCGGCCACCGGGTCGGAGGCGAAGATACGCGACGCGCCGGCCAGGCGGGCACCCTGCACCACCGACATGCCCACGCCCCCGAGCCCCATCACCAACACCGTGGCGCCTTCTTCCACCCGGGCAGTGTTGAGCACCGCGCCCACGCCGGTCTGGATGGCGCATCCGATTACCGCGGCCACTTCCAGGGGCACGTCGGGATCGATTTTCACCGCGGCTGATTCGGCCACCAGGGTCAATTCGCCGAATCCGGCGACTCCCAAGCCCCGATACACCGGCTGGCCGCCCATCGAAAACGGAATCGAGCCGTCGGGCATCGTTCCCATGAACATCGACGCCGCCGACGCGCACAGCGTCGTCTCCCCTCGCACGCACCAGTAGCACGTCCCACAAGGGCCGAACGGCGACAGCATCACATGGTCACCTTCGGCCAGGGAGTCCACCCCCGGACCCACCGCGTCGACAATCCCGGCGGCCTCGTGGCCCAGGATGATCGGGGTCATCATCTCGGGGGCATCGATCATGGTCAGATCGGAGTGGCACAAGCCGCAGTGGGTAACTTGCACCCGCACCTGTCCCGGTCCGGGATCGACGCAATCCACATCGGCCATCACCAACGGCGTGGCCGGCGATGCCAGGAGTGCAGCCTTCATGGAAACCTCTCTTTGGGGTTACTTCTTGCCGGCCTTCCAACCGGTGGTGGCACCGGAGACCATGCCGTAGGGACCTGACGGCCACCGGAAGCAGTCCACCATGAGCTGGTCTACTTCTTCCCGGCTGGCCACACCCTCGGCCACCACCGCGTTGGCCTCCCGGATCATGGCCCCGTACACCCGGTTGGTGACGTAGCCCCAGCTCATGGCTGAGTCCTTGATCACCACGGGGTTCTTGCCTGCGTCAGCAGCCATACGACAGATGGTCTCGGTGGTCTCGTCGGAGGTCTGCGGGGCGCGCACGATCTCCGCAAGTCGCATGACCGGCGGCGGCGATGCCCAGTGCCAACCGATCACCCGGTCGGCGCGGTCGGTGGCCACCGCCAGGGCCTGCACCGGATACCCGCTGGAGTTGGACGCCAGGATGGTGTGGTCGGGGCACTCCTTGTCCAGGTCTCGGAACAGCTCGATCTTGAGGTCCAAGCGCTCGGGGACCGCCTCGATGATCACATCGACACTCGCAGCCGCATCCCGGTCAGTGGTGAAGTGAATGCGGGCCAGCGCAGCTTCGGCCTCGGCCTCGGTCATCTTGCCCCGGGCCACCGCCCCTTGGATGCCGAACCGGCCCTCGGCAACCAGACCGGGCGCGGCCGCAACGATGTCGGGATCGATGTCGAAGGCCACCACGGGATGGCCGGCGATGGCCATCACCTGGGCGATGCCCGAGCCCATCACCCCCGAGCCGATGACCCCGATCTTCTCTTGGCCGGAGGTCACGACAGATGTGTCCCGAACCAGGCTGCCATGCGCGACCAGCCGTCAGCCGCGGCGTCGGCGTTGTACGACGGGCGCTCGTCGCATAGGAATCCGTGGTCAGCGTCGGCGTAGCGCACGATGTCGGTAGCCTGGGCGTTGCCTTCAAGGTCGGACCGAAGCTGCTCGACACCCTCGACGGGGATCATGCCGTCGAGGTCGCCGAAGAGACCCAGCCACGGGCACTGGAGGTCGCCGTGGCGATCGGCCAGCTTGGGCATCCCGGGGGTGAAACCATCGGTGACGATGGCTCCGCCGTAATAGGTGACCGCCGCACCTACTGGGCGGCTGATGGCAGTGAGGAAGGTCACCCGGCCGCCCATGCAGAACCCGGTGATACCCACTTTGTTCGAGGAGATTCCCTGGCTTGCCAGATAGTCGAGGGCGGCGTCTACGTCCATGAGGGAATGCTCGTCGAGGAGATTCCCCATCATCTCGAAGATCTTGTCCATTTCGTCGTAGCCGGCCAGATTGTTCTCATAGCGGTGGTACAGATCAGGGGCCACCGCCAGATAGCCCTCGGCCGCCAACCGCCGGGTGACGTCCTCGATATGGCCGTTGAGCCCAAAGGCCTCCATGATGACGATGACCGCGGCCTGCGGCTCGCCATCGGGCCGGGCCACATACAGCCTCATCGGGCCGTCAGCGGTGGAGAGTTCTACGTTCTCGGTTTGCATGGCAGCCGATGGTAGTTCTCGGTTCGACCAGTGGCCTATTGGTCAGGACGGGGAGCATAAACCGGATCGGAGCGGTCTCGGGTACCCCGCAAGAAGCGCTCGTCAAAGGGCCGAAACTGCTCTTCTCGCACCCATTCGGTGGTGGCTACCCGCCGCGAAATGAGCCACGGGCCGTCGTTGCGCCGAGACACGTCGTCGATAAAGCGGAAGCCCACCGACAGGTTCAGCTCTGGGGGTCCTCCCTCGGTCCAGTGGCGGGCGATGCCGTGGGCTTCGGAGCGAGCCCACTGCACTGTGCCTCCGTCAGCCGAGGTCGCCAACTCGGGGTCGACTTCCACAAACACGTTCAACACGTTGTGGACCGAGCCGGTATAGCGACGCAACAGGCGCTCGCTCCATTCCAGATACTCGTCCACGGAGCCCTCGAACGTGCCGTGGGAATCAGTGGCGTCGGGGTGGTAGCACGAGCGCACCAGCTCCATATCGAGGCGGTCCACCCCCCGGCAGTACCGATACAGCAGCTCGGTGATCTCCTGCTTGGCCAAGATCTCGGCCAACTCGCCCTTGCTGTCTGACATATCCACGCCCGTCATTTTGCCCCGTGGTCTACTGGTTCGCAGCGATCCCGACCGGCGTGACCACGGCGCCATTCGTCTGGTTAGACTCAGCGCAAGGTGGCTGCGAACCCCGAGCCCGAGGCCTCATGGCACATCGACCCATTCGGGCGGCATGAGGCCCGTTGGTGGAACGGCTCAAAGTGGACCGAGAAGGTCCGCGACGGGGAGCAGACCGGCATCGACCCTCCCGGCATCGCCGTTGCCCCCCGAGGAGTGCCCCTAAACGAGCCGGCCTCGCCCATTCCCGGCCGACGCATGATCCGACTGTTCGGCCGGCGTCTGCCCGGAGCCATGCTGCTGGCCTCAGTAGCCCTCGTCGCGGTGATCGTCCTGGTTGTGGTGGTGGCCCTCCTCGGCTGAGGGGGATCTCAAGGAGAGAACTCGTAGACAACGTTGCTGCGAGAAGCCTCAGGCTGATCGGGTTCTAGATGCAAAATGATGGAGATCTTTCCCGGGCTGCAATCCCCGAACCCATCGCAGGCGATGGTGCCGATAACCCCCTCCACACCCTCTACCTGGTTCAGGTGCCGACGGACACCCGCCCGGTCGATAACGAGTTCTCGTCCTTCGAGATGAGACGAGGCCGTGATGGCATCCAAGAGCAGGGTGGTCGCATCGTATGCATGGGCCCAGAAGGCATTGTCAGGTGGCTCTCCGACCCGCGTCACAAAACGCTGGATGATCTGTTCAGCATTTGCCCCTGTAGCCCAATTGGCATTCTCACCGAAGCGCAGATCGGGTCCGGACACGTACATCCCTCGGGTGAACTCCTGGCTCAGGAATTGGCTGGAGAGCAGCGAGTCGGCCCCGATCAGCGTCAAGTCCTCCAAACCGCCGAATTGCCGGGCCTGTTCGCCAAGCCTGCTGCCTTCCTCACTGTATAGAGGCATGAACAAGGCCTCGGGTGATCCGCTTGATACCTGGGTCAGCAAGGAAGACAGGTCGGTTGCTGCGGGGTCCATCTCGATGAACCCGGTGACAACACCCCCACGCTCCTCAAAAGCGTCCTTAAAAGCCTGGGCTAGTCCCTCGGTGTAGGGATCGCCGACGTGGATCGCGGCAACCCGCTCGTGGCCAAGTTCTTCGTGGACGAAGGCTGCTACCGCCCTGCCCTGATAAAGGTCGTTGTGGGCAGTGCGGTAGTACCCCTGGAAATAGTGGTCGCCTGGGACGCCGGCAAGGTTCGAGGTTAGGACGGGCGAGGTGTTGGAAGGCGAGATCAGAACCATGCCTGCCGCGGTTATCAGCGGGGCAGCTTCGGTAGCCGTCACTGAACACGAAGGACCGACGACCCCCACTACAGATCCGTCAGCCACCACTTCCTCGGCTGCGGCCCGCCCGCCATCGGCCGAGCAGCGGCCATCGAGAGGTTCGCCCAGTTCGACGGCGAATCGCCCGTGGATTGGGCCGTGGTCCTCAAGCGCAAAGGCGACCGCGTGTCTGACGGTCATCTGAGTCGGCTCGTCGGACCGAGTGGTGAGCGTGCTTATAGACCGAATTTGCACTCCTTGGCCGGGACCGACCCGCACAATGCCCAGCGAGCCCCCCTCTTGGGAAGCCAAGTCGCTGGGAGAGTCGCTGCACCCCCCAGCCAGCAGCACGCAGACGACCAGTGCAGCAGCCAACCCGGCGGCCATCGAGCTTCGCTTCATGGGTAGGTGGTCTAGCAGATTGGCAGTAGTGTCCTGCCCGTGGCCCAGCGAGAGATCATCCTGCACGAGTACGTCGACATCACCGGTCAGGCGGCATGGCCGTACATGGAGCACATCAAAATCCAGAATCGCGACGCCCGGGTCGGCTTCGAACTGCTCGGCACCTGGTACACCATGGGGATCACCGCCCGCTGGCCCCAGGTGGTGAATCTCTGGGACTCCGGCGGATGGGACGGATGGCTAGAGCGGGTGGACAGGCTCAACCTCAAGCGGAAGTCCAACGACCTGCTCGACGAGTGGTGGGAAGAGGCCTACAAGCTCCGCACGGGAGGATACGACCGGGTGCTGGGCTCGGTACCCGAATCGCCCCCAGTGGCGTCGGTATTGGCCGGAGAGGTGCGGGGCACTCTGTACATCCACGAGCTGACCGAGGTGCGGCCGGGGTCGGCCCGTGACTACCTGGCCGCCATGGCCCGCGACTACCTGCCTGCTGCCGCCGACTACGGCTACACCTGCATGGGGCTTTGGGAGGTGCTGCACCACGACTACGAGGTGTGCACCGTATGGGCCGCCACTCCGGAGGCCTACATCCGGTTGAACAAGGCCGCCGACGCGGCCAGTGGATTCGCCGAGGGGGTCGACGGCGACGACCGGCTTGTGGCTTGGCGGGCCACGGCCCAGCAGTTCACCACCCGCTTTCGCGAGGAGCTGATGACCCCGGCCCCCGGCACGCTCACCGGCCCCGAGGCCTACGAAGACGACACGTATATCAATCGGAACTAGGCAGAGAGGAGCATCAGCTATGCGGGGCATCTTGTTCGACGGTGAGGGCGCAGTTGTGGTCGATGGTCTCGGAGTAACCGAGCTCGAGTCCCACCAAGTGCGGGTGCGGATCGGGGCAGCCGGGGTGTGCCACTCCGACGTGTCGGTGATCAATGGGACCTTTGGACAGATGTTCTCACCACCGTTCGTGATGGGCCATGAGGGTGCCGGCCAGGTCGTGGCGGTGGGCAGCGACGTGACCACCGTCGATGTCGGGGATCATGTGGTGATCGCCACCATCGACAACTGCGGCCACTGCTCGGTGTGCGCCACCGGCCATCCCACCCTGTGCCAGAACTCCAAGCTGGGGGCAGCCATCGCCAAGCGCAACGAGACCGGCGAGGAGCCCGGCCCCGGCGACCTGCCGGCCTATTTCACCTACCAGGGCGAGGAAATCATGGGCTTTGCCAACACCGGCGTGTTTGCCGAGGAGGTTGTGGTGGGCCAGGGCCAAGTGGTGGCCATCGACAACCGGGTGCCGTTCACAAGCGCCTGCCTCATCGGCTGCGGTGTGCTCACCGGCACCGGTGCCATCTTCAACCGGGCCCAGGTGTACCGGGGCGACAGCGTGGCGGTGATCGGCGTAGGGGGCATCGGCCTCAATGTGATCCAGGCCGCCCGCATAGCCGGTGCCACCAAGATCATCGCGGTCGACAACAACCCGGCCAAGGAGGGATTCGCCCGCCAATTCGGCGCCACCCACTTCGTCGACTCCGGCCAAGACCCGTCGGTCGATACCGTGCGGGAGCTCACCAGAGGCGGGGTGGACTGCTCGGTGGAGTGCGTGGGCCACACCTCACTCATGATGGACGCGGTGGAGATGCTGCGCCCCGGCGGCAACATGGTGATCTTGGGAGTAGCCGGCATGGACGCGGTGATGGAACTTGCTCCGTTCAAGCTCTACCAGAACAAGTCGATCATGGGCTGCCGCTACGGATCAGCCCGCCCCGCGTTCGACATCCCCGCGCTGGTCGACTTGTACCTAGACGGCCGCCTGCTGCTCGACGAGCTGGTTTCAGCCACCTATGACCTCGCCGAGCTAGACAAGGCGTTCGATGACCTTGAGGCCGGGAAATTGGCCCGAGGCGTGCTCGACCTGAGCTGAACTCCAGCCGAGGGTCAGGCCGCCGGCGTCTCGGTGATGTCGGCGTCGAGGTCCAAGTCGAAGTATTTGGCCGGGTTCTCCAGCAGCACCTTGCGGGATATCGAATCGTCCACCTTGGTGAAGTTCTCTTCGATGAACTCCTGGGAGTCGGGGAACGAGCCCACCGAGTGGGGGAAGTCGGTGCCCCACATGATGTTGTCCCACGGGATGATGTCGACCATGTCGAACACCACCGGGTCGCGGATCACGCTGAAGTGGAAGTGGTCGAGTATCTGCTCGCTGGGCTTGCGCTCGTACTTGACCTTGAACCAGTCGCCGAACAGCTCGTAGTTGTCGTCCATAAAATAGAGCGTGCCCGGCAACCAGCTGGCGTTGGTCTCGGCGAAGTAGAACTTGATCTCCGGGAACCGCTCCAGCACTCCCGCGGCGATGAGCTGGGCCATGCAGTAAACCGGGGAGTGATTGCCGGCCCGCTGCACCAGAGCGGAAGCCCATGGGCTGTCGGACGTTCCCTTGGCCGCTGATTGGGGCGGGGCCTGCCCCGCTCCGAAGCCGAAGTGGGGGGCCAGCTTGAGGCCCAGTTCCAGGCTCTTCTCCCAAAAGCGGTCGTCCACCGGGTCGGCATAGGGAGTGCCGTTGGGGAAGTTGTAGAACGCCACCGAGGGCAAGCCGGCCTCGGCGACGAACTCCAGTTCCTCAACCGCGTGGTCGATGTCGGTGATGGGGGTCACCGCGTTGCCGATGAGCCGGTCGGGGGCTACCGAGCAGTAGTCATGGGCCAAAAAGGTGTTGTAGGCCCGGATCATGGAGCGGTACACGTCGGGGTCTTTGATGCCCTCGAGGAATCGGCTGGCGAACACCGGTGGGAACAGCACCTCGGCATCGATGCCGTCGAGATCTTGCTCCCGGAGGCGCTGCTCGGCGGGACCGGCACCTTCGGCAGGACTGCCGTCGGAGTTGAAATAGGTACCGCCGGAGAACTTCACCTTGTCGCGCCCGGCGATGTTCTGGCCGTTGCGAAGCAGTGGTTGGCCCTCAATGAGCCAACCCTCTCCCCCTTCGGGCAGGTGGATCAAACGGGGTGCCCGGTCCTTCCACCTCTCAGGGACATACTTCACGAATACATCGGGCGGCGTCTCCACATGCCCATCAGCGCTGATTACCTTGTACTTTCGGCCCATGTTCGGAGCTTATTCTTCTCAGGTGGAACCAAGTAAACCTGGACTATTCAAGCGCAGGGCGCTCGCCGTCTGCATCGCCCTCGGGCTTGTCCTGGCTCTTCTCGCCGCAGGGTGCTCCTCCGACGATGACGATTCGCAGCCCGCCGCGCCCGCCGTCGAGCAGCCCACCGTGGCACCCACGCCCGCCCCGACCGAGGCGCCGGCGCCAACCGAAGCACCCACGCCAGCGGTTACGCCCGGACCTCAACCCACCGAGGCACCGACGCCCGTACCTGAACCCACGGAGGCATCAGTGCCGACTCCCGAGCCGACGCCACAACCCACCCCGGCGCCCACGTCCGCTCCCCTCCAGGTCTTCACCGAGTTCGGCGACCTATCCGTAGGGGTGAGAACCCTTGAGCTGGGAGAAGAACCCGGCGAACAGCCCCTTTCGGTCTGGTACCCCGCCGATTCTGCCGCGGTAGCCGGTTTGGAAACGGAGGTCTATGACTCCGCACAGGCCATTCCGGCCGCTTTCCGAGCTCTGATCCCCGAGAGCATGCAGAGCGCGGTCGAGACCAACTCCCATCGCGACGCACCGCTGGCCGACGGGGGGCCCTATCCGGTGGTCATCTACAGCCACGGGTTTGGGGGCCACCGCGACGTTGCCATCTTCTTGACTACTCATTTGGCTTCCCACGGCTTCATCGTGGCCTCGCCTGAACACATTCACAGGAATCTCCCTGCCCAGGCATTCGGAACCGCAGAGTCCAACCCCGAGAAAGACCAAACCGATGTGGCCAACACCCTGGCTGCCCTGGAATCGGCACTCGGAGACGCCGTCAACACCGACAGGGTGGGAGTGATCGGCCATTCTGCCGGTGCCAGAACTGCGCTGGACGCATTGGCCAATGAGTCCGTCTTGGCCGCCTTGCCGCTGGCCGGCGGCGGGGAGGCTCCCGCGGAGGCCACCGACAAGCCGATTCTGGTGGTGGTGGCAGAATTGGATCTCACCGTGCCCACCGATAGAAGCCTGGAAAGTTACGACTCAGCCCCCGGACCCAAGACCTTCGTCAACCTGGCTCAGGCCGGCCACAACAGCTTCACCGATAGCTGTCCCGTCATACTTGCGGGAGGCGGTCTGGGCATGCTCGAACCTCTCCTCGGCGCTGAGCAGGTAGCCCGGGCCGAAGACGGATGCACGCCGGAAAACGCTGACCCCCTCGCCATGCACGCTGCCCTAAAGCACTTGGCAACGTCATTCTTCCTGGCCAGCCTGGCTGGTCGCCCCGGTGCTGGAGTCACCCCGGAATTCGCCGACCTCATCGATGGTGTCGAGCTGGCCGACTACCGCGAGGGGGGCTGAGGGCACTCAGTCCAATCCGAGGTGGCCCCGGACGAAGCGGCGATAGCCAGCCGCACTCCAGTTGTCGTGGTCTTCGCCCCAGCCAACCGCGTTCCCGAACGTCCACTCGCTGAGGCAGTTCCAAGTCCACAGGTTGGGGTTGAGGTGCACGCCAATCCTGTTGACGGCCCTACTTGTGGCCTCAAGGCTGCGGCCTAGCTCGTCGGTGGCCGTGATATGCACCACGGTGGGAGCGCCGGTGCTGGGATCGCGCTCCAGCACGTCGCGCTGCCCCTGGCCGGGCACCAGTCGGGAGTATTCGCCATCACGCAGGTAGTAGCCGTGGATCACAATGCAGTCGGGGTCATCCCCCTCTCCGTAGGCCATGGTCAGGGCGTGGAAGCCGTCGGTGTCCGATGCAGTGGCATAGCTGTAGCCACCCCGAACCGCGCCGTGGAGCGTGGCGCCGAACTGGCTGCGCGGTCCCCACGACCGGTCCCTCATCCCGTAGGCGTCCACCTCGCAGATATCGTCGCCTAGCCGGATGGTGCCTTGATAGCGGCCCGGCTGGTCGAGGTGGCCGTCCCCCAGATAGTTGGGCGGGCACACCGCGGTGAATGTCAGGTCTACCTCGGCCTCCCCGTCGTCTTGGCACAGGAATCTGATCCGGTACTGCTTGAGAGGCTCGATCGCCTGGTAGCGGATTCCGTTGGGCAGCTCGATGTCGCTCAACGGCTGGTCGGGCAGCGGCAGGTGCCAGAAGTTCTTGGCGTAGCGGCAGTTCCAGATCTGGTCGCCGCCGGTGTCCCAGAAGAACGCTCCCCCGGATGTGACCCCCTGGTTGGGTCGGAAAAATGGGTAGAGCTGGCCCGACAGCTTGTGCTCGGGGGCGGCAAAGGTGAACCAGCAGGTCTCGGTCCAGTAGGGGTCGTCGGAGGTGGGCGGATGGAACTCGTCGTCAGGATGAGTGGCGTGGCCAGTAGAGAGATCAGCGGACATGAGGTGCCATGCTATGGGAGTGACCCTCGGCCCTGACGATCTGGTGCTCAGCTCGGGCTCTGTGGACAATCCCCCTATCGAAGTGCTGGTGGAAGCCGCGGTCGCGGGCGAGTTCGCGGGGCTGACGTTGTGGCCCGCGGTCTACCCGCCCGATCCGGCCATCGGCGGGCGCATTCGCGATGCCGGTCTGGAGGTCGTGGACATGGACGCCGTGATCGTATGGGTGGGACCCGACGACCCCGGCGGGCCCTACTACGAGGAGGCTCCCCGAGAAGCGGTGTTCGAGGCGGCCGCCGCGCTGGGGGCCACCGGGGTGAACTCGCTGTTGGTGTGCCCGGGCTCGGCGACCAGGGATCAGGTGGTGGAGGCCTTGGCCGAACTGGCCGACCAGGGGGCCTCGGTCGGCGTAGACGTGTACATGGAGTTCAGCCGCAATCGGCCCGTTCCCGACCCGCTGGCCAGCGCCGAGGTGGTGGCCGCCACCGGTCGGGCCAACTGCGGGCTCACCGTGGACTTTTGGCATGTGTTCTACGGACCCGGAGATTTTGCTGATTTTGGCTCGATTCCCGGCTATCTGATCGGGGCAATCCAGCTCAACGACGCCCCCGTGGAGCCACCTGATGACTTGGCGTTCGCGACTCGGTATCTCCGCTGTGTGCCCGGTGAGGGGGCGATGGACTTGACCGGCGCGCTGCGGACCATTCGAGGTGCCGGCTGCCAAGCGCCCCTCACACTGGAGGTGTTCGACTCGGGCCGCTTGGAGGCACTGGGTCCGGTGGGCTTTGCCCGGCTGTTAGGAGATGCCACCCGTCAAGTTCTCACTGACGCCGGCGGTTAGCTAGATCCCCATCCGCACCGGTAATCCAGCGGCCCGGTAGACCGCGTCGATCAACTCCATAGTCTTGATCGACTCCGATGGCGGATACAGGTTGGGGCCGCCATTCTCGACGCAAGCTCGAAAAGCCTGGAGCTGGCTGGTATAGGTGGCCACCTGCTGGGCCGCTTCCTGAAGGACTACCTCTCCATTTGAATCAGCCACCGTCAGCCCGCTGCCCCACATGGGCGCCAGCGGATTGTCGATGAGGAGCCGCCCTTCGGTGCCGGTCACCACCACATCGGCCTGGAACTCGAACTCGAACGCCTCAGGGTCCACGGCTTCGGGATCGCCCAACTCCGCCTTCCGATCGGTGCCGGTGAACGCCGAGGTGATGGCTGCGGTGGCCCCGCGGTCCACATAGCGGAGCTCTGCGGTCATGCGGACGTCCACGTCGGGGGCCATCTCCTCGGCTTCGGCCCGCACCACCTCAAGCTCGCCAAAAGCCCGCAGATTGCTGAGGGCATAGGAACCGGTGTCCATTAGGGCGCCGCCGGCCAGGTCGTAGCGGTAGCGAATGTCGTCGGGGCCGTGCATCGATGGGAACACCATGGCGGCCTCCACATGCGCCACTTCCCCCACCGCGCCATCGGCCACCAGCGCTATAGCCCGATCGGCTTGGGGATGGAAGCGCCAATGATAAGCCTCCATCACCACTAGCCCGGTGCGCTCAGCAGCCTCTGCCACCTGGCGGGCCTCATCTGCATTGGCGGTGAACGGCTTTTCCAGAAGCACCGGCTTTCCCGCCTCCAGCGCGGCGATTGTCCAGCGGGCATGGTGGGAGTTGGGCAGCGGGTTGTACACCGCGTCGATCTCGTCCGAGGCCAGCAGATCGTCGTAGCTGTCGAACACCAGAGGAATGCCGTGTTCATCGGCGTAAGCCCGAGCCCGCTCCCGATCGCGGGCCGCCACCGCGGCCACCTCCACTCCATCGACCTCTTTCGCCGGCTCGATGAGGCCCATCGGACCGATCCACGCCGCCCCCAAAATGCCGATTCGCATAGCGGCAGGTTAGCTAGGCGGCAAATGCCGCCTTGAGATCAGAGGCCAACTCTGGTCGGCAGATGAGGATGCCCCATTGGGCCGGATCGCGGCGGTTGTAGCGCAGCGGGGATCCGTCAAGGTGGGAAACATGCAGCCCGGCGGCCAATGCGATAGCGGCCGGGGCACAGGTATCCCACTCGTAGAGCCCCCCGGCGTGAACCCAGGCATCGGCTTCACCAGTGACCACTGCCATGGCCTTGACACCGGCGGAACCCACGCCGTACACATCGGCATCCAAATGGCGGGCCAGACGGTGGCCATCCCATCGCACCCGGGAGCGCGACATCACCACCAGCGGCCGCTTTCGGCCGGAATCGGCGGGGGGCCCGTCAGCGCTCACCGTGCTGAATGTGCGGCCCCAGGGAGGCACCGAAACCGCCCCGGCTGCTGGTTCGCCGTTCACTGCCAACCCGACGTGGACGGCCCAAGTGTCGCTCCACTGGTCGGCGTAGTCGGATGAGCCGTCCAACGGGTCGACAATCCACACCCTTTCGGCATCCAAGCGGGCGCCGTCATCACGCCCCTCCTCCGACAGCACCATGTCGCCGGGCCTGAGCTGGGCCAACGCCCCAGTGAGATAGCGATGGCTGAGCTGATCGCCCGCCATCTCCCGGTGGAGGTAGCCAGCGCGGGATTCCTCCATCTCATCTGAAAGGGCCTGGAGCTG
The DNA here is from genome assembly GCA_022822265.1 of Acidimicrobiia bacterium. GTDB lineage: Bacteria > Actinomycetota > Acidimicrobiia > Acidimicrobiales > Bin134 > Poriferisocius. The sequence goes on along the minus strand of JAJECA010000008.1, from coordinate 33,885 downwards.
TTCCCCTGCCTGCTGGGCCAACCAGTGGGCAAGTTCGTGGTCACTCGCTTCCCGGGTCTCGGTCACGGGGCCAGCACAATCGGACGCCAGTCGAGCACGGGCACTGGATCTGCCCCGTCTCGCTCGGCTCGCACAATCACCGTGAAAGCCAGCAGGCGGCCATTAGCCAACGGCTCGGACGCATCGAGGGTGGCGGCCACGTCAACCACATCATCCTCGAACACCGGTCCGCTGTGATCGCAGAGATGCCAGCCCACCACGGTGGCCGCGGTGGGCAGCAGACGGATCAATCCGGCTTGGGCCAGTCCCACGGTGTGCCCGCCGTACACCAGGCGCTTTCCCCCCTGACCCAGCGACGCATCCCGATGAATTGGGGCCAAGTTCTGCGTGAGCCGTACCAGCGCGAGGGCATCGGTCACCGTGTCGCGCAGAGGATCGCGGCGAGTTTCCCCGATCGGCCACTCCTGGGGGTCTCCCAATGGGGACAGATCCCAGTCAACAGGGGCGGCCTCCGCGAATGAGGCCATGTCGATCTCAACGGGGGTTTCTCCGAGATCATCTTCATGCCCTGTGGGGGCATCAGAGCGGCGGCGGACAAGGGCGCACCGCTCGAAGTCCAGCACCAAGCGACCTTGATCGTCGACCGTTTGCATGCCGAGTAGCACCAAGCCCCGAGGAGGTCGGTCCGGGCGGGCAGAGGCCTCTCGCAGGCCCCGAACGGTCACCGTCGTGGTGAGGGTCTCCCCCACTCGTACCGTGCGCAGCTGGCGCACTCCCCGGTAGAACAGGTTGGCCACTACCTTGCGGGTCGCCACGGTGGACTGGCCGATAGCCAATTGCAACACCAGAGCGGGGTTGACCACTGAACCGGGCTCACCGGTAATGGCCTCGGCCAGCGGGCGACTCAGGCTAATGGCCAAAGGATCGCCGCAAATTGCCTGGTAGGCGGCCGCTTCACCCGAACCTATAGTGATGGCCGGGGCGGGGTCGAGTTGCTCACCCTGGGCAAAGTCCTCAAACCAGGGACCGTCTCCTGCCGGTGCAACCACGCCCCGAAGTAAACCACGCCAGCCGCTGGTCACCTGAACCGGCTCCCATTGTCCATTAGGTTCAGCCCATGCCAGCAGCTGCACGCGACGAAATCCCGGCCATCATCGAGGTGGCCATCAACGGAATCACCAGCCCCGACATCAATCCCAACGTGCCCTTGAGCCCCGAGGCCATCGCCGCCGATGCTCTGGACTGCATCGAAGGTGGTGCGGCCATCATTCACACCCACAACCACGACATCAGCCTGACCGGCCGCGATGCCGCCGACCCCTATATCGAGGCCATGGCCCCGGTGCTAGCCGCCCGTCCTGACGCCCTGTGGTACCCCACGCTCACCTCCGGAGACCATCAGGCCAAGTACGCCCACATGGCCATGATCGCCGAGGAACTGCCCCTGCGAATGGTGGCCGTGGACCCCGGCTCCACCAACATCGGCGGCGCCGGACCCGACGGCCTCCCAGTGGGCGGCACCTACAAGAACGACTACGCCGAGATCCGGGCCAGCTTCGACTTGTGCCGCGACAACCGCTGGGCCCCGGCGATGGCCATTTACGAGCCCGGATTCCTGCAATGCGTGCTCACCTACCACCGCGTCGGCCAGTTGCCTGCGGGATCGATGGCCAAGCTCTACTTCGGCGCCGAGTGGGGGCTCTCCCGCCGCACCAAGGGGGTCACCTTCGGGCTGCCCCCTACCAAGCACGCCCTGCTGGCCTATCTGGACATGCTGGAGGGCACCGACATTCCCTGGTCGGTGTCGGTGTGGGGCGGCGACCTCATGGCCACCCCGGTGGCCCGGCTTGCCCTAGAGATGGGCGGCCACCTCCACGTGGGCATCGAGGAGTTCTACGATCCCGACCGCTCCCCCACCAATCAAGAGCTCTTGTCCGAAGCCGTGGCCCTCTGCAACGAGGTCGGCCGACCTCTGGCCACCTGTGACGAAACGGCCGAGATGTTGGAGCTGCCCTAGCGGCTTAGACGCAGGGGTTCTCCATTGCGCCGAGGCCCTCTATCTCGGAGCGGATCACATCGCCCGGTTTGAGATAGAGGCCTTGGGCATGGCCGACCCCTCCGGGGGTGCCGGTGAAAATGAGGTCTCCGGGGTGCAGGGTGAGGATGGTTGACAGGTAGGCCACCATCTCGGCCACTGGGCGCATGAGGAATCTGGTGCGGCTGTTCTGGCGCACTTCGCCGTTGACCTGGCAGGAAATGGCGAGATCGTCGGGGTCGTTCACCAAGTCGGTGCTCACCAGTGCAGGGCCGGTGGGGCCGAACGTTTCCCGTGACTTTCCCAGGGAAAACTGAGGCGGGGAGGCCGCGGTCTGCAAAGCCCGGTCGGAGATGTCCTGGCCGATCATCAGCCCGGCCACCCGGTCCCAAGCCTGAGCTTCGTCCACCTCGCGGGTCTCGGTGCCGATCACCGCAACCAGCTCGCATTCGTAGTCGCAGTGGTCACCCACCAGCTTCACCGGCGCAGCTGGCCCAACCAGACATGTGGGGAACTTGGTGAACACCACCGGCGCCTCGCTGGCAGTCCGGCCCATGGGATCGACCCGATCGATCTCCTCGATGTGGTCTCGGTAGTTGAGTCCGTAGCCGAATACCTGCTGTGGGTTGGGTACCGGGGGGCCTAGCTCCGCTGGGCTCAGCTGACCGTCAGGCACGCCCCGGGCGGCCCAGAGGCGGTGGAGTTGGTCGATGTCGGCTAGGGCATCCATCGGATCGATACCCATCGCCCAAAAGTCGGCGCCGTCCAGCAGAACCGCCTCTCCGGCCCGGTTTGCCAGTCGATAGCTCATCGCCTACCCCTTAGAGAGCTACAGCGTGGCGGCCAGCTCGACCGCTGACTTCATGGCGCCCTCCAGAAAACCAGGCTGAGCACAATCGCCCACTGCATGGACTTCAGCACCAGCAGACCGCAGCTCGTCGACCAATGAGGTGTCCGGGGCCAGCTCAGATGTCACAACCACCAGGTCAGCGGGCGTCGTCTGCTCGTCACCATTGGTGCGCCACACCACCCCTTCGTCGGTGACTGCTACCACCTGCGCGCCGGTGACCAGGTTCACCCCGGCTTGGCCGAGGTCATTGACCACCCGCCAGCGTCCGGGCAACCCGAGAGAAAACCCGAACGCCGGACCGGACTCGATGAGCGTTACCTCCGCCCCTTGGTGGTGGGCGGTTTCGGTCACCCCGATGCCGGGCAGGTCGCCGCCCAGCACCGCCACCCGGGCGGCATCCAATGAAGCTCCGTCGAGCAACCAGGGGGCCAAGTCGTCCACCCCCCAAACCTGGGGGCCGTTGATGCCGTCCACATCGGGGCGGCCCCAGCGGCCGCCCACTGCGACCACCACGGCATCGGGCGAGAGCGCGCTTGCGGCGGATGCGTCCAACCGGGTGTTGAGCCGCACCTCCACTCCGAGTTGGTCGAGCTGACGCTCGAACCACTCCATGAGCTCCGCGTTCACGTCGCTGGTGGCCGACGCCAGCGCCCAACGACCGCCGAGCCGATCAGACGCCTCGGCCAGGATCACCTCATGGCCCCGTAGGGCGGCCACCCGGGCAGTCTCTATGCCCGAGGGCCCTCCTCCGATCACCAGCACCCTCTTGGCTGCCGTCGCGGCCTCGGCGGTGAGCTCGTCCTCCCGGCCCAAAAAGCCGTTGCCCGCGCACCGAGTTCCCACCCGCAAGAAGATGTTGCCGATGCAGCGGTAGTGGTACACGCAAGGTCGCACGTCTTCGGACTGACCCGCGGCCAGCTTGTTGGGCAGATCAGGGTCGGCCAGGATCTTGCGGCCCATGGCCACAAAGTCGTACTTCCCATCGGCAATGTGCTGGTCGGCAGCTTCGGGACTGATCCGGCCCACGGCAATAATCGGCACGTCCACTTCGGCCTTGACCGCGGCTGCGTTTGGTACCAGCAGCTCAGGCACGTGAGGTCCATAGGAGTCGGTGGGCCCGGTGGCGATGCCGGGATCGTGGTAGGCCGACACGTGGATGGCGTCGGCACCCGCCGACGCGGCCACCCGGGCGTTGTATAGGGCGTCGTCCAAGACAATGCCGTCAATGCCCACCTCGGTGCTGTTGAGCCGCACCCACACCGGATAGTCATCGCCCACCCGGCGGCGGATCTCGGTGAGGATCTCCGACAGGAAACGAGCCCGATTCTCCACCGACCCGCCGTATTCGTCGTCTCGGGAGTTGATGGTGGGCGACAAAAAGGCGTCTATGAGATAGCCGTGGCCACCGTGCAGCTCCACCGCGTCCACTCCGGCCTCCCGAGCCCGCACGGTGGCTGCCGCGAATTGGTCGATAACCGTGGCGATGTCGTCGTGGTCCATCACCCGGTAATGGGGGTTGGACGTGGGCGCCATGAAGGGCTCGGCCATCATGGCCCCCTCCTCGGCGGTGACCATTCCGTAGAGGGGGTCGACGGTCATCGGCCCCGGCTCCGACGGCACCCACATAGGGCGCCCTGCCATGGTGTCCTGAAGACCCATCTTGCCGGCGTGGGTGAGCTGCATGGCGATCTTGCCGCCATGGTTGTGGACCCGATCGGCGGCCCGCTGCCACGACGGGATGAACCGGTCTTCGGAGATAGCGGTCTGGCGCTTGTTGGAACAGCCCACCGGATGGGCCACGCCCACCGAGCCCAGCATGACCACGGCCATCCCGCCCTTGGCCCGGGCCTCCAGGTACGCGGCCTGGTCGTCGGAGACCTCGCCGTTCTCGTCGCCCAACTCCTCGCCCATGGGGGCCATTATCAGCCGATTGCGCAGCTCCAGAGTGCCGATGCGACCCGGTGACAGCAGATGCTCATAGCTCATAGATGCTCCTAGCTAATAAACGCTCGTAGCTCATGGCCCCATCATTGCCCATCGGAGCAATCGGGTCAGATTGGGGCTGATCCGAAGAGCTCTCAGCATAAAACTGCTAGCCAGTCCTGGCATGGCCGTAGTCTCCCTGCGTGTCTTTGATCGCAGCGTGGGGGCTGACCAAGCAGTTTGGCGACTTCACCGCGGTCGACGGCATCGACTTCGAAGTCGAACGAGGCGAGGTGTTCGGCTTCTTGGGACCCAACGGCGCGGGCAAGTCGTCCACTATGCGCATGATCGGCTGTGTGTCCGACCCCACCGGTGGCGCCCTGCGCATCTTGGGTATGGACCCCGCCCGCGAGGGAACAAAGATCCGCTCTCATCTTGGGGTGGTCCCCCAGCAGGACAATCTCGACGAAGAGCTTTCGGTGGCCGAGAACTTGTACGTGTACGGCCGCTACTTCGACCTTCCCCGCGCTGTGCTGCGCCCTCGGATCGCTGAGCTATTGGAGTTTGTGCAGCTCAGCGAGCGGGCCAATGATCACGTTGAGCCGCTGTCGGGAGGCATGAAGCGCCGCCTCACCATCGCTCGGGCGCTGATCAGCGAGCCCGAGGTGCTCCTGCTGGATGAGCCCACCACTGGCCTCGATCCCCAGGCCCGCCACGTGGTGTGGGAGCGGCTGTGGACCCTCAAGCGCCAAGGGGTCACCCAGGTGCTCACCACCCACTACATGGACGAGGCCGAGCAGCTCTGCGATCGCCTGGTGGTGATGGACCGGGGCAAGATCGTGGCCGAGGGATCGCCCCGCCAACTCATCGAGCGCTACTCCACCCGAGAAGTAGTGGAAGTGCGAACCCACGGCCAGGTAACCGTGATGGCTGAAGCGTTGCGCCGGTTGGGCGAGAGCCCCGAAGCGCAGGCGAGGGAGGAGCTCTATGAACGGGTAGAGGAGCTGCCCGATCGGGTACTGCTCTACACCGATCAGGGCGAACGGCTGGTTGCCCTGCTCGGCGAGGTCGAGCATGAGAGCGTGCTGGTCCGCCGCAGCACCCTCGAAGACGTGTTCTTGCACCTAACCGGCCGCTCGCTGGTGGACTGATGGCCCGCGCCGCGGTGGTTCCCAGTACAAGGCTGGCGGTGGAGTACTGGCTCCTTACGTATCGCCGCAACTGGAAGGGATCGATACTCACCAGCTTCTTGAGCCCGGTCCTGTTTTTGGCCGCCATGGGATTGGGCCTGGGATCGCTGGTCGATGCCGAGGTCGGTTCCGGTCGCGACCTGGGCGGGCTCGACTATCTGGACTTCCTGGCCCCTGGGCTCTTGGCCGGCAACGCCATGATGCTGGCGGTCAACGAATCCACCTATCCAGTGCTAGGCGGATTCAAGTGGTATCGCACCTATATGGCCATGGCCGCTTCCCCGCTGAGGGGCCGCGACATCCTGCTGGGCCATTTCACCTATATGGCCTTCCGGGTGACGTTGGCCAGCTTCGTGTTCTTGGGGGTTATGGCCGCCTTCGGGTCGGTGTCATCGCCGCTGGCGGTGTTGGCCCCGTTCTGCGCCGCCCTGTGCGGCATGGCCTTCGCCACCCCCACCGCGGCCTTCGTGGCCACCCGGATCAACGCCGACAACTTCAGCACCTACACCCGATTCGTGATCATGCCCATGTTCTTGTTCTCGGGGATCTTCTATCCGGTATCCCAACTCCCCATCGTGCTCGAGCAGCTCGCCTGGCTCACCCCGGTGTGGCACGGAGTGAGGCTGTGCCGGGCGCTGAGCACCGGCAGCGGAATGAACTGGGAGTTAGCCGGGCATCTGGCCTATCTGGTGGCGCTCATACTCGCCGGCACGCTGATAGCCAGCCGGACCTTTACCAAGAGGCTGTACGAATGAGCCTGGTGGGCCAAGGGCGCCGCCCCAATCGGCTGGGATTGGCCGCGACGGCCGGCTTGTTGCCGTCACGGCGATTCGCCCGCGTCGTGGAGCGCAACATCACCGTGTACCGGCGCACTTGGGTCACCCTGCTGTCGGGGTTCTTCGAGCCGGTGTTTTACCTGCTGTCCATCGGAATCGGCATCGGCGAGCTGGTGGGCGACGTGACCGTGGGAGGGCGCACCGTCGACTACCGCACGTTCGTGGCCCCGGGACTGCTGGCCACCTCGGCCATGAACGGCACCTTCTACGACAGCACGATGAACATGTACTACAAGCTCACCTGGGCCAAGATCTACGACGCGGTCCTAGCCACTCCGGTCGGTGTCGTGGATCTGGCCCTCGGCGAGATGGGCTGGTCGGTGCTGCGGGCCACCCTCTACTCCGGCGGCTTCCTGGGCATCATGGCCGGACTCGGCCTGGTGGACTCCCCGTGGGCCATCGCCGCTTTGCCCGGCGCCACCCTCATCGGCTTCACGTTCGCCGCCCTGGGCATGGCCGCCACCAGCTACATGCGCAGCTGGAACGACCTCGACCTCGTCACCGTGCCCCTCATAGTCCAGTTCCTGTTCTCCGCCACCTTCTTCCCGCTCGACACCTACCCCCGGGCCGTGCAGTTCCTGGTGCAGGCCACCCCCCTCTACCACGGCGTCGCCATGGAACGAGCCTTCATCGCCGGCGACATCAGCCTCGACCTGATCACCCACATCGCCTACCTGCTAGCCCTAGCCGCCGCCGGCGCCGCCATAGCCAGCCGCCGCCTCGGCCAATTGCTCACGCCGTGAGTGTTCGGGGAGATTTCAGCCGGGCTGGCGGATAACGGTGCCCGGCTCTATGCCGGAGTCGGGGCCGATGCCGTCGAGTTTGAGGGCCATGAGCATGTGGAACTCGTCTCCACCGTCGCCGCTATCGCCTTGCACGGTGTGGTCGATGGAGACAACCCGGGTAGCCACTGCCTGATCGCCCACGTCAACCACAAGGGCGTCTCCCACTTGGACTCGGCCGGCGGTGGCCCGGCCGATCACGAAGAACTCGTCGGCTGACATGGCCTCGGTGCGCACCACCTCAAGTTGGAACAACTCTTTGCTTCGGCGCCACCGCTTGAAGAACGTCCGCCAGTTGCGGGGTTGGTCGTCCCATTCCCCCTCCACGATGCCCGGCGAGTTGCTCACAATTGGCAAACTAGTGCAATGAGCGACCGCTACACCATCATCTCGGCTGACTGCCATGCCGGCGCCAACCACGAGACCTACCGCGGATTTCTCGAGTCGAAGTACCACGACGATTTCGACGCCTGGCGGGAGAAGTACCGCAATCCGTTCCGCGACCTCCAAGACGGCGGCCGGGTGCGCAACTGGGACAACGAGCGCCGACTCGGCGACCTGTACGCCGACGGGCAGGTGGGCGAGGTGGTGTTCCCCAACACCGTGCCCCCCTTCTTCCCCAGCTTCATTTTGTTTGCCCGCCCGCCCCGGGCCGATCAGCTTGAGCACCGCTTGGCCGGCATCCGGGCCCACAACCGCTGGCTGGCCGACTGGTGCGCCCAGTACCCCGACCAGCGGGCCGGCATCGGCCAGACCTTCTTGAACGATGTGGATGAGGCCATCAAAGACGTGGAGTTCATCGCGGCCAACAACCTCAGGGGCGGCGTGCTCATCTCGGCCATCCCGCCCGACTGCAAAGACCTCGCCCCCCTGTACGACCCGGCGTACGACCCGTTCTGGGCCGCCTGCGAAGACCTCGGTGTGATCGTGAACAGCCACGGCGGCACCGGCGTTCCCAACTACGGCAAATACTCGGTTTCCGACCTGCTGTTCATCACCGAGGTGAGCTTCTACTCCCACCGGCCCTTCTACCAGCTCTTGCTGTCGGGGGTGTTCGAGCGCTTCCCCAAGCTCAAGTTCGTGATGACCGAGCAGGGCTGTGCCTGGCTGTTGGGGGCTCTGTCCCACATGGACGAGACCCTGGCCAAGATCCGCGACACCGGGCGCATGGGCGAGATGCGCTACGACGAGAGCCACATCCTTCCCAAGAGCGCCACCGAGTACTTCCAGCAGAACTGCTGGGTGGGAATCAGCCAGCCGGGCCACGATGACGCCGCCGCCCGCGAAGTACTGGGCGTGAACAAGGTGATGTGGGGCTCGGACTATCCCCACAACGAGGGAACCGGTCCCTTTACCCGCGAGCACCTGCGCCAGGTGTTCTGCGACACCGACCCGGTGGAACTCCAGCAGATCCTGGCCGGCAACGCCGCCGACTTGTACGGCTTTGACCTCGACGCCCTGGCCCCGCTGGCCGCCCAACACGGCCCAACCCACAGCGAGATCGCCGTCCCCCTCGATCAACTCCCCGCTGAGCCCAACGAAGCCCTGCTGAAGAACGCCGTCGCCGCCTGACCGGGCCGGCGATTTCCATTGTGTGAGCTTCTCGGGCTCCTTCGCGCCCCTGCCCGGAGAACAGGGAACCATCCGGCATCACCAGGCGTCGTTGTGGGGTGATGAAGACTATCCCTTGGATGGCTTCGGGAATCTCTGAGGGCGAGCACACACCGGCTCATGAGCCGACGCAGGCTGGCGAGATTCTCGAGCTGGCCAGCTTCGACGACCTGTTCCGCAGGGAGTACGAGCCTATGGTCCGGCTGGCCCGAGGGCTGGTGGACACCACCGAGGCCGCCGAGGAGATCGTGCAGGAGGCCTTCGCCAAGGTTCTCGACCGATGGAGTCGCCTCGACCAGCCCGGAGCGTATCTACGCACCACTGTGGTCAACGGCGCCCGCAGCGAGCTGAGGAAGCGCCAGGTGCGGCGCCGAATCGGCCTGCGGCCCCTGCTACCGCCCGATCCCCAGGAGCAGGACTACCTGCTCGATGCCTTGGATCATCTCTCAAGCCGCCAGAGAACCGTCCTCATCCTGAAGTTCTACGCCGACATGACCGAAAAGGAGATCGCCCAGGCCATGGGAGTGCGTCCCGGCACGGTAAAGAGCGCCACCTCCCGGGGTCTGGCCGAATTGCGAAAGGTGATCGAGCAATGAGCGACGACCGCCGAGCTCCAGAAGATCTGACCGAAACCGACGACCAGGCTCTTGGCGCGGCCCTGCGCTCAGCCATCGGCAAGAGGGTCGAGGCCCCGGCCGTTCGCCCTCCGGTCTCGGCCATTGCCCAGCGGGCCGCCGCCCAGGCCAGGGCCCGCCATACCCGCCAAGCGGTGGTGGGCATAGCCGCATCGCTCGCTTTGGTTGCCGGAGGATTCGCAGTATGGAACGCATTGGACAACGACCAGCCCACCGAGGTGATCGTGGTCGACCAGCCCACAACCAGCCCCGAATCCCCTCAGTCCTCGGAGCCGGTCGCGGCCCCGACCGCTGTCCCCACTGCGGTTCCCACCGCCGACCCGGCCGGACAGCTCCAGCAAACAGACGATGTGCCGCCGGCCAGCACCCAGATCAGCCCCGAGCCCATCACACCGGACGTCATTTCCACCGGCCCAGCCCTCCAATGGGCCGAGCTTGACGCCTCGGTCGCCTTCGGGCCAAACGTCATCGACGTCCACAATGTGGTGTCGCTGGGCGACGGAAGGGTGCTGGTTGAGGCATATGGGGACGACGGCAACCAGGTTCTGGTCACCGGCAACGGCGCCGATTGGACCGTGATCCCCATGCCGGCCGATTTCGATCCCGAGCGGTTCGACCTGGCCGGCGGGAGATGGCTGGTCACCGGGTGGGATACGACAAGCCTCGACAACGCCATCTCGGCCTTCTATTCCGACAATCAGGGTGCAACTTGGTCTCAGCTTCCTTTGAACCTAGGAGGCCCCGACGTAACATCTTCGGTGGCCGCCGCCGCTGTGTCGGGGGAAAACATGGTGATCGCGGTGGAGACCCGCTTCCATCCCGATATCGCATCGGTGATCGTGGGCCGAGGGCTGGTCCCCACGAGAGACTCGATCAAGGGCTGGATGAGCGTGCAGGGCGACACGGTTAGCTTCACCCAGGACGAGTCCTCGGAACCCGAGTCGTTTCAGCTGACACCAGAAGAGGAAGAGTTGCTCTACGGCGGCGATCGAGACTTCGTCCGCCTATTCCACAGCAGCGGCGGCGACCCTGTTCTGACGGTCGAATACGCCGCTTGGGAAGTCGGGGGCTACGGCACCGATGACGGGTTCCATCTCTTGATGCTCGGCACCCAAGAAGAGATGCATCTCACGTCGTCTGATGGCCGCCAATGGAGCGAAGCGCTTCTGACCACTGGCGATGGCACGCCCGTCGGTCGCTTCTACACCTACTACGGCACCACCGAGGCGACGGTGTGGATCTCGGGCCAGTCTGGCAGCGGCTACCGAGTCCCGCGCTTCGACGGCGCCTACGCCACTGCCCTGGTGGCGGGTCTCCCTAACGGCATCGGAAGAGTGGACCGCCTTTCGGTCGGGCCTGCGGGAGTTGCCATGGTTGCCGTGCCGGGCCGTGTCCCCGACGCCGACGTCATGCCCACGTTCCAGGTCTCCAAGAACGGCTACGAACTGCGCTACAACGAGCCCGTCGGCGGCATCACCTTGTGGGACTTGGCCGAGGACACCGCCGTGTTCGTGTTCGACGCTCCAAACGCTCAGAGCAGTATGGTCCCCGAAGGCGTTCAGGAGGTGGACGGCGGCGACGGCGAGTCCGACACGCTGGAGTTCTACGATCCCAACACCGGCGAGTTGCTGGTGACGTTCACCATGGATGAGCTGGAGCCCTGGATCGACGACCCCAGCTTCTTGGCCACCGCCGACGTCATTCCCGAGCAACTCGAGCAATGGGTTGGCTGGTCAGCCGATGGCACCGCCTGGGATTGGCACACCCTGTCGGAGGCCTTCGGCTTGACCGAGCTCACCGCAGTGGAGAAAAGGCACGTAGGCGCTGATCTCGCGGTAGGCCGCGACTTCGTGATCGCCCGTGTCCAGCCCTACCAAGTCGATCCCTCTGATTCCAATACCGAAGACGGCCTAATGCTCACCGGCGAGCCCGCCCGCTGGTTCATCGCCACCGTGCAGTGACGATGAACCCGTCCCCCACCTCGGGCAGGACGGCGGAACTGCTGTAGGCGGTTGGTGCGTCCCCCTCCGCACCAGCCGCCCGCAGCGCCGTTTGCTGCCCCATAGACTCGGCGGATGATCATCGATGTGGATACCCACTGGGAGATCACGGGGGACTCGGCGGGGGTTGACCCGATGAGGCCGTGGGCGGATCAAATTCCTGACAACCGGACGCATCTGGCCAACGCCATCGCTGGGGACCTGCTCCAGGTGCTGCCTGCGGAGCGTTTGCCCAGCCCGGCTGAGCTGTTGCCCAAACTGTTCGAGCGGGCCAAGGATTCCGGCGGGCCGGTGGTGTTGCACCCCCGCCATGACTCCACCGCGGCCGAGCGAGTGGCCTGGATGGACTCGGTGGGCATCGCCCACTGCCTGGTGAACCCCGGCGGCTACTGGCAGAAGCTCGACTACCTGAGACCCGATGATCGGGTCATCGCCGCCCAGCGGTGCAACGACTTTCTCACCGAGCAGCTTTGGGACCAGCGCGACCGGCTCCACTCGGTGGCCACTGTCGACTTCTCCGATCTGGACGACGCGGTGGTTGAACTGGAGCGGTGCCGGGAGCGAGGGGCCCGAGCATTCTTTCTCTACACCCTGCGGGGCGCGCCCATTGGCGGTCCGCCGGGCCATCCCGACTGGGACCGGGTGTGGGCCGCAGCCACCTCTTTGGGCATGGTGGCGGTGATCCATGTGGGCAACACCGAGTCGGACTTCTCAAAGTGGGCCGACATCGGCTGGGATCTGCCCGACGGGGCCGGCGTGGGCGGGCTGATCCGGCTGGCCAACACCCAGCGGCTCCATGCCGCCCAGAACCTCATAGCCAGCATGCTTTTCGGCGGGGTGTTCCATCGGTTCCCCAACCTCACCGTGCTGGTGGAGGAGATGCGAGCTGGATGGCTGCCCTGGTACGTGGCCACGCTCTCGCGCCAGTGCCTGTCGTCGCCGTCGCTGGGCGATTGGCCGTGGCCGGTCAGCGGCGAGGTGATGCTGCACCGCAACCTGCGGCTCACTCCCCTACCCGGTTTCGGCGACACCGACGCCCTCGATGTGCTGGCTGAGCTGCCCGACATGGTGGTGTTCTCCTCCGACTACCCCCATCAGGAGGGCAATGCCGACCCGATCGAGCTCTACCAACCCGCTTTGGATGAGCTCGACGACAACGTCAGGACCGCGTTCATGGGGGCGACGGCCGCCGATTGCTTTGCCCGCATCGGCGATCCGTTGCCTGCGGTGGGCTGAAGCTAGCTAGAGCTCAGCGCCCCACAGGCTGCATGTAGAAGGTGATGCCGCTGGGGGCCTCTTGCTCGGTGAGGGCGTCGCGGGCCGCCGCCAAGGTCTTGCCCGCTTCGGTCTCCTCGTAGAACCAGGCCTCCGCCTGTCGTGCACCCGGAGGCGGACCCCCGGCCAACTCCAAGGCGGCCTCCTGGTAGTAGGCCCGGATGTCGTGGGCGATCGCGATGGTGTCCAGCCGGGGTCCGTACACCTCTTTCCAGTGTTCTCCGGCAGCCACTCGCTCGAGGTCAGCCAGCGCTCCGGTCACGCCGTCGGCATCCACGGCCCGGCCCACCTCGGTGGCGCCCCTTCGGGCCACCGCCCGGTTGTAGGCGGCCCGCAGACCCTGGGCCTCATCAATGGACGGCGCGATATCGGGGTCATAGCGGGGCGGCAGCGCACAGGCCAGGGGCGTCTCCACCGCTTCCACCACCTCGGGATAGTCCTCCAGCACGGGGCCCGAGGGGGCGTTGAGCAGGTCGAATGCCGCGCCGAGCACACCGTGTTGGAATCGGGCGTTGTCGGGCATGCCCAGCGGGCGGCCCAGGGGGAACTCGCAGTACAGCACCCTGGGAACGTTCATCCGCTCAGCCACCGGTCGCATCGACGCCAGCACCACCGTGGCAATTCCAGCGTCTTCCAGCACGTGGGCCAGCACACACACGGTGCGCGTGCACAGTGGTCAAACCGGCGTCAAGATGGCCACATCCACCCCATCGGCCCGCAACTCGGCCGCCGCGGCCGGTCCAGTGTCAAGACGCACCTCCGACACCGTGTCGGGCTGGTTGCCGGCGAACGCCACATGCCGGGGTGCCACCGCTCCGATGGTCCCGTCAGCGGCCAATTCCTCCAACCGGTCGATGGGATACACCACGTTGTGGTCGGACACATACGCAGCCCGGTCGAAGTTCGAACTCCAATGGCCCAAGATCAGCTCCCGGTCGCCCCGGTCGAGCATCCGATAGCTGGTGTCACCACGACCCTCGAAGCGATCCTGATCGGCCCGGTGCAATCCCGCACTGGTCACAATGGCCACCGTGGCTTCGCTGAGCGGCGGCGGCGAAGCCCACGGGGTGGTTTCGAACTCCGGCACCGGCAAGTTGGCCATCATGTCGCGCATCACTTGGTCACTTGACATGGGCCTACTCTCCCACAGCTCGGCTTTACCGATCGGATTGAAGTGGGAACGATCTATGGCGCAGCTCCGCGTACCGGGTTCTCACCTCATCGCCTGCGATGCCGGCTGGAGGTTCCACCCGCTCTCCCATCCCCAGCGGCCAGTCGGCGGCAACTTCAGCCGGATGGCGGTCGGTGGCAACTGCCGTAGCTTGCACCGCCGCTCCCACCGCCACCGTTTCATCGTCGTCGGGCACGGTGACGGGCCCACCGTGGAGCGCGGCGGCTCTCAGTCGATAGGCCTTCGAGCGGGCCCCGCCTCCGATTAGATGCAGCGTTCCGCCTACGTCCACCCCGGCGGCCCGCAGCGCGTCGAGACCGTCGAACAACCCGCAAAGCACCCCATCGTGGGCGGCCAGAGCCAACTCCTCGCGGGTGGTGTCGTTGCGCAGTCCGGCAACTAGTCCGGCGGCGTCGGGCAGATCGGGGGTGCGCTCCCCATCGAAGTAGGGCAGCAGAACCGGTGGGTTCGGGCCGCCGGGCGCGGCTAGAGCCAGCTCGGCCAGACCGGCGGCGTCCACACCGAGCCATTGGGCCACCGTGTCGGTGACCCGGGTGGCATTGAGGGTGCACACCAGGGGCAAGAAGCCGCCAGCGGCGTCGGCGAATCCGGCCACCGCGCCCGTCGGGTCGCTGGTCGGTGCGAGGGACACTGAATAGGCCGTGCCAGAAGTACCCAGAGAGATGACCGCGTCGCCCGGCGTCAGCCCCAGACCGAGGGCCGCCCCCATGTTGTCCCCGGTCCCGGGGCCGACCAGCACCGACTCGGGCAGCCCCAGCGCGGCGGCCGCGTCAGGGGTGATCTCCCCGGCAGCGGCGTCGGGGGCCAGTACTCGGGGCAGGCGTGGCAGCCAGTTCTCCGGGTCACCCACAACCGATCCTAGAAGTTCATCAGCCAGTTCATTTCTGGCGGGATCGAACCATCCCGTGCCCGAGGCATCACCACGGTCGGTGACATGGGCGCCGGTCAGCCGCCAGGTGATCCAATCGTGGGGCAGCATGATCTGAGCGATCCGGTCGCCCAACCCAGGCTCGTGCTCCAACACCCAGGCCAGCTTGGCGATGGTGAACGATGCCAGCGGTACCGATCCGCAGCGCTGGGCCCACTGCTCTGCGCTGTGGCGGGCAACCAGATTTCGGGCCTGCGGCGCGGAGGTTGTGTCGTTCCACAGCTTGGCTGGCCGCAAGACCGTTCCATCCTCGTCCACCAACACCAATCCGTGCTGCTGTCCGGCCACGCTCATTGCCACCACGTTGGATCGGTCGGCATCTGTGAATTGGGCAAGACAGGCCGACAACGCTTCCCACCAGGTTGCCGGTTCCTGCTCGCTCACCGGCGGTTCCCAGCATGCGTGGATGTGCGGGGCGCTGGTCCGGTCCACCAGCTGGCCTGAGTCGATTTCTCGCAATTCGACCTTGGTGGACTGGGTGGAGGAGTCCACTCCGGCCACCAGCGCACGGCCAACCATCAGTAGCCAATCGCAGCAACGCCCGTCATCAGCCAGTCAATCTAACATTTGGTTACTAAGCCCCAAATCAGTTCGGTGTGGACCAGATGATGCGGTTTACCTCGTTCTCCAGCCGCTCCTGGCGTCCTGACACCGGCTGGGGGTCGAGCCCGTCGGCCACCGCCTGGTCGCCCAACGCGGCCAGGTCCACTTCGCCCTTCATGATCTCGGCGCCCAGACCCGAGTCCCACTTGCCATAGCGGTCGGCCCGGGCCTGCTCGATAGCCCCGTCGGCCAGCATGGCCTCGGCCACCAGCAGGGATCGGGCCAACGTGTCGATGCCGCCGATGTGACCCCAGAACAAATCGTCCCGGGCCATGCTCTGGCGCCGGAGCTTGGTGTCGAAGTTGAAACCGCCGCTGGTGAATCCTCCGCTTCGCAGGATCTCGTAGAGAGCCAGGGAGAGCTCGTCCACCGAGTTGGGAAACTGGTCGGTGTCCCATCCGTTCTGGGGATCGCCCCGGTTGGCGTCCACACTGCCGAAGATGCCGTTGTCCACTGCGTAGGCCACCTCGTGGTGAAAGGAGTGGCCCGACAAAGTGGCGTGGTTCACCTCGATATTCACCTTGAACTCGTCGACGAGGCCGTAGCGATCCAAGAACCCGTGAACCGAGGCGCAGTCGTAGTCGTACTGGTGCTTGGTGGGCTCCTGGGGCTTTGGCTCAAGGAGAAGGGTTCCGGTGAACCCGATCTTGTGCTTGTGCTCGGCCACCAGGGTCAGAAAGCGGGCAAGCTGGTCGGCCTCTTGGCGCAGTCGGGTGTTGAGCAGCGTCTCGTAGCCCTCACGTCCGCCCCACAGCACGTAGTTGGCCCCGTTTAGGCGGTGGGTGGCCTCGAGCATGTGGCGAACCTGGGCCGCCGCGTGGGTGAACACATCGGGGTCGGGGTTGGTGGCCGCCCCTGCGGCGTAGCGGGGGTGGGAGAACAGGTTGGCCGTGCCCCACAGCAGCCGCACGCCGGTGGCCTCCATCTTGTTGGCCGCTCGCTCCACCATGGCGTCCAGGTTGGCCCGACTCTCGGCCAGCGTGCTGCCCTCTGGGGCCATGTCCACGTCGTGAAAGCAGAAGAACGGGGTGCCCAACTTCTCGAAGAACTCGAAGGCGGCATCCTGTTTGGCCCGGGCCGCGGCCATCGGATCCTGTCCCGGTTCCAGCCAGGGCCGGTCGAACGTGCCGTGCCCGAAGATGTCGCTGCCCGGCCAGTTGAAGCTGTGCCAATAGCACACCGCAATGCGCAGATGGTCCTCCATGCGCCGTCCCATAACCATCCGCTCGGGGTCGTACACCCGGTAGGCCAATTGGCCGAGGCCCGCCCTGCGTCCGGCAAAGGCCACCGGCTCGGGAACAGTGTCGAAGAATTCAGTCATGTTGAGCCTCCGTCATGGGGCCGTTGCTGCCACCGCCCGATTCTAAGGATCGCCTGCCGCAGTCGCCCGATCACCGGCTGATTGTCCGTGTACGCTTGCGGGGTTGACATCAAGCATCGAGCATGAGAGGCGGGTCCATGTCTTTTCCCTCTGACCTCGAGATCGCCCGCGGGGCGAATCTCCGACCGCTTACTGAAATCGCTGAAGAAGCCGGCATCCCGGTTGAGATGCTGGAGCCCTACGGGGCGGGGGCGGCCAAGATCAGCCTGGACGCCATCGAGGCGCTGGCCGACCGTCCCCGAGCCCGCTATGTGGTGGTGACCGCCATCACCCCCACGCCGCTGGGCGAGGGCAAAACAACCACCACGGTAGGACTGGGCCAAGGTTTCGGGCACATCGGCAAAAGGGCCACAATCGCTATCCGCCAGCCTTCCCTGGGGCCGACATTTGGCATCAAGGGCGGCGCGGCCGGCGGCGGCTACAGCCAGGTGGTGCCCATGGAGCTGTTCAACCTCCACCTCACCGGCGACATGCACGCGGTGACCGCAGCCCACAACATGTGTTCGGCCATGCTGGATGCCCACATCTACCACGGCAACGAATCAGGGCTGGACTTGCACAACATCACCTGGCGCCGGGTGGTGGACATCAACGACCGGGCGTTGCGCAATATCGTCGTGGGCCTGGGCGGGCGGCTCGACGGAGTCCCCCGGGAGAGCGGCTTCGACATCACTGCTGCGTCGGAGGTGATGGCCACCTTGGCGCTGGCCACTTCTCTGTCGGACTTACGGGCCCGGCTGGGCCGGATCGTGGTGGGCTACACCAAAGCGGGCGACCCAGTGACCGCCGAGGACCTGAAGGCCGCCGGGGCTATGGCCGTGCTGTTGAAGGACGCCCTCAAGCCCAACCTGATGCAGACCCTGGAGGGCGGTCCCGCCTTGGTACACACCGGACCGTTCGGCAACATCGCCACCGGCAATTCCTCGATCGTGGCCGACCGCATAGCCATTCGCACCGGCGACTTCTTGGTAACCGAGGCCGGGTTCGGGGCCGACATGGGCGCTGAGCGCTTCTTCAACATCAAGTGCCGCTACTCGGGCATCGATCCCGATGCTGCGGTGATGGTGGCTACCGTGCGGGGGCTCAAGGCCCACTCCGGCAACCACCGCATCGTGGCCGGGCGTCCCCTGCCCGAGGCGCTGCTGGCCGAGAATCCCGATGAGGTACACGCCGGGGGTGACAACCTCCGCAAGCAGCTTTCAAACATGAAAGCCCACGGCGTGACCCCGGTGGTGGCCATCAACGCTTTCCCCGGTGACCACGACGCCGATCTAGCCGCCATCGGCGAGATCGCCGATGAGTACGGCGCCCGCTGCGCGATCACCACCCACTTCTCCGACGGCGGCGCGGGCGCGGCCGAGCTGGCCGAGGCAGTTGCCGAGGCCTGCGAGGAACCCAGCTCGTTCAAGGTGCTCTATGAAGATGATCTGTCGCTCAAAGACAAGATCGCCGCGGTAGCCACCACCGTGTACGGCGCCGACGACGTGGAGTACTCAGCCACGGCCAACCGCCAGCTCGACACCTACGAGTCCGCCGGTTTCGGCCACCTCCCGGTGTGCATCGCCAAGACACACCTGTCGATCTCATCCGACCCCTCCCTCAAGGGCGCCCCCACCGGCTGGACCCTGCCGGTGCGAGAAGTGCGGGCCTCGGTAGGTGCCGGGTTCGTCTACCCCATCTGCGGCGACATGCGCACCATGCCCGGCCTCGGCCGCCAACCCGCCGCCATGGGTATCGACCTAGACGAGAACGGCGAGATCGTCGGCCTGAGCTGACCGCGGCCGAGAAGGCCGAGGACAGATAGGCTTGATCTACCTCAGGGTGCCTCTGAGGAAAGGGGGTGAAAATGGCGAGGCGGGAACGTTTGACCGTGCCGATGGTGCGGGACAACGGGAGCCTGCGGGAAGCGACGTGGGAAGAGGCTCTGGCACGGGCTGCGACTGGTTTCAACCAGGTGCTGTCTGAGCACGGGCCGCAGGCGTTCGGGATGTTCAGCTGCTCCAAGGCCACCAACGAGATGAACTACATCGCCCAGAAGTTCATCCGCACGGTGGTGGGCTCCAACAACATCGACTCCTGCAACCGAACTTGACACGCTCCCTCGGTCGTCGGTCTGGCGACAGTGTTCGGAGCGGGAGGGGGCACATGCTCCTACCAGGAGGTTGAGGAAACCGACGTGATCCTCCTGTGGGGATCCAACGCCCGCGAGGCCCACCCAATCTTCTTCCACCACGTGCTCAAAGGCATCGACAACGGCGCCCGCATGTACTGCGTCGATCCTCGCTACACCTCGTCGGCCCAATTCTCCGACGTGTGGGTGGGCATCGACGTGGGCACCGACATCGCCCTGGCCAACGGCATCGGACGAGAGATCATCCACGCCGGTCTGGCCAACCAAGACTTCATTACCCACTCCACCCAGGGATTCGAGGCGTACGCCGCCTCGGTGGAGCCGTTCACCCCTGATGCGGTGGCCGCCATCTGCGGTATCCCCGCCGAGGTGGTGGTGGAGATGGCCCACGCCTACGCCACTGCCGATACGGCCCAGATCCTGTGGACCCTGGGAATCACCGAGCACCACAACGCGGTGGACAACGTGCTGTCGCTGTGCAACCTGGCTCTGCTCACCGGCCATGTGGGGCGGTGGGGCTCGGGCCTAGTGCCTCTGCGAGGCCAGAACAACGTGCAGGGCGGAGGCGACATGGGGGCCATCCCCAACAAGTTCCCCGGATTCGCCGGCGTGGACGACCCTGATCACCGGGCCCGGTTTGAAGCCGCCTACGGCCGGGAGCTCAACCCTGTGCCCGGCTGGCACCTCACGCTGATGTTCGAGGCCATGGAGCGAGGCGACCTCCGGGCGCTCTATGTGATCGGCGAGAACCCGGCTGATTCCGAGGCTGATGTGCTCCACGCCCGGGCCCAGCTCAAGAGCTTGGACATCTTGGTGGTGCAGGACATTTTGATGACCCGCACCGCAGAGATGGCCGACGTGGTGCTGCCCGCCTCGGTGGCCTGGGCGGAGAGCGACGGCACCGTCACCTCCAGTGAGCGCCGGGTGCAGCGAGTGCGGCCTGCGGTCTCCCCTCCCGGCCAGGCCCGCCACGACATCGACATCTTGTGCGACATGGCCGAGGCCATGGGTGACGAACTCGGCCCCCGCGACCCTGAGGCCGCGTGGGATGAGCTGCGCAGTTTGTCGGCTATGCACGGAGGCATGGCCTGGGAGCGTCTGGAGGCTGCCGGGGGCCTCCAATGGCCGTGTCCCGACGAGGATCACCCCGGCAGCACCTTCTTGCACGGGTGGTTGTGGGCTGACGACCTTGAGGGCCGAGAACCGGCCCCGTTCTCGGTGCTGGAGCACGAGGGGCCCACTGAGGAGTTGAGCGAGGAGTTCCCCCTGCGCCTCACCACCGGAAGGGCCTTGGACTCCTACAACACCGGCGTGCAGAGCGGTCAATACGACTCGCCGCTGCGGTTCGCCGGTCTGGACTTGAACTCACAGGATGCCGCGGGCCTGGGCATCGCCGACGGCGACCGGGTGCGGGTTTGCTCCCCCCGAGGATCGGTGGAGATGAACGCCCGGGTGGTGTCAAGCCTGCCCCGAGGGCTGGCCTTCACCACGCTTCACCATCCCGAGCTGATCGATGTGAACGTGCTCACCAACCCCGACTGGGATCCGAAATCCGGTACAGCCGAGTTCAAGGCTGCCGCGGTGAGGGTAGAGCTGGTCGATGCCCCCGAGACTGCGGGGGCACCCGTTGGCTGACCTGCACTTTGGGGACGATCAGCCCACCGAAGCCGAACAGGCCGCCATCGACGCCATCGTCCCCCCAGCAGACGCGGCCACCGTCGTCGAAACCGAGCGGATAGTCCGCGGGGGCCGCAGCAGACGACACGGCCTACGCCACCTGTTGTTGCCGGTGCTGCACTCGCTCCAGCACGAGATCGGCTGGATCAGTCCCGGCGGCTTGAACGGGGCCGCCGAGCGGCTGGGGGTACCCCCCGCTGAGGCCTACGGCGTGGCCACGTTCTACGAGCTGCTGCGCACCACCGACCCCGGCCACCGCGACGACGTCGTTCACGTGTGCGTCGATCCGGCCTGTGCCATGGCGGGCAACAACGACCTTCGAACGTCTCTGGAGGCGGAAGGGGCCAGGGTCCACGACAGTCCCTGTCTCGGCCAGTGCGAACGAGCCCCTGCGCTGTTTGTCCAAGGTGTGGGACGGCCCGACCGAGTGCCCGACGATGACGATGAGGAATTCTCACTGCCGCAAGCGGGCGACCCCGGCCTGAGGGTGCTGCGCAGGTTGGGTGAAGTTGATCCCACCTCCTTAGAGTCCTATCTGGACCACGGCGGCTATGAGGCTTTGGCCCGAGCCATTGAGATGGGACCAGACGCGGTAATCGCTGCCATCTCCGACGCCGGGCTGTCGGGTCGGGGCGGTGCGGCCTTTCCCACCGGGATCAAATGGCGAGCCGTGGCCGACGAGCCCGGCCCGGACAAGCACGTGGTGGCGAACTGCGACGAGTCAGAACCCGGCACCTTCAAAGATCGCATCGTGTGCGAGCACGACCCGTTCGCGGTTATCGAGTCGATGACCATCGCAGGATTGGCCACCGGTTCGCCCCACGGCTGGATCTACATCCGGGGCGAATACCCCCGGGCCACCGCCCGACTGGAAAGCGCCATCGCCCAAGCTCGGGTGGCCGGTTTGTTGGGCGACGACGTGGCCGGCAGCGGGCAGCGTTTCGACATCGAGGTTCGCCGTGGAGCCGGTGCCTACATCTGCGGCGAGGAGACGGCGCTGTTCAACTCCATTGAGGGCTTCCGGGGCGAGCCCCGCAACAAGCCCCCCTTCCCCACTACCCACGGACTGTTTTCCCAACCCACCGCCATCAACAACCCCGAGACGCTCATAAACGTGTTGGACGTCCTGGTCGATGGGCCCGATGCCTACCGCTCGGTGGGCACCGAGCGCTCCCCCGGCACTCGGCTTTTCTGTTTGTCTGGTCGAGTGGCGGTACCCGGGCTCTACGAAGTGCCGTTCGGCACCACACTGGGCGAATTGCTCGATTTGGCGGGAGGGCCGACCGGCTCGCTGGCCTCTGTGCTGTTGGGCGGCGCGGCCGGAGTGTTCGTCGGTCCCGACGCCCTCGACATGCCCCTATCCCTGGAGGACACCCGCGAGGCCGGGGCCACACTGGGGTCAGGCGTGGTGATGGTGTTCGATGACACCGTGGACATGGAGGCTGTGGTCGTCCGCATCGCCGAGTTCTTTCGCGACGAGTCGTGCGGCCAGTGCGTGCCCTGTCGGGTGGGCACCCAGCGCCAACACGAAGTGCTGGTGGAGTTGCAAAGCTCCGGCCAGCCTCTGGCTCCTCAGCGCGCCGAGCTCATCGACGACATGGCTCTGGCCATGGTGGACGCCTCCATCTGCGGCTTGGGCCACACCGCCGCTTCTGCGGTGCGCTCCGCGCTTTCGCTGGGCCTGATAGGAAATAGCCAGTGAGCAGCGTCATCACCGAGACCGCGGTGACCATCCGGGTCGACGACCAAGAGGTGGCCGTGCCCGATGGTGCGACCATCCTGGATGCCTGCGACGCCGCCGGCGTGGAGACCCCCACCATCTGCTACGGCCCCACCCTCACCCCGGTGAACGTGTGCCGGGTGTGCGTGGTGGAGCTCGACGGCAGCCGGGCCCTAGTCCCCTCCTGCTCCCGCCCCGCCGAAGAGGGCATGGTGGTCCACACCGACAGCGAGCGGGTACGCCACAGCCGCAAAATGGTGCTGGAGTTCCTGGCCACTGGGGTCGACGTGTCCCAGGCCGTCGAGCTGAGCCAGTGGGCCGAGCATTACGGCGCCGACCCCGACCGCTACGTTCCCGGCGGCCAGACCATGGACGAGCCGGTGCGGGTGCAGGACAACCTCTACATCCGCGACTACGACAAGTGCGTGCTGTGCTACCGCTGCGTGGAGGCCTGCGGCGACGACGCCCAGCACACCTACGCCATCTCGGTGGCCGGCCGGGGCTTCGGCGCCCGCATCTCCACCGAGTTCGACGTGACCCTGCCCGACTCGGCCTGCGTCTACTGCGGCAACTGCGTAGCCGTGTGCCCCACCAACGCCCTCCAGTTCAAAACCGAGTTCGACCTCCGCCAAACCGACGACTGGCGCCCCGAAGACCAAACCGTCACCCAAACCGTGTGCTCCTACTGCGGCGTAGGCTGCAACCTCGAACTCCACGTCCAAGACAACCAAATCGTCAAATGCACCTCCCCCGACGACCACGACGTAACAAGCGGCAACCTCTGCATAAAAGGCCGCTTCGGCTGGAACTACGTGTAGGGCAACGTAGGATTTAGGCATGGACCCGCTGCTCTCGTTGCCATCGGGCGCACTTGTCATTTTAGGAATCAACAGGCTAGGCTGAAAGTTATCTAAAGTATATGGTTACGACTGAAACAGGATTGGCCGACACGAGGCTGCTGACTGCCGACGACTTGCTGCGGTTGAGCTACCAAGGCGTGCGCGGCGAACTGGTGCGGGGAGTACTTCACGAGACGATGGCATCAGGACACCGACACGGCAAGATCGCTGTCAACATCGTCATGGAACTGGGCAACTTCGCAAAGCCCAGGAAGCTGGGCACCCTCGTTGCCTCCGATTCGGGCGTGTGGTTGGAGCGTGACCCCGACACCGTGCGCGAGCCCGACGTGGCGTTCACCTCAGCAGAGAAGATTCCACTGGACGCAGAGATCGACGGCTACGCGGAAGTCGTACCCGACCTGGTGGTAGAAATCGTCTCGCCTAGCGACAGCCGCCGCTGGGCCCGCGACCGGGCGCAGATGTGGCTCGGCCACGGCGCCCCCCTGGTGTGGATAGTCCACCCCGACACCCGAACCATCGATGTGTACCGCCCCGGCGCAGACCCCACGACCCTGCAAGAAGACGACTCCCTCGACGGCCTCCACGTCCTCCCCGGATTCACCTGCCCCGTCAGCACCATCTTCGCCTGAACGTCTCGGCAGACTCGCCCAGCGGAAGAGGTTGGTGACCAGCCTGTCTTCACCGGGGCAACCTCTACAAGAGAAGCCACTTCGGCTGGGAACGGGCGCAGGGCTCTTACCGTGCGATCCAGAGTCCGCCTGGAGACTTAGGTCAAACTGAATTCTGAACCCTGGGGGAAGAGCCGCTCGCACAATTCAAAGTACTCTTCTCCAAGTTGTGCAAGTGCCTCGCGAGTGGCGGCATCAAGACCGGGAACTGGCGCGTCAACAAACCCAGAACCGACCACCTGTGTCTCCGTCATAAAGGCAAGCCGGGACGGAGACCGCCCGCCAAAATCGTGAACCAATGCCATCACCAGTAGTGTACCCGGCGGTGGTGCGCTCCCACCGCCCAATCAATTGCTCCCTATGGGGCGTGAGATGCAACCTAGAGCTCCTCGTGCAAGACAACCAGATTGTGAAGTGCACCTCCCCCGACGAACACGACGTAACAAAGGCAACCTCTGTAAGAAAGGCCGCTTCGGCAGGAACTACGTGTGAAGGGGTTTTGCTGTGCTACCAAATGACTGGTCGCCAGGCAACCCGCTGATCACACAAGACGAAGGCTGAGGCGATTTCGATTGTTGTTAGGACGGGAATCGGGTAACTGGCAACCAGCTAGTCAAGCCGGTTGCAAAAGGTCCGGGCGACATCCCACAGCTGGGCAATTCCAGCCACCCTATCCCCTTCTCCCACGACGATCACGAAGTCGTGGTTGTAGTAGTAATCGAGCAGATCGCACACATTGGCATCTTCCTGGAGGACCATTCTCGAAGGAAGCTCTTCCCGTTGACGCATTACGTTGCGAATACGGGTAGACCGGGCAGCGGGCGGGTTCAGGGCGTGGCGGTCCTCGATGAGCCACCGATGACAAATCACTCCTGTCAGTGATCCGTGCTCGTCCACAACCGGCACCTGGTCGTAGCTGTTGTCCCGCATAGCGTCGAGAGCCCTATCTAGGGTCTCATCGCCGCGTACCGTCTCAACTTCGGTTTCCATCGCCTCGTAGATAGTTGGGCACACTTGCCCTTCATTTGTCATTACATCAACCTCATTTCGTTTAGGAGCACGGGGTGAATCCCATCAGGCAGCCAACGTCAGCCAGGGTGTCAGACATGTGGTTCCAGAAGGCGGCCGAGTACGGGGTCTCATGCTCTCCGCAACCACTAATGATCGGCTGCGCGTATCGGTGGAAGCCCTCGAAACTGAACCAATAGGTCTGGTCCAGGTGGTTTACCCTCAGTCCCAGCGACTGGATAGTTCCGAGAATCGGCACGAGATTCTCCAGTTCGTGCGGTCCTGGTCCCACAAGTTCCGATAGGTGGAGAAACTGACCGCCAGGAGCGGATCCGTGTTCGGCCATCGAAGGCTGGTCATCGAATCGGATAGTGATGTCCACGAGGGCGAAGCCGCGACCATCGTCAGGGAATACTTGACCACCAGCCCACACATAGACATAGAGCGTGTTGTCAGGATTGCACTGCACTCTCATTATCGGCTTGTCGGTGTTGGCCGGGTACCTGCCTCGAACCTCATCTGCAACGACTCCTGCGGAGCGGTAGTGCTCTCCTAGGTCGCTTGTCCAGTCAGCTGGGTGCCAAATGGTCCAATCTGGTTGTGCTCCTTGTTGTTGATCAGGCTGGATCTGCGGTTGAGGGCTGCACTTACCCGGCACGACTTCGGTGTCGACTCCGAAACGGCATCGGTAGGCATTCAGCAGATCCTCCTGAGAAATGATCAACTCGTCGCGTGTACGCAACTCATGCGCTGTAGGAGTGCCCTTGAACACCAGTGGGCTGGCAGGTGGCTGGACAGGCGTACCTGCGGCACAGCCTCCGGGCACAATTTGGGTGTCGACTCCGAAACGACATCTATAGACATTCAAGAGATTCTCTTGCTCGGCAATCAGCCGATCTCGGGCCGCTACATCGCCAAGTGTCTGGGCAGCTGCTGGCGGCATGGCCAAGGTGACAGCGAAAAGGAGCAAGGCAAAGAGAACGGGGGCGAACCACTTGTTAACCACATGCACTATTGTCACGATATCATCATAATTGTCTCACATTCATTGTCATCTGACCACAAGACGAAGGAGAGTCTGCAACGATGACCTAAACCACCGTGCTGAGCGCTCAGGTGTGCCCACATAGTCAAAGCCAATCCGCGCGCTGGCCACCCGGTGCTCATTGCAAACTCCACGACTTCCGCTAGACGAAGGATGCCCAGTGGTCGGACCAGATTCGCCCCATGACAATTACCAATATGAATTGCGCTGGAAGCGCAACATCCTCAAGAGCCTCGCCATCTGGTTCACAGCGATCACCGCTCTAGTGTCGATAGCACTGTTCGTAGCAGCAGAGAGAGTGAACGAAGTGGCCAACGAACTCGAATCTGACTGTGGCGTACTAGCGGCAATGTGGGGGAAGGTGGATGTCCCGAGCGTTGTCGTCAAGAAGTGCATGCAGGCTGATGATCGGAATCGAATGGTGACTGGGCTGTTGACTGCAGCATCAGTAGCGGGAGCTGCTGCTATCGGACTCGGTATCTCCGCAAGAGCTATGGATGACCACCGACCACAACGCGGCCATAAGCCTTTGCCCCCAACCTAACTACCGCGGGGATACTGTCACTGGCCTCGGTAGACTTGGGGCATGGATTTGGGTACCCTCACCAGGGGAAATACTACAAAGGACCGAGGCGGGCCACGAGGCGGCGAAAGACCCACCGTGGATGTTCAGCTGGCTGAATTTGATGGGCTGGGGTCGGGTGAAGTGGTCAAGTTGATCCTTCAGGCTGACAGTGCCCGGCGGCAGCTGGATGGGTATTTGGCCGCGCTGCTGGGCCGGTTTGGGGATCTGGAGGGGCAGGACGCGGTTGAGGAACTTTGCCGTCAATTTGGGCTCGGTCGCCACAAGGCCCGTCAACAGGCCAAGGCCTCAAGTGCTCTCAAGGCGTTGCCCGACACGTTGGAGGCTGCCAAGCAGGGGTGGATTTCGATTGATCATGCCCGAGTGATGGGCGAGTCGCATCTGCGGGCGCCGCTGTCCAAAGACGAGGAGTTGGAGTTGGTCGTCGTGGCCATTTCTGAGGACCTCGATGAGTTCAAAAAGACTGTGGCCCGCAGCGAAGACCAGCGACGGGCCGACGACGGGTTGACCCGCCATGAGCGCCAGCGGGAGCGGCGCAGCGGCAAAGTGTTTGACGGCGATGACGACATGGTCGTTCTGCACGCCGAGTTCGATCGCATCGCCGGGGAGCGGGTCAAGTCAGCGCTCTTTGATCTGAGCGATCGCATCTTCCGCGAAGATGCCAGGTCTGGGAGCGACCGTACTCATGAGCAGCGCAACGCCGATGCCCTGGTCGCGCTCATCACCCAACGACCGTCCCGAGTTGATAATTCCGATGCCAACTCCAACAGCAACGGTTGCGGCCCCGTCGGTGACCCGGACGCTGTGTCCAGCGATGATTCCGAGGGTCACGACGTCGGCTCCGAAATTGCTCCACAAGCTACGACACTGATCGTCTCGGTCGACTACGACACCCTCAGCGGCCAGCTCAAGAACGCCGGGCTCATCGACAGCACCCCCATCGACATCGACGAACTCCGCCACATCGCCTGCGACGCCGGCATCGTGCCCGCCATTTTCGCCGCCGACGGCCAGCCCCTCTACATGGGCAGAAAGCAGCGGGCCGCCACAGCCGCCCAAAAGCTCGCCCTGGTCGCCCGCGACAAGCAATGCGTCGGCTGCGGCATGAGAGCCAGCGCCTGCGACGCCCACCACATCATCTGGTGGGACGACGGCGGCCCTACCGACATCACCAATCTGGTGTTGCTATGCCCCAAGTGCCATAAGAAAGTCCACAAACACGGCTACGCGGTGATTAAGGACGGTACCGGGCGACCCAAGCTGAAATCCCCACCCCGCGCAACTGGCCGAAGTCGTGCTCGGGGGCCAACGGAAGCTGTCGCCGCCTAGCGCATTGCGCTTGCCAACGTCGGATCAGACCAGCCTCCAACTCTCAACCTCCCAAAACTGGACATCGTCAAGCGGAGAGGGAACAGGCTTCACTTCCCGAATACTGCGGAGTGATATGAGACGATCGAGTCACATTATAGATTAGTATCTATATAGGTTTCCCTCTATACTATCCAAGCGGCATGGGAAGTCAACGGTACCGATGAATTCGCTGACTGGTTTGGTGGACTCACTGAGCCGGAAGCCGACGAAGTCATAGCCGTCGTTGAGCTCCTCGCCGAACAAGGTCCAGAGTTGAACCGTCCATATGCGGATCGGGTCAAGGGATCGAAGCTTCACAACATGAAAGAACTGAGACCGCGTGGCATAGCCAAGAACTTCCGGATCTTGTTCCTATTCGACCCTCGACGTGAAGCGATCCTCCTTATCGGGGGCGACAAGAGCGGCCAGTGGGATCGTTGGTACGCGGAGGCCATTCCGCAGGCCGAGCACCTCTACGAGGAGTATCTGGGGGAACTGGCCGCCGATGGCCTGATCAAAGACACCGACTAGAAAGGAATCTCACATGGGAAGCCGCAAGTTCAGCGATATTGCAGGCGAAATTAGCCCTGAGCGCCGCGCTCGCATCGACGCCATCAAGGAAGAGGCCAGAGCAGATGCCGTGGCTCTAAACCTGGCCGAACTCCGTCGGCACCGCGAGATGACCCAGGTCGAGCTGGCCCAGCGACTCGAGCGCACCCAGGCTTCGATCTCGGCCATGGAAGCCGCAGGCGACAATCTGTTGTCCACCTACCGCGCGGCTATCGAAAGCATGGGAGGTCGCCTCGAGCTGGTAGCCGTTTTCGACGACGAGCGAATCGTCATCCCAAACCCCGCCTAGCTGCGCGACCGACCCAGTCCTGCAAGCCCAAATGACAGTTAGCTAGTAGGTCATTGTGAAACCGCAGCGTTTGCGAGAGAATTCCGGGCGATGACTGCTATCAAATTGGACGGCGAAATGCTGTCGGCTGAGATCAAGGAAGGGCTGCGCGAGCGGATTGCTGCGCTGGCTGAGAAGGGGGTAACCCCGGGGTTGGGCACGCTGTTGGTGGGCGACGATGGACCGTCGGCCAACTACGTGGCCATGAAGCACCGTGACAGCGAGGAACTGGGGATGGGGTCTCGGGAGGTGCATCTGCCTGCCGACGCCACCCAGGAAGAGGTCGATGCTGTGGTGGACGACTTCAACGCCGATCCGGCGGTGGACGCCTACATCATGCAGTACCCGTTTCCCGACCAACTGGACTACGAGACGGCACTGTTGCGGGTGTTGCCGGAGAAGGACGCCGACGGGCTGCACCCGGTGAACTTGGGGCGGCTGGTGCAGGGGGTGGATGCTCCGTTGGCCTGTACACCGCGGGGCATTCAACTCATGTTGGAGCGCTATGAGATTCCCATCGCCGGCCAGCATGTGGTGATCATCGGCCGGGGTCTCACCATTGGAAGGCCGCTGGCCAACTTGCTGTCGCTGAAGCGACCCAACGCCAATGCCGCAGTTACCGTGGTCCATACCGGGGCGGGCGACATCTCTAGGTACACCAAGAACGCCGACATCCTCATCGCTGCCGCCGGGGCGCCCCGCATGGTGAAGGCCGACATGGTCAAGCCGGGCGCGGCAGTGGTGGCTGCCGGGGTGAGCTTCGCCGACGGCAAGCTGGTGTCGGATGTGGACGACGACGTGGCCGAGGTGGCGGGCTGGCTTTCGCCTCGAATCGGCGGGGTGGGGCCGATGACCCGTACCATGCTTATGGCCAACACCGTGGCTGCTGCTGAGCGGGCTGTGGGCTGAATGGCAAAGATCTGCCGCTAGAAGTAGGACCGAGGTCCGAGCCAGATCGAAGACTAAGAGAATCAAACCAAGAGAACTAGACCAAGAGAATCAACAGGAGCACAGACATGGCTGACGCCTACATCATCGACGCAGTTCGCTCCCCCATGGGCCGCTTCGGCGGCGGGCTGAGCCACCTCCACCCGGCCGACCTGGGCGCCAACATCTTGAGCGGGCTGATCGACCGCACCGGCGTGGACCCGGCCGCGGTGGACGACTGCATCATGGGCTGCGTGGGCCAGATCGGCGCCCAGGCATTCAACGTGGCCCGCAACGCCTGGCTGTCGGCCGGGCTGCCCGAGCACGTACCGGCAGTCAGCATCGACCGTCAGTGCGGATCCTCGCAGCAGGCGGTGCACTTTGCCGCCCAGGGCATCATGTCGGGCACCCAAGACCTGGTGGTGGCCGGCGGCGTCGAGGTCATGAGCCTCATACACCTCAACAGCCAGGGCGACGTGGGCCCCGATTTAGGCATGCGCTATCCGTTCGACGGCGACGGCTGGGCCAATCGCTTTGGCGACGAGGAGGTCCACCAGTTCCGGGGCGGCAATCTGATTGCCGAGCGCTGGGACGTCACCTTGGAGGATATGAACGGCCTGGCCCTGCGCAGCCACCAGAACGCGGCCCGGGCCTGGGAAGAGGGCCGCTTCGAGCGGGAAGTGCTGGCGGTGGACGAATGCGCCCGCGACGAGGGCATCCGGCCCGACACCTCCATGGAGAAGATGGCCAAGCTGCGCCCCTTCTCCGAGCACGGCCCGCTGACCGCGGCCAATTCCAGCCAGATCACCGACGGATCGGCCGCGCTGCTCATCGCCTCTGAGAAGGCGGTGGCTGACCACGGCCTCACCCCAAGGGCCCGAGTCCACACCATGGCGGTGGTGGGCAGCGACCCGGTACTCATCCTCACCGGCCCCATCCCGGCTACCGCCAAGGTGCTGGAACGGGCCGGCATGGGTCTGGACGACATCGACCTGTTCGAGTGCAACGAGGCCTTCGCCTCAGTGGTGCTGGCCTGGGCCAAGGAAACCGGCGTGGACATGGACAAGGTAAACGTGAACGGCGGGGCCATCGCCCTCGGCCACCCCCTGGGAGCCAGCGGTGCCCGGATCATGACCACGCTGCTCAATGAGCTGGAGCGCTCTGGCGGCCGCTACGGGCTTCAGACCATGTGCGAGGGTGGCGGACTGGCCAACGCCACCATCATCGAGAATCTGGCTGCGTAGAGATTACCGAGGAGACCGACAACAACATGGGCATCCATATCGACCACATCTCATTGCTGGTGAAAGACCTAGCCCAAGCCGAGGAGGACTGGCGCCAGATCCTCGAGGTGCTGGCTCCGGGCCACACCATGAAGGTCACCCGGGGAGAGGGTGCCGACGACATGGACGGAACCCCCATGGCGTGGGTCACGTTCCAAAACCCCGACCCCACCGGAGTGTCCATCCAACTCTGGTCGCCCGCTGAACCCGGTCACTGGCCCGACAAGGTGTTGGCCAAGAAGGGCGAGTACGTCCACCACATAGCCTTCTGCTCCGACGATTTCGACACCATGATCGACGGGGTGCGCGATGCCGACATCCCCCTGGTGATGGAAGATCCCAGCCATCCCGACACCCAGCCGTGGCTCAAGTGGAACTTCATTCCCCCCGACAAGGCCCACGGCCCGCTGATTGAGTTGGCCACCCGTTACCTGTCGGTGGGCGAGGAGTGGCTCCCCCACCCCGACAACGCCGAGAACCAGCCTTTGGCCGACGAGCTCCACAACCGTTTCGCCGGCTAGCTCTACCGCAAACGCCCTCAAGCCATGACCGACTCCCCGGTCGCCATCACCATGCCGGTGGAAGACGGCCTCTCCATCGGCTGGCTAACCGACCTGGTCGTACACGCCGAACAAGCCGGAATCGACACCGCGCTGGTAGGCGAGGTGGCCGGTCCCGAGGTGTTCGCCACCCTGGGGTCCATGGCCGCCCGCACCGAGCGCATCAAGCTGGGCTCGGGCATCGTGGCCGCCTACACCCGCTCCCCCGCCCTCACCGCCATGGGATTCGCCACTTTGGCCTCCCTGGCTCCCGGCCGGATAGTGGCCGGCATCGGGGCCAGCAGCCCCATCGTGGTCGGGCGATGGCACGGCGGTGACTTTGAGCAACCCCTAGCCACGGTGCGGGAGTTCATCGGCCTGCTCCGGGCTGCACTGGCCGGCGAGAAGCTGAACCACGACGGCCCCCGGTTCCGATCACGCGGCTTCCGGCTCGACCTGCCCGCGGTAGATGTGCCCGTCTGGCTAGGGGCCATCAACCCCCGCATGCTGGCTGTGGCTGGCGAGATAGCCGATGCAGTGTTCATGACGTGGTGCCCGCCAGGGGAAGTTGGCCCCAAGCAAGAGATCGCCAAAACCGCAGCCACCGAGGCCGGTCGCAATCCCGGCGACGTGGCCACCGTTCTGTCGTTCTGGGCCTACGCCGGCCCCGATCCCGAACAAGCCCTGGAGCGAATGCGCCGTCAAGTGCTGGCCTACGCAATGGTTCCTACCCATCAGCCCGCATTCGTTGGCACCTTCGACAACCTGCCCGAGGTCGCCGAGGCCTGGCAGGAGGGCGACCGGGCCAAGGCCCTCTCGCTGGTACCCGATGAGGCCGTGCTGGCACAGTGCGCCCTCGGACCCGACATGCTGGCCGAGCGAATTGCCGCCTACCGGGCTGCGGGCGTCGACCTCCCAATCGTGCTGCTAACCGGTGCCCACGTCGGCGACGACGTCGGCCCGCAAGCCACAGTGGATGCGCTCAGTGGGATCGCGGCCCGCTGAGCGGCCGACTTCATAACGTGCCTCCCAACGCCGCCCGCTCTTAGTATCCCCTCATGACCAAATGCGACGTTGTCGTCATCGGCGCCGGGGCAGCCGGACTGAGCGCCGGGGCGCTTCTGGCCGCTGAAGGCAAGTCGGTCACCCTATTGGAGCGATCCCCCTTCCTGGGCGGACGGGCTTTGGCGGTGGACGACGAGGGCTTCAAGGTGAACCTCGGCGGGCACCTCATCGAGGACCCCGGCTCGGGTCTGACCAAGGTGTTCGAACACGTCGGCAAGGAGCTCATTCACGGCGAGGTGTCCCACGACATGCCGATCTGGGACAACGACACCCAGACCTGGGGATCGATCCGAGACCGCTACCCCGACAAGACCGAAGTCAAAAAGGTCATCAAGGCCATCACCGAGAGCACGTGGGACGAACTGGAGGAGTGGGACGACCGTCCCATGCGGGAGTGGCTGGCCCAGTACACCTCCGACCAGGGCGTTTACGACCTCTATGAGTTCATCGCTGTTCTGGAGTGCATGACCGACGAGTGGTACGACCACTCGGCCAGCGACAACCTCTGGGTGCGCAAGATGCACTACGAGGAGCGGCACATGGCCGCCTACTCCTGCTGGCCCGGCCAGGGCTGGGACGGCATGTGGCAAGACTTGGCCGACGGCTTCACCGAGCACGGCGGCGAGCTGCGAATGAAGACCGCAGCCGGACGCGTTCTGATTGAGAACGGGGCGGTGGTCGGGGTGTCCATTCCCCATGAGCCCAACGTGCCCAACGACTGGGACGTGGGCGAGGTGATCGAGTGCGATGCGGTCATCTCCACCCTGCCGGTGTGGAACGTGTTCAACGTGGTGCCCGAGTGGGAGCTGCCCGAGTGGTACACCAGCCAGATCCGCTATCTGGCCCAAGACCAGTACCGGGTGACCATGCTCAACCTCTACTTCGCCACC
>JAJECA010000031.1 GCA_022822265.1 Acidimicrobiia bacterium | reverse complement strand
GCTGGTGATCGGCGCCGGAGGGGTCGGCGTGGCCGCCATTCAGGGCGCCAGGATCGCCGGGGCGGCCGAGATCGTGGCGGTGGACAAGAACCCGGCCAAGCTCGACGAGGCCATCTCCTTCGGGGCCACCCACGCGGTGCTTCCCGAAGACCTGGAGGGGGCCAAGAACGAGATCACTGGCGGCGACGGATTCGACTACGCCCTGGAGTGCGTCGGCGTGCCCGCCCTCATGCGCACCGCCTACGACATGACCCGGCGGGGCGGCACCTGCTGCATCGTGGGGGTGGGCCGCATGGAGGAGATGGTCTCTTTCAGTGCCTTCGAGCTCTTCTACAACGAGAAGACCCTGGTGGGCTCCTACTACGGCGGCACCGATGCGCGCAGCGACTTCCACCGACTGCTGCGGCTGTGGAAGAACGGCAAGCTCGACTTGGAGCGCATGATTACCCGGCGCATCACCATTGACGAGATCAATCCGGCCCTCGAGGCGGTGCGCAACGGCGAGGTTGTGCGCCAGGTCATCGAGTTCTGATGGGCGAAATTGTGGGCCGGGGCAGCCCGGTTTTCTCGGGCATCTCCGGCCAGGGCCGGCTGATGCGATTCAACACGCCGGACGACGTGATCGCGGTGCTCGACGCTGGCGACGATGTCGCCTCTGAGACGGTGGCGCTGGTGAAAGACGCCGGGGCTACGTTCCTGGCTCCCATTGAGGCCGATCTGGCCGGAATCCTGTGCCGGTCGGGCGACATCGAGAGCCATTTGGCCATCATCAGCCGAGACTTCCAGATCCCTTGTCTTATGGGCGTGGAGTTCGACGGTGAAGAGCCGGCAGACGGGGCCACGGTGGTCATCGACACCGACGCGGGCACCATCTCGGTAGACGGGGAGGGCTAAGTCGGTGGCGGAGCGGCTTCGGGCTGATTTGGTTCTGGAGTACCCCTTCACCCGGACCACCGGCCCGGTGATCGGCGCCTTTTTGACTGGTCTGCGAGAGGGGATCATCCTCGGCATTCGCCGCCCCGACGGGACGGTGCTGTGCCCGCCCACCGAGTACGATCCGGAGAGCTCTGAGCCCCTGACCGACCTGGTGGAAGTGGGCCAGAGCGGGGAGCTGATGAGCTGGACCTGGGTGGATCCGCCCCGGTCCCAGTCCCCGTGGGACCAGCCCCACGGCCTGGGCTTGATCCGTTTGGACGGGGCCGACACCCCTATGGTCCACGGACTTCTGGTGGATGGCCCCGAAGGGCTGTCGGTGGGGATGCGGGTGACGGCCCGATGGCGGCCGGAGCGAGAAGGCCACATCGCCGACCTTGAGGGCTTTGTGCCCGAGGGAGCCGACTGATGAGCGCTGATCCGAGCATCCCCCCCACCGCTTTGTCGGGCGAGGTGAGCCTGCCCGAGAAACTGGCCGACGTAGAGCCGGTGCGGTCGGTGCGAACCCCCATCCGCCTGGATTATGACTTCATCCCCGGTTCGGCTTCTTCGGGGTATCTGAACGCCTTCGCCGACCGCAAGATCCTCGGACAGCGGTCTCCGGTCGACGGGGCGGTGTTCGTGCCCCCTCGGGGGGTGGACCCCCGCCACGGCGCGGCCACCCCCGACTATGTGGAATTGCCCGACACCGGCCATGTGGGGGGCTTCTGTGTGACCCGGCTGCCCATTCCGGGCCGGGACGATTTGGAGATTCCCTATGTGAGCGCCTGGATCCACCTCGACGGCGCCGACATCGGCTTTCTGGGTTTGGTGGCCGGGATCGACACCTCTGAGGTGCGCATGGGAATGCGGGTGCGGGCGGTGTGGAAGCCCGACGACGAGCTGGGCCGCACCGCGGAGAACATCTTGCACTGGGAGCCCACCGGCGAGCCCGACATCCCGGTGACGGCGGCTGGCACCAACGCCTGGCACGCCAAGCAAGCCGCGGCCGGAGAGCAGGGCTGATGCGCGACATCGCCGTGGTCTCGGTGGCCCAGCACCAGGAGAAGGCGCTCACCCACACCACCGAGGTGGAGCTGATGGTGCCGATCATCAACGAGGCCCGGGGCGCGGTGGGCCTCACCCAAGACGACATCGGCTTCACCTGCTCGGGAAGCAGCGATTTTCTGGCTGGGCAGGCGTTCTCGTTCGTCCACACCCTGGACGCGGTGGGAGCGATTCCCCCCATCAGCGAGAGCCACGTGGAGATGGACGGTGCCTGGGCCCTGTACGAGGCTTGGGTGAAGCTCCAGATCGGCGGGGTGGACACCGCGCTGGTGTACAGCTACGGAAAGTCGTCGCCCGGATCGCTGCGCGATGTGCTCTCCACCCAGCTCGACCCTTACTACCTGGGGCCGCTGTGGCCCGACGCCTTCTCCTTGGCCGCGCTTCAGGCTCGCATCATGCTGGAGTCCGGGGCGGTGAGTGAGCAGCGCCTGGCCGAGATCGCCGTTCGCAGCCTCAACGGCGCGGCCGACAACTCGCTGGCGGTGCGATCGTCGGCTGACGCCACTGTCGAAGGCGTGTTGGCTGAGGCGCCCATCGCCGATCCGCTGCGGCCCAGCGACTGCGCGGCCTCCGCCGACGGAGGCGTAGCCGTGGTGCTGGCCGCCGGCGACCGGGCCCGAGAGCTGTGCGAGCGGCCCGCGTGGATCCGAGGGATTGACCATCGCATCGACCCCCACCAGCCCGGGGTGCGCGACCTCACAAGAGCGCCCAGCGCGCAGGCGGTAGCGGTCAACTCCGGGGCGGGCAACGATCGATTGGATGTCGCGGAGCTGGCCGCCCCGTTCACCACCCAAGAGCACATCTTGGAGCTTGAGCTGGGATTGGGCAACGGCACTGCCGTCAACGCCAAAGGCGGGGCATTGGCCGGCCACACCATGATGGCCGCCGGCCTCATGCGCATCGCCGATGCGGCCGCCCAAATTCACGACGAGCGAGCCGACCGGGTGCTGGGCCACGCCGCGTCGGGTCTCTACCTCCAGCAGAACCTGGTGTGTGTGATGGAGGGGGAGTGATGGCCGAGCGCACCGCGGTACTGGGGGTCGGCCAGACCAAGTACCAGACCACCCGAGGCGACGTGTCGCTGCCCGGTTTGGTTCGGGAGGCCGCCTACCGGGCGCTGGAGGACGCCGAGCTGGGCTGGGACGACATCGACGCCGTGGTGGTGGGCAAGGCCCCCGACTTCTTCGAAGGTGTCATGCAGCCCGAGCTGTTCCTGGCTGAGGCGCTGGGAGCGGTGGGCAAGCCGCTGCTGCGAGTCCACACCGCAGGATCAGTGGGCGGGTCTACCGCAGTGGTGGCCGCCTCGCTGGTGCAAGCTGGCATCCATCGCCGGGTGCTCACCCTGGGGTTTGAGAAGCAGTCGGAGTCCAACGCCACCTGGGCGCTGTCTTTGCCCCAGCCGTTCTCGGTGTCGATCAACGCCGGGGCTGGCGGCTACTTCTCGCCCATCATCCGCCAGTACATGGCCCGAACCAACGCCCCCGAGCTGATCGGCTGCATGGTGGCGTTCAAAGACCGCCAGCACGCCCTGCGCAACCCGTATGCCCACCTCCAGCAGAAAGACCTGACCTTCGACCAAGTGGTGGAATCGCCCATGCTGTGGGAGCCGATCCGGTTCTCTGAAACCTGTCCGTCGTCCGACGGTGCCTGCGCGCTGGTGCTGGGCGACGAGGCCGCTGGAGACGCCTCCACCAAGCCGGTGGCTTGGATCCACGGCGCGGCCCTGCGCAGCGAGGCCAACAACTTTCCCGGACGCGACGAGGTAAATCCCCAGGCCAGCCGGGACTGCGCCGACGACGTGTTCGCCCAGGCGGGAATCACCAATCGGCGAGCCGAGATCGACGCAGTGGAGATCTACGTGCCGTTCTCCTGGTACGAGCCCATGTGGCTGGAGAGCCTGGGGTTCTGCGAGATCGGCGACGGCTGGAAGCTGGTAGAGGAAGGCGCCACCCATCTCGACGGCGGGGACCTCCCGGTGAACTGCTCCGGAGGGGTGCTCTCCTCCAACCCCATCGGGGCCTCGGGCATGATCCGCTTTGCCGAAGCCGCCCTCCAGGTGCGGGGCATGGCTGGCGATCACCAGGTAGACGGCGCCCGCAAAGCCTTCGGACACGCCTACGGCGGCGGGGCCCAGTACTACGCCATGTGGATCGTGGGCGCCGACAAGCCCACCTCTTGACCATGGCTGGGCGCGCGTCAGGGCGGCGGGATGGCGGAACTTCCGGCAGCCCGGCGGGTCCTGTCGCTCTACGGCGGCCTGGCTGTCGGAGCAGCCAGGTCCGCCTCCGGCGCCACCCCCCGGGCCGCCTGGATTCGCGACCCCACCGGAGAAAGCCAACGCTTCCTCTAGCCCTGGCGATGGTGGTCTTGTCGTTCTTGGTGCTGGTTGGGGCTTGTGGGGGGGAGGACAGGGGGGACGTTGTGGCGTTTTGTGAGTTGGCTGAGGACGGGGTGGGGATGCGACCCGCCGAAGGGGAGGAGGAATTAGCTCAGTTAGATGCCTTGGAGGACGCCGCCCCCCCCGACATCCGAGAGGCGGTCACCACCGTGGCCAACGCCTCCCGGGAGATCGACGAGATCGAAGACCTCCAAGAACTGTTCAGCAAAGCCTTCGCCCTAGAAGAAGCAGTAGCCACCGCCCGCCAAGAAATCCGCACCTACACCCAACACCACTGCTTGTAACTGACACGAGGCCCGATGGTGACTAGGTGGGGGTTGGTTGGGTAGGGTCGGGGTGTCTTTCTGGGAGATGGGAGGATCCGATGGGATACCGGGTGGTCGTGGACTACGACCTGTGCGAGAGCAACGCCATTTGCATGCAGGTCGCTCCTGACATTTTCGAGGTGCGCGACGACGATTTCTTGTACCTGCTGAACGAGACCCCTGGGGATGAGGCCCGCGAGCGAGTGAACGAATCGGTCCAACGCTGCCCCAAGCAAGCCATCTCCGTCGCCGAGGAGTAGGCGCCCGCTGCGCTCATTAGCGATTGTCGGAGCCTCGCTGGCGGGAACCCGAGCGGCGGAGGCGCTCCGGCGAGAAGGATTCGACGGGGCCATCACCATCATCGGCGATGAGCCCCACCAGCCCTACGACCGGCCTCCCCTGTCCAAACAGCTCCTCGCCGGGGAATGGGAGCAAGACCGCATCGCGCTGTCCGACGATGAATCGCTCCAAGATCTGAACGCCGACTGGCGGCTGGGCCGCCGGGCCGCCGGGCTTGACGTGGCCAGCCGGACCGTGACACTCGACGACGGCTCAACGGTTACCGCCGACGGCATTCTCATCGCCACCGGGGCCCGGTGTCGGGAGCTGCCCACCAACGGCCTCGACGGCATCTACACCTTGCGAGGCCTCGACGACTGCCTGGCCATCCGGGCTGAGTTGGAGGCCTCCCCCCAGCGGGTAGCGGTGGTGGGCGCCGGATTTATCGGCGCCGAGGTGGCGGCCACCGCCCGGGAGCGGGGCCTGGAGGTCACGGTGATCGAGGCCCTCCCGGTGCCGCTGGGCCGCGTTTTGGGCACCGAGATCGGCACGGTGTGCGCTGATGTCCACCGGGACCACGGGGTGGACCTGCGCCTCGGCGTCGGCGTCGACGGCTTCGACGGCCATGGCCGGGTGGAGCGGGTGAACTTGAGCGACGGCACCACGGTTGACGCCGATGTGGTGGTGGTGGGCATCGGGGTGGCTCCCAACACCGAGTGGCTGGAGGGTTCGGGGTTGGAGTTGGACAACGGGGTGGTGTGCGACGACACCTGCCTGGCTGCCCCGGGCATCGCCGCCGCCGGGGACGTGGCCCGCTGGCCCAACCCCCTGTTCGGCGAGACCATGCGGGTGGAGCACTGGGACAACGCCATTGCCCAGGGCCAGCATGCTGCGCTCCGCCTGCTGGCCTCCGACGAGGAGGCCCAGCCCTATGCCCCGGTGCCCTGGTTCTGGAGCGACCAGTACGACCGCAAGATCCAGCTGGCGGGACGGGCCCGGCCCGACGACGAGGTGCGCATCATCACCGGATCGACCAAAGAGCGGCGCTTCGCTGCCCTCTACGGCCGAGCTGGCCGACTGGTGGGCGTGCTTGGCTTCAACCGGCCTCGCCACGTGATGAAGTACCGCAACCTCATCGAGCAGGGCACCAGCTTCGAAGAGGCCATCGAGATTGCCGAACAGGAGTAGCCACTTCCGGCTATGAGATTCGAAGACGCGCTGGCGGTGGGATGGTCGACCGAATAAGAGTGGAGGCATGGGTCCTCTCGCCGAGTTCCCCATCAGCGAGCTGGTAGCCCGCACTGGAGTGCCGGCCGCCTCCATCCACCACTATCGGCGGCTGGGTCTGCTGCCCGCGCCCCGGCGGGCCGCCGCCAACCGCTTTCTCTACAGCCAGCGCCACGCTGAAGCGGTCGAGCAGATCAGGGAGCTGCGAGAGCGCCATCGCCTGCCGCTGCGCCATATCGCCCGGATCATGGACGCGGAGAACCTCGATCACGCTGAAGTGGCCCATCTGGCCGACAGCGGCGAGCAGTTGCGAGACGTGGCCATTCAAGAGTTCGCCTTGAGGGGCTACACCGAGGTGAGCGTGGCCGACATCTGCACCCAGGCCGGTGTGGCCAAGGGAACCTTCTACCGCCACTACCGCTCGAAACAGGACTTGTTCTTCCGAGCGGTGGAGGCGGTAGTGGACAACACCGCCGAGGAATTCTCTGCCTCGATCGACGGCCAGGTCGGATTGAGCCGCCAAGAGCTCACCCGTCGCCTAGCCGAGGCGCTTCTGCCCGGCCTGCCCATCATGCTGGAAGTGGCCAAGCGCTCGGTGCAGGGCCAAGTGGAGCATGCCGCCGCCGCCCAGCGGGTGTTCTGGCGTTTGGCCGAGCGACTGGGAGAAGCTCTGTCTGACGATCCTCGGGGGCACCGGCTCGCCGGGGCACTCATCATGGACGCCATCGCCCACATTTTCGCCGAGGGTCTAATGGGCCGCTTTGCCGATCGTCCCAAATTCGAAGACTCCGGAGCCGTCATTGCCTTGACAGCCCCGGATTGAGCGCGTACAAAAAGATGACCTGATGGTCACTCTTTTGTTTGCAATTGGGTAACGATTGTCAGGACATAGTCAAGGATGGCTCGGTTAGCCCGCTGACCAGCGGGTTCGCCAAGATAACAGCGGGGGTGCTGTGCAAGCTGAAGTCGGGTTCGACCTGAACTCGATAATGGTCCAGAAGGGAAGCGAGAACTTCCCGGTCGTGCTCAGAGCATTACCGGCGCGCCCTCGGGGGCATCTGCTGGCCGTCTACGGGTTCGCCCGGCTTGTCGACGACATCGGCGACGAGTATGAGGGCGACCGGCTGGCTGCATTGGACTGGATCGAGGCGGAACTCGCTCGGGCCCGCACTGGCGAAGCCACCAACCCGGTAATGGTCCAGCTCACCCCGCTATTGGCCGACGTGGATATAGACGACGAGCCGTTCTTGGCGCTCATCGAGGCCAACCGGCTCGATCAGCGCAAGCACCGCTATCAAACCCAGGCCGAGTTGGCCGAGTACTGCTCGCTGTCGGCCAACCCCGTGGGCCGGCTGGTTCTGGCGATTTTCGGCGCGGCCACCCCTGAGCGCATCGCTCTCAGCGATGCGGTGTGCACTGGCCTGCAATTGGTGGAGCATCTACAAGACATCGGCGAGGACTACACCGAGAAGGGACGCATCTATTTCCCGGCCGACGAACTGGCCCGCTTCGGCGTGGATGAGGCCGATCTCGGTGCTGACCGGGCATCGGGCCCGCTCAAGCGGCTGGTGGCCCACCAGTGCGACAGCGCGCGAGGGCTGCTTGGCCGGGGAAGGCCGCTGGTGTCCTCCCTCAGCGGATGGGCCAAGGTGACCGTGGCCGG
Organism: Acidimicrobiia bacterium; assembly: GCA_022822265.1. Taxonomy (GTDB): domain Bacteria; phylum Actinomycetota; class Acidimicrobiia; order Acidimicrobiales; family Bin134; genus Poriferisocius. Next base: position 46,430 of record JAJECA010000031.1, on the reverse strand, counting down.
CTATGCCGCCGGAGGATTGGCCGCGTTGGACGCCATTGCCAGCGCCGAACACGACGTTTTGAGAAAGCTGCGGACCCCGTCGAAAGCCCGCACTGCATACCATCTGACCCGCCTCGTCACCCCCCGCCAGGTGACCGAGGCCGCCCCGGTTCGGGCGGCGCAGGGCTTCGCGGCGCGCTGGAGGCGACGATGAGGACGGCCGAAGCGCTCCAACGGTGCGAGGAGATCACCCGGACCGAGGCCCGCAACTTCTCCTACGGGATACGGCTGTTGCCAAAATCGAAGCGACAGGCCATGTCGGCGCTGTATGCCATGGCCCGACGCATCGACGATGTGGGCGACGGCCCGCTGCCCCAGGATGAGAAGCTGGCCGAACTGGCGGAGATAAGGACCGACATCGACACCTTGGCCGCCGGCGGTGTCAGCGACCCCGATGATCCGGTGCTGGTGGGCCTGCGCCACGCCATCGACCGCTTCCCGATCCCCGCCGCGGCGCTGAACGAGATCGTCGCCGGGTGCGAGCAGGACGCGGTCGGCAAGGAATACGCCACCATCGACGAAACCGAGGAGTACTGCCGTCTGGTGGCCGGATCGGTGGGCCGCCTATCGCTGGGGGTGTTCGGCGCCCGCGGCGATCCTGATAGAGCCGCCGAGCTGGCCGACGTGCTGGGCGTGGCCCTTCAGCTCACCAACATCCTGCGCGACATCGTGGAAGACCGGGGCATGGGCCGGGTGTATTTGCCCACCGCCGACATCGAGCGGTTCGGCTGCGCTCCCGACCTGACCGGCCCCGCCGACGCGGTGGGGGAGCTGGTGGCGTTCGAGGCCGAGCGAGCCGAAAGGCACTTCGCCGAGGGTCTTAAGCTGCTCGACGTGCTGGATCACCGCAGCCGGGCCTGCACCGGGGCGATGGCCGGGATCTACCACCGCCTGCTGGCTCGCATCGCGGAGACGCCCACCGCGGTGTTGGAGAGGCGGATGTCGCTGTCAACCGGGGAGAAGCTCAGAGTGGCTCTTCGCAGCCTGGCTGGGGTCACTACGTGAGCCCGGCCCCTTCCCCAATGCGGAGCGATCAGGGCACGAAGCCCCGGATCGCGGTGGTCGGAGGCGGACTGGCCGGTCTGGCCGCGGCGGTGGCCGCAGCGGACGGCGGTGCACAGGTGACGCTCTATGAGCGGGGTCCCCGCCTGGGTGGGGCCACCTGGTCGTTCCAGCGCGACGGCCGCTGGTACGACAACGGCCAGCACGTCTTCATGCGGTGCTGCACGGAGTATCGGGCATTCCTGGACCGGTTGGAGGTGACCGATCAGGTGACAGAGCAGACCCGGATGTCGGTGTCGGTTTTGCGCCCCGGCCGCCGTCCGGCACGGATATTCCGCACCCGCGCTCCGGCACCCCTGCATTTGGCCCGGTCTCTTTTGGGATACAGCCCGCTGTCGGTGACCGAGCGGTTGCGGGCAATTCGCACCGCACTGGCCCTGCGCCGACTCGATCCCGACGATCCCCAGATCGATGAGATGAGCTTCGGGGAATGGCTCCGACTCCGTGGGGAGTCTGATCGGGCCATTGCCGGGCTGTGGGAATTGATCTGCCTGCCCACCATCAACCTGCGGGCCGACGATGCCTCGCTGACCTTGGCGGTCAAGGTGTTTCGCACCGGGCTCCTCGACGATGCCGATGGCGGCGATCTGGGATGGACCCGGGTGCCGCTGGGCGCGCTGCACGGCGATGCAGCAGCCCGAGTGATTGCCGCCGGGGGCGGTGACATCCGGCTCCAGGCCCATGTGGAGGCGGTGGCCGACGGGCCCGCGGTAACCGCCGACGGACAGAGGGTGACCGCTGACGCGGTGATTCTCGCCGTCCCCCACGATGCGGTGGACGCCCTTTTGCCCCCCGGCACCGTGGCCGGCCAATCCGAGCTCGCCGAGCTGGGAATCTCCCCCATCGTCAACGTGCACTTCGTGTTCGACCGCCGGATCATGGACGTGCCCTTTGCCGCGGCCCTGGACTCCCCGGTGCAATTCGTGTTCGAACGCTCCGAGTCCGCCCGCTGGACCGAGGATGAGTCGGACCGCCCCTCAGACCCCGGAGGGGACGAGCAGGTGGTGGCGGTGTCGCAGTCGGCGGCATTCGACGAGATCGGCGACCGGCCGGCCGAGCTGATCGACCGCTATCGGTCGGCTCTGGAGGATCTGTTTCCTCTGGCGGCCGAGGCCGAAGTGCTGGACGCGGTGGTGACCCGCGAGCACCGGGCCACCTTCGCCGGGCGTCCTGGAACCCGGCGGCTCCGTCCTGGTCCGGCCACTGCCATCGACGGCCTGTTCTTGGCCGGGGCGTGGACCGATACCGGCTGGCCCGCCACCATGGAGGGCGCAGTCCGCTCCGGCAACCATGCGGCCCGGCTCGCGCTGGATCACAGCCGGGATCTGGCCGCAGCGGCGCCCGACCAGTTATCCGACGACATTTCTGGGCAGCACCTGAACCCGGAGTCATCAGCAGCCGAGCGAGAAAGGTTGAGCGCATGAGCGGCGCACCGGACATTTTGGGCAGGGCCAGGGAACTGGTCGACCCGGCCATCGCCTCTGCTCTCGGTGGGCTGGGCGAAGAACTCAGGGTGCCCGCTGAATACCACTTCAAGGGCCGGGGAAAGGGCACCCGACCCGCGCTGGCCATCTTGTCGGCCGAGGCCATGGGCGCTCCTTCGGAGACCGCGGTGCCTGGGGCGGTGGCCATCGAGTTGATCCACGACTTCTCGCTCATCCACGACGACATCATCGACAACGATGCCGAACGCCGGCACCGGCCCACCGTTTGGGCCAAATTCGGCACCGGTGTCGGCGTGGTGGTGGGCGACGCCCTGCACGCCCTGGCGTTCGAGGTGCTGCTGTCCGACCCCTCCCCGCCGCGGGTCACAGCAGCCAAGAACCTGGCCGAGGCGGTGTCGGCCATGATCGCCGGCCAGAGCATGGACATGGCCTTCGAGGAAATGCCCTCGGTCACCTTGGAGCAGTGCCTGGCCATGGAGCAGGGAAAGACCGGTGCGCTGTTGGCCTACGCCTCTTCGGTGGGGGCGATCCTGGCCGGGGCCGACGGCGAGATTGTCGAGGAGATGGCCGATTTCGGCGCCCACATGGGGGTGGCGTTTCAGGCGGTGGACGATCTGCTGGGCATCTGGGGCGACCCCGAGCGCACCGGGAAGCCCTCGGGGGCCGATCTGCGGGAGCGCAAAAAGTCGGTGCCGGTGGTGATCGCTCTCAACAGTGACACCTCAGCGGCCGATGAGCTGGCCGATCTCTATGCCCGTGCCGACTGGGATGCCGGGAGTGTGGACGCCGCCCGAGCCTTGGTAGAGGCGGGGGGCGGTCGGGAGCACACCCAGGCCCTGGCCCGGGCCCACTACGACCTGGCCGTTTCGGCCTTGGACTCGTTGGCGGCGCGTCGGGAGGTCGTGGGGCAAGCAGTGGAGGAAATGCGCTCTTTAGCCGAATTCATCGTGGGGAGGGACTTCTGATGGGTGCGGAGCAGTGTCTGGACCGAGCCCGAGATCGGCTCTTGAGCCTCCAAGACATTGAGGGATGGTGGAAGGACGAGCTCGAGACCAATGTGTCCATCGAGGCCGAAGACCTGTTCCTCAGGGAGTTCTTGGGCATTGCCGACCCGGAGGTCACCCGCCAGACCGCCAATTGGATCCGGCACAGCCAGCGGGCCGACGGCACCTGGGCCACCTTCTACCAGGGTCCGGCCGATTTGTCGGTAACGGTTGAGGCTTACTGGGCGCTGCGCTATGCGGGCGATCCCGTCGACGCCGACCACATGACCAAAGCGGCCGACTACATCCGCAGCGAGGGAGGGTTGGAGCGCAGCCGGGTGTTCACCCGCATTTGGATGGCGCTGTTCGGCCTCTGGCGCTGGGAAGACCTGCCCGCGCTGCCGCCCGAGGTGATTCTTCTCCCCAAGCAGGTGCCCCTGAACATCTATGACTTCGCCTGCTGGGCTCGCCAGACCGTGGTCTCATTGACCGTGGTGGGCGCACATCGCCCGGTGCGCTCCATGAATGTCAGCCTGGATGAGATCCGAACCGGGGCCACCCCGCCGGAGAGAGAGCTCGCCCCGCCCGGCACGGTGGCTCGACGGTTCCAGCGACTGGACCGAATTCTGCATCACTATGAAAATCGCCCACACCGGCGGCTGCGGGAGTGGTCGCTGCGGCGGGCCGAGCAGTGGATAATCGCCCGCCAGGAAGCCGACGGCTGCTGGGGGGGCATTCAGCCCCCATGGGTGTATTCGCTGTTGGCCCTCTACGTCCGGGGATATTCCCTCCACCATCCGATCCTGGCCCAAGGCCTGGCCGGATTCGACGCCTGGACCATTGTCGAAGATGACATGCGGCGGCTGGAGTGCTGTCAGTCGCCGGTGTGGGACACCTGTTTGGCCCTCAACGCACTGGCCGATGCTGGGGTCGACCCCGACGACCCCCAATTGGAAGCCGGAGCCCGCTGGCTGCTGGATCAGGAGGTCCAGATCGTGGGCGACTGGGCTGAGCAGCGGCCCCATCTGGCCCCGGGTGGGTGGGCGTTCGAGTTCGAGAACAACTTCTACCCCGATCTGGATGACACCGCCGAGGTGGCTTTGGCCCTGCGGCGAATCCACCACAACGATGCTCGGCAGGTGAACCGGGCACTTGGCCGGGCAGTGGAATGGGTTCAGGGGATGCAGTGCGCCGATGGCGGCTGGGCGGCATTCGACGCCGACAACTGCTCTCCGCTAGCGGCTGAGCTGCCATTCTGCGACTTCGGAGAGGTCATCGACCCGCCGTCGGCCGACGTGACCGCCCATGTGATTGAAATGCTGTGCGAGTTGGACGGCGACCAGCAGGGTCTGAAGGTGGACCGGGAGGTTGTGAACCGGGGGATTCAATGGCTGAGCGAAGAGCAAGAAGACGACGGATCCTGGTACGGCCGATGGGGCGCCAACTACATCTACGGCACCGGCGCGGCGATTCCGGCGCTCATCAGCGCGGGGATACCGACCGACGACCCGCGGGTGGTGCGGGCCTGTGAGTGGCTGGAGTCGATACAGAACCACGACGGCGGCTGGGGCGAAGACATGCGCTCCTACACCGACCACCAGTGGCGGGGCCGAGGGGAGTCCACCCCGTCGCAGACCGCGTGGGCGCTTTTGACGTTGATCGCCGGTGGCCGGGCGGCCGACGACGCAGCCCGGCGGGGAGTGGCCTGGCTGGTGGAGAACCAGCGCCGAGACGGTGACTGGGACGAGCCCTGGTACACCGGGACGGGCTTCTCCGGGGACTTCTACATTCGCTACCACCTGTATCGCCTGGTCTTCCCGGTGATGGCCCTGGGCCGATGGGTGCGGGCCATGGAGAACGAAGCATGAGCCTGACCGTATGGTGCCCGCTGGCCATGGAGGCCCGAGCAGCCCGGAGAGGGAGCCGGGGTGAGGCCAAGGTGGTGTGCACCGGCATGGGGCCGGATCGCAGCCGCCGGGTTGAACCGGAGAGCGGGCCAGTGGCTGTGGTGGGCATGGGCGGGGCGGTGGTACACGGCATCGAGCCGGGCGACGTGGTGGTGGCCACCGAAGTGTCGGCTGACGATGTGACCTCGATCGGTCTGCCCCGGGCCGAGGCGGTGGCCAAGGGTCTGTCTGATGCCGGGTTCACCGTGCACACCGGGCCAGTGGCCAGTGTGCCGGAGTTGGCCGTCGGCCCCCGCCGACAAGAGCTGGCCGATCGGGGCGCGGTGGCGGTCGATATGGAGTCGGCCTGGCTTTTGGAGCATCATCGCGGTCCCGCGGCAGTGGTTCGGGTGGTGACCGACACCCCTGCCCACGAGCTGCGGACGGCCGCCGCACCGGCAAGGATCTATCGAGCGCTGCGCACCATTCGCCGGTTGACGCCAGTGCTTACCAAGGAGGTTGTCTGACATGCCTATTCCGCTGAGGCAAGCGGCAAAGGTGGGCACCTACGTGTTCAAGAACAAGCTGCGACGCCGCGACAAGTTCCCGCTCATCGTTGAGCTGGAGCCGCTGTTCGCCTGCAATCTGGAGTGTCCGGGCTGCGGCAAGATCCAGTACCCAACCGAGGTGCTGCGCAAGCGGGTCAGCGTGGACGAGGCGGTGGCGGCCATGGAGGAGTGCGGTGCCCCGATGGTGTCCATCGCCGGCGGTGAGCCGCTGCTGCACCCCCAGATCAGCGAGATGGTCGACGAGCTCATCAAGCGAAAGAAGTTCGTGTACCTGTGCACCAATGCGGTGCTGCTGCGGCGCAAGATCGACAAGTTCACGCCGTCGCCCTACTTCTCGTTCGTGGTCCACGTGGACGGCCTTCAGGAGCGCCACGACCTGGCCGTGGCCCGCGAGGGTGTCTTCGACGAGGTTGTGGAAGCCGTGAACGAGGCCAAGGCCAAGGGATTCCGGGTCACCACCAACAGCACGTTCTTCAGCACCGACAGCCCCGAAGACGTGCGCAGCGTGCTCGACTTCTTGAACGACGACCTCGAAGTCGACTCCATGATGATCTCGCCGGGGTACGCCTACGAGAAGGCTCCCGACCAGGAGCACTTTTTGCCGGTGGAGCAGACCAAGAGCCTCTTTAGGGACGCATTCTCGGAGGGCAAGCGCAAGAAGTGGCGGCTCAACCACACGCCGCTGTTCTTGGACTTCCTCGAGGGCAAGGTGGAGTACGAGTGCACCGCCTGGGGCATCCCCAGCTACTCGGTGTTCGGCTGGCAGCGGCCCTGCTACCTGATGTCCGACGGCTACACCGAGACCTACCAGGAGCTGATCGAGACCACCGACTGGGACAGCTACGGCCGGGGGAGGGACCCCCGCTGCGACAACTGCATGGCCCACTGCGGCTACGAGCCCACCGCCGTGTTCGCCACAATGAAGTCGCTAAAGGAGTCGATCAGGGCGGCGGTAGGAACTGGTTAGCTCAGAGCCTTCTGGACTCGTCTTCGCAGTTCGCAGTTGATCTGTTGGCGTTCTAGGTGTTGGGCGAGGATCAGTTTGCCTTGGGGGACGGGGTGGGCGTCGAGGAATGCTCGTACTGACTGGGCTAGTTCGGGTGTGGATAGGGCGCTGATGCCGCCGAGCATTCGGGGGACTATGGCGGTGGGGAGGCGTTGGTTGATTTCGTCCCACTGGTCGGTGATGAACGCCCAGGCTTGAGGGCCTAGATCGCGGTTTTCCAGGCAGCCTCGGAGCACGAAGCCGGCGTCTTGGCTGCGAACGGTGCCGTCGAGGGTGGCGGCCAGGGTGCGGTCCATGAGCTCGGAGTCGTCGAAGGTGGTGAGCGCCATCAGGTAGCGCAGTTCGAGCTGCGGAGTGGGGGCGGTTTTGTAGCGCTGGCGGACATCTTGGTAGTCCGCATCGTCGCCGGTGGCGGCCACCACGGCAATGGCGGCCGCAGCCAGGGCGGGGTCGACGCCCTCGGAGGCCATCAGCTCCCGGCACCGAACGATGGCCTCGGTGTCGTTGCCCCCCACGGCCAGGGTGCGGGCCAGCACGCCTCGCAGCTCGCCGGTGCGGTCATCCTCACCGGGGGTCGGCTCCCAACCAACCCGGCTCCAGGCCGGGCCGACCATTTCCCGGACCCGGGTTTGGAGGCTGGCCCGCCCATCGTTGGGAACCATGTGGTCGAGAGTGCCCAGCGTGCCGGCCAAACGGCGCCACACCGCCAAATCGTCTTCGGCCGCGGACATTCGCTCGGCGAACGCCACGTAATCGGCCACGCTCAGTCGGTCGGCCACCGTGAGGGCCCACTGGTCGTCCACCAGCACGTAGCGCTGGAGCGGGTCCAGATCGGGGCCGCCGTCCAGCAGCCGGTTTAGCAATTCGCCTTCGTAGGCCACTCGGTAGAAGCCGTCGGCGGTCGGATTGACCATGACCCAGGCGGGGTCGTCGGCGCCTAGAGCCACCGGGTCATTCAGCACCATCCGCTCGGTGCGCTCTGCGGCATCGGTTCCCACGGCGGCCACCACCGGTACCTGCCAGCGGGCGTCGTCGGGCTGGCCGTCGTAGCGGAACCTGCTTTGGCTGAGCGTGACCGTGCCGTCGTCATCGGCGCTGGCGGACACCACCGGGTGGCCGCCTTGGAAGATCCATGAGTCCATCACGTCGCGGGCTGGCTCGCCGGTGGACTCGGCCAGCGCATCCCAAATGTCGTGGGTCTCAGTGTTGGCGTAGGAGTGGCGCCGGAGATAGTGGCGGACCCCGTCGCGGAACTCGTCGGCGCCCAGGTACTGCTCCAGCATCCGCACCGCAGCCGCGCCCTTCTCGTAGGTGAGCAGGTCGTACATGCCCTCGGCATCGGCGGGGGAGACCACCGGGTACTCGATGGCCCGGGTGGCGGCCAGGGCGTCCACGTCGAAGGCCGCGGCCCGAGATAATCCGAAGGCCAGCCACCGCTTCCAGTCGGGGCGGTAGGCGTCCACCGCCAGCATCTCGCAGAACGTGGCAAACGCCTCCTTGAGCCAGATGCCGTTCCACCACTTCATGGTGACCAGGTTCCCGAACCACATGTGGGCCAGTTCGTGGGCGATCACGTCCACTGCGGTCTGGCGCTCCTGCTGGGTGGAGGAGTCGGGGTCCAGCAGCAGCAGGATTTCCCGGAAGGTGACGCAGCCCATGTTCTCCATGGCCCCGAAGGCGAAGTCGGGGATGGCCACCAAATCGAGCTTGTCGCCGGGGTAGTCGATGGCGAAGTAGTCCTCGAAGAAGCCGAGGCAGAACGCCCCGGCGTCGAGGGCGAATTCAGTCAAGTGGCCTTTGCCCGCAGGGTGCACGATGCGCAGCGGTGTCCCGTTCACATCCACCGGATCGGTGGCCTCCAGCGGTCCGACGATGAACGCCAGCAGGTAGGTGGACATCTCCATGGTGGGAGCGAAGGACACCGCCCGGCGACCGTCGCCGGTTGGCTTGGAATCCACCTCCGCCCCCGACGACACCGCCATCAGATCGTCAGGCACCACCAGGGTCACTGCGAACACCGCCTTGAGGTCGGGCTCGTCCCAGCACGGAAAGGCCCGCCGGGCATTGGTCGATTCAAACTGAGTGGTGGCGATCACCCGCTCATCGCCGTCGTCATCGGTGAACGTCGAGCGATAGAACCCCCGAAGCTGGTCATTCAACGTCCCGGAAAACGTCAGGTTCAGCCGAGCCGCCCCCGGCTGAACTGCCTCGCCCAACCGCAGCAGCGCCCGCTCGTGCTCGCCGTCGTAGTCCACCCCCGCCAACGCCACCCCGCTGAGATCGCCACCATTGATCTCCAGCTCCGCCGCATTAAGCACAATCTCACTGGTCGGCTCCACCACCTCAACGTCCACCCCCACTGTCCCCGTAAACGTGAACGCCTCCAAGTCCGGTTCCAACCGCAGCTCATACCGCCGCGGCACCACTCCCCGCGGCAGCCGATAAGGGTTCACAGAGTCATCGGCCATCGGCTGAGACTAGATGACCTGTACAGACGGTTCTTTGTTCCATTTGCTAGAACCGGGGGGTGGCGAACTTTGTGCTGGTTCATGGGGCGGCTCATGGGGCTTGGTGTTGGGAGCGGGTGGTTCCGATTCTTGAGGCGAGCCCTCAAGTTGAACACGTGGTGGCGATCGATTTGGTGGGGCATGGAGCCCGATTGGAGGAGAAGCCCCTCGAACAGATCTGCCTCAACGACTACGCCGACGACGTGGTTCGGGAGATTGAGAGCCGCGATCTGCATGACGTGGTGCTGGTGGGGCACTCACTGGCCGGGATCACGCTTCCATTGGCTGCCCACCGACTGGTGAGTCGGTTGTGGCGGCTGGTGTACCTGTCTACGACTAACCCCCCAGTGGGCCAGTCGGTCGAAGACCGGATGAACGACCCTCTTTCGCCGGTTTCCCGGGAAGTGGACTTCGAAACCATGTTCTGTAACGACTTAGACGAGGAGACCTCGATCTGGCTCTTGACCCGCCTAGGTCCTGAGCCGCCTGGTCCAATGGCCGAAAAGGTCAAGGTGGCCTCCGGACCCGCCGGCGTTTCCTCCACCTACATCCTGCTGGAGAGAGACGAGGCCCTCCCGCCCGCCTACCAGCGAGAACAGGCTCACACCGCCCAAGTCGACGAGATCGTTACCCTCGACGCCGGCCACAGCGCCTTCGCCTCCCGCCCCCAAGAACTGGCCGATTTGCTGTTGAGCGTTTCGCACCTCGGGAACTAGGTGGCGGCAAGTTCTGTGAACTCTGCATGTAATCTGCTGGTGATGCTGTCATAATGATGTCATGCCGGTGCAAATCACCATTCGAGGGGTTCCCGAGGAAGTCCGGGATACGTTGGCCGCTCGGGCCGCTCTGAAGCGCCAGTCGATGCAGGAATACTTGCGGGGAGAGCTGGTGCGTATGGCTGAAAGGCCCACGTTGGATTCGTGGTTGGATGAGGTTCGCCGTCGCAAGGATGCAGGGGGCGCTAGGGTTCCCGCCTCGGTGATTCTCAATGCCCGAGATGCCGATCGCCGGTGAGCGCTGTCGTCGACTCGTCGGTGCTGGTAGCAGCACTGGTCGACGCCGACCAGGACGGATCTTGGGCTGAGGAAGCAATAGCGCAAGGCCAATTGGCCGCGCCGGAAATGGCAATGGCTGAAGCGACCAACATCTTGCGCCGCATGGAGCAGTCCGGCCAGGTCTCGAGGCTGGAGGCCACCGCATCCTTTCGTGATCTGCTGCGCCTCGATATCGAGCTCTACCCGTTCAATCCACTGGCCGAGCGCATCTGGGAGCTCCGAGCCAACGTGACCAGCTATGACGCTTGGTATGTGGCGCTCGCCGAGGCACTCGACAATCCCCTGTTCACGCTGGATCACAAGCTCAGCAAAGCCAGCGGCATCCAATGCGAAGTGGTTGTCCCCCCTCAATAGTCCAGGAATCTCTGCAGGCGGCTGCTGTCCCTCAGCCGAATTGGGCTTCGCCGTTGTCTAGTTGGGGGTTGCGTCGCTGCGGTCTATAGCGCGGGTGTCGAGGCCTAGGTAGCTGGTGATGACAGCGGGGTTGGATCGGACTTCGGGGGGTGTCCCCTGGGCGATGATGGAGCCAGCTTCTAGGCAGTAGACGCGGTCGCTGATCGACATGATGAGGGGCATGTCGTGCTCGACGATGAGCATTGCGGCGTTGAGATGGCGACGGATCTCAACGATGAGCGGTCCGAAGGCTTCGGCCTCTCGCTGGGCCACTCCGGCGGTGGGCTCATCGAGGCACAGCATCTGGGCGCTGAGAGCGAGGAGGCCGGCCAGCTCCACGATCCGGCGGGTGCCGGTGGAGAGGTCGGCGATTGGGCGGTCGGCGTAGCGGCCCAATCCGAGAAAGTCGATCAGATCGTCGGCTTGGGTCTGCGAGGAGCGCTTGCCCCGGACGGTTCGGGCCGCGGTGACGAGTCTTCTTGGATTGGGGGACGGTGTCGAGGAGGCAGCAACGAGAACGGACTCTCGCACGGTGAGCTCGGGAAACAGGGTTGCGGCTTGGAAGGTGCGGCCGAGTCCTCGCCGGGATCTCTCGGCAGGCCTGAGGCGGTGGATCGGCACACCGTAGAGCTCGACGCGGCCCTTGGACGGGACGAATCCGCCGATGGCGTTCATCAGGGTCGATTTGCCGGCGCCGTTGGTGCCGATCAGTCCCACAATCTCACCGGGGGCTACTTCGATATGGGCGTTGTCAACCGCCAGCCGGCCGCCAAAACGCACGGAGATCTCAGTGGCTGCCAGGGCCGGAGCAGAAGTCTTGGGAACTGGGGCCGGTGCTGGGAGCGCGGCGGGCACAGTGTGGGTTTGCTTGGCCACCGGCGGTGGTCGGCGGACCTCCAACCAGGTGACGATCCGGTCGCGGGCCGAGTAGGCGATCTGCACAAGGCCGCTGGGAAAGTACAAAAGAAGAATCAGCAAGCCGACTCCCGAGGTGAACAGGGGGATCAGTCGGTTGGTGGGAGCGAAGGCGGGAAGGCCGATCACCCACAGGGCACCGAACACTGGCCCGATGGTGGCACCGATGCCGCCGATGATGGCCATGGAGATCAGCCGCAGCGATTCCCCGGTTCCAAAGAAGCGACCCGTCAGGGGGACCTGATGTATCACTCCGGCCAGCAGGCCGCCGCCCAGTCCGGCAACCGCACCGGCCAAGACGAAGGCTCGCAGCTTGGTTCGCGCCGGGCGAATGCCATAGGCCGCCGCGGCATCGGCGTTGTCCCGGAGAGCTCGGATAGCCCGTCCAAAACTACTGCGGTGGATGCGGGCCACCGCAATTAGCACCACAGCCAAGACCCCGAGCAGCAGCCAGTAGTAAGTGCGCTGATTGTCGAGGTCGAGACCAAATAGCTGCCCCCGGCGGAAGGAGACTGAGTCGGTGTTTCCGCCGCTGAAAATGGGTCGGCGGAACAGGTATTCCTCGGTGGCCAGGGCGAGAACAAACGTGGCCACAGCCAGCAGCAGGCCGCGCACTCGCAGTGCGCCCACGCCCACCAGCCCGGCAAACCCGGCGGCAGTCACCGCTCCGAGAACAACCGCAGCCGCGAAGGGAATGCCGCTGGATTCGAAGTCGATCAGCCGATTATCGCCCCAGCCGATGTCCAGTTGAATGCCCCGCTGGAAAGAGGCTGCTGAGACGGCGCCGATTCCGGCAAAGGCCATCTGGCCTAACGAAAGCTGACCGGCCCATCCTGTGATGATGGCCACCGACACCGCGCAGATCCCAAAGGCCAGGATGCTGGCGTAGGTGATCTGTCGTGACGGGGTGGAAACGACAATGGGCAGCAGCACCGCAATTGCCCCAGCAAGGCCCAGAGCGATCTTGCCCAGGTGCCGAACCCACCAGATAGACAGCAGGTGCTGGGGAATGGAGCGGATTCTGGGGGCAAATGAGTACCGCCCCGGGGAGTCGTCGTCTTGGCGGCGCTGTATCGCCACCGCCACTAATACACCTATCAGCAGGACGAACTCAAAGAGCCCACCCTCCACCGGGTAGTTGAATTTGACCAGCGAGAACGTGACGCCAACCACCACACCTCCGACCAGCGAGAGGGGAAACGACCGCATCCGGGCGATGACTGCGGCAGCCAGGGAATTGGCCATGGTGGTGAGTCCGACGGTCTCAAGGCCGCTCACACTGCGGTCGGCCGACAGCAGGATCACCGCGATGGTGGACACCACCCCGGCAATCACCCAGATGGTGAACGAGACCCGCTTCGGGTTGATGCCCGAGACTCGAGACAAGTCGGGGTTAGCCGAGGTGGCCTGAACCGCTCGACCGAAGGGCGTGCGGTCGAGCAACAGGCCGAGGGCAATGGCGACCAGAGGGGCGGCGATCAGCACGCTGAGCTGGGGGCCGGTGATGAAGAGTCCGGCCACATCGGTCAGGGTTGTGTCGACGATGATGGGATAGCGGACGCCGATGCCCCCGCCGACCTCGGGATAGGCCAAGAGGATGCCCTGAGCTAGCTGGGCGACTCCGATCGTGGCCACCAGCAGGATCACTCTCGGCGCGGTGAACAACCGGCGTACCACCCCGGCTTCCACCATGGCGGCGAAGATGGCGCCCACCGCGATGGCGGTGAGTACCGCGGCCCAGAGGGGGACGTCCCAGCGCAGTGCCAATAGGGCCAAGAGACCAGCACCGGGCAAACCCAGATTTCCGGCCGCGAAATTGATGACCCGGGAGGAGCGGAACACCAGGACGATTCCCATTGCCAGCATCCCGTACACCAGTCCATTCACCACCCCGTCGAAGATGAGCTGGCGATTGGCCTCGAGGAACCCCAGCGGCATCAGCCCCCCTCATCCCCCAAGAAAACGGCCCTGACCAGGTCATCTCGCTCGGCGAGTTCAGAGGCTGGCCCTTCAAACCGCACTTGGCCCTTCTCGATGAACACGGCTCGGTCGGCCAATTCGAGGGCGATGTTGAGCGACTGCTCGACGATGACGATGGTCTGCCCGGTGGATTGGAGGCGCTCGATGTGGCCTATGAGCTCGGCCACCGCAGTGGGAGCCAAGCCGAGGGACAGCTCGTCGATGAGGAGGACTTCGGGCGGGCACAACAGCGTTCGGGCCAATGCCAGCATCTGCTGTTGGCCGCCCGACAAGGAGTCGGCCCGGTCGTCGAGGCGGGAGCGAAGCTCGGGAAACAGCTCAAGGACATGCTCGATGCGACGCTGTCGCTCGGCCTTGTCGTCTCGAAGCTGGTAGGCCCCCATTTCCAAGTTGTGGCGAACGCTGAGCGGTGCCCACACGCCGCTTCCCCCCAGCAGGGTCTGGATTCCCATATCCGTTCGCTGCTCGGGGGTCGAGAAGGTGATGGTGCGGCCGCCCAGGCGCACCACTCCCCGCTCCGGGGTCCCCAGGCCGGCGATAACCCGCAGGATGGTCGATTTGCCGGCCCCGTTGGTGCCCAGCAGGGCCAGGGTCTCGCCCTTGCGGACTTCAAAGCCCACGTCGAAGAGAACCTGCACGTTGCCGTAGCTGAAGTCGATATCGGCCAATTGCAGGGCGGGAATGTGCTCGGGGTTCTCCCGTTGGCGGTTGCTTTCGGCCTGCTCCTCGAGTATCTCGGCCACGTTGCGCGACAGGTCCCGCCGGATGTGGCGGGCGCCGTTCAACATGAATGCCCCACCGACGATGGTGGAGGGCAGGCCCAGCACCAGGATGGTGGTCTTGGGGCCGCTGGCATCGACCACCATGGCCGACAGCAGCCCGCCGCCCGCCGCGCCGATGAAGAAGATGTACAGCGTGGACAGCGCCGAGCCGATGCCCCGAAGCCGGTAAGGGACGACGGCCTGCATCAGGGGCCCGACCATGGCGAACGCCGCGAACATCATCAACGCACCGGGAATGTCCAGCACGGCGAAGAGCCACGGATTGGGCATGTTGAACTGGATGGGCAGCAACAGCGCGGAGGGCAGGATTAGCGCGCCGATCAGCGCCATCGCCCGAGTGGGGCTCTGGCGGTAGAGGCGGTCGAACCGCCGCCCGACTAACGGCATGATGGCGATGACCCCGACCCCGGACGCGGTGGTGAGGGTGCCGCGGCCCAGAGGCCCCAGGCCATACTCGTCCTCGAGGAACAACGAGGTGAGCACCGGTCGGCTGAACAGCCCGAAGCCCAGTGCGGCGAAACCGAGGAGCACCGTGCGCAGGGTGGCCACCTTGTTGAGCCGGGCGAACGCCGCTTCAAGCGAGATGGGGGCCGGGTCGACAGCGTCGCCAGCTTTGCCCAAGACGTCGGTCTTCTCCCACTGGCCTCGCACCGGCTCAGGGAGCCGGAAGGCCAACACGGCCACCACGGCCACCGGGATCCAAAGGGTGTAGTAGGTCCAACGCCAGCTGACGACGGCGGCAATGCCCCCCACCAGCACGGGGCTGACGATGCTCACCGTGCGTCCGGACATGATGGTGAGCGACGCGATGCGGCCCCGCACCCCGATGGGGTACTGGTCGGCGATGAGCGAATTGTGGACTGGCAGGGTGTTGGACTTGGCGATCCCGGTTCCGAGCCGGGCAAAGAAGAACACCGCCACATTGCGGGCCAGACCGGACAGCAGCGAGAAGAAGCCAAAGGCGAGGCTGGCCGCCCCGATGACCGGTCCCCGGCGAAATCGGTCGGCGAGCCAGCCCATGGGCAATGCCCCTAGGAACACAAACGACACCGAGGCGGCCCCCAAGAAGACGATGACCCCGTCGCCGACTCCGAAGCTGTCGCGGATTTCGGGAGCGAGGACGGATAGCGCCGCCGCTTCAAGCTCGTCGAGGCTGTTGAGGATCAACAACACGACAAAGGTGGCCACACCTCCCTTGGCCAGACCTTCCCGCAGCGACATCTCCTCGCTGCCCACACCGGGCAGCACGTCGTCGGGGAACAGCACCTCATCGTCTGCGTCGGTTTGATCCGTTTGGCTGTCGAGCACCCGGCGGGACAGGGCACCCGCGTCATCATTGGCCGCGTCAGTCATCTGTCCCCCTTTCCGGCAGCGTGGTTAACGGTTCTGGAAGAGCTCTTGGGCCTCTTGTCGGTGCATGAAGCGCGGGTCGGACAGCGCGGCGACATAGCGCGGGGGCAGTCCATCCCAAGAGCCGATTCTGGTGTCCCCGTAGAACGGGAACATGCCGTCTCGCCAATCGGTGGCGATCACCGCAAGGGCCTTGATCTCGGGCCGGCGCCGGACCAGTTCGAACATGGCTTCGTACCAAGCCCATTGATCCTCGATGTCGCCGATCTCAAGCAGCCCGTCGCGAAACGACTCGGGGCGATTAGGGTCGACCAGGTTCCAGTCGAAGAAGAACGGGCAGGATTCGGGGATCATCACGGGCTTTTTCTCTTCCCGGCACCGGTCGAGGAAGGCGGTGGTCTCGGTGCGTTCGAAGCCGATCGGGGCGAACACGTCCATGGCCGCCCAGTCGACGTACTCGTTGCCGGGCCACCAGTCGAATGGGTCTCGGAACTGGAACGAGCCGGCCGCAGAACACCACGTGGAGGCCACGTTGTGTACCTCCTCGTCTCGAAAGAGCTGCACGATGTGAGGAAAGAGGTCCTTGTAGGCCTCAGGGTCGTGGGGGTCGAAGCTGAGGTTGAACTCGTAGCCGATCCGCAACCACACCGGAACCTTGAGCTCGCGCAGGCACCGCGCCATGCGGCGCAGCGACTCATCGCACGCGCCGCTGGCCACCACCTTCTCAACTGGGCGAACGTGAAGTCCGACGATCAGCGGGGTCTGGGGACGCTTCGCCAACAGGTTTCCGGCACCCTGGCAGAAGGCGTCGAGGATTCCATCGCTGGTGTCGTGGACGTGGGCATAGGTGCTCACCACCCCCGGCTGGGGTTCGATGGTGGCCTCGTATTCCGAGAGCTCGCCGTCTTCCACGAGGTGGGGCCGGTCCTCAACTCCGAGCTGGCCCCAGCAGTGCAGCACCCGACCGGCGGGAGGCTCGAACGGTGCGCCGAAGTCCACTGGCTCGTGGGAGCGATCAGGGGGCTGGACAGTGATCTGCAATCTGTCGGAGTCCCGTCGCATGGCCCCAACCTAATGTGAAAACGTAAGGGGTCAGATCTCTACGGGGGGACGGAACCATGCGCTTACGAATCATTGGGGTAATCGCTGTCCTGTTGCTCTTGGCATCGGCATGCGGCGGCGGGGATTCTGAACCGGCAGCCGACGACGGTGCTCAGGAGCCGGAGACTCAACCGGTCCAAGAAGAGGGGGCTGAGCCGTCGCCAACAGATGCACCGGAGAGCGATGCCGAGCCGGAAGAGGCCGCTTCTGAGGCCACGCCGTCGGCGGCCGAGACTTCTGAGTCCACCGAAGAGGCACCGGAGCCCGAAGCGTCGGAGCCCACCCCCGAGCCCACGCCGATCGTGCTCACCGACTCGTTCCGAGGCGTCACCGCCGAAGCAATCAAGATTGGGATTGTCATCGTCGACGTCTCCGTGATCGGGCGATCCAATGGTGACGTCGAGGCGAAGTGGCATGCCGTCATCGACGATGTCAACGCCAGCGGGGGAGTGCTCGGCCGTCGGCTCGAGCCGGTGTTCGTGGCTTATTCGCCGCTGGGCGCGGTCGAAACCGAAGCCGCCTGTGTGAAGCTGACCCAGGACGAACAAGTGTTCGCCGCCATGGGACTGCTGCTGACCAATCTGAACTGCTTCACCGACGTGAACGACACGATCTTTATCAACTCCGGACCAGTCAGCCAAGAGGAGTTCGACCGTTCAAAGGCCGTCGCTATCGGTTCGGGCGCGCTCCCCGCTCGGGGCGCGGCACTCGGCGTTGAGGCGCTGGTGCGGGCTGGGGCCTTCGATGGGCCGGTGGCGGTTCATGTCGCTGCCGACACTGGATCGGAGCGCGATCATTACGTGGACGCGCTTGTTGCCGCGGGAATCGAGGTCGTGTCCGAGACCGTCGCCACAGACACCGGAGGCGACGTCGCCGCAACTGAAGCCGAAATGCAGGCATTTGCCCAGCGGTGGCAGGCCGACGGTGCCGAAATCATATTTGGAGTGGGGTCAGGAGCGGTCCTCGATATCGTTCCCGGTCTAGATCGGAGTCCCTACAGCCCGGCGATAGTGTTCGTAGGCCCCATCGGTCTAGATGCTCAGCTTTATCGCGATCTCGGCTATTCCGTCGATCCCCTCGAAGGGGCAATCGCACTCGGTTCGCTGGGATTCGAGGACCTGGCCTTGGCGGGTGACCCAAGCATTGCCGCTTGCGTTGAGCGCTTTGAGGCGGCATCAGGCGAGACGGTGATCATCAGCCCTGAGCCTGGCGAAGTGGTGAACCTGAACACCACAGTCTGGGCGTGCCAAGGAGTGGAGATATTCACCCAGATCGCCACGGCCGCCGGAGCCGATCTAACCAATGATTCGTTCCGGGCCGCCGCTGAGAGTGGTCTCAGTCTTGACGTGACCGCGAATTCGGCGGCATCGGTCGCCGCCGGCAAGTTCGACATCAGCGATGGGGCCCCGATTCTCCTTGTCTTCGATCCACCCTCCGACGCCTTCGTCCCCTTGAACTAATCCATGCCCGAGTTGCCCATCCCCGAGCGGGTGGCTGACCTCCTATCTCGCATGACCTTGGAGGAAAAGGCCGCCCAGATTGTGGGCGTCTTCCCCGCGGCGTTCATGGGGCCAACCGGGCCCGACCCCGACAGGATGAGCCAGATGATTCCCCACGGAGTGGGCCACCTCTGCATGGGCGGGGGTCTGGCCCGCCAGCCCCGGGATTTGGCCGTGGTTCTCAACGCAATCCAGGAGTGGTTGAGGGACAACACCCGGCTCGGTATTCCCGCCATGGTCCACAACGAGTCGCTGTGCGGGTTGGCCCAAGACTCGGCCACTGCCTTTCCCACCGCCATCGGCTTGGCGGCCACCTTCCAACCGCAACTCATCGAGCAGATGGCCGCAGTGGCCAGTGGCGAGGCTCGAGCCGTCGGTATCAATCACGTGCTCTCTCCCGTGCTGGACGTGAACCGCGACGCCCGATGGGGTCGAGTCCACGAGACTTACGGCGAGGACCCCTTTCTGTGTACCGCGATGGGGATCGCCTTCGTGCGCGGCATGCAGACCGATGATCTTGCTGCCGGCACGGTGGCCACCGGCAAGCACTTCCTGGGCTACTCCTACACCGAGGGCGCCCTCAATCAAACGGCCAGCCCCATGGGGCCGCGTGCCGTTCGCGAGGTGTACGCCCTGCCGTTTGAGGGGGCTATCCGCGACGCCGGGCTGGCCTCGGTGATGAACTCGTATTCCGAGATCGACGGGGTGCCGGTGGCCGCATCTTCAGAGATCCTCACCGGCCTGCTTCGCGGCCAACTCGGGTTCGGGGGCTGTGTGGTGGCCGACTACTCGGCGGTGACCCGGCTCCGCCAGCCCCACGCGGTGGTCGCCACCGATGCCGAGGCGGGAATATTGGCCCTGTCAGCCGGACTCGACATCGAGCTGCCATCGGGAATTGGCTATCCATCGCTGCCCGATGCGGTTCGCAATGGAGACCTCGACGAATCGGTGCTTGACGTGGCCGTGGAGCGGGCCCTCACCCAGCGCTTCCAGGTCGGCCTCATGGATTCGCCCACCGTGGACTCCGACCGGGCGGCGGAGGCGTTCAACCAGCCGGAGGCGTTGGAGTTGGCCCGAACCATTACTGCCGCGTCGCTGGTCCTGCTGGAGAATGACGGCATCCTTCCCCTCGGTCCCGATGTCGGATCGGTGGCGGTGATCGGGCCGATGGCCGACACGCTGCGGGGCTTGTTTGCGGCGTACACCCCGGCCGCGGCCACCGAGCTCGGTATGGCGATGACCCGCGGCCTAGAGGGGTCGATGGCCGGGATCTTCGCGGTCTCTGAAGATGGCGACGACTCGAGCTCTCCGGATCCAACCCTCGACGCGGTCACCAAGGTTTTCCACAGCACCGGGGCCATCATCGACCCGGTCGAGCTTGATCGGGCGGTTGGGGACCTCTACCCCAATATGGGCACCATTGCCGATGCCATCGCCCAACACACCCCGGTCACGAGCACGAAAGGCTGTGACTGGACCCGACCCGACGAAGACGGCATCGACGAGGCGGTGGCCGCGGCCCGAGCCGCCGACGTGGTGGTTCTGGCCGTGGGCGAGAAGACCGGCTGGGTGGGCGACGCCACCGGGGGAGAGGGGCGAGATCGGAAGACGCTTGAGCTTCCCGGTGCCCAGCCCGAGTTGGTCCGTCGAGTGATCGCGACCGGTGTGCCCACGGTTGCGGTGGTGGTCAGCGGTCGTCCGCTTGACATCGCCGAAGACCTGGCCGGTGCCAAGGCCATCCTCCAGGTTTGGCATCCCGGCCCTGAGGGCCCGAAGGCGATCGCCTCGGCCCTGTTCGGCGAGCTGAACCCCGGGGGCAAGCTTCCCGTTTCGTTCCCGGCTGGTGTGGGGGCATCGCCCACGTATCACGGCCACAAGCACGGCAGCGGCTTCTCATCCGACCGGGCCTACGTGGACGGCTCAAGTGAGCCTATCTGGGCCTTCGGCCACGGTCGCTCCTACACCACCTTCGAGATCAGCGATCTCACCCTGTCGGACACCAGCTCCCCCGCCGGTGATGTGGTTGTGATCGGCTGTGGGGTGAAGAACACCGGCGACCGCGCCGGCGACGAGGTGGTGCAGCTCTATGTGCGTGACGTGGTGGGCTCGGTTACCCGTCCCGTCCGCCAACTGGCCGGATTCCATCGGGTGTCGCTTGATCCCGGCGAGAGCTGCCGTGTCGAGTTTGAATTCGACACCAGCCAGCTCGCCTTTTTGAACCGCGACTTCGAATTGGTGGTGGAGGAGGGCGACATCGAGGTGATGGTGGGGCGGTCGTCGACCGATCTCCCCCTCAGGGCCAATCTCGAGCTAACCCACAGTCTCAAGCTCGACCACCGCACTTCGTTCGCCACCCTGTCGCGGGTGGTATGAGTGGGAGATATGGATTTTCGTTTTGGGATGGTTGGGCACGGCCACATAACCGGTCAGTTTCTGGGGGCGATGGAGGCTGTGGAGGGGGCCCACGTTGCTGCGGTGGCGGGGAGGGACGCGGGGCGGGCTGGCGCGTTTGCCCAGCAGAACGGCATTGCGGCGAGCTACGGATCGGTGGGAGAGATGCTTCAGGGCGAGGAACTCGATGCGGTGTACATCTGCCCGCCCCACCCTTCCCATGCCGAGGCGGCCGTTGCCTGCATTGATGCCGGGGTGGCGGTGCTGGTGGAAAAGCCCATCGCCCCCAACCTGGAGGGGGCGACCCGCATCGTGGAGGCCGCCCAGGAGGCCGAGGTCTTCGCCATGGAGGCGATGTGGACCCGGTTCTTGCCCATCTATGAGGTGGTGCGGGGCTGGATCGACGAGGGGCGCATTGGCGACGTTCGCCAGGTGTCGGCCTCGTTCGGCTTTGCTGTGCCGGTGATGCCCGAGCACCGGCTGTTCAATCCCGATCTGGCCGGCGGGAGTCTGCTCGACGTCGGGGTCTACCCGCTGCACTTGGCCCGGTGGCTGTATGGCGGGCCACCGTTGGACTACGGGGTGGTGGCCCGCGTCGGCGAGACAAATGTGGACGAGATCGTCTCCATTTCGGCGTCGTATCCGGGGGGCGGGCTGGCCCAGCTCAGCAGTGCGGTGGTGGCCGAACTGGAATCCAGCGCGGTGATCTCCGGCACTGAAGGGTCGATCGAGATACCGGTCTTTTGGGCGGCCGACCGGGCCATTCTGCGGGCCGGGGGCCAAGAGGAGTCCGAGGCGATTCCTCATCCGGCCAACGGGTTCGAATACGAGATCCAAGAGGTGGTGAGCTGCGTTCGGGCCGGGCGCACCGAGAGCGAGCGCATGCCGCTGTCGTTGACGTTGGAGATGGCCGGACTGTGCGATGAGATCCGAGCCTGCATCGGGGTTGTGTACCCCTTCGAAACCAAAATGGGGCAGTAGTGGAGTACGTGGAGTTTCCCGGAGTCGCCACCCCGGTGAGCCGGGTGGTGCAAGGCGCCATCGGCCTGTTCGCCTTGGACGACCCAGGGCGCTTCGCCATGCTCGATGCCGCGGTTGAGGCGGGGATCAATGCGTTCGACACCGCGGTGAACTACGCCTTCGGCGACGACGGGGTGGATGCCATTCTCGGCCGGTGGGTCCGCCACCGGGGCGGTCGGGACGGCATCGTCTTCTTCGCTAAGGGA
The DNA here is from genome assembly GCA_022822265.1 of Acidimicrobiia bacterium. Taxonomy (GTDB): domain Bacteria; phylum Actinomycetota; class Acidimicrobiia; order Acidimicrobiales; family Bin134; genus Poriferisocius. Next base: position 24,241 of record JAJECA010000031.1, on the reverse strand, counting down.
TGCCACCCCGAGCTTCCCGACTGGAGCCCCCGGGTGACCCCTGAGGCCATAGCTGCGGACATGGAAATGTCACGACGCCAGATCGGCGTCGACCACCTCGATCTGTGGATGTTCCACCGCGACGATCCCGCCGTGGACATCGGCATATTGGTGGAGGCGGTCAACGCCGCCATCGACCGGGGCCACATCGGAGCGTGGGGGGTGTCGAATTGGACGATGGCCCGGGTGGAGGCGGCGGTGGAGTACGCCGATGCCCACGACCTGCGAGGACCGGTGGCCAACAGCGCCCACTGGAGCCTGGTCGACCAGCTTGACGAGCCCTGGGACGACGTGGTCACGCTCACCGGCGCCCACCGGGCGGCCGACCGGGCCTGGCACCAGGAGCGGGGGGTGAAGGTGGTCGCCTGGTCGCCGCTGGCCGGCGGTTTTCTGAGCGAGCGGATCGGCCGCGACGAGCTCGAGGCGGCCACCGAGGGGCATCTGGCCGACACCGCCCGGTGCTATCTCAACGAGGTCAACTGGGCGCGGCGGGAGCGGGCCGCCGAGGTGGGCCGCCAGCACGGATTGAGCCTGAGCCAGGTGGCGCTGGCCTGGGCGTTGCACGCCGAGTTCCAACCGCTGGTGATCGTGGGCAACGCCTCGGTGGAGGAAGTGGAGCAGAGCACCGCGGCGGAGCGTGCAGAATTGTCCGCCGAAGAGGTTGAGTACATCTTCTCGGGCTAGACCTCAGCGGGTCTGGCCCTCCACGCCCACCTGGTCGAGCACTTCGCCGCTGTCGTTGTGGCTGTGGGTGAAGCCGAGTTGGCGCTCGATGGCCACCGTGTCCTCGGATCGATAGGCAATGACATAGGCCCGGCGGAAGCCGGCGGTGGAGTTGCCGCCCGAGCCATGCATTACCCGCTCGTTGTGCACGGTCACGTCGCCTCGGGCGATGGGCACCGGAACCGGCTCGTCGCCTTCCTGCAATTCGGTGCCCAAGGCGTGAGACTCGCCCCGGTCACCGTACTGGGGGGTGTGGGGCCGCAGCTCCGGTTCTCGATTGGTGGCCGGCACGAAGCGCATGCAGCCGTTCTCGATGGTGGAATCGTCGATGGCCAGCCAGAAGGTGGCCGTGCGGGTATCGGGGGTGTCGGGCCAGTAAGCCATGTCCTGGTGCCAGGCGAACACCGCATCTAGCTTGAAAGGCTGCTTGGCCAGGATCTGGTCGTAGTCGATGGCCATCCCATCGCCGCACAGTTGACGGGCGGCTGAGGCCGTTCGGCGCTCGTAGACGTTGCCCTGCCACGCCGGGTAGTAGCGCCGGGGCAGCATCACGTTGATGATTGAGAAGTCATCGGGGTTCCGGCCGTAGTCGCCGGCCATGTCGCAGTAGTCCTTGCCCGGCACCTCGATCTCCCGGCGCAGGAACCGGTCGTATACGGTCTCGAGCTCTGAGACCTCGTCGTCGGTCAGCAGCCCCCGCAGATGCACATAGCCGTGCTCTGCGAAGTACGCCCTCTCCTCATCGGAAACCCGGTACTCGTCACCGTCGATCCGGTCGCTCATCGGCTTGGCCTCACTCATTCCACCTTAGATTCAAGGGCAGATGTCGTGGCGAGACGGGTTGAATTGCCCGTCTTGGTTCCATGGCCAGGGTGCTCGGTAGCCTCGGTTCGCTATGAGTGGGGCGTTAGACGTGGTGGGGATCGGCAACGCCATTGTTGACGTGATCAGCACTGAGGATCACGAGTTCATCGAGGCTCATGGCCTGGTCAAGGGGGCGATGACGCTGATCGACGCCGAGCGGGCTGAGCAGCTCTATGGGGCCATGGCCCCGGCCATTGAGACGTCGGGAGGATCGGCGGCCAACACGGTGGCTGGGGTGGCCGCGTTCGGGGGACATGTGGGGTACATCGGCAAGGTACGCGACGACCAGCTCGGCGAGGTGTTCGCCCACGACATCGGGGCGCTGGGGGTGCGCTTCGAGGTGGCTCCGGCCGCCGACGGGCCGCCCACCGCCCGGTGCCTCATCATCGTGACCCCCGACGCGGCCCGCACCATGAACACCTATCTGGGGGCCAGCACTGAACTGCATCCCGATGACATCGATCCCGACCTGGTGGGGGCAGCACAGGTGCTGTACTGCGAGGGCTACATCTGGGATGTGGACATAACCAAGGAGGCCATCCGCAAGGCGATCTCGATCTGCTCGGCCGCCGGGGGGACGATCTCGTTCACGCTGTCGGACAGTTTCTGCGTGGAGCGCCACCACCAGGAGTGGCTCGACTTGGTGGACGGCCCCATTGATCTGCTGTTCGGCAACGAGCACGAGATCTGCACTCTGTATGAGACCGGCGACGACTTCGAGGCCGCCGTGGCCGCAGTGCAGGGACGGTGCCAGGTGGCCGCGCTGACTAGGAGCGAGCGGGGATCGGTGCTGGTCACCCCCACCGAGATCATCGAGGTGCCCGCCGCAGCGGCGGACGAAGTGGTGGACACCACCGGGGCGGGCGACTTGTACGCCTCCGGTTTCCTATACGGCTGGACCCGGGGTATGGACTTGGCCCAGTGCGGAAGGCTGGGCTCGCTGGCCGCCACCGAGGCCATCAGCCAGTTCGGCGCCCGCCCCTCCGGCTCGCTGACCCATTTGGCCCAGTAGCTCCCCGCCGAACGCGGTGCGGGAAGTGTCATCGACGCCTTCTACCATCAGGGCATGAACCCATTCGAACGGGCCGAGCGGGCCGGAGCCGAGCTGGTCGAGCAGTTGGGAGGCCGCTTTGACGCTGCCGTGGTGCTGGGCTCGGGCTGGGCCGAGGTCGCCGAGGGGTTGGGCGCAGCCGAAGCAGTGGTCGCGGCCGAGACCGTCACCGGATTCCACCCCCCGTCGGTGCCTGGCCATGGCGGAACCCTCCGATCGGTGACCGTTGACGACCGGCGGGTGCTGGTGATGGCCGGCCGGGTCCATCTCTACGAGGGCCACCCGCCGGCCGACGTGGTTCACGGCGTGCGGGCCGCGGTGGCGGCGGGATGCTCCACGGTGCTGCTCACCAACGCGGCCGGTTGCATGAACCCCGCCTTCGGAGTGGGCCAGCCGGTGCTGATCAGCGACCACATCAACCTCACCGGCCAGTCCCCGCTGTTCGGCCCGGCCCCGCCCGAGGGCTACGCCATCCGATTCACCGACCTGACCGATCTCTATTCGTCCCGCATCCGCGAGGCCGTGCGCCGCATCGACCCGACGGTGGGCGAGGGGGTGTACGCCGGGCTGGTGGGGCCGCACTTCGAAACCCCGGCGGAGATCACCATGCTGGCCCGCATGGGCGCCGACTTGGTGGGGATGTCTACCGTGCTGGAGGCCATCGCCGTTCGCCATCTGGGGGCTGAGGTGGCCGGGGTGTCGCTGGTTACCAACGCGGCCGCCGGCATGGGAGAGGCGCTGGATCACCAAGAAGTGCTGGATGCCGGCCAGGCCGCCCAGAGCCGGGTCACCGATGTGCTGACCACTGTCATCAAAGTTCTGTGATGCCCCAAGCTCCTACGCCCGAAGAGTGGCTGGCTGCCGACCCCGACCCAGTTACCCGAGCTGAGCTACAGCAGCTGATCAACGCGGGCGATCAAGCCGGGATAGACGACCGATTCGGCGACCGCCTCCGATTCGGCACTGCCGGCATCCGAGGCCCGATGGGCGCCGGCCCCAACCGCATAAACCGGGTGGTGGCGCGCCAGTTCGCCGCCGCGCTGGCCGAGTGGCTCGGCGGCAGTGGCGGGGTGGTGATAGCCCACGACGCCCGCCAAAACTCCGACACTTTCGCTGCCGACATCGCCGAGATTCTGGCCGGGGCTGGTTGCTGGCCTGTAACGCTGCCCCCCAACTCGCCCACCCCCGTCCTAGCCTTCGCCGTCACCCGCCTTACGTGCGCGGCGGGTGTCATGGTCACCGCCAGTCACAATCCTGTTGGCGATAACGGATTCAAGCTGTACCTGGCTGACGGCGCCCAGGTCATCCCGCCCCACGATCAGGCCATCGAAGCCGCGATGGCGGCCCAGCCGCTTCCCCCTCGCGACCTTCCCGATCGAGGTCCCGACCCGGAGTGGCCGCAAAACGCCACCGTGGAGATACCGTACATAGCAGCCATCTTGGCCAATGTTCCCCGTCTCTACTCGTTCCACCCGCTGGCTTACACCCCTCTTCAAGGGGTGGGGCTGCACTACGTGAACTTTGCGCTGACACAGTTGGACAATGGCGAGCCTTTCGTGGTGGAAGACGAAGCCGATCCTGACCCCCTATTCCGCAACGTTGTCTCGCCAAATCCCGAGAATCACGACACCCTGGCCAAGGTCATCCGCCGAGCCGAGCAGATCGACACCCCCTTGGCCATTGCCAACGACCCCGACGCCGACCGGATGGCGGCCGTGGTGTGGGCTTACGAGAACGAGTGGCGCGTATTGACCGGCGACGAGATCGGAGCGCTGCTTTGCGACTGGATATTGGGGTTGGGGGTCGAGTCAGGTGGAGACGAGCGTGTGGTGGCCTCCAGCATCGTCTCGGGCCGGCTGGTCGGCCGTATCGCCGAGGCCCGGGGAGCTACCCATGTGGAGACACTGACCGGCTTCAAATGGATCGCCCGGGCCGCCGACAACCTGAAGCCTCGGCCCGGCCACCTGCCTTGGAGGTTCGTGTTCGGCTACGAAGAGGCGTTGGGTTTCGCTTGCAACGACGCCGTGAGAGACAAAGACGGCATCAGCGCAGCGGTCCATTTCACCATGATGTGCAGGTGGCTGGCCTACGAGGACGGCCGGACCCCAATCGAGCGACTTGCCGAGCTGATGGACGAGTTCGGCCTCCATCGCACGGATCAGGTGAGCGTAGAACTGGGCAGACGCCCTGGATCAGAGATCATGGACGCCGTCCGATCCGACCTGCCTAATCAATTCGGAGGCGTGGCGGTAACCGAGACCACCGACTTCATAGACGGTGCCAGTGGCTTGTACCCCGCTGACGTGCTCCGATTCGATCTAGCTGACGGCAGCCGGGTGTCGCTGCGTCCCAGCGGCACCGAGCCCCAGATCAAGAGCTATATCGAAGTGGTCGGCGACATCGCGTTCCCCGACCCCCTACTAACTCTGAGCGAGGCGGTTCGAGAGTTGATTCTGGGCTTATGAAGCCAGCTCAGCGATCTCGGACCGCTGAGCTGGGCTCATAGCCCAATCGGCGGCCGCCACGTTGGAAGCCACCTGGGAGGGCTTGGTGGCGCCGCAGATGACGGTGGCCACCGCGGGATTGGACACCAGCCACCCGATGGCCAGCTCCAGAATGCTGTGGCCTGAGTCGGCGGCATAGTCGGTAAGCCGGTCCACTGCGGCCAAGTTGTCCTCACTAAGGAACATGTCGCGCATCTCGCCCTTCCAAAAAGACAGCCGCGACCCCTCAGGAGGCGTCATCCCCGAGTACTTGCCGGTGAGCAGTCCGGACTCCAAGGGGAAATAGGGGACCACCATCATCCCCGTGCGCTCGCAGGCGTCGGCCACGCCCTCATCCTCCACGTTGCGGGTTAGCACCGAGTAGTGGTTCTGCACGCTGGCGTAGTTGCCCGCTTCGGCCTGCACCGAGGCGCGAGCCGCTTCGTCAATCTGCTCGGCGCTGAAGTTGGAACAGCCGATCTCCAGTACCTTGCCCTCGTCCACCAGCTCTTGAAGCGCCCCCAACGTCTCGGCCTGAGGGGTATCGGTGTCGGGCATGTGGAGCTGGTAGTGGTCGATGCGGTCGGTATTCAGCCGGGTGAGGCTGGCTTCCACGGCCTGGCGAATCCAGGCCGGGTCGCCGCCCTTCTGGCCTTCGGGCAGGGCTCCCGGATGGCCGAACTTGGTGGCCACAATCACTTGGTCGCGCCGGCCGCCCAGCGCGGCACCGAGGAACTCCTCAGACTTGCCCCGGCCGTACAGGTCGGCGGTGTCGAAGTAGTTGATCCCGGCGTCCATCGCGGCGTCGACAACCGTCTGAGTGGCATCGGCGTCGATGGTCATGCCGAAGTTGTTGCACCCCAGCCCGATAACCGAGGCCGACAAGCTTCCAATGCTGCGCATCTCCATGCGCTGGGACACTACAGCGGGAAGCGGTGGGCGGCCTGCTCGTAGACGTCGGGAGCGAGGTCTCCCTGGGGCTGTCCCGAACGCACGGCAGCCACCTCATCCACCGCCACTGTGGCACTTCTCAAACAGCAGGCCACGCCCACCACCGGATAGTCGCCGGTAGCTATCACCACATGGCCATAGCGGTCGGCAACTCCGAATGAATCGGCGAACCCCGGCTCGAAAAGAGCTGGCCGCTGGGGGCGGTCAATCCACAGCAGGCCGATCTCCACCGCATCGAGCCGGTAGGCCGAGGGTGAACCGACCGATGCCAGATGGGCTCGGATGGCATCGGTCTCGCTCCGCGGCCCCTCGATGCGCACCATCCTCCCGCCCTCGAAGGTCAAAGCCACCGAAGAACGGGCATACCAGCCCATCGGCAGCCAGATGTCTCCAGGCGACATAACCACGGTCCCGTTGGCGGTTTCCGCAGCCGGGGACGTCCCGATCATCCCCCGGGGCCACTCGGCGACCGTGCCGGGTACGGTGGTCAGGCCGTCGTGCATCCACCGGCGGGCACCTCTCAAACCGATCCGCAAGTTTGTGCCCTTGTCGTCGCCGACGTGCAGTTCCTGTCCGGCTTCCAGCAGGTCTAATCCCCGTTTGACCCGACGGCCCAATCCGACATGGGGCACCACTCCGTGCAGTTCGCCGGTGGTATGGGCAACCACCGACAGCACCCGCGCGTTGGGAGAGACCAGGGTTTTAGCCGCATCCGAGTAGCCTTCGAGCAGGTTGACGACGATGTCGGGCATTGTCGGCTCAGCATCCTTGTCGTCAGATGGCTGATCGTCGACAAACACCGATTCGGCCCGGGCCCCGATTTGGTCTAAGGCATAGATTGCGGCGTCAACCAGTGCAGGGTCAGTGGCTCCGTCGGACAGCACCATCGCTGGGCGCCCGGGTGCGGCCCGGCACAGCTCCAACTGGCGGGCCAAGACATCAACTGCTAGGCGGTTGACTGAATTCGATCTCATCTCTTCACCTATCTACTTCCACCCAGCGATGCGGTGCAACCGGGGTATCCGTTAATTCTGGTTTGGGCGGGAGTATTTTTTGAGTATGTCGCCAAGGTTTTGTGCGCGATCGACATGCGGCGAACTTGCTACGGCAATCCTGTTGATCAACGCCCGGGACTTGTCGGCGCAGTTGATCGACATCCAAGACGACACTGGCATCGCCGGTGTGCCGCTATGCCGGCACCATGCCGATGCGGTTGTGGTGCCGTTGGGCTGGACCCTGGCGGATTTGCGGACCCCATTCGAGGAGTCGGAATTTGAACCAGAGCTGGTGCTGGTGGACGATTCCTCTTCCAATCCTCCAGAGGTTTTCAGGCTTCCCGATATGGAGGAGACGATAGAGGAAGACATGGAAGACGCCGCGGTGGGGGAGGTCCCACCGTTGCTCAGCCGAGCATTCCGGGCCGCAGGCCTCGACTGATCCAGCCTGCACCGATTCACCCAGGCATCGCCAAGAGCGCAGAAACCGGGCTTGAAGGGGCTGGCTTATAGCACTGGTCGCGCTGAGCGTCGTAGGCTTCGACCATGACCATCGTCGATATCCACGAGAAGCCCAGCGATCTGCTGCTTCCCGACCCCGAGCCCCAGCGCGTCCGCTACACGCTCATCTCGGTTGACGACCACCTTGTGGAGCCCCCCTGGCTGTTCGAGGGCAGGGTCCCCGCCCGGTTCGCCGATCGGGCGCCGAAGGTGGTCGAGGGCGACGATGGGGGACAGCATTGGGAGTTCGACGGTCAGATCTACGCCCAACTCGGCTTGAACGCCCTGGTGGGAAGGGCCGACCGCAACGACTTCACCATTGAGCCCGCCCGCTTCTCCGACATGCGACGGGGCTCTTGGGACATCCACGCCCGCATCCCCGACATGGATCTGGGCGGCATCTGGGCATCGATCTGCTTCCCCAGCCAGATCACTGGCTTCTGCGGCCGGGTTTACTCCGACTGCTCTGATCCCGAGTTGGGCTTGGCGGTGACCCGTGCGTTCAACGACTGGGTGTATGAGGAGTGGTGGGGCTCGTACCCCGAGCGCATCATCCCCATGGGCATCACCTGGCTGAAGGATGCCGATCTGGCCGCCGCCGAGATCCGCCGCAACGCCGAGCGGGGTTTCGTGGCCGTCACGCTGCCGGAGATTCCCCACAACATCGATCTGCCGTCCATCCACAGCGAATGGTGGGAGCCGGTGTGGAAGGCGTGCGAGGAGACCGACACAGTGATCTGCCTGCACGTGGCATCGTCGGGCCACGTCATGCCGACAGACCCCGGCGGACCGCCCATTGGTGTTGGGGCCACCATGTTCCAGATGCACGCCTATGCGGCCGCGGCCGACTGGGTGTGGTCGGGCATCCCGGTGCGCTATCCCAACATCAAGATCGCGATGTCGGAGGGAGGCTGCGGCTGGGTGCCCATCATGTACGACCGGCTCAAGCATCAGATTGAGATCTCCGGTCACGGGCGTGGAGTGTGGCCCGGCGGCACCGACATCGGCCCCCACGAGGTGCTGATGCGCAACTTCTACTACTGCACCATCAACGACCCGTCGTCTATCGACGCGGTCATCGCGATGAACCTCGACCACACGATGGTGGAAACCGACTATCCCCACGCCGACTCCACCTGGCCTGAATGCCAGGACACCCTGGAGTCCAAGCTGGGACACCTGAGCGATGACGTGATCCGCAAGCTCACCCATGAGAATGCGGCTCGGCTGTTCCGTCATCCGCTGCCCGACGTTTGCCTCCCGTAGACCAAGATCGGTTGCGGCTCACTGCTTGATGTGACGCGGAGACTGCGTTGAGCCGGTTCGGCCACCCGGTGATCGATGCCGATGGCCATGTGCTGGAGATAACCGCGGCCCAACAGCCCCACCTGGAGCGAGTGCTGGGGGCCGATTTGTATGGGCGATACCTGTCGGAGGGTCTTCCCATGCGCAACTCGCAGAAGGCCCGCAGCATTGACGAGCGCCGCCGAAACCGGTCGCCGCAGGGGGCTTGGTGGGGCACGCACACCGCCAACGTGCTGGACCGGGCCACCGCCATGCTTCCCGCCCTGCTCTATGAGCGCCTGCCCGAGGTGGGCATCGACTATTCGGTGCTCTACCCCACCAACACCCTCACCAGCTGCGCGGTGGAAGACACCGGCTACCGCACTGGCCTGTGCCGAGCCTTCAACGAGTTCTACGCCGACGTTTACAACCCCTATTCCGATCGCATGGCCATGGCTGGGATCATCCCCGCTCACACCCCCGACGAGGCCATTGCCGAACTGGAGCACTGTGCTGCGCTGGACCTGAAGGTGGTGGTGTTCGCCGAGGGAGTGATGCGGCCCATCGACGAGCCCGACCAGCAGACCCGGTCGGGGTGGCTGTGGCCGGGCCAGCACCACTGGTTCGACTGCTATGGCCTGGACTCGGCCTACGACTACGACCCGGTGTGGCGCCGCTGCGTAGAGCTCGGCTTTGCCGCCACCTTCCACGGCGGCTTGGCTTTTCGCCCCGGCATCCACACTTTTGTGTCCAGCTACACCGCCAATCACATCGGCCAGTTCCAAGCCCTGATGTATGAGCTGTGCAAGGCCTTGTTCTTGGGCGGGGTCACCCGGCGCATTCCCGAGCTTCCGTTCGTGTTCCTGGAGTGCGGCGTGTCGTGGGGCACCCAGCTCTTGTGCGACATCATCGAGCACTGGGAGAAGCGCAGCTGGGAGGCCATCCAGCGCAACTTCGACCCCGCTCTCCTCGACCTCGATGAGCTGGGCCGGTACTTCGAGCGCTACGGCGGGGATTTTCGGGAGATCCTCGGTGACGATCTGGCATCGTATGCCCACGGCATGCCCATCCACGGGGGAACGCCGGAAGAGCCCGACGAGTGGACCCGACTGGGAGTGAGCTCCGACGAGGAAATCGCCGAGTCGTTCGCGTCTTCTCTCTACTTCGGGTGCGAAGCCGACGACCGGGGGGTGCATGTGGCCTTCGGCCCGGCCAACCCCTGCGGCGTGAAGCTCAATGCGGTGTTCTCCTCCGACATCGGCCACTGGGACGTGACCGATGTCAGCTCGATCATGGACGAGGCCCACGGTCTGGTGGAAGAGGGGCTGATCACCGACGCCGATTTCCGGGCGTTTGTGTTCGACAACCCGTATCGGATGTATACGGCTATCAATCCCGAATTTTTTGCCGGTACCGTAATAGCCCGTTATGGCGTTTGAGCTTCCTCCCCTTCCGTACCCGCAGAGCGCGCTCGAACCGTATGTGAGCGCCGAGACCGTGAGCTTCCACTATGAGCGGCACCACGCCGGCTATGTGGCCAACCTGAACCGCCTGACCAGCGGCACCCAGTGGGAGGGCGCCGAACTCGAGAAGGTGGTTTTGGGGGCCGAGGGCGCGATCTTCAACAACGCAGCCCAGATATGGAACCACACCTTTTACTGGCATTCGATGAGCCCAGAAGGGGGCGGCGCTCCTTCGGGGCCCGTTCGGGCGGCCATTGAGGAGTCATTCGGCTCCACCGACGAGTTCCGCCGCCAGTTCGCCGATGCGGCCGTGGGGTTGTTCGGCTCCGGCTGGACCTGGCTGGTAGCCGACAACGGCAGGCTCGACATCGTGCAGACCTCCAACGCCGATCTGCCCCTGCTGGAAGATCGCCGGGCTCTGCTGGTGGTGGACGTGTGGGAGCACGCCTACTACCTCGACTACCAGAACGCCCGGGCCGCCTATGTGGAGGCGTTCTTGGACCACCTGATCAACTGGGAGTTCGCCGCCGAGAACCTCGCTTCCGACTGACCGGAGCGCGCCCACTACCATCGCCGCTTCCGACTGACCGGAGCGCGCCCACTACCATCGCCGCTTATGGCGACTGCTGAGGTGACCAAGTCCGTCGATCTGTTGGACGGGTACATGTACGCCCAAGATCCCTTCCCGGTCTATGAATGGCTGCGGGAGAACGAACCGGTGTACTGGGACGCCAAGAACGAGATCTGGGGGATATCCCGCCACGCCGACCTGTTGGCGGTGGAGAAGAACACCGGCCTCTACAGCTCGGCTTCGGGCAGCCGCCCCAAGATCGAGATGTCCGACTCCATGATCAACATGGATGACCCCGACCACCAGCGTCAGCGGATGCTAGTGGCCCGGGAGTTCACCCCCCGGGCGGTACGCAAGCAGGAGGACAAGATCAGAGCGGTGGTGACCGAGCTGATCGACCGGGTGGCACCCCGGGGGTGGTGCGACGTGGTGTACGACCTGGCCGCCCCGCTGCCGGCGTACATGATCGGCGAGCGGCTGGGGTATCCCCCCGAAATGTGGCCCCGAGTCATGCACTGGTCGGAGGCCACCATGCAGGGCGGCGGCGGTCCCCATTTCCACACCATTCAAGGTGAGCGGGCCATCGAAGAGTGGATCGGCGTCACCTACGAGCTGGTGCAGAAGCGCAAGGCCGACCCCCAAGACGACCTCATCTCCATGTGGTGCCACAAGGAGCTGGACGGCCAGCCGCTGAGCGACGACGACATCATGCACGAGGTGCTCCTGGTGCTCGACGGCGGGGCCGAAACCACCCGCACGGTGATCGGCACCACCTGCCTGGCGCTCATGGAGAGTCCCGACCAGCGCCAGATCCTCATCGACGAGCCTGAGGTGATCGGTGAGACCGCGGTGGAGGAGTTCATTCGCTACGTGTCGCCCATCTTGAACATGCGCCGCACCGTGACCGCCACCCACGAGTTACACGGCAAGACCCTCAACGAGGGCGATCAGGTGCTGTTGATGTACGCCTCGGCCAACCGCGATCCGGAGGCGTTTGAGAATCCCGACGAACTGAATGTGCGGCGCGATGCCCGCCACCACGTTTCCTTTGGATTCGGCACCCACTTCTGCCTGGGGGCGTCGCTGGCCCGACTAGAACTGAAGGTGATGTTCGAAGAGCTGACGCGCCGGATTCCAGACATGAGCCTGGAGCCCTTCTATGAGCCCAGCTTCCGTCCCGGCGCGTTCACCCGCGGTCTGGAGCGCTTGTTTGTGGAGTTCACCCGAAGCGAGACCGAGGGCGATGGCGCTTTGGGAATGTTCCCCATCACGGTGCAGTAATGACTGTGTCGGCGGCTGAGTCGGCCATCGAGATTCCCCCCATCATCTCGGTAGACGACCACGTAATCGAGCCGCCTCATGTGTGGCAGTCCCGGCTGCCTTCTCGATTCGCCGACATCGGCCCCCGGGTGGTGACCGCCCCGTGTGAGATCTCCTATGTGGGCGGTGTGTTCTCGTGGACCGAGGGCGTGGGCCGGCCCACCTCGTACTGGTACTACGAGGATCTTCACTACCCAATGGTCCGCACCCATTCGGCAGTGACCTTCCCGCGCGACGAGCTCCAGATGGTGGGCATCACCTTCGAGGAGATGCAACCCGGCGCATGGCAGGTGGCACCCCGGCTGGCCGACATGGACATCGGCCACGTGGACGCCTCGCTGTGCTTCCCGTCGTTCCCCCGGTTCTGCGGCCAGGCCTTCGCCGAGGCCTCCGACATGGATCTGGCCTTGTTGTGCGTGCAGGCCTACAACGACTGGATGGTGGAGGAGTGGTGCGGTGAGAGCGGCGGGCGACTGATCCCGCTGTGTCTCATCCCGCTGTGGGACGTGGAGTTGGCCGCGGCCGAGGTCCGGCGCAACGCCGAGCGGGGCGTGCGGGCGGTGTGCTTTTCGGAGATTCCGCCCAACCTGGGCTTGCCGTCGATCCACTCCGGGTACTGGGACCCGTTCTTCGCGGCCTGCGAGGAGACGGCCACCGTGGTGTGCATGCACATCGGGTCGTCCTCGAAGATGGTGTCCACCTCGCCCGACGCCCCTGGCGCGGTGGGCTCGGCGCTGGTTCACTCCAACGCCACCTACTCGCTGGTGGACTTTCTGATGTCGGGCGTGTTCGCGCGCTTCGGTGGCCTCAAAGTGGCCTACTCCGAGGGGCAGATGGGTTGGCTGCCGTACATCTTGGACCGGGTGGACGTGGTGTGGAAGGAGAACGCCGCCTGGGGCGGGGTGGCCGACAAGGTGCCCGAGCCGCCGTCCACCTATTTCCGGGACCACGTGTTCGTGTGCTTCTTCGACGACAAGGTGGGTCTGGCCAACATTGACGCCATCGGCCTAGAGACCATCACCACCGAGACCGACTACCCCCACTCCGACTCCACTTGGCCGCACTCTAAGGAGCTGCTGGCCTCGCAGATGAGCCACCTCACCCAGCCCGAGGTGGATGCCATATGCCGGGACAACGCCATCCGGATGCTGGGCCTGGACCTCCCCTCCGCCGCTGAGTTGCGGGACCGAGCAGCGGTTTGAAGGCCCCGACAAGCCCGGAGTTTGAGGAGCTGGCCGTCGAATTTGGTCGACGCATTGTCGAGGCCGGTTTGCGAGGGCTGGTTCTGCGCTTCGGCGACGAGACCCGGATCGTGGGGGTGGCCGATCGGATGCCCCCGGCGGCCACGCTCGAGGCGCCCTTAGAGGAGCTCCACGCGGTGCTGAGGGGGAGTCTCACTGCTGAGGAATTGCGGGCCCTGCGCTGGATCGGCAACCCCGAGCCCTATATCGCCCTGCTTGCGTCGAGTTGAACTCAGCTGTCTCCGGACAGTTCGCCCAATAGAGCCTCGGTGCGGGCTCGGGATTGGTCGTCGGTGTCGTAGATGAAGGCCACGAGGTCGGTGACTCCGGCGTCGCGGACTCGCTCCAGTTGCGCAGTCACCGCGGCCTCGTCACCGGTGATGGCCAAGTCCTCCACGCCGGGCTTGCCCTCGCGGTCGAGCATTCCTCGATAGGAGGGGATGTCCTTGTAGTGGGCAAAGGTGCGGGCCGCAGCCTCATAGCCAGCGGTGGCGTCGTCGACCACCGAGATGGGAAATCCGGCTGCCACCCTCGGCTGGGGACGCCCGGCGTCTGCGGCCGCCGCACCTATGGTGGGTACCACGTAGTCGGCCAGCGTGTTGGGCCCTGTGGCCCACACAAAGGTGCCGCTGGCCAGCCGCCCGGCGTGACCCAACATGATCGGCCCCATGGCGGCCACGATGATCTCGGTGGGAGGGGCATGCGACAGGCCCCGCCAGCGGGTGGTGTAGATCTCGCCCTCGTAATTCATGCCCTCGCCTCGCAGCATGGGGCCGGCGATCTCCAGGTACTCCTTCATCTGGCGGGCCGGCCGGGCGTAGGACAGGCCCATCAGGTTTTCCACCATGCCCTGGTGGCACAGGCCGATTCCCAAGGTGAAACGCCCGCCGCAGGCCGCTTGAGCGGTGGCGGCCTGCTGGGCCAGGGCGAAGGGGTGGCGCATGGGGGTGGGGGTCACCCCGGTGGCGATCTCGATGCGGCTGGTGGCAGTGCCCACCACCGCCGATGCGGTGACGGCGTCGATCTCGATGTTGGCAATCCATGCCGTGTCCAGCCCCAGCGCCTCGAACCGCTGAGCGTTCTCGGTAATCTCATCCAGTCCGGGAGGCCCGCTCATCCCCGGCACCGGCGGGTCGCCGGTGCCTTCGGCGGCCATAGCCCCGATTCTCATCCCTCGCATTCGCGGCCTCCTGTGTCTGCTGGCGGGGTGGCAGATATGTGTCTAGCGGCCAGGAGCTACTGCCGGAAAGCCGAGGTGCAGTAGGGCCATGGCTGCCATCCCCGCTCCTCGTAGAGGGCGTAGGCCATGCGGTGTTGGTCGATGGGGGCCGCGTCTCGGGGGTCGACCCCTACCAAGTGAGGGAAGTGGCGGCCCGCCACCCCATTCCAGGTCGGCTGGTTGAACTGAAAGGCTCCCAGGTATGGCCCGACTGGGTTATAGGCCCGATAGTTGCCTTGGGATTCGCACCAGATGAGATGGTCCCACTGCGCCTGGGTGGTGCCTGCTGGGATGGGCGGGAACTCGGTTGTATCAGTAGGGGTGGTGCCTTCCGGCGATGGTCCGCAACTGGGCCACGGCGCCCAACCCCTCTCTTCGTAGAGGGCGTAGGCCATGCGGTCTTGGTCGGCAGGAGCGGCGTCACGGGGATTGACGCCGACCAGTTGGGGATAGTGGCGCCGGGCCAGGTCATCCCAGCTGGTTTGTCTGAACTCGTAGGCACCGAAGTGGATTCCGTTGGGGTTGGCGTGCTGGTAGTTGCCGTTGGAATTGCACTGGCGGAGTTGCTCCCACTGCTCCTCGGTGGTGCCTGCGGGGATGGTCGGATCAGGCAGAGCGGTCGGAGTCGGTGTTGCAGTGGCGGTCGGGGTTGGAGTTGCAGTGGCGGTAGGAGTGGCTGTGGGTGACGCAGTCGGGGTAGGCGTGGCGGTGGGTGTAGGTGTGGGTCGGGCCTGTTCAGGGCAGCCGTTGGGCACTAGCTGGGTGTCGATGGCGAACCGGCATCGGTACTCGTTGAGCAGCGCTTCTTGGGCGGTGATCAGTGTCTCCTGCTCGTCGATCAGCGCCTGTTGACGGGCAATCAGCGCATCTCGCTCATCGGGGGCCTGTCCGCCAGCCGAGGAACCAGCCATCGAAACAGCAAAAGCGACGGCCACGGCCAACGACCCAATGCGGAACCAGCGCTGGCGATTGGTCATGGGCCTTGTCCCCTCAGGCGGCTTGGCGGGGGTCGGTGTGGCCCAGGATGTTGACGTGGCGGAGCTCTCGCACCTGGTCGGGGGGGAAGGCCTCGCGTTGGTGCATGGTCTGGGTGTTGAGCCAGAAAACGGACTCTCCGACGCTCCAGTGGTGCTCATAGGTGTAGCGGTCTTGGGTGCAGTGGGCGAACAGCTCGGCCAGCAGGGCGGCGCCCTCGTCGGGGCCGTGGCCCTCCACATCAGCGGCGAAGTCGGGGCCGGTGTTGGGCCATACGCTGCGGCGGCCGTTGCGGGGGTTGGTCTGCACCAAAGATATGAAGGTGCGGTCGGCCAATAGCGCCTCGCCATCGGTGGCTTTGAAGTAGCTGCCGAAGTCCAAGCCGTCGCGCAGCCGGTAGACCACTCCTACATCGTCGATGCGGGCTTTGAAGTCGTCGTCCAGGTCTTGGTAGGCGGCCACCAGGTTCAACCACTTGGTGGTCCCGCCCTCCGATGGCAGCGCCACCGCGTCCAAATACAGGAACTCGATTAGGGGCGGCGTGAAACTGAGGTCGGAGTGGAAGGTCACCACGTCGGTGCCCCCGGTGCCGACCACGCCGTCGACGTCCACGTTGGACACCCGATTGATGCCGGGAAAGCCGGGAAGGCGGGACTTGTCGGCCAATGTGGGCCGCAGCGGCCCGAACGACTCGCAGAAGTCGGTCACCTGGGCGGGAGTGGGCGGCTCGGGGTTGCGGAACAGCAGCAGCAGGTGCTCGTCCACCGCGGCCAGCAGCTCGGCGGCCGTCTCCGAATCCGGTGGAGCGGCGAAGTCGAAGCCGGCAACCTCCGCGCCGAGGGGGGCTTCCAGTGGGGTGATGATCAGGCTCATCGGGGGCTGTCCATCATCTTGGCCCGCTCCACTTGGGGGTATCCCTCCACCCAGGTGGAGGGGTCGTCCCAGCGGCCCAGCGGGGGTGGGTGTTCATCGGGGTCGAGCTTGTCGTAGGGGCCGAGGCTGAAGAACAGGTACTCGCAGCCGTCGGGCCCCGACCTTTCCGGCCCGTAGGCGAACCCGCCCCGCACCCAGCGCAGGTCGCCCTCCTGGTAGGGCTCCTCGCCTTCCACTATGAACTCGCCCTTGGTCACCAGATACACCGTGTCGGACAGGTGCCAGTGGGCCGCGGCATTGCGGCCCGCCCACGACTTCACGTGCATGACCCGGTTGCCCGACGCCGGATCCACCAGCCAGCGCACGAACGGCCCCGGCGCCCGATCCGGCTCGTCGGGATCGGCGTAGTCCTCCCATTCGATCTCGGCAATGCGGATCGGTTGCCGCTCGCCAATGGGGTTGTCGGTCACGGCGCCCACGCTAGTGGTCGCCTGCGGCAGGCTCAGAAGTGGGAGCGATCAGCTCGAGGATGCGGCTGGGGGGTAGGTGCTGCTCGGTGATCTCCAAGCCCCAGGGGGCGAGGGCGTCTTCGATGGCGTTGCACACCGCGGCGGGGGAACCGATGGCCCCGCCCTCGCCGACGCCCCGCCAGGGGACGTCGCCCTGCGAGGGCCCCTCGATGTGCTCGATGTCGATGCGGGGGATTTCGGCCGCGGTGGGCAGCAGGTAGTCCATGAACGTCGATGTGGTGCACTGTCCGCTGTCGTCATAGACGATGCGCTCGAGCAGCACGCTGCCGATCCCCTGGGCCACCCCGCCTCGGATCTGGCCCTCCACCACCGCGGGGTTGATCATCTCCCCGCAGTCTTCCACCACCAGGTAGCGGGGCACGGTCACCAGGCCGGTGCCGGAATCGAGCTCCACCCAGCACACGTGGGTCGACTGGGTCCACCCGCCAGCCGGGGTCTCGAAGTCAAACGATGCGTCGAAGCCGTCGCCCAGCGCGTCGTCCAGGGTGAACGGGGCCATGTACGACAGCCGCGCCACCTCGGCCACTGTCTTGGATCGGTCGGGCGAGCCCCGCACGGCTACCACCCCGTCAACGATTTCCAAGTCGTCGGGGTTGGCCTCCAGCAGGGTAGCCACCACCGCCAGCAGCTTTTGGCGGACAATGCGGGCCGCGCCCTGGGCCGCGCCGGCGCCCAGCGTGGCCGCCCGGCTTCCGCCGGTGCCCACCATGTTGAACGGAACTTGGTCGGTATCCCCGCACACCACCCGCACGCTGTCGATGGGTACCCCCAACTCGTCGGCCACCACCTGAGACAGGGTGGTCTCGTGGCTCTGACCGTGGGGCTGCTGGCTGGTGAACGCGGTCACCGAGCCGTCGGGCTCCAGCTTCACTCGAGCCCTCTGCATCGAACGCTGCTCGTAGGTGAAGCCCAGCGCTTGGCCGTAGTTGGTGGGACCGGGACCGGGCTCCAAGTAGGTACAAAGCCCGATTCCCAGATACCGCCCCTCTGATCGGGCCCCGGCCTGAGCGGCCCGGAACCCGTGGTAGTCGGCCAGTTCCACCGCCCGCTCCAGCGTCTGGTTGATGGTCATGAAATCCAGGGTGGGGCCTGTGAGCATGGCGCCGGGGAACTGGTCATCGCCCATGTAGTTGCGGCGGCGCACTTCCAGAGGATCGAGATCCAGCCGTCGGGCTATGAGGTCCATGAGGCGCTCTCGCACCCAGCACTCGATCTCCCACGGCCCCCGATAGGCCACAAAGGAGGCCTTGTTGGTGGCCACCACCGACCCCCGGAATTGGTAGTGGCGCACTCGCAGGGTGCCGGGCAGCAGCACCTTGATGATGTTGGCGAACAGCGACAGCGGCAGGTTCAAAAACGGGTAGGCGCCGTGGTCCATCACCAGATCGGCTCGCAGGCCGATCACCACCCCGTTCTCGTCGAGCGCGGCCTCCACGCTCACCCGTTCCTCGCGGGCGTGGCCGCCGGCCACCAGGTTCTCGGCCCGATCCTCCACCCACCGCACCGGCTGGCCCAGCAGTCGGGAGGCGGCGCACACCACCACATCCTCCCGGGTGGGGTTGGACTTGAGGCCGAACGATCCGCCGATGCTGTCGCAAATGATGCGAATCCGGGAGGCGGGCATCCCGAGGATCGCAGCTAAATGCACCCTCAGTGCATGGGGGTTCTGGTGGGAGACCTCGTAGTGAAGGCTGCCGGTGGACGGGTCGTATTCGGCCACTCCGCCCCTGGTCTCCAGGGGGACACAGGTGTGTCGGTGCTGGGTGAGCGTCTCTGAGATGACATGGGCGGCGGATGAGAAGGCCTCGTCGGGGTTGCCCCACACCTCCTCGCCAGACCACAGCACGTTGTCGGGGGCTTCATCCCACACGGCGGCGGCATGTTCACCCGTCGCGGCGGCGCCGGTCACCGGGGGCAGCGGCTCAATGTCCACCTCCACCGCGTCGGCGCCATCCTCTGCGGCAGCCCGGCTGGTGGCAATCACCACTGCGACAGGATCGCCGGCGAAGCGAACCTTCGTGTCAGCCAATGGGAGATGGGCGGGCACGATCAACGGCCCGGTCATCCCCAAACCCATGGGGGAGCAGCCGTCGGCGAGATCCTCGGCGGTCAAGACGGCCACCACACCCTGGGTGCTCAAAGCGGCTTCAGCGCCAACGGAGACCAGTCGCCCGTGGGCCACCGGGCTGCGCACGAATGCCGCCTCCAAGAGGCCGGGCTGGTCGATGTCGTCCACGAATCGCCCCGCGCCGGCCAACAGGCGCGGGTCCTCCCGGCGGGAAACTCTGGCGCCGGTGAACCGCATGGTGGCCGAGCGTACTTTTTCCTCAAGGCCGACCAGCAAAGTTCACCCGAGGGCCATTTCCCGGCAATTTGGGGTAGCTCGTGAGTTTCACCAGGCCACCTAGCTTTTTCGGCGGTGGTGCAAACCCCATCATCAAGACGCAGGTGCTAAATCCCTCCGGCACAGCGTCAAACTGAACCTTGGCGGGGTGCGTGTGAGACCCCTCCACATGCACTCTGCCGAGGTTCCCAGTTTCTCTATGCCAGTTCTGCCGACCATCCTGTTGTCATGAGGTACCAGGCGTGCTGACGCGAAAGCTGGTCGCCGAAGTCGTGGGCACGGCGATGTTGCTGATCGGCGTGGTGGGGTCGGGCATCATGGCCGAGCGGCTGTCGCCCACCGACGTGGGGTTGCAGCTGTTCCAAAACGCGGCGGCCACCGCGGCGGTGCTGTTCGCCATCATCTTGATGTTCGGCCCGGTGTCGGGGGCCCACTTCAACCCGGCGGTGACGGTGGCCGACTGGGCGCTGGGAGACTTCCCCCGCCGCCACATCGCCCCCTACATCGCGGCCCAAGTGGCCGGTGCGGTGGTCGGGACGATGCTGGCCAACCTGATGTTCGACCTGAACGCGGTGGACTGGTCCACCAAGGACCGCTCGGCCGGCCATCTGTGGCTGGGCGAGGTGATCGCCACTGCCGGTCTGGTGGCGCTGATCTTCGCGCTGGTGCGCACCGGAAGGGTCCGGTATGTGGCCGGTGGGGTGGCGGCTTACATCGGCGGGGCCTACTACTTCACTTCGTCAACCAGCTTCGCCAACCCGGCGGTGACCGTGGGGCGCATGTTCTCGGACACCTTTGCCGGCATCGAGCCGTCGTCAGCCCCAATGTTCATCGCGATGCAGGTCGTCGGGCTGGTGGCCGCGGTGCTGCTGATCTGGTTCGTGTACCCCCAGGACAAACCAGCAGGGGAGCCCGTCTCCTAACCTCAGACCGTGGAGATAGTGCTCGACGGCCCGGTGCTGGCCGTGGACATCGGCGGCACCAAAGTGGCCGTCGGCGTGGTTGACCCCAGCGGGCGAGTGCTGGGCCAGCGACGAGGACCATCGCAGGCCGCCGACGAGGAGGCGTTGTTCGCCCTAGTAGTGGAGTTGGCCCGGGAAGTTCTCGAAGAGCATGACCAGCCGGTGAGCGTCTGCGGCGTGGGAAGCGGCGGGCCGTCCCGGGACAACCATCGGCTGTTATCTCCGCTCAACATCGCCGTGTGGCGGGATTTTCCTCTGCGGGACCGCCTGTCAGTCGCGCTCGACCTGCCGGTGGCGGTGGACAACGACGCCAAGGCCCTCGCGCTGGCCGAGGGCTGGGTAGGTGGAGCCGTAGGGGAGGACAACTACCTGGCCATGGTGGTGTCCACCGGCATTGGGGGCGGCATCGTGTTGAACGGCCGGCTGTTGGACGGCGCCGACGGAAATGCCGGGCACATCGGGCATGTTTTTGTGGCCGAAGGCGGGAGAGCCGACGCCGCTGGAGCAGTGGGGCTGTTGGAGGGACAGGCATCAGGCACCGCCATCGCCGATCTGCTGGACGGGATCGCGCCGGCCGACGCGCCGACAGAGATGCGCCGTCGAGTGGGCACGCTGGTGGGCCGGGGCGTGGGCTCGGTGGCCAACCTGCTGGACCTTCGCTTGGCCGTGGTCGGCGGATCGGTAGCGCTGGGCTATGGCGACGACTTCTTCGAAGCGGCCCAAGCCGAGATCGACCGGGTCTGCCGTTTGGTCCATTCCCAAGGCACCCGCATCATCCCCAGCCCCCTCGGCCCCGACGGCGGCCTGATCGGCGCGGCGGCCGTGGCCGGCCGAGCCCGAGCGAAATAAGCCTCAGTCGCTGAAGGTCTGAATGCGCAGGTGGCGGGCCATGGCTGAGCCGGCCGGGCCGAGGAGCATCTGAGCCCGCAGGTTGCGCTTGTGGAACAGCTTCACCAGGTCTTCGTTGTAGCGGTCGGTGTCGCCATTGGCCAGCACGAATTGCTCCAATTCGGCCTCTCCCTCCAGCCATGACGCTGGCCGATGCCCGAGCAGCTCGTGGAGGTCGTCCAGATCGGCTGCCGAGACGGCGTCGCCGATCTCGTCGATGCGGGCCGCGTGGCGGGCCATGCGGAACATGGTGCGTAGCTTGTAGCGCAGGTACTCGTCTTCGATCTGCACGGTGCGCAGGTTGCGCACCAAGTGGTTGAGCACCACCTCGGCCCGGGACTCCCGGGGCTCGGGCATCTCCACTGTGGGCAGTTCCACATCAAGGATCTCAGCCAGGGCCTCGGTGGCGAACAGGTTGGTCTCGTAGCACCACTGGAGGTTGGTCATCAGGTCGGAGTCGGGGGCTGGCTCCCGCAGCGCGGCGCTGAACGGGAGCTGGTTGGAGAGGGTGAACATGAAGTGGTGGCGCTGGATGGCTTCCAAGTCCACCGGCTCGCCAGCCAACTGGCCGTAGCGGTCGTAGAGCTTGGCGAAGTTGCCGAAACCGAGCACCGTGTCGCGCTGGCGCCACGCGGCCAAGTCCATCATTGGGTCGCCGATGTGGCCGATTTCTACATCGAGGACGGCCACCACCCGGCCGTTTTGATGGTGGAATTGCCCGGTGTCCCACACGATTGCCGACTCCCGGCCTCGGGAGAACGGGGGATTGCGCCGCAGCCAACCCAAACAGAACTCGAGGAACGGGTCGGGCAGCGCCTTCTGGCTGCGGTACAGCGCCTCGTACCGCCGCAAACCGACCAGACCCGACTCCTCGGGACGCTCTGCTCGCATGATTCCGGCCTCGACGAACGGCTGAATGTCGAGGGCGTGCATTCGGGCCAGGATGTGCAGGTAGTCGTCAACCACCGCGTCGCGCTCGGCGTCGGTGCAGTTCTCGAAATGGTTCTCGCCCGGCACCCGGTCCATCACGTAGGCCGTCGGGTCGTCGATCCAACCGTGTACTTGGGCCACGGGGATGCCGTGGTCGCCGAGCACCTTTTGAAGCCGCATCTCGTGGTCGAGCGGGAAAACCAGCGGCATGTCGGTGCGGTCGCCCCGCACACACAGTTCCAGACGCTCGCCGTTTCGGTCCACGTCGGCGAACCACACCGGCCGCCAGCGGGCCTGGCGCTCGATATGGGTGACCGTGCCTCCCAGATTTCCTTCTAGCCAGGCCACAACCTTCTCGGTGGCAGCATCAGTGTCCATGGGGTCTTTGGTGACGGTCATGGTGGGCTATTCCCTCACTAATTTGAGTCGGTTGGAGATGTTGTTGCGCTGGATGGCGGAGGAGCCCCCGATGATGGGCATGACCAGAACGTCGCGCACGTACCGCTCCATGTCGAAGTCCTCCACGTAGCCGTAGGCGCCCATCACCTGCTGCATTGACAGCACGATGTCCTTGGCGGTGTCGCACACGAAGAGCTTGGCCATGGAGGTCTCCACCGCCGCTGGCTTCTCCTCATCCAGCAATCGGGCGGCATGGTAGGTCATCAGCCGGGAGGCCAATAGCCGGGTGCGGGCCTCGGAGAGCATGTGGCGGATGGACTGGTGGCTGCTGATGGGCTTGCCGAACTGCACCCGCTCTTGGGCGTAGGCCCAGGCGTCCTCCACCGCTCCGGTGGCGATGCCCAAGGCCATGGCGGCCACCTCGATCTTCTCCACATCCAGCCCTGGGCCGGCCAGCTTGGCCCACCCCTGGTTCCAGCCCTCGTCGCCGCCCACGATGTTGTCGGCGGGCACCTCGACATCGTTGAAGGTGACATCGGTGGTCATCGACCCCTTGAGGCCCATGGCGTGCTGGGGCTCAATGGTCACCCCCGGCTGGCGAGGGGGAATCAGCACGAAGGACAGATTGTGGTAGCGCTCGCCGGAGGGGTTGCTGTTGACCAGGGCGTAGATGTAGTCGGTGTAGGTGGTGCCCGAGCAGAACCGCTTGGCCCCGTTGACTCGTACCAAGTCGCCATCGCGTACCGCGGTGGTGGTGACGCTGGCCAGGTCGGAGCCCACGTCGGGCTCGGTCAGCCCGTAGGAGAACAGCATCTCCCCCCGGGCCACCTTGGGCAGCCATGCTTGGCGCTGGTCCTCGCTGGCCGTCTCCACCAGGTTCATGCCCGCGTAGCAGGCACCGTAGATGTAGCCGCTGCCCAGGGCGGTGCTGCGGCGGCACAGTTCCTCGATCACGATCATGGTGGCAGTGATATCCCGTCCCGACCCGCCATAGTGCTCGGGAATGGTGATTCCGAACAGCCCCAGGTCGGCCAGCTTGTAGAGCACTCCTCGGTCAATCTCGTTGGTCCGGTCCCACTGGCGGGCCAGCTCTCGGGGGATTTCCGCCTCGACGAAGCGCCGGACGGTATCCCTCAACAGCGCGTGGTGCTCGGCTTCTTGGGGGTATTCCACAGCGTGTCTCCGAATTAGCGGCCGATGAACTTGGGGGGCTCTTTAGCCATGAAGGCATCCAGGGCGATGGCGAAGTCCTCGGTCAACATGGTGAGCCCCTCGGTGGAGGCGGCTCGGTCCACCACGGCGTTGGCCACCTGGCGCAGCCCGGCGTTGATGGACGCCTTGGTGTAGTTGATGGCCATACGGGCGCCGTCGCGCATGCGCTCAGCCATGGCCTGCACGGTGTCGTCCAATTCGTCGCCTGGTACGCACTCGGTGATGAGGCCGATGTCGGCCGCTTCGGGCGCCTTGATGGGGTCGCCGGTGAGCAGGTAGCGGCGGGCCCGGGCGTAGCCCACCAACTGGGGCCACAGCAGCGCGCCGCCGTCGCCGGCCACCAATCCCACCGACACGTGGGGGTCGGCGAACACCGACCGCTCGGAGGCGTAGACGAAGTCGCAGTACAGCGCCAGCGAGCAA
>JAJECA010000009.1 GCA_022822265.1 Acidimicrobiia bacterium | reverse complement strand
GCCCCGTGACTGGTTCCCCTCGGTCGGCTTCGACCGGGACCGCGGCATGGCCTGGGGCGGAGGCTATGTCGGCGAGGGGGTGGCGGCTGCCAATATGGCCGGGCGGACCCTGGCCGAGCTGATCACCGAAACCGACTCCCCCCGCATCGACCTGCCCTGGGTGGGACACCAGTCGCGGCGATGGGAGCCCGAGCCGCTGCGCTGGCTGGGCATCAACGGAGCCCTAGGGATCATGGGCATCGCCGACCGTTCCGAAGCGATAACCGGCCGAAGATCCCGGATCGCCCGGATCATGCAGCGGGTGCTGAGCTGACCAGCCGCTAAGCCATCCCCAAGCGGGCCAGTTGGTCGTCGGGTGCTTCAACCTCGGTGAGGGCGGTGTGGAGGAGGTCGAGCATCTCGGCGGAGCACGATTCGGAGCTGCGATTCTCCTGTTCGTCGGGGTCCACGTCGAGGTCGAACAAGAAATGGCGGTCGACGCAGTTGCCGGCGCTGGCCCAGAACGGGAGCATGTCGCCGGATTGGAAGGGTTGGCGGATAACCGGGATCTCCGTCCCCGGCATCGTGTCCAGCCAGGCCCGGTCGTCGGGCATGGGCAGCTCGGGCACTCCCTCGATGCCCAAGGGCATGGTGGACCACCGGTTCGACCACATGGACAGCGGGAAATTGTCGTCCACCGCCCCTCGGGCGTACTTGCGGGTGCCGTCGGTCACCTGCACCCAGAGGCTGTAGTAGCCGCCCAGCGCCCATTCCCTGATGGAATCGGCTTCCCCGGTGAGCAGCGGCGCCATCGAGCGGCCGTGGGTGGGCTGCATCACCTCGGCATCGAACATGTCGGCCACCGTGGCGAAAATGTCCACGTTGGTGGTCAGCGCGTCGCACACCCCGCCACCGGGCTGACCCGGCCAGTGGATCAGCAGCGGCGTGTGGGCCAGCGGCTCGTAGGTCGGCACCCCTGGCTTGCCCCAGATGTCCCGTCCCTCCCGGACATCGCCGAAATAGTGGCCGTGGTCGGTACACACGATCAGCGCGGTATCGTCCCACAAGCCCTGCTCATCGAACCGCTCCAAGATGCGCCCGAACCAGTGGTCGATCATCGCCAGCTTGGCCCCGTAGTTGGCCCGCACGTGGCGGGCCTCTCGTTCTGAGAGATCGCCGGTGGTGAGGGCGCCGTCGGCGTAGGGGGGCATGAGGATCCAGTCCTCGTCCCACACCTCCTCGTGGTAGCGGCCGGCCCACGGCTCGGGGGTGTCGAACGGCTCGTGGGGATCGAACTCGTCCACGAACAGGAACCACCGATCGTGGTGGGGGGTGTCCTCAGCCAGGAACCGGGCCGCCGCGCTCATGGTCTTTGGTCCGGGGTAGTCCTCTTCGACTCTGAAAAAGGTCCGGGAGCGGTCGTACTCGCTGGGTTTCTCCGGGAAGCCGAACACCCGGGAGTACCACCAGTTGCTGCGGCGGGCCGGCATGGCCGGGGCCCCGATCCAAGACGGATCGTGGAAGGTGCGCCACGGATCGCCTTTGTGGCCCCGCAGGTAGTCCCAGGCGTGAAAATCGGTGTGGTAATTCTCCCCTCCGGTCTCAAAGAGATGGGGATGGTCCGACACCAGCGCGGTGGTGACCCCTTGGCGGCGCAGCACCCGGGTGATGGGCTCCTCCCACAGCTCGATCGACCCCCACGGCTTCCACAAGAAGTCCAGTGCGCCGCACAAGATGTCGTGGCGGGCGGGCATGCACGGCAGCGACCCCGTCACATGGCGGGTGAACCGGGTGGCCCGCTCGGCCGCGAACCGGTCCAGATTCGGCGTCTCAAACTCGGCGCCGCCATAGCACCCCAGCATGTGCCGGTTCAGGGAGTCCAACAGGACTACGGCGACGTTCGACGGAGCGCTCATTGGTGTTCCTCTGGAGAGCAGGCCAATTCATAGGTTTCCGCGGCGACCGCAAGAATTTCGCCCCGGTCGACCGCCAGGATAAAGCCATCAGCGATGGTCCGGTCGAGAGAGCGGGTGAACGCCGCGAGGTAGTCGTCGCGGCCTGCGGGGTAGAGCCGGGCGATGGCCGCCGGATCGAGAGCAGCGGTGGTTCCGAATAGGGGAGCGAACCCCTCGCCCCGCTGTCCGAGCCCAGACAGCACTCGGATGGGAGCGTCGACCCAGGGGTTGCGGATACCGCCCCGGGCAATGCCCAGTTCATCCCGCCGGAAGTCGCGGCCGTCTTCGAATAGATCGAGTCGGGCAGCATGGGGTGGCGGGGTGCCCTGGCCCACCCATTGATCGAGGCTCTCCAGAGCGGCTTGGGCCACGTAGTGCTGATGAGGTGCGGAGTTGATCGGCTGCTCCACGGTCATGATCACCAGTTCGGTGATCGGCTCTAGCATTCGGGCGAATTCCTCGGCATCGAGCTGGCCCCCGTCGGCGCGTGACGCCACCAGGAGATAGGTGTCTGCGTGAGCCGCCCCGGCAAGCTCCCACACCCGCACTCGGTCGCCGTCGGGCTGTTCGATCTCCCCGTTGCCCAGCACGGTGACATCGGTCTCCGCGCTCAACAGGAGCACCGGTACCCGGGCATCGGATCGGACCTGCTCAGGGCGATCTTGTGCCGGGTCGGGTTGGTCGTCGAGCCGGCGGGACCTGAAGGTGCCGTCTAGCCCCACCTGCACTCCGGCCCGACCGTGGAGGAAGAAGCCGTCGAACACCTGGACTAGGGGATCCACCATGTTGACGTAGGTGGCCAAGAACGAAGCCGATTGCGACTCGCCCACCGCCAGCACTCGGTGGGCATCGAGGCCGCCCAACAGGGGCGACCCGTCGAGCCCAAGGGCCTGGCCGACCTGGGAGAACATGTCGAAGGAGAAGGCGTCACCCGGGTGGGACAGATGGCCGTACCGCTCTTTATTGAACAGCTTGAGGTGGATGCCCGGCGCGAGCCCGCCGCCATCGATGCCGGCCTTTTGGGCTGAAACCCCCACCCAAGCATCGCCGCGCCGGATGAGATGGCGGTGCAGATAGTCCCAATCTGGGGAGGCGTCGATACCGCCGGAGACGTTCAGCCATTCCACCACCACCGTGCCGCTGAAGTCGGCGGGTTCGGCTGGGCGCCGCACCAGCACTCTCGTCGTGAAGGGGGACGATCCATCAGGCTCAGCTTCTCCACGTCCGTCCTGGCGCCATTCGCCAGCCGCCCTGTAGGTATGCGCTTCGCCCCGTGCCTCGAATTCGGCCTCGACATAGCCGAGGCCTTCGAGGTCGTAACTCCGGGGAATCAGTTCCGGCGGGGCACCAGCGAACTCTTCGATGTCGAGGGCGCTCGGCATGGTCACCACAACCTCACCCTGGTCACTCCTGGCCGACGTCGGAGGAGAATTCGTTGGCCACCTCGGGCTCGGGGGAGCGCAGCAGAAGCGACTCGATCCCGAAGGTGGGGGCGGCGAACAGCGCATCCAAGCAGGCGACCAGGCCGTTGGCCACCTCGTCGGCGTTCATGATTCCGGTTCGAAATCCCTGGCGCTGCCAGTGGGGGATTGCCGCCTCGAAAGCTTCGGGGGTGAAGGAATTGGCGAACTCGGTGGGCATAGTCGGCCCGAGGATCACAGTCACAAATCGGCGGTTGCCCAGAAGCTCAGTGCGCCACCCCTCCATGGTCGCCTCCAGGGCCCGTTTGGAAGCGGCGTAGGGAACCAGCGAGTGGCGGGGCATATCGGTGGAGTCCGACGACACCGCGGCCACCACCGCATCCTCGCTGAGATGGGGAAGGGCGGCTTTGATCACCAGGTTCGGGCCGAACAGATTAACGCTGAAGACCGCCTGCCAGTCGTCTTGGTCCAACTCCGCCATGGGCGCCATGGGCGACATGCCCGAGGTGTAGACGATGCCGTCAAGGCCGCCGATGGCGCCCACCGCTTCGGCCACCCCTTGGTCGATACTGGCCGGGTCGAGCACGTCGATGGTCACCACATGGCCACCCCCGGCCTCGCCCACCGCCTCTTCGAGCACCTCGCGGCGCCGGGCGGCAAACGCCACATCGGCGCCTTGGCGCTGAAGGGCGATGGCGGTGGCCCGACCCAGCCCCGACGAGGCGCCCACCACCAGAATTTTGCGTCCCTGTACTGCGTTCATTCTCCACTTCCTAGCGCATCGCCCAGCCATTGTTGCCACAGAGGCCCGTCCCTTTCGGCGGCCTCGACCCCTTCGGCCCCGTATAGGTACAGCCACACCGACGCCCCGGCGTGCTCGCCATAGGACTCCACCGCCACGAAGCCGGTACCCGACGCGGGACGGTCGAGCAGCAGGGCGATTCGGTGAGGGGCAGCATCGGCAACGGTGCCGGCGAGAGCGGGGACATCGGAGGCTTGGGGCTCGATCCGCTCGCCGACGCTCGGAGCTGAGGGTACGCCGAGAGCGGCGGTGAGCCTGGCCCAAATCTCGTCAAGCGACCCGGCCCCCATGGCCGTGGGCAGCACCGAGGCCGCCGTCTGCCCGGCGAAGTGCTCCATGTGCAGCCGGAGGTTGAGCATGAACATCTTCCAGCCTTCAACCATGCCGTCGTACTGGGCGTCCCACTCGCCGCCCTGACCGAAGCCGGAATTGACCAAACGCACAGCGCACCGTTCGTCGCCCCGAGGCTCAACGGTCCATTCAAAGGTCAAACCGTCAACCCCTTCGCCCCCGTCGAAACAGATACGACGAGGCGGCTCCCACACCGCCACCCGCCCGGGAATCTGCATCTCCGGCCCCGGCCCCGGCCCAAACGAGGCCATGGCCGAGCCGCCCGCCCGCTCTTCTACCGTGTGAGGCACATACCAAGAGGAGATCCCCGGCCCAGTAGCCACCGCCCGCCAAACCTCCTCGGGCGTGCCCGCTACTTCAACTTCCAACTCAATCGACCGCGGCAAATCAGACATGGCCCAAACTCTAGAGGCAATGGCAGCGGCAGAAGATCTCGCCGCGGCTGGCGGTCGCCGGAAGAATCGACCGCTGGTATATTTTGGGCGATGGGGTTGACTGAGGCGCAGCGGGGGAGCTGGGAGGAGAACGGGTTCTTCATTGAGAGGGGGTTTGCGAGCCGGGCTGTTGCCGACGCCATGGTTGAGAGGATCGTCGAGCTAGCCCGAGCCAGCGCCCAAGGAGAACAGCGGCCCGACCTGTTCATCACCCCCGACAAGACGAACAAGAACCCGGCCACCCCGGAGGTAGGCGTCTCCAAGATCTTCCGGGTCATGAGGGCCGAGCCGGTGTTCTATGAGTTCGCCACCGATCCCCGGTTGTTGGCGATGATGGGCGATCTCATCGGCCCCGACGTCGACTGCTTCTTGTCGCAGTTCATCTTCAAGCATCCCGGCACCCTCGGACAGCCCTGGCACCAAGACGACTACTACTTCCGCATGACTCCCCTGCCCCAGGTGGGGGTGTGGCTGGCCTGTACCGCGGCCACCCCCGACAACGGACCGCTGTGGATCGTCCCCGGCTCTCACAAAGAGCCGATCCACGACGCGGTGCCCGACACCCGGGAAGGCGCCGGTTTGGCCTATGTGGAGATAGTCGATGTCCCCACCGACAGCGAGCAGATCGTGCTTATGGAGCCGGGTGATCTGCTGGTGTTCCACTCCCACCTCCGCCACCGGTCCACCGACAAC
>JAJECA010000038.1 GCA_022822265.1 Acidimicrobiia bacterium | reverse complement strand
CGCCTCGGGCGAGTACCCGGTGTCTCGCTCCCTGTACATCTACGTGAACAAGGCCAAGGCCGAAGCCAACCCGGCACTGGTCGCCTATGTGGACTACTACATGAGCGACGACGGCCTCGGCACCGCAGTGAGCGACGTGGGCTACGTGAACCTCACCGACGATGCCAAGGGTGCCACCCGGGCCAACTGGGCTGGACGCTAAACCGGAGAAGCAAAGCAACGGTGCCGAGTACCAGTAGCGTGTGGTCGTGAGCGACACAAGGGTCGATCCTGCCGGCGGGTTCTCCGTCGAATCGCTGAAGGCGAACCCCCGGCAGGCCCGGAAGGAGCGGTTGATCCGCGACTCTCTGGGGGCCACCGCACTGGTTTCGGTGCTCATCTCCGGCCTCATCATCTGGTCGCTGTTCTCCGAGGCCTATACGTTCATCGTCGAGGTGGACTGGGGCTCGGTGTGGGACATCGGCTGGTTCCCCCGGCGGGGCATCTACGACGTAAAGACGCTGATCGTCGCCAGCCTGATCATTACCGGAATCGCCATGATCGTTGCTGGCCCGCTGGGATTGGGCGCGGCCATCTACTTGTCGGAATATGCCCGCCCAGGGATTCGTCGAACGCTCAAGCCCATCCTGGAGATCCTGGCCGGGATCCCCAGCGTGGTGCTCGGCTTCTTCGCTCTGAAATGGATCGCTCCGAACTTGGTTGAGTCGATTTTCGGCGGGCCGGCGGCCGGCTCTCTGCTGGCTGCCGGTATCGGCGTGGGGGTGCTGGTAATTCCCCTGGTGGCGTCCATCTCTGAAGACGCCATGAAGGCGGTGCCGATGGCGCTGCGGGAAGCATCCTCCGGGTTGGGGGCCCGCAAGATCACCACCACGGTACGAGTGGTGCTGCCCGCCGCCGTCTCAGGCTTGATGGCCGCGTTCATCGTGGCCATCTCCCGGGCTTTGGGCGAGACCATGATCGTGTTCATGGCTGGCGGGGCCGCTCAGACCGCGGTGTATACGCACAGCCCGCTGGACGGGAGCCTCACCATGACTGCGGGGATGACCTCTTTGGCTCGGGGCACCGACAACGTGGTGGGAGAGGGCCTCACCTTCCAGAGCCTCTTCTTTGTGGGGCTGGTGCTCTTCGTGCTGACCTTCGCCTTGAATCTGTTCTCAGACCGGTTTGTGCACAAAGTTAGGGAACAGTACTGATGGCCAAGGCAAGGCTGATCGGGGATCGCACCAGCAAGGTGATGGTGCAGGCCATGGAACGCCGTTCGACGGATGTGCGGGGCCTCGTCTTTCAGATAACCCTGCTGGTCACCTTGCTCATATCGCTGTTCGTCCTAGGCGTTCTGATCGTGGACGTGGTGATGGATGGCTGGGGCATCCTCACTGGCCGTCCCGGCGGCTTTCTGAGCGGCACCATGCGGTCGCTCTCCGACGATCCCCAACTCGGGGTACATCAAGCCTTGGTGGGCACCTTTTGGATCGCGGTCTTCGTCGCGGTGCTTGCTTTTCCCATCGGCATTGGCGCGGCAATCTGGCTTGAGGAATACGCCCCCAAGAACCGCATTGCCCGGTTCATCGAGTTGAATATCCGCAATCTCGCCGGTGTTCCCTCGATCGTTTTCGGGCTGCTGGGATTGTTCTTGTTCGTCAAGCACCTGGAAGACGTCACCGGTGGAAAGTCCATCGCTTCAGCCGGCATCACCTTGGCCATCTTGGTACTGCCCATCGTGATCATCACCGCCCAAGAGGCCATTCGAGCTGTGCCCCAAGGACTCAAAGAGGGGGCCTATGGCGTGGGCGCTACCAAATGGACCATGATCCGCAGCCAGGTTCTGCCTTACGCCGCACCCGGAATTCTCACCGGAACGCTGCTGTCTATGTCACGGGGCATCGGCGAAGCGGCGCCGCTGCTGCTGGTGGGCGCGGTCTCCGGTCGGCTGGGGTCCAATCCGGGTTTCCTCGATCTCAGCGCCATCAACGCCAAGGCCTTCATGGCCATGCCGGTGATCATCGTTGAGTGGGTGCAGAACTCGGGCCGTGATCCGGGCTTTGCCGAGGCCGCGGCGGCGGCCATCGTCGTGCTGTTGGTATTCGTTATCCTGATGAATGCAGCGGCCATCTTCTTGCGCAATCACTTCGAAAAGAAGAGAGGATGACTCGTGGAAGCTGTCACTGAGAGCATAAGGACCGACCAGATGGAGCAAGCAGAACCGGAAGCCTCTCCCCGTCTCGGTCTGGACATAGACCGAACGGTGCAAACCGCGGCACCGGATTTCGTGGGCGACGCGGTGTTCGAGGTGGAAGACCTGAACGTGTACTACGGCGACTTCAGGGCGGTCCATGGTGCCACCTTCACGGTGTACAAGCACGAGATAACCGCCATGATCGGCCCCTCGGGCTGCGGTAAGACCACGGTGCTGCGCTGCTTCAACCGCATGAACGACCTAATCCCCACGGCCCGGGTGGAGGGTCGCCTGGACTTCCAGAACGTGCCCATCTACGACCCCCGGGTGGACCCGGTTGAGGTTCGCCGCCGCATCGGCATGGTGTTCCAGAAGCCCAACCCGTTCCCCAAGTCGATCTACGACAACATCGCCTTCGGCCCCCGGGTGACCGGAATGGCCAAGAAGAAGAGCGAACTGGACGACATCGTGGAGCAGTCGCTGAACCGGGCCGCCCTGTGGGACGAGGTACACGACCGGATGAAGGATTCCGCCCTCGGGCTGTCTGGCGGCCAGCAGCAGCGCCTGTGCATCGCCCGAGCCATCGCCGTCGATCCCGACGTGCTTTTGATGGACGAGCCGTGCTCGGCTCTCGACCCCATTGCCACCGCTCGCATTGAAGATCTGATGCAGGAGATCAAGAACGACTACACCATTGTGATTGTCACCCACAACATGCAGCAGGCCGCCCGCATCAGCAACCGCACGGCGTTCTTCACTGCGCAACTCGATTCCACCACCGACCAGCGGTGCGGGCTCTTGGTGGAGTACGACCGCACAGAGACCATCTTCTCGAACCCCTCTGACGAGCGGACCGAGAACTACGTCACCGGGCGGTTCGGCTGAGCACCGCTCCAGAGCCCGGGGTGGGAGAACTGCGCAAGTCCTTCCACGAGGAACTGGACGAGATCCAGGCTGGTATCGTGCGCATGGCCGCGCTGGTCACCGAGGCCGTTCCTAGGGCCACCGAGGCACTGCTTGAGTCCAACCTGGAATTGGCCCAGCAACTCATCACCGGCGACGACCAACTCGACGACCTGTCGGTGTACCTCGAGGAGCGCTGCCACCATGTGCTAGCTCTCCAAGCCCCCATGGCCAGCGATCTTCGGGCCCTCAGCTCCGCCCTCCGTTTGAATGCCGAACTGGAGCGGTCGGGCGACCTGGCCGTCAACATCGCCAAGGCCACCCGGCGCATCTACGGCACCCGCTACGACGCCACCCTTCGGGGCCTGCTGGTGAGGATGAGCGAAGAGGCCTGTCGGCTGATGCGTCTGGCCATTGACTCCTACGTTGACGGCAACGCGGGACTGGCCGCCGCCCTCGACGACATCGACGACCAACTCGACGGCTTGAACCGCGACTGTGTACAGGCCGTGTTTCAAGCCCACAACGACGGCTCCATCGACCTTCAAGCCGCGGTGCAGCTCTGCCTCATCAGCCGGTACTACGAGCGCATCGGCGACCATGCGGTGAACATCGGGGAACGGGTGGTGTACATGGTGACGGGTTGGCTCCCGGAGCACACTGGATCGGCCCGGTTGAAGATCCGAGAGCACCAGCACCTCGACGAAACCGGTGGTGGCGCCCACGAAGGGCCAGAGATCTACCTCACCGACGAAACCGACGAAGAGACCGACGAGGATTGACCCGTGATCGTGGCCTTGGTTGTGGTGGCCGCGGTGGTGGGCCTGGTGCTGGTGGGGGCGGTGGCGTGGCGAGAGCACCGGCATTTTGTGGATGCCGAGGAGAGCCGCCGCCGAGACGATGAATTGCACCGCCGCCATGAAGACGAGGTAGCGGAAAGCGAGGCCCGACTCCGGCTGTCGCTGGACGCCATTACCCAAGGAGTGGTGATGGCCGATGACACCGGCAATGTGCTGTACCGCAATTCGTACGCCCGGCAGTTCACCGAAGCTCGCCACGGCGAAGCCTTGGTGGAGGCCGCAGTAGCCGAGTTGCTGGCCGAGGCGGCCCGAGGGCGAGCGGTTGAGCGGGAGGTGGAGCTGTTCGGACCCCCTCGCCGCTGCATGTTCGTGAGCGCCATGCCGCTGGCGCTTGAAGGCCGGGACTACGGCTCGGTGGCCCTCATCGACGACATCACAGAGCCCCAGCGACTGGACGCCATGCGTCGGGATTTCGTGGCCAACATCAGCCACGAGCTACGGACCCCGATGGGGGCGCTCAGCCTGCTGGCCGAGACCCTGGCCGGCGAGCGCGACCCCGAGGTGGCCTCTCGGCTGGCGATGAGGGTGCAGGCCGAGGCCATTCGGCTGTCCGACATCTTGGACGACCTCCTCGAGCTAAGCCGGATCGAGAGCGACGAGTCTTCTGAGCGGGCACCAATCGCGATCCAGCATGTGATCAGCGATGCCCTCTCGCGGGCCAAGCCCTCCGCAGAGGAGAAGGAGGTTCCCATCGAAACCGTTCTCCCCGCGTTGGACCTAGTGGTGCACGCTGACCGTCGGCAGCTCACATCCGCGGTGTTCAATTTGTTGGACAATGCGGTCAAGTACTCGGAGGCTGCTCGACCGGTGAAGGTCACAACTCGGTTGGAGGGAGATTGGGTTGAGGTGGAGGTTCGCGACCAGGGCTATGGGATTCCCCTGGGCCACCAAGAGCGCATCTTCGAGCGCTTCTACCAGGTGGACCGGTCCCGAGAGCGCACCGATGGCGGTGTGGGCCTGGGTTTGGCCATCGTGCGCCATGTGGCCACCAACCACGGCGGAGAGGTCCGAGTGGAGTCGACGGTTGGTGAAGGCTCGGCGTTCACTCTGGCTGTGCCGATGTCCGAAATCCTGCAACCCGTTGGAGCAAGATCATGAGCGGGTCGGCCCGGGTTCTCATCGTTGAAGACGAGGAGTCGTTTGTCGAGGCGCTGACCGTGGGGCTGACCCGCGAGGGCTTCACTGTGAACGTTGCCCGCGACGGCAAGGAAGCCCTCGACTTCTTCAACGCCTACTCCCCCGACATCGTGCTGCTCGACGTGATGCTGCCCCTGGTTTCCGGTGTGGATGTCTGCCGCCAGATACGGGCCCGCTCCCAGGTGCCCATCATCATGGTAACCGCCAAGGGCGAGGAGATCGACGCGGTGGTCGGCTTGGAGGTGGGGGCCGACGACTACGTGACCAAGCCCTATCGCCTGCGCGAGCTGATCTCCCGCATGCGCTCGCTGCTGCGGCGTTCCCGATGGACGGCGGAGAGCGAGACGTTCCGGGGAGATGTCATCGAGGTGGGCGATGTGGCGGTGGACCCCGAGCGCCATGAGGTGTTTGTGAGAGGCGAGCCGCTAGAGCTGCCGCTCAAGGAATTCGACTTGTTGGAACTGCTGTTGACCAACGCGGGGCGGGTGTTGACTCGCGACGCGCTGATCGACCAGGTGTGGGGTAGCGACTACGTGGGCGATACCAAGACGCTCGACGTCCATATCAAGCGGCTTCGATCCAAAGTCGAGGACGATCCCTCCAATCCCCGTCGAATCGTGACCATCCGAGGCCTGGGCTACAAGTACGCCACCGGCGTCCCGGCAGAGACCGCGCCGCCCTAGGCCCCGCCGATATCTTCATAGTGTGATCAACACCCCGTTCTTGCGGCTGGTTCGGGTTCATGCCCTCGGAGCCGCGGGCGACGCCATGGTCACCGTCGCCTTAGCCGGGTCGCTCTTCTTCTCCATCGATCCCAGCGCAGCCCGCCTCCGGGTCACCCTCTATCTGCTGTTGACCATGGCGCCGTTCGCGGTGGTCGGGCCGTTGATCGGCCCGGCCCTGGACCGCTTCCGGGGCGGGCGGCGCCCCATGATCCTCGCCATCAACGCGGGGCGGGCGTTCTTCGCCTTTTTGATGATCTCCAACATGGATTCGCTGTTGCTCTTTCCCCTCTCCTTCGCCATGTTGATCCTGCAAAAGAGCTATGGGGTGGCCAAGGCCTCCATGGTGCCCATCATCTTGCGGAACGAGGAGCAATTCGTGGGGGGCAATGCCCGACTGGCGCTGGTGGGGAGCGTTTGCGGGTTCATCGGCGCGGGTCCCGCGCTGTTGGCCAACTGGCTGGGAGGGCCTTCGTGGGCGGTGGGGATGGCCATGCTGGTGTACATCTTGTGCGCCCTTTCTTGCCTGTCGCTTCCGCCGGGCCGAGTGGCGCCGAAACCGACAGATGATGACGAAGAGAGCAAACTCCGCACGGTGGGCATCCGAAAGGCGGCGTCGGCCACCGGAACGCTGCGGGGCATCGTGGGGTTCACTACCTTTCTGGCCGCATTCGCTCTGCGGGGCGGGGCCGACGACGTGAACCTTTCCGGCGTGGGCAAGGCATTCGGGGCCGGAATCCGCCATGCCCTCCAAGGCGACGTGGCCTCCGACGCCAGCCCGGCCTGGAAGCTGGGACTGGTGGCGGCTTTCCTGGTCTGCGGGTTCTTGGTGGGGTCGCTGCTGGCCCCCAAGCTGCGGGACCGGATCCGCGAGGAGGTGATCATCGCCGGCGCGCTGTTGGCCCTGTTCCTGGTCGGCCTGGTGGCCGCGTGGGGCGGGGGCTATGGCTCCACCCTGCTGCTGGCCCTCGGAGTGGGCATGGCCGCCAGTGCCGGCAAGCTCTCCTTCGACTCCATTGTGCAGCGCGACGCCGAGGGTGCCGACCACGGCCGCTCCTTCGCCATCTTCGAGACCCGCTTTCAGATCTTCTGGGTACTGGGCGCGCTCATCCCCGTGGTCATCCCCATGCCCGCCAGAGTGGGCTTCATCCTCATTGCCGTAGCCGCCGCAGCCGCTGCGGTCTTCTTCTGGCTGCGTCCAACCACTAGTGGGGCAGGTCGATCCGGGCCAGCCACAGACCGGGGGCATCAACCTCAGCAGGCGTAGGCAGCTCCCGTGCCGAGTGCCACAGCCGGGCCAGGCCGTCGGTTCCCGCCCGCTCCAAGACTCCGCTGGCAAAGGCCGACCCGCGGTCGTATTGGTCTTGGGTGAGCTCGAGGCCGAACATCTGATCGATGAACCGGTCGGCGTGGTCGGCGGTCACCCGCCGCCGTCTCAGGGCTTCGCTGAGGCGCTGGTAGGAGCCGATTAGCCCGCGTCCGATGCTGTCCATGGTCCAATCGACGTAGCCGGCGATCACCGTTACCAGCGCTGTGATCTGGGGCAGCAATACCCGTTGGGCCGGTGACTGGATCGCCCCCAAGATGATCTCGGGATCGCCCAGCACCGACTGGAGGTCGCCCATGGATTCGGGGTTGGCAAGGTCGAAATCGCTCAGCCGGCTCTCCAGCGCCGCCGGGTCGGCCTCGAAGCCGCTGACGTAGTCGGCCAACAGCTCATCGAGGCGCTGGCTCACGTGGGGGATTGACAGCACAGCATGGTGGGTTAGCTCGCTCATGCAGACCCACAGCCGGAGGTCGGAGGGGTCCAGGCTCCACTCCTCGGCCAACTCGTCGATGTTGGCCGGTACCACCATGAGATTCGAGCCGCTTCGAGGTATGGGCAGGTCGTACTGGCCCAGGCTCCGGCGGGCGAGGTTGCCCACCATGCTCCCGGCGGTCATGCTCAGCATGACCGGGCCGATCATCTTCATGATCTGGCCGAACATGGCCTGGGCAGGGTCGAAGGACGTCTCCTCGGTTTCCACTCGGCTCGACACGTCTCCGATGGGTTCCAACAGATGCTGATAGGCCTCCAGAGTGGCAGTGGCCCACTGTGTTCGGGTCACCGGCACGATCGTGGCGGCTTGGCCGTCGCGGGTGGTGGTCAGACCAGTGGTGTTGGCCACCTGGAGTTCGGCGACTCGCCCCAGTTCCTCCAGCGCAATGCGGTCGGACGGGTCGACGTTGGGCTCGGACTGCCCTTCGGTGGCCACCGCCACCGCAAACTGGCGCGCCGTCTCCCAAGTGGACGAGGCCTGCTGGGAAAAGAGCTTGCCGAGGTCTCCGAAAATCGGCATTCCCTTGAAAGGATTGAACTCCTCGGGCGAGTCTGGTTCGCTCACACTGTGAGGCTACCGGCTGGTCTGCGGTAGCAGTTATGGGGAACTTGGACGTAGCCTCAATGGGTGAGCGATACCGCCCCGATCTCTGTGGCTATTGCCGGTGCGTGCAGCCCTATTGGCCGTCGCGTCGGTCGCCGTCTGGCGGATCATGGCCGGGTCTACTCGGTGGTCGGCCTCGACCTGCGTCCCGATCCCGGCATCGCCGGAATGGAGTACATCTCCGGCGACATAGCAGAACTGGACCTCGAGGCCCTGTTGGCTGATGTGGACGTGCTGGTTCACCTGGTGTCGGCGCTGGATCCGTGGTCGGAAAACGGGTCGGAGGGCACTAGAGATTCCGATGTAACCCGTCGGCTGCTGGATGCCGCTGGCACCGTCGGAGTCGGCCGACTGGTGCTGATGTCCTCGGCCATGGTCTATGGCGCTTGGCCCGACAACCCGGTACCGCTCACCGAGGCCTCGGCGCTGCGCCCCCTTCCCGAGTGCGGCTTCGCCGTCAACAAGGCGGAGCAGGAGCGGTTTGCCGCCCAGTGGGCTGAGGAGCATAGCGAGGTGGACATCGTCACCTTGCGGCCCACGGCCAGCTTGGCCGAGGAGCACGTGGGCTGGGTGGTCCGCTCCCTGCGGTCGGCGGCCAACCTCAACGGGGAGAGCGAGGTTCCCGTTCAGTTCCTCCACATGGATGACCTGGCTGCTGCGGTGGAGCTGTGCGTGGTGGGCGATCTGACCGGGGTGTACAACGTGGCCCCGCAGGGCTGGATCAGCAGCGGGACGGCCCTCGACCTGGTGGGCCGCACCCACCGGTTCAACATGTCTGAACAGCTCCTGCGCCGTGTGACGACGTGGTGGTGGAAGAAGGGCCCCGCCCTTTCCCGCTCCGGTGTGCCGTGGTTGGGCAACGGCTCGGCGCCCACCAGCCCCGGCGTGTTCCGCTACGCCCGATTTCCCTGGGTGGTGGCCAGCGATCGGCTGCGGGCCGCGGGCTGGTCTCCCCAGTTCACCAGCGAGCAGGCCTTCATCTCCGGGCACAAGAGCCCCCCTTGGGGCATGCTGGATTCCCGCCGCCGCCAGCAGATTGCCCTGTTCGGCGCGGTGGCGGGAGGGTTGGGCGTCGTATGGGGCCTTTTGGCCGCTGCCCGCCGGCTATTTCGCCGCTGATGGCGGCCGTGTTGGAAACCACCGGGAGAGAAGGGTTTACACTCGGTCTGTGATTCCGCCTGAAGCCGCTGAGACCTGGGTTGGCCTCAGCGAAGAACCGCTGCCGCTGGACCGGGTTTATTCCTGGATCGGGCGACCAGACTGCGGCGGCATCGTGTTGTTCAGCGGCACGGCCCGAGACCACTCCGACGGTCGGCCGGGGGTGACCGTGTTGGAATACGAGGCCTACGAGGAGCAAGTGGTCCCCCGCTTGGAGGCGTTGGTGGACGAGGTTCGGGCCCGGTGGCCGGACATCGGCCGGGTGGCGCTGCTGCATCGAGTGGGCCGGGTGGAGATCGGCGATTCGGCGGTGGTGGCCGCGGTTTCGGCGCCCCACCGCGAGGAGGCGTTTGCCGCCGCCCGATTCTGCATCGACGCGCTGAAGGCCACCGTTCCCATTTGGAAGAAGGAAGCCTGGCAAGGAGGCGAGAGTTGGGGCCTGGAAGCCCAGCACATCTCTGACGCCGAGACGGTTGCCTCCCTCGGTGACCAGCACATCGCCGAGGCCCTGCATCCTTCGGGCGAGTCGGTGCGTTAATCCATGGCCCGAGACCTGGCTATCGACCTGGGCACCGCCAACACGCTGGTGTATGCCCGCGGCCAGGGGATCATCTTGAACGAGCCCTCGGTGATCGCGTTGAACCGCAAGTCCAACGAAGTACTGGCCATGGGGCGGGATGCATGGCAGATGATCGGCCGAACGCCGGCCCACATCGTGGCCGTCCGCCCGCTGCGCAAGGGGGCCATCACCGATTTCGAGGTGACCCAGCGCATGATCCGCCTGCTGCTGATGGACGCGGGGGTCAACCGGTTCAGCCGTCCCAAGGTGGTGATCTGTGTGCCTTCGGCGATCACCGCGGTGGAGCGCAGGGCGGTGGTCGAGGCTGCCCGACGGGCGGGAGCGGCCGAGACCCGGCTCATCGAGCAGCCGCTGGCTGCGGCCATCGGGGCTTCGCTGCCCATCCACGAGCCCATCGGCAACATGGTGGTGGACATCGGGGGAGGGACCAGCGAGACGGCGCTGATCTCCATGGGCGGGGTGATCTCCCTCAAGGCCATTCGAGTGGGTTCGTTCGACATCGACGCGGCCATCCAGTCCTACGTGCGGCGGGAGTTCGGCATCGCCATCGGCGAGCGCACCGCTGAGGAGGTGAAGATCACCATTGGCTCGGCGGCCTATGTTCCCGGCGAGTGCAGTGCTGAGGTTCGAGGTAGAAATCTCATGAACGGCCTGCCGGAGACCATCGTCTTGTCGCCCTTCGAAGTGCGCACCGCGATCGCCGAGGTGGTTACCTCGGTGGTCGATGCGGTGGTGGACTGTTTGGTTGAGGCACCGCCGGAGCTTTCTCAAGGCGTAATCACCCGCGGCATCCACCTGGTGGGCGGCGGCTCGTTGTTGCGGGGCTTGGCCGACCGGCTGTCTCAGGCGGCAGAGGTTCCCGTCAGCCTGGTGGACGCCCCCCTGGAATCAGTGGTGATGGGAGCGGGCCGCTGTCTGGAGTCCTTCGAAGACGTCCAGGCAATGTTCATGGAGTGATTTGGGTTCACGGAGTGACTTGGGCTCATGGAGTGAGCCGGATCGCTAGTCGGGGTTGGTGAGCAGCTCCGCGGCGTCTCTCGTTTGCCAGTCCCGGTCCTCAGAGGCCCGACGGAGGGCGGCGTCTACTTCAGGGCCGTCGAACGGGGCTAGGGCCAGCACCGCACGGCGGCGAACGGTCACCCGGTCGGCAATGGCTGACAGGATGGCCTGGAGTCCGTTGGGATGGCCGATGGCTCCCAGTGCGGCAACGGCCGCCTCTCGCACCAGGGGGTTTGAATGACCGGTGGCCAGCTCCGACAATCGGGACACAGTGTCCAGATCTTCGGTCTCTCGCTCTCCGCAGGCCCAGGCCGCAGTCTCCAACACGTCGTCGCTGGGGTCTTCCAATAGGGGAGCAGGTGACACCGTCGGACGCCCGACGGTCAATGCGGCAGCTCTGATCCGCACCTTCGGTGCTGGGTCTCGCAGGGCGTCTCGCAGTTCGTCGTCGGCCAGCGCCTCCATCCGGTGAAGCGCCCCCAAAGCCGATGCCCGCACGCTGGGATCGTCATCTTGCAGGGCCGCCCGAGCCGTTGCCTCATCGCCGGTGTGTCCGGCGATGACTGCATCTCGTCGGCTCAACGCTGAGGCTCTCGGAGAGTCTTCAGCGGGATCTTGAAGGTTGGTCACACCAGCGTTTCCAACGCGATCGTGAAACCGATGAAGAAGAGTCCCACCAACATGGTCAAGCCTGCTCCCAGCAGCACGACCACAAAAAACAGGCCGACGGCGGCCCGCAAACGCTGCCACCATCGAAACCGAGCCTCTTCCCCATAGTCGGCTCGGTAGGAGGCCAGCACATCCCGCTCGGCCCGCGTCTCTCGCCATGCCGCCCACCACCGCTGCCATCGGCTTTTCAGCGTTGTCCAAGTATCGTCGGAGAGGGGAGCACGAATGCGCGACCAGTCGACCACAGAGTCCTCCAGGATAGTTCCGCCCACAGAAGATCGGGTGCCGTCGTGGTGGCGGCGCAATTTGGCATGGCTGGTACCGGTGGGCGTGCTGGTTCTCTTGCTGTTGATCACCTTGGTGGTCTTCACCTTCTGGCGAACCGATCAGGTGGCGGTGCGCCCTGGATCGGTGGAAGAGGTGCCGTCGCGGGTCACCGTGTCGGGCGTGGACGTGTACCCGCCGGACAGCGAGATTTCCCTGGTCACCGTGCTAGTGAGCCAGCGATTGACGATTTGGCAGAGGATCGGGGCCGAGTTCGAGTCGGGTGTCGACATCGAGCCCGAGAGAACCTTCACCGGCGACGGCACCCGCAGCGAGCTGCGCCGGCTCAACGAGCTGAGAATGGAGACTTCCCAGCACACAGCCGTTGTGGTGGCGCTGGAGCACTTGGGCTTTGAGATTCCCCGCCACTCGTCGGGGGTAATCGTGGCTGAGGCCATCAGTGGGGCACCCGCCGAGCGGGTCTTGGAGCGAGGCGATGTGATCATCGGCATCGAGGGGGTCCCGGTAGTCGACCTGGAGGAACTGTCGCTGGAACTGTCCTCTCAAAGGGTCGGGCAGACGGTGGTCTTGGAAGTGGAACGGGTTGACGACGGCATCGTGGAGCAGGTGGAGGTGGAGCTCATCGAGTCGCCCGATGATGCCGATCGGGCACTGATCGGGGTGAGTGCCCGCAATCGGGTCGACATCGGAGAGCTGCCGGTGGAGGTTGGCATCGACAGCGGTTCGATCGGCGGTCCGTCGGCCGGGCTCGCCCTGACCATCGGCATCATCGACCTCTTGACTCCCGGGGAGCTGACCGGCGGGCTCCAGGTGGCGGCCACCGGCACGATCTCGTTCGACGGCTCGGTGGGCGCCATCGGCGAAGTGGACCAGAAGGCCATCGCGGCGGAAAGGGCTGGCGTCGACCTGTTCTTGGTCCCCTTGGCCAACTTGAGCGATGCCCTCGACCACGTAGACGGCGACATGCGGGTGGTGGGAGTGGGGACACTTCAAGAGGCGTTGGACGCCCTGGCCGGGAACTAAACTCCCGTCGATGGCGGACCGTCCTCCCACCGAGACTCCCTTTGAGCGGATGGACCCTGACCAGGTGTCCCAACAGAGCTTCGCCGTCATCCGCAAAGGTTTCGACAAAGGGCAGGTGCAGGCCTATCTGGTGTCTGTGAGCAACCAGATCAAGGCCGGCCAACAGCAGATCAGAGACCTGCGGGAGCAGGTCACCCAAGCCGATGAACAGCCCGAACCCGAAACCCAGTTCAGCTCGGAAGGGGTCAAGCTGCTCGACAGCGATGTTGAGGCTTCTCGGCGGCAAACCCAGACCGAGGCCGGCGAGATGGCCACTCGGGCCCGTCGACTGGCAGAGCAGCTCCAGACAACGGTGGCTGAGCTGCGGTCCCAGCAGGAGGTCTCGGGGGCCGAAGCGCTCGCCGAGCTGCTGGAGCAAGCGTACGAACAGGCCCACTCGGTGGCGGGGCTGCTTCAAGAAGCCCGCGACCAGGCAGAAGCCGAGGTCGAGCATGGTCGGGACCAAGGGCGGGAGATTGTGGAGCAGGCCAAGGCGCTACGGCTCACCGTGCTTCGGGACATGGCCCGTCGGCGCCAAACGGCCCGCGCCCAGGTTGAGCGGCTTCGCGCCGGACGCGACAAGCTCATTTCCATATTGAGCGAGGCCCGCACTGCCGTAGACCAGTCCATTGACTCGGCCAAGCTGTCTTTGGCGGAGGCCAAGGTTTTGGCCGATGCCGCCGCCCGCCGGGTAGAGGACGAGGCCCAGCCCACCGACTTGGCCCTGCTCTCAGAACTGGACGACGCCGAAGAGGTGGGGATGATCCCCGAATCCGACCCGATTTCAGAGGCACCGGACCGACCGGAGCCCGTTGAGGAGGCAGATGCGGGCGCCGATCCCGAAGACCAAGAAGGCGTGACGCTGCTGCCCCCTACCGATCGCGATCCGGTGGAGGCTGCGGCCGACCACCCCGCGCTGGTCGGCGCCGACGACGGCCATGATGTGGATGCCATTTTCGCCCGACTTCGCTCCCAGAGCGGTCAGAGGCAAGAAGATGGCGAAACCACGCCGGACGCTGCCGAAGCTCCAGTCGGCAAAGACTAGTCTCCATTCGGTATGCGAAATCCCCGAGATGTGTTCAGGCCGCGCCCGCCATCTCGGCCGCGGTTCTCGCGCCGGTCCAAGATCGTCGCCGGGCTCATTCTGGTGGTGTTGCTGGCCGCCATCTTGTCTTTGCGGGGCACGGCCCGCATGTGGACCGACTATTTGTGGTTCGATTC
Organism: Acidimicrobiia bacterium; assembly: GCA_022822265.1. GTDB lineage: Bacteria > Actinomycetota > Acidimicrobiia > Acidimicrobiales > Bin134 > Poriferisocius. Next base: position 2,249 of record JAJECA010000038.1, on the reverse strand, counting down.
GCTGGGCCACGGAGATGTCTGGACCGAGATGCTGGTCTATCGGGTCGTGTTGTCGGTCATCTTCATCGTCCTCTTCTTCTTGCTGCTGTACTCCAACCTGGCCATCGCCGATCGCCTGGCCCCCCAAACCCGACCTCCGGGGCCTGAAGAGGAGCTGCTTCGCCACTATCACGATGCGGTAGGCCATCGCCGCCGGCTGGTGAGCGTGGTGCTGGCCGGGCTGTTCGCCCTCATTGTGGGGGGCAGCACCGGCGGGGAATGGCAGAAGGCCATGCTGTTCTTCAACAGCGTGGACTTCGGCATCGAGGATCCGCAGTTCGGCTACGACATCGGCTTCTACGTGTTCCGCCTGCCGTTCATCCAGTTCCTCATCAGCTGGGTGTTCCGGGCGCTGATAATCGTGACCGTCATCACCGCCATCGCCCATTACGTGAACGGCGGCATCCGGGTGCAAACCAGCGGGCAGCGGGTCACCCCCCAGGTGAAGGTCCATCTGTCGGTTCTGCTGGCCCTGATCGCGCTGGTTCGGGCCGTGGGCTACTGGTTCGACCGGTTCGGCCTCAACTTCTCCTCTCGGGGGCCGGTGGACGGCGCCTCGTTCACCGACATCAACGCCCAGCTGCCCGCCATCAACCTGCTGCTGTTGATCTCGGTGCTGTCGGCGGTTCTGCTGGTGATCAACATCTGGCAGCGGGGCTGGGTGCTGCCTGTTACCGCAGTGGGCCTGTGGGTGATCGTGGCCATCGTCATGGGCGCCATATATCCGGCCATCATCCAGCGGTTCCGGGCTGAGCCGGAGGAGTCCCAGAAAGAAGCGGTCTACATCGAGCGCAACATCGAGGCCACCCGCGATGCCCTGGGCCTAGACAACGTGATCACCCGCCCGTTCTCCCCTGACACGCAGATCACTGTTGAGGAGTTGGCCGGCAATGAGAGTGTGCGCAATATCCGATTGCTAGACCCAGACATTGTGCCCAACGCCTTTCAAGTGGAGCAGTCTGAGCGCACCTTCTACACGTTCGGCAGCGAGGTCGACGTCGACCGCTACGAAATCGACGGCGAAATCACTGAAGTGGTCATCGGCGCCCGACAGCTCAACGTGGCCGACGTTCCCCAGCAGTCTTGGGAGGGTCGCCATATCCAGTACACCCATGGCTATGGCGTGGCAGTGGCTCCGGTGAATTCAGTTACCACCCAGGGATCGCCCGACTTCGTGGTGGGAGACGTTCCGGTGATGGCCATCGAAGACTTCCAGATGGACCGGCCCCAGCTCTACATCGGTGAGAACCTCACCGGCTATGCCATCGTAGGGGCATCGATTCCCGAGGTGGACTACACCGAGGCCAACGAGACGGTTCCGTTTGAGTACGACGGCGAAGCAGGAGTGGGAATCGGCAGCTTCTTCCGCCAGTCGGCGTTCGCCCTGCGCTTCGGCGACATCAACCCGCTGATCTCAGGATTCGTAGACGGCGACTCCCGGATCATCTTCAATCGCGACCTGCGTCTTCGGGTGCAGAACCTGGCCCCGTTCCTAGAGCTGGACGCCGATCCCTATCCGGTGGTCTCGGATGGGCGGGTGTTCTACATCGTCGACGCCTACACCACCAGCGATCGCTATCCGTACGGCCAGCGGCCGGACGTGAGCGACCTGCCGCTGGACAGCGGGCTGCGCAAGAGCTTCAACTACGTCCGCAATTCGGTGAAGGTAGTAGTGGATGCCTTCGACGGCACCACCACTTTCTATGTGATCGACCCCGAAGATCCCATCATCCAGGCATGGCGGAAGATCTTCCCCGGCTTGTTCGAGGACTTCGAGGAGATGCCCCTCGATCTCAAGAACCACCTGCGCTACCCCGAAGACCTGTTCCGCGTGCAGACCTCCATGTGGGCCCGCTACTTCATAGATGATCCCGAGACCTTTTACGCCAACTCTGTGACCTGGGCAGTTGCCCAGGATCCGGGCACCCGTATCACCGCCCGGACGTTCGTCGATGAGTTGACCGAGGCCATTGCCGCCGAAGAAACAGCCACCGCGGCGGCCACCCGTCAGCTCGAGCGGAGAATCCGGCCCTTCTACCAGCTCCTCCAGCTGCCTGGTGAAGACGACCTGGACTTCGTGATCTTCCGAACGTTCGTCCCCGTTTCCGGGTCGGGAGACGACGAGGACGAGCGCAAGGAGTTGACTGCGTTCATGGCCGCCAAGAGCGACGTCGCTGAGGATGGGAGCTTGGGCGAGTACGGACAGCTCG
>JAJECA010000016.1 GCA_022822265.1 Acidimicrobiia bacterium | reverse complement strand
TTGAACTCGACAGCGCAAGGATGATGCTCGATCAATAGCCGAGCATTATTGGAGAGTCGGCGTTAGTAGTTCACAGTAAGGGATGACCGAATCCCCACGGTCGGAGACCCCGGCGGACCTGGTCGCCAGGGTCTTCGACGAGGAGGAACGCCGCCAACAAGAGATCGCCGCTGCTGAAGCTGCCCAACGCGGTCCGGAGGGCACCTTCGACGCCGAACAGCTGACCCTGCGCCAAGGCCTTCGTCGGGGGGGAAAGGGGCTGATCGGATTCATCGGCCTGCTCGGCTTCGTGGAGACGCTGGAGACGTCAGCGTTCGCGGTGATCGCCCCCGACATCCAGAAGTCTCTCGACGTGTCCGATGGCACCATCGGCGCCATCGGGGGTGCCTTTGGCATCTTGTTCCTGCTGGGCTCCATCCCGCTGAGCTCTTTGGCCGACCGCATGCCTCGCAAGCTGGTGGTGGGGGCGGCGATGTCGCTGTGGTCGGTGGTGGTGATGGTGACCAGCGCCATCTCCAACGCCTTCTTGCTGTTCATCGCCCGCATGGGCGCTGGGCTCGGGCAGTCGTATTACATCCCGGTGGCCGGGCCCATGCTGATGGACGGCTACCCGATCGGGGCCCGGGCCAAGGTCTTCGCTCTGAACGGCTGGTTCCAGATGGCCGGCCAAGCGCTCGGGCCGCTCGTAGCGGGATTGGTCGTGCTCATCGCCACTGGCGACGAGGGCTGGCGGTGGGTGTTCCTCACCATGGGGATCATGGGCGTTCCTTTGGCCATCAGCGCTTTCTTTGTGCGCGAGCCCCGGCGGGGCAGCCACGAGATGCAGGCCGTGCTCGGCAAGGAGCTTGAGAAATCCGACGACGAACTGCCCATCTCTTTGTCGGTGGCGTTCGAACGGCTCAAGAAGATCAAGTCGTTCTACTACTACCTCACCGGCATGGCGGCCATAGGGTTCGCCATTTTCACCACCATCATCTTCATCAACCTCCACCTCGAAGACCACTTCGAGCTGAGCGCGTTCGAGCGAGGCATTTTCGGATCGCTCACCGTTCTGCCCGGCTTCGTGGGCGCCGCAGTGTCGGGCAAACGGGCCGACGCCCTGTTTAAAGAGCACCCCTCTCAGGCCATGGTCTTCATCGGCGTGCTCGTGGTCACCTTCGGCGCCATCCAGGTGGTGGGGATATGGATGCCCACGGTCCTGCTGCTGGGAATATTCCTGGGCGTGTCCAACGGCTTTGCCCGGGCCGCCTTCGCCATTCTGCCCGGTGTGATCGCCTCGGTGATCCCCTATCGGCTCAGGTCCCGGGGCACCGCGCTGGTGGGCATCTACATGTTCTTGTTCGGGGCGTTTCTGGGCGCGGTGATCACCGGCATGCTCAGCGATGCCCACGGCGAGCAGACCGCGATCACCGTTGTGATTTTGCCCGCCACCTTGGTGGGGGGGTCGCTCATGGCCTACGGCTCCCGGTTCATCGAGGGCGACATCGCTTTGGTAATCGAGGAACTCCAAGAGGAACAAGATGAGGCCGAGCGCCTGAAGGCGGCCGAAACCGTCGACATACCAGTGCTCCAAGTGCGCAACCTGGATTTCTCCTACGGCAAGGTGCAGGTGCTTTTCGACATCGGCTTCGAAGTGCGCCAAGGGGAGTCGCTGGCCCTGCTGGGCACCAACGGGGCGGGCAAGTCCACGGTGCTGCGGGTGATCAGCGGCCTAGGGGTGCCTCAGCGGGGCGTGGTGCGGCTCCACGGGCGCACCATCACCTACGCCGACCCCGGGATGCGGGCCAAGATCGGGATCGTGCAGTTGGCCGGGGGCAAGGCCATCTTCCCCGGATTGTCGGTAGAGGAGAACCTGCGCATGGCCGGGTTCCGCTACGGCCAAGCCGAACTCGAACCGCGCTTGGAGCGGGCCTACGACCTGTTCCCGGTTGTGGCCGAGCGCCGCACGGCAGTAGCCGGCGATTTCTCGGGCGGTCAGCAGCAGATGCTGTCGCTGGCCATGGCGCTGATGCACGACCCGGAGATCTTGATGATCGACGAGCTGTCGTTGGGCCTGGCCCCCGTCACCGTGCAATCGCTGTTGGAAGTGGTGGAGCGGCTCCGCGACGACGGGCAGACCATGATCATTGTGGAGCAGTCGCTGAACGTGGCCCTAGCCGTGGCCGATCGGGCCATCTTCTTGGAGAAGGGGCAAATCCGCTTTGAAGGCCCGGCCCAAGAACTGGCTGAGCGCGACGACTTGGCCCGAGCGGTCTTCTTGGGTCAGTCGGGATCGGGCGGCTGAGCATGCTGGCCATTGTCAACGGTGTGCTGGGCACTGTGAATACGGCACTCGGGGCCGTTGACGGTGTGCTGGGGTTCACCGTCACTCGTCAGCTTGTTTTCAACGGAGTGGTCAAGGGCATCACGTACGGGGTGATGGCGGTTGGCCTGGTGCTGATCTTCCGGTCTTCGCGGGTGATCAACATCGCCCACGCCGAGGTTGGCGCATTCGGCGGTGCGCTGTTGGGCCTTCTGGTGGCCAAGTACGGGGTGCCGTATCCGATTGCGCTCATTGCCGGGCTGGCCGCGGGCGCCGCCTTCGGCGGGATCATTGAGCTCACCGTGGTGCGCCGGCTGGCCAATGCCCCCAGGGTGATCTTGTTCGTGGCCACCATGGGCGCTTCCCAAGTGGTGTTCTTGGCCGGGTTCTGGCTACCCAACTACACCGCCATCGCCAGCTTCCCCACCCCGTTCGACGGCCGCTGGGAGCTGTTCGACATCAGGATTCGCAGCGCGCAGCTATTGGTCTTGATCGTGGTGCCGGTGCTCGTCGCCGTGCTGGCCCTGTTCTTGGAGCGAACCAAGTACGGCACAGCCATCCGGGCGTCGGCCGAGAATCCTGACGCAGCTCGGCTGTCGGCCATCAGCACCAAGGCAATGTCCACCGCGGTGTGGACCATTGCCGGGTTGTTGTCGGCCATCACCGCAGTACTGGTTGCCCCGCTGGAGGGCCAGGGCACCGTGATCGAGGCGGCCACGCTGGGGCCGGGCCTGTTGCTGCGGTCGCTGGCTGCGGCTCTGATCGCCCGGATGCACTCTCTGCCGATGGCACTTCTGGCCGGGACGGCGATCGGAACCATCGAAGTGTTGACGCTGTTCAACTACTTCGAGGAACCCGGGCTGATCGACGCCGGGCTTTTTGTGGCCATGCTGATCTCGGTGCTCACCTACCACCGGCGCCAGCGGGGCAGCGAACGAGCGCAGTCGATGTCGTTCGCCCCCCGGGTGCGACCGGTGCCCCGCCAGCTCCAACAGCTCTGGTGGGTGCGCTATCTGCCCCAGATCACCATCACCGTTGCGCTGGCGGCGGCCATCGTTCTCCCGCTGATCGTGACCCGGCCGTCTCGTCACTTCCTCTACTCCCTCATGTTGTTGTTGGCCATCGTGGGCATGTCTCTTACCCTGCTCACCGGCTGGGCCGGCCAACTCTCGCTGGGGCAGTTCGCCTTCGCCGGGCTCGGGGCCATGCTCACCACCGCCATGGTGCGGGGTGTGAACTTCTCCATCGGCGATAGCGAGTTCGAGCTGCCGGTGATCCCGTTTGAGGGGGCGGTGTTCCTGGCCGCTTTCGCCTGCCTGGTGACCGCGGTGGTGGTGGGGTTGCCCGCGCTGCGCGTCCGAGGGCTGTTCCTGGCCGTCATCACGCTGGCCTTTGCCGTGATGGCCCAAAACTGGCTGTTCGAGCGCGACGTGCTCACCGGGGGCGACTTGGTGGTGCGCCTGCCCCGGGCCCGGTGGGGTGACACCTTCGACCTCAAATCACAGCGCACCTACTATTACATGTGCCTGGCGGTTCTGTGTTTGTGCGCCATTCTGGTGAGCCGCATCCGCCGCAGCGGAGTGGGCCGGTCGCTCATCGCGGTGCGCGACAACGAGCAGAGCGCGGCGGCATTCACCGTTTCGCCCACCCGCATGAAGATGGTGGCGTTCGCCATCTCCGGCGCGCTGGCCGGATTGGCCGGAGGCCTCATCGCTGGGCTGCGGGTGCAGTTCGGGCCCACCGCGTTCTCACCCGACGAATCGCTGCGGGTGGTGGCCATTGCCGTCATCGGCGGACTGTCTTCGATCTGGGGGGTGATCCTGGGCGCGCTGTGGGTTGTGGGTATCCCGTCGTTCTTCGCGGAGTCCGAGCAGGTGCGCTTGCTCACTTCGGGGGCCGGAGTCCTTATCCTGCTCATGTATTTGCCCGGAGGTCTCATCCAGGTCGCCTATTCGCTGCGCGACGCCATCTTCGCCGCGGCGGCCAAGCGGATCCCCGACACAACCGAGGAACGCGAGCCCGCCCCCATCCCGGCCCGGGCGGTGTCGGCCGCGGTGGCCGATCGTGTGACCCCGGCCGGGGTGCCTGCCCTGGCCGCAACCGGGATGTCGGTGCAATTCGGCGGGGTCCACGCGGTGGAAGACGTCGATCTCAATGTGCAGCCGGGCGAGGTGGTCGGGCTCATCGGCACCAACGGCGCGGGCAAGACCACGCTGATGAACGCGGTAGGCGGCTTCGTACCCTCGGTGGGCCAGGTGGAGATATTCGGCGCCAACGTGACCCGCTCCTCCCCCAGCCGCCGGGCCAGCCTGGGCCTGGGCCGCACCTTCCAGCAGGCCGATCTGTTCCCCGACCTCACCGTGCGTGAGACCATCCAAGTGGCCTTGGAGGCCCGAGGCCGCTCCCAGGTCATCCCCACCTTGTTGGGGCTGCCCAGCGCCCGGCGCCGGGAGCGCACCCGACAGGCCGAGGGCGACGAGCTCATCAGCTTCTTCGGGCTGGGCCGCTACGCCAGTTCGTTCATCAGCGAGCTGTCCACCGGCACCCGCCGCATCGTGGAGCTGTCGTGCCTCATCGCGCTGGAGGCCCGGGTGCTGTGCCTCGACGAGCCCACCGCCGGGGTGGCCCAGCGGGAAACCGAGGCCTTCGCCCCGCTGGTGCTGCGCATCCGCGAGGAACTGGGCGCGTCGCTTCTGGTGATCGAGCACGACATGCCGTTCATCATGGGCATCAGCGACCGGGTGTACTGCCTGGAGGCCGGGGCCATAATCGCCGAGGGCACCCCCGACGAGGTGCGCAACGACTCGCTGGTGATCGCCAGCTACCTGGGCACCGACGAGCGGGCCATCGCCCGCAGCGGCGCGCCCGCTCTCCATGACAGACTCGATCCCCAACAGGAGACGGGCCATGACTGACCTGGACAGCCGGAACTTCTTCAGCGACCCCGAGCTGGTGGCCGACCCCTACGGGTACTTCGACCACCTGCGGTCGCAGTGCCCGGTGCATCCCGAGCCCCACCACGAAGTGATGATGATCACCGGCTACCGCGAGGCCATCGAGGTCTACAACGACAACGACGGCTTCTCGGCCTGCAATGCGGTGTCGGGGCCCTTCCCCGGGTTCCCGGTGCCGCTGGAGGGCGACGACGTCAGCGGCCTCATCGCCGAGCACCGCCACAAGCTGCCCATGTCGGATCAGCTTCCCACCATGGACCCGCCGGCCCACACCGATCACCGGTCGCTGCTCATGCGGCTCATCACCCCCAAGCGCTTGAGCGAGAACGAGGAGTTCATGTGGCGCCTGGCCGACCGCCAGCTGGACACCTTCATCGAGCAGGGCGAGTGCGAGTTCATCCGCGATTTCGCCCAGCCGTTCGCCCTCTTGGTGGTGGCCGATCTGCTGGGGGTGCCCGACGACGACCGGGACAACTTCACCCGGCAGCTCCTGCACCGCCCCGACGACCACGGCATCGGCTCAACCGACGAGCACGCCATGGCCCACAACCCCCTTGAGTTCCTCTACAGCCAGTTCAGCGACTACATCGAGGACCGCCGGGCCAACCCCCGAGACGACGTGCTCACCGGGCTGGCCAGCGCCACATTCCCCGACGGCTCCACCCCCGAGGTGCTCGACGCGGTGCGAATCGCCGCCAACCTTTTCGCGGCCGGCACCGAGACCACTGTGCGGCTGCTCAGCACCATGCTGTTCTTCTTGGCCGAGGATCCCGAGCTCCAGAGCCGAATCCGCGACGACCGCTCGCTGATCGGCAACTTCGTGGAAGAGGCGCTGCGCATCGAGAGTCCGATCAAGGGCGACTTCCGCCTGGCCCAGCGCCCGGTGTCGGTCGGCGGAGTCGATCTGGCCGCGGGCACCACGGTCATGCTGCTCAACGGGGCGGCCAACCGCGACCCAGAGCAATTCCCCGACCCCCACACCCTCGACATCGAGCGGGACAACGCCCGCTCGCACCTGGCCTTCGGCCGGGGCATCCACACCTGCCCGGGCGCCCCCCTGGCCCGGGCCGAGGCCCGGGTGAGCCTCAGCCGCATCCTCGACCGCATGGCCGACATCCGAGTTTCAGAGTCAGTCCACGGCCCGCCCGGCGAGCGGCGCTTCGTCTATGTGCCCACCCACATTCTGCGGGGCCTGGCCTTTCTCGGCCTCGAGTTCACCCCTGTGAGTTCCGGCTAGCGATGAGGGTGGCGGTGGACGACGAGGTGTGTGCCGGCCACGGCGTGTGCACGGTGCTCTGCCCCGAGGTGTTCGTGCTGGAGGACGCGGGCTACGCCCGGGCCGTGGTCTCCGAAGTGCCCGCCCAGCACGAGGCCGCGGTGCGTGAGGCGGAGACGCGGTGCCCCACCAGGGCAATCAGCGTCACTTGAGGGGCGTGGCGCGCTTGGAGGGACTCGAACCCCCGGCCTTCTGATCCGTAGTCAGACGCTCTAATCCAACTGAGCTACAAGCGCGGGCAGCAGCCAGTGTACCCGGCGCCCGGCGGGTGGTCGCTAGTGGATTGGCGTGTTCATGCCTCTTTGATCGAGCGGGTCACCATGACCCCGCCAACGAGGGCCACAATGGGCGCAGAGCCGAAGAAGCTCTCGCCGAACACCGTCATGGCCAAGACGTTGGATCCGGCGATCACCACAATGGCGATGCCGGCCGCCCGGCAGATCATCAAAAGCGCCTGGCGCCTGCCCTCCATCACCATGCGGGGAACCGTGGCGAGTTCGACGATCAAAACCAAGGCGAGTCCTCCCAGAATGAGGACGGGCAAGCCGAACTTCGCGTCGGAGTCCAAGCCGTTCAATGGGCCGTATTCCAGGTACTCGGAACCGCCGTACCAGTCGAGCCAGAAGGAGGCCACAACTGCGAGCGCGGCGCCCAGCGCAGCCACTACGGGATTGACATCCAAATCCGGCTGCTCTGCCTCTTGCTCTGATTGCTCGTAAACCGATGCCAGAGCTCCCAGCACTGCCACCGAGCAGCCGGCCAAGCCAAGCCACGCGCCAAAGCCGAGCAAGGGTGCGTCGGCTCCCACCAGCACGATGAAGATCAAGGTGATGGCAAAGGCACCAAGCGCCAATCCCAGCGTGGCAGCCACCGATTTGGCCCGCAATAGGAGCGACAAGCCCACCAAGAACACGGCCAGGCCAACGCCTATCGTCGATGAGCCGATGCCGGTGGCGTTGGGAAAGCTGTCTGGGCCAGATTCGATCCAGCTGAACAGCGTGGACAGGACCATGGCCGCTGCACCGATGCCGACCAGCAGGCGTCCCGTCGAAGGGATCTCAAGTGGCCCCAACATCCCATTGCCGCCCCCATCGCCGCCGCCCTCATCGGCGGTCTCGGCGGAGCTGTCGACAATCGGTTGTTCGGGCTCCTCGGCTGCGGTGTCCTCCGACATCGGTTCGTCCGATCTGGTGGTGAAAGCGTCGTCGGTCATGGCCGTCCCCTTCCCGATTGACAACGCCCCCAGCCTACTCCCGCCAAACCTGACGAAGGTTTCGCTTTGCATCCGAATAGCCCCAAATTTATCGAGTACCCAGTGCTCATGGATTACCAGCGGTGGTACCATACATGGCATGATCAAGACGACGGTATATCTGCCTGATTCATTGAAGAAGGACGTGGAGCGCCAGGCCCGACAGCGCTCTTGCTCGGAGGCCGAAGTGATCCGTCAGGCAATTCAAGACGCCGTTTCGCGCCCCAAGCCGCAGCCCGGCATAATCGGGGGCGACAGCGACTGGGCCGAGCGAGTTGACGAGCTCTTGGAAGGCTTCGGCGAACGGTGATCATCGCCGACACCAGCGGCTTGATCGCCTTCTTCAGCGAATCTGGGCATCAGCACGAGCAGGTTGCGTCGTGGCTCGACAAGAACGACGACGTCATGGTGGTCTCCCCCTACGTTATGGCCGAGCTGGATTATCTGGTCGCCACTCGAAAAGGGGTTGACGCTGAATTGGCAGTCCTCGCCGAACTCTCGGGCGGCGCCTACGAGCTGGCCGAAATGAGCACAGATGATGTCGCCGTCGCGAGGCAGGTGATCGCCCGCTACCGCGGCCTCGGGGTCGGCCTGGCAGACGCCTCAATGGTCGTATTGGCTCAGCGTTATGGGACGCGCACCATCCTCACCCTCGACCACAAGCACTTCAGCGTCTTGCGCCCGCTCGACGGTGGCCTGTTCAAGATCGTCCCTTGAGTGCGGGTACTACTTCTGCTGGATGACAGGCACCCGCGATGCTTGTTTCATCCCAGATCTGATGACTGAGACCCAATGACCGAGCCCGACTTCGACGTCGTCATCATCGGCGCCGGGGCCGCGGGGCTGTACGCCCTTCACCGGGTGCGCGGGCTCGGTTTGTCGGCCAGGGTCTACGAGAAGGGCGACGGGGTGGGCGGAACCTGGTTCTGGAACCGCTACCCCGGTGCCCGGTGCGATGTGGAGAGCTGGGACTACTGCTACACGTTCTCTGAGGAGCTCGAACAGGAGTGGGAGTGGACCGAGCGGTTCCCCACCCAGCCGGAGCTCGAGCGCTACTTCAACCACGTGGCCGACCGCTTCGACCTGCGCCGGGACATCGAGTTCAACACCCGGGTGGATCAGGCCCGCTTCGACGACGAGCAGAACCGCTGGATCATCCGCACGTCGGCGGGCGCCACGGTTTCGGCCCGATTCGTGGTTTCGGCCGCGGGCTGCCTCTCGGAGGTGAACACGCCTCGGTTCGAGGGGGCCGAGACGTTCGAGGGCCAGCAGATCCACACGGCCCGCTGGCCCAAGGGCGGCCTCGACGTCACCGGTATGCGGGTCGGGGTGATCGGCACCGGCTCGACCGGCATTCAGGCGATACCGCAGCTGGCCAAGCAGGCAGAGCACCTGTTCGTGTTCCAGCGCACTCCGCAGTTCGCCATCCCGGCCCGCAATCGGCCAATCGACGACGCCACGCTTGAGGAGCTGAAGCACAACTACCGAGAGCGGTGGGAGCTCAAGAAGGCGAGCCCGGTGGGGATGGGGCGCCGTCCTCCCGAGGTCTCGTCGGCCCTGGAGGTGGACGAGGCTACCCGGGCGAGGATCCTGGAGGACTCGTGGGCGCTCGGGGGGCCGGGTTTCGCCCGAACCTTCGACGACGTGATGACCAACGCCGATTCGAACCAGCTCACCTCGGAGTTCGTTCAGGACAAGATCCGAGAGAAGGTCGCCGACTCGGCGGTGGCCGAAAGCCTCCTGGCCATCGACCACCCCCTCGGCGCCCGGCGGCTGATCGTGGAGATCGACTACTTCGAAACCTACAACCGCCCCAACGTGACCCTGGTGGATGTGGCGGCCGCCCCGATTACCGAGATCACCCCCGAAGGGCTGCGCACCACCGAGGGTTCCTACGACCTCGACCTGATCGTGTACGCCACCGGATTCGACGGCATGACCGGCGCCCTGTTGGCCATGGACATCCAGGGAGTGCGCGGCTTGCCGCTCCGGGCCAAGTGGTCTGACGGGGCCGGTGCCTATCTCGGCCTGGTGGCGTCGGGATTCCCCAACCTGTTCATGATCACCGGCCCCGGCAGCCCCGCAGTGTTCAGCAACGTGATCTTCTCCATCGAACAGCACGTCGACTGGATCGCCGACTGCCTGGCCCACATGATCGAGAACGATCTTTACCGCATCGACTCCGATCCCGAGGCCGAGGCCGAGTGGACCCGGCAAGTCCACGAGATCGCCGCCCAGTCCATCGTGGGCAAAACCGACTCCTGGTGGACCGGCGCCAACATCGAGGGCAAACCCAAAGGCGTCACCTTCTACCTCGGCGGCACCCACACCTACCGCGAAATCTGCGAAGAGATCGCCGCCAACGGCTACGAAGGCTTCGTCTTCCAACCGGCCGGCAACCCAGAGGGCGCTTGAATAGCCGCGTCTCTGCGCTCGCTGGATTTGCCGGGTATATGTTGCCTGCATGACTCAGGGGCCGACTCCTCCGTTCGAGGGCGAGATTGCGACGACGTTCGCCCACTCCACGCCGTGGTGGCCCACGGCGTACCGTGCGCCTGCGGGGTCGCCCAACATCGTTTTCGTGCTGGCCGACGATATGGGGTGGTCTGATCCGGGGTGCTTTGGGGGCGAAATCGAGACGCCCAACATCGACCACTTGGCCGACAGCGGCCTGCGGTACACGAACTTCCACGTCAACCCGGTGTGCTCGCCGAGCAGGGCGTCTCTGCTCACCGGGGTGAATGCCCATGCCGCCGGTGTTGGGTTCGTGCTCAACGATCCGGGGTTCCCGGGCTACTCCATGGAGCTGTCGGCGGAGGTGATGACCATCGCTGAGGTCCTGAGAGACCGCCACTACACGACGCTGATGGTGGGCAAGTGGCATCTGGTGAAGGAGACCGACCATTCGGCTATCGGTCCCCGACACGGATGGCCGCTCCAGCGAGGGTTCGACCGCTGGTACGGCAGCATGTCGAACGTGCTCAGCTCGTTTCAGCCCGACGAGATCTACGTCGACAACCACGTGCGCCACGTGGACCGGTTTCCCGACGACTACTTCTACGCCGACGACCTGACCGACCACGCCATCGAGATGATCCGCGAGACGAAGTCGGCCGACCCCACCCAGCCGTTCTTCTTGTACTTCTCCCATTCGGCCCCGCACGCCCCGCTTCAGGCCCCGGCGGCCGATATGGCCAAGTACCGGGGGCGCTACGCGGCGGGCTGGGACGCGGTGCGCGAGGAGCGCTTCGAGCGGCAAAAGGCCCTAGGCCTGTTCGACGCCGACACCGAGTTGCCGCCCCGCAACTCTGAGGCCGGCTCCGACGTGGGGGCCTGGGCCGAGCTCGACGAGCGGCGCCAGGAGATCTACCAGCGCTACATGGAGTGCTACGCGGGAATGGTCGACAACCTCGACCAGAACCTGGGACGCCTGCTGGAGTCGCTCGAGGAGATGGGCGAGATCGACAACACGATCATCGTGTTCGCATCCGACAACGGCGCATCCAAGGAGGGGGGCGACCAAGGCACCACGTCGTACCTCGACCTGCTCACCGAGATCATGCGGGGCCAGCCTGACGAGGCCAGCGAGGCGGCCCGCTTCGAGAAGGACTGGGCCCGGCGCCACCTCATCGGGGGTCCGCAGGCGCTGAGCCACTATCCGACGGGCTGGGCGATGGCGTCGTCTACGCCGTTCCGCCTCTACAAAGGCACCACGTTTGCCGGCGGCGTCCGCAGCCCGCTGATCATCTCCTGGCCCGCACGCCTCGCCGATAAGGCCGGACAGCTGCGCCGCCAGTACGCCCACGGCACCGATCTGATGCCCACGCTCTTGGAGCTGGTTGGCATCGAGCGGCCCGACCAGCGCCACGGGATAAACCTGCTCCCCATGAACGGCGTGAGCTTCGCGTCATCGCTCGCCGACCCGGAGGCGCCGGGCGAGCACCAGTCGCAGTACTACCAGATAATGGGCCATCGCGGCTACTACTCCGACGGATTCGACCTTCTCACCTACCACGAGCCGCGAACCCCCTTCGGCGACCACGAGTGGCAGCTCTTCGACCTGCACGGCGACCCGACCCAGATGCGCGATCTCGCGCCCGACCAACCGGAGCGGGTCAAGGAGATGGCCGAGGGCTGGGAGCGCGCCGCCTGGGCCAACAACGTGTACCCGCTGGACGAGGGCCTCGGGTTCATCTTCTTGCAGCGGTCGCCCCGCGAAGATGAGATCGCCCAGCCGCTCACCGTCTACCGCGAGGCGGGCTCGCTCGACGGGGCGTTCGCCCGCCTGCTCACCCGCCTGCGCAGCTTCGAGGCGACCCTCGACATGGCTCATGCCGACGGCGACGAGGGCGTGCTGTTGAGCCACGGCGACCAAGGCGGCGGCTACATCCTCTACGTGGAAAACGGCGGGCTCCGCTTTGAGCACAACGGCTACGGCCAGATGACACCCGTCGACGCCGGCCCGATGCCCGACGGCGCCGACCGCGTCCGCCTCGCCGTCACCGCCACCGAAGGCTGGCGCTGGACCGTCACCGTCGAGGTCGACGGCAACGTGGCGGCCCAGCGCGAAGACCTCGCCGCCCTGGCCGTGATCGCACCCGCCCACGGAATCGACATCGGCATCGACCGGGCATCACCGGTCTCCTGGGATCTATACCAACGCCAAGGACCGTTCCCCTACACCGGGACCCTGCGCTCCGCCACCTTCACCCCCGGCCCCATAGCCCCCGACGCCCCCTTCCTCCACCTAGAAGTCCTGCGACAAATCGGCCAAGCCCTCGGCTGAAACCGACTATCTCTTGCAGATATTGGCAATCACGTCGCGGACTAGGAATCCGGGAGCTGGGTGAAGGGGAGTACTTGGGTTTGGGCGGTGGGGAGGGGGGCGGTGGAGCGGAACCAGCGGAGGCTGAGCGATCCCGCGGGGTGGCCGGCGGTGTCCAGCCAGTTGGGCATGTCGGGGTCTTGGTGGGCAACTACCAGCCGCACGGTGCCGTCGTCGCGGCGCACCGCAGTCTCGCCGTTTATGACCGCGGTGCGGGTGCGCCAGTCCACCGTCTCGCCCCAGTGGTTCAACAGGACCCACGCCCAATAGTCGGCCCCGCCTGAGGGGTCGAAGTCCACCACCAGCGCCTCGTCAGGTCCGAGCCGCCATTCTCCGGAGAGGTAGCGCACGTTTTCGGGGGTGTGCATGTCGCCTTCGTCAACCAGGGGCGGGAAGGTGTTGACGGGCGCGGTTTGGAGCTTCTCCTGCTTGTGCTTCACCCACCAGTCGAACGCCCCCGCGGTGAAGAGCGCGGCAATCTCCAGCCCCAATTGCAACTGCTCGGGGGTGAGCATGGGAGTAGGCCCAGCCGCCGGTAGGGCTTTGATGGTCGGACGGGGGTGGCCCTGGCGCACGCCAAGGTCGGTGAAGTAGGTGCGGATGAGCACCGAGCTGGAGTCGGGATCGAGGCGGAGCTGGTTGGGGTTGTCGGGCTCGGGGTCGGGGGTGAGCAGCAGTTCGTAGCCGCCGTCGTCATCCACCCGCAGCGTGGTGTCCTCCACCGCGTCCACCAAGCGGCGGCCGCCCTCGCCGGCGAAGTTCCCGGCGTAGACCGAGATCTCCACCGCCACCGCTTGGGCCATGGTGGCGTTGATTCGATAGGAGCGGTTGCCGTCGATATTGGCGGAGAAGTAGGTCTGGTCGGGGTTGTCGCCCATGAACTTGCGGATGGTGGTCTGAACGTCCACGAACTCTGGGCGGGCCGGATCGCTCCGCTCCAAGCACTGCTCCAGCCCGAAAGTCACAAATCGGCTCAGCGCCCTGATCCCCTCAGCTCGCACATCGGGATCGTCGGGGGCCCCGGGTGCGAACACCATCTCTCCGGCGTCGGCAATCGACTGGCAATACGCCCGCCAAGCCACAACCGAAGGATCTTGTTCAGTCATTTTGTCTCCTCGCAATGACAAGCCAGATCTTGGCGGAAGGTGTGGTGAACATCATCCGGTCGGCGTTGTCTGAAGGTAGGTTACATGAAGTTTTCATGCTAATGTCATGCAATGGCCAATCTTCAGGTTCGGAACATGCCTGATGTTCTGCACGAGCGGCTGCGCCAACATGCCCTTGAGCGGAATTGCACTATGAGCGCGGCGGTGCTGGACGCGATTGAGCGGGAGCTTGCCCGCTGGGAGTGGAGCAAGCACCTTGCCACCCGTCCGACCACCGACCTGGGCATTGAGGTTGCCTCCCTGATCGCCGAGGTGCGGGCATCTCGCGACGCAGAGCTTGAATGACCGGCTATGTGATCGACGCCTCAGTGGCGGTCGAGTACCTATTGCGAACGCCGCTGGGGGTCACCATTGCCGACACGGTCGAAAACTCATCATTGGCCGCCCCCGAACTGCTCGACCCAGAAGTCATGTCGGCACTGCGCCGCGCCGTGCTTACCGGACGCCTAGAGGAAGACAGGGCCGTGATGGCCCTGGGCGATCTCGCCATCTGGCCAATCGATCGCATCTCGCATCGAGCGCTCGCCTTGTCGGCTTGGGAGCACTACAGCAACGTGAGCGCCTATGACGCCTTCTACATCGCCGCCGCCCGGGCCATGGGAGTCCCGCTGTTGACCGCCGACGGTCGACTGACCAGATCAACCGGCCTCGACATCACCGTCCACCACATTCGAATGAGCTGAACCACTAGTTCATTGGGAGCAACCTCGGCGGCGACGCCATGATTGCCAATGTATGCAACTCTGATAACATAATTGCATGCAGAGCACCAGCGTGCGTATCGATGTGGCGACCCACCTGGAGTTGAAAAAGCTTGCGGCATCTCTCGGCACAACGGTGGGAGACACGGTTGCGCTGGCGGTTCGACGACTGCGACAAGACGAGATCGGAGCTGAGCTAAGCGGTCGACTCACCGAAGACGAGATGG
>JAJECA010000035.1 GCA_022822265.1 Acidimicrobiia bacterium | reverse complement strand
CAGGTTTTCCTGGTGGGCACCCAGGTGTTCGAAGAGGGGTACCTCATGGCCGCCAAAGCCGGTCTGGACCTGCCCAGGTTCCTAGAAGTGCTGCGGGCAAGCTCGGCCGGCTTCTACATGCTGCTGTCTGAAATGATCGTGAACCGCAGATGGGATGACTCAACCTACGATCTTTCGCTGGCCGAGAAAGACCTGCGACTCGCCCTCGAGTCGGCTGATCAGATCGGCACGCCTCTGCCGTTGACCCGAGCAGCTCACGGGGTGTTGGCCCGTTCGGTGGAATTGGGACTGGGGAGAAATTTCTTCATCGGTGCGCTGGAGGCACTCGAAGACGAGGCTGGATTCACCATCCCTCTGCCCTCCCAGGAGGACTGATGGCCGCCCTCGGCATACCCGACCTCAGCAGCTACCAGACGTTCGTCCAGGGATTTCCCCACGAGGCGTTCGTCACCCTGCGGGAGCAGGCGCCCGTGTGGTGGCACGCACCGACCGATCGCACCCCCGACAACGAGGGCTTTTGGTGTGTGAGCACCCACGAGCTGGTGATGGAGGTGTTCCGCAACCCCAAGATCTACTCCAGCCATACCGGAGGAGACCGCCCGTACGGCGGCACCACGATCAACGACATGGAGATGAGCGGGAAGCTCCTCAACATGATGGACGATCCCCGACACCAGCGGATCCGCCAGCTGGTGAACAAAGGATTCACTCCCAAGATGATCGAGCGGATCCGGGACGACCTCGTGACCAGATCCCACCAAATCCTCGACAGCGTGGCCCCTACCCCCGGCGGGCGGGGAGCTTGCGACCTCGTCATCGACGTGGCCGCGGAACTGCCCCTCCAAGCCATATGCATGCTGCTGGGCGTGCCCAACGAGGACCGGCGGATGCTCTGCGAGTGGGTGGACATCACCTCGGAGACCTTCACCCTCGAAGAAATGCCTAATCAGCCCAGTGAGGCCGGCATCAATATGTTCTTGTACGGCCAGCGACTTATCCAGGAACGCATAGAGGCTCCGGGCGAGGATCTGCTGTCGGTAGTCATCCATGGCGAGCTTCCCAACCAAGATCCTCCTCGACTCGACAGCGACGAGGTAGCGATGTTCTGGTCGCTACTGTTCACCGCAGGGTCTGAGACAACCCGGAAGGCCATAGCCGGAGGTCTATGGGAGCTGGTGAAGTCTCCTGATCAGTTGGCCCGCCTCACCGAGGACAGATCCCTCATGGGAACGGCCATCGAGGAGATCGTTCGATGGACAACGCCGTCGGTCTACAAGCGCCGGACCGCCACCCTGGACACCGTTTTGGGCGGCAAGGCCATCAAGGCTGGGGAGAAGGTAGTGGTGTGGGAGATGTCGGCCAACCGGGACGAGGCGGTGTTCGGCGATCCGTTTGAATTCCGCATCGACCGAAGTCCCAACAGCCATTTGGGATTCGGACACGGCCCCCACTTCTGCCTGGGCGCCAACCTGGCTCGGCTCGAGATCGACGTGATGCTCAATGCCATCTTGGACCGCTGGACCGATATTGAGATCGTCGGAGAAGCCACCTGGACGCGCACCAATCGATTGAGCGGCCTCAAGACACTGCCAATCGAATTCAACGACGATTAAAGACGCTGACCCCGATTTCTGATCGGGCCCATCAAGGTGACGAGCGCACAACGATCTCCTAGTGGCGGGGGCAGGATTTGAACCTGCGACCTTCGGGTTATGAGCCCGACGAGCTACCAGACTGCTCCACCCCGCGTCGAGTGGGTGGTTACTCTACCCGCCTGCCGCCGGGCTGTCACCTGGATTTCCATGGTTCGGCGGAGACAGCCCGGCGGGTCGCCAGGGGGTTCGGCGACCTTGTTGGAGAATCGGACTAGCCGAAGCGGCCAAGAGCTTGGATCTCGGCAACGGCGAGGGGGTGGGGCCGGGCAGTGAGCACCTGGGTGGGGACTGCGGGGGGCGGGTTGGCGCACGGGCCCCCGTTGAAGGTGCACACCACTAGAACATCCCAGTAGGCGGTGAGCACTACTTGGTAGCGGAGGCCGGGCTGGTTCACCGAGGAGTGTCGGTAGTAGTGGAAGCACCCGGACGACTGGTCCAGCGGGTCGCGGGCCGGGTTGAAGGCCGACACCTCGTCGGCATCGCACCACAGCGTGTTCCCATCGTCCATGTCAACTCTCAAGAAGCCCAGCCGGCGAGGGGAGGCCGTGGCAGTGAGGCTTAGCTCGTGGCCCTCCAGCGTGGTGGTTGCCGTCTCTGAAACCGGAGTGCGATCGGCGGCCGGCACCCACACGTAGGTGGGAAGTTGGACCACGGCGACCTCGGCCGGAGCGGTCTGTGTGATCGGCTCGGGGATGGCCAGGCGACCCCAGGCCTCGTTGCGCAGCCGGGCGGTCTCCAAGAGCGTGGTCGGCGGTGGCTCCCGCGGGGGCGCGGGCTGGTACACCCAGAACGTGACGATCTGCGTTCCGGCTTCGGTCTGGCAGAGCTTGAAGACGTAGGTCTCATCGGGGTCGGGGGCAAACACATAGTCGTTCTCCAACCAGGCGTTCAGCTCGGCGTAGTTGCCCTGTTGGAAGTAGCAGGGCGGCGTTGACGGATCGGTTGGGTTTGTGTCGGGCTCCGACGCCCCGGGAACATCCACTTCGATCCACACCCCAATCTCCACCTCGCCGTCCTCGGTCACGATCGAGGTGCCCTCGTCCGCCTGCTGCCAACCGGCAGCCCAACCGGGACTGGACACGGCAATCAGGCACGCGGCGACCGCCGCCAGCAGCACAGTGCGTCGCATTGAACTTCCCTTCGGGCCTTCGGAGGCGCGCGTGGCGCGAGAAGGGGGAAGCTCAGGGGGAAGAGGGCAACTCTCCTATGCCAGCCCTCAGATGTCAATAGGCAGTTTGCAACTGGGGTCGAACCACTGTGCGGCTCACCACCAACGCAATCAATGAGAAACACCCGCCGGCGAAGAAGGCCATGGAATACGACGACACCTCCACCACACCCCCCAGGATCAGCCCGCCCAAACCGATGGCCAGGTCGAAGGCGATGCTGAAGGTCCCGATGGCTTGGCTTCGCCGGTTGATGGGCGCCGACTGTATGGCCAGCACGAACAGGGCCGGGAACAAGAACGTCTGGCCCATGGCCAACAAAGCGGTGCCGACGAACACACCGGGGATCTGCGTCCACAGGGCGATAACCCACAGGCCGGTGGCCGAGAACGCGTACGACAGGGTGCTGGTGCGCTGGGGTCCCAGTCGGTCGGGCAATTTGGCCAAGAGAATCCGCAGGCTGATAACGAAAACGGCAAACAACGCGAACACCGCCCCGGAGTGGGCGAACCCGATGTCGTCCACATGCAGCTTTATGAAGGCCAAGAATCCCGAGTAGCCCATCAGACCCAGACCCAATAGGAGGGCCGGGCGGGTAGCGGGCCAATGGATGAACGAGTTGGGCCACCCCGACTGGGCGCCCTCGGGGCGGCCCTGCATGGAGATTGCGGCCGACGCGGTGCCTAACGCACACAGCACGCCTCCCAGCACCCACACCGCATCGGTGCTGAGGGCTGATTCCAGCTGCTCGCCGATGATCGGCCCAGCGGCCAGCCCAGAGTAGACCGTGACCGAGAAATAGGACGTGGCCTCGCCACGGCGATGCTCCGGGGCCATGTCTTGGACGCCTGCCGCGATACCCACGAAAAACGCGGCCTCCCCCAACCCGGTGAGAAGCCGGAACAGCACCGCCACCGCCACCGAGGACACCCACAGGTTGCCGAGAATGCCGAGGCCAGCCAGCACGCAGCCCCACACACCCAAGAACCGACGCCCCTTGGAGTCGCCCAGCGGTCCGACCAGTGGTCGGGCCACCGCCGCCGAGAGCCCGAATCCGCCCACCGCCAGACCCACCGCCACCGGCCCGCCCCCCAAGTCGTTCTCCACGAAGCCGGGCAGCACCGGATACACCAGTCCCAGCGACATGAAATAGAACACGCCGCCCAGGCACAGCACCGCGAAGCGGGCCGTGAGCAATGGCTGGGAATCCCCCACCAGCGGATTATCGCCGGTCATCCAGAAACGGATATCGGGATCGAATTTCCTCCACCCTCGACAGGTCGATGTCGGCATACAGCACGGCTTCTTCGCCCTCGGGGGCGCCGGCCACCTCAATACCAAACGGGTCGATGACCACAGAATCGCCCTGGTAGTCGATGCCGCCTCCGGTGCCTACCCTGTTCACCCCTACCACGTAGGCCTGGTTCTCGATGGCCCGGGCCACCAGCAGCGCCGACCAGTGGGCCCGACGGGGCGCGGGCCAGTTGGCCACCACCACATAGCAGTCGGTGTCGTGGGCCAGACTCCAGAACTCGTCGGAAAACCGCAGGTCGTAACACACGAATGGGGTGATCCTCACTCCTTCAACGGTCACGGTCAGGCGCTTGGAACCGGCGGCGTAGTGCTCATGCTCGCCGCCGTAGGAGAACGGGTGGATCTTGTCGTAGACCGCGGCCACCCCGTCGGGCCCCGCCAGCACGAATCGGTTCACGGGCAGCTCGGCCACCAATGGATCCCGCACCGGCACCGAACCGCAAACCCATACTCCGTGGGTGACAGCCTGGTCGGCCAGAAAGCCCACGCTGGGCCCGTCAGGAGCCTCGGCCACCCGGTCGGAGGCCATGGAGAAACCGGTGGAGTACATCTCGGCCAGCACCACCAGACGAGCGCCGTCGGCCGCAGCCCGGGCCACCTTGGGGGCTAGCCGCTCGAAGTTGGCCTCGGGGTCTTCCCACACGATGTCGTGCTGAACGGCGGCGATCTTCATGAGCCGGTCCCCAGCTTGGCCAGCCGCTCCACCGCCTCATCGAGCACCTCGGCACGCTTGCAGAAGGCGAACCGCACCAGATGCCGCCCCTCGTCCTTGTTGTCGTAGAACACCACGCTGGGCACGGCCACTACGCCGCACAACTCGGGCAGCCTGCGGCACAGGTCCATGCCGTCGTCAAAGCCCAACGGTCGCACATCGGCGGTCACAAAGTAGGCACCCGCCGGCCGGTACACCTCGAAGCCGGCGGCGGCCAGCCCGTCGGTGAGCTGTTCACGCCGGGCCATCAGGTTGGCCCGCAAACCTGCGAAGTAGTCGTCGCCCAGCCGCAGCCCCACCGCGATGGCGTGCTGGAACGGCGCCCCGTTGACGAAGGTCAGAAACTGCTTGGCCGCGGTCACCGCATCGCGCAGCTCGGGCTCGGCGCACACCCAGCCGATCTTCCACCCGGTGAACGAGAATGTCTTGCCCCCCGACGACACCGAGATGGTGCGCTCCCGCATCCCCGGCAGCGACACCAAAGGAATGTGCTCGTCGTCGTAGGCCAAGTGCTCATACACCTCATCGGTCACCGCCAACAGGTCGTGCTCCCGGCACAGCTCGGCGATGAGCTCGAGCTCAGCCCGGTCGAACACCTTGCCGGTGGGATTGTGGGGCGAGTTCACCACGATCATCCGAGTGCGGGGCCCGATGGCCCTAGCCAGCTCGTCGGGATCAAACCGGTAATGGGGAGGCCGTAGCGTCACCAGCCGCCGCTCAGCCCCCGCCATGGCAATCCCGGCGATGTGGGAGTCGTAGTAAGGCTCGAACAGCACCACCTCGTCGCCGGGCTCCAAAAGCGACAGCATGACGGCGGCAATGGCTTCGGTGGCTCCCGCAGTTATGAGCACCTCGGTGTCGGGGTCGAAGTCCAGGTCGTAGAACCGCTTCTGGTGCTCCGCCACCGCCAGCCGCAGATCGGCAATCCCCAGCCCCGGCGGATACTGGTTGTGCCCCGCCCGGATGGCCGCCACCGCCGCATCCGCCACCTCCCGCGGCCCATCAGTATCCGGAAACCCCTGCCCCAAATTGATAGCCCCCGTAGCCAGCGCCAACGCCGACATCTCCGCAAAGATGGTGGTCCCAAACTCCACCAACCGCTCATTCAAAACCCGCTCCGGCACAATGCCAACCTTAACCCTGGATGTGCTAGCAACCACACATGACTTCTGATGCTCAAACCTATGGCGGCGTCGTCGGCAACACGGTTGCAGAATCAACACCGTGGTGGCCCGACCCAGTAACCCCGCCACCAAACAGCCCCAACATCGTCATGGTCGTCCTAGACGACGTCGGCTTCGCCGATCTCGGCTGCTTCGGCTCTGAGGTCGACACCCCCACCATGGACGCCCTGGCCGCCAACGGCCTGCGCTACAACAACTTCCACACCACCGCCATCTGCTCGCCCACCCGGGCCTGCCTGCTTACCGGGCGTAACCACCACTCCGTGGGCATGGCGGTGGTCAGCAACTGGGATACCGGCTTCCCCGGCTGCACTGGGCGCATCAGCAATCGGGCGGCCACGCTGGCCGAGATGCTCCGCCCCGCGGGCTATTCCACCTTCGCAGTGGGCAAGTGGCACCTGGCCCCCATCGAAGACACCACCCCAGCTGGCCCGTTCGACCAGTGGCCGCTCCAGCGGGGGTTCGACCGGTATTACGGCTTCTTGGATGGCGCCACCAACCACTGGGACCCCGATCTGGTGGCCGACAACCACCACATCGACCGGCCCGACAAGCCCGACTACCACACCACCGAAGATCTGGTGGACCAGGCCATCGCCATGGTCACTGCCCAGACCTCGGCGTGGCCCGAGCGGCCCTTCTTTCTGTATCTGTGCTTCGGCACCGGCCACTACCCAATCCACACTCCCAAGCCCCACATCGACCGCTACAACGGCCGCTACGACGCGGGCTGGGGCGCCATCCGAGAAGAGCGGTACCACCGCCAGAAGGACAATGGCATCATCCCCGCCGACACCGAACTGCCTCCGTTCAACCCCGGTGTGCCGGACTGGAGCGACCTGAGCGCCGACGAGCAGAAGGTGGCCGCCCGGATGCAGCAGGCCTATGCCGGAATGCTCACCCACACCGACGAGCACCTCGGCCGGCTCATCGCCACCCTCCAGGAGATCGGCCAGGCCGAAAACACCGTTTTCGTGCTGCTGTCTGACAACGGGGCCACCCAGGAAGGCGGCCCCTCGGGCCACGAGAACGCCATGCGGTTCATCAACGGGCTCGAGCCCCGGTCTGTTGCCCAGCAGCTGGCCGACATCGACGAGATCGGCGGACCCAACTCGTGGATGGCCTACCCCATGGGGTGGGCCATGGCCGGCAACACCCCGCTCAAGTGGTACAAGCAGAACACCCACGCCGGAGGGGTGCGGGATCCGCTCATCATCTCCTGG
>JAJECA010000064.1 GCA_022822265.1 Acidimicrobiia bacterium | reverse complement strand
GGCGTCCCACTCCACCTCCCGGTCCTCCACCTCGTAGCGGTCCACCAGATCGGCGTTCGACTCGAACCACTGGGGCCGCTCCCAGGTGCGGGCCTGGAAGAACTCGGCTCGCAGCTCCTGCTGGCGGGAGAAGTAGGGGCTGACCCGCAGGTTGCGGCGGCTCTCCCACTGCTCTTGGGGGTGGACGATGCCGTAGGTCTTGTTGAAGTGCTCGGCGGAGCGGGCCCAGATGTGGTCGTCACCTCGCTCCTCGGGATAGAAGCGCGACACATCGGCACCGTGGACGTCGATCACCCGGGGATAGCCGAAGGTCATCCACTCGGCCACCACCTGGGCCATGCCCGGCCCCTCCTTGACCCAGATGGCCGCGGCCGACCACAGGTTGCGAACCTCGGGCAGCTCCCCCAGACACGGCATGGCGTCGGGAGTGAGCGACAGCAGCCCGTTGATGGCGTACTTGATCTCGGCGTCGCCCAGCATGTCCATGAGGTCGATGGCCTGCTCCATCTGGAGATCGAAGTCGTCGGGCGTGAACGGCATCTCGGTGGGCGACAGGGCAGCTTCCTCGTTGGAGGGGATGTCGTCGGGGTGGTGGAAGATGGGCCGGTGGGCGTACGAGCCCACCTCCATCGAGCCGGCCGACTGGCGCTCGTAGCAGAAGGTGTCCATGTCCCGCACGATGGGGTAGCCGATCTCGTTGTTGGTCTCGGCCAGGATGTCGAGTGGGCCGACGTCGGCCATCTGATGCACGGCGGGAACCAGCGGGATGTAGGCATCGGCCATGTTGGCCACCCGGTTCGACCACACCCCGCAGGCAATCACCACGTACTCGGTCTCGATGGTGCCCTTGTCGGTGACCACCGCTTTGACGGTGCGGTCGCCGGGGTTGGGACCGTCGGTGGTGATGATGTCGAGCACCTCGGTGTTGGCCGCCACATGGCAGCCTCCGTTCACCGCCACGTTGCGCATCTGGGTGCCGGTCTCCAGCGAGTCGACCACCGAGACAGTGGGGCAGTAGAAGCCCTCCAACACGATGTCGGTGTTCACGAACGGCACCAGCTCCTTGACCTCCTCGGGGGTCAGCAGGTGGGCCTCGATGCCCCAGGCGGTGGCCGAGGTCATGCGCCGCTTCAGCTCGTCAACGCGCTCTTGGGTGCGGGCCACCTCGATGCCCCCGGAGTCCACTGAGAGCCCCAGGTCGCGGTATTGGTTGGCGCTCTGCTCCCCCAGCAGGCACATCTCCTTGTTGTGGTCCACCGGGAAAATGAAATTGGAGGCGTGGCCGGTGGATCCGCCGGGGTTGGGCAATGGTCCCTTGTCCAGCAGCACCAGGTCGGTCCAGCCCAGCTTGGTGAGGTGTCCGACCAGGCAGTTCCCCACGATTCCCGCGCCGATGACCACGCACTTGGCCTTTTCGGGGACATCAGCCATGTCCTGCCTCCATGGTTTCCGTCGTGTAGCCCTTGCTCGACTTCTTGCCCATCGTCATGCCCAACTCGCTTCCTCAACAGGCCGTGCTGCCTGCAAGTATTGCACTTCTGGTCCGTATTATGGTACAGTTCCGTTATGCGGAACGACTCGGCCAGTCTATCGCGGTGGGAGGAACCGCAACCGACCGGTCCGAATCCCGACGTTCAGCAGCTTATTCGCAGCGCGATCTTCGAGATCATTCCGCTGAACAGCGCCCCCGAGGCCATCGACGCACTGCCCCCGAATTCACGGGTTTCGGTCACCGCATCGGCCGCCAAGGGCCAAGAAGCCACGCTGGAACTGGCCCAAGAGCTGATCAAGCGAGGGCATCACGCCATTCCCCATTTCTCGGCCCGCTTGATGCGAGACCACGGCCAAGTCAAGGATCTGGCCGACTGGGCCAAGGACAACGGCGTCACCACCGCCTTCGTGATCGGCGGGGACGCCACCGAGCCGGGCGCCTACCACGATGCCCACAGCTTCATGGAGGACCTGTTCGAGCACGACCACGGTCTCGACACGGTTGGGATTGCCGCCTACCCCGACGGCCACCCCCTCATCGGCGAGGATGTGCTCCGCAGCGCCCTGTTCGCCAAGCAGGAACTGCTGGCCGAGGCCGGCCTGCGGGGCTATTGCAGCACCCAGATGTGCTTCGACCCGGCCAAGATCATCGCCTGGCTCAAGGCCGAGCGAAACGACGGACTGACGCTGCCGGTACACCTGGGCATCCCCGGCGCAGTGGAGCGCACCAAGCTGCTCACCATCGGCGCCCGCCTCGGCGTGGGCCAGTCGCTGCGCTATCTCCGCAAGAACCGCCGCTCCATGGCCAAGCTGCTCGGCTCATCAGCCCACGACCCCTCCGACCTCCTAGAAGCCCTCAGCAGCCAGCTCGCCCCCTTGGGCATAAGCGGCCTTCACATCTTCACCTTCAACCAGGTGGCCACCACCGCCACCTGGCGCCAAGCCCTTATCCACGGCTGAGGCTCGAGGCCGGGGAACGCTGGCCCGCTAGCTGGCCGCGCCGCCTTCGGCCATTAGGGCGGCGAGGCTGCGGCGCCATTCTACTGAGGGGCGGTCGGATTGGACGCTGACGGTGGCGGTTAGGTCCATGGGGAGGACGCCTTCGAGTTTTTCGAGCATGGCCTTGTCTTCGGCGCCGATGGCCAGGTCGAACTGCATGATCTCTTCGGCGGGTACCGAGAAGTCGTCGTTGCGCCACACCACGAAGTTGAACAGGGAGTTCACGTCGTCCATGGGAGTGGTCAACAGCAGCAATATGTGCTCCAAACCGGACTCATAGGCGATGGTGCTGCGCACCGAGAATGGCAGCACGTACCCGGTGGTCATCCGACGGTGCAGCACGTCGTCGTCCTGGCCGGTGGTGGTCTGGCCCGCGTCGGAGGTGTTGTTGGCGTTCACCTCGTAGACGTAGCCCCGATAGCCATCGGGCAGGTCCCCCATCTCCAAGGGCGGTATCACCGTCTCCTGGGCCAGACCGAAGGTGGCGGTGTGCACGAACGGGAAGTGGGAGAAGTCCATGAAGTTGTCGGTGATCCGGGTAGACGACACCGCCCACTGCTGGAACGGCGTATTGAGCCGGCGGAACTCGGGGTTGTCCTCCTGGGGGATTTCGGGGATGCACCCCAGCGGCTTGCCCGGACACAGCCACACCAGCCCATAGCGCTCCTCCACATTGACCAGCTCCAAGTGGGCCTTCGGCGGCACCGGGGTTCCCGGCGGCGACGACGGCACCAACTGGCAGCGGCCCCCAGCGCCGAATCGCCAGCCGTGGTAGGGGCACTCCACGCAGCCGTCCACCATGCGCCCCTCCGAAAGCGGGGCCTCGCGATGGGGACAGCGGTCGGGGGCCGCGGTGAGCGATCCGTCGTCGGAGCGCCACAGCACATAGCGGCGGCCCAGCACCTGAATCCCCACTGGGCCCGGTGCGATGTCTTCAACAAGGGCTATCGGATACCACTGGTGGTCCAGTGCGGGCTGGCCGACGAGCTGGTTGGAAGCGCCGTTCCCACTCATGGGCCGATGATACCGCCTCGTCCTTTTCCTGTTTCCCGAACACAGCGCCGGTAACGTCAACTGACGTGTCAGCAGCCGACTGGGTGATCACCGGCGACATCGTGACCATGGACGCCGACCGCGCCATCATCAGTGGCGGCGCAGTGGCGGTGGCCGACGGCAAGATCGCCGCGGTGGGCAAGGCCGACGACATCCGAGCGCAGTATCCCGGTGCTCCCGAACGGGGGTCGGCTGACTCGCTGGTGGTGCCCGGGTTTGTCAATGCCCATCAGCACCTCACTGCCGACCGGCTGGTGGCCTCGGCCATCCCCGACAACCTGCCTCCCGGTGCGGCCATCTTCGAGTGGATTGTGCCCGTCCACGAGCACGTCACCGGTGACGACGACGAGCTGTCCGCCACCCTGGGGCTGGTGGAGGCCGCGGCCAACGGGATCACCACCACCGTCGACGCCGGCACGGTGGCCCACCCCGACCGGGTGGCCCAAGCCATGGCCGCCGTGGGCGTGCGGGGCGCCGTCGCCCGCTGGGGGTCGGACGCCGACGGTCTGCCCCAGTCAGGCCCGGTCGACGAGGTGATAGACGCCCAGCGGGAGCTCATAGAGCGCTATCCACCGGGCGGGCTGGTGGAGGCTTCGGTCACGCTGGTGGGCCACGACTTGATGTCCGACGACTTGATGGTGGCGGCGGCCGATCTGGCCCGCTCCACCGGGCGGAGGCTCAGCTTCCACCTCTCCCCCACCCCCGACGACCCAGCCAGCTATCTGGAGCGGACCGGCCAGCGTCCGCTGGTACACCTTGACCGCTTGGGAGTGCTCGGCTCGAACGTGCTGGTAGGCCACGCCGTGCATATCGACGACGCCGAAGTGGAGACCCTGGTTCGCACCGGTACCGCGGTGGCCTCCTGCCCGTGGGCCTACCTGCGGCTGGGCCAAGGGCTCACCCAGCGCTTCGCCCACTTGGAGCTGTGGCGGCGAGGCGGCCGACTGGCGCTGGGCTGCGACACCGAGAACGCCGGCGACGCCATCGACGGCCTGCGGGCCGCCGCCCTGTTCGCCGGTTTGGCCAAAGACACCGCCGCCGACCCCACCGAGTTCGGCGCCCACCACGCCTTCGAGCTGTTGACCATCGCCGGCGCCGAGGCGGTGGGCATGGCCGACCAAATAGGCTCCCTGGAGGCGGGCAAGGCCGCCGACATCGTGGTGATCGACCGCTCGGGCATCCAGTGGCAACCGCCCAGCCCCGACCCGATCCTGCAACTGGTGTGGGCGGGCGGGGGCCGCTCGGTGACCGATGTTCTGGTGGCCGGCCGCCTCGTGATTGCCGACGGCCGCTGCACCACGGTGGACACCGAATCGCTGCGCACCGAGGCCCGCCAGGCCGCCCAATATCTCATCGAGCGCTCCGGCATCCGCCCCCGTTCCCGCTGGCCGATGCGATAGCCAACAACATCAACTAGAAATAGAGCCGATGACCTACCCAAACACTCTCATCTTCGTTGACTTCCCCTCCGATGATCCTGAAGCGTCGGCCGCCTTCTACCACGAGGTGTTCGGCTGGGAGGTGGA
>JAJECA010000026.1 GCA_022822265.1 Acidimicrobiia bacterium | reverse complement strand
GCGGGCTTTTTCGGGGAGGTCGACGGGGTCGCCGAGGCGGCTGGCGCCCCACACGATGCGGGCGGTGTGCTCGGCCACCAGGGCGGCGTGGAGGGCGTGGTCGGGCGACTCGCCGATGCACAGCATGCCGTGGTTGGCCATCAGCACCGCTGAGCGGTCGGCCAGGTGGCGCACCACCTCTTCGCCCAGCTCATCGGAGCCGGTGGGCCGGTAGTCGGACACCGGCACATCCCCGCCCAGGTACACGATGACCTCCTCGATCACCGCGGGAATGCTCTGGTGGGCCACCGCGAACATCGAGGCGTGAATCGGGTGGCAGTGCACCACCCCGCCCACCTCGGGGAAGGCCCGATAGCAGGCCAGGTGCATGGCCTTCTCGGTAGAGGGCCGAGACGTGCCCTCCAACAGGTTCCCGTCCAGGTCAACCGCCGCCAGGTTGTCGATGCTCACCTGGTCGTAGGGGAGCGACGACGGGGTCAGCCAGATCATGCCGTCGCCGTCTCGGCCTGAGACGTTTCCTGCCGTGCCCACCACCAGCCCAGCCGCATCCATGGCCAGGGCCGCGGCCACCACCTGGTTTCGAATGTCGGTGCTGTCGGTCATTGCCACACCTCCGGGTTGGCCAAGCGGTGGGGGCGCTCTCCGGCCAGGAGCCGGCAGATGTCCTCCACCACCATGTCGGTTTGGTTCACCTCGGTGTCGTAGGTGGCGCCGCCCACATGCGGGGTGAGCACCACGTTGTCGAGGGTGGTCAGCGGATGGTCGGGCGGGAGGATCTCCCCCTGCACGTGGTCGAGGCCCGCGCCCCCAAGATGACCTGAGGTCAGCACTTCAACCAGGGCGTCGGTGTCGTGCAGTGCGGCCCGGGCGGTGTTCACGTAGATGGTCCCCGGCCGCATGGCCGCAAACTGTTCGGCGCCGATCATCCCCGCCGTCTCCGGGCTGACCGGGGCGTGCATCGACACCACATCGGCAGTGGCCAGCAGCTCGTCGAGCTCGCAGTCGGCGTCGGGCTGATAGGGATCGTGGGCGATCACCTTCATCCCCAGGCCCTCAAAGCGCCACTTGGCCGCTCGCCCCACTGCTCCCAGCCCCACCAGCCCCACGGTGCGACCGGCCATCTGCCACGCCCGATACCGCTGATAGGGGATGGTGTCGGTGAACACCGTGCCCGCTCGCATGTCCCGGTCGCCCAACAGCACAAAGCGATTGACCGCGAGCATGAGGGCTACCGCCATCTCGGCCACACCGTCGGCGTTGCGCCCGGGGGCGTGCAGTACCGGAATGCCCGCTGCGGTGGCGCCGGTCACGTCCACGTTGGTGGGGTCGCCCCGGGTGGAGGCCACTGCCCGCAGCGGCTGCTCGAACACCGGCCCCTTGCACTCGTCGGCCTCGCACACCAGCAGATCGGCCGACATATCCGCCAGCCGGGCGGCCAGATCATCGGCACCCAAGAGCCGGATGGGCTGGTGCTCGATCCACGGGTCGAAATCCACCTCGGCCACTTCCCGCAGCCGGTCCAAACCCGGCCCCCGCAGCGGAGCGGTCACCAGCGCCCTCGGTCGGCTCACGCTTTGAGCGTAGGGTTTGAGAAGGCGTTTGACGCCATCGACGAACGGCCATTCCCATGGCCGGCAACTACCTTTGAAGGCTGTGGCTGAGACAGTCCAGGTGACGATAGGCATCGACATCGGCACAACCTCGGTGAAGGCGGTGGCCGTCGACGAACGCGGCGACGTCCAGACCCGAGCCCGCATCCCCCACGCCGTGCACGCTCCCACGCCGGCGGTGCTCGAGCATGATGCCGCCGCGGTGTGGGCCACCGGAGTCGTGCGGGCCTGCGACGCCGTGTCGGCCGGGCGCAAAGTGGCGGGCATCGGCCTGGCCGCCATGGTCCCGTCGCTGGCCGCAGTCGATTCCAACGGGGTGCCGATCTCGCCGGGGATCCTGTACGGCGACCACCGGGGCCACCACCCCGACGGCGAGTTCGTCGGCTTCCTGCGCTCGCTGGAGCAGGCCGTGCCCGATGCCCACGCCTACTGGCCCGCCCAGGCGGTGGCCAGCCAAGCGCTGTGCGGCGCGGCCGCCATAGACGCGATCACCGCCATGACCTGCCTGCCCGTGTTCGGCGCTGACGGCTGGGACCCGCAGTGGTGCGATCCCGCCAAGCTCCCAGAACTGTCCACGGAGCCCAGCCCTGTGGGTTATCGGGGCGATGCCCCGGTAGCTGCCGGCACGGTGGACGCACTGGCCGAGCAACTCGTGGCCGGGGCCGACTCGCCGGGCGACGTACTGGTGATCTGCGGCACCACCCTCATCACCTGGGCGGTGGCCGAGGGGTGGCCCGAGGTCGAGGGGCTGTGGACCATCCCCCATCTCCAGCCTGGCCTGGCCGCCATCGGCGGGCCGAGCAACGCCGGCGGCCTGTTCCTGGAGCGGGTCCGGGCCCTCACCGGCGACCCGACCGCTGAGCCGGACCATCCCGGTCGCCTGCCGCTGTGGGTGCCCTACATCCGGGGCGAGCGCACCCCCCGCCACGACCCCGACCTGCGGGCCGCCCTGGTTGGCCTGGATGTGGGCCACGGTCCCGCCGAGGTGCTGGCCGCGGCCTACGAGGCCGCCGGATTCGTCGTCCGCCACCACCTCGATCTGGCCGGCACCTCTCCCGAGCGCATCGTTGCCGTCGGCGGGGGCACCCACGTCGAGCGCTGGACGCAGGCCCTGGCCGACGCCACCAATCTGCCGGTAGACGTCACCGCGGTGCCCGAGGGGGCCGCGAGGGGAGCAGCCTGGCTGGCCCGCATCGGCGCCGGTCTGGAGCCAAACGACCTGGCCCTGGCCCGCCGCTGGGCCCGAATAGGCCGCCGGGTCGAGCCCCGGCCTCAATGGGCCGAAGCCGCCAACCGCCGCTATCCCCAATGGCGGGCCGCTTGCGACGCTCGCACCGGTGCTGCACAGTAAAGCCGCGCCAGACGCGCCCAAAAGAGGAGATCCATGAAATTCGCAGTGACGTTTCCAATGGTGGCCCCCCCGTGGGACCAGAGGCTGATCACCAAGCAGGGCGTGGTGGACTTCGCCCGCACCGCTGAGGAGTCAGGGTTCGACGGGCTGGGCTTCACCGACCATCCCGCTCCTACCGACCGCTGGCTCAGCGCCGGCGGCCACGACGCCGTGGACCCCTTTGCCGCCCTGGCCTTCTGCGCCGCAGTCACCGACCGCATCAAGCTCATCCCCAACATCGTGGTGGTGCCCTATCGGAACCCGTTCATCATGGCCAAGGCCATCGCCACCGTCGACGCCTTCTCCGGCGGCCGATTCATCTTCGCCACCGGCTCTGGCTACCTCAAGGGCGAGTTCAAGGCTCTCGGCGTCGACTTCAACAACCGCAACCAGATCTTCGACGAGGCCATTGAGGCCATGATCGGCATCTGGACCACCGACGACTTCGCCTACGAGGGCAGCACATTCACCGCCTTGGGCCAGACCGCCAACCCCAAGCCGGTCCAGAAGCCCCATCCGCCCATTTGGATCGGCGGCAACTCCAAGCGGGCCCGGCGGCGAGTGGCCACCGTGGCCAACGGCTGGACCCCGTTCCCCGCCCCCCGGGTGTTGGCCACCACGGCCCGGACCCCGCCGCTGGAGACCCTGGACGACTTGGCGGCCCTGCTCGACGAGCTGTGGACCTATGTCGACGAGGCCGGCCGCGATCCGGCCGACATCGACGTCAGCTACCTCAACCCCGTCGGCGGCCGACCAGCCGACCCCGATTTTGACGCCGACGCCCACATCGCCGCCCTGGCCGACCTGGAAGCACTGGGCGTCACGTGGATCACCGTCAATCTCCCCGGAGACGACATTGAGGCCACCCTCGACACCATGCGCCGGTACGGCGAGACGGTGATCGCTCCCTCCCGAGGCTCGTAGATGACAGAGTCCGGCCTCGGCACGCTTCCGGTCCCCGCCCCGATTCACCCGGTCGAGTTCCCGCCGTTCGAGCCGACAGTCCCCCACATGATCCGAGCGGCGGTCGACGCCTACGGCCCCCTAGACCTCGGCGTGCTCGGCGACCGGCGGATGAGCTTCGCCGACGCCGATGCCGCCTCGGCGGCCATCGCCAAGGGCCTTCTGGCCATCGGCGCGGGCAAGGGCACCCGGGTGGGGCTGCTGGCCCCCAACAGCCCCGACTGGATCGCCGCCTGGTTGGCCATCGGCCGCATAGGCGCCATCGGTGTGCTGGCCAACACCTACTACAAGTCCCGAGAGCTCGACTGGGTGCTGCGCCACGCCGATGTGGAAGTGCTGCTGAGCGTGTCCCGCTATCTGGGCCACGACTATCTGGCTCGGCTCGAAGAAATTGTGTCCCCGGGCCAAGACCCGGTCATCGCCTCTCCCTCGCACCCGCTCCTGCGCTCGGTGTGGGTATGGGGCCAGAGCGATTCCCCCTGGGCCCGCTCGATGGACCACCTGGTGGCCGCCGGCGAAGCCGTGAGCGACGAAGCGCTGGCCGCAGCCGAGGCCCAGGTGACCCCGGCCGACGAGTTCACCGTGGTCTACACCTCGGGCAGCACCTCGTCGCCCAAAGGAGCGGTCCACGCCCAGCAAGCCGTGGTGTGCCACGCCCACAACCTGGCGCAGTTTCGCGACTTGCAGGTAGGCGACCGCGTCTACTCGGCGATGCCCCTGTTCTGGGTGGGGGGCATGGTGATGGGGTTGGTGGGGTCGATCTACGCCGGTACCTGCCTGGTCTTCGACGAGCGGTTCGAGCCCGGCGCCACCTTGGCCCTCATCGAGAAAGAGAAGGTGACCCTCGTCTTCGGCTGGCCCCACATGGCCCAGTTGCTCACCAACCACCCGGACTTCCCCAAGCGGGATCTATCTTCGGTGCGGGGCGGCAGCCTCTACGCCCTTTTGCCCCCCGAGAAGCAGATCGACGATCCCGAGCTGCGGGTCAACTCCCTGGGCATGACCGAGACACTGGGCCCCCACACCCTGGGCGTGATGGGCGCCCGGCTGCCCGAGGAGAAGCGGGGCTCGTTCGGCTGGGCGGTGCCCGGCATGGAGCACCGAATCGTGGATCCCGAAACCGGGGAGGACTGCCCGACGGGGGAGCGGGGCGAGGTGTGGGTGCGGGGCTACGCCCTCATGTCCCGGCTGTACAAGGTGGACCGGGCCGACACCTTCACCCCCGACGGCTGGTACCGCACCGGCGACAGCGGCTATTTCGACCACGACGGCTACTTCTACTTCACCGGCCGGATGGGCGACCTCATCAAGTCGTCGGGCATGAACATCGCCCCCCGCGAGATCGAGCTGGTCTTGGAGGAGCCCGATCAGGTGATGCACGCCTTCGTGTGCGGCGTGCCCCACCCCGACCGCCTCGAAGACGTGGCCGCTGCGGTGGTGCTGAGGCCGGGCCAGCCGCTCACCGCCGAGGAGCTCAAGGCGTATGTCGCTGAGCGGGTCGCCTCCTACAAGGTCCCCCGCCATTTGGCCGTCTACGACACTCCCGATGCCCTGCCCTGGCTCGATTCGGGCAAGATCGACCTCATGGGCGTAAAGCAGCTGCTTTCGCAGCGCTTCGCCGGCAATCCATGATCCACGAGATGCTCACCGTCGTGCCCCGACGCGACGACCTCATCGTGGCCGGCGACCGCCGCCTGTCCTCCGATGAAGTGTTCTCCTGGGCCGCCCAAGCCGCTGCGACCCTCGACCCGGGCCAGCCCACCGCCTTCCAGCTCCCCACCGGCCCCGAGGCCGTGGTGGCCTACCGGGCCTGCTGGCAGGCCAGCGCGGTGGCCGTGCCCCTGCTGCATGCCGACGGGGGCCGCCAGCGCGAGCACGCCTTCTCCACCCTCGGTATGAGCCGCCTGTTCGATCCAGCAGACCACCCCGCCACCGGAGAGGCCTCCTCCCGTCGCTCTACCCAAGACCGGCCCGACGACCGGGCCCTCATCATGTTCACCTCCGGTTCCTCCGGCGTGCCCAAGGGTGTGGTCCACACCCAGGCGGCCCTGGCCTACAAGGCGCGCCAGTCGGTTTTCATCCAGGGCCTCACGTCCGAAGATGCCGTGCTGTTCCCCGCCTCGCTGGCTCACGTGGCCGGGCTCCTGCACGGGGTGCTCGTCCCCGGCGCCGTCCCCATGAAGACCGTGCTCATGGCCCGCTGGGACCCGGCCGAGGCCCTCCGGCTCATCGAAGAGGAACAGGTCAGCTACATGATCGGACCGCCCACCTTCTTCAACGATCTCATGGACCACCCCGAATTCAGCCCCAGCCGGACCGCTTCGTTCCGGTTCCTGTCCATCGGCGGCTCCAGCGTGACCCCCGCCTTCGTGAACCGGGCCAGCGACGCCTTCGGCTGCGTCGTCAAGCGGGCATACGGCTCCACCGAGGCGCCCACCGTCACCACCTGCACCCCCGACGACGACCCCGAGCACATGGCCAACACCGACGGCCGCCCGTTCTCGCCTACCCAGGTCAGGATCGACGAGCACGGCGAGATCCAGATCCACGGACCCGAGGTGACCGTCGGCTATCTCGACCCCGCCCACACTGCGGCCGCCTTCACCGACGACGGCTGGTTCCGCACCGGCGACCTGGGCACCATCGACGCCGACGGCTACCTCACCGTCGTCGGACGGCTGGGCGACAAGATCAACCGGGGTGGCGAGAACATCGACGCCAATGAGGTGGAGGCCATCCTCGAGGCTCACCCGGCAGTAGGACAGGCCGTGGTGCTGGGGGAGCCCGACCACCGCCTTGGCGAACGGGTGGCCGCCTTCGTGGTGGCCGACGGCTCGTTCGACCTCGACGAGTGCCGCCGCTGGTTCTCCGAGTCCGGCGCGGCCCGCTTCATGACCCCTGAGCGCATCATCCCGGTTGACGACATTCCCACGATGCCCTCGGGAAAGCCCGACCGCACCCAGTTGGCCGAAAAACTCCGCCCCCCAACCCGATAAACTCCCATTCGTGGCCCAATACCAAACCCCCGAGTGGCACCCGGCGTTCGAAGAGTATTGCGAGACCATCTTCGAGTTGGCCGAAGACGACGTAGACGTCATCCAAGCCCGGGTGGCCGAGCGCCTGGAGGTGTCCCGTCCCGCCGTGTCCGAGATGATCCACCGCTTGGAGGCCGAGGGCCTGGTCACCCTCAAGGGCCGGTCGATCGAGCTGTCTCCCGACGGGATGGACCTGGCCGAGCGGGTGGTGCGCCGCCACCGGCTGGCCGAGGTCTTCCTCACCCAGGTGCTGGGCCTGTCGTGGGCCGACGCCCACTCCGAGGCTGGCAAGTGGGAGCACGTGATCTCGCCTTTGGTGGAGCAGGCCATGATGCGGGTCCTCGACGATCCCACCACCTGCCCTCACGGCAACCCCATCCCCGGTTCCGCCTATCAGGCCCCCGCAACGCTGGCGCTGGCCGAAGTCGAGGTGGGCAAGCGGTTCGTGGTCACCCGCATCACCGAAGAGCTGGAGTTCACCGAGGGTCTGCTCGACTACCTAGAAGGCTCCTCGGTAATCCCCGGTGCCGAAGGGACGATCACCGCCTCGTCCCCCGACGGCACCACCACCGTGGAGATCGACGGCAACCACGTCGGCATCGGCGGCTTCGCCAGCGAGCGCATCTTCGTCACCGCCGCCTAAACAGAACATCAGGTAGTGGATCTCACTCCTACCGCTGACCAAGAAGCCTTCCGCCAAGAGTGCCGGGAGTGGCTCCAGGAGAACCTTCCCTGGGAGTACGGCAAGGGCTTGCCGCCGCTGTTCGACGATCTGGCTGAAGAGGTCGCCTTTCTCCGCAAGTGGCAGGCCGCCCTCGCCGAGGCCCGTCTAGTGGGCGTCTCCTGGCCGGTTGAGTTCGGCGGGCGGGGGGCCGGCCCGCTCCACCACTACATCGTCCAAGAGGAGCTGGCCCGGGCTCGGGCCCCCGAACTGGTCGGCCGCCTGGGCGTGAACCTGATCGGCCCGACCCTGCTGGCCCACGGCACCGACGAGCAGAAGCAGCGCTGGCTCCCCTCGATCCTCCCCGCCGAGCAGCTCTTCTGCCAGCTCTTCAGCGAGCCCGATGCGGGCAGCGATCTGGCTTCGCTGTCCACTCAGGCCGTTCCCGCCGACGGCGGCTGGCGGCTCAGCGGCCAGAAGGTGTGGACCTCCTACGCCCAGTTCGCCGACTGGGGCCTGTGCCTGGCCCGCTCCCACCCCGATGAGCCCAAGCATCGGGGCATCACCGTCTTCATGGTGAACATGCACGCTCCCGGGGTGGACATCCGCCCCCTGCGCCAGATCACCGACGAGTCCGACTTCAACGAGGTCTTCCTCAACGACGTGTTCGTGGCCCACGACCAGGTGATCGGCGAGCCCGGCAACGGCTGGCGGGTGTCGCAGTCCACCCTCAGCGTGGAGCGGGGCACCAACCCCCGCCAGCTCGTCATCCACCTCCAGCTCCTTGAGGAGCTGTTACGCCTGGCCGCCGACACCGGCCGCGACCAAGATCCCGTGATCCGCCAGGCGCTGGCCCAGTCCTTCATCGAAGTCCGCCTGTTCCAGCTCCAGAACTGGCGGGTGCTGTCCCGGCTGGCCCACGGCCGCGACCACGGCCCGGAGTCGGCCACCGCCAAGCTCTTCTGGAGCGAGATGAGCCAGCGCCTGCACCAGACGGCCATGGATGTGCTGGGCGCTTCCGCCCCCCTGTGGCGGGGCGACCCCCACAACCCCGGCGAGGGCCGCTGGCAGCGTTCCTGGCTGTACTATCAAGCTGCGACGATCTTCGCCGGAACCAGCGAAATCCAGCGAAACGTCATCGCCGAGCGCACTTTGGGCCTCCCTCGGGAGCCCCGATAGGAGCACCCATGAGCACCGCCTTCGACACCATCGAATACAGCGTCGATGAGTCCGTGGCCACCATCACCTTGAATAGGCCCGATGTGGCCAACGCCCAGGACACC
The DNA here is from genome assembly GCA_022822265.1 of Acidimicrobiia bacterium. GTDB lineage: Bacteria > Actinomycetota > Acidimicrobiia > Acidimicrobiales > Bin134 > Poriferisocius. The sequence goes on along the minus strand of JAJECA010000026.1, from coordinate 16,466 downwards.
CAGCTCATCGATGAGCTCGACGCCGCCTTCGACCTGGCTGAGGCCGACGACGACGTGCGGGTGGTGGTCATGGCCGCCAACGGCCGCCACTTCTCCGCCGGCCACGACCTCAAGGCCCTGGTGGGCGACGTGGAGCCCGACAAATGGCGGCTCATGCGCGACACCCCCGAGGGCAAGTTCCTCCACGAGAAGACCATGTACTTCGATCGCTGCCTGCGCATCCGCGACTTCCCCAAGCCCACCATCGCCGCCGTCCACGGCAAGTGCATCGCCGCCGGGGTGATGCTGGCGGCCATGTGCGATCTGATCGTGGCCTCCGACGACGCCTCCTTCCAGAACCCGGTGCTGCGCATGACCGGCGCCGCGGTGGAGATCCTCATCGAGCCGTGGGAGATGCCCCCCCGCAAGGCCAAGGAGTTCCTGCTCACTGCCCAAACCATCTCCGCGGCCGACGCCGAGCGCCTGGGCATGGTCAACCGGGTGGTGCCCCGCGACGAGCTGGCCGCCACCACCAAGGAGATGGCCGAGGCCATCGCCCTGGTGCCCCCCGCCACCGCCCAAGTGGTCAAGCGGTCCATCAACAAGACCCTCGAGCTGATGGGCCAGAAAGACTCCTGGGACTACCACTTCATGGCCCACCACTGGATGCACAACACCGACACCGCCCTGGGCGCGCTGGAGCGGCGCATGCAGAAGTCGTCGATGAAGGAAGTCTTCGCCGAGCACCGCGATGAGTAACCCGCCCACCGGCGCCGCCGCCGAGTTGGAGCTCGACGTCGGGCGGCTGCGGCGGGAGCGGTACGCCAAGCTCCAGGCCCAGATGGCCGCCGACGGGCTCGACGCCCTGGTATTGCTCCACGGTCCCCACGTGGCCTACGCCACCGACTGCCTTCCCGTAGCCGCCGACGCCACCCACGTCTCGGCCAACCGCCCGGTGGCCGTGGTCCTGGCCGACCAGTCCCAGCCCTGCCTACTGGGCGGCGATCCCGACGGCCTCGATGTCGACCCCCACCCGGCGGTGTGGCCCGACATCGACGAGGGCGCCGCCGACCTCGGCGCCCAACTCGACGCCATCCTGGGCAAGACAGCCCGCGGCGGGCGCATCGGCATTGACCTCATGACCGGGGCCATGCGGCGCACCGGCGTGCTGTCGGCCGCCGACATCACCGACGCGGCCAACACCATGGCCGCGGTCAAGCTCCACAAGACCGTCGACGAGCTGGCCTGCATCCACCAGGCCCAGGTCCGCACCAGCGCGGCGATGGCCACCGTGCAAGAGGCCCTCGTTCCCGGCGTGCGCCGCAGCGAGCTGGCCGCGGTATTCCTCCGCCGCCTCAGGGAGGAGGGCATCGACGCCAACATGATCGACGTCATCTTCCAGCCCATGGCCCGCCGCATGGCCGACGGCCCCCGCACCACCACCGGCCACCTCGCTTTCCCCACCTGGTCGGGCGACCCCGTCTACGCCGAGGGCGACCTCATCTGGGTGGACGCCGGCAGCGACTACCACGGCTACGCCTCCGACTTCGGCCGCACCTGGCTGGTGGGCCGCCCGCCCACCCCCGGAGAGCAGCGCTGCTTCGAGCGGTGGCTGGCGGTGATGGACGCCTCCTACGAGGCCATCGTCCCCGGCGCCACCTTCGCCGAGGTGTGTACCGCCGCCACCGCCGCCGATGCCGCCCACCAGCCACACGGCGAGCGCCCCTGGATGCCCCACTTCTACCTGGTCCACGGGGTGGGCATCGAGAGCGCCGAGATGCCCTTCTTGGGCACCGACAACGGCCCCGACTTCGACGCCGCCAACACCCTGGAGCCCGGCATGGTGCTGGTGCTGGAGCCCGCCATCTGGGACGACGGCACCGGCGGCTACCGGTCCGAGGAGATTGTGGCCGTCACCGAAGACGGCTGGATCCCCTTGGGCGGCGGCCATCCCTACGACCCCTTCGAGGTGCCGACATGAGCCTGCACCTCCAGCGCCGGGCCCGAGCTGTCGACGCCCTGGCCTCCGCCGGGATCGACCTCTTGGTCGCCGGGCGACAAGACCACATCAACTACATCACCGGAGCCCACCAGCTCTGGACCGCCGGCGCCCGCCCCTTCGGCCCGGTCTGCACCCTCAACGTTGCCACTGGCGAGATCTTCCTGCTGTCCACCTGGGACGAGGGCGTCCCCGACGACATCGATCTCGACCACCTCCACGGCATCACCTGGAGCGGGGCCATCATCTACCAGCGTCTGGCCGCCACCCCGGGCATCGCCGCCGCCCAGCGCGTGGGGATCGACGCCTGGTCGCCGGGCATGGCCGGGCTGCTCAGCGCAGTGGCCCCCAACGCCGAGATCGTCCCCGCCGATGACATCTTGCTAAAGGCCCGCCGCACCAAGCTGCCCTCGGAGGTCGACGCCATCCGGGCCGCCTGCGCCGTGGCTGCCGCAGCCGCCGCCGCAGCACTCGCCCACCCCGGCACCGATGCCCAGCGCCTGGCCGCCGGTGTGGAGGCCATGGCTCTGGCCGGATCATCCACCCCCGCCGCCGAACCCCAAGTGCAAGGCCCGATAATCGACTTCAGCTGCATCCGGTCCCACTACGAGGGCGGCCTCGGCCGCACCGCCAATGGTGCACCCCCCGACGCCCGCCCCCACGCCGCCCTAATCGCCGCCTGCGTCCCCGGCGCCACCGGCCATGATCTGCGCCTAGCCGCCCCCGACGGCGATTGGCTCATACGAGGCCTGGGCATGGGATTCGAGCCCCCGGTGATCAATTCCCGCTACGGCGCCCACGAAACTCTCGAAGCCAACATGGTTGTCAGCGTGAGCGCCACCACCGCAACGGAATATGCTCGCGACACGGTCCTTGTCACCGAATCAACCCCCGAAATCCTCTCCCCGGAGGAGCCATGAACCTCGACTACCACGCCTACGACGCCGACAATCACCTCTACGAGCCCATCGACGCCTTCACCCGCCACCTCCCCGAGCGGTACAGCGGCGCCATTCGCTATGTGGATGTGGACGGCCGCACCAAGATCGCCATCAACAACAAGATCAGCGAGTACATCCCCAACCCCACCTTCGAGGTGGTGGCGCCCCCGGGCGCTTGGGAGGAGTACTACCGGGGCAACAACCCCGACGGCATGACCCTTCGGGACTTCACCGGCAAGCCCATCCGCTGCCTGCCCGCCTTCCGCCACCCCGACGACCGCATCAAGCTGCTCGACGAGCAGGGCGTGTACGCCACCCTGCTGTTCCCCACCCTGGCCTCGCTGCTCGAAGAGCGCATGAAGGACGACATCAACCTCACCCACGCCGCCATTAGCGCCTTCAACCGGTGGATGCTCGACGAGTGGACGTTCAACTACCACGACCGCATCTTCCCCACGCCGATCATCACCCTGCCCGATCCCCGCCGGGCCATCGAGGAGCTGGAGTGGTGTGTGGAAAACGGTGCCCGAGCTGTGCTGATCCGCCCGGCCCCGGTGCCTGCGGTGAAGGGCTCCCGATCCATGGGCCTGCCCGAGTTCGACGACTTCTGGAATGCGGTGGAGCAGACCGGGATCCTGGTCGCCTGCCACGCCTCCGACTCCGGCTACGACGCTTACGCCAGCGACTGGGAGGGCGGCCGCGACGAGTTCCTGCCCTTCAAGCCGGGCGCCTTCCGCACCGTCATCGCCCACGGCCGGCCCATCTTCGACACCATGGCGGCCATGATCTGCCACGGCCTGTTCGAGCGCCACCCCAATGTGCGGGTGGCCTGCATCGAGAACGGCTCCACCTGGGTGGCCCCGCTGCTGTTGGAGCTTTCCGACGCCTACGGAAAGATGCCCCAGGAGTTCGCCGAGGATCCGGTGGAAACCTTCCGCCGCCACATCTCGATCAGCCCCTTCTATGAGGAGGACATTCCCGGCCTCATAGACCACGTCGGCATCGACCGGGTGCTGTTCGGCTCCGACTTCCCCCACCCCGAGGGCCTCGGCCAGCCGCTCGACTTCATCAAGGAAGTAGCCGACCGCAGCCCCGAAGACCAGAAGAAGGTCATGTCTGAAAACCTCAAAGAGCTCTTGACGCTTCGACCTGCCGCATGAGCGAACAACCAGAGCAAACCACGGACTCCAGCGTCTTCTCGCGCTCCGACACCGATGAGGCCTCCGAAGCCGAGCGCACCAAGGGGCTGATCGAGCCGGTCGCGCTGGGGGAGTGGATGGACGCCCAGGGCCTGCCCGGCCAGGGCGAGCCCATCACCAGCCGGTTCATCTCCGGCGGCGCGTCCAACGAGATCTTCGAGGTGTGCCGGGGCGAGCACCGCTGGGCCCTGCGCCGCCCGCCCCGCAAGGTTCCCGACGGCCGCAACGAGACCATGATGCGGGAGTTCCGCATCCTCTCGGCCCTGGCCGATACCGACGTCCCGCACGCCCGGGCCGCCGGCGGCACCGACGACAACAGCATTATCGGCGCGGCCTTCTACCTCATGGACTTCGTCGACGGCTGGTCGCCCATCTCAGAGCCCGGCTGGCCCGAGCCCTTCGCCTCCGACATGGAATCCCGCCCTGCCCTGGCCTACGAGCTGGTCGACGCCATCGCCCGGCTCTCGAAGGTGGATTGGCAGGCCAACGGCCTCGAGGGCCTCGGCCGTCCCGACGGGTTCCACGAGCGCCAGGTCGACCGCTGGTACGCCCACCTAGAGCGCTTCAAGTTCCGCGACATCCCTGGCCTCGACACCGCGGGCGACTGGCTTCGGGGCCGCACCCCCCGCAGCTATACGCCCGGCATCATGCACGGCGACTACCAGTTCGCCAATGTGATGTTCCACCACGGCGCCCCGGCCCGGATGGCCGCCATCGTCGACTGGGAGATGGGCACGGTGGGCGACCCGCTGCTGGATTTGGCCTGGGTGGTGATGAACTGGCCCGAAGACGAGGCCGGCCGCCCCTCGGTGGGCTACGTCGACTATGAGGGCTTGCCCTTCCGCGACGACCTGCTGGAGCGCTACGCCACCATGTCGGGCCGCGACGTCGACGAGATCGACTACTACGTGATCCTGGCCCGCTTCAAGCTGGCCATCGTGCTGGAGGGCGGCTACGCCCGCTTCGTGGCCGGCGGCGCCGACAATCCGAGAATGGAAGCCTTCGGCCGAGTCGTCCTAGACCTGGCCCGCGACGCCGCTGCCTTGGCCCAAACCACCACCCTCTAGCGGCCGTCCGACCAACCGCTCAGGCGTCCCACACCACATGCAAGGTGGCGGGGGCCCGGAAGGCCAGCCCGGCAATCGACGGTGCCTCGGCGTCGGGGTCGAGGCGCAGGCCGGGGAGGCGGTCGAGCAGGTGTTCCAGCACCACCCGCATCTCCATGCGGGCCAAATGGATGCCCAAACACAGGTGCGGCCCGGTGGCGAAGGCCATGTGGCCCTTGGGCTGGCGGAAGATGTCGAACCGCTCGGGATAGTCCCACCGGGACGGGTCGTGATTGGCCGAGCCCAAAGAGGTGTTCACCGCCGTGCCGGCCTCGATCTCGATGCCGTCCACCACCGCGTCGGCTGTCGCGGTGCGGGAGATCCCGGTCAGCGGCGCCTCCCACCGCAGCGCCTCCTCCACCGCGGCGGTCACCAGCGACCGGTCGGCCCGTACCGCCTCCAATTGCGCCGGATCCGACAGCAGCCCCACCATCATGTTGCTGGCCGCCCGATAGGTGGTCTCGGCTCCCGCGGGCAACAGCAGCCGGCAAAAGGCGATGATCTCATCGTTGGTGAGCCGCTGCCCGTCGAGCTCGGCATGGGCCAAGATGCTGATCAAGTCCTCTTGCGGGTCGGCCCGCCGAACCTCCACCACCGGCTCCAGGTACTCGTACAGCCATTGCGATGCCGCAAACCCCCGCTCGATCTGAGAGGCCATGTTGGTGATCTCCACCGCCCGGCGGTAGAAGGCGGGCAGGTCGGCCTCCGGCAGGCCTAGCGCAATGGCAATCACGTGGACCGGGAACACGAACATCAGCTCGTGTACCAGATCGGCCCGACCCCGGTGCACGAAGGCGCCGATGTAGTGGTCGAGCACCGGGTTCACGATGTCGTGCTCCCACCGCTCCATCTCCCGGCGGGTGAACGCCTGTTGGATCAGCTTGCGGTACTGCCCGTGCTCGGGCTCGTCCATCTCCAAGATGGTGTGCCCCATCACCAGGCCCATCGATTCGGCGTAGCCCGCTGAGGAGAACGTGGCCCCGTCCCGCAGCACCGCCTCCACGCCGTCGTACGACAGCACGTTCACGATCTGCCGCTCCCCGGCCATAAGGTCGCTTACGCTCACCGCCCCCAGCATCTCCGACACGCTGCCCCGGTGAACCGGGCACTGGGCCAGCAGCTCGTTGTACACCTCATAGGGGTTGATGGAGTGCTCGGCCCCCTGGGCTTGGTCGAAGGCGTCAAACGGGTCGTAGCCTTCGTCACCAGGCTCGGGAGCTCGGGCGGCGGCTAAAATCTCGCCCGGCGTCATCTCGAACTTCATAGTCAGCCACTGTAAATCCAACCCAGAGAGTGCGGTAGTCCCATGGCCATCGATTTTTCCGTAGAGCCCGAATTTCAAGAGAAGCTCGACTGGATGGACACATTCGTCACCACCGAGATCGAGCCCATCGACCTCTATTTCCGGGGCGAGGTCAACCCCTTCGACCGCACCAACGAGACGGCCAACGCCCTGATCCGCCCGCTCCAGAAGCAGGTGCAGGACCAAGGCCTGTGGGCCTGCCACATGGGCCCCCATCTCGGCGGCCTCGGCTACGGCCAGGTGAAGCTGGCCCTGATGAACGAGATCCTGGGCCGGGCGCTGTGGGCCCAAGTGGTGTTCGGCTGCCAGGCCCCCGATTCGGGCAACGCCGAGATCATCGCCCACTACGGCAACGATGAGCAGAAGGAGCTCTACCTTCAGCCCCTGCTCGACGGCAAGATCTCCTCCACCTACGCCATGACCGAGCCCCAGGGCGGCTCCGATCCCAACTACTTCACCTGCTCGGCCCACCGCGACGGCGAAGAGTGGGTGATCAACGGCGAGAAGTGGTTCGCCTCCAACTTCAAGTACGCCCGGTTCATGATCGTCATGCTCATCACCAACCCCGACGTGCCGGTATACCGGGGCTCGTCCATGATGCTGGTGCCCACCGACACCCCCGGCATCGAGGTGGTGGCCAACGTGGGCCTCGGCACCGAGGATCTGGAAGACGGCGACCACGCCTATCTCCGGTTCAACGACGTGCGGGTGCCGGCCGAGAACCTGCTGGGCGACGAGGGCACGGGCTTCAAGATCGCCCAAACCCGCCTGGGCGGCGGCCGGGTCCACCACGGGATGCGCTCGGTGGGCGTGGCCCAGCGGGCCCTCGACATGATGTGCGAGCGGGTGCTTTCCCGGGAGACCAAGGGCTCGCTCATCGGCGAGAAGCAGTCCATCCAGCACTGGATCGCCGACTCTTGGATCCAGATCCAGCAGTTCCGCCTCCAGGTGCTCCACACCGCCTGGCTGATCGACAACGAGGGCGACTATGCCAAGGTCCGCCAGCACATTGCCGGCGTCAAGGTGGCCACCCCCAAGGTGCTGATCGACGTGGTGTACCGGGCCATGCACGCCCACGGCTCCCTCGGCGTGTCCAACCTCATGCCCCTCACCTCAATGTGGATGAGCGGCCCCGTCATGGGCATCGCCGACGGCCCCACCGAGGTCCACAAAGACACCATCGCCAAGCAGATCCTCAAGAGCTACAAGCCCTCAGACGGCCTGTTCCCCTCCATGCACCTCCCCACCCGAATAGCCAACGCCCGGCAATACATCGAATCCCGAATAGAACACGAAATCGCCAACCTCTAGTAAAAAGGCGTTTCATTTTGGCGGGCACTGTGCCTACACTGGCTAACAGAAGCCGGGGTGGGGCAGAGCGGACGAAAGCTTGGAAACCCCACCCCGGCTCCATTTCTAGGATACCCGAAATACATTAGAAGTGGCTGAAATTATTTTACAGCTGGTTTTGATGTCGGCACTCGGCCGAAGATGTAGGCCAACCCTACGATTCCCAACCCGATCACCACGCCCCGCCACGTCCACGAGCCAATCGCCAAGCCTGTGCTCAACCCCACCGCCACCACAATCATCGTCCCGGCGATGACCTTCGCCCGCCAGGGCATCCCCAGTCCGGCCCGATAATCGGCCACTAGCTTGCCCACGCCGGGCAGGTTCAGCACCCAGCGCTCCATCCGCTCGCTCGACCGGCTGAACGCGGCGGCGGCCATGATGAAGAACACCGTCGACGGCAACCCCGGCACGATCACCCCGATGGCCCCCACCGCCACACACACCAGCCCGCCGACAACCCACAGCCCCCGCACCAGCGGGTTGCGGGCCACTTTGGAGTGGCCTAGAGCAGCAGGATCGCCGGGCTCAGCCGGCGAGTTCGACGAGGTCACGCACAGTCAGGTAGCACAGCAACCCGATCACCAGAACGTTTACCGTGCTCACCGGCCACTTCAGCCGGTGGTCGGCCCGCCAGAACCGCCGAATGCTCAGCCCGTTGAACACAATGGCCACCAGCCCGATGGGCACGCTTATGGCCGGCCCCACCGAATCGGCCACCCCCAGCAATGGCAACAGATACGGGAACACCAAGTAGGTCAGCAGGCACCGCGTTCCCGACACCACCATCGACTGGCTGAACCGGCGCTCGGCCGTATTGGGAACCTCGACTTCGGCCGGAGCGGTGTCAACGGTCATTCGCCCTCAGTCTCCCACTCCATGCCGGTTCCCGTCTCACCGGATACGAGGTTTCACTAGCATCATCAATCCATGGTCCGGGCCATGCGCATTGCCGCCCTTCTGATCGCTTTTGCCCTCCTTGCCGCCGCCTGCGGAGATGACGACGACCAGCCGGCCGCCCCGAGCACCGCAGTTCCCACCGCCACCGCCCAGTCCGCCGATCCGGCGCCCACGCCCGCCTCACCCGACCCCGCTGAGCTAACCGCTCCCGCCGGCCCCACCTGCGACTGGCCCATGTGGGGCCACGGCATCGATCGCACCTTCTCCTACCCCTGCGACAGCGGAATCAACCCCGACACCGCCGCCAGCCTGCGCCGCATCTGGTACTTCAACACCAGCGATGTGGTCACCGCTGCTCCGGTGGTGGTGGAAGGCGTGTTGTATGTGGGCGACTGGGCCGGGCGGTTCTACGCCCTGAACGCCGCCGACGGCACCGAGCTCTGGCACTACGACGCCGAGTACCACGACAACGTCTATGCCGGGCAGATCACCTCGTCGGCCTCCTACACCCTCATCAGTGGCACCCCCGCGGTGGTGTTCAACGCCGGGCGCACCATCCACGCCCTCAACGCCGCCGACGGCACCGTGATCTGGACCCACGCCCTGGGCGAGCCCGGCTGGCCCACTGAGCTGGAGACCACCCCCATCGTGGTGGAAGACAGGGTGATCGCCACCTTCGACACCCACAACGCGCCCTTCCCCGCCGGGGTGGTGGCTGTGGGCCTGGCCACCGGCGAGCTGCTCTGGCACTTCGACCTCGAGGGCGGCAGCCACATGGGCTGCGGGGGAGTTTGGGGATCGCCCTCGGTCGACCTGGAGCGCCGTCTCATGTTCGCGGGCAGCGCCAACTGCCCCACCTCCCCCGACGGGTGGGGCCCCTACACCGAGGCCCTGTTCGCGGTGAACATCGACACCGGCGAGCCGGCCTGGAGCTTCCAGCCCCATCCCCCCAACAACGACGACTCCGATTTCTCGGGTGTCCCAGTGCTGTTCACCGCCAACGGCCAAGACTTGGTGGGCCTCGGCAACAAAGACGCCGTGTTCTACGTGGTCAACCGCGACACCGGCGAGCTGGTGTGGAGCACCCGGGCCACCGCCGACAACGTGATCCGCCCCAACTTCGCCAGCGGCGGCTTCATCGGCCCCGCCGCCTACGCAAACGGCATCATCGCCGGGGGCACCGGGGTGGCCGACTGCCCCTGCATGCACGCCTTCGACGCCGCCACCGGCGACATCGTCTGGCAGCAGCCCGCCGTCGGCCCCACCTACTCGCCCACCACCGAGGTGAACGGGGTGGTGTTCGTGGGCTCGCTCGATTTCACCCTGCGAGCCCTGCGCCTGGACAACGGCGAAGTGCTGTGGTCCGACGAGCTCACCGGGCTCATCTCCGGGGGAGTGGCCATCGTGGGGAACGACATGTGGGCCGTGGCCGGCTTCCGCGAGCCGGGATCAGCTGGCCCGTCGGAGACCTCCGGCGTGTTCCGCTACACCGTGACCGCAGATGTGGAGGCCGCCGCCCAGACCGCCCCCGAAACAACCCCCGAGCCCGAAGCGGGCCAGGTCCGCCTGGTGGGGGCGTCGGGCCGCTGCATCGACACCCCTTGCGACGTGGGCTTCGACTTCAAGACCCCGCCGCCGGGCACTGACCCCCAGCTAACCCTGTCGATTGAAACCGACCCCTTCGAGCTAACCGTCACCTCCAGCGGGCTGGGCGACCCCGCCGCCTGGCTCCGGGAGGGCAGCGATGCCGCCGCCGTGGGCGCATCGGCCTACGGCGTGCTGGTGTCCGAGCGCGATGACCGCCCATCAGGGGGCTACTTGTGCGTGCTGCAAGACGACGGCGGCTGTGTCGCCCGCACCGTGCCCCGCCCCGGCGCCTCCTACAACCGCATTAGCCTGCTGGCCCTGGCCGACACCACCACCATCCCCGGCCCCGCCGACGGCTTCGACCGCCTGGTGGCCAGTATCGGCTTCAACCCGCCGCTGCAAACCGAGCCTCTGAGCCCGCCCACCTACCTGGTGTTCAGCCCCCAGGGCAACAACCTGGTGGTGTACGGCGACAACGGCGGGACCCAGCGGCTCATCACCAACGCCCGTGAGGATCCCGACGGCCGCGACATCAACGGCCAGGTGTGCTTCACCGGCGACGGCCGCTTTATCGCCGGCGAAGACACCGGCCAGCCCGCCGTCCCCGCCGGGTTCGGCATCTTCCAACTAGAGGGCGACACCCTCGGCAACCTCACCGCCACCCAAGTGGGCAAGCTCACCCCCGATTTCGAGTCGGCCGACAGCCAGCCCGAGCCCTACGGCTGCGCCTTCCTGCCCGACGGCCGCCTGCTCACCACCGACGTGGGCAACCAGGCCTCCGGCCCCGGCACCGGCCAGCTCACCGTGTGGTTCCCCCCCTACGACGGCGCCCGCTGCGTGGTGGCCGACGACATCGCCACCGCCCAGCAGCTGGCCGCCGACGGCGACGACGTGCTGGTGGCCTCGGCCCGCGCTCCCACCATCGGGGTGCAGCGCTTCACCAACCTGCCCCGCACCGCTGAGGAGTGCGACCCCGGCGCGGTGGTCGTCGAGCTGTTCATCGGCGTCGGCAACGGCCTCAGCCTCACCACCGGCGTCGCCGCCGACCGCCAAGGCGGCTGGTACGTGTCCGACACCCTCGGCGGCGTCATCAACCAGTACGACGGCAACGGCAACTACGCCCGCACCGTGCTGGCCCCGCCCGAAGGCGAGACGCTGGCCCTCGAGCCCATGAGTACCGGATCGCCGCTGGGCATCGCCGTGGGGCTCGACGGCACCCTCTACTACGCCGACTTGGCCTTAACGCTCAACGATTCGGGCATCGGCCCCGCCTCCAGACAGGGCACCGTGCGCCGCATCCTCTTCGACGAAGACAACCAGCCCTTGGCCCCCGAGACCATCGATTACGGCCTCTCCTTCCCCGACGGCCTCGGCGTTCTGCCCCTGCCGTGAACCCCGCAGTGAACCCCGTCGTGAGCCGCACCTCGGCCGCTTGGCCTACGATGCCCGCTGATGCGCATCCGGGTTGACACCGAGCTCTGCCAAGGGCACGGGCGCTGCTACATGCTGGCTCCCGACCTGTTCGAGGCCGACGACGACGGCTACTCCCAGCCCACCGCCGAGCGCCCCGTGCCCTCCGAACTGGCCGACCAGGCCCGCCGGGCATTCATGAACTGCCCCGAAGACGCCGTCATTCTTACCGAGGAGACCTCATGACCGACGCCGCCCCCGACTCCCACTACACGCTGGAGCGCCCCGAAGAAGCCGTAGATCCCCAGAGCATCTACCGGGACCTGCGCGACAACACCCCGGTCGTCCAGCTGTCCGGGCGGTCCACCACGGGCACGCTCACCATTTCCCGCCACGAAGACGTGATGACAGCCCTGCGCACCCCCGAGTTGTTCTCCTCCGACTCCTCCGCGGTCCAGATCGGCAACACCCGGCCCCTGGTTCCCTTGCAGGTCGACCCGCCTCACCACAGCAAGCACCGCAAGGCGCTCGACCCGCTGTTCGCCCCCAAGCAGATGGTCAAGTACGAACCCCGGGTGCGGGAGCTGATCCGGGAGCTCATCGACGAGGTGGCCGACAACGGCCACTGCAATTTCCATGACGACATCGCGGAGCCCCTGCCCTCCACCATCTTTGTGGAGCTGCTGGGCCTGCCGGTCAGCCGGGTGGACGAGTTCCTGGCCCTCAAAGACGGCATAATCCGCCCGCCGGCCCGCTCCCTGGAGGAGCGCTATGAGATGGTGAAGGCCACCGGCCAGAAGATCTACGCGGTGCTCGAAGAGGTGGTGGAGGCCCGAATGGCCGAGCGCCAAGACGACTTCTTGTCCACCATCATCGACGCCAAGGTCGACGGCCAGCCCCTCAGCCGCGACGACGTTGTTGACATCGGCTACCTGTTCTTCCTGGCCGGGCTCGACACCGTCTCGGCCTCGCTGGACTGCATCGTGGCCTATTTGGCCCAGAATCCCGACCACCGCCAGCGCGTGGCCGACGACCCGGCCATCATCCCCCACGCCATTGAGGAGCTGCTGCGCTACGAGAGCCCGGTGCCCATCGTGCCCCGCATCACCACCGCCGACACCGAGATGAGCGGTTGCCCCATCGCGGAGGGCTCCCGCATCACCGTGCTGCTCGGCTCGGCCAACACCGACGAGCGGGTGTGGGACAACCCGCACCTGGTGGACTTCGACCGGGAGTCCAACAAGCACTTGGGCTTCGGCGGCGGCGTCCACCGCTGCCTGGGCTCCCATCTGGCCCGCATGGAGCTGCGGGTGGCGCTGGAAGAGTGGCACGACCGGGTGCCCGACTACCGCCTGGCCGACGGCCTCGAGCTGCGGTACAGCCCCGGCATCCGCCAGGTCGACAACCTGGAGCTGGTGTGGTGAACAAGAGCGCCCTCAACCTGGAGCTGGTCTGGTGAGCGACGAAACCGCCCCGCCTAGCCGCCCCCTTGAGGGCGTCCGAGTGGTCGAGGTGGCGAGCTGGATGTTCATCCCCTCCGGCGGGTCGGTGCTGGTCGACTGGGGCGCCGACGTGATCAAGGTGGAGCACCCGGTGACCGGCGACCCCCAGCGGGGCCTCATCACCTCCGGGCTCGTCCCCGGCGGCGCCGGCGGGGTCAACTTCATGATCGAGCAGCCCAACCGGGGCAAGCGCTCTATCGGCTTGAACCTGGCCCACCCCGACGGCCGGGAGATGCTGCTCAAGCTGGTGGAAACCGCCGATGTGTTCCTCACCAACTACATGCCCCCGGTGCGGCGCAAGCTCCGCATCGACACCGAAGATCTCCGCGAGCGCAACCCCCAGATCATCATCGCCCGGGGCTCGGGCCAGGGCCCCCACGGCCCCGACGCCGAAAAGGGCGGCTACGACGGGGCCTCCTTCTGGGCCCGGGGCGGCATGGGCGCCACCCTGCCCGCCCGCCCCGACGGCTGGCCCATGAGCCAGCCCGCTCCCGCCTTCGGCGACGTCATGGGCGGCATGGCCACCGCCGGCGCCATCGCCGCGGCCCTCTACCAACGGTCAGCCACCGGCGAGCCGTCGGTGATCGACGTGTCGCTGTTGGCCACGGCCATGTGGCAGCTTTCGCCCCTCGTCATAGCGGCCAAGCTCTTCGGCATGGACCGGCTGCCCGCCGGCGACCGCACCAAGATGGTCAACCCCGTGGTCAACGCCTACCGCACCTCCGACGACCGCTACCTCAGCTTCATCCTGCTCCAAGCCGATAAGCACTGGGCCCAGCTCTGCGAGTGCATCGGCCGCCCCGAGCTGGCCACCGACCCCCGCTTCGTAGACATGGCCGCCCGGGCCGAGAACAACGAGGCGTGCATCGCCATTCTCGACGAGGTGTTCGAATCCCAGCCCCTCGACTATTGGAAAGAGGCGCTGGCCGACTTCAAAGGCGTGTGGGTGCCGTTCCAAACCCTGGGCGAGCTCTACGAAGATCCCCAGGTCATCGCCAACGGCTACCTCCCCGCCATGACCACCGGCACCGGCCAAGAAGTCCAGTTAGTGGCCAACCCCGCCATGTTCAACGAGCAGCCCGTAACCGTAGACCGCGCCCCCGAACACGGCGAGCACACCGAAACCCTCCTCCTAGAAGCCGGCATCCCCTGGGACCACATAGCCGCCATGAAAGAATCCGGCGCCATCCTCTAGCCCGATAACCAAGAATTGTTCTGTGTTCTTGTGTTCAAGAACACAGAACATCGGTAGGCTGGCACCATGCCGCGGAAGACCAGCGCTGAGGTCGAACGAGAAGCCCTCGATAGTCTGATCACGGCTCTTGGGGGCCTCGGGGTCAGTGCCGATGTTGCCTCGACAGAGACCTTGATAGCCGATGCCAGCCCTGACGCGGTGGTGGATGTGGCTGGCCATCGACTTGAAATCGAGGTCAAGTCGGTAGTCACGGCGGCGCACGGAGAGCGAATAGCGCAAACAGTTGGGCATCGTCCGCTCTTGGTGGTCGTCGCTGATCGGATCGCCTCTGATGCCAAGCAGGCGTTTCGGAAGGCAGGAATCAACTACTTCGATCGTCGTGGTGAGCTGCGTATCGTCGAGCCGCCGGTAGTCATCGACACGGTTGTCGAGTCCGAGGCCGCCAGCAGCCCGCGTTTGAGCGGATCGCTCAATAGCGAAGTAGCCATGGAGGTGGCCATCGCGTGTCTACTGACGCCCGATCAGGCGCACGGCGTCCGTGAGACTGCCCGCTATGTCAACCGAGCCCCAAGCGCTGTCTCGACTGCCATGGCGGGTCTACGAGACGTCGGTCTCCTTACCTCTTCTGGCGAGGCCGTAGTGCCGGATCTCTTCCTCGAACTCATGGGCAGATGGCGAAGACGAGCTGTTCCGCTAGCAACCGTGCCCGTCGCTGGTACCCGAAACGCAATGCGGTTCGAGCTCGGCCTCGACCAACCCGAGGACACGATGGGATGGGCTCTCACGGACACCCTCGCTGCTGCGTCGTGGGGTATGCCCATCGTCGCACGCGGCGACCATCCTGCCGACTTCTATGTGCCTACCGAGTCGGTACTTCGCGCTGCACGGTCGATTCTCGGGGACGCACTCGACCCCGCGGTCCGCGCCTGCACCGTTGCTGTGGCACCAGTTCGGCTCGCCTGCCTCCGACGTGTCGACCAGTCGAGCACAACGGGGGAGAGTTGGCCGGTGGCCAACCACGTCGTCGTGGCTCTCGACATTGCCCAGGACCGTGCGCGCGGCCTCGAAATCCTCGAGCAGTGGGAGCCCGAAGGGATCGTGCGTGCCTGGTGACGCCATCATCCTCGTAAGCGACCGAGGCGGCCGTATTCGATCATTTGTTGACGCGTTAACACGCTTCCCGTCAGAACCCCAGTGGTCGGTAGTCGGTGGCTTCGCCGTCAACGTCCGCATCACACAGGTCCATCGCCTGACCAACGACCTCGACACGTTGAGTAGAGACCAAACGTCTCTCGTCGAGGTCCTCGTCGCCGAACTAGGTGCTGATCGCCTCGACGCGGCCAAACTCCAACTCGACCAAGACGGAACCACTGTTGTTATTGATGTGATGTGGGTTGGGAACACGTTGGTGAAGTGGTTCTCTCCTGCACAGGACCTCCGGTACACCTACGCTCGACTCCGAAGACTGGCTCGCTCAATCGATGCTGAAGCGCTCACTGAAGACGATCTGGCGGCCGTCGCCGAACTCGGTCGTGTGCTCCTGGACTAGCTGGTCGCCCGGAGGAAAGTCAGGTCCAAACCGCCAGTACGATCCCAATCACGGCGTAGGAGATCAGGGGGTAGCCGGAGTTGATGGCCAGCAACTTCAAGCTGCGGCCTTCGAAGGCGTAGTTCACCCCGTGTGAGGTCACCACGAACCCCACTGCGGCCAACACCCCCAAGCCGAGGCCCTCGCCCGCGTTGTCGGCCTCCATGCCTTGCACCAACAGCGCCAGCCCCAGGGTAAACACGATGGCCAGCACGATGGCCACCACATAGGGCACCCACTGCTGGGGTGTCCCCTTCATGCCCTCGATGTCCTCTTGGGTCAGCCCGGTCTCGGCCATCCACGGTTTGGCGAAAGTGCCGTACCAAAAGGCCCCGAGCAGTTGGTTGAACACCACGGCGACCAGGATCGCCAGATAGTTCAGATCGCCGAAATCGATGTTGTCCATG
>JAJECA010000048.1 GCA_022822265.1 Acidimicrobiia bacterium | reverse complement strand
GCCCGGCCCGTCGACCTTCATGGCACTAGCTGGCCCGCTCCGCGGCGGTGCCGGCGCTGCTCTGGCCCAAGCCCTGCCAGCGGGCCTGCACTTCCTCGGCGGTCAGCTTCTCCCGACGGCTCATCGAGCGGATGCTCACGTCGTGGCCGGCCGCGGTCTCTCGCAGAGCTCCCACCGTGGCCTGCTCGCGGGGAACATGGGCGAAGGGGTCAAACGAGTACCACCGCATGGCGTTCTCGTGGGTGATCTTGGCCGCCTCGGCCTCGGTCACCCCGGCCTCGGTCATCAGCTTGGCCAGCTCCTCGGGGGCGCCGGGCCACGCCGAGTCGCTGTGGGGGTAGTCGCACTCCCAGCTGATGTTGTCGATGCCGATCTCGTTGCGCAGGTACACCCCGGTGTGGTCGGAGATGAAGCAGGTGAGGAAGTGCTCGCGGAACACGTCGCTGGGCATCCGACCGCCGAAGTCCTGGCCGGTCCAGCGATGGTGCATGTCGTAGGTGCGGTCGAGCCGCTCCAGGAAATATGGCACCCACCCGGTGCCGCCCTCCGACAGGGCGATGCGGATGGCGGGGAACTCCTTGAGCACCCGCGACCACAAAAGGTCGGCGGCGGCCGACTGGATGTTCATCGGCTGAAGGGTGATCATCACGTCGGGGGGAGAGTCGGGTGCCGGGAAGCTGAGCTGGCCCGACGACCCCAGATGGATCGAAAGCACAGTGTCGGTGTCGCACACCGCGGCCCACAGCGGATCCCAGTGCGGATCGTGGAAGCTCGGGTAGCCCAGCGCGGCGGGGTTCTCGGTGAACGACAGCGAGTGGCAACCTTTGTCGGCCACCCGCCGCACCTCATCGGCGCACATTTGCGCGTCCCAAATCACCGGCAGCGCCATGGGGATGAACCGCCCGGGATGGGCGCCGCACCACTCATCGATGTGCCAGTCGTTGTAGGCCCGCACCAAGGCCAGGCCGAACTCCTCGTCTTCTACCGCGAAAAGCCGGGCGGCGAAGCCGGGAAACGACGGGAAGTTCATCGACGCCAGCACCCCGCAGGCATTCATGTCCTTGACCCGCTCGTCCACCAGGAAACAGCCCGGCCGGATCTCCTCCAGCGACTGGGGCTCTACGCCGTACTCCTCCTTGGGGCGACCGGCCACCGCGTTGAGAGCCACATTGGGCACCTCCACCTTGCCGAAGCGCCAAACGTCGGCGCCGTCGTCGCGGCGGACAATGCGGGGCGCGTCAGCCTTGTACCGCTCGGGCAGATGAGCGTCGAACATATCGGGAGGCTCGATGATGTGGTCGTCGACACTGATGAGAGTCAGGTTCTCGGGAGCAAAGGCCATGGCCGCCTCCTTGTTGTCTTTGAGCAAAGATTAGGCTGGGAATGAGATTCCCCTATTATCGCAAGCACATTCCGCAAAGCCGGAAAGGACGTGCCATGCCCGACCCGACAGCCACCGCCCTACACGGGCGAGGGGTGCTCGATATTGATACCGGCGACATCATCGAACCCGGCTTTGTGCGCGTCGAAGGCAACCGCATCGCCGAGGTCGGCTCCGACAAGGGCATCGCCAGCGACTGCGACGAGGTAATCGAGCTTCCCGAACTCACCCTCTTGCCCGGGTTCATGGACATGGAGGTGAATTTCTTCATGGGCGGGCCGGGAGCGGGGCTGTTCGACCCGGTGCAGACCAACCCGGCCAAGATGACGTTGCGGGCCACCGCCAACGCCCGGCGCACTCTGAGGGCCGGATTCACCACCGTGCGAAACCTGGGCCTCTTCGTGAAGACGGGCGGATATCTGCTCGACGTGGCTCTGGGCGAGGCCATCGAAGCCGGTTGGGTGGACGGTCCCCGGATCGTGCCCGCGGGCCACGCCATCACCCCCACCGGCGGCCACCTCGACCCCACCATGTTCCAGGCCCTCGGCCCCGACGTTCTGCCGATAACAGTGGAAGAAGGGGTGGCCGACGGCATCGACGAGATCCGTCGGGCTGTTCGATACCAGATCAAATACGGCGCCCAGCTGATCAAGTGCTGCGGTTCGGGCGGCGTGATGTCACACACCGGGTCGGCCGGCGCGCAGCAATATTCCACCGAGGAGTTGACCGCCATCGCCGATGAGGCCCATCGCCGGGGGCTCAAGGTGGCTACCCACTGCCACGGCGACCAGGCCGTCCGCTCGGCCATTGAAGCCGGCATCGACTGCATCGAACACGGATTCTTGATGGAAGACGACACCATCCAGCTCATGGTGGACACCGGCACATTCTTGGTGAGCACCACCGCGCTGACCGAGAACTGGGACGTCAGCAACCAGGCCCCTGAGCTCCAGGAGAAGGCGGCCAAGGTGTTCCCCCAGGCCCGCCAGACCATATCCAAGGCCATCGAGGCCGGGGTGAAGATCGCCACCGGCACCGACGCCCCGGCCATCTGGCACGGCCGAAACATGGAGGAGTTGGTGACGCTGATAAAGCGGGGCATGACTCCACTGGAGGCCATTCGGGCCGCCACCACGGTCAGCGCCGAGCTGATCGACGCCCCCGATCTCGGCCGCATCGCTCCCGGCATGCTGGCCGACATCATCGGGATGCCCGGCGACCCCCTCACCGAGATCCAGAGGGTTCAGTTCGTGATGAAAAACGGCAAGGTCCACAGGCGCTAAGGAGAGGCAATGGTTCATTTCCCCAAACCAGCCGAGGGCAGCTGGACTGAGCACTACCCCGGATTGGGAACCGGTCCGGTGTCCTACAAAGACTCGTACGACCCCGACTACTGGCAACAGGAGATCGACGCCATCTTCAAGAAGGAGTGGCTGTGCGTCGGGCGGGTTGAGCGGCTGGGCCGGGCGGGCAGCTACTTCACCCGGGAGTTCCCCTGGGCCAAGCGCAGCATTCTGGTGGTGAAAGACCGCCAGGGCGCCGTGCGGGCCTTCTACAACGTGTGCCGCCACCGGGGCAACAAGCTCGTGTGGGACGACTACCCCAACGAGGAGACCTCCGGGGTGTGCCGCCAGCTCACCTGCAAGTACCACGGCTGGCGCTACGACCTCGACGGCTCGCTGGCATTCATCCAGCAGGAGTCCGAGTTCTTCGACGTGGACAAGGACTCGCTCGGCCTGGTGCCGGTGGCCTGCGACGTGTGGGAGGGCTTCATCTTCGTCAACCTCGACCCCGAGCCCCAGCAGACCCTCGCCGAGGCCCTGGCCCCGTTGGCCGACGGCCTGGCCGGCTACCCGTTCGGCGAGATGACCCAGACCTACGAGGTGCGCTCGGAGATCGACAGCAACTGGAAGCTGTTCATCGACGCCTTCGTGGAGTTCTACCACGCCCCGGTTTTGCACCAACGCCAAGCGGCCGCCGAGGAGGCCGAGAAGCTGGCCGGGTTCGGCTTCGAGGGCCTCCACTACGAGCTGTTCAGCCCCCACTCCATGGTGTCGTCGTGGGGAGGAATGTCGCCCCCCAAGGATCCCAGCATGGTCAAGCCCATCGAGAACCTGCTGCGCAGCGGCCTGTTCGGACCCTGGGACAAGCCCGCCGCGGTCAACGACAACCAAGACCTGCCCCCGCTGCTCAATCCATCGAAACACCGGGCGTGGGGAATCGACTCGTTCGTGCTGTGGCCCAACTTCATGATCCTGTTCTGGGAGACGGGCTGGTATCTCACCTACTCCTACTGGCCGCTCGGCCCCAGCAAGCACCTGTTCGAGTCGACCCTCAACTTCGCGCCGCCCCAAAACGCCAGCCAGCGCGCCGCCCAGGAGTTCGCGTTCTCCACGTTCAAGGAGTACGCCTTCCAAGACGCCAACACCTTGGAGGCCACCCAAACCATGATCGAGAGCGAGGTGGTGGACACCTTCATGCTCAACGATCAGGAGATTCTCTGCCGCCATCACCACGCCGCGGTGCGAGAGCAGGTGAAAGCCGGCGGCCGCCCGGCCAGCTACCCGTGGATGCCCGGGACGGCCAACGGAGCCTGATGATGAGCGATACTGCAACGCTGCCCGCCGACTTCGCCGATCTGGAACCGTTCGTCGACTGGGCCCTCGATACCTGGCGGGAACGCTACGACAAGCGCTTGGACTCGACGATGGCCGAAATGCAGGCCTTCTACGACGCCATGATGCCCCGGCTGGCCGAGATCCTGAAGTACTGCGACAGCTTCGATCTCGACGATCTCCCCGACGATGCCCGCAACCTGCTGCTGCTTACGTTTTCCATGTGCGAGGCGTCGTTCCCCGTCGAGGCGTGGCGCCAGCCCCGAGTCCCCGACAGCGGCTCGGCCGATCTGGAGATGGTGCGCGAGCCGCCGCTGTAACGTCAGTCTTCTTGGCAACCATGGATCCTGAGACCTTTCGCCGCGACCTGACCGCGTGGCTCGACGCCAATGCCGACGAGCTGACCCCGCCGTATGAGGGCGCTGGCTCGATGGACGAGCAAATGGCCCACTACTCCCATGTGAAGCGGTCGCTCTACGATGCTGGATTCGGCCGCTACGGATGGCCGGAATCGGTAGACGGGCTGGGCGGCTCGCCGCTGCTGCGGGCCATAGTCGGCGAGGAGATAAACCTGCGGGGGCTGTGCGACCCCAATCCTTGGACGATGATCGAGGTGCTGGTACCCACCGTCATCGAGTTCGCCCGGACCGAGGTTGCCGCCGCCCTGGTCCCGCCGTTTTTGCGGGGTGACGAGATGTGGTGCCAGGGGTTCTCCGAGCCCGATGCGGGCAGCGATTTGGCCTCCCTTTCGTGCCGGGCAGACAAGACCGACGGCGGTTGGCTGGTGAGCGGGCAGAAGATCTGGACCAGCTTCATCCAGTACGCCCAGCGCTGCGTGCTTCTCACCCGCACCGGCGAGCCCAACAGCGCCCACCGGGGCATCACCGCCCTGCTGGTGGACGTGGACTCTCCCGGCATCACCTACAGCCCGATCGAGACCATGCACGGGCGGCTGGACTTTGCCGAGGTCCACTACGACGAGGTGTTCGTGCCCACCGAACGGCTCATAGGCGAGGAGAACGGGGGCTGGCAGGTGGCCATGGACATCCTCCCCTACGAGCGTTCCACCACGTTCTGGCACCGGGGCGCCCTCTTGCACCGGCGCCTCTCCGACCTGGTGGCCCAGCTGTCGGATTCTGGCGACCTGAGCGACACCTCGGCCAAGGCCATCGGTGAAGTGTTCCTCTCGCTTGTGGCCTTCCGCAGCCGATCACGAGACACCCAGTACCGATTGGCCCGCGGCCAGCAACTCGGCGTGGAGACGTCGATCGACAAGATTCTCATCACATCGGCCGAACAGCAGCTTTTTGAAGCGGTCCGCGACCTGCTTCCCGGCGTGGTGGAGTTCGACGGTGGTGACCACGCCGCCATGTGGCGCACCGACTACCTGTACTCCAGGGCGGCCTCCATTTATGGGGGAACCGCTGAAATCCAGCGCAACATCGTCGCCCGGCGGCTGCTTGATCTGGGGCCCGAGTCATGAGCGGATTCATCGAGCCCGAGGATGCCGGGCTGTTGGCTTCCAGTTTCGCGGCCGCAATGTTGGACGCGCCCGATCCGGGTGAGGCCGACCAAGCACTCTACGACTTGGGCTGGGCCGACCTGCTCGCAGCATCCCCCGCCCAAGGAGCGGCGATTGCCTTCGGCGCTCTCGGCGCAACCGGCTCGGCCGCCACACTGCTCGATGACGTAGTGGTCCATGCTCTCGGCGTACCCGTCTCACCATCCACCTGCGTGTTGTTCGACGCCACCCTTTACACCAACCCCGCTGCCCCGCAGCCAGGCGATCCCCGATCTTTGATGGAGGACAATCCCTTTGTGGTCAATGGGCTGGTTTCGTCACGGGTAGAACGGGCCACCACAGTGCTGATCGCCGTGGATGAGTTTGAGGGCACCGCGGTGGCGGCGATGGACGCCGGCTTGCTTCGTGAACCGGAGCCGACGGGAATCGACCCCGCCCACGCCTACCGTCATGTGTCTGTTCGAATCCCAACCGACGCGGTGACACCGGTGAATGCCGAGGGCAACTGGGAGGATGCAGTGACCGCGGCCCGAATGGCCCTGTCCTACCAACTCACCGGCGGGGCCCGCTGGATTCTGACCGAGGCCCGCCAGCACGCCATCGACCGGGTGCAATTCGGCCGCCCGGTGGCCTCATTCCAGGCCATGCGGCACAAGCTGGCCGAATCGCTGGTGCTTATCGAGGGGGCGGAATCGCTGGGCGCAACGTGCCTCCGCGACCCCGACCCAATGAAGGCTGCGCTGGCAAAGTCGCTGGCCGGAAAGGCCGCCCTCACCACGGCGAACCACGCCCAGCAGGTGCTGGCCGGGATGGGATTCACCGCCGAGCACCGCCTTCACCTTTGGCTCAAGCGGATGCTGGTGTTGGACGCGCTGTACGGCTCATACAAGTCACTTCCAACAGAGATCGGCCGAGATTTGCTCATCTACGGGACCGTGCCCCGTCTCATCCAGCTTTAGGAGGACCCATGGGTCGAGAAGACTACGCCCGATACGCCACGAGTTGGTCGGCGCCCGACTACTCCGTGGACGACGACGGCAAGGTGGTCGGCGGCTATGAGCCCGAGGGGCCCAACAACTGGGGACGCTGGGGCGACGACGACCAGATCGGCACCCAGAATCTGATCGGGCCCGAGCAGCGAGTTCGGGCCGCCTCGCTGGTGCAGTCGGGCAAGGTGTTCTCGCTGGCCCTGCCCATCGATGCCAGTGGCCCCCGGTTCTATACCCGGCCGGCCCCGCTGCACTGGTTCATGATGGCCGGTTCCGACCAGGTGGTGGGCTCGCCGTATAGCGCCGCCGATCCCGACTTCCAGTGGAACGACGACATGTTCCAGATGCCCCTCCAGGGCTCAACCCAGTGGGACGGCTTCGCCCATGTGATCTACCGGGACACGATGTACAACGGCTATTGGGCCGGCAACGTCACCGCTTTCGGGGGCGCATCGGTGCTGGGCATCGAAAACCACCGGGAGAGCTTCGTGGGCCGAGCGGTGCTGTTGGACCTGCCCCGCTCCGAGGGCTGCGACCCGCTGGCTCCGGTCACGGTCATCGACTCGGCCATGCTGGATCGCTGTGTCGAAGCTCAGGGAGCCGCGGTCGAGCCCGGCGACATCGCCCTGATCCGCACCGGCTACATGGCATTGTGGGATCCAAGCTTCACCCCGCAGCAGCAGGAGGAGTATTTCGGAGGATCGCCGGGATTCGGAGTGGATGCCCTCCACTGGTGCGACCGCAACGACATCTCCGCGGTGGCGGCCGACACCATCGGCGTGGAGGTGCTGGTGCCCGAAGATCCCGAGGACCGCAAACACCCCGTCCACTGCGGGGCGCTGGTGGACCGTGGGCTGCCTCTGGGCGAGTTCTGGGTGCTGGACGCGCTGGCCGCCGACTGCGCCGACGACGGCCGCTACGAGTTCATGCTGGTCGCTCCTCCGCTCAACATCCCCGGGGCGGTGGGCTCGCCTCTCAACCCCATCGCCATCAAGTAGAGCCATGAGCCGTCCACCGGAGGTGAGCCCATGAGCGAGTCGCGTTGGACGCTGCGATCGGTGCCCGCCCATCTGGAACAGCGCTATGTGAACGATGGATGGTGGACCGACGCCACCCTGGGCGGGCGGGTGGCCGAGTGGCTGGCCGCTGCTCCCGATGCCGAGGTCCACATCCATTCCCGCACCCGCGATTGGCACGGCACCTACGCCGATGTCGACACCGAGGCCCGCCGACTGGTGGCCCTCTTGCGCAGCAAGGACATCGAGGCGGGCGCGGTGGTGGCGTTCCAGATTCCCAACTGGCGAGAGGCGGTGGCGGCATTCTGCGGTTTGGCCATGGGCGGCTACATCCTGGTGCCCATCACCCACATCTACGGGCGCAAGGAGGTGTCGTTCATCCTCCACGAATGCGGTGCCGAGGCCTACATCTCGCCTGCGGCCTACGGCCACGTGGACTACGCCGAGATCGTCGACCACGCCGCCCCAACCAGCCTCCGGCTGCACCTGGTGGTGGGCGATGGGGCCCAACGGCCCGCCCCCGACGGTGTGCGCCGGGCCTCCTGGGAGGAGGTGGAGGCCTGTGAACCCGCAGCGGAGCTGCCCGAGCCGAATGCCAGCGACATCGCGGTGCTGGCCTACACCTCGGGCACCACCAGCGACCCCAAAGGCGCCATCCACAACCACCACACCCTGCTCAGCGAATTAGAGCACATGGCTATGTGGCTGACCGACCGGCGGCCCAACCTGATGGGATCGCCGGTGGCCCACGCCACCGGGATGCTGGGCGGGGTCTTGGGCCCGCTGTACGTCAGCGGCGACATCCACCTCACCGACCGGTGGGACCCGGGCCACGCCCTTGAGGTGATGATGGCCTACGGCATCGGCGGCGGGGTGGGCGCATCGATCTTTCTCACCAGCCTCCTCGACCATCCGAACTTCACTCCCGAGCACGCGGCCCTGATGCCCCGGGTGGGGCTGGGCGGTGCGCCCGTTCCCGCCGCGGTGGGCCAGAGGGCCGAGTCGCTGGGCATCAAGATCATCCGGGCCTATGGCTCCACTGAGCACCCGTCGGTCACCGGCATGGAGTATGAAGAACCGGCCGAGCTTCGCCACAGCACCGATGGGCGCCCTCGACCCGGAATCGAAATGCGGATAGTCGACGAGGACGGGCGCGACCTGCCCGCGGGCAATCCCGGCGAGATCGTGACCCGCGGCCCCGAGCTGTGCCTGGGCTACTCCGACCCCGAGCTGAACACTGCATTTGACGAAGACGGCTGGTACCGAACCGGCGACATCGGCATCGTCGACGAGCACGGCTGCTTGACCATCACTGACCGGGTGAAGGACATCATCATTCGGGGAGGCGAAAACCTGTCGGCCGCCGAGATCGAGGAGGTGGTCGCCAAAGTGCCCGGAGTGGCCGAAGTAGCGGTGGTCGCCGCCCCTGACGAGCGCCTCGGCGAGCACGCCTGCGCCGTGGTCCGCCTGCTGCCCGATGCCGACCCCATCGATCTGGCGGCCCTCCTCCCCCACCTAGAGCGAGCCGGGCTGGCCCGTCAGAAGTGGCCCGAAGGTCTGCGGCTGGTGGCCGACTTTCCCCGCACCGCCTCCGGCAAGATAAGAAAGGTGGACCTGCGAGCTCAGCTCCGAGAAGGCGAGCTCTAGCGGCCCGCCACCGGGAGCGTTGAGCCGCTCACTCCCCTGGGAACCGGAGGCCGATCTGGTTGCGGATCTGGTCGAGGGTGCCCATGATCGAGAGCGTCTCGGCGTGGGAGATGACCGGGCTCTCGAGCTCGCCGGCGGCCAGGCAGCGGTGGAACTCCTCCACTTGGAAGCGGAGACCATCGCCCTCCCACGAGCCGTCGATTTCCTCCCGCTCGAAGCCGCGCACAACCGTCAGCGATCCGGGGCAGTGCATGAACGCCGGGAGCTCGATCGTCCCCTCGGTACCGGCGATGCGGGCGGTGCAGCCCAGGTTGGTGGCAATGGCCGCCTTCACAACCGCTAGTTCGCCACCGGCGTGTCCCAAGACGGCGGCTACTTGCTCGTCCACCCCGGTCTCGCCGATTCGGCCTTGGGCCGCCACGCTGGTGGGGGTGCCCAGCACCAACGAGGCGAACTGCACGGGATACACGCCCAGATCGAGAATCCCCCCGCCGCCCCGCTCAGCGTCGTACAGCCGGTGGTCGGGGTCGAACGGCTGGTGGAAACCGAAGTCGGCCTCCACCAACTGGGGCTGGCCGATGGCCTGCTCGCCCAGCAGATCAGCCAACACCCGGTAGGCGGGAAGGAAGCGGCTCCACATGGCCTCCATCAAGAGCAGCCCCCTATCCCGGGCGGCATCGATCATCCGCCGGCTCTGGGCCTGGTTGAGCGCAAACGGCTTCTCGCACAGCACGGGCTTGCCCGCTTCCAAGAACATGAGCGTGTCTTGTTCATGGCGGGACTGAGGCGTGGCCACGTACACCGCGTCCACATCTGGGTCGGCGGCCAGATCCTCATAGCTGCCGTAGGACGCCGAAGCCTCATATTTGGCGGCGAAGTCTCTCGCTCGGTCGGCCGAGCGGGAGCCAACGGCGTAGATCTCGGCGTCGTCCAGCAACTGGAGCCCGTTGGCGAACCCCACGGCGATGGCCCCGGGCCCGGCTATTCCCCATCGAATGGTCATGGCCGGACGCTACTGCTGCCAGCGGCGGGCACGCTCTTTGGAGGGGCCTTCCCCTACTCTGTGCCGACTGGAGGTACCGATGAGATCGTCGTTCAACGCGGGCTGGGCAGTGCGACCCAAGCAGAACCCGTTCTCGGAGTTGACTGGCCCAAAGGGCAGGCCCGAGCCGGTGACGCTGCCCCACGACGCGATGATCGGCACCGAACGCGACCCCTCCGCCTCCCACGACATCGCCTACTTCCCCGGCGGGGTGTGGGAGTACACCAAGCGCTTCCACGCCCCTACCGAGTGGCGCGAACGCCGGGTCGCCCTTCAGTTCGAGGGCGTGTACCGCGACGCCATGGTCTATGTGAACGACGACTTCGCCGCTTCCGAGCCCAATGGCTACACGGAGTTCATCGTCGACCTCGACCCGTTCTTGCGCTACGGCGAGGAGAACACCATCAAACTGGACTGCCGGGCCGGCGAGGATTCCCGGTGGTACTCCGGGGCGGGCATCTACCGGCCAGTGCACCTGTGGGTGAAGAACCCGGTACACCTGGCCATCGACGGCGTGTGGATCACCACCCCGGAGATCGACGACCACGGTGCAGTGGTGGAGGTGGCCGCCGAGGTGCAAAACGACACCGCCCACACCGTAACGGTGAGAATGGCCTGCGAGGTAAGCGACCCGGCTGGCAAAGCGGTGGCCTCGGGGGACATCCCAGTGACGCTGCGCCCCCATTCCACAGCGATCGGACGCCAACGGCTGGCGGTGGCCAACCCTGCCCGCTGGTACACCGACAAGCCCAACTTGTACTCCTGCACAACTTCAGTGGTCGAAGGCGGAGTAGAGCTCGACCAGGAGATCACCGTCTTCGGCATCCGCTTGCTCCAGCTCGACCCCGCCCACGGGCTGCGCATCAACGGCGAGACGATCAAGCTGCGGGGCGCCTGCGTCCACCACGACAACGGGCCCATCGGCGCCGCCACCATCAGCCGGGCCGAGGAGCGCCGGGTGGAGCTGTTGAAGGCGGCCGGGTTCAATGCCCTGCGCAGCGCCCATAACCCGATGAGCCGGGCCATGCTCGACGCCTGCGACCGCCTCGGTGTGATCGTGATGGACGAGACGTGGGACATGTGGACCGAGAACAAGGTGAACCACGACTTCGCCCTGCGGTTCGAAGAGCGGTGGCGGTCCGACGTGGCCACCCTGGTACGCAAGGACCGCAACCATCCCAGCGTGGTGCTCTACTCCACCGGCAACGAGATTCCCGATGTCGGCTCGCCGCTCGGGGCGGCCCGAGCACGCGACATCGCCGAGTACGTACGCTCGCTCGACCCCCACCGCTACGTCACCACCGGGGTACAGCCGATGCTGGCCATACGCGGGCTGATTGCCAAGATCCCTGAGATCCTCGGGTTTGGGGAATCACCGGACTCCTCCGATGCCGACGAGCCACCACCCAACGGGGAGGCCGAGCCGCAGGGAGTGAACACCCAAATGGCCATGTGGGCCATGGTGAAAGATCAGATCATGCAGTCGCCGATCATCGCCGAGGGCATTGAGGAGGTGTGCGCCTCGCTCGACGTGGCCGGCTACAACTACGTGGCGAACCGGTACCTCATCGACCACGAGCTGTATCCCAACCGGGTGATCGTCGGCTCTGAGACCAACGTGACCGACCTGGGCCGAGATTGGCCGATCATTTGCGCCCATCCCCACCTGATCGGCGATTTCACCTGGACCGGCTGGGACTACTTGGGCGAAGTAGGCATCGGCCGCGTCGGCTACGACGACGAAGATCCTGTAGACGAGGGGCACCCCGGCATAGTGGCACCGTTTCCCTGGCTCGTCGCCCACACCGGCGACATCCACATCACCGGGGTTCGACGGCCTGCGTCGTACTACCGGGAGATCGTCTTCGGTCTTCGCCGAGAGCCCTTCATCGCTGTGCAGCGACCGGAGAACGCCCACAAGCAGATCGCCTACTCCGGCCCGTGGTCGTGGAGCGACACCGTGGACAGCTGGTCGTGGGACGGACATGAGGGCACCGCGGTGGACGTGGTGGTGTACTCGGCCGACGACGAAGTGGAGTTGGTGCTCAACGGAGGGTCCCTCGGCCGCCAGCCCGTCGACGAATTCCGTGCCAAGTTCGCGGCAACCTACGGGCCGGGCGAGCTGGTGGCCATCGCCTATTCCGACGGCGAGGAATCGGCCCGCACCGTGCTCCGCACCGCCTCCGGTCCATTGCACCTTGAAGTTAAGGCCGACCGGCCCGAGATCACCGCGGGCGACACCGACTTGGCCTACGTATCGGTGCAGTTGGTCGATGCCGACGGGGTGATAAACCCAGTGGCGAACCGGCCGGTGGAAGTCACTGTGGAGGGTCCCGGAGTAGTTCAGGGCTTCGCCAGTGCCGATCACCAATCCACCGAGCCTTTTGGATCTACCATCTGCACCACCTACGACGGCCAAGCCTTGGCCGTAATCCGCCCTACCAGACCCGGAGTCGTCGACCTCACCTTCACCGCCGACGGCCTAAACCCCGCCACTTGCCGCCTCACTGTGAAAGAAGGCTGACCTGATGGACCAAGACACGCTGCGCTGGCTGACCGACCCCGACTCGGGGTGCTGGGACGAGCTGGGCTATGAGCGGTTCCCTCTCGGCGAGCCGGAGTTGGTCGACACCGTGCCCCCGGTGATCGGTTGGGACGAGGTGCGGGATCACTACGACGCAGTGGTGATCGGTAGCGGTGCCGGGGGTGGCGTGGCTGCCCATGTGCTGGCCGCGGCCGGATGCTCGGTGCTGGTGGTGGAGCGAGGCCGGGCCCTCAAATCAACAGAGATCGGCTGGGACCCGGTGCGCAACCACCGCACCGCCATGTTCGGGTTCGGCGAGGGCGTAACCCCGGTGGGAAATCCCCGAGCCGTCAAGGATGGGGACAGCGAGCAGGCTCTTGAGCCCCACGATTTCCGCTACCACAACAACGCCGTTCTGCTGGGGGGAGGCCCCCGGCTGTACGGCTGTCAAGGATGGCGGTTCGCCCCCGAAACGTTCCGCATGGCCAGCGAGTACGGCATTCCAGAGGGCTCGGCCTTGTGCGACTGGCCGATCACCTACGACGATCTCGAGCCCTACTACGACCTGGTGGAGTGGGAAGTGGGAGTGGCGGGCGCTCCCGGCCACACCGGCGACGGACCCCGGTCCCGGGGCTACCCGCTGCCCCCGTTTCCGCCCGACCGAGGGGGAGAGATGCTGGCACAGGCCGCGGCTCACCTGGGCTGGGCCACCGCGCCCGTCCCCCTGCTGGTGAACTCGCGGCCCTACGGCGGCAGGCCCGCATGTGCCAATTGCAGCCAGTGCGTCGGCCATCCCTGCCCGGTGGATGCCAAGAACGGCGTCCACAACACCCTGCTCCCCCGAGCCACCGCCGCCGGTGCCCACATCCTGTGCGACACCCTGGCGGCCCGGATCGACGACAACCGAGGCGAGGTGGAACTGCGCTCTGAGAACGGCGAGCGCAGGGTGCGGGCCGACCGAATCGTGCTGTCCGCTGGAGCGGTGGAAACGGCTCGGCTGTTGATGTTGAGCGGGCTGGGCAACGACTGGGTGGGCCGGTGCCTCCAGGGCCATACCTACGTATTGGCCCACGGCCACGTCGACACCGACGAGCCGCTCAGCGACGGCGTCGGCCCCGGCCTGGCCATGGCCACCCGGGAGCACTGCCACCACAACGACGGCATCATCGGCGGGGGCATGATCGCCGATGAGTACGCAGTGTCGCCGGTGCAGCACTGGGTGATGGGCTCGTGGTTCCGACCCGAGCACCAGCGAGCAGCCGAGGCCGCTGGCGAAGTCGACGAGTATGGGCGGCCGACGGGGGCCTCAGCCCGCCAGGCGCTGCGGGATACCTACCGCCGCACCATCATGATCATGGGCCCGATCCAGGAGATTCCCACCCGATCAGCCGGGCTGGATCTGTCGGCTGAGGTGCGGGATCAGTGGGGCTTGCCGGTGGCTCGGTTCTTCGGAGTTCAGCACGAGGAAGACATGCGCACCGCGGAGTTCTTGGCCGACCGGGCCAAAGAGTGGATTGCCGCTACCGGTGCCCGCGACGTGACCGGAGGCTCTATGGGTTTCCAAATCCTGTCCGGCGGCCAGCACCAAGCGGGCACAGCCCGAATGTCAGACACGCCCTCAGGCGGCGCCGTCGATCCCCAAGGAAAGGTGTGGGGCTGCAAACGCACCTACGTGGCCGATTCCTCTCTCCACGTCACCAACGGCGGCGTAAACCCCGTCCTCTCCATCATGGCCAACTCCTGGCGAGTAGCCGACCTTCTCTCCCGCTAATCGGAGCCCGAGCGCCCGAGTCAGGCGTTCAGCAGCTCCTCTTCGATGCGCTCGGCCATGACTTGCTGAGCCCATTCGATCTTGGCCGGGAGGTGCTCGGTGGGGAACAGTCCCTCGGAGGGGCGGTAGTCCTTGAGCACCTGCTTGGCGATGGTGTCTTTGTGGACTTCGGTGGGGCCGTCGGCCACGCCGAAGGTGGGGGCCATCATCCACATGTTGGCCAGCGGCGTCTCGTTGGACATGCCCAGCGAGCCGTGGATCTGCATGGAGCGGAACACCACATCCATCAGCACCCGCGGAGTGGCCACCTTCACTCCGGCGATGTAGAGCCGGGCCTTGGAGGTGTCCGACTGGTCGATCTGCCAGGCAGCGTGCAGCACCTGCAAGCGGAACTGCTCGATCTGGACCCAGGAGTCGGCGATCATGTGCTGCACCGCCTGCTTCTCGGCCAACAGCGAGCCCTTGGTCTCCCGGCTGAGGGCCCGCTCGCACATCATGTCGAACGCTTTCTTGGCCGTGCCCACCGAGCGCATGGCGTGGTGCACCCGGCCCCCGCCCAGGCGGGTCTGGGCGATCTTGAACCCGGCGCCTTCCTCGCCCATGAGATTCTCGATGGGCACGCGGCACTCGTTGAACCGCAGGTAGCTGTGGCCGCCGTGGCCCCGGCGCTCTCCGCCCACGCCCACGTTGCGGACCAGCTCCAAGCCGGGGGCGTCGTGGGGAACCAGCATCATCGACGACCCCCGATACACCGACACGTCGGGATTGGTGATGAGCATGACGATCAGGAACTCAGCCCGGGGGTAGTTGGAGGCGAACCACTTCTCGCCGTTGATCACCCACTCATCACCGTCGCGGTGGGCGGTGCAGGTGAAGTGGTTGGGATCAGACCCACCTTGGGGCTCGGTCATGGAATAGCAGGTGGAGATCTCCCCGGCCAGCAGCGGCTTGAGGTACTTCTCCTTCTGCTCGTCGTTGGCGTAATGGGCCAGGATTTCCGCATTGCCCGAGTCAGGGGCTTGGCTGCCGAACGCCGAGGGGCCGAACGTGGAGCGGCCCAAGATCTCGTTCATCAGCGCCAACTGCACCTGGCCGAACCCCATCCCCCCCATCTCGGGCTTGAGGTGGCAGGCCCACAGCCCCCGGTCCTTCACCTTCTGCTGGATTCGGCGCAGGTGGCTCTGCACCTCCTCGTCGGTCTTGTCGAACGGCGACCGCCCCCGGAAGTAGTGGTCCAGCGGCTCGATCTCGGTGTGCATGAGCTCCGTCAGCCAGTCGAGGTGGTCTTGAAACTCCGGATCAGTAGAAAAATCCCAGGCCATCCCCCGACCCTAGAGCAGCCATGCCTCGGTGCGCCTCACGGCGCGCTGATCTTGCCGGTATTGCCAGGCCATCTCTAGTGGAGCGAGACGATTCGTTCGCGTGGAACATTCTCAGGAGTTCGTCTGGGTTACAAGAGGCGACGAAGCCCCTCCTCAATGGTGGGCTCCCAAAACCACCCTGGCCCCAGCTCCATAGAGGGACTCCTATAGGCGAACAAGCGACTTGACCTAGGGCAGTGTCCTACCGGCCGAGCGTCAGCTGTGCTGGCAAGTCGATGGAATGGACAATTGTTAGGAATTTCGTCGTTCGGGTAAGCGCCAGATAGAGCGTTTGGGCCGGATGGACAGCTTCGTCGGCAATCTGGGCAGGCTCAACCACACACACCATGTCGAACTCTCGACCACGGGCCTGCTCCACTTCTAGGGCGCAAATGTGTTCACAATCATAGTTGTCCAGTTGCTCTCGTATACCTGGAAGCAGCTCTTCGGGGGCGATGATTGCGGTCAGCAGGTCTGAGTGGGCCTTTGCGATTTCGACTGTGCGCTTCAAGAGTTCGGATCGACGCGTCCGTATCACATCCGGTTCGGGCCCAGGTCGGAAGGACACCGGCGGTAGAAGGCTGGGCGCAGCCACCTCTGAGAGTTTTGATGCGAAATCCATAATCGGGCGGGGGACTCGATATCCCAGCCTTAGTTGGCCAATTGTTGGTTCAGCATTGGCATCCAGACGCTCTAGGACATCATCCCAGCTCGTTGGTGCCCACACAGAGATGCCCTGAGCAAGATCCCCGAGGATTGTTATCGAATCGCCTGCCATTCGACGTGATATCACGCGCCATTGCATTGGGCTTAGGTCTTGGGCTTCGTCGACCACTATGTGCGTGAACCGCGCTGGCCGTCCACGAATGAGCATTGCGGCCTCGTCGACTAGTGGCAGATGCTCACGAGCCCAAGAGTGGTTTCGGCCCCTTGCTTGCTCTCTGCTGATGGCGTTTGCTTCGGAAATGGTGAGTCCAGCATTCTGGAGGAGTTCAAGGTTGCAAAGAAGGTCGGCGACCAATACATGCGCCTCGAAGTCAGGCATGAGCTGTCTCCCAAGCCCTCCTTTAGATAGGAGCTCCTGAGTCGCTACAACAACCGATTGGCGCTCGCGTTCACCGAGTCGGATGGTTTGCCTTCGTGCTCTGAGCCTCTTGGCGTACTGCTCATACAAGGCCAGTCCAAGTCCCTCCGCGAGCCCGTTCCTGGCAGCTGAGTAGGAGCCGTGGGCCCTCGTTAGATCCGAGATCACAGAGGAGACCGTGGCTTCGTCAAGCCTGAGGTTTCTCCCCCTGTAGCCAAGCTGGATGGCCTGAGGATTCAGCCTGCTCCAGACTGCGGCTTGGACTGCTGCGGCCATCCGTATATCTCCAAGCACGCGGGCCGCTTCATCATGAACCGTGTCATCCACCTTGACACTGGCAAGTCGGGCCGGTGTGAGATTGGACGCTGCGAGTTCCCCAAGTGTGAGCTGCCGGGCGGACGACTCGCGGAGCGAAGGCAATACGGTGCGGATGTAGTCCAAGAAAGCAGAATTCGGCCCGACAATGAGCATGGAGTCATCGGTGCCTTCTTGCCTCTGGTGGTACATCAGGTAGGCCGCACGATGGAGGCCAACAACTGTCTTTCCGGTTCCCGGCCCTCCTTGGATGACTAGCGGGCTGGTCCCTTCGGCACGAATCAGGCGATCTTGGTCCGCTTGAATGGTGGCAACCACATCCTTCATCTGACCCGTGCGGACTTGGGCGAGCTCGCTTAGCAACAGGTCTTTGGCACGGATGTTGATGCCGATGTCGTCCCCCTCGGGCGATTCAGTTTGCCGGATGTTCTGTTCGGTTTGGCCCGTTGGACCACTGCTCTTGCGCGGCATGGGCCGTTGAGTTTCCTCAGCTCGTATCTCTTCGGACGTAGCCTCCACGGGAAGGGGTCGAAGGCCTGGTGAGGCCGCATTCGGGGTGAATCCGTCAACAAGGGACTCATCGTGCAGACTCTCTACTTCTTTGCCACGCATCTGGATAATGCGTCGCCGTCCAACTCCCACGGCATCAGAACTCGTAGCGCGATAGAAGGTCTCACCTGCCGGGGTTCGCCAGTCGATGACGGCATGGCGATCCAAGTTTTCGCCGTTGACATGAGTTTTGCCGACGTACATTGACTCGTATCCGAAGTGCGGTTGGAGGAAATCGAGGCGCCCGAATACAAGGCCGTCCAAGGCGGCACCCAGCTCGCGGTGCCGCCTTTCGGCGTTCTGTTTCAGGGCGCGGTATGTTCCTATGTCTCCCGCCGCAAGGGTGCCCTCGCTTGAGGCACGGCGGACCATTTCGTCCAGCTTCTTGTAGGCCCAGTCCACATATGCCTGCTCGTGCGCAACCTCCTCTTCCTGGTTCACCAGATGCCTCCGTGTTCGCAGTTTCGGCACACGCTACTGTTTACGCCTAATTTGAAGCGGCCTCCCCAGAGCAGGCCAAGATGCTGGCCAGCACTCCGACGGGGCAGTAGCGCACATCGGAATCGTTGGCATCTGCTCAGCTAGCAGGTCGCACATGAGCAGCGCTATGTGGTCACTCCTCCTGCGAGGATGCGCCAACATCGAAGATGCCGAGATGGGCTAGAGCTCGTATTCCGCCGAATCGGTTTCGACAATCTCCAGTTCCAATAGGGCGGCGACCTTATCCAGGAAGTCGACGTTCGTGTAGAACCACTCCTTCCCACCGCGTTGGTGTTCAGTAGAACCACGCTTTGGCCCTGCGTGGCCTGCTGAATCCAATAGGTCGTGGAATTGCCGCTCGATTTTGTGATTTGTCTGACCATTGTCTTCCGTCAGCAGATAGGCACGTAAGACTCGGCGGTGTTCTGGCACCCCCGTCCCGCTGGTCTCTTGGTTTACCCGCTCCAGGATGTCCTTGTCCGTAAACCCAACTTTCAGAAGTGTGCGGTCGAGCATCTTCTCAGATTCAGCAGACGGATGTGTCGGATGACGTAGGTAGTGGGGGTATGTGAAGACGTAAACACCAGAGCAGCCCTTCAGCCTGTCCTCCACGGATTGCTCCACCGCCTCAGCTTTCAATTGCTCATCCTCGATCAAATCGGTGTCCGTAGCGATTTTCTCTAATGCCGCTATGTTCCGGTCGAGGACTACACGAGTGTTGGCGGAGAAATCATGCCTGCGCATTACAGACTTCATGCGGGAGGCGATCTGCCTTGCCATGGATGTGCCCTTCGGAAGTATTCCGAACCTGAGCGCGTCTAGATGTTGACGAAGGCTGACGGCCGCGCCGTGGCCGGTGTGGCCGAAGTGTTTTTGGAGAGCCCCGATCCGCTCGTCATCTGGAATGTCTCTTACAACGAGGTAGAGAAACGCTATTCCGAGTGTTGACTCGTCTTTGGCCTCTCGTTCCAGCGCACGATCTATTTCGGCTCCCTCCTCATCCCCCGGCAACTCGCCGAGTTCATAGCTGTTCCGAGATTCGAGCGCGCGTTTTTGAAGCTCTGCTCGGGAGGGTTGATTCGTGTCTTGTTCGTGCATGTCTTGAAAAGGCACCGGGCCTTCAGGCACCGAAGACCTACGGGCAACCGGCCCATCGTCTCGAATATTGGGCGTAGACATGGCACCTGACGATACTTCGTGTGTCCCAAGAACTCCTGAACTCAGGTCTCTCGGGCTCAGTTGCGGGCCTATTTCCCTTAAACGTACAATTCTATACGGTTTATGAAAGTTCCTGCCCCATCACTTGCGCCCATCCTTCGCTCGGATGCGCAAGGTCGGATACTGGCCTGTGTGCTTGCTGACCCCGACACGAGCCACTCCCTATCCAACTTGGTGGAACACACCCAGACGAGCATGCCCACGGTGTCGCGGGAAGTCGGTCGCGCAGAGCAGGCCGGTCTCTTGGTCACCGAGAAGGTCGGATCGTCTCGGCAGGTGCGGGCCAACGTCGGCCATCCTCTCCATGACGCAGTTCGCCAGATAATTCTGGCCACCTACGGTCTGCCCAAGGTGGTCGCCGAAGAGTTGGCGGACCTCAAGGCGGCCGACGCAGTGATCCTGTTCGGTTCTTGGGCAGCTCGATACTTTGGCGAGCCGGGGCGCGCGCCGAACGACATCGACGTACTCGTTATAGGAGAGGCAGACCGTGACCTAGTGGACGAAGCCGCGGAGCGAGTTGAGCGACGCATTGGAATGCCCGTCCAGGCGACCGTTCGTACCCACGAGCAGTGGAATTCCGAGCACGAGGGGTTCATACGGGAGGTCAAGTCGCGACCGCTTCTCGTCGTCCTTGTAGCCGATGAGCAGAACTCGGCGACTGAATTTGCTGAAGTTGGGCCAGAGATGGGAATAGTCAGATGACCTGGGAACGCGGCCGCGACGAGGTGGATCAGTTGATCGCAGATGGGGAGGTTGAACGAGTCGTCCCTTCCGTTGATCTGGCGAGCCGACTAATGGCGGATGCCGCCGCGCATGTCAGCCTCGCCTCCAAAGGCCTCGA
This sequence comes from Acidimicrobiia bacterium, assembly GCA_022822265.1. Classification (GTDB taxonomy): domain Bacteria; phylum Actinomycetota; class Acidimicrobiia; order Acidimicrobiales; family Bin134; genus Poriferisocius. The sequence continues at coordinate 50,141 of JAJECA010000048.1, read as the reverse complement.
GGATGACCCTGCGGGAGCACTCCAGCTCTCCTACGACGCCGCCCGCAAGACTGCGGCCGCTCTGCTCGCGGTTCAGGGCCTGCGTTCAACCACTCGAGGCGGGCACATTGCCGTAATGGATGCCGTGCGAGCCCAATTCAACGACCGCGGCGGCATGGAAGTCTTCGGCCGCCTTCATGGGCTTCGTCGCCGCCGGAACCGTACCGAATATCCTGACGAGCAGTCTCCTGGTGTCAATGAGGACGACGCCCACCAGGCTCTCGAGACCGCACGAGCCGTGATCGACGCCGCGGAACGACTCCTCGAGAGCGGCCGGCTGAGTCCCTTCTGAAGGGTCGAAATCGCCGCGATGCCGTCCAGTCAATTGGTTCTCTAGCCCGCCCTGAGCGCCTCAGGGCGTGGTGATCTCTACGGTGTTGCCAGGCCAGGCGGCGTGGGGCGATGTGACGCGGTCGCTGGGAACAACCTCGACAGACTCGTCGGGGCTGCAAGCAACAGCGAGGTGGCTACATCCCCGGCGAACAACGAAATCACGGTATACCACCTCCATCTCAAGGGGAAGCTCGTAATCGTCGGCCCACCGCAGAGGAGGCAGAAGTTCGAACGCCGGCAGTCCCGAATCGTGGGGCGGGTCATGAGGGATGATCGCGTTCAACAGGATCGACTCCGTTGATTCTCCCAACTCGGCGACGACGTGATCGTAGACGGCGAGATGCATGAACCAATCCCCAGAAATGACACCAACATAAACACCTTCACCGAAGGAGAGGCTCTGCATGTTTTTGATGTCTGAGTAGAACCCGGCGATGCCCACCGCCACATGGCCCTCTATGGGAGCTTCTCCATCGTCCAAGTCAATAATGATCGCCCCGTAGACTCCTTCGACAGTGTCATTGAGGGTTGGCTGGGATCGCACAAGGTACTGGGTTCCATCGAGCAGCACCCCCGAGATTTCTGCATCTTGTGAGAAGTGGCTGGAATCTCCACCGGCGCATCCGACAAACAGAAGGCAAATGCCGACAATCAGGGAGGCAATGGCTGTCTTGTCCCGTACCCCCATTGGCCAAGAGGCTATCGGCACGCATTCTTGGCCGGTTTTCGGTCAGTGGATGGGGGCGAGGTGGATGGGGAAGGTTTCTCGGATTAGAGCGTCGGCTTCGGGGGTGATGTGGTCGGGCTTGGGGCGGTTGAGCACTTCGGTGACGTAGTCGTGGGCTACGTCTTCGATGAGGCGGGCGCCGGCGTCTACCCAGTCGTCGGGGCTGAGGCGATCGCCGATTGCGGGGTAGACGTATTCGGTCTGCATGAGCGACAGGGTCTGGGAGTGGCCGAGAAAGTGGCCCTCGCCGTGCACTACATCGGCGATTACCTGGGTGGACAGCGTGTCGGGGGTGATCTCGATGCCCCGCACCGTGCGGTTGATGGACCCCAGCATGTCGTTGTCGATCACCAATGCCTCCAGCGAGCAGGCCATGATGCTGGCCAGCATTCCGGCCGTCTCGTTGATCATGTTGGCCCCGGCGTTGGCCGCCAGGGTGATGGCGTTGGCCTTCTCGGCACCGGCCTGGTTGTCGGGAAGCTTGGAGTCGGCCATGCCGGCGGCCACCCCCGACGGCAGCCCCAGGTAGTTGACCACCTGGGCGGCCGCCGCGTTGATAATCGCCTCCTCACCGCTGCCCCCGCTCATCGCTCCAGTGCGCAGATCGGATACGAACGGCCACATGCCCAGCACACAGGGATGGCCAGGCACAACCAGGTTGACTGCGGTCAACCCGGCTAGGCATTCGGCCAGCGCTTGGACCAGCGATCCGGCCAGCGCGGCCGGCGAGGTGGCCCCGGCTTGGCCCGCGGACAGCAGGTTTATCGGCATGCCCCGTCGGGCCTGTTCCATCAGGCACAGGGCCGAATCTTCGGCAAAGCGCAGGGGCGGCACTACGAAGGTGTTGTTGCCGATGCTGAAGGGCCGCCGGGCGAACTCCCCGTCGGCGCCCAGCGCCATGTCGAAAAGGTCGATGCACTCGTGAACATGCTCGGGTTGGAACATGGCCGTGCCCAGCGGCTTGGTGGTGCCGGCCAGGATGGCGTAGGCGGTATTGATGTCCAACTCCCGGGCGGTCTCCATGTCGCGGGCCACCAGCGTCCGCACAAACACGTGGATGTTGTCGAGGGTGTCGACGACTCGGGCCACGTCGTAGAGGTCGGCCAGGGTGCTGGGCCGGAAGCGCTTGGTGTCGTGATCGAGCATCATGACCGCGGCCCCACTGGTGCAGAGATGAACCCGGTTGCCGCCGATCTCCACCCCCCGGTCGGGGTCGAACCCGTACAAAGTGAACTCCTTGCAGGCCCCCTCCACGATCTGCTTCACCAGGTCGGGAGGGAACCGCAGGCGATCGTGTTCGTCCATTCGGCCCCCGTTGGCGGTGACCGCCTCAATGATCTCGGGGGTGGCCTGTCCCATACCCAGGTCGGCCAGCAGGCCCAGGGCCGACTCAAATACGTCGTCGCACTGGCCTTCGGACAGCGGCTTGTAAGCCCCGCCGGGCATTCCCGGCCACACGGCCCGGGCATCGGCTTCGGGCGGCGCCTCCCGCATGGCTACTCGGGCCGCCCGGCCTCCTGCACGTCGCGCCATGTCAAGCCCTCGGTTTCTCGTTGTCGGGGTCGTAGGCCGGGCCGTCCAACACCATTGCCGGACGGCGGTCGCCCATGAGTTGCACCTCGAAACGGGTGCCCGGCGCTTTGTACTCCGGCTTTACGTAGGCGAAGGCCAGGCCTCGCCCCACGGAATGGCCCCAAGTGCCCGACGTAGTGAGCCCGATGAGCTCGTCGCCGTCGTAAACCGGTTCGTTGCCCCGGCAGTCGTTGTCGGTGGTGTCCACCTCGCAGTACACGAGGATCATCTCGATGTCGTCGCCCATGGCCAGCCGCTCTTCGGAGGCTTTCTTGCCCTGAAACTCGCCCGACCAGTCCACGAACCGGCCCAGGTCGGCTTCTACCGGGGTGATCTCGGTGGTCAGCTCGAAACCCATCGCCTTGTAGGCCTTCTCGATACGCATGGTGTTCATGGCGTAGGCGCCGTAGTGGACCATGCCCAACGGCTCGCCCACCTCCACCAGAGCGTCATAGAGCTGGGCGGTGTGCTCTTGGGAGTGGTGCAGCTCCCAGCCCAGCTCGCCCACATACGACACCCGCAGGGCCAGACACGGCACCCCCGCCACCTCGATGTGCTGGCCGGTGAGCCAGCGGAAGCCGGGGGCCTCCAGCTCGGCGTCGGTGAGCTGAGCCAGAATCTGGCGGGACAGGGGGCCGGAGACGGCCAGGATGCCCATGTCGTCGGTGCGGTCGGTAACGGTCACGTCCTCGCCGAATTGCACATGGTGGGCGAGCCAGTCGCGGTCGTGGAACTGCCCGACGATGGCGGAGTTGAGATAGAACCGGTCGGGGGCCAGTCGGGTAATGGTCATCTCGGTCTCAATGCCGCCCAACTCGGTCAGGAAGTGAGTGAGGCGCATCCCGCCGTCTTTGGCCGGCATGCGATTGGCAGTGAGGCGGTCGAGCAGCGCCTCGGCGTCGGCGCCGGTCACCTCGAACTTGGAAAAGGCGGTGAGGTCGGCGATGCCGGCCCGCTCCCGAGTGGCTCGGCACTCGGCCCCCACAATGTCGAAGGCGTTGGAATGCCGGAAGGAGTGGGCCTCGGGTTCGCCGTAATACTGGGGGCGCTCCCAGCCGAAGATCTCCATCCACTGGGCATCCCGGGCGTCGAGCCGGTCATAGATGGGATCGGTCTTCTGGGGTCGGCCGGCGAAGCGCTGCTCGCCGGGGAGGCGGGTGGCGTACATCTCGTGGAATTCGTCGATGGCCTTCTCGATGGCGTAGCGCCCGGTTGGGCCGCAGTGGTCGCCGAACCGGCGGGGATCCATCTCGGCCACATTGATCTCGGTCTGGCCGTGCACCATCCATTGGGCCAGGTACTTACCCGCCCCCGGCCCCTGGGTGATGCCGATAGAAGCTCCGGCGCACAACCAGTAGTTGCGCAGGCCGGGGGCCGGCCCCATGAGGTAGCCGGAGTCGGGGGTGTGGGTGATCGGTCCGCTGACCACGGTCTTGATCCCGGTGTCGGGAAAGGCTGGGATCCGCTTGCCGGCTTCGATCAGCCAGGGCATGAGCTGGTCGAGATCGGGCGGGGTCAGATAGAAGTGCTTGTCCCAGTCGATGCCGTCGATCCCGTACGTCTGGGCGTTCTCCCGCTCGTAGGGACCGACCAGCAGCGAGTCGATCTCCCGCCGGTAGTAGGCCGACGCTCGGGGATCGCGGATAACCGGCGGGTCGAAGTCGCCCAGCGCCTTCATCTCCTCCATGGGCTCGGTGATGAGGTACTGGTGGATCACCGACACGATGGGCACGTCGAGGCCCACCATGGCGCCGAGCTGAGGGGCATAGCACCCGGCTGCGTTCACCACGTGCTCCGCAGTGATGGTATGGGTCTGCCCGCCAGACTCGCAGGTCACCTCCCAGCGGTGATCTGGTAGCTGCTTCATGGCGGTGACCAGGGTGTTCCGGTACACCTCGCCGCCCAGTTGGCGGGCCCCCTTGACCATGGCCTGGGTGACGCTGGACGGGTCGGTCCAGCCGTCGTTGGGGGTCCAGCACCCCAACAGCACGTCGGACACGTCCATGAACGGCCAGTGGTCCAGGATCTCCTTGGGCTCGATCAGGTGGTTCTCCACCCCGACCAGATCGAGCATCCCGCTTACGTAGCGGAACCAGTCCACCTGGTGGCGATCCAGCGCCAGGCGGATGGCACCGGTGCCGTGCCAGCCGCTGGCCAGCCCGGTCTCCTCCTCGATGCGGTCGTAGAGATCGGGGGCCACCTTGTGGCACTTGGCCATGTTCAAGCTGCCGATGAAATGGGGAATGAGGCCGGCCGCGTGCCAAGTGGAGCCCGAGCACAGCTCGCCCTTTTCCACCAACACGGTGTCGGTCCAGCCCTCGTGGGCCAGGAAATAGAACAGGCCCGCGCCCATGGCTCCGCCGCCGATGATCACGACCTGGGCTTCATCGCGCACCGTAGGCCGCTCCTTGTCAATCAGAGTCGAACCCGCTCTTTGCGGGGATCGTAGAACGAACGAATGGATCCGGTGGCGGCGATGGGCGTCCCGGCCACTTCGATCTCGAAGCGCCCAGATTCCACCCAGTCTTTGGTGACGCCGTCGGCGCACTCCACATAGCCCAGGGCCAGCGCCCGCTTCTCGGTGTAGCTCCACATACCGCTGCTGGTGCGGCCCACCATCTGGCCGTCGCGGTAGATGGGCTCGTCGTGGTATAGCAGCCAGTCGGGGTCTTCCAGCCGGAGCTTGATGAGGCGCTTGGTGCGGGGCCCCTCCCGCTGGGCGGCCAGCGCATCGCGGCCCCGGAATCCGCCAGCCTTGTCCCAAGCCACCGCGAACCCCAGCCCGGCCTCCAACGGGGTGTCCTCGTCGGTGATGTCGTGGCCCCAGTGGCAGTAGGCCGCCTCCATTCGCAGCGTGTTCATGGCGTGGTAGCCAGCGTGGCGCAGTCCAAGGGAAGAGCCCGCTTCGACCACCGCATCGTGCAGGGCCACGGCCTGTTCGTTGGGCACGTAGAGCTCCCAGCCCAGTTCGCCCACATAGGTCATGCGCAGCGCCAACGTCTCCACCCCGGCGATACAGAGATCCTGGGCGGTACCGAACGGGAAGCCGTCGTTGCCGAGATCAGCGTCGCAGAGCTGGCTGAGCACGGCCCGGGAGTTGGGCCCCATGACGCCCAGCACCCCGTAGTGGTCGGTGACGTCCTTGATCACCACGTTTCTGCCCCGAGCAGCCCGCCGCAGCCAGGCCCAGTCGCGGGTGGCGGTGCCCGCCGAGGTAACCACCCAATAGGAGTCCTCGCCCCGACGGGTCACGGTGAGGTCGGCTTCGATGCCCCCTTGGTCGTTGAGCCACTGGGTGTACACCGCCCGGCCCACCGGCACGTCCACTTCGTTGGCGCACACCCAGTTGAGCAGCGCCATGGCATCGGGGCCCTCCACGGTGAACTTGGCGAAGGAGGTCTGGTCGAACAGGCCCACCGCGTTGCGAACCGCGTCGCACTCGTCCCCGCTGGCCTCGAACCAGTTCTGCGGCCCCCAGCTGTAGCGGTACTCCCGCTCTTGGCCGGGGGCGGCGTACCAGTTGGGCCGCTCCCACCCGCCAACCTCGCCGAACACCGCCCCGGCAGCGTCGATGCGGTCGTGCAGCGGCGAGCGGCGGATATCCCGGGCCGTCTCGTACTGGCGGAACGGCCAGTGCATGGCATAGAGCAGGCCGAGGCTTTCGGGAATACGGGCGTCCAGATAGGCGGGCTCGCATTGGAAGCCGAACGAGCGCCGAATGTCCACCATCGAGAGGTCCATGGGCGGGTGATCGTCCACGATCCAGTCGGCCAGCACCCAGCCCACCCCGCCAGCCGATTGGATGCCGACCGAATTGAACCCCGCAGCCACAAAACAGCGGTCCACCTCGGGCGACTCCCCCAGGTAGTACACCCCGTCGGGGGTGAAGGCCTCGGGGCCGTTGAAGAAGAGTTGAAGGCCCGCCTCCCCCAGCACCGGCATGCGGTGGATGGCCCGCTCGAAGATCGGCCCGACGTGCTCCCAGTCTTCGGGCAGGGTCTTGAACTGGAGGTCTCGGGGGATGCCGTTGAGATTCCAGACCTTGCCCCGGGGCTCGAAGAAACCGGCCATCAGCTTGCCGGTCTCCTCTTTGAAATAGGTGTAGTTGGACGGGTCGCGCACCGTGGGCATGTTGGGGTACGCCCCTTCCACAGGCTCGGTGACGATGTAGAAGTGCTCGCAGGCCTGCACCGGCACGCTCACCCCCGCGGTGGCGGCAAGTTGGCGCGTCCATATCCCGGCGGCCAGCACCACGGTCTCGGCCTCCACCCGGCCGGCCTCGGTGTCCACCCCCACCGCCCGACCGTCTTCCACCACCACCCCGGTCACCGCCGTGCCCTGGACGATGCGGGCGCCTGCTGCCCGAGCACCCTTGGCCAGCGCCATGGTGGTGTCCACCGGGGAGGTCACGCCGTCTCGGGGGATGAACAGCGCACCCACCAAGTCGTCGATATTGAGCAGCGGGCACAGCTCAAGGGCCTCGTCGAGTTCGATCTGGCGAATGTCCACCCCCACCGTGCGGGCCATGGACATGCCCCGCAGCAGCTCCTCCCACCGCTCATGGTCGGCGGCCACCGAAATGGAGCCAGGGGCACGGTAGCCGGTGGCTTGGCCGGTCTCGGCCTCGAGTTCTTCGAACAACTGGGCCGAGTAAGTGGCCAGCCGAGTGAGGCTGTGGCTGGACTTGAGCTGGCTGACCAGACCGGCGGCGTGCCAGGTGGTGCCGCTGGTGAGCTGGCCTTGCTCAATGAGCAGCACGTCGGTCACCCCGCGGCGGGTGAGGTGGTACGCGATAGAACAGCCGACGATCCCACCACCGACGATCACCACCTGGGCCCGATCGCCAAGATCAGCCATATAAGCGCTCCATTGCCACAAGGTTGTCTGCGAATTTACCGAAGCCCTGGCCTCGCAGTGGGTGGTGAAGAAGGTTTCGCGCTACAAAATTGCCAGGGGATTCACCGGTGAACCGGTGCCGTAGCGTAGCACCAGCGGGGCACACACGTATTGAAATTCCCAGCGGCCTAAATCCGCGCATCGGGTGGCCACCGCCTCGAAATCGGCATTGTCAATGATGGGCATCCCCATGTAGGGCAACAGGATGTGGTGGACGTGCAGGGCGATGCGGATGGGCATCGGATTGGGGATGCCCTGATCTTCTTGAGGGGCGTCTTGGAAGTCCCAGGTCAGACAGGAGGCGTCAGTGTCGTAGAGGAACTCGATGGCCGAAGCGTGAACCCCGGCATTCGACCCCATTCCCTGAGAGGTGCCGGTCTTGTCGAAGTACACGTCCATGCCGCTGCGGATGCACACCGCGTCGCCGGGTCGGGGTTCGATTCCCTGGGCGGCGGCCACGTCGGCCAGCTCCCAGCCGTGGACCGGCTCCCCCGGCGCCACGTAGTCGGTGCCCCGGAACCGGGGGACGTCATACAGCACCCCACGAGTAACGATGCCGTCGCTCCAGAAGTCGATGGTGCCGGTGTGCTCGGCGGGCATGGGGGACTTGGCGAACTCCTTGCCGTTCCAGAACTTGCCCCCGCCGTCCACCGGCAGATGGCACAGGGCGTCGATGTGGGTCTGCACGAACCCGTGGATGAACATGCCGAAGTAATCGGCCATCGCCCCTGAGTCCCCGGCGCCCACGAAGTGATGGGCCGGATAGGGGTTGGCCGGTCCGGCGTGGGTGTCGATGGGACGGCTCATTGACACCGCCTCCCCGGTCTGCACCAGGGCGGCCGCCGCCCGGCGGGCCTCCGGCGTGATGTGGTTGAGGGTGCCGAACTCGTCGTCGTCCCCCCAGCGACCCCAGTTGCAGAATCGCTCCCGATAGGCGGCGTACTCTTCAGCAGTAGGCGGCGTGCGATCACTCAGTCCCATAAGGCAGTGTCTATCACCGCGCTGTCGGTCGCTAAGAGAGAGCTATCGGCAAGCGGGCCAGCCCGCGCAAGGTGAGCCGGTCCTTCCAGGGGGGATCGTCCTCCAACGGAGTCCAGGTTTCGAAGCGGTCCAGCAGACCGGCCAGCACTACCTGGCCTTCGAGGCGGGCCAGTGACGCACCCAGGCAGTAGTGGATGCCTGATCCGAACGACAACAGCGGCGTCTCCTGGCGGGCAATATCGAACCGGTCGGGATCGTCGATCACGTCGGGGTCGCGGTTGGCCGCTCCCAGAAGCATCAGTACCATGCTTCCCTTGGCGATGGAGTGCCCGCCGATTTCCACGGCTTCGAAGGTGTACCGGGCGTCCACCTGCACGGGAGGCTGATAGCGCAGCACCTCGTCCACCGCGCCGGGCACCAACGACCGATCGGTCCGCAGTCGGACCAGCTCCTCGGGATGCCGAATGAGCGTGTGGACCATGTTGCCGATCAAATTGGTGGTGGTCTCGAAGCCCGCGGCATAGATGAGCGACAAGGTGAGCCCGATCTCTCGCTGGGTGAGCCGGTCTTCTCCGTCGCTGGCTGCAATCAGCGCTGACAGCAGATCGTCACTGGGCTCGGCTCGCCGCTGGTCGATCAACTCGTCGAAATACGCTTTCACCTTGACCGCAGACGCTTCGGCCCGCTCCCGATCCTCCGGGCTTTGGTTCGGTTCCAGGGTGCCGGCCAGATCCGACACCAAGGGCCGCAGCCAATCTCGGTCAGCCCGGGGCACCCCCACCAGCTCGCTGATGACGTTGGCCGGCAAGGGAAAGGCCAGCTGATCAATCAGGTCTCCCCCACCGGAGGCGGCCAGAGAGTCGAGCTGCTCGGCGGTCATCTCCTCCACTGCCGACCGCACACTTTCGACCCGTCGAGGAGTGAAGGCCCGGCTGACCAGCGAACGCAGTCGGGTGTGGTCGGGAGGATTCAAGAACAAAAAGGTCCGCTCTTCGTTGGGAGTTCGCACTCTCTCAGCAGTGAGCGTCGGAACTTCGTCGCCGGGCTCGGCGTTGCCCATCCGAGGATCACGCAGCGCCATTCGGCAGTCCTCGTAGCGAGTGAGGACCCAATAGTCGGCAAAACTGAGTTTGTGAACTGGCGCCGTCTCCCGCAATTCCCTCAGCAGCGGGTAGGGGTCGGCGTATGCCTCAGGATCGGTGACGATCCGAAGAAGCAGCTCGTCGCTCATGGACGCGGACTGTGGACCCGCCCAAAGGTGTAGCCATCGGGCCAGCCCCGCCGGGCGAGGTTGGCCTCTTGTCGGGCGATGACTGGTGGGATGTCGGCCGGCTGCCAGCCCTCCACCAGCGACTCGCCCATCAGATCGCGCACCGGCCGGTTGAGTTCCACCAGGAGCTGCAGGCTGAAGGCGATACGCCCGGTAAGCACGTCGGGTTCGCCGGTGACCAGCGCCACGGCGGCTTCGGCCATCGTCTCAAGGGGTTCGAACATCTCCTCGTCTATCCAGCCGCCCTCCACCAACGCCGGGGTGGCAATGGCCGCTTGCGGGGTGAGGGCATTGACGGAGATCCCCTGGCCCTCGCACTCGCTGGCCGCTGACACCGTCAGCTTGTTCAACGCCGCCTTGGGCGCCCCGTACACGAAGCCCGCCTTCGAAGGCCTGCTGGTGGGAAACGGGGGGCCGGGTGGGAGCTCGGCGGAGAAGGTGGTGAGGTTCAAGATGGCACCGCTGCCCCGTTCGCGCATCCCGCCGATGACTGCCTTCATCAGCTCCCACGGTGCCCACAGGTTCACTTGGAGGCTGAGCTCGAGCTGTCGTGGGGAGACCTCTTCGAACGGCCGGTAGCCGTTCATGGCCGCGTTGTTCACCAGCAAATCGATGGGTCCGAACGCCTCTGTCGTCTTGGGCACCAACTCGGTGCGGGCGCCGTTGGGGTCGCTGAGGTCGGACGGAATCACCAGGCACTCCCCGCCGAACGACTCGATGCGTTCTTTAGTGACCTCCAAACCCTGCTCATCACGAGCGGTGATGGCCACCCGGGCCCCCTCGGCGGCCAGGCGCAGCGCTATCGCCGTGCCCGTTCCCCCCTTGCTGGCCCCGGTTACCAGCGCAACCTTGCCCTCACAGGCCCGTTCTGCCATAGCCTTGCCTTCCCGTAAGAAATTATGTGCGAGCCTACGCCGACGAGTTGAGCCGAGGACTACCAGCAAAGTGACCGACAACGAAAGCCAACAACGCCGAGCCCTCTCTCTGTTGCACACCTCGGACTGCCATCTGGGCACCTCCCCCGCCAAGCGCCAAGAGAAGGCGTTTGCCGCCGCCATAGATCTGGCCATCGCCGAGGCCGTGGACGCGGTGATCATCTCCGGCGACCTGTTCGACCACAACCGCGTGGGCGACGACGTGCTGAGTTGGGCCGCCGATCAGCTCGCTCGGCTCTCGTGCCCCGTGGTCGTGATCGCCGGCAATCACGATGCCCATCCCGAAACATCGGTGCTCCATCGGTTCGCTCCCCACATCCAGGATCTCCCGGTCACGGTCCTAGATTCTCTCGAGGGAACCACCACCCACCTCCCCGAGCTGGAGCTCACCGTGTGGGGCAAGTCGATGGACGACCACCATCCCGGCTTCCACCCCCTCGACGGCCTCCCCGATCGTCCCGAGGACGGCTGGTGCGTGGCCATGGGCCACGGCCTAGTCATGCCCGACGAGACACCGTCATACCGCTCGTCTCCCATCTACCCCAGCCACCTCGACACCGTCGACTGGGACTACGTCGCCCTAGGCCACATCCACCGCCATCAAGTGGTGCGCGAATCTCCCTCGCTGGTCGCCTACTCCGGCGCCACCGCCGAGTCATTGGAAGGCGAACCCGCAGTAGTGCTGGTCAGCCTCAGCCCCGATTCCGGCGTCTCCGTATCCCTGCGCGAATTGACGCCCCAGCCTGTTGACTAGCGAATAAACCCACGACGCGCCACTAGGGCTTGCCGACGCCGGGGACGGTGGCTTCGGTGGCGTAGATGGAACCGGTTTTGGCCGCGGTGACCACTTCTTTTTTCCAGTCGTCGGCGGCGCAGATGAGCAGTGTGCGGCGGTCGTCACCGCCCAGCACGCAGGCCACCGGCACTTTGGGAGCCATGTCGTAAGAGTCGGTCACCTCGCCGCCGGGCAGCACTCGGAACACCCTCAAGCCCAGCGGATCGGCCACCCACACCGCGCCCTCGGCGTCGAGGCAGATGCCGTCGGGCGGGGCCACCGGAGCCCGGTCGGATTCTGGGACCAGCTCGGCGTATACCCTCCGGTTGGACAGGGTGCCGTCGGGGGCCACGTCGAACGCGGTGAGCCGGAAGGCCGCGCTCTCGGCCACGATCAGCGTCTCCTCGTCGGGGGTCAAGATGTGGCCATTGGGAGCCTCCATGCCGTCAGCGCCCACGCTTACCGACCCATCGGGGGCCACCCTGAGGGTCTGCGCAGTGCGCCGCTCGCCGCCGGCGTGGATCCTCTGGCCCATGTCGCCGATGTAGGCGGTGCCGTCGGAGCGCACGATCATGTCATTGATGTCGCCAATGGCCAGCGACGACAGGTCGGCGTGCTCCACTATCGACCCGTCGGGCTCTTGGCGCAGCAGCTTTTGGGTGGCCATGGCCACCACCAGCAGCCGGCCGTCGGGAAGCCAGCCCAGCCCCGATGGGTCGTCCCAGTCGACCACGGCCACCGTCTCGGCGTTGCCGTCGAGGTCGGTGCGGATCACCCGGTGGGCGTGCATGTCGGAGAACCACAGGGCGCCGTCGTGCCACCGGGGCCCTTCGGAGAAGTTGAGCCCGTCCAAGATCGTGCGCATCAGGTGCCTCCTCATCGGCTTGCGTGCGGACGAGATGGCACAATAGCCCTATGAGCATGACCCTAACCCCAAGTCTCAACGCCGAGGAGTCCTACGAGACCATCCAGGTTGACCGGATCGGCGGGTCGCTGGGCGCGGTGGTCTCCGGCGTGGACCCCCGCGACGGCCTGACCGACCAGCAGTTCGCCGAGGTCCACGAGGCGCTGCTCCGCCACGAAGTGATCATGTTCCGCAATGTGCCCATGAGCGCCGAAGACCAACTGGAGTTGGCCTCCCTGTGGGGCCAGCCCAGCATCTACCCGCTTCAAGCCGTGATGGGGGTGACCGAACCGCAATTGTCGGTCATCCGCGACGATGCCGAGAGCCTGCCAACCACCGACAACTGGCACACCGACGTGACCTGGATCGAAGTGCCCCCCAAGATTGCTCTGCTCCAATCCCTAGTGGCGCCGCCTTACGGCGGCGACACCATGTGGTGCAGCATCACTTCGGCCTACGACGCCCTGTCGGAGCCGATGCGAACCATGATCGACGGATTGGAGCTCCACCACTCCAACTACCCGCAGTTCTGCACGAACATGGCCGAGAAGTCGGGAAGCTGGGACTTGGTGCCCCTGCTGCGGGAGGCCTACCCCGGAGTCAACCACCCATTGGTGAGGACCCACCCTGAGACCGGACGGCGGGCGCTATACGTGGCCACCAACTTCCATCAATACGTGGTCGGGCTGACCGAGGCCGAGAGCAATGCCCTGCTCGACTTTTTGATGCGCCACATCAACCAACCCCGCTTCCATTGCCGGTGGTCGTGGACCGAGGGCGATCTGGCCATCTGGGACGAGCGGTCAACCAATCACCGGGGCGTCTCCGACCACTACCCCGAGGTCCGCGAGATTCGCCGCTGCACCGTGGACGGCGACCGCCCCTACTTCGACCCGTCGGTGCCCTACCAACCCAAGGCCACCATGATGCCCACGGTCGCCTACCAATCTCAGTAATCGCCGGTCGAAAGCCGTCGCCTACCAGCCCCAGTAGTCCCCTCCGAAGCACTCGTCGCGCTCGGCCAGCGCGCCCTTCATGCCCTTCTCCCGCGACGTCTCGTGGAAATCGAACTCGTCGGGGCTGCGGCGGGTGCCCATCACGAACAAGGGGTGGACGCCGTAGTGGGGGGTGAATGACTGGCCGATGCCCAGCATGTCGTAGGCCAGGTGGGCCACGGCGCGGCCGGTGGCGATGCCGTCGCGGGGCAGGCTGGCCAGCGCCCCGGTGAGCTGGGCCACCGCTTCGTCCAACTCATCGGAGGGCACTACCCGGTTGACCAGGCCCAGCCGCTCGGCCTCGGCGGCGTCGAACTTCCGCCCGGTCACCACCAACTCGTTGGCCCGCTTCAGCCCGATCTGGGAGGCCAGCATGGGATAGAGCCACGACGTGCCCGCCGAGCCGAACCGCTCCTCGGGCAGCCCGAAAACGGCGTCGTCGGTCACCACCGCGAAATCGCACACCAGCATCAGATACAGCCCGGCGCCGATACACGGCCCATGAACCCGGGCCACGATGGGCTTGGCCGAGTACAGCAGGTCGCGCATCACCCAGGCCCGGCGGCGCAGTCCGGCAATGGCGAACCGGCCCCCCTTGGTCTCGGCCCCTCCGTAGAAGTCGTCGGGGCTGGACAGGTCGAAACCCGAGGTGAACCCCCGCCCCGCTCCGGCCAACAAGATGCACTTGACATCGTCGTCGGCCTCGGCCTGGCGGACAAAAGCCACGATCTGGTCGAACATGTCGTCGGTCAAGGCGTTGAACACGTCGGGCCGGTTGAGGGTGATCGTCGCCACCGCCCCGGCCGTCTCGTAGGTCACATTGTCTTCAGCCATGACCTCCATCCTGTCGGAAGAGCGGCCTGCTCGTCGCAGGGTAGGAGGAAGAAGGCCGCCATCCCTCTATCCTGCGGTCTGTGAGCAACCCGCCCACCCGGTTGGCCCGACGGCTGGGCACCGGGGATGCGATCGTGATCGGTCTGGGGTCGATGATCGGGGCCAGCGTGTTCGCCGCCATCGGACCAGCCGCGGCCGCAGCCGGATCAGGCCTGATGATCGGATTGGCGGTAGCCGGTGTAGTGGCGTTCTGCAACGCCACCTCCTCAGCCCAGCTGGCCGCCCTCTACCCCGCTTCGGGGGGCACCTATGTGTACGGACGCAAGCGGCTGGGACACTTAGCCGGGTTCTGCGCCGGTTGGGGTTTCGTGGTGGGCAAGTCGGCCACGCTGTCGGTCTCGGCTCTCGCTTTCGGTGCTTACGCCTTTCCCGAGTACCCCCGGCCCGCCGGCATCGCCGCCGTTGTCGTGGTGACCGCCATAAACCTCCGGGGCATCACCCGGACGGCGGCGGCCACCCGGGTCACGGTCACCCTGGTGCTGATCGCCCTCGGCTTGGTGGTGGCCGCCGCGGTGGGCGGGGGCACGGCCGATGCCGAAAATTTGGCCGACTGGGGGGAAGGCGGCGCGGGCGGGATTCTGGAGTCTGCCGGGCTGTTGTTTTTCGCCTTCGCCGGCTATGCCCGCATCGCCACTCTGGGCGAGGAGATAAAGAACCCGGCTCGCACCATTCCCCGGGCCATCCCCGCCGCGCTGGGCATCACGCTGGTTGTGTATGCCGCGGTGTCGGCCACCGCACTGTGGGCAGTAGGCCCCGAGGTGCTGGCTGACGCGGCCGCTCCATTGGCCGCGGCCACCGACGCCGGGGCTTGGAACGGACTCACACCGGTGGTGCGAGTGGGAGCGGTCATTGCCTCGGCCGGAGCATTGATGGCCCTGATCGCCGGGGTGGGGCGAACCACATTCGCCATGGCCTCAGAAGGCGACTTGCCCCGAGTGCTGGACAAGGTCCATCCGACAATCAAGGTGCCCCACTACGCCGAGGTCGCGGTGGCCGCGGTGGTGATCGTGCTGGTATCGCTCACCGACTTGCGCAGCGTGCTGGGATTCAGCTCGTTCTGCGTGCTGTTCTACTACGCCGTGACCAACGCCTCCGCGTGGACCCTGCCAGCCAGCCAGCGACGCTGGCCGCGGGGGCTGAGCGGCCTCGGCTTCATCGGCTGCGTCACCCTGGCCGTGACCCTGCCGGGCACATCAGTGATAGTCGGCATTATGGTTCTTGCCGCCGGTATCCTGATCTGGCGAATCCGCAGAGCCTTGCCCCGGCCGGTCACGGCCGACTAAAGCAACGAAAGGGAAACTGTGACGACAACTTCCCCTGTCAACATCGGCCGCGCCACGGCAACCCGGCGGAACAAACTGGTCGTGCGCGCGTTAGCGGCCATCGCGGTGATCGCGGCCACGTTGTCGCTAGCAGCGCCCGTGGGCGCCCAGTCGGCCAGCCTCGCAGACATCGCCAAACGCGATCAGCTGATTGCCCAGCAGGAGGCTCTGCTCAACATCTACCGCTGCCGATTTGGCATCGACGTCGCGCAGGTACCGGGAGGTTGTTACGACGGATCACCGGTAAATCCGGCCGAGGAGCCCCAGCCATTTGACGGGACCCCGTCCCTGGGAGAACTGGCCCGGCGCGACCGACTGGTGACTGCCCAAGAGGCACTGCTCAACGCCTATCGCTGCCGATTCGATATCGACACTGCCCTTGTTCCGGGAGGATGCGACGACAGCTCGCCCGAACCCACTGCCCGACCCACCCCACGGCCAGCCGGACAGGAACTTTCTCCCGCCGAGATTTACGCGCTGGTGTCCCCTTCGATAGCGCTGGTCGAAACCTCATCGAAACTAGGCAGCGGCATCCTGATTGGGGGCGGGTACATCGTCACCAACAACCATGTGGTGTGGCCCTACGACGAGGCCTGGCTCGTATTCCCAGACGGCACCGAGATTCGAGACGTGCCCGTCGTCGGTCGGGACTTTATGGCCGACTTGGCCGTGCTGGGACCGGTCGATGTCCCATACCAACCGCTGACATTCTCCGATCGAGAAGACCTGCCGCTGGGCAGCGAACTCTTCTTGGTGGGGTATCCGTCTGAACCCGAGTTGTTCCCCCAACCAACCATCACTCAGGGCATCCTGTCTCGCTTGCGCGAGTGGACCACGTACGACCTCACCATCCTCCAGTCCGACGCGGCGATTGCCGGCGGGCAAAGCGGCGGCGCTCTTCTCAACGCGAGTGGAGAGGTGGTGGGCATTTCCACATGGAGATTCAGCAGTGCCGGTTTTGCGCTGGCAACTTCGGCCGCCGACGACGCGCTGATCATCGAGAGGCTGATCGCCAGCTATGAGCCTCCGGAAGAGAAGACCGAACGACGGGCTCCTAGAAAAGTTGGGGAGTTCGAACACAAGGTCGCCGGAACGCGGGGGATCGACAGTCCGGCTTACACCTTCAACGCCGCGGCGGGCACCAAAGTGACCATTCAGATCCAGGGCAAAAGCGATGGCGTCATCATCGTCTCCGATTCCGTGGAGACGCTGGCCACGCAGAATGCGACCAAGACCGGGGGTGAGCAAACGACCTTCGAGGTGCTGCGAAGCGGGAAGCACTTTGTGAGAATCGGCAGCCTCACCGATGGGGAATATGAATTCGAACTAGCCGCTACCGTCAGACTTCATCCCTTCAGAGATGAATTCGATGGAACCGTCTTGTTGGCCGAGGGCAATGTAGAGATCTTCTACGGATTCTTCGACTACACCTTTGACACGGATTGGTACAAGATCAGCCTCGAAGAGGGCGAAACCATCGAGATCAGCACTGATTCGATCCTTGCCGATACTTCGATCACAGTCAGGAACCGCGAAACGGGTGAGTTGTCAGCCCAGAGCGACGGCACCAACCCGCGCACTGGTCTGGGATTCTCCACCAACGCTCACCTTCGATTCACCGCGCTCGACGCTGGCGAATATGCCATCTACATCAACGAGACCTCCGGCGCCCGCGGCAACGGCTACGCCCTGATCGTCGAGCGGGTCCAGGAGTAAGTCAGACCACGCCCCGTATGTGGGCTGCGATTTGGTCTTCGAAGGTGAAGTCCAGATCGAGGCTTTGGTCGAGGCCCTCGGCGACCATCCAGCGGTGCACGTGGTCGACCATGCCGGCCAGGGTGTACTCGGGCTCCCAGCCGATGTCGGCTCGCAGACGGTCGACGGAGAACACCACGCTTCGGTTCCAGCGGTGCAGGTTGGGGGCCAGGCGCTGCACAAGCTGGGCCAGCTTGAACCTCCGCCGCATGTTGTCGGCATTGGCTCTCGCGGTGTCGGAACTGCGGATGTCGATGTTCACCGGGGAAGCCCGCCCCTCCTCGAATACCAAAGCGCCGTCCCACAGGTCGTCCATCACTGGGGCGGGGATGAAAACCTTGTGCGCTTCCACTCCCAGTACCTCGACAAACGTGTCCACATAGCCCAGGTCTGATTGAAAGGTGCCGCCGGTGAGGTTGTAGCGCTTCCCGAAAGTCTGCGGCTGAAGCATCATCATCCTCAGCGCCCGGGCCTGATCGTCCACATGGCCTACCTGGCCCAGGGCGGTGCCGTCGCCGGGGATCAGCACCGGACGGCCCCGCAGCAGCCGCAGGATCATCCGCTGCTCCCGGTCGGCCAGGATGTTGCGGGGGCCGAACACCATCGAGAACGGAACGATGGTGGCCGGGAACCCCCGGCTGCGCCAGGCACCGACCAGGATGTCCTCGCACAGCAGCTTGTGCAGCCCGTACTCGTTCTGGTTGGGACCGCGGTCGACGGGGTGGTCTTCGGTGATGGGCAGGATGTCGGTGGGGGCGTAGATGACCGTGGAGGAGGCGAAGATGTAGTGGCCGACGCGCCCCTCGAACACATCGATCATCAGCTCCACATCGTCGGGGTGATAGGCGCTCATGTCCTGCACCGCGTCGAAGCTCTCACCGCTGAGCACCGCCCGCACCTGATCGTGGTCGGTGCGGTCGGCCACCAAACGGCGCACCGATCGGGGAAAGTCCACTTGGGTGCGCCCCCGGTTCAGCACGGTCACCTCATGGCCGCACTTCACCAGCTCGTTCACCAGGGCAAAGCCGTTGAACTGGCTCCCGCCCATGACCAAGACCCTCATTACTGCTCCTTTGCCTGACGGACCTGCTTCAGCGGCATATGCCCGCTTCGACCAGCGCTTCTGCCTCGTCGGGGGGAATGCCCAGGACCTCCTCCAGCACTTCGACGGTGTCGACGCCAAGCAGCGGGGACGGACCGGCGGTGCGGGTAGTGGTGAGGCTGAAGCGGATCGGGTTTCCCACATGGGTCTCCTTGCCCACCACCGGGTGCTCCAGCACGTCGAGGGCGCCCCGGGCGGCCAAGTGCTCGTCGCCCAGGTGGTCGTAGGGTCCCATCACCGGCATGGCCGATACTCCGGCAGCCTGCAAGCGCTCGGCCCGGTCCGCAGCCAGCCCCTTGGCCATCCAGGCCGCCACTGCGGCGTCCACCGCCTCGAAGTCGGCCAGCCGGTCGGCGCTGGAAGGCCAGCGGTTCTCCACGCCGATCACCTCGCAGCAGCGCTGCCACGACTGGTCGTCGGGGCAGGCCAGCGCCACCCATTCGTCGTCTCCACCAGCCTGGTACACGTCGTGAGGGGCGACCGTGTCGGAGCGGTTCCCACAGGGCTCGGGGTCGGCCCCAGCAGCCTCCGCTCCCATGTACACCTCGCCGATGAGATAGGCGGCGGCCTCGGTTTGGGCCATGTCGATGAGCTGACCCTGGCCCGTGCGCTGCTTGTGGTCGAGGGCGGCCAGCACCGCCACCGCCAGAAGCTTGCCCGCGATGTGGTCGGGATGATTCAGCGTTGTTCCGCACGGGAACGGCACATCAGCGTGGTTCCACAGCCAGTGGGCGCCGGCGAAACTGGCGTTGAGCGGCCCGTAGGCCGGCATCTTGCCCATAGGCCCGCCCCGGCCGTAGCCCTGCGAGCACACATACACCAGGTCGGGCCGTCTGGCCGACATGTCGTCCCACCCCAGGCCAAGTTTGTCCAGCGACCCGCCCCGCAGGTTCTCCGCTACCACATCGGCCGCCATGAACAGCTCGAGGGCCAGTTCGCGGCCCTTCTCGGTGGTCAGATCGAGGGCCACCGACCGCCGTCCCCGGCTCTCGGCGTTAAATGGGAAGGCCTTGTTGAGGTCGCCCCGGCCCGCGAAGCGCAGCGAGTCGGGATGGGCGACAGATTCGATCTTGATGACGTCGGCGCCCAAGTCCGACAGCATCCAGGTGGCCTCGGGCACAACCGCAGCCATGCCGAACTCCACCACCCGCACTCCGGCGAGCAACTGGCCGTTGTCGGAGCCATCAGAAGGCCCGGCTGACCAGGGGTTTTCAGCGGGGCGATCGCGGAACCGGACGACCTTATCGCCTGATTGCGGTGCCCGCCTCCGCACTCCCGCCGGTGTCCCCGACAACTTCCAGGGAGCATCGGGCATCGGCAGGCCCTCGGAGCCCTCCACATCGTTGCGGAAGAATCCCCGGCCTACCACCTGGGGATGACTGGCGAACTCGCTGGGCGACTGGATCACCCCGATGGTGGTGCCTGCGGCCAGTCCCTGCTCGAAGAGCACGGATCGGTCCCGCTGCGATGTGATCTCGTCGGCCACCACGTGGATCACGTCCCGGTTCCTGCCCCGGAAAACGCCGTCGGCCCACTCCGGGCCAATCAGAGCGTCGGGGTTGCCCAGCACTTCCACGAAGCCGGTCCACTGATAAGGCGTGCCAATAACGGTGCGCACCCAGCCGTCTCGGGCCGGGAAGATCCAATAGTTCCCGTCAGCATTGCGGCGACCCTCATCGGGCAGCTCAGGAAAGTGCCTCACATAGTCGGGGATGAGCACCGACCACGGGTTGAGTCCGGACAGGGAGGCCTCCTGCACGCTGATCTCCACCACCTGGCCCCGGCCGTGGCGGCGGCGGTCCATGACCGCGGCCAGCCCGCCGATGGCACCGAACACCGAGGCGCAGTCGTGGGCCAGGTAGCCGGGATGCCAGCACGGCGACTTGTCCCGAAACCCCGACAAGAAGTGCCCGCCCGACGAGGCGAACGCCGGCAGCGGCTCCAGCTTCCAGTCTGAGCGAGGGCCGGTTAATCCCATGTCGGTCAGGGCCACTAACACAAGCTGAGCGTGGCGCTCGGTCAGGTCATCGAGGTCCAAGCCGGTGTTGTCGATGAGCAGATCAGCGTGCGCCATCAGCGCCTCTAACTTGGCGGGGTTGCCCGCCGCCTTGTTGGCGTTGCGATGGGCGTGGGCCAAGTCGTCGGGATCGGAAACCGGCGGCACCCGGATCACCTCGGCCCCCAGATCGCCCAGGATCCGACCGCAAAGCGCGCCGCGCATATCGGTGTGGTCCACCACTCGCAGCCCGCTCAGCGCGCCAGGGGCCATGCCTGGGCTTGAGGTCATCGGATGCGCGGCTCGATGCGAGTTTGCTCTTTGATGCCCCGGGCCTTCTCGGTGATCTCCTCCTCAGCCCCGGCCAGACTCAAGAACGCCACCCCGCTGTTCATGGCGTTGGCCAGCGTGGTGTACTGCGCCGTCCAAAGCCCCTTCATGGTGGCCTCAACGGCCAGCCGTTCGGGGGCCGACGCTATGGCCTCGGCGCACCAGCGAGCCGTGTCCAACAAGTCGTCCAGCGGCACCACCTCTTGCACCAGCCCGACCTGGAAGGCTCGCTGGGCCGACATGCGCTCGTGACGCCCGAGCAGCGACATCCGCATTACCTCGCCTAGCGGCATGCGCTGGAGCATGAACATGGGCTCGTTCACCGCGGGCATGCCGTGGCTCACATGGGGGTCGAAGAAAGTGGCGTTGTCGGAGGCGATGATGAACTCCACCTCGCCAAGCAGGTAGAACGCGCCGCCCGCGGCCATGCCGTTGACCGCGGCGATCACCGGGCGCCAATAGTCATTGGACTTGGGGCCGACGGTGGAGATCGGGTCGTCGACCATGAACGGCGAGGCGGGCTGCTTCCACGAGCCAGTGATGTCTACCCCGGTGCTGAACGCCCGCTCCCCCGCCGCGGTAAGGATCACGCATCGCACGTCGTCGTTGTAGCGAAGATGGGCCCACGCGGCCCGAAGCTCATCACACGCCGTGTTGTCCATGGCGTTGAGCCGCTCCGGGCGGTTCAATGTGAGCACCGCCACACCGTCGGACTCCTCATACAGCAAGGTCTCGTAACTTGACACGGCTCGAAGCGTAGTCTCGCCGATGCGACCGCCTAACAGGCCAGCGTTACCATCCCACCCAAGACACTTGTATGACGCTCTGGGAGGCGGAGTTCAAAATGGACATCGGAAGAATCGGATTGTGGCAGGGCGTGCTCGACCAGCAGCCCTCGGGTCGGGTACGAGAGGTGGTCGCCGAACTCGAGGAGATTGGCTGGCCCACGGTGTGGATCCCCGAGGCGGTAGGCCGAGATCCCTTCGTGTCGGCGTCGGTCATGCTGGGGGCTACCACCTCGCTGAAGATCGCCACCGGTATCGTGCAGATCCACGCCCGTCATCCCATGACCACCGCGGCGGCCCAGAAGACGGTGTCCGAGGCCTTTGACAACCGGTTCCTGCTGGGCATCGGCGTGAGCCACGGACCGTTCATCGAGGGCATCCGCAAGCTGGACTACTCCAAGCCCTACTCCTTCATGGTGGATTACCTCAACGAGATGGAGGGGGCTATGTATATGGCCGCCGGACCGGAGGAGGCGCCGCCAACGGTGCTGGCTGCGCTGGGCCCCAAGATGTTGGCCCTGGCCGCGGAGCGAACCGCTGGTGCCCACCCCTACTTCGTGCCCCCCGAGCACACCGCCCTGGCCCGCGAGATCATGGGCCCCGACGCCCTGCTGGCCCCCGAGCAGAAGGTGTGCTTGGAGACCGATGCGGATGCGGCTCGGGCGCTGGCCCGGGAGAACATGGCCCTGTACCTGGGACTTCCCAACTACGTGAACAACCTCTTCCGGCTGGGTTTCACCGAAGAAGACGTGGCCGAGCAATCCGACCGGCTGGTGGACGCCATCGTGGCCTGGGGCGACCTCGACATCATCAAGGCCCGCATCCAGGCCCACCACGACGCCGGTGCCGACCACGTGGCCGTGCAGGTGCTCACCCCCCGTGGCGAGCTGCCCCTGGCCCAATGGCGAACCCTGGCTGATGCCCTTCTATAGTTCGTCGGCGAAGCTCTTTCGAATGGACGAGGGGCTCAAGAGCACGAGGGGTTCGACACCATGAGCAGGCTTTGTGAAGGACGGGTTGCGGTCATCACCGGCGCCGGACGGGGCATCGGGCGGGAGTATGCCCTGATGCTGGCCAACCACGGCGCCAAGGTAGTGGTGAACGACTTGGGCGCCGACCCCGATGGCCGCGGCGGCGACGCCGGGCCCGCTGGCGAAGTGGTCGAGGAGATTCGGGCCATGGGCGGCGAGGCAGTGGTGAACGGCGCCGACGTGAGCGACTTCGACGCCGCCCGGGACATGATCCACCAGGCCATCGACACGTTTGGAACGCTTGACATCCTCATCAACAACGCCGGCATCTTGCGCGATCGCATGGTCTTCTCCATGAGCGAGACCGACTGGGATGCAGTTGTGCAGGTCCATCTCAAGGGCACCTTCGCCCCGGTCCACCACGCCGCGGCCTGGTGGCGGGAACAGACCAAGGCCGGGCAGAGCTTCCAAGCCCGAATCATCAACACGGCGTCGCCCTCGGGCATCTTCGGCAACGTGGGCCAGACCAACTACGGCGCGGCCAAGGCGGGCATTGCCGCCTTTACGGTCATCTCGGCCATGGAGCTGGTTCGCTACGGAATCACGGTGAACTGCATCGCCCCCAGCGCACTGACCCGGCTGACTGCTCCGCTGATGGGCGGCGGCGACATCTCCGAAGAAATCCAGGAGACAATGTCCCCCACATGGATCGCCCCCATCGTCACCTGGCTGTGCAGCCCCGAAGCAGACAACGTGACCGGCCGGGTCTGGGTAGTGGGCAATGGCCGACTGGGTATAGCAGAGGGCTGGGCTCTCGGCCCCAATGTGCCCCTCGAATCCCAAGACCCCACCACCCTGCACCCGGTGGTGGCCGACCTGATGGCCAAGGCTGAGTTGAACGCCGACATGAGCGGCAACCCCACCGAAGGCCCCGGTCGACCCAGCCACGAAATCTAGATTTCTTCGACCCGGCAGCGGACCTCGGGTTCCACGTCCGAACCCACCCAGCGCAGGGCCAGACCTCCCCGGCCATGGCCCGCAGTGTCCAGCCAGTTGGGATGGCCGGGGTCGCGCCGAGCCACCACCACCCGCACCGTGCCGTCGTCTTCAACCGCCGCGGTGTGGTGGTTCAAGCTGGTCCGGTAATACTCGAAGTCCAATGACTCCAACCAGTGGTTGCCGAGCTGGATGTTCCAGTACTCGCATTCAGGGGGCTCGAACTCGATGATCCAGGCCTCGTCGGGACCCAAGTCGTAGTAGCCGTAGTTGTACGAGGTGTCGGGATCGCCCTGGGCGAAGGCCAGAAGTTGGGGGTCGATGGGCCGGACTTCATGGGTATGGGCGGCGAAGCTGTCCGTCCAGCCCAAGAATTGGCCCACCACCGCGGCCACGGTGAATCCGGCCCGACCCAGCGCCCCGGCCAGCCGTTCGGGATCAATTGGCTCAGGCGGGCTACCGGCATCGGTCCGCTCCAAGGTCAACTCGGCGGGGGTCTGATTTGGCCGGTCCAGCAATGTCTGGCGGACGTTCAGCGAGTTGGTGCCCTCCTTCATGGCCAGCCACGGCCCCGACTGGGGTTCGGTGCTGATGGTCACCTCGAAGCAGCCGTCGTCGTCCAAAGCGAGTTCTTCGGTGGTCAAGTAGCTGTCGCGGATCAACCCTTCGGGGGTACCCAAGCCTCCGCTGAACGCGCCCATCCGTATGGAGTGGGCGTCGTTGATTCGGCCCCGTAGCCGGTAGTCGAAGCGGGGCGACAACCGGGCTCCTCCGTAGGCGTAATCGGGATTGTCCAGGCCGATCTTGACCCCCGACTGGTTGAGAATCGCCCGGGCCGGGTCGGACTCCTCCAAATTGGCCTTCAAAAAATTGGCGGCTAGTCGAGTGACGTAGCGCAATCCCTCGGCTCGGTCGAAGTCGTCGTCGGGTGAGGCATCCAACACTTGGCGGCCTGCGTCCCTCAGAAGGTCGCAGAACTCCTCCCAGCTCTTCGCCAGTTCGATTTCGCTCATTCCACTGTCACCCCGCAGGCCTCGATGTAGTCGGCGTAGCGTTCGTGGACGACCTCGGCCCGTAGCCCGTACTGCTCGGGGCTGTAGTCGTGGACACCGTGTTCGCCCTTGGGGTGGTCGGCGGCCCACTGGACTACGGCCTGCTCGGCGGCAGCATCGAACTGGTAGCCGAACCGGTCGCAGATGGCGGCCACGCTGCCCAGCGGGTCGGTCTGGAAATCGGCAAAGTGCAGGTCGTAGAACCGGTCCTCGCGCCCGGCTCGGGCAGCCAGCAACCGCTCAATGCCCCGCGCCCACAATTCGGTCTGCTCCGCACCGTGGGCGGTGTTGTCGGGATCATCTTCGAACCCTTGGCGGCTGACCGCGGTGAGGCTGCACACCGAGGCCACCGCCTTCAGCGGATCGCGATGGGTCATCACCACGTTGGCATCGGGGTAGGTGGCAAACAGCGCCTCGGGGGCGAACAGGTGGCTGGGGTCTTTCAGAAGCCAGCAGGTGTCGGGCTCGTCCACGCCGATCAGCCCGATGCTGCGTCGGTGATGGGCGTAGGCCGGACCCATGTCGCAGTTTGCCCACCAGGCGGAATAGGTGGGTATGCGAAATAGGCACTCAAACGTCACGCTGGCGAACGAGTGGCGAAACAAGTTCCAGCACTCGTCGACCAGTTCGGCCGACTGGAAGTGGATGGAGGACTGATCCGGATTCATCTCCGCCATAGCGTCCATCTTGGCCTTGCAACTGACGTACTCGTCGTGCTGCTCCCATAGGTCGCGGGGCGGGCGAGGCTGGGGCATCTCGGCCAGCCACAGCTCCAATCCCTGGAAGTGGGGGCTGGCCGCCATCAGCTGGTGCAAGGCGGTGGTACCGGTGCGGGGCAGGCCGATGATCACCAGAGGCCGCTCTACATTGGTGTTGGCTGCCTCGGGCCGGGCCTTCAGGCCGGCTACGGCCTTGAGGCGCCCCATCAGGGCCCCGGTGTTTATCTCGCCGATGGCGAAACGGCCGATGTCGGTCATGCCCGCCTCGGCCTCCAACGACTCTTCCAGCACGGTCAGGCCTTCGAGATAATCGTCGCTACCGAAGTCGTCCAGCCCAGACCGCTCCACGGCGGCGGCGTGCCATTGCTCGATGCTGCTCACTGGGGCTCCTTACGAATTGCCTCGCTGTTGCCTACTGGGCTGCGGCCTGAAGTTGCGCTCCGAACGCGGCCATCGTCTCTGCCGTGTCGGCCAAGAACAAAAACGACGGAACGATCAGGCGGTCGCCACCCAGCTCGGCCACCTCCTGTACCAGCCCGGCAGGGTCGTCCATAGGCGTGTTGGGCAAGCCCACGGTGACCTCGATGCTCTCCGGATCTCGGCCCGACGCGGCAGCGGTTTGGCGCATCTCGTCGATGAGCTCGGCCATGGACACCCCTTCTCGAGGCCCCGGCCAGAAGCCATCGCCCAGCCGCCCCGCCCGACGGGCCGCGGCCCGCGAATGGCCGCCGATCACGATGGGCACGCGGCCGTTGGCGGGCTTGGGATTCACGCTGACCCCGGAGAACGAAGCGTGCTCGCTGTCGAATTCAGCGCTGTCGCCGTCCCACAGGGCCCGCATGGCCCCGATGTAGTCGTCGGTACGCTGGCCTCGGCGCTCCCAGGGAATGCCCAGCGCCTCGAACTCCTCCTTGAGCCAGCCCACGCCTATACCGAGCGTGACCCTGCCGTCCGACATGGAGTCGAGTGTGCCCAGCGACTTAGCCAGCACCACCGGGTTCCGCTGGGGCAAGATCAAGATGCCCGTCCCCAATCGCAGCGTTGAGGTGGCCGACGCCACCCAGGTCAGCCAGATGAGCGGGTCGGGCAGCGGCGTGTCGGGGGTCATCGGCATTCGACCAGTGGGGTCGTAGGGATATTCCGAGCCGTAGCTGTCGGGATACACCACGTGCTCCACCGTCCAAACCGAGTCGAACCCGGCGGCCTCCGCCGCCTGGCCGAATTCCACCGCGCCCTCGGCGGTTGTCCAGTGGAGAATGTTGGCGAAACCGATCCCGAACTTCATGGCCCGCCAGCGTAGGTGAAGCGCTAGGTGGCTGAAGAAGCCATGGCCTCCCAGACCTTTTGGGGGGAAGCGGGCATATCGAGATGACGGATGCCGAGATGGGACAGGGCGTCGACCACTGCGTTCTGCACTGCCGGGGTGGAGCCCACGGTGCCCGACTCGCCGATGCCCTTGGCCCCCAGAGGGTTGAGCGGGGTGGGGGTGACCGACTCGTGAATCTCGAAGCTGGGCAGCTCGGTGGTGGAGATCACCCCGTAGTCGGTGAAGTTGGAGGTGAGCAGGTTGCCATCGGAGTCGTAGTGAACCTCTTCGATCAGGGCTTGGGCCGCGCCGGCCGCCAGCCCACCGTGGATCTGGCCATGGGCCAGCAATGGGTTCAAGAGGGTCCCGGCATCGTCAACCGCCACCAGCCGCTCCAAGGTCACTTCGCCGGTGTCGGCGTCTACCTCCACCACCGCCACATGGGTACCGAAGGGGAAGGTGGCGCCGTGCTGCTCGAAGTCGTTCTCCACGAACAGGGCTCCTGAACTTGCCGCGGCCACATCGGCCCAACCAGCGGATCGGGCCGGGGTGCCCACCACGTGGAACTGCCCGGTCTCCGAGTCGAGCACCACATCGGCAGGCGCCGCCTCCAAGAGATCGGCCGCCAGCGGGCGAGCCGCATCGATGAGCTTCTCGGAGGCATTGAGCAAGGCCGAGCCGGCGATCTGGGCGGTGCGAGAGCCACCGGTGATGTCGCTGGAGGGAATCTCGTCGGTGTCGCCGTGGATCATCTCGATCTGGTCCATGTCGATGCCCAGGGTGTCGGCCACCACCATCGACAGGGTGGTCACGTGGCCCTGACCAAAGGGAGTGGCTCCAGTGCGGGCCAGTACCGTGCCGTCGGCCCGCAGCTCTAGGCTTCCCGTCTCCGTGCAGACCGGGCCCATGGGCGAGGTGACCTCCACGTAGGTGGCCAATCCGATGCCCAGCTGCCGATTGTCGCCCTGCGCCCGGCGGGCCGCCTGTTCGGCTCGCAGGCCCTCGTAATCGGCGGCTTGCAGCGCAGCCTCCAGAGAGGCCCGGTAATCCCCCGAGTCATAGGCCGCTCCGGTGGGTGTTGTTAGGGGAAAGGCGTCGGGGGCTATGTAGTTGCGCCGGCGAACCTCGGCCGGGTCCATGCCGATCTCAGCGGCGAACAGGTCTACGGCCCGTTCGATGGCCGCAGTGGCCTCGGGGCGACCGGCTCCTCGGAATGCGTTGACCGGGGCGGTGCTGGTGGCCACGGCGGTGGCCGACCAGGCCACGTTGGCGATGTCGTAGTTGCCGCAGGCCATGAGCCCGGTGAACGTGGGCAGCAGCGCCCCCACGCCGGGATAGGCCCCGGCGTCGGCCAGCATGTCCAGGCGGTAATGGGTGAAGCGGCCATCGACGGTGCCCCCCAAAGTGACGGTCTGGACCTGGGCGCGGCTGTGGCCCAGCGACTGGAGGCTCTCGGTGCGGGTCTCGGCCCAGCGCATCGGGCGGCCCGCCCGTCGGGCCAGCCACCCCAACAGGCACTCCTCAGCACCAGGGCTGGCCTTGGTCCCGAAGCCGCCACCGACATCGGGGATAATCACCCGCACTTCTGATGGGTCCAAGGCCAATGCCCCGGCGATAGCCCCTTGAGCGGTGTGGGGCCCCTGGGTACTCGACCAACAGGTGAGGCGCCCGTCCTCTCCCCATGCCGCGGCGGCCACTCGGCCCTCAATGGGGCTGGCGTAGATCTTGGAGTTGACGATGCGGTGGGTGACCACCACCTCGCAGTCGCCGAAGTCCACCTCGGCGGTGGGGGGCAGGGCGATGGCCACGTTGGACTCAGCATCGTCAAACAGCTTGGGGCCGTCGGCGGCAGTCTCGGCATCGACCACTGCGGGCAGCGGGTCATAGTCGGCCCACACCGCTTCGGCGGCGTCGGTGGCCTGCTCGACGGTCTCGGCCACCACCGCGGCAATGGGCTCGCCTACGAATCGCACCTTGCCGGTAGCCAGCAGCGGGCGGGACATAGCAGGGTCGCCGGCCATAGGCGGGCGGGGTGGCAGGTCCAGGTCGTCGCCGGTGACCACGTCGACCACTCCGGGCATGGCCTGGGCATCGCCGGATTCTACCGACACCAGCCGGGCATGGGCGATGGGCGAGCGTACGAACACCACATGGGCTGCCCCTTCAAGAGGGACGTCGGCCACATAGGTTCCCCCGTCCGTCAACATCCGGGGGTCTTCGACCCGCCTCACCTCATTGCCCAAAATGCTCATGGGCGAGAAGCGTAGGCCAGAGACCTGTCGAGTTACCTACCAGCTACTGCTCAAGCGAACGGCGCCAAGCCTGGGCATCTTCGCCCATGGGGGTGGACGGGGGCCGGTCGGTGAACGGCCACAGCTCCTCGGCGATGCGCCGCCAGTTGGCGGTGGCCCCAAGCTGGGCGAACAACGAGATCAGCCCGAGGTTGATGCGCTGGAGCACCACTAGCGAGGGCGGCACGTTGAGCACTTTCTTCAGCTCGGCGTGCTCGCCGGTGGCATTGAAGATGGCCCTGACTCCCGCGGCGGCATACTCCGGGGTGAAGGTTCGGGTCTCGTCGGTCAGAACGAACTCATAGAAGTGGGTGAAGAACGCCTCCACCTGATCATCGCTGAACGGGGCGTCGGCCGGAAGCAGTCCAGCGGCCACCTGCTCGACACGGAAGCGGGGGATGTCGCGGTCGATCACCATGGCGGTGAGCATCCGCTCGAACTGGGCCGTCTCTTCGGGGGTGAACCGCTTCACCAGCCCAAAGTCCAAAAAGGTGACCGAGCCGTCGGGGCCGAAGAGGTAGTTGCCGGGATGGGGGTCGCCGTTGAACGCCCACAGGCGGTATATCGACCCGAACGAGAAGCGGTAGATGGTCTCGGCCACCCGGTTGCGCTGCTCCTGGGGCCAGACCAGCGCCTCCTCGAAGGTCGCTCCGGTGGCCAATTCGGTGGTGAGCACCCGGGCGGAGCTCAAGTCGTCGTAAACCTCGGGAATGGCGATGTAGGGATGGCCCCGGTAGTGATCGGCGAACAGGCGCTGGTTAGACGCCTCGTGCTCGTAGTCCAACTCCTCGGTGAGCCGCTGGCGCAGTTCCTCCACAATGGGGGCGGGGTCGAGGCCGGGAAACAGCACCGAGAGCGCTCTGAACACCATCCGAGCCGATCCCAGATCAGCCGCGATCGCCTCGGCCACGCCGGGATATTGGACCTTCACGGCACAGGCCCGACCGTCGGGTGTGATGGCCCGGTGTACTTGGCCAATGGAGGCCGCTGCGATGGGCGCCGGATCCCACTTTTCGAACAGCTCACCGGGTGGAGCACCCAACTCGGCGGCAACCACCGACTCGGCCAGGGCCGGGCTCATGGGCGGGGCGTTGGCCTGGAGCTGGGCCAAAGAAGATCGGGTGGATTCGGGCAGCCCTACGTCGAGATAGCTGGCCATCTGGCCGATCTTCATCAGCGCGCCCTTCATGTTCCCCAGCACTTCCACCACATCGGCCGAGGTGCGCAGTTCACGTTCAGCATCGAGGGCTTCAGACCTCTTGGCGTCGGCGAATACCTGGCGGGCTCGGGCCATCGCCCACCGCCCACCGCTGCGGGCGCCCAGACCGGCCATCTTGGCTGTGCGCCCCAGTCGTCCTCGCCGGGGCACCGCTCCCCGACCGCGCCCTTCTGCCACGCCGCCGAAAATACCGGCCCGACCACCGCCGAACGCACCTTTGACGGTGAACTCCGCGTGATGAATCGTGGTTCTGGAATCCGCATTTTCGCGGGACACCGCCTCACGAGGGCGTGTATCGTAGAACGGAACAGTTCCACTATGCGGTACAAAGGCTTCCATCGGTCTGGACCGCGCCAAATCGCCCGCAGAGCAATCACGGAGCCCATGTCATGCGAATACTCCTTGCTGACAGCCTGGCCGAAAGCGCCGTTGAGCGGCTGCGGACCGGAGGCGACGATTGCGTGGTCGACCCCTCGCTGACCTCAGAGACGCTGCCCGATCACATCGCCGGTTACGACGTGCTCGTGGTGCGCAGCACGAGGGTGACCGCGGCGGCCTTGGAGGCCGCCGACCAGCTCGGCTTGGTGGTACGGGCCGGAGCGGGAACCAACACCATCGATGCCGCTCGGGCTGCTGAGCTGGGCATATTCGTGTGCAACGTGCCCGGCCGCAACGCCATTGCCGTAGCGGAACTGGCCATCGGGCTGATGTTCGCCATCGACCGCCACATCGCCCCCGCCACCGCCGATCTGCGAGCCGGCGACTGGAACAAGCAGGTGTACAGCCAGGCCCGGGGGCTGTTCGGCGCAACCTTGGGCATCATCGGCATGGGGGCCATCGGCATCGAGGTGGCCCAGCGGGCCAGCGCGTGCGGCCTGCGAGTCATCACCGAACCCCGGGCTGATCGAACCCGCGACATCCGCCGCCAAATGGCCGACATCGGTGTTGAGGAGGTGGCCAATCGGGCCGAGCTGTTGGCATCTAGCGACATCGTGTCGCTGCACGTGCCCGGCGGGGAGGAAACCGTCGGCATGGTGGACGCCGAGTTCTTGGCCGCCATGAAGCCCGACGCCGTGCTCATCAACACTAGCCGGGGCGAGGTGGTGGACGAGGCCGCCCTGTTGGCCGCACTCGACAACACCGACCTGCGGGCCGGGCTCGATGTGTTCGCCGAGGAGCCTTCGGGGGGCTCCGGCCAGTTCAGCTGCGACCTCGCCCGCCATCCCAAGGTGACCGCCACCCATCACATCGGGGCCTCCACCGAACAGGCCCAGATGGCGGTGGCCGAGGGCACCGCCGAGGTGATCGAGGCCTATCGCAGCGGGGTGGTGCTGGACTGCGTCAACCTCGAGCGGGTTCCCAACCGAACCGCCACCCTGAGCGTCCGTCACTTGGACCGGGTGGGAGTGTTGGCCTGTGTGCTTCAGGAGTTGAGCCGGAAGCACATGAACGTGGCCAACATGCAGAATCGGATCTTTTCTGGCTCTCAAGCGGCGGTGGCCGTCATCGAAGTGGCCGGCATGATCGACGACGAACTGTTGGACACGCTCGGATCCATAGAGCATGTGATCTGCGCATCGGTGCTCGACACCCTTCCAGGGACAGCGCAATGACTGCCATGGGCCCCGATGAGGGAGACCAGTCTCGGAGCGAACTCCTGGTCGCGCCTTTTGCCGGGTGGGTGGTGCATCCCGACTGGGCTGAGCGGGTGATCAGCCGGGCTTACGACAATCTCTCGCCGCTTCAGCGACAGGCCCTGGTGGCATCCAACCCCTACAGCTACATGAATGTCACTAGGAGCCGAGACGACCTCTTCGACAACACCGACCTCTCACATGACGATCTGGTTGGCGAAGGCGCCGCCGCCCTGGCCCGACTGCTCAACGCCAAGGCGTTCACCCCGACTGGGAGACCGGCCCTCTATCTGTACCGCCTGTCTCACAAGCAGGGCGTCCAAACGGGGGTGGTGTGTACGGTGCCGGTGGGGGGCTTCGACGACGGCCGCATCCGCATCCACGAGAGGGTCCACGACGAGCGGGCTGCTCTGCTCACGTCCCACCTCCAAGGAGTGGGAGCAACTTCCAGTCCGATTGCCATGGCGGTGAGGTCCTCGGCCGACCTCTACCAACTGCTGTTCGACATCGCCTCGGCCGCGCCGGCTGATCTGGAGTTCGGATCCACGGCGGTGCGCCACCAGGTCTGGACGGTGCCCGACCACTGCACCGATGCGCTGGTGGCCGCGTTCGACAACCAGGTGCTCTATGTGACCGACGGGCATCACCGCTCGGCGGCGGCGGTGCGGGCGCTGGACGCCGAGCCGAACGACCCGGTGTTGGCCCGAACGCTGGCGGTGGTGTTTCCCGACGACCAGCTCCACGTGCAGTCATTCCACCGAATGGCCAATGACCAGCACGACCGCAGCCCGGAGGACTGCCTAGCGGCGTTGGATGATGTGGCCGAAGTGACGCCGGTCTTCTCCTCGATGCAGGCCCGCCCCCAGAAGCGGGGCATGGCCGGGCTGTACCTCGGGGGCTCTTGGCATCAGCTTGAGCTGCCGCCGGCCGTGGGCAACGGAGCGGTGAACGGATTGGACGTGGAGCGCTTGAGGAAATCCGTCCTCAACCCGGTTCTCGGCGCCGACGAGCTCGGCGTGCCCGGGGGAGTTGAGTACCTTCCTGCCTCGCTCGGCTTCGACGAGATGGCCCGGCGCTGCGATGCGGAAAACCGGGTGGGGTTCGCCCTGCACCCCATGACGGTGCGCGAACTCATGGCAGTGGCCGACGAGAACGGGCTCATGCCCCCCAAGTCGAGCTTCTTCGCCCCCAAGCCCCGTTCAGGAGTGTTCCTGCGGGTGCTGGGCCGGGGAGCCACCACCCACCTGCCCGCCTCCTGAGGCAATCGAAACTGCCGAACCGGTACTGTGGCCGACGTGCTTATCTCATCGGACTCCCATGTTGTCGAACCGGGCGACCTGTGGCTGGAGCGCTTGCCCTCGCGCCTGCGGGACCGGGCCCCCCGAGCGGTGCAGGATCCTGACAGCCACTACTGGTATTTCGAGGCTCCGGAGATAGGCCGGGGGGTGAACCTGACCCTGTCGCGCAACGCCGGGATGACCCAGAGCGAGGTGGACAGCCTGCTGGCCGACGATCCCGATGCCTGGATCGGGGCGACGGGCGGCCACGATCCGGTGACCCGTCTGGCCGACATGTGGGTGGACGACACCGTGGCCGACGTGGTCTATCCCACCGCCGGACTGTCGCTTTTGCAATACGACGACGTGGAGCTTCAACTGGCCTGCATCCAGGTGTACAACGACTGGCTGGCCGAGTTCTGCGCGGTGGACCCCGACCGGATCATCGGCATCGCCATGATCCCAACCTGGGACATCGACGTAGGCGTGGCCGAATTGAACCGCTGCGGCGACATGGGGCTGCGGGGCGCCATCATCTGGAGTTCGCCGCCCGCCACCCGGGAGTACAGCTTCTTCTCCGACCGCTACGAACCGCTGTGGGCCACCGCCGCCGAGCGGTCCATGCCGGTCTCCATCCACATCTTTGGCGGCCACCAAACGAAGGGCATCAGCAACTACGGCGTCACCGTGGAGGGCACCTACTACTTCGGGATCACGGCGCGCGATGAGCTGGCCCACACCACAGCCGAGCTGATCGCCGCCGGAGTGTTCGAGCGCCACCCCGACCTGCGGATCGTGGCCGCCGAGGGGGGAATCGACTACGCCGCTCGCCTTGAGCAGAGGCTCGACCTCACCTACAGCGGCGCCTGGAGCCGGATCGACCACACTCTGACCATGACGCCGTCGGAGTACTTCCGCCGCAACATTTACCTCACCTACATCGAAGACCCCATCGGGCTCAACAACCTGCGGTTCACCGGCAGCGACCATTTCATGTGGTCCAGCGACTACCCCCACGGGGCCGCCACCTGGCCCCGGTCACAAGAGTTCACTGCCAAGGAGTTCGACGACGCTGGTGTGGCCGAGGGCGATCGCCGCAAGCTGACCCTCACCAACGTGGCCGAGCTCTACAACATCGACCTGGAGAAGGTGAGCCAGCCCTCTCCGGTCATCGCCGACCGGGTGGCAACGGTCAGCTGAGCGGCAGCCGCCGGGTTTCAGAAGGCGGCGTTGGCGGCTGCTTGTTGATGAGGTGGGTAGCGGCCATCTCGAAGTAGTCCACCATGGCGGTACGGATGTCGTCGGGCAATTCAACTGAGGCCAGCGATGACCGCATGTGGCCCATCCAGGCGTCACGCTCGGCAGCCCCGATCTCGAACGGCGCGTGGCGCATCCGCAGCCGAGGATGGCCCCGCACGGCGCTGTAGTGAGGCGGACCACCCCAATACTGGGCCAAAAACCCGGCCAACCGGGTCCTAGCCGGGCCCAAGTCCTCGGGGTAAAGGGGTCGAAGCACCTGATCTTCGGCCACTCCGTCGTAGAAGCGGTCCACCAACTGATCGAAGAACGCCTGACCACCAACTGCGTCGTACACCGACTGCTCCACACGCGTAGCGTATTGCGATATGTCAGCGGTCATCTTCTTGAGGCACGCCAAATCCGACTGGCATGCAGGGGCTTCCAACGACATCGAGCGGCCACTGAACGAGCGGGGACGCCGAGCCGCCGCGGCGGTGGGCAGCTTTCTGGCTGAGGCCGGCCATGTGCCCGATCTGGTGCTGTACTCGCCCGCCACCCGGACCCGCCAAACCCTCGAACTGGCCAAAGAATCGGGAAACTGGAATTGTCCAACCGAGACCGCCGAGGAGCTGTACTACGGATCGGTCAACCACATGATCGCCCTGGCCTGCCAGCGGCGGGCACCGGTCACCATGCTGGTCGGCCACGAACCGACCACCTCGACCGCCATTTGCCGATTGACCGGCGCGCACCTGCGGATGCCCACCGCAACGCTGGCCCGGGTCAGCCTCAACCCCGACAACACCGGCCAACTCGACTGGCTGATCCCCCCACGCCTACTGACTGATCGCTAGCTGCTCCTCAGTCATCCTGAGCTTCCGGAAGCTCAGGTGCTGCTGGCTCGGCTGTGACCTCAACCAACTCTGGGGCCGCTACAGGTCGAGCAATCGCATCTACCGACGTGGCTGATTCGATTTGCTTGGTCCCGGTGACCACTCCCCAATCCTCGAACTTGCGAGCCCGGGGCAGCACCCGGCCCTCCAGCGAGCCAATGCTCCTGTTGTAGGCGTCAACCGCTCGGCTCAGACCCTTGCCCACACCATCAACATGGCCGGCATAAACCCTCAGACTGTCGTACAGGTCGGCTGCCCCATCGGCGATCTTCTGCGCGTTCTCCTGAAGGTCCTGCTGCTGCCAGGCCACCGCCACAGTCCGGAGGAAAGCCAGCAACAAGCCAGGAGTGGCAATGAGCACTCGGTGCTTTTGCCAGGCGTCTTCCCACAGCGTGGGCTTCACGTCCATGGCTGCGTCCAGGATGGGCTCAGCAGGTACGAACATCACCACGAAGTCGGGCGAACCGTCGACCGCCGAGGCGTAGTCCCGGTCACCCAAGGTCTTGGCGTGGCCCATGAGCGTGTTGGCGTGGCTGTTCAGCAATTCGCTCTGGCGCTTCTCATCATCGGAGTGGTGCGCATCGAGATAGGAACTCAACGGGGTCTTGGCATCAATGACCACCTCCAAGCCACCCGGAATATGCACCACCGCATCGGGTCGACCCCGGCTCTCGCCCAAGTCGATGGTGTCTTGCTCAACAAAGTCGATGCGCTCGCTCAAACCGGACAATTCCAGGATGTTGCGAAGCTGCTGCTCCCCCCATTGGCCTCGCATTTGCGGGGACCGGAGGGCCTCGCTGAGGCTCTGAGCCGTGTCCCGCAATTGCCCAACCTGGTTGCGCAGCACGTCGTAGGCCCCTTTGCGGTCCTTCTCCATCTCCGTGACCTGCTTCTCGAACTTGTCCAAGTTCTCCCTGACCGGCTTGACCAGTTCGTCGATGGCCTGCTGGCGTTGCTTCAAGTCGGCTTCGCTCAGCTTCCTCTGATCTTCGAATTGCGCTTTGGCCTGTTTGAGGAACGCTTCGCTGTTGGCCTTGGTCACATCATCAGCGATGCCCTTGAACTGGGTCTCGATCTGCTTTCGGGCCTCAGCTAGCTCCTCGGTGCGAGCCTCGTGATCAGCCTTGACCGCAGCCAACTCCCGGCGGGCGGCCTCACGTTCGCCCCGCACTTCCTCTAACTCGACTCTGGCTGCGTCACGCTCGCCTCGGACCTCGCTGAGCTGAGAATCCCGCTCGGCCAACTGGGTCTCCAACTGGGCCGCCCGAGTTGTCGAGTCGTCGCTTCCAGCCGCAACACCAGCAAGGCGCCACCGCTGCACGACGACCAACGCGATCACGAAAACTAAGACTGCAATGAGAAGAGCAAGCTCCATAGGCCCGCATCCTAAGGACCCCCGGTGACAGTTTCCGGCAGCGTCTTCAACCAGCAACTTGACCTAACCTGCAACCCGCCCGCGATACCAGGAGGAGAGTCCCAAATGACCCAGATGAACGAGCTCGGCTTCTACACCCTGGCCGGGGCGCCGGAATCGCCTCGGGAGCTGATCGACGAGGTTCGCCAAGCCGAAGAGCTGGGCATTGGCAATGTGTTCATCAGCGAGCGGTTCAACATAAAAGAGGCGGCCACCTTGTCGGGGGCGGTCGGTGTGGCCGCTGAAAGCATGGGTATTGCCACCGCGGCCACCAACCACCACACCCGCCATCCTGTGGTGACCGCGGCATACGCCATGACCATGCACAAGCTCACCGGCGGCCGCTTCTGTCTGGGTCTCGGTCGAGGGGTCGACCGCCTCTCCCAAGCCTTCGGCCTGCCCCCCATAACCACCGCCCAAATGGAGGACTTCGTGGGTGTCATGCGCCGGCTGTGGCAAGGCGAGCCCATCTTCAACCACGAGGGCCCGATCGGGGACTATCCGGTGCTGACCTTGATGGGCGCCAGCAGCGCGCACATCCCCATGGCTCTGACCGCCTTCGGCCCCAACTCCCTGGCTTTGGGCGGACGCTGCTTCGACGCGGTGGTGCTGCACACGTTCTTCACCGACGAGACCACCGCCCGAGTGGTGGGCGCCGTCAAACAGTCGGCCGAAGAGTCAGGACGAGATCCGGATGCGGTGAAAGTGTGGAGTTGCTTCGCCACCATCGGCGACCACCTGCCCGAAGACGTGAGGCTCAAGAAGACGGTGGGCCGCATGGCCACCTACCTCCAGGGCTACCCCGAGCTGATGGCCCGCACCAACAACTGGGATCCCGCCACCCTGGAACGGTTCTTGGCCGACGAGTTGGTGGCCAACTTCCAAGGCGCCATCGACCAAGTGGCCACCACCGAGCAGCTCGAGCACATCGCCACCCTCATCCCCGAGGCATGGCTCGCCCCCGCCGCCACCGGCTCCCCCGCCCAGTGCGTCGAGAAGATCCGCGGCCAGTTCGACCTCGGCTGCGACGGCGTCATCCTCCACGGCGCCAGCCCCACCCAACTCCGCCCCATCGTGGAGGAGTACGCCCGCACCCGCCCCACCGGAAAATTCGACCACCTCCCCGCCAACCCCGGCGGCTGATGGCGCAAGCGGTATAGCGTCATGGCGATGCAGACTGTGACGACCACCGTGGCCGGACTGGGAATGCGGGAGTTCACTGGGGGGTCGGGGGATCCGCTGGTTATGCTGCACCACTCGTTCGGCAACCCCGGGTGGATGCCCGTTCACGAGGCCCTGGCTGCCCACTACACCGTTCATGCGCTTGATTTGCCGGGCTACGGCGGGACCGAGGGGTCGGAGCGGCCCGACTGGGCTCGCCATCCTCGGGACCTGGCCCTGTTGGTGGGCCAGTGGCTGCGGGCCAAAGACCTCGGCCCTGTGGAGCTAGTGGGCTGCGGGTTCGGGGGGTGGGTGGCGGCCGAGCTGGCCACCATGGCCCCGGAGGTGCTCAAGCGGCTCATTCTGGTGGGAGCGGCCGGGCTGTTGCCCGAAAATGGCCGCATCTACGACCAGTTCTTGGTGTCGCACTCAAATTATGTGGAGGCCGCCTTCTCCAGTACCGAGGCCTTCGAGGCGGTCTACCCCCGCAACGGCGACGAATCCGAGGAGCATCCGCTGGGCGACGACACCCTGGTCGCCTGGGACATGAACCGGGAGATGACCACCCGGGTGGGGTGGAAGCCCTACATGTACAACCGCCGGCTGAGGCCTCTCCTGGGCGGCGTCGCCGTTCCCGCCCTGGTGGTGTGGGGCGAAAGCGACGCGGTGGTACCCATGGAGTGCGCCCGCGCCTACGTCGAGGCCCTGCCCGACGCCCGACTGGAGGTGGTTCCCGACTGTGGCCACGCCGTCGACCTGGAAGCCCCCGAATCACTCGCCGCCATCATCACCGGAGGAAAAAGCTGATGTTCCTGTCGTATTTCACCGAGCAGCCCATGAGCGCCTACCCGGCCGACGAGGGCCTGAAGGAGGGCTTCACCTCGGTGATGTTCTCCAACAAGTACTACGACCCGGTGGAGGGCAGCCGCCTGTTCAACGAGCGCATCGAGGAGTACAAGCTGGCCGATCAGGTGGGCTTCGACGGGATCATGGTGAACGAGCACCACAACGCCCCGTTCTGCATGCAGGCCCGCATCACCGTGATGTCGAGCATCCTGGCCGCCATCACCGAGAACGCCAAGATCGTGCAGCTCGGCAACCCGCTGCCCACTTACGACAGCCCGCTGATGTTCGCCGAGGAAATCGCCATGATCGACATGATCTCCAAGGGCCGTCTCATCTCGGGCATCGTGCGGGGCGCAGGCCAAGAGTCGGTGTGCCTCAACGCCAACCCGGCCTACAACCGGGAGCGGTTCAACGAGGCCCACGACCTGCTGGTCAAGACCATGACCGACGACGGCCCGTTCTCCTGGGAGGGCGAGCACTTCCAGTACCGGGTGGTCAATCCCTGGGCCCGGGTGCTCCAGAAGCCCCACCCCCGCATCTGGGTGCCCGGCGTGTTCAGCGCCGAGACCATCCGTTGGGCCGCCCAGCACCGCTACCCCTACATCTCGCTCAACACCCCCCTTCACCTCACCGGCGATCTGTGGCAGATCTACGACCAGGCCGCGCTGGCGGTGGGCTATGAGCCCGGACCGGAGAACCGGGGCTATCTACTGCGAGTCCACGTGCAAGAAGACGGCGACAAGGCCCGGGACAACGCCCGGGAGTTCATGTGGATGCAGGGCGAGTTCACCGGCATCGGCCACCCCTATTGGGTGAGCCCGTCGGGCTACGGCTCGTCGGCCCGGCGGCTGGACTACGCCAAGATGGCCAACTCGCAGGTGACGGGCTCCCGGGCCGCCCCGTTCGAGCAGCAGCTGGCCGCCCGAGAGATCGTGGCCGGCACCCCCGACGAGGTGATCGCCGAGCTGCGGGTGGTGCTGGAGACCTGCCGCCCGTCGATCCTCATGCTGTGGGGCAACGACGGCGGCGTCAACCACGACGACTCCCTGCGCTGCATCGAGCTGATGGGCACCGAGGTGCTGCCCGCGCTGCGCGACATCGGCGATGAGCTCGGCCTGCACGACCCCATCGAGCTGGACACCCCGGTGAGCTTGGCCCTCACCCCGCCCGATGAGCTGAACCCGATCGAGGAAGCGGCCGACGAGCGTCCTGAGGACACCTCAGACAGCCGGGCGCTCAAGATGTTCCGGTGATCGCAAACCTTTTTGGAGCCCAGTCATGACCGAACCGCAGCCCCAGGTGTCCTACATCCACGCCGAAGACATGGACTTCGCCGAGGTGAAGAGCCAGCAGCACGCCGACGGCCGCCGGGTGTCGGTGTGGCTGAAGATGCTGGAGCTGATCCCCGAGCGAGCCGTGTACCACACCCGCTACGACCCCGGCTTGGTGCTGGAACGCCACGGCCACAACAGCGACCACTTCATTTTC
This sequence comes from Acidimicrobiia bacterium, assembly GCA_022822265.1. GTDB lineage: Bacteria > Actinomycetota > Acidimicrobiia > Acidimicrobiales > Bin134 > Poriferisocius. Next base: position 10,024 of record JAJECA010000048.1, on the reverse strand, counting down.
GTCATCGACGGCGAGGTCACCTTCGACCAGGAGGTGTGCCGGGCCGGAACCCTCATCAAGCTCCCCCACCTGGCCACGTTCGGCCCCATAAAGGTGAGCGACCAAGGCGCCGAGATCCTGGAGATCTACTTCGGCGACTCCCGCCCCGCCCCCGCCGACAAAGCCGAGCACGCCGCCATCCTCGAAGAGCGCGGCATCACCGAACTCCCCCACCCACCCGTAGACTTACCCGACTGGTTCGGCCCGAGGACCGACTAAGCCGGAACCGGGACCCCGAAGAGCTTGGCCGGATTGTCGGTGAGGATCTTGCGCTTGCGCTCGTCGCTGAGGTCGTCGCGTTCCACCAGCAGCTTCACCGAGTGGGGGAAGTCGCAGTCCCAGTGGCAGTAGTCCGAGGAGTAGCACAGGATGTCGTCGCCCACCTGATCCATCACATAGGGCAGGGCCGACTCGGTTGACTCCACCCCCACAAAGCACCGCCCCGACAAGAAGTACTCCGACGGCTTGCGATCGAGGATGGGGGCCTGGTCGGGCATCAGCTCGTACTCCTCATCGAGGCGCTCCAGCCAAAACGGCAGCCAGCCGCACCCGGCCTCCATGATGCCCACTCGCATGTTGGGGAACCGGTGCAAGATCCCGCCCACCGTGAAGTTCATCGTGGCCAGCATGGCCCCGAACGGGTGGGTCACGGCGTGCTTCTCCAGCCGGGTGTCGTAGCGGTCCAACACGATGGGCACCTGGTCGGGTGCCTGTCCCCCGCCATGTACGCACACCGCGGCGCTATGGCTGTCGGCCACTTCCCACACTGCGTCGAGGGCCGGGTGGTCCAGGTTGCGGTCCAACACGTGCTGGGCGGTCACCATGCCCACGAACAGGTCCGGATACTGGGTGAAGCACCGCTCCAGTTCGGCGGCGGCCCGCTCCGGGTCGATCAAAGGCAGCTTGGCCACCAGCTTCAAGCGCGTGGGGTCGTAAGCCGCATAGGTGGCCCGGGCGTCGTTCAGCAGTCGGCACAGCTCGGCGGAAAAGCCAGGGTCGCCCAGCGCCCACTCCTCGCCCGATCCCGGCGGGAACATGACGGTCACATCGATGCCCTCGAGATCCATGTCGGTCATCCGGGGACCGGGCACGGCCATGCCCTCCCGCTGTAGCGGCGTCTCGAAGTCCAGCTCGCCGGCGGCGTACTCGCCGTAGTTCTGCTGGTCCTCGGTGTGTACCGGCGATCCGGCCCCCGGCAGGTCGCCGTAGATCTCCTTCATCTTGGCCACGTACTCCACCATCTGGGGCCGCCACTCGGCGCTTATCCCGTGGCGCCACTGGGGCGGCTCACCCCCGTGCCCGTCGGAGTCGATCACGTAATACCCGTACTTGCCCATACCACCATCGTGGCACTTGGGAGGCGTAGCTGCTAGAAGTCAAGCCGTGAGGTTCCAGACATGAAGGCAGTGGTGATCTTTGAGAGCCGCACGGGGAATACCCAGCGGGCGGCGGAGATGATCGGCGGGGAGCTGCGGGGGGCTGGCTATGAGGTGGCGGTTCGACCGGTGCACGGGTTGAAGCTCAACGAGATTGCCGAGGCCGACCTTTTGGCCGTGGGCACCTGGGTAGACGGGCTGGTGCTGTTCGGGCATCGGCCCGGCGGCACGGCCAAACTGATGACGCTGCCTTCGCTGCACCACAAGCCGGTGGCCGCATTCGCCACCTACAAGTGGTATCCGGGCAACTGCATCGATCAGATTGCCGACCTTCTGGCCTACAAGGGCGCCGACGTCATCCACCGCCAGGCGTTCAACAAGACGCAGCTCGATGTGCAGGTCCCCGAGTTCGTCGACGACGTGCTGGCTGCGGTGGGTGCCCCTGACATGTCGGAGACTTCAGTATGACCGTGGCCGCCGATGCTCCAGTCGCCACCGAGATGCCCCGCATCATCAGCGTGGACGACCATGTGGTGGAGCCCCCGCACCTGTGGACCAGCCGGCTGCCGGCCAAGTACCGCGACGTCGGGCCGCGCATCGAGTACCTGCCCCAGGGCGAGGTGGTGCTCGACGGCGGCACCTACCGGGAGCGCCCCGGCACCGAGGGCCGCAACGTGGCCTGGTGGCTCTATGAAGACCACACCTATTCAGTGAAGCGGCTAATCGCCGCGGCCGGGTATGCCTACGACGAGCTGTCCACCGAGGGCATCACCTACGACGAGATGCGCCCCGGCTGCTGGCAGCCGAAGGCCCGCATCGCCGACATGGAGATGAACCACACCGACGCCTCGCTGTGCTTCCCCAACTACCCCCGGTTCTGCGGCCAGCTCTTCAACGAGCGCCAAGACAAGGAGCTGTCGCTGCTGTGCGTGCAGGCCTACAACGACTGGATGGTCGAAGAGTGGTGCGGCGACTCCGGGGGCCGGCTGATCCCTCTTTGCCTGGTGCCGCTGTGGGATGCCGAGCTGGCCGCCGCCGAGATCCGCCGCAACGCCGAGCGGGGCGTGCGGGCAGTGGCGTTCAGCGAGTTGCCCACCTGGCTGGGCTTGCCCAGCATCCACTCGGGCTATTGGGACCCGTTCTTCCAGACCTGTGCCGAGACCGGCACCGTGGTGTGCATGCACATCGGGTCGGGCACCCGCACCGTGTCCACCGCCGATGACGCCCCCGACGCGGTGACCGCCTCGCTTATCTTCTGCAACAGCGCGGCCTCAATGGTCGATTTCTTGTTCTCCGGCATGCTGCACCGCTACCCCGACCTCAAGCTGATGTACGCAGAGGCCCAGATCGGGTGGATCCCCTACGCCCTGGAGCGGGCCGACGACGTATGGGTTACTCACCAGGGGTGGAGCCAGGCCCGGCGCAACATCCCCGAGCCGCCGTCGTTCTACTACTACCGCCAGGTATACGGCTGCTTCTTCAAAGACAGCGTGGGCATCGACCTGCTCGACCGGGTCGGCATCGACAACATCACCTTCGAGACCGACTACCCCCACGCCGACGGCACCTGGCCCAACACCCAAGAAGTGGCCACCCGCCTCTTCGGCCACCTCGACCCCGAAGCGGTCTACAAGATCGCCCGCGGCAACGCCATCAAGCTGCTGGGCCTGGACATGGAATAGAAAGCGGCACCCAAGGACAGAACCATTAGCGAACAAGGCGACAACCAGCGCGAATTCCAATTCCGGTGCCACGGCTTGTTGGGCACAGTGCTGGATCTGCGGATCAAGGGCGGTGACAAGCTGATGTCTCGAGCCGTCGACGAATTCGTGGCTGGGCAAGTGGCTCGACTTGAAGGGGTGTTCAGCGTCTTTGACGACGACAGCGAATTATGCCGCTGGCGTCGCGGAGAGGTTCTCCACCCGAGTGATGAGTTCTGCGAGCTGATGGGTCTGGCGCTGGCGTGGCATCGTCGTTCGGCGGGCCTGTTTAACCCTCTCACCGGCCAACTGACCCAAATGTGGCGCCGGGCCGAACAAGCCGGGTGCATGCCGGGTGCCGCCGATTTGGCAGAGGAGGCGGCATCAATCGCCGAACCCCGTTTCGAGTTGCTCGACCGCGTGCCGGTGCCGTTGGGGGACTGTACTCGGCTGAGCCTGAACGCTATCGCCAAGGGCTACATCGTCGATCGCGTGGTCGAAGCAGCTCTTCGGCGTTTCGAAATCGAGGCCATCAGCCTGAACGCGGGCGGCGACGTTTTGCACCGGGGCAGCCCAGGTCTGGCAGTAGGAATCGAAAATCCACTGCGCCCATACGACAACGAGCCGCCTCTTGTAGTGATCCACCTACAAGACCAGGCGATAGCCACCAGCGGCTCATCACGGCGCGGGTTTCGGATTGGCGATGCCTGGTACAGCCACGTCATCGATCCCCGGTCGGGCCAGCCGGCATTGGGTCCGGCCAGCGTGTCGGTCGTGGCGGACGACGCCATTACCGCAGATGTCGCGGCCACCGTCGCTTGCATTCTCGACCCCCCCGCAGCGCTTGACTGGCTGGCCGAATCAGACGAACTAGCCGGACTAGTCGTAGATCGAGAAGGCACCCCTGCCGTCGATCCCCATTGGGGGGAGAGATTCGGCTCAATCAGCTGATTGTGACCAGTATCACGAAGACAGTAATCAGGCCGCCGGCCGCTGCGACGGTCAAAGCGACGAATCGGCGTCGGCGCAAGAACAGCTGCATCGCCAACCCCGTGATCGAGATAGCGACCAGGAACCCTGCTGAAATGTCGATAGCCCATTTCCACAGGGGACCGGCGTCTCGTCCTTTGTGGACGTCGTTCATGATCGCCACGAACCCTTGTTGGGTGACCGTAAGCTCGTAAGTGCTGGCCTCGGCGTCAAAGAACAGGTCGGCGGAGTAGCCCGGTTTCTTGAAGGCAATGGAGCCCCGCCCGTTGACGACGCTGTAGTTGTCCACAGTGCCAGACACTGAGTATTCGCCCCGGACATACTCGGCAATGGCCAAGAACTCCACCGTACCGTCGACGCCTGAGGCCTCGAACGGGAACCGGCCGTTGTGACTCGACACCGAGACATCGTCGCCGAACGTCCAGTCGGGATGGTTCAGGGTTATGCCGGTGAGTCCGAAGAACAACACCACGAGGAGGGCAATCATGCTTGTATAAACGTGAAGGCGGCGGGCCCATAAGTCGGTGGCCCGCTTCAGCCGACTGGCAGGCTGGCGCGCGCCGCGCCCTCCATTGTGCGTTTGCATCGGCCCTTCAGAGTTCGGAGTCGTCGGACTTGGTGCGGGTCTCTCTGCGGGCGCTGTTGGGGAGAGGCCTTCGTGCATTAGCTAGAGGATCAGTTCCGCTGAGGCGTCGGCGATCTCAACGTTGTCGCTCAGCGCAACAGAGAAGGGTTGGCTGCCGATGGTGATCGGCGTGCTGGTGATGCTGTAGGGACCGTGCTCTCGGGCAGCTTCGATGAAGAGGAAATAATCGCCCTGTTCTACCGGGTTCCCAGACAAATCGGTACCGTCCCAAACAACCGAATAGGCACCCGCTGGCCGGGTTGCACCGGACATGGAGGTATCGGAAGCTTGATTGCTGGCCGAATACCAGCGCCGTAGGTCATTGAGCCACCGGGTTCCCTTCTGCTCTTGCAGAAACCAGAGCCCTATGGTGTCGATGAGGTTGCCGGCGTGATCTTCAACCCACACTGCAACGTAGGGATTGAGGATCCGACCCCGGCCGCCAGCACCCGCCACATAGGCAAATGCCACCGCCAATTCGGCACCAGTCGGGAACATGGCCGCTGTTGGCCCGGTGGACTGCACTGCGGGCTCGGTTGGTGTTGGTTCGACGTCACCAGGTGCGGGTTCGGTTGGCGCGGGCTCGAGATTTGTCGCCGCCGCGGGTTCGGTTGGCGCGGGCTCGCTCGGCGCAACGGTCGCCGAGCTTGAGCCTGCGAAAACCTCGGCATCGCTCTTGCTGCAAGCAAGGACAGGGAATGCCACTATGGCCCCAGCCACGGCACTACGGCGAAGAAACGCCCTGCGTGACACCTCAACCAGACGGGGTTCGAATTCACCTGGGTCATCGGGTCCAACTGAGGCGGGCATCCTCGGAGGTCTAGAGCCTCAACCTGAGAATTTGCCGAGAACGGCTGCCGAGTTTGCCGGGAGGATCCGTTCGATCACCAAGCAATTCCCGGCTGACACTCAGGTTCTTCTCAGAACGGAGTGCCACGATGGAGGTCGTGAAGGGACACCACCTCCTTGTGGTTGACGATGAAGCCAACCTCCGGTCAATGCTCCGGGCCGCGTTGAGCTATCACGGATTTGAGGTAAGCGAATTCCGAGACGGAAGAGAGGCGCTCACCGCCGCGGCTCGCGAAATGCCAGATCTGATCATCTTGGATGTAATGATGCCCGACCTCGACGGCTTTGAGGTTTGCCGACGACTCCGAGCCGACGGCAACCAGACGCCAATCCTGTTTCTTACCGCGAAAGACGAGACCGAAGACAAGGTGCGAGGTCTGACTCTCGGGGGCGACGACTATCTCCAAAAGCCCTTTAGCCTTGACGAACTCGTCGCCCGTGTGGAGGCGATTCTGCGCCGCGCCGGGAAGCCAGGCGCATCAAGCGTGCTCAATCTGGCCGATCTGTCCATGGATGACGATGCCTACCGAGTGACCAGGGCCGGCGTCGAAGTGTCGCTGTCGCCCACCGAGTACAGCCTGTTGCGCTACCTGCTGGTAAACCAAGGCCGCGTCCTGTCGAAAGCCCAGATTCTCGACCATGTTTGGCAGTACGACTTCAACGGCAACGGCGGAGTTGTAGAGACCTATATCGGCTACCTTCGCAAGAAGATAGACACCGCCGAGCCTAAACTCATCCACACAATCCGAGGCGTCGGCTACACCCTTCGACTCCAATGACACTCCCTTGGCTCTGCCTGACATTGAGAGGCCAGCGGTGAGGAGGTCGCTGTCGCTTCGAGCTCGCTTGCTTGCCGGAGTTGCCGTAGTCGCAATCATCCTGGCAGCAGCGGCATGGGCAATCGTGTCCAATACCCGCAATCATCTCGTCGATCAGGTAGACGAACATCTCGTCGCCACCGCTGACATCGATCGCGACGGACGATTAGGCGACGGTCTCTTCGATAGACGCCACGATGAGTCTGCGCGGGGCAACCATCTCCCGTCGCATGAAAGCAATCTACAGTCGCGTGAGCAGCCGGGACGTTTGAGCAATATGTTCGAAGGCGCTGTCCATCGCAATCGCGGCCTAGAAACGTTATTCGAGCCGAACCTACCGGATCAGGCATACAGCCCACCCGATCTCGACTGGAACACCGTCGTCAATCGTATCTCCGAGCCGTTCACCGCTTCGGCTGTGGACGACGATGTTAGGTACCGGGTACTGGCCGTTGAACTTCGCGACATCATCTTTGTTCGGGCCCTGCCTTTGACCGACGTTGAAGAGACCGTCGATCGATTGATCCAGTTTGTGGTCTTCGGCGCGGGCTCAATCTTCTTGGTTCTCACCGCCGTCGCCTGGTGGGTCATCCGACTCGGCATCCAACCCATCCGAGCTATGACCGACGCCGCGACTGAGATCGCTGACGGCAACCTCTCCCTTCGCGTTCCCGAACCTAAGACCGTGGGAACCGAGGCCGGTGCATTGGCCCGGGGACTCAACGTCATGCTGGGCCGAATCAAGACGGCGGTGGACAGCCAGGCCCAATCCCAGGAGCGGCTCCGCCGATTTGTGGCCGACGCCTCCCATGAACTGCGGACCCCCATTACCACCATCCGGGGTTATGCCGAGCTGTACCGTCAAGGGGGTTTAGCTGAAGGACGCGACCTCGAAGACGCCATGCGTCGTACCGAACAGGAGGCCCAGCGTCTCGACCGCCTGGTTGAAGACATGCTGACATTGGCCAGATTCGACCAGGAACGCCCAATCGGCCTCAGCGAGATAGACCTCAGCACGATAATCGCCGACACTAAGGCCGACGCCAGAGTTGCTGCGCCCAATCACGTATTCGCCGCCACCATTGAGCCCGACATCAGCATTACCGGCGACGAGGATCGACTGCGCCAAGTATTGGCCAACGTCGTCAACAACGCCGCTGTCCATACTCCACCCGGCACCTCCGTTACCATCGATGCCCGCCGGTTGGACGACAACGTGGTCGTCGAGATCAGCGATAACGGTCCGGGCATCGACTCCGATCATCTCGCCAGGATTACCGAGCGCTTCTACCGCGCCGATCCATCGCGCTCGCGAGATCACGGCGGGAGCGGCCTCGGCCTGTCGATTGCCGACACAGTGGTTCAGGCCCATGGAGGCAGCCTTGATGTGGCCAGTGAGCCCGACCTCGGGACCTCGGTCACCATCACCCTTCCGCTGCGCCCTCCACAAACTCCAATGCGAGAGGGCGAGGAACCCACTCAAGACAAGGAGAAACCATGACAGAAATCGAAGACCATGATGACTTCGGGGGTCTTTCCAGGGATTTGCCCCACTTAATTGACAGACGTCTAGCTCTTCGTTTGATCGGTGGTGCCAGCCTCGCAGGCGTAGTGGCCGCGTGTGGCACCAACAGCAATCCCGCGGTGATTCCCCAAACTCCTACACAGGCCTCGGGCCAACCCACCCTATCGCCAACCATCACAGCCACGGGCCAACCCACCGCATCGCCAACCATCACAGCCACGGGCCAACCCACCGCAGAGGCCACTTCAACACCGGCTGTCGATCTACCCGGCAACATCGCGAACCCAGGGGCGGAGATACCGAGCGAAACAGCTGGCCCCTTTCCTGCGAATGGCACAAACGGCCCAAATGTCCTGGCCATAGATGGAATTGTCAGGGCCGATCTCACCAGCAGCGTCGGTGAATTCAGCGGCACAGCACAGGGCATCCCCACCGCCATTCATCTAACTGTGGTGGATGCCAGCACCGGGAGTCCTCTCCCCGGCGCTTCGATCTATCTGTGGCATTGCACCGCTGACGGCCGCTACTCGATTTACGAGATCTCCGACCAGAACTTTCTGCGAGGAGTCCAGGCCGCTGACGGTGCTGGCAAGGTCGTCTTCAATACCGTGTTTCCCGGCTGCTATCGCGGTAGGTGGCCTCACTGCCACTTCGAGGTTCATGACAGCCTCAGCAATGCTGTCACCAGCAACAGCGCCATCAAGACGAGCCAACTGGCCATTCCCCGAGCAGACTGCGAGAACGCCTATATCGACAGCCGGTACGGCAACAGCGCCAGAGACTTGGCCCGACTGACCCTCGCTTCTGACAGCGTCTTCCGCGACGGCTGGCAAGACCAACTGGCAACAGTCACAGGATCAAACGCGGATGGCTACTCGATCTCTCTGCTTGTGCGAGTTTGAACGTCGACTCTGAGAAGTCTCATGCTGTGTCAACGCAAAGTAAAGCGAACTTCGAGCGTCGTTGTATTCGGCATGCTTGCGCTCCTTGCAGCTTGCGGAGATCATGCTGAGAATTCGACACCTACTACGGCTACACCAATTGAGGCGGATCCACGACCGATGGTGCAACCAGATTTGTCATCTTCCGCGCCATCAGATGTTACTTTGCAAGAAAATGAGGGGAATGGGCTGCAGATAGACACCAGTGGCAACGATCCGGTCGCAGTGCTCACACCATTGGGAATCCCTGTCGTCGTTATCCAACGCACCGATGCTGGTTATTCGGTGCTGACACCGTGTGGCAACACAGCCCAAATCTCCAAAGGAGAACCCATCGATGGAATACGAGTCGTTGTTGATCCAGGCCACGGGGGACACTGGGACACCGGCGCAGTTGGGGCCAATGGCCTTCTTGAGAAGGACTTGAATCTGAAGCTCAGCCGCGCCGTACTTGAGGAGTTAGCCGACCGCGGCATACCCGCCGCCACTACACGTACCTTCGATTACGGAGTTCGCCTATCTGCCCGAGCCGCCTTCGCTGACGTCCTCGGAGCCGATGTGCTGATATCCATTCACCACAACGCACCTACCTGGAATATTGTCGATATTCCAGGAAGCGAAGTGTACGTGCAATCTGCGACACCCCAACAAGCCCGAGTCGACTCCGCTCGCCTTGGGGGGCTGCTTTACGAAGAGATAATTGCAGGGCTCTCTTCATTCGACGATGTCTCATGGAGCCGCCTGCCTGACGCAGGAGTGCTTCGGGTTCTACAGCCTGACGGCAACGACACTTACGGCATATTGCGCCACCCTTCGACTCCGTCTGCCCTTATTGAGTACGGGTACCTCTCCAACCCCGACGAAGCAAGGCTATTCGCCACACCCGAGTACATCAGGGTTGCCGCTCGAGCGACCGCCGACGCCATCGACACATACCTACACACCGACCGCACCTACTCCGGATTCATACACGAACCCCGGTCATACGATCCACCATCTTCCTCCATACCCTGCGATGATCCCACCATGGAATAGAACAAGCCGACGTCACGAGCCCCCACTCCCCCTACTCTCGTTCAACATCTACAGGGGCTAGACCGCGGCCAGGGCCTGCCAGATGCGCTCAGGGGTGGTGGGCATGTCGATGTGGGCCACGCCCAA
>JAJECA010000063.1 GCA_022822265.1 Acidimicrobiia bacterium | reverse complement strand
CGAGTCGCCCGACCACGCCCTCCACGCCGCCCTGGTGGCCGAGCACACCGCCCGCATCGTGTGGGGCGCCAGCCGCCTCGGCGACCCCGTCGACCTCCCCGAAAAAGCCCGCACCGACTTCGAAGGCGTCTACACCTACCTAAGGAGCGAGACCTGGTCGGCATAATATGAAATATGATGCCATTGGATTGCTGGCCAAGATGGGCGAGTCGAGTTGCGGCTGTCGCGTGTTTGCTGGCCGCGACCCTTGGAGGATCGGGTGCGGCTGCACAAGGCACGTCAACCACCGAGGTCCTTCAGGCTGAGATTGCGGTGCGCGATGAGCTGATCTCTGCCCAAGAGTCGTTGCTCAACGTCTACCGCTGCATGTTCAACGTAGACACTGAAGTTGTGACGGGCGGCTGTGCGAACGGCAAGCCCCGCCTCGAGCGACAAGAGCCGGAACCATTCGCGGGCACACCGACTCAGCGCGACGTCGACCTGCGCAATCAGCTGGTCGGGGCCCAGGAAACACTGCTCAACGTCTACCGCTGCATGTTCGACATCGACACTCAAATCGTGCCCAATGGCTGTGTGGACGGCCGACCCCACGATGGCTCAGCCACATCAGAGCCCGTTGAAGTTGTGAACCTGACTCCCGGGGAGGGAGTGCAGGTGAAAATGGGTCGGGCCAATTGGTCCGATGGCCTTATCCAGGCAGAGATATATAGAAGCCTGTTGCAGCAGCTTGGCTACGAGGTCAATGAGCTAGCGAATGCCACCTATCACCCGCGGGACTTCTATGAGGGGACGGCCAACGGCCAGTTCGATTTCTGGGCGAATGGCCGGTTCCCGAACCACATCCCGTACCTGGCTCAATCCAGTCTCAGTGGTGTGGCAAGACCGATTGGCTTTCAAATGCGATCTGGCGGCCTGGAGGGCATCTTGGCAGACAAGGCCACTGCCGATGCTCATGGGATCACCCGATGGGACGATATCGGTGACGACCCAGAGATCGCCGCGCTGTTCGACCGGGATGGTAACGGCAAAGCCGACATCATGGGCTGCGACCAAGGTTGGGCTTGCCGCACGTTGATCGACGACACCATCGCGGCCAATGGCTGGCAGGACACGATCGAACAGGTGTCAGCATCACACTCGGAACTGTTCGCCGAATCGTTGATCAGGTTGCAAGATGGTGAACCTTTCTTGCAGTTCGTATGGAGTCCGTCGGCATTCACTGCCTTGATGGTGCCAGGCGTGGATGTTGTCTGGCTTTCGCTGGACAGCCCCCTTGCCAATCAACAGACTGCGGCAACGCTGCCGGCTGAGCAATGCCCAGGTCAACCGTGCAGGACTGGATCCAACGCCGTGGACATCCGCGTGGTGGCCCGCAACGATTTTCTAAAGGCCAATCCGGCAGCAGAAAGGCTGTTTGAACTGGTTGCTTTCCCGCCGCTCGACATTTCCCGCCTGATAAACGAGCACATGGGCGTAGGCAGTTCCTTCACCGAGACCGACGTCAAGAACGCGGCAGCGGAATGGATTGGCGACAACCAGGTCACCGTGGACTATTGGCTAGCTGCCGCCCGCGCCGTGGGATGACCCGCTTGGAAGGGCCTTGGGCGGCGATCAGACGGCAGAGAGCTCTAGGGGGGCGATTTCTTCGAGGCTGATGGGGCGGTCGGCGACGCCTTCAAAGGCATCGTTGGCGGAGTAGACCTCTTCGCCCCGCAGGCGGGCCTCGGGATCGTCGAGGTCAACCGGCCACACGATGCCCATGCGGGCTTGGGCCAGGTAGTAGGAGTCCACGTCGGGAACCTCGATGCCCATGGCCTGAAGGGTGCGGCCGGGGTAGGCCATGCTCATCACGCCCTCGGTGAACACCGCGTCGTCGTCGGCGATGACCCGGTCGCAGTCGAACTCCAGGCGGTGGGCGCCGGTCTGCACAATGCTGCGGTCGTAGAAGCCTCGGATGGCGTCGCGGTCACCGCCGGGGCTGGCGACGGGATCGTCGGGGTTCGACCAGATGATGTACTGGGGCTTCTCGCTGAGGGTGGCCACCACCCCTTCGATGTCGGCCTGGGCCTCGCACTTCATGTGGGCCAGCACCAACTCCAGCACATGGCGCCGCCGGGGGTTGGTCTCGGCCTCCAGCTTCTCGGCCACCAGCCGCCACGTCTTGTTGGGATTCATCTTCATCGGGTTCCCCTCCCAGGTTGTTCTATCTCCCGACGATAGATGGTTCGCTGTGCCCGCGTCACAAGCAGGGAGTGGGGGAATTCGGCCGGTAGTGTCGCTGGGCGATGAGCGATCGGGAGTTTGCGGGCAAGACGGCCATCGTCGGCATTGGGGGCAGCGACTTTGCCCGGCTGTACCGTTCGCGCGATCCGGAGCGAACCGGGGAGGCGTTGGCCACTGAGGCCATAGCGGCGGCCATTGCCGATGCCGGGCTGGAGAAGTCGCAGATCGACGGGTTGATCACCGGGGGGCTGCCCCATTATGAGCCGGTGGCCTACCGCACTGGACTCACCGACGTGCGCTTCGTGGTGGACTACCCCCAGGCCGGGCGCATGTGCGCCATGGCGCTGATGCACGCGGCCACCGCGGTGCATCACGGGCTGGCCGACTACGTGGTGCTGTTCAACTCGGTGGCGTTCCGCACCCAGGGCACCAAGTTCGGGGCCCAGCCCCAGGGGCTGCTGTACGACACGATCTACGGCATGGCGTCGCCGGGGGCGCAGTACTCGATGGGGTTCACCCGCTATCAGGCCGAGTACGGGGGCACCGAGGAGCAGTTGGGGGCCATTCCGGTGGCCATTCGCTCCCATGCCCGGATGACTCCGGGGGCCATCATGCAGGCCGAGATGTCCATCGACGACTACCTGGCCGCCCGCTACATCGCCCAGCCGCTGCGGCTGTTCGACTACTGCCTGGTAAACGACGGCGCGGTGGCTTATGTGGTGACCACCGCCGAGCGAGCCCGCGACCTGGCCCATCCGCCGGTGCTGATCGCCGGCACCGCGGGGCGGGCCAATTTCCGGGAGTGGTATGTGGACCTGGGGTTTTGGGACGAGGCGTGCCGGTCGATGAAGGCCGACATGTTCGATCCGCTGGGGGTGACCACCGACGACATCGACTGCCTCCAGGTGTACGACAACTTCAGCGTGTCGGTGCTGTGGGGGCTGGAGGGGTTCGGGTTCGCCCCCAAGGGCCAGGGTTTGGAGTGGGTGCAGAACGGCCGCATCGCCTTGGGCGGTGAGCTGCCGGTGAACACCAGCGGGGGGATGCTGAGCGAGTCGTACCTCCAGGGATGGAACCAGCATGCCGAGGCGGTGCGCCAACTGCGGGGCCAGGCCGGAGAGCGCCAAGTGCCCGACTGCGACTGGTCGTTGTACTGGTGCCTTTCCGCGCTGCCGGGGGCATCGCTGTTGTGCCGGGACGGGCTGCTGTGATCGGAGGCGGGGGCGGCTACCTCAAGCCGCTGCCGATGGTGACCCACGAGGATCGGGAGTTCTGGGCTGCTGCCCGCGAGCACCGCTTCGTGCTGCCCCAGTGCCAGGAGTGCGGGCACGTGTGGTTTCCCCCCTATGCCTCGTGTCCGTCGTGCTTGTCGTTCGACCGGGGGTGGACCGAGGCGTCGGGGCGGGGCACGGTGTGGGGCTTCACCATCATGCGCCAGCCCTACATCCCGTCGTTCGAGCCGGAGCTGCCCTACAACGTGGTGCTAGTGGAGCTGGAGGAGGGGCCGATGGTGTACTCCAACCTCGTGGGCATCGAAAACGACGCCATCGCCTGCGGCCTGCCTGTTGAGGCCGTGTTCGAGGACGCCACCGACGAGATCACCCTCATCAAGTTCCGCCCCGTCTGAGGGGCTGTGGCCCGATAGCGAGCAGGCTAGACGGCGCCCAGGCCGTGGGAGTGGCCGGCGGTGTATCCGCCGTCGACGGGGAGGGCGACGCCGGTGACGAACGAGGAATCGTCGGAGGCCAGGAAGAAGGCGGCTCCGGCTATCTCCGTGGGGAGCCCCCAGCGCTTGAGCTTGTGTTGGTCGCGGATGCTGTCGGCAATGGGCCCGAGATGGGGGATGACCGACTGGAACATGGGGGTGTCGATGAAGCCGGGGCAGATGGCGTTGGCCCTGATCCCGATCGGGCCGTAGTCGTTGGCGAGGTTCTTGGTGAGCAAGATCACCCCGCCCTTGGAGGCGTTGTAGGTGCTGCCTCCCTCGCACCCTTCGAGGCCCTCCACGCTGGCGATGGTGATGATGCTCCCCGAGCGGGCCTCCACCATGGGCTTGAGGGCGGCCCGGCACGACAGCATGGTGCCCTTGAGATTGATGTCCTGCACCCGGTCCCACTCATCCACATCAAGGGTGTGAACCTGGCCGCCGCCGGCCACCCCGGCGGCGGTGACCAGCACGTCTAGCCGTCCGTGGTCTTGGATGATCTGGCCCACCAGCTCTTCTTGGGCGTCGGCATCGCGCACGTCCACGAGATGGAAGCTTGACGCTGGTGCCGTTTCGGCCACCGCCTTCCAGCCATCGCTTTCGGCAATGTCGGAGCCGATCACCACGGCACCCTCCTCAGCGAATCGTTCTGCGGAGGCCAGGCCGATGCCCGATGCTGCCCCGGTGACCCAAGCCACCCTGCCGGCTAGTCGTCCCATGTTGGTTTCTCCTTGTTGTTATGCCACTAAGCGGACTTGTTGGCGCTTGACGGCGCCGACATGGAGGTGACCGTGGCGCTCGGTTTCGCCAGCCAACTCGAGTCGGGGCAGAAGGGGCAGGATGGCCTTGAGCATGGCCCGTAGCTCCCAGCGGGCCAGGTTGGCGCCCAGACAGAAGTGGACGCCGTGGCCGAAGGCCATGTGGTGGTTGGGGTTCCGGCCCACGTCGAAGCGGTAGGGATGGTCGAACACCGCATCGTCGCGGTTGGCCGACGGGTAGAACACGCCTACGGTGTCGCCTTCTTTGATGAGCTGTCCGTGGAATTCGACATCGGCAGTGGCGGTGCGGGCGAATTGAATGACCGGCGAAGTCCACCGCAGGATCTCCTCCACCGCCGGCTCAATCAACGACTCATCGGCCAGGAGACGGTCGATCTGGTCGCGGTTCTGGAGCAGGGCGGTGACCCCTCTGGAGGTGGCGTTGCGGGTGGTCTCGTTTCCGGCCCCCAATAGCAAGACGATGTAGCCGGTGAGCTGCTGGGTGGTGAGCGGGCAGCCGTCTACCTGGCCTTGGACCACTGCACCGGCGAGATCGTCGCGGGGCTCGGCCTGACAGTCGTCGATGATCGTCCCGATATAGGAGCTGAATTGGCGGCTCATCCGCAGTTTGAGATCGCCCATGGTCTCGCCCGGCTCGGCCCAGCGCAGGTTCTCTTCGTCGTCGAACATCATCTCGGTGAAGCTGTGGATCTTCGACCAGTCGTCTACAGGCAGGCCCATGAGATCGCAGATGGTGGCCAGCGGCAGCTTCACCGCATAGTCGAGCACCAAGTCGGCCTCGCCGTTGCGCTCGAGCACCTCCTGGAATTCAGCGGTGAACCGGGCGGCGTACTGGGCAAGATGCTCCTCGTGCTCGCGCATGGCCCGAGGGGTGAACCGGCGAGCCGTAAGCAGTCGGAACTTGGTGTGGCGGGGGCGGTCCATGAAAACCATGTCCATGGGCTCGTTGAGGTCCCAGCCCAGCTCTGTGAGGCGCTGAATTCGGCGCTCCCACATGCCCTGGTCGTCTTCAATCGAAGCCAGACGCAGGCGGGGGCCTCCGTTGATGAACAGCTTGTCGTTGGACGACACCCAATGGATGTCCTCGTGGCGGGTGATGGCCCAGAACGGCTCGATATCGGGGCGCTCGTACCAGTGCACCGGAGCCTCGGCCCGCAGCAGATCCCATGCGGCCCACGGGTAGCCGTGGTCGCGATACTGCTCGGTGGAGTGAATGTCGATCTCGTCGAGCGAAAGTGCCCTGGTGTCTGTGATGGCCATGCGCTGCTCCCCCGGGCTTTGCGTGCAGTGACATATTGGCAGAGAGGGATGTGCTTGCCCCAAGCGCTACCACCCCCAAGCCCGCCTACCATTGTCAATCGCTCACTCGTCTCTTTTGGTTTTGAAGCCCTCCCACAATTTTGAGCGGAGGGGGTCGGGGGCTACTAGTTCGAAGCATTGGTTGTCCATGCGGGCGAAACCCTCTACGGGGTAGCCGGGACGCCACCACAGTGCGTTGGGGCTAACCGAGTTGGGGCCAGCTATGTAGCGGATGTAGCTGGCGGCCAGCATGGTGGCGGAATCCTGCACGAACTGCTCGTCGAGCTCAATGGGGCAGACCATCACGGTGTGGGCCGCGGGCACGGTGACCACCGCACCCTGAGGACCGATGTCGGGAACCGTGCGTACGAAATCGAGCAGGTGGCCGGTTACGAACAGGGACTCGCCGGTGAAGACCCGGATATTGCCAGGCAAATCGCTCCCCTCCAAAGCGGTCAGCGGCTCGTCCATCAAGGTGTTGGCCAGCGCCGCCGCCATCACCTCCCCTTGCTCGATGCCCCATTTCTCGAAATAGCTGCGATCGACTGGGCAGGCGGCGCCGTCCAAGTCCACCGACAGACAGGCGTAGAGGCCCAGCGGCAGGGGATCGCAAACCGGGTCGATCTGGCTCAGATGATGGCCGCCGACCACCCTGACCCGCAGGTCGGGTTGGAGCTTCTGGTAGTCGGCCAAGCGCTCGGCCAGGACCTCGGGGGCGAAATCGTCGAGCCGGGCGATGTGGTTGTAGATGATGAGCCGCCAATCTCCGGGCTCGGCCGCCCGACAGGTTTGGGCCAAGTTGGACAGGCCCAGCACGCACTCCATGTCCTCGACGGTGACGGTGCCCTCGGCTTCGTCGATGTCGTGCTCGCCGAAACGGGCTTGCACGACGCTCTCCACGTGGTTGAGGAAGTTGCGGAGTTGCTCTGGGGTCCACCACGGAGCCCAGGCGCAGATAACAGGTGGAGCAGACACGCGCTCCTCCCCTCATTTTTCGGTTGTTGAGGGGAAGGTTGGGTTGACCGTAGCGGGCCTGAGCTGGGGATCGCTTGTGGAAATATAATTATTTCCAATTTATTTCACTTTATTTCGAGCAAACGAGCCCATCAGCGGCGACCACTAGTGTGGGGACGTGGCTGACGCGGCGCTCATTGACATCATCAAACGGCAGGGATTGCGGAAATTGGACCAGCCGATAGAGCTGGCCAGCGGGGCCATGTCGAGCGATTTCGTTGACGTCAAGGTGGCCCTCTGCCGATGGGCCGACCTTCAAGTGGCCTGCCGAGCGATTGTGCAGCAGGTTCGAGAGGCCGGCATCGAGTTTGACGCGGCCGGGGGGATGACCATGGGCGCCGACTCACTGGCGGTGGGCATCGCGGCTGAGACCGACGGCCATTGGTTCTCGGTTCGAAAAGAGCCGAAGAAGCGGGGGACGAGACAGCAGATCGAGGGCACTCCGCTGGGACCGGGCCACCGGGTCTTGCTCCTAGAGGACGCAACCACCACCGGAGGCTCGACAGAGAAGGCCTACGAGGTGATTAGCGACACCGGGGCCGAGGTGGTGGCCGTTGCTACGGTGATCGACCGGGGCGATACCGCCCGCCGCCGCTTCGAAGCCCTGGGCGTGCCCTACTTCCCCGCCCTCACCTACACCGACCTGGGCATCGAACCGGTGGTGCCCCCCGGTTAGGTCAACTGCTGGGACCAGCCCGCCGGGCTGCTCAGGCTGAGCGCAGGGTGGTGGCGGGGAGGGTTTCTAGCTGATCGAGGAGGGACTTGCCGTCGAGGCGGGTGGGGGTGCCGGCCACGAGGATGTGGTCGACGCCGGTTGGCTGGTCGGCGATGAGGCGCTCGCCGCTGGCGGGCATGTCGTGGACTCGGCGGATGGGGCCGACGTCGAGTTTGTCCCAGTCGATCACGGTGACATCGGCCACTGCGCCGGGGCGCAGGTAGCCCCGGTCGGGGGCCAGGCCGAGCATCTCGGCCAGCTCGCCAGTGAGCTTGTGGATGCCGGCCTCGGGGCTCATCACCTGGCGGTCGCGCACCCAGCGGGAGAGGAAGTCGGTGGGCATAACCGCGTCGCAGATCTGACCGACGTGGGCGCCGGCATCGGACAACCCCATGACCGCCCCCTCGGCCTGCATCAGGGATGTAACGCCGTCGACCTCGTCGTTGGCGAAGGTGATCTCGAAACGGGTCAGCAGCCCGTCGGCCAGGGCGATGTCGCACATGGCGTCCCACGGGGTGCAGCCCCGCTCGGCGGCCACTCCCCCGACGGTGTTGCCCACCAACTTGGGCTGGTTGGGCGACTCCACGATGGCCAGCGTGTTCCAGCGGGAGGCCAGCAAGCCGTTGGCGTCGAGGTCGGCCTGCACCCGGGCCCGCCAATCGGGATCGGCATACAGGTTGGGTCGGTCTTCGTGGGCCAGCGCCACCAGCTCTTTGAACGAGCCCATGGTGTAGAAGGAGGTGGGCTCGATCATGGTGACGTGCTGGGTGATGGGACGGCAGGTGACCTGCACCCACACGTCGGCCCCGGCGGCCCGGCCGGCCAGGTGGTCGGCCAGCTTGGTGCGGTAGTCGGCCCGGGAGGAGGCCGCGGCGGGATAGGTGAGGATGGACGACCAGTTGAGCCGCCGGCCCAGCTTGGGCTGGAGGTCGTAAACCCAGCGGTAGTTCTCCCCCGGCGCCACATGCACCACGCCCCGCCCGATCTCGGCGGTGACCCCGATGAGGGCTTCGGTCTCTTTTTGGGAGGCGGCGATGGACGGGACCGGGCGGCCGCCGTCGCCTAAGTGGAACCCGGCCCGGTCGGTGGAGAACCCCAAAGCGCCGCCGGTGATGGCCTCGGCCACCGCGGCCTTCATGCGATCGATCTCCTCGGGGGTGGCCTCCCGCTCGTAGGCGTCTTGGCCCATGACGTAGAGCCGCACCGCGGTGTGGCCCACGTAGCCGCCGAAGTTCACGGCCAGGCCCCGGCTCTGGATTACGTCGAGGTATTCGCCGTAGGTCTCGAAGTCCCAGTTGACCCCGGCCTCCAGGGTGGCCACCCGCATGTCTTCCACCTTGTCGAGAGTGCGGATGAGCGAGGCCCGGTCTGCCGCTTTGGTGGGGGCGATGCTGTAACCGCAGCTGCCGGCCACTACCGAGGTGACCCCGTGCCAGCACGATGACGACAGCCATGGGTCCCACAGCACTTGGGGGTCGTAGTGGGTGTGGCAGTCGATAAAGCCTGGGGACACGAGCCGGCCGGTGGCGTCTATCTCTTGGGGGGCTTTTACGGTTTTGTCGATTTCGGTGATGCGGCCGTTGGCGATTCCTATGTCGGCTTGTTGGCCGGGGTTGCCGGTGCCGTCTATTACGGTGCCACCGCGGATCGCTAGTTCTGGGCTCACGGGGGTCAATTTAGGCGACTCTTGGCGCGTGTGACCGGGCGGCGAGTGTCAGTGCTTTGTTAGGTGGAGTTCTTCTCTTGTGGCTTCGGGGCTTAGGACTTCGTAGTTCATGGCTTGGAGGATGGTTACGGCCCTGGCGACCAGGGCGGCGTTGGTGGCTAGTTGGCCTCGGGTTAGGTAGATGTTGTCTTCTAGGCCGACTCTTACGTTTCCTCCGGCTATGGCGGCCAGGCCTACGTAGGGGAGCTGGCTGCGGCCCAACGAGAAAGCCGAGAAGATCCAGTCTTCGGGGAGGTTGTTGACCATGGCCATGAAGGTGTTGAGGTCGTCGGGGGCGCCCCAGGGGATGCCCATGCACAACTGCACCATGACCGGATCGTCGATGAGCCCTTGTTCCACGAGGCGCTTGGCCAGCCAGAGGTGGCCGGTGTCGAAGATCTCGATCTCGGGGCGAACGCCCAGCTTCTGAACCTGGCGGGCCATCTCGTCGAGCACCGACGGGCTGTTGACCATGATGTAGTCGCCCTCGCCGAAGTTCATGGTGCCGCAGTCGAGGGTGGTGATCTCGGGCATCAGCTCCCGCACGTGGGCCAGCCGCTCGGTGGCGCCGGCCATGTCGGTGCCGTCGTCAGCGGGGGGCAGGGGCTGCTCGGCCGAACCGAGGGTGAGATCGCCCCCCATGCCGGAGGTGAGGTTGAGCACCACGTCGGTGCTGGAAGCCCGGATCCGCTCCACCACCTCGGCATACAGCTCCACGTCGCGGGCCGGCTCGCCGGTGTCGGGATTGCGGACGTGGATGTGGACGATGGCCGCACCCGCCTTAGCGGCGTCGATGGCCGCTTCGGCGATCTGCTGGGGGGTGATGGGCACCAGGTCGGATTTGGACGTGGTGTCGCCGCTGCCGGTGATGGCACAGGTGATGAAGACTCCGGTCATGCTCTTGCCAACTCGCTCTCTTGGGCCCGACGGTTCAACACCCGCAGCTTGGAGTAGATGTCGTCGCTGTTCATATAGCACCCCCGGAACAAGCGGCGACCGGTGGCGGTTTCGAACGGCTCCCGGGCGTGTTGCACTCGCCGGTTGTCGAATACCGCAATGTCGCCGGGCTCCAATCTGAAGGTGATCAGGAATCGGGGGTCGCGGGACAGCTCCCCCAGCTTCTGCACGGCCCGATAGGCCCGGGGGATGTCGTCTGTGGCCATGTCGGGAAATGTCCGAACGGGATAGAACGTCCGCAGGGTGAGGGGTGTACCGGCCACTCCCAGATCGATCAGCGGCCCCGACCAGCGCCAATCGACCTCGGCGCCCCGACCGTGGAACACCCACCGCAGCGTGGTGAGGGCGTTGTAGACCTCGGGATCGTGCTGCTCCAGGTAGCGGGCAATGGCCAATCCGTCGCTCATCTGGCTGGCCCCGCCCACACAGGAGTTCTCGATGCAGTGGAAGAACTGGAACCCAGGCGGTATCTCCAGCGAGGGGAGGTCGGTGTGGGGACCCAGGCCGATGCTCATGTAGGCGGTGGAGGTGGGATCGGGCACCGCCTCGATGTCCCATACCGGGCCGAAGTGGGAGTCGCGCAGCACGCCGACTCGACGGGCCACCTCCTCCACTTGGTTGGGTTCAACCGAAAGCGAGGTGAGTCGGGTCAGACCGTAGGCCGCCAAGTCGTTGAGCCAGAGTCGCAGCATCTCGGGGTCGGCCAGCACCGACGGACCGTGGTAGGTGACCGGTTCGGGAAGCGCCGAGGAGTCCCACGCGATGGGTTCCGGGAGAAAGCTCTCGGGGCGGAACTGGCCGTCGGCCACATGGCGGAGCCAGCCGGGGTGATAGCGGGAGACAACATCGTCGTGGGACCACCGCACGCCGAGTGCCCCGTCGGCCTCCACCCAGGCCTCGGTCACCCGCCAATGGTCGCCCAGGTCGCAGGGGTCGAGCAGGCCCTCACGGGAGGAGATCTCGACATCGCGCTGTTCGGCCAGCCACCACCGGTAGCAGCAGAGCTCGGCGCCGTCGGCCCATTGGGCCACCACGAACTCGCCGTCGAGGCGAACGCCGCTCAGCGGATGCCACTCGTAACGATAAAAGTCAGGCGTGAGCGGTCCCGCCATCGCTATCAGAGTACACCAGCAATATGATTAGCGGTATGCCTTCTCGCCAGCTTGATTTCCCGATATTCGACGCCGACAACCACATGTACGAGACCACCGAGGCGCTCACCAAGCATCTGCCCGACTCCCATCGGGGGCTCATCGACTACATCGACCACAAGGGCCGCACCAAGATCATGGTGAGGGGCAAGATCAGCGAGTACATCCCCAACCCCACGTTCCAGCGAGTGGGCTCGCCCGGCGCCCAGGAGGAGTACTTCAAGCACGGCAATCCCGAGGGCAAATCGCATCGGGAGATCATGAAGCCGATCGACGCGCTGCCGGCGTTTTTCTCCCCGGAACCCCGGCTGGACCTGATGGACGAGCTGGGCCTGGACTACGCCATGATGTATCCCACCCTGGCGTCGCTGGTTGAGGAGCGATTCCGGGACGCCCCCGACGAGTGCCACATCGTGATCCACGCCCTCAACCAGTGGATGCTGGAGCACTGGACGTTCAACTACGAGGGGCGCATCTTCCCCACGCCCATCGTGACCCTGCCCATCGTGGACAAGGCCATCGAGGAGCTGGAGTGGTGCGTGGAGCGGGGGGCCCGGGCGGTGTTGATCCGCCCCGCGGCGCCTCCCGGCCTGCGGGGGCCGCGGTCGTTCGCCCTGCCCGAGTTCGACCCCTTCTGGGAGCGGGTGGTGGAGTTGGACGTGCTGGTGGCCATGCACGCCTCCGACAGTGGATACACCCGGTTCACCGACGAGTGGGAGGGCGTCCGGGGGGAGATGACCGCGTTCCGCCAATCGCTGTTCCAGATGGCCATCACGCATAGTCGGGCCATTCAGGATGCGGTGACCTCATGGGTGGCCCACGGGGCGCTCACCCGCCATCCCAAGCTGAAGGTGGCCATCGTGGAGAACGGCAGCTCTTGGGTGCGGCCCCTGCTGGCCCAACTGGAGAGCGTCTACGAGCGCTTCCCCCACTCCTGGGAAGAGCACCCCGTGGAAGCCATCAAGCGCAATCTCTGGATCCACCCCTTCCACGAGGACGACCCGGTGGGTCTCATCGACTTGGTGGGAGTGGACAACGTGATTTTCGGCTCGGACTATCCCCACGTGGAGGGCATGGCCGACCCGATCTCGTTCGTCGACCAATTGGATGGCCTGCCCGACGACCAGATCCGCAAGGTGATGGGCGGCAACATGGCCGCCCTCATGAAGGTGGCCTAGGGGCTAGCTCCGTGCGGGGACCGGCACCGGTTCGATGTTGAGGAATCGGGCCAGGTTGTCGCACATGATGGTTTTGATGTCGGCGTCGCTCATGTCTTTGAGCTGGGTGGTGGCGTAGAGGGCGGGGAAGGGCAGACCCTCGCTGTGGGGGAAGTCGGAGCCGAACACGATGGGCTCGATGCCCACTGCCTCTACCACCCGGGCCACGTTCTCCTCGGGGAAGGGCGCCACGATGAAGTGGTCGCGGAAGATGTCGCTGGGGCGGCGGTCGAGCTTCGGGCCCCATCTGGCTCCGCGGCCCATGAGATAGGCGTGGTCCATCTTGCGGAGGATGTAGGGCAGCCAGACGGTGCCCTGCTCCGACAGGCACACCTTGATGTTTGGGAAGCGGCCGAAGAGGTTGTGCAGCACCATGGCGGCCACCGTCTCCATGGCGGGGCGGTCGCCCCAGTAGAGCACCCACTGGAGGGCGTCGAACTCGCCCAGCCCGTCTTCGGGGTTTTCACTCCAGTCGGCCCCGTTCTTCTGGTAGTCGGTGGCGCCCAGGTGGGTAACCACCCGGGCTTCGGCCTCGTTGATGCGGGCCCAGAAGCCGTCGTAGACCGGATCGGCCATGGAGCGGCCGCCCCGGGGGTTGTGGCGTCCGCCGTGGGCATGGCCGCTGATGATCTGGACGATGGTGGCACCCTGGTTGAGCACCAGCTCGACCTCGGCGATGGCCTCATCGGGATCAGCCAGCGAGATGTAGGCGGGCAGGAAGAGGCGGTTTAGGTAGCCCCAGCCGATCTCCTCGTTGATCCAGCGGTTGTAGGCCCGGGTGTTGGCGTAGATGCCGTCGACATCGTCGGCGAACTCGTACTCCAAAGACAGCACCTGGTTGGGGAACATGAGGGCGGCGCCGATGCCCTGTGAGTCCATGAGGGCCAAGCGCAGATCGCGGTTGCCCCATGACTCCTCTTGGTCTCGGAAATAGGCAATTAGCTCGATCCGCTCGTCCATGGAGAGGTTGCGGTAGGGGTTGAGACGGGACAGCGTCATCCCCGGGGAGTGGATGTTGGACTGGCCGGCCTTCATCTGGTTCTCGTCGCCCGCGGTGGGCACCGCCCGGGCGGCCACCTCGGCGGCGGCATCGTCGTCGGCCGCGACCAGAGCCACCGCCTGGTTGAGACGGGACGGCCGCCCCCCGAACACCCCCACCCAGCGGCCCTCCTCGTCGGCCTCGAAGGTGACCGCCTTGTGGCGCCACTTGGGGTCCACGTAGTTCACATACAGATCACGAGGCTCCACAAAGTGGTTGTCGGCATCGTTGATCAGAAATGGCAGATCAACATGCGGCTGCATCTCGGCCAGAGCCATGCCCGCCATGGTATTTGACCGTCAGTCACCTGCGTCAGGACTCGTTCCGCCCGAATCAGTAGTCGTAGAGGGCGAAGGGGTTGAGGAATTGACGGCCCCATAGCCGGTCGCGGTCGGCCTTCGTCAGTTCGGCTAGATCGCATACCGATGCCCATTCGTCGTGGATGATGTCGATCTGATGGTCCACGATTTCTCTGGCCTGCTCAGCTGTCAGGTGGTAGATGTCGGAGTGGGCGATGCAACGGGCGACTTGGCTCAGGCGGTCGCCGTTGTCTCCGAACGCCATTGCCTGGGCGGCTTCTTCACCGACTCGGTTCTGAGGACAGATGTCATAGGCAGGAGTCAAGGAGAGTTGGGTGCCGTCCCAAAACGCGGCGTGATTGCGGGCATGGTCGTCGGTGTTCCCCACCATGATGTTGAAGGCGATGCGAGCAAACAGCTCCTTCAGAGTGGCACCGGGGTCGGTGAACCGCGACCGAATCTGGAAGGCAAGATCGGAGTAGGTGGCGTAGCGGCCAGCCATGCCGTCGGCATCGTGCAGACCCAAGATGGTGAGTGCAGACACCACCAGCTTCCGACCACCGTCTAATGTGCGGTCGAACCGATCGACCAGCAAGACGTCCTTGCCGAGGACACGGTCGAGACTGACACCGGCCACACTGAGGCCAGCACGATGCGCCAGTTCCATGGCCACATATTCCGCTTTGACAACTGGGTAGGAGTCGGTCGCCGAGGTGAACTTGGCGATCTTTTGCTGTACTCCATCGGCCAGTACTGCCTTGGGCCGGGCCCCTCCCATCGAGCTCCCGTGATGCAGGGCGCGTTCGAGAGCGGGAGAAAGGGGAATGCCGCTCTCGATCCGGTCGACAGTCTCGGCTAGCTCGTCCAGAGGTACGAGATCGTGGCCGCGGGGGTTGTAGTCAACCGCTGATTCCTGGAAATCAAGCGCGCTCGCTCGGTTGGAACCGGAAGCCAGGAGATAAGCGAGGGTGCCTAATTCGGCAGCTTCGCCGATGCGTTGGTATTCGATAACTCTCCGACCCCAAGCATCGGGGCCGGCATCGGCAACGCATCCGGCGATCTCGCCAGAATGCGGAGTGAGCTCCCCTCGGCGAAACGGGAGCTCGGGCAGATACAGCGGAATGGCGTTGGGGCGTCCAAGGTAGCTGCGACCGTAGGTGAACGTAATGACCGAACCTCGATCAACGAGCCGCCCGACTACCACCGGCTCTGTCGCTCCCGGTAGCCAGACCCATACGAAGGCTTCGGCCGGGTGGTCGTCCATATCAGAAGTCGTCGTCGACTTGGCCGGATCGAACCGCCGCGGGCAGCACGGCCAACCTGGCCGCAGCGTGCTCGGCTTCGAGGCCTCGGCGCACCGGGTCATGGTGGAACAACGCCACCCCCACCAGCGCGGCTGCTTCGAACGCGGTCCCAAGCGCAACGGTGAGATCGCCCTTCTCCACTTTGCGGATCGTCACCGGAGACACTCCGACCCGCTCGGCCAGTTCTTCAACGGTCCACCGGCGCTCTCGACGGGCTAGGCGCACCCGGCTACCCAGTAAGCGGCCCGCCTCAACCGTCACCGGCGCATGGACTTTCGGTCCTCCCATATCGACAGTATAAAGATGTTTTAATTGGGATATCGACAGTATTCTGTCTAAACGTGCGACACACAACAGCAATCGTCTATCGCTTGTCGGGAGCTAGAGGCCGACTGCGTCGCGGAGGGCGGGGCGGGGGTTGAGATCGGCGAGGGCGGCTTCGGAGCGGGCTAGGAAGGCGGCGGCGAAGGCTTGGCGGCCGGGGGAGGCGTCTTCGGGGAAGGTGACCACTTGGCAGCTGGCCGGGACGGTGTAGGCGGCGTGGATGCGGTGGGCGAGCCAAGCATCGTCGAAGTAGATGGGCTGGGCGCCGTGGGTGATGCGGGCGTCGAGATAGCGCCGGATCAGGGCTTGGTCGTGGGCTAGGCGATCCTCGGGGTCCATGGACATGTTGAGGAAGTAGCTCACGTCGCGCATCGGGGCGCCCACGTTGATGAGGCCCCAGTCCAAGAAGCCCGGTCCGCCGGTTTCGGTCACGAACAGGTTGCCGATGTGGCCGTCGCCTTGGAGCACGGTGGCCGGACCGCCGATGGGACCTGCGGCCCACGTCTGGTGGAGCTCGGCGGTGTGGTCGATGTAAAGCTCGGCGATCTCGGCGAAGGCATCGGTGAGCTTGTCGCGGTGGTTGTCGAGTCCGTAGCGCAGCAGCCGGGCACCGTAGTCGCTTCCCATGGTGGCCAGCGGCACCCAGCTTGCCTCGGCGGCCCGGCGGTCGGGATCCTCGTAGCGGGCGTGGAGCTCGGCAAAGTGGTCCATGGCCTCGGCGGCGTAGGCCACCGGGACCCCGCTTTGGTAGTCGGGCAGTGACTTGGCTGAGTTGTCCAGGTCTTCCAGCAGCAGCACGAACGCCCCGGTGTCGGGGTCGAAGGCGGCCACATACGGGGTGAGGGTGTGCATGGGCACTCGGTGGGCCAAGTGCTGGTAGAAGAGCACCTCCCGGCGGCCCATGCCGGTTTGGTTGATCTGGGCCCGGCGGTCGGGGTCGAGCGGGGGGAGCTTGGCGAACATGGTGGCGGGCAGGTCGGAGTCGCCGTCGTAGGTGACGGCCAGGCGGGCGTTGGCGTTGGTGCCGGCG
>JAJECA010000056.1 GCA_022822265.1 Acidimicrobiia bacterium | reverse complement strand
CGAGTCGGCGGCCCGCTCAGCGCTGGTTACCGAGCCCATGAAGGGCTTGTCGCTGTAGCGGAGGTGGGCGTACACCATGTCGAGGTGGCGCACCTCCACCGGTACATCCACCGGCTCGCACACCGTGCCCCCGCTGTGGTGGAGGTGGGGGAGGCGGTAGGCCAGCTTCACCACGTTCTCGAAGTCGGCCAGGGTGGCGTAGCGCCGCCCCTGGTCCAGGTCGGTGACGAACGGCGAGCCGTAGTTGGGGACGAACACGGTGGTGTTGCCGCCGATACTCACGCTGCGCTCAGGGTTGCGGGCGTGCTGGGTGTAGGTGGCGGGGGCGCTCTGGGTCACGATCTGGCGGCACAGCCCCGGAGGGAACCGCACCAGCTCGCCGTCGACATCAGCACCCGCGTCCCGCCACAGGTCCAGAGCTTCGGGGAAGTCCTGAAAGGCTACGCCCACCTCGGCCAAGATGGTCTCGGCGTTCTCCTCTATCTGAGCCAGGCCGGCCTCGTCGATGATCTCCACCGGTGCCAGGCGCCGCTCCAGCACCGGGGCGGCCAACACCTGGCTGGCCGCTCGGGCCGCCTGGCGGCCGGCCCGACCGCCGCCCCGCCTTCCTTGTCGCTCGCTCATCTGTGCTCCTGGGTCGCATGCTGCCGGCGGGTTGTTCTGCGCCGCTTGGGTCCGGCAGTCTCGCTATCTGCTGTTGATCGCGATGGCAAATCCACCGCTTGCATCAAGTGGGGGGTGGGGGCGGTCTCATGAGGCAGCGACATGGCGGCCACGAACAACTCCTGGAAGCGGGCCTCGGTGGCGGTCTCGATCTTGACCACCTCCCGGGCGGCGAGCTCGGTCTCGGCCCGCTGTGATCCCGAAAGCAGCATCCGGGCCGCGCCCGCCCCCGAGGCGTTGCCCACCCCCTTGACCCCCTCTACCGGCCCGTCGGGCACCAAGCCCAGCACCATGGCGTGAACCGGGCTGATGTGGGCGCCGAACGCTCCGGCCAACCTCACATCGGCCACCTCGGCGATCCCGGCGTGTTCGAAGAGCAGGTCGATGCCGGCCCGCAGCGCGGCCTTGGCCAACTGAACTGCTCGCACGTCGTTTTGGGTCACCAATAGCGGTACCGGCTGGATTTGAAGCACATAGGAAAACGTACGACCGTCGGCGATGATGCGGGGGCTGCGCTCGGCCAACTCACCGCCGATGACGCCTCGGTGGTCGATGATCCCGACGAGGAACATCTCCGCTATCACCTCGATGATTCCCGACCCGCACAGCCCGGACACCTCCAGGGAGCCCAACGCGTCGGCGAAGCCGGGGTCGTCGGACCACAGGTCGCAGCCGATCACCTTGAAGCGGGGCTCCAGAGTGGCGGGGTCGATCCGCACCCCTTCGATTGCCCCAGCGGTGGCTCTTTGTCCGCAGCTGATCTGGGCGCCTTCGAATGCGGGCCCGGTAGGACTCGACGCCGCCCACACCTTCTGGCCGTCGCCCAGCACGATCTCGGCATTGGTTCCCACGTCCACCAATAGCTGAGGGCGGGTGGATCGGTGCGGCCCTTCGGCCAACAGGGCCGCCGCCGCGTCGGCTCCCACATGGCCGGCTATACACGGCCCCACATAGAGGGATGCGCCGGGCAGTTCCACGCCGATGTCGCTGGCGTTGGCCCACACCCCGTCGCGCACGGCCAGTGTGAACGGGGCTGCGCCCAGCGGGGTGGGGTCAATGCCCAGCACCAGATGGTGCATGATCGGGTTTCCCACTACCACGAGATCGCAGACGTCAGCCCGGTCGATGGCCGCGGCCTCACAGAGCTCTCCGATCAGGTCGTCGATGGCCGACCGCACCGCCGCGGTCAGCTCGGCGGTACCGCCGGGGTTCAACATGGCGTAGGACACCCGGCTCATCAGGTCTTCGCCGAAACGGATCTGCGGGTTCATGCGCCCTGAGGTGGCAGCCACCTCACCAGTGGCCAAATCCAGCAGGTAGCCGGCCACGGTGGTCGAGCCCACATCAACCGCCACGCCGAATTCCGCATCGGAATACCCCGGTCGCACCGTGAGCACCCTCCGCTCGACCACCTCGCCATCTTCGGCTTGTGTTGAGTACTGCCGTCGGGTGTGGACCACGGCGGTGACCGCCCCGTTCCCCCCTGCGATCGCCGAAGACAAGGCGGGCAGTGCTGAAGCGGGAACCTCAACGTCGGACAGGTTCCAGTCGTGGTCCAAAGCGCCGACCAGCCGTTCGGCATCGGAGATCTCGTCGCCCAGCACGGCGACGGGCAGCTCCAGATAGTGGAGGGTCACCACCGGGTCGAGGGTGATCTCGCCCAGATCGACCGCCTTTCGCACCACCGGGCTGTGTACTTGGCTCTGGGGCGGAACGTCGATCACCACGTCGCCCAGCACGGCGGCCTGACAGCTCAGCCGATGGCCTGCTTCCAACGGGCGGCGTCCCCGGTAGTCGAGCTCGGTGGGGCCGGGTGCCGACAGGGCGTCGTCAGTGCTCGTCAACCCCCACTTGGCGAACTGGCCCGTGCTGGGGGACACCTGGCAGCGCCCGCAGAGCCCTCGGCCCCCGCACACCGAGTCGATGTCCACCCCGGCAGTGCGAGCCGCGTCCAGCACAGTCGACCCCTCGGCGGCGGATGCCTCGATGCCGCTGGGGGTGAACACCACGCGGTGCTTGGGGCTCATGTCGATTGCCCCAGACTCCGGCCGCGACTCCAGAGCTGTGGGCTCATACCGCAGCCCGGCGACGTCCTCCTCGACGGCGGGCCGCCCCCTCCCCGGCCGCGGTCGGGTCCCGGTTCTCGGCGATCCACGCCATGCAGTCCTGATCGTGGCCGGCCAGCACGTCGGCGGCCATCACCGCCTGCTTCACCTCGCCGTGCAGCGGGTTCATGATGGCCGAGGTCATTCCCGCGCCGATGGCCATGGCCAAAAAGGTGCCGGTGATGGCGTGGCGGTTGGGCAGGCCGAAGCTCACGTTGCTGGCTCCGCAGGTGGTGTTTACCCCGAGCTCTTCGCGGATGCGCCGCACCAGGCGGAACACCTGCTGGCCCGCGGTGCCCATGGCCCCGATGGGCATGACCAGGGGGTCCACCACCACATCGGAGCGGGGGATGCCGTGGTCGGCAGCCCGTTCCACGATCTTCTGGGCTACCGCAAAGCGGACATCGGGGTCCTCGCTGATGCCGGTCTCGTCGTTGGAGATGGCCACCACCGCAGCGCCGTGGCGGGCCACCAGCGGCAACACCCGCTCCAGCACCTCTTCCTCGCCGGTGACCGAGTTGATCAGCGGCTTTCCGTCGTACACCGCGATGCCCGCCTCCAGCGCCTCGATGATCGACGAGTCGATGGACAGGGGCACGTCGGTCACCGACTGCACCAGCTTGATGGCCCGGGCCAAAAGAGCGGGCTCGTCGGCCAGCGGGATGCCCGCGTTCACGTCCAGCATGTGGGCGCCGGCGGCAACCTGGGCCAGGGCATCGGCCTCCACTCGGCTGAAGTCGCCGACCTTCATCTCCTCGGTCAGCAGCTTGCGCCCGGTGGGGTTGATCCGCTCGCCGATCATCACGAACGGACGGCCGAAGCCGATCACCACCTCCTTTGTTGCCGAGCTGAGCACGGTGTCGGTCACGTTGTCGCCTCCTGGGGACTCACGGTTGGGGAGTGGTCGTTGGCGCTGGCCGCTTCTGATGGGTCGATGCCCTCAGGTGTTGGCTCGCCTGTGTCCGGGTCCCAGCCCCCGGTGGCTACGAATTCCTTGAGCCGCTCCCGCGGGAATGCGGCCTCGAGTTCCTCGGCGGCCCGCAGGGCGGCGCCCTCGGGATCGTCGGGGTCGCCGGGGATCACCTTGCGGTGCCACTCACCGACATATTGTGATGCCTGGGTCTTGCCGGCCACCATGGCGGCTTCGTCAATGGCCCTTTGGAAGCGGCGGGGGAGGATGCGCTGGATTCTCGAGGATCCCGAGCCTGCGTTAACCTGAGCGGGGATATCCCGCCAACAGATCACCACTAGGTTGCCGTTACTCCCCCGCCGCCGACTCACGCGGCTCGCTCCCGGATCTCTACCAGCGCATCGACCAAACCTCCATAGCCGGATTCCACCTTCTCGAAGCGCAGCCCCAGGCGGTCGGCGGCCTTTTGAGCCAACCGATCAAGTTCGGGGTCTGACTCCTGTGACAGGTACACCAGCCGGGTGTAGTTGTTGAAATAGACCTCTTGCAGTTCGGGGTGGTCCACAATGCCCAGCCCCTCCAGAATCAGGCGCTCGAAGTGCCGCACCAGATAGTCGGTGAGGTACAGCGTTCCCAGCTCCTCCTCCTGGAGTTGGGCGAACGCCTCAGCCCCGGCGTAGAGCTCGTAGCAGTGGGGGCCGGGGAGGCGCTCCACGCCCTCTTCTTGGCACACCTTGTCGAGCAGGCCCCCGGTGCCGCAGTCGGCGTAGCCCACCAAGATGTGGCGATAGCGGTCGCGGGCGGCTCGCACTCGCCCCCGCACCGCTTCGGGGATCAATTCCGGGCGGTTGTGCAGCTTGGCCGGCAGGCACTCCAGGTCAATGGAGCAGCCGTTTCCCTCGCGCTCGAACGATGCGATCAGGTGGCGCAGTTCTTTGGCCAGGGCCCCGCAAGCCACCACGAGCACCCGGTCGCGGCTGGACATGATCAGACCGCGGCTCGGCGGGCCGCCACCAGTTCCTTGGCGGTCTCCGCGGCAACGGCGGCGTCGCGGCAGTAGGCGTCGGCGCCGATGGCCTCGCCGAACTCCTCGTTGAGGGGCGCGCCGCCCACCAGCACGATGTAGTCCTCGCGCAGGCTCTTGTCCACCAGGGTGTCGATGACCACCTTCATATATGGCATGGTGGTGGTGAGCAGCGCCGACATGCCCAAGATGTCGGGCTGGTGCTCGTCGAGGGCGGCGATGAACTCCTCCACGTCGGTGTTGATGCCCAGATCGGTCACCTCGAACCCAGCGCCCTCCAACATCATGGCCACCAAGTTCTTGCCGATGTCGTGGATGTCGCCCTTGACGGTGCCGATAACCACGCTGCCGATGGGCTCGGCGCCGGTCTCAGCCAGTAGTGGCCGCAAGATGGCCATGCCCGCCTTCATGGCATTGGCGGCCAAAAGCACCTCGGGCACGAACAAGATGCCGTCACGGAAGTCGATGCCCACGATGCGCATCCCCTCCACCAGCGCCACGTCCAGCACCTTGTCGGCGGGCCAGCCCCGGTCGAGCAAGATCCTGGTGCCCTCGTCGATCTCCTCGGCCAGGCCGTCATAAAGATCGTCGTGCATCTGCGCACAGAGGTCTTCGTCGTTCAGACTCGACAGATCGATGTCGTCGATCTCGGGCGTGTCAGTCATTCGACACACTCCTTCTGTGGTGCTGGACCCCAGGGCGGGTTCCATACTGTGGACCAGTACCGCAATGCGGAACAGTGTCACTGTAGCACGATGCGCGCGAGTTTGCCCGTGTCGAATCCGGACCGCTGTTGGCTGGCAGCGCGGCCCTGACTCAAGGCAACGGTCGGGATAGAGTGGAAGCCCAAGTTGACCTCGGAGGACAGGTGATGGCTGTCTTGCAACTAAAGCGTTGGCTACCTTCGGCCCGCAAGCAGCGCAAAGCAACACAGTCCGAGACCCTGTCCATTGCTGACATTGATGCCGACACCGGCAAGGGGCCCCCAGCCGATCTAGAAGAGGGCGAGTTCCACGCCAGCACCGAAGACTTCATCGCCGCCATGAGAGCGCGGCGAAACGGGTCTTCTCCATAGCCGCCCCGGCAACAGCTCACTCGTGCCGACGCACATTGAGAACCCTTCGTTCAAACGCGACCTCAGACGACTCACTCCGGCTCAAGCGACCCTCTTCGAAGACCGCCTGCAGGAGTTCGTAGCCGACCTGGCCGCTATGGAAGAAGGTCGACTCATCTGGTTCCGTGCCGGTTTGCGTGTCAAGAAGGTGAAAGGGGAGCTAGGCGCCTATGAGATGTCGTGGGCGCCTGATAGGAGGGCAATCTTCTCCTGGGGTCCTCAACAGATTCCCGGCAAGCGCCATGTCGTCTGGCTGCGGATCGGCAGCCACGACATCCTTCCTTAAGGAGGTATGTCATCGTGTACCCCCCCTGGGACTTGAACCCAGAACCTGCGGATTAAGAGTCCGTTGCTCTGCCAAATTGAGCTAGAGGGGCTTGTTGGGCGGACCGAGGGGATTTGAACCCCCGACCTCCGGGACCACAACCCGGCGCTCTAACCTGACTGAGCTACGGCCCGCA
>JAJECA010000052.1 GCA_022822265.1 Acidimicrobiia bacterium | reverse complement strand
CATCGCCCATGGGCTGCCGTCCAAGCACGTTGACCTTCGGAGGCGTCAAGTTGCTATTGCGGCGCAGGCGGGTTTGCCGATAGCCCAAAAGATGATCGAAGGGAAGATCAGGAACTCAAGGACACTGCTGCGACGGAACTCACGAAGCGAAGTCAAGCCTATCTTGGAGCAGTTGAAGGCGACAGCTGATCAGACTGCTGAGGTAGACACTGTTGAATCGCTGCTGGGTGTGGAAGGTGCAGCTGCCCGGCTCTATTTCTCACGGTTTTCGGCGATGTTGAAAGATGACTTGTTGGGAATATTTGACTTTCAAGGGCGAAATAGAAGACCTCCTAGAGATCCCATAAATTGTCTGCTTTCCTATGGGTACTCTTTGCTGACAAAAGATCTAACTGCTGTCGCACTGGCTGTGGGGTTTGATCCCTATTTGGGTGTCTTTCACAAGCCGAGATTTGGACGCCCCGCGCTGGCTCTTGACCTCGCTGAAGAGTTCCGCCCCCTCATTGCCGACTCAGTCGTGATCAACGTAATCAACAATGGTGAGATTCAGGAGAACGGATTCATAGTAAGGGCTCAAGGCGTTGCTATGACTCAGCAAGGCCGCCGATCATTCATTGCGGCCTATGAACGCCGTCTTGATCAAGAAGTGGCCCATCCAGTCTACGGGTACAAGATCACCTACCGCCGCGTCCTCGAAGTTCAAGCGCGAATGCTAGGTGCCTATCTGCTTGGCGAGATTCCCGAGTACGTGCCGTTCATGACGAGGTAGCCCATGGCACAGGGACGCAAGAGGTTCTTGGTGGCATACGACATCCGTGATCCCAAGCGCCTCAGGAAGGTTCACAAGACGATGGTGGGCTACGGCTGGCCGATGCAATACAGCGTGTTCATTTGCGACCTCGATGCTATGGAGTTGATTGCCATGAAGACCGAGCTAGGAGAGATCATCCATCACGCTGAAGACTCCATTGCTATGATCGACATCGGTGACCCGAGCCAGAGGGGCAGAGACTGCTTTCAGTTCATGGGAGTTTCCGTCCCCCTGCCGACTAGTGGCCCAGTCATTCTGTGATGCGAGCGCTGAGGTGGGCTCTAAAGTACCCGGCAGCGCTCGAAACCGCATGAATACAGGCGATATGGCGCTCCTTGACAACTGAATATGACCGAAAAAATGCTTCCTAACCACAACCGCTCGCAAGCATCCGCATACCGGCAGGTCACTGCGGACGATTAAAGCGAGCCGTTCGGGGGGATATAGAGCCCCCCCTTCATTGAAGCAAGAACGTGGTCGATGAGCGTGTCGATCTCTCCGGGTTCGGGGGGATATAGAGCCCCCCCTTCATTGAAGCAAGGCCATGGCCCCAACCCTAGCCGACGCGCTCGGGTTCGGGGGGATATAGAGCCCCCCCTTCATTGAAGCGCCGCCAGCATGGCACCCTCATCGCGCAGCTTCTGAGTTCGGGGGGATATAGAGCCCCCCCTTCATTGAAGCCGGGTATTTCCGCCGGGTCGTAGTCGTACACCCTCAGTTCGGGGGGATATAGAGCCCCCCCTTCATTGAAGCCTACTAGTGAATAGTGTTTTTGCAAAACACTTACAGGTTCGGGGGGATATAGAGCCCCCCCTTCATTGAAGCTGATATAGCTCCTGTCCATAGAGACTCTGCATTCTGGTTCGGGGGGATATAGAGCCCCCCCTTCATTGAAGCTCGTGCAGCACCTCCCACACCCCGAAGATGATCCCCGTTCGGGGGGATATAGAGCCCCCCCTTCATTGAAGCGGTTAGGTAGAGCCAGTCGTCGCCGGCGGTGTCGCGTTCGGGGGGATATAGAGCCCCCCCTTCATTGAAGCCGCAAGGACCTCATCACCCACATCCAGAAAACGTCGCGTTCGGGGGGATATAGAGCCCCCCCTTCATTGAAGCTCAGGTTCACCACGCTGTCGGCCAGCTCGGGCTCAGTTCGGGGGGATATAGAGCCCCCTCTTCATTGAAGCAGCCATATGCTAATCCTTACTTGATATGCCTATCCTTGTTCGGGGGGATATAGAGCCCCCCCTTCATTGAAGTATCGACGAGGCCCACGCGTTCAAGAACCTCAAGCTCGTTCGAGGGGTTTAAGGGCCCCCTTCATTGAAGCGCGAATCGACTCTGGTGCTTGATGAACGCTAGCCACATTCGGGGGGCTTCAGAACCCCCCCCTCATTGGAGAGGTGCCATTTTGGTCATACGGGCGCTGGTCTTCATGTTCGGGAGATCTGAACTCTCCCTTCAAGGAAATACAGATCTGCCTTCCCTGCAGCCAAGCCCAACCACTACAACAGGCGTTCTAGTTCCGGATCGAGTTTGACTTGGGCGTGATAAGATCGATCTCAATGGTTGCCAATTTTTCACTCTTCATCTAGCGAAACCGGCTCGATGCGTGAACCAACGGTATTGGGTCTTCGGCTATCAGCATAAAGATGAAAGGAGAATAAGAGTAACTCAGCCCGACAGGAGTTATCCTTTGCAACTCAACTGTGTAGGAGGGCCGCCGGATAATGCCACCGAAGGATGGTGGTTCCGTACATCTCAAATTGGGATCACGTCAGAGTAATTGTCACAGGTAGCCAGTATTCTCGTCGACATGGAAATCGCTGGCGCAATGGGTGCGATAGCCGATTTTGGCACCGATATCGATGTCTTAGAGCCGGAGATTGTTTTTCGTGTTATTCGTGCTGATGTCGGAGAAATGCCGCTTGATGACTTGGATGATCGTGTCGAGCAACTTGGTCGGGCTCGATCGATGATTGAGGGCAAATTGGCTGAGGCTTTGGCTGAGCGGGCTCGTAGGAGTACGTCCCGGGCTGCGTCGGCTGTATTGCGCGAGCGGGTGTTGGAGTCGGCGGGGCGGGCGAGCTCGGATGTGAAGTTGGCGGTGTCGTTGTCGGAGCAGTTTCCGGCGACGCTGGAGGCGTTGGCTGCGGGCGAGATCACCTCGGGCCATGCTCGGGTGATTGACCGATTGGCTGGGAAGCCCGACTACCGCAGCGAAGAGGTCATCTTGAATGACGCCAAGGCGGTGCCAGCTGATCTGTTGTCTCGCTACGCATTGCGCCGGGAGCGGGCTGAGGTCCGGGACTACACCAAGTACAAGCAGCAGCACGAGGATCGCCAGGCGTCGATCACTCAAGAGCCCGACGGGTCGTGGAAACTGTATGCCCACTTCGACTACATGGCCGGTCGCCGGGCCAGCATGGCCCTGGCCAAGATGGCTGAGGCGTTTCGCCGGGAAGAGAAGCCTGACAGCAAGATCACGTACTTGCAGCGAAACGCTGACGCACTCTTGCAGCTGATTACCCGCGACGGCCCACAGCGAGCGGCGCCAGCGTCGCTTCTGATCATTTCCGAATATGACGCCTTCACTGGTGAGCTCGGCCAGCCCCGGCTCGACGATGGGCAGCCGGTGCCTCCAGAGATGTTGGCTCGGTTTGTGGACGATGCCGATGTGTACACAGCGTTTTCCGATGCCAGGGGCCAGCCGTTGTGGCTGGGCCGGTCTCAGCGGTCGGCTTCTTTGGCCCAGCGGATGATGCTCGCTGCTCGCGATGGAGGGTGCATCGGTTGTCATGCGCCGCCTGAACGGTGCGAGGCCCACCACATACAGCATTGGTTAGACGACGGGCCCACGGACATTCCCAATCTCGCCCAGCTCTGCCCCGGGTGCCATCACCTGGTCCACGACTGCAACTGGCAGGTCGATCAAGATCCGTCGGGTCGCAACAAAATCAAGGCCCCTCCGGATCCCTTTCCCGATTTCGGAACCACCACCTACCAGCTAGCCCAGCACAATCCTGTTCTGCGCAATTGAATCTCGACCCCAGGTGCCATACGTGGCCCTGATGTGAATCCTCAGTGGGCCCCCGATGTCCGACATAGGCGTGTCATGGAATGGCGATGTAACTTTTGGGCGCAGCAACGATGGGGGTTGGCTCGATGATTCGAGGTCAGCTCGAATCTGGAAGGGCGGAGTTTGAGTCGAGTCGATTTGGCCGGTGTGGCCGCGGTGGATGTCGAGACGGCCACCAGCAGCCCGAGCAGCGTCTGTCAGGTGGGGGTTGCCGCGATTCTCGACGGCAAAATCCACTCGCGGTCGTGGCTCGTTAAGCCACCCGGCAATCGATACGACATCAAGAATGTGGGTATCCACGGCATCACGGCAGAAGACACGGTGGCGTCACCAGGGTTTCCGGAGGTTTGGGCCAAAGCGGTTGATTTCATTGGCGGGCGGACTGTCATTGCCCACAATGCGGAATTCGATCTCAATTGCATCAACTCTGCCATGACCCACTACGAGCAGCCCGAGCCGGCCTTTGGGTCGATCGGGTGCACGCTGCGGATGGCCCATCTGGTGTGGCCGGAGCGGACCAAGTCGTACCGCCTGACCACGCTGTGCCAAGAGTTGGGCATAGAGCAGAAAGCCCATGACGCAGGATCGGACGCGGCGGCAACCCTGGCGCTGGCGCAGCACTTGGCCGCCGAGTGGAGCAAGGGCACCGCGGTGGACTTGATCCAGGCGTCCAACCAAGGTTGGCGGGAGAGAAGCCAGCAAGCCATGAGGCGGGTCTCCCGAGGCTCGACCAATCCGCCGAGCAGCCGCCAGGTTGACCTTGTGAAGAAGTTGCTGGACGAGCGGGGCATTGACCACCGGCAGGTGATCCCCCTCCTCAAGACCTCCGGGCAGATGTCGGGGCTGATCGATGCGCTATTCGAGGAGAAGAGGGACGCCCACCGGCACGATCTCAACTACCGGGCAAAATTCGACAAAAAGCTGCGGCGCATAGTCGACGAAGGCTGACCAGCGCCTTCCAAAGGTCAGCCCGAGCGGTCGGGGCCGGCGCGGAGGATGTGGAACCTCACCAGGCAGCGCTGGTCATCGACCATGGCTTGGCGGTATTCGTCCCAGTCGGGGTGCTCGCCCCGCAAAGTGCGGTAGTACTCGACCAGTGGCTCCAGCGCATCCGGTCCGGAGATGATCTCAGCCTGGCATTCGATCTGCACCCAGTCGCCGAAGAAGTTGCGGGGGAACACGCACAGCCAGCTGCGGGGGTCGCGGCGAAGGTTCTTTGTCTTGTAGGCCGTTTCCCGGGTGCTCATCACCACCGTGTCGCCCACCACCGCCAAGGTGACCGGCGACATCTGCGGGGTGCCATCAGTTCTTGCGGTGGCTAGTACGGCATTGGTGTTCTCCCGGACATAGTCCAGAGCCTGTGCTGGGTCCATGGGAGGATCCTAGAGGGATGCTCTACCAGCGGTTCCAGCGGGTGACCAGTTCCAGGGGCTCGCGGCGGGCGGGGCGGAAGTCGGTGCCGATGGTGTGGGCGAACGGGATGAGGGCGAGCTGCATGACTTCGTCGTAGGGGATGCCTAGCAACTCAGCCGCCTCTTGCTCGTAGCAGAGATGGATGGTGGTCCACACCGTGCCGATGCCCCGCTCCCGAGCAGCCAGCATGAACGACCACGCCGCTTGGATGACAGAGCCCACATGGGAGGCCACCGTTACCGGGGGATGGTCCCAAACCCGTCCCACCAGACACGGAATCAGCATTCCCGGCACCTCGTGAAGATGGGCGGACAAGTGGCCGGCCGAGGCGTACATCTTCTCGTTTGCGGCCTCCAGCTGCGCTGGGTCCGGCACCTCCAGCCGGGGGAGCACGCCCAGATAGTCGCCGGCCACCTCACCGGCTCGGCGGTACAGGTCGGCCAGCGCTGCTATGAGATCGGGCTCGGTAACCACCATGAACCGCCAGTTCTGCCGGTTCGATCCCGTGGGGGCCTGCACGGCAATCTCCAAGCACTCGGTGATCAGCTCCGGTGCCACCGGCCGGGAGGTGTCCAGCCGCCGACGCACCGCTCGGGTGGTGGTGAGCACCTCATCGGCGCTCAGATTCAGATGGGCCATGGCACAGTTCTAGTCAGTCCAAGGGGTATTCATCTGCTCATTCCACAAGTATCATTTGGCCATGGCACTGGCGCTAGACCGGTATCCGGGCGTCACCTATGACGCCGCCCCTCCTGTGGTAACCGATCTTGAGGATCTTCGCCTTCTGCGCAAGTGGGAGGCGGCCATTGGCTATCGCATCTTTGCCGCCATGCGCTGGGGGCAAACTGGCGACGGCCACATCACCGCCCGCGACCCGATCCTCACCGACCACTTCTGGGTGCTGGGTTACGGCATCCGCTTCGGCGATGCCACCATCGACAACCTCACTCTGGTGGGCCCCGACGGCCAGGGCGTGGCCGGTCCCCTCGAAAACGGGGTCAACTTCGCGGCGTACCACATCCACTGGCCGATCCTGAACGCCCGCCCCGATCTAGCCTCGGCTGCT
Source organism: Acidimicrobiia bacterium (assembly GCA_022822265.1). Classification (GTDB taxonomy): domain Bacteria; phylum Actinomycetota; class Acidimicrobiia; order Acidimicrobiales; family Bin134; genus Poriferisocius. Next base: position 35,454 of record JAJECA010000052.1, on the reverse strand, counting down.
CACACCCACACTCCCTACGGCACGCCGTGGTCGGCCAACGTGGAGCTGTTTCGGGCTATCAGCCAGGAGTCGTGCGCTTTTGTGTTCGACCAATCGCTCTACGACGGCGACAACCTTGAGGTGAACGATGTCGATGGCGGCGAGGCCATCGCCCAGGCCATGGGCCCCAGCCGGGTGTGCATCCTCCGCAATCACGGGCTGCTCACCGGGGGGCGCTCACCGGGCGAGGCCGTGGGGTGGTTTGTGGCTGCCGAGCGGGTGGCCGAGGTGCATGTGAAAGCCCCTGATGCCAAACCCATCAGCGAGGAGGCGGCCAAAGAAGTCGAGGCCTCGCTGTTCTCGGCGGACAACGGCTGGCGGATGTTCCAGTGGTTGGCCCGCGACCTGGTGCCCGACCCCTCGGTGGTGTTGGGCTGAGCAGGCTCTGGTCAAGGGAGAGGGGCTAGCCGGAATCCTGTTCGGGGTCGGAACGGGAGGCAAAGGTGGTCTCCAAGGCTGACAGGGCAGCTTGTTGGCCCACACCCAGACGATCGGCTTCTGCGGCGAAGGCCTCGGCGGCGTCGGCCAGTTGTCGTTCCACCACTGAGAACGCCACCGGGGGCTCGTCAACCACGAACGTGCCGGCCCGGCCTCGGCCCTCCATGATTCCCTCCCATTCCAGTTCCCGATAGGCCCGAGCCACCGTTCCCGGGGCCAGGCCCAGTTCTGCGGCCAGCGACCGGATGGGCGGCAGCCGCTCGCGGGGCTTGAGCCGGCCCGACGACACCATCAATCGGAGCTGGGCCCGAAGCTGCTCATAGGGCGGGATTCGCGAGCTCTCGTCTATCCAAATCCGCACACCGACATTGTACTAATGTACTGATGCATAAAGCACAATATTTGGGAAAATACCGGCTATTCCTTAGTTGTTGCCTCTTTTGTATTGACCTGATAGCGTCCCCATCGGCGACCAGAAAGGACGGCATCAATGAAGCTCATCACCGCGGTGGTTAAGCCGCACCAGGTTGAAGACATCAAAGAGGCGCTGGCCGAGGTCGGCGTTCAGGGCATGACGGTGAGCGAGGCCCAGGGCTTTGGCCGCCAAGGCGGTCACACAGAGACCTACCGGGGCACTGAGTACAAGGTGTCGTTCACCCCGAAATCGCGTATCGAGGTAGTAGTGGACGACTCCTCGCTGGCCGCGGCCACCGAGGCCATCGCGGGCGCGGCCCGCACCGGCAAGATTGGCGACGGCAAGATCTGGACTTCTTCGGTGGAGGGCCTCACCCGCATCCGCACCGGCGAGCAGGGCGCCGACGCTCTCTGATCCACCGCGTCTCATCCCTTCCAAAACGGTGCTGCACCACCGGCGTTGGTAGCGTCGCGACTCGGTGCATCTCGACTACACAGACGAACAGCGCGCTCTCAGTTCTGAGCTGAGGGCGTACTTCGCCGGTCTGATGACCGACGAGGTGCGCGAGGCCCTCATGGGGGCTCACGAGACCAGCCCGGTCCGGCTGGAGATCTTCCGCCAACTGGGGCGGGACGGCATGTTGGGCATCGGCTGGCCCAAGGCTTACGGCGGCCAGGGCCGGTCGGTCATCGACCAGTTCATCTTCTTCGACGAGGCCCAGCGGTCGGGCTGTCCGATGCCGTTCGTGACTCTCAACACCGTGGGCCCGACGCTCATGGCCCACGGCTCCGAAGAGCACAAGGCGGCCTATCTGCCCGGCATTCTGGCCGGTGAAATCCAGTTCGCCATCGGCTACAGCGAGCCGGGGGCGGGCACTGACTTGGCGTCGCTCACTACCCGGGCGGTGCGAGACGGTGACGAATGGGTGATCAGCGGCCAGAAAATATTCACCTCGGGGGCCAACGAAGCCGATTACATCTGGCTGGCCTGCCGGACCAATCCCGATGCTCCCAACCACAAGGGCATCTCCATCATCATTGTGCCTACCGACAGCCCCGGTTTTTCCCATACCCCGATCGTCACCGTGGGCAACGCCACCACCACGGCCACCTACTACGACGAGGTGCGGGTACCGGTTGCCAACCTGGTGGGCGCCGAGAACGAGGGGTGGAAGCTCATCACCAGCCAACTCAACCACGAGCGGGTGGGACTGGCCGCGGTGGGGGCGCTGTCGTTCCAGCTTTATGACGAAGTGGCGGCATGGGCGGCTGACACTCCGGCTGTAACGCTGGCTGGCGACGGGGCCGAGGCTTCGGTGCTGGACCAGGGATGGGTGCAGATGGATCTAGCCCGGTGCCACGCCAAGTTGGAGGCTATGAAGCTGCTCAACTGGCAGATGGCCGCCGCGGTGGCCGCCGATTCGCTGACCCCGGCCCGGGCGTCGGCGGTGAAGGTGTACGGCACGGAGGCGGTGAGCGACATCTATCACCTGCTTTTGGGAGTACTGGGAGCGGGTGCCCACATCCGAGAGGGAAGCCCAGGTGCCTTGCTGGCTGGCCGGGTGGAGGCCGCGGCCCGCACCGCTCAGATCAACACCTTCGGCGGCGGCGTGAACGAGGTCCAGCGGGAGATCGTGGCCTGGACCGGGCTGAAGATGACTCGGGGCGGGCGACGGTGAATTTCGATTTCAGCGAGTCGCAAGAGGCGGTGGCCGCGCTGGCCGAACAGGTGTTTACCGGTTCGGCGGGATCTGACCGGGTGGCCGAGGTGGAGCGCAGCGCCGACCGCTTCGACCGGGAGCTGTGGGCCACCCTGGCCGCCTCCGACCTGCTGGGAGTGTCGATTGGCGAGGAGCACGGCGGCCTCGGCCTCGGCATGGTCGAGACCGCATTGGTGCTGCGAGAGCAGGGTCGCCGGGTGGCGCCTGTGCCGCTGTGGCCCACCTTGGTGCTGGGGGCCATGCCCATCGCCGAGTTCGGCACTCCGGCGCTGCGGGACCGCTGGCTGAGGGCGGTTGTGTCAGGCCAGGCCGTGCTGACCGGGGCGTTCTCGGAATGGGGGGCCAACGAGGCGCTGTCTCCGTCGGTGACCGCGGCCCGCCACGAAGACGGGACCTGGGAACTGAATGGATCCAAACCGGCGGTTCCCGCCGCGGGGGTGGCCGATGCCGTAGTGGTGCCTGCCCGCACCGTTGGAGACGGCGATGGCCTAGTGGTCTTTCTGGTTGATCTCAACACCGACGGAGCAGAGGTGACGCTGAGCGAGACCACCAACCGCGAGCTTCACGGCGAGCTAACGCTTAGGTCGGCGGTCGTTGGTGATGAAGCGAAGCTGGACGGCGCCGACGGCCAGTCGATTGTGGAGTGGACCCTGGCACGGGCCCAGGTGGCGGTGGCCGCGGTGGTGCTGGGCTGCTGCGAGGAGGCCACGGCCATGGCTGCGGCCTACACGTCGGAGCGCGAGCAGTTCGGACGCCCGTTGTCTACCAACCAGGGGGTGGCCATGCGGGCGGCAGACTGCTACATCGACAACGACTGCATGCGCGTCACTCTGCTCCAGGCAGCCTGGCTCATCGACGAGGGCCGCTCAGCGGCCGAGATCGCCGATGCTGCTGCGGTGGCCAAATGGTGGTCGGCCGATGCCGGCCAGCGGGTGGTACACGCCACTCAGCATCTACACGGCGGCATGGGGGCCGATGTGGACTACCCCGTCCATCGCTACTTCCTGTGGGTCAAGCAGCTGGAGAACACCTTCGGCGGCGGCAGCCGCCAGTTGGCCGCTATCGGCCGTGGCTTAGCCAGCGCGGGGTAGCTACCAGCCCTTCCAGTTCGGGTCCCGCCGCTCCTTGAAGGCGCTGACCCCCTCGTCGGCGTCCTCGCCGGCCATCAGCACTTCTTGGGCCCACGACTCCATTTCGAACATGGTCTGTCGGCTGGTCTCGAAGCTGCGGTTCACCAGCAGCTTGCTCATGGTCAGGCTCTTGGTGGGCTGGGCGGCCAGTCGCTCGGCCCATGCCCGGGCCGCGGGCATCAGCTCGTCAGGCGGTACCACCCGGTTGATCAGGCCCATGGCCGCGGCGTCGGCCGCGCTCACATCGTCGCCGAAGAACATCAACTCCTTGGCCCTTTGCGGACCGATCAGTCGGGGCAGCAGGTACACGCCGCCAGCGTCGGGCACTAGGCCGCGCCGGACGAACACCTCGATGAACCGCACCCCCTCGGCCGCGACCACCAGATCGCAGGCCACCGCCATATGGACGCCCATGCCGGCGGCGGTCCCGTTGACCGCGGCGATAACAGGCTTCTCACAGTCCAAGATGGCCGATATCAGCTTCTGAGCCCCGACCTTGATGCCTCGGGCCACCTCCATGATGGCCCGGTCGGGGGCGCCCGGAGGTCGAACCTGATCGGGCCGGGCCACCCGCAGATCGGCCCCGGTGCAGAACCCCTTGCCGTTGGCGGTGAAGATCACTGCTCGCACCGACAGGTCTTCGCTGATGCGGGCAAATTCGTCGGCCAGGAAGTTCCGCTGGTCGGGGGTGATGGCGTTGTGGGCGTCGGGGCGGTTCAAGGTGAGGGTGCGCACGCCGCCGTCTTGGGCCACCAGGATGTCGCCGCCGAGGACCTCGGTCACGGTTTCGCCTGTGCTCTCACTGCTCATGGTCTGTACCTCGTCTAGCGTGGCCGGTCGTGTCTTGGAACGCCGCCCACCCCAAAGCTAAATGACCGCAGCGGCGGCGCCCCAACCGGTCACTGGGCATCCGGCGATTGGCCTGACCACGCTGGTGATCGCGGCCTCCCTCACCGGCATCGGCCTGTCGATCATGACGGTGGGCTACCCGGCCCTCGGCGAGGCGTTTCCGGGCACCTCCGACCCGACCTTGTCGTGGGTGACCAACATCTTCACCATTGTGGGGGCGGCCACCCTGGTGCCTGCCGGTGTGCTGGCCGACCGGCTGGGCCGCCGGCGGATGCTGCTGGTTGGGACGCTTTTGTTCTTGGTCGGATCGGTGCTGGGCGGGTTGGCCCCCTCAGTGGCGGTGCTGATCGGGGCTCGAGCGGTGCTGGCGGTGGCCTCCTCGATCATCAACACCGCTGCGGTGGCGCTGCTGTTGGCCACGATCCCCGCCAACCGGCTGCCGTTGGCCGTTGGCATCTGGGCGGTGGCGGGCGGCACATCCTCGGCGGTCGGCCCTCCGGTGGGGGGCTTGGCCATCGAGTGGTTCGGGTGGGAGTGGATGTTCTGGCTGAACATTCCCTTCTGCTTCGTCGTCCTGATTGTGGTGCCGCTGGTGTACCGAGAGTCCCTCAGCGGCGAGACCAAGGCGCTGCCCGATCCCCTCGGTGGAGTGATGGTGGCCGGGGCCACCGCCTTGGTCACCCTGGGCATCGTGCAAAGCGATCCGTGGGGATGGCTGGACGGGAAGGTGGTGGGCAGCATTGTCGGGGGCCTGGTGGTGTTCGGGCTGTTCGTGCTGCGCACGTGGCACCACCCCAACCCGCTGGTGGAGCTGCGGCTGTTCCGCTTCCCCAATGTCCGCCGGAGCAACCTGGCCATGCTGGTCTTCGCGTCGTCGTGGTTCGGCATGTTCTTCGGCTTCACCGTGATCGTCATCCGGTCTTGGGGGTGGACTCCCATCGAGGGAGGCTTCGCGGTGGCGCCGCTGGCATTGTTCGCCGGGGTGGTCGGGGTGCTCATCGGCCGGGTGGCGCACCGCACCGGCCATCGCATGTTCATCCTGCCCGGCACCGCAATCTATGTGGGCGGCACCATCATGTTGTGGGTGTTGTTGGGCGATGAGCCCAACGCTGCGGTGTTCGTGGCGGGCATGACCGTGATCGGGGTGGCCACCGGCATGGTGTTCCCCTCGTTGATGGCTGCCGCAGTGGTCGATGTGCCCCCCGACCAGCACTCCTTGGCCTCGGGAATCAACTTCACCTCCCAGCGGGTGGCCACCACCATCGGTGTGGCTCTCGGGCTCACGTTCGCCACCACCGCGGCCTCAGCGTCGCAGGCCATCGACCTGCTCATGGGCATGGTGATCATCACCGCGGTGGTGTCGCTCCCCTTCAGCGCTCGGATCGACACCCGCCCTCGCTAAGCGCAAGGCTGGGGCCATGTTCATCGCCATCGCCGACACCATCACCCTCGAGGACGCAGGCAACTTCCGGGAGTTCCATGTGGCAATCGACGGCGACGTGACCGCCGCGGTGGCCGCTTTCGATGGCCGGGCCGCCGCCTCAGAACGGGACAACCACCTGTGGATCGACATCGCCTTCGTGCGAGAGCTGGCCGGCGACGCCGCCGACGCCGAGTGGCAGGCCCAGTTCGACGGAATGCTGGCCTACGCCAACTCCAAAGGCTGGATCGACGAATCCGCCAACCGAGTAGAAGCCCACATCCAGCCGCCCGGCTGAGTTCTCAGCTTCGAACTCCATCCAGCCAAATGTCGAGCACGTTGTCGAAGTAGGCGGCTAGGCGGGTTCGGCGTTGAGCAACAGTGCCGGTGCGGTCGACCAGCAAGAACAGCAGAAGAGCGCCAAGTAGCGACTGTGCCGCCTCTTGGGTGGGGAGGTCACGCCTCAACTCGCCCGCCGCAACCCTACGGTCGAGAAATCCAGCCACCGTGCTGGTAGTGCGATCGATCATCTCCTGGAAGACGTCATCGATGGCCGGATCGGCTCCCGACTCAGTGAGCAGCAGCCTCACGTAGTGCCTCTCGGTCTCCAATAGCTCTCCGAATCGGCTGAACAGGGCGCGCAGAAAAGTCTCGGCGCTGGCGTCGTCTGACTGCTCGACGAGCAACTCGGCTTCTCGAATGAAGGTCGTCCGGTATTCGGGGATGCTGCGCAAGATCTCGTGCTTGGTGGGGAAGTGATGGAAGATCGCTCCCTCAGACACCTCCGCTTCTTCGGCGATCTGCCGTGTAGAGGTGGCCGAGTAGCCCTGCCGGGCGAACAGACGGAGGGCGATGTCGGCGATGTGGGCTCGGGTGGCCGCCGCCTGCTCTTGGCGGGTGGTGCGAGGAGGGGCATCAACCATCCCCCCATTCTTGCTCTCGGCCATGGCCGCCTCTTGCCTCGTCATTTCACCGAGAATACACTCACCGAGTAGACACTTTGTCAAATTTCCAAAGGGGGACATCATGGCCGAGGCAACCACCCAGCAGAAGCCGATCAGCGAGATGAACGGCATAGAGCGGGCCAACTATGCGCAGCCCGTCATCGAGGCGCACGAGGAGGAGATCGAGGAGGGATACCGCCTGCCCGACGAGGTGATCGACGTCCTTTGGGAGATCGGGATGTACCAAACGTTCATCCCCAAGGAATGCGGCGGCGAGGAGATGGACCCGATCGAGTGGCTCCACATGTCGGAGCGCCTTTCGGCCATCAACGGGTCGATCGGCTGGCTGGCCATGAACAACTGCGGCTTCTTCATGAACTACCTCCCGCCCGAGAAATTCGAGGAGATCAAAGACGAGAAGGGCCGCTATATCCACGCCATGCAGATCGGCCGGTGGGGCGGCATGGCCCGCAAGGTCGAGGGCGGCTACCAGATCTCGGGCCGATGGCCGTTCATGAGCGGCGCGCCGGAGGCCACTCATGTGGGCGGAGCATCGGTTTTGGTGGACGACGAAGGCCAGACGGTGATGCACCCCGACGGGCTGCCCTGGCTGATCATGGGTCAGTGGCCCGTGGAGCAGGTCACCTTCATCGACACCTGGGACGGGCTTGGCCTTCGGGGCACGGGCAGCATCGACATGGTGGCCGAGGACCTGTTCGTTCCCACCGACATGGTGAACGAGATGGGGTTCCACGGCCTCACCTACGACCGGCCCATGTTCCGAATCCGGCTTCTGCCGGTTCACGCCCACGCCTCCCACGCCTTGGGGCTGGCCCAGGCCGCGCTGGACGAGTTCGCCCGGATCATGACCGAGAAGGCCGCCCCCGGTTCGATCCGCAAAATGCTCATGGGCAACGAGCAGATCCACCAGATCAACTACGCCAAGGCCGACTCCATGGTGCGGTCGGCCCGCCTGTTCACCCACCAGACGGTGATCGACGCCCTTGAGAACGCGGAGCATGGCAAAGACTGCGACCTCGAGCACAAGGTTCTGTTGCGCCAATCGATGATCTACACCACCCAGGTGTGCAAGGAAGCCGTCGACCTCATCTTCCACATGGCGGGCTCGTCCGCGGTGTTCCGGGGCCGGAAGCTGGAGAAGATATTCCGCGACATGGCCACCGCCTGGAACCACATCATCACCGCCGAGGTCGAGTTGGCCTCCTGCGGTTCCTATTGGATCACCAGGAACATGCCCGGAGGTCCGCACCTCGCCGGTCGCAAGTTCTTGTAACCCGAGCGAGGGCTATCGGGCGCTCAGCTTGCTGAGGCCAGTTCAGCGCACCGTTGGAGGAGCAGATCGGCGTCCTCGGTGGGCCGTCGGCCCAGGCCGCAGGCGGTGGCGATGTCGACCGGGTCTCCCCTGGCTTCTTCAATCACCTGGAGGAGTTCAGTCTGCTCCTGCATTGACATCTCCTCGTGCACAAAGCCGGCTACTAGGCGAGTGCCCAGAGGCAGTTTCAGGTCGCGCAGGGCGCGGTAGGCCTTCGCCTTCTTGGGGGGTGGCGACTTTCCCGCCGCAAATGGCAGGTGTATGTAGGCCATCGAGTGAGACGACGGCCAGCGGTTGATGAGCTGCTGGGCAAAATACACCAGCCGGTCGGCGCTCTTTGGCGTGAAAGGCGATTCGTTGTTGAGATCGCCGAAACACAGATGGATACCGATGGGCACCTGAGGGTCGAGTCGCTTCACCAGGTTCAAGATCGGTCTCAGCGTTAGCCTGACCAGGGGTTTGGGGAGCTTGTGAGCTGCCATCACCTCGGCAGGAGCTTCGATCTGGAACAAGAGATTCTCGGCACCCAATTGGGTTGCTATGGCATCGGCGTCTCGGGCCAGGGCTGCGGCGTAGGCCGGGTAGTAACGAAGAGCCTTCGGGGGGCTGAGCATGGTGAAAGCGGCGTCAAGGGCTGAGGGAAAGCCGATCTGAAATCTCAGCGCTCGGTTCCCGGTGGTCTCGCGGAGCTGTTGAAAATGGGGCCAACTGCTCAGCGCGAATTGGTCATAGCCCAGATAGAGCCGTTCGCCCAGCTCATCGGGATTGAGTCTCGGGCGCAACCGGGTCAGCCCCCGGAAGTTGACGGGAAGACCCTGCTCGTTCATTTTGCCGGGGTTGACAACCTTGAACAGGTCGGTCTCTGCCTTGAGATGCTCGGACAGACCGACGACCCAACCAGAACGAGCGCCGTTGGGGAAGCGCTCTGACCGCTCGCCGATCTCGCCGTCGGGCAGGGCGATGAGCCGATCTTGGATCAGCTCCACTGCCCGGTCCATGGCCGATGCCTCATCCTGATACGGCAATGAACCAACCAACAGCACTCGCCGTTCGTTGCTTGCTTCAGCCATCACTATCCCTCACAGCTTCAGGCGCACCCGTTTCAAGATGACCGGGATCGCTTTGCCCAGCAATCGAGCAACGGGTCGCAGTGGCCGGGGGATCGGCTTGCTGTTCGTCGCGGATGCGTATTGGTGGAAATCCAGCTTGTCTCGCACCGACTGGCTGGCCGCCATCATGGGAGTGTCCAAGGGGATACCGGTGGCGTCGGCCACTCGGGTCATGCACTGGAAATTGGCGGCAATGGCCGCCGCGTCGGCCGTCACGGCGCGGCCCGCCACGGCATCGAGTTCGGCTCGTGCCGCGGCCAGTGCCCCGGTGTCGCCACCGGCGAGGGCTTCGGCGAAGGCGGCCAATTCGGCGGCATAGGCCACTTCTTGGCCATCTTCCTGCGGGAGGCCGCTCTCGGCCTGGTTCAGCAGCGATACATCGGCATCGGCTTTGTTCATGTCGGCGGCCACACGGAACGCCGTGGCATGGCCGACCGCTCAATAGAAGCACTCGTTGACCTGTGAGACGCGGGTGGCAAGCAATTCCATCTGAAGGCGGTCAATGGCCCGGCCCTCTGGTTGGAGGGCGAACGCAGGGGCCTCTTCCAGCGTGAGGTACTGCTCATTGCTGAGGATCGTTAGGTCCCGGAGCGCGTCGGGCACCAGGCTGAGGGCCCGGATGATGTGAATGGCGGTGCGACGGCCAGACCACAGATCGGCTTCGTCGCCCACCGCGCTGTCTCGGGCCAACATCGGCACGTAAGCAGTACCGATTTCCTGCCGATCCTCAGCTATACGGCGGCCGCGAGGAGGACCGGGGACTGGCTCGGGTAGCGGCGCCAGCGGCAAGCCGAGGGCCCGGTAGTGCTCGTCGATGGCCATCGTCACGCAGGTGATCCCGATCAGCTCCACGATCTGCTCATCGGACAACCCGGAGCTGCGGGCGTCCTCCACCATTCGGCGGCTCAGACGGGCAGGGTCGGTGACGATGCGGTGGACGCAGTCCACCGCGGCCGCCCCGATGAGCTTCCCGTTGTCGGATAGGACGTGGCTCTCATTCAGGCCATAGGGGCTGAGCTGCTGTTTGCGTCGGACGCAGAGATCGCAGTCTTTGGCATCTCGGCTCTCCTGGGCGATGGCGATGCGCTGGGCTCCGGTCCAGGAGTCTCCCGGTTCGGAGAAGCGCTGCCACAGCTCGCGGTACGCTTCGAGGACCCCTTCTCGGATTGGATAGGGAGAATCGTCGAGGAAAAAGGCCGGCGCTGTCTCTGACCTCATCGCACGGGAGCAATCAGACGTCGTTCTTAGGGGCAAGCACCTTCATCATTACGCTCCCGAATGGACGCATTATCTGACCCAGCTTGCGCACCACCCATGGCAGCCTCTTGGAGTGCTGTGCGGTGTAAAACCCCTGGATGCCGAGTTCGTCGTCCAGGCCCGCGGTCAGCACGGCCAGGGGTTTGTCGACCGGCAAACCAGTTGCGTCGGCCAGCCGGTTCATCCGCTGGAAGGCACCGATCACACCGGCGGCGTCCACCAGCGCGGCCTCGCCCAAGCGGTGGATGACGGCAGCCCGGGCTTCGGGCATTTGATCGGGATTGGTCAAAGCGGCGTCGGCCAGGTCGAGCAGTTCGCTGCCACCAACAACACCGCTGTCTCGGGTCCGGTCGGTGGCGGCGACCGGGTCGCCTGGTGTGCCGTCGAGCTTGCTGTTCTCACGGAACAGGAACGAATGGCCGTTCGTTCAATAGAAGCACTCGTTGATGGCTGAAGTCCGCGCTCCGACCAGTTCCATCAGCGCTCTGCTGATGGCCCGCCCCCCGTTCTCGCCCGGTGAGGGCACCAGTTCGATGGGGAGATACTGAGCGGCCAAGACCCGCTTCATCGATCGGTGTTCCTCGGGCACCAGGCTCAGCGACTTGGACACATTGCTGGCCCGCCGGGTGGCGAACAGGTCCCTTTCGCTGGAGGATGCCTTGCTTGGATTTATCGCCGGTACCCAGCCGCCGATGTCCTCGAGCCCAGCGGGATGCTGGCGAGACGGCTCCCCGGGTAACGGCTCGGGGAGCGGATCCAGGGGAAGGCCCAAAATGATGTGGATGGTGTCAATCGACATCACCGAAGACACGATCCCCAAAAGCTCCACGTAGTGCGCATCGGTGAACTGGTCATCGATAACCGAATCAAACCACGACTTCGTCAGGCGACCGGCGTCGGTGGCGATCCGGTGGGCGGCGTCTATCACTCCGGGGGCTAGCCCGCTGCCAGAATCATCGTGTACGCCGTCAATCCCGTAGGGCGACAATGCCGCTTTCCGACGCAAGCAGAGGGCACACTGGCGGGCCAAGCGGGTCTCGCGGGCGATGGCCACCCGTTCGGCGCCCGACCACCACGTCCCAGGCTTCGAGAGATGGTCCCAGTAGTACCTGTGGGCGTCGATCAGGTCGTCGCGGACATCGATATCGGTGGTGTGGTCGGGCGTCGCAATGCTCATGTGGTCGCCGGCTCCTCCGCGGCCGGTTCGGGGCGGCGGATCCGGTGGACCTTCTGCTCGTCGCGCGCTTGGCGCTCAGCCACCTCTTCTTGGTGGGCCGCCTGGAGCATCCGGCGGATCTTGACCACCGGGCGATCAGTTCGAGCTAACCGGTCCATATCCCAACGGGCCACCCGCCCTTGGGCGGCTTGCAAAACGGCGTCGCCCCCGTAGATGCAGCTGGTGATGCTGCCCGGCCACGGGTATATGCGGCCGAAGAAGCGCCCCATCATGAGATTGATGGCCTGGGCGGCCAACGTGTTGCGCATGGGGGTGCCGAAGTCCGTCTTCCCCATGATCAGCCATCCGGTGAAGCTGCCCACGTCGCGGGGAACGAACCAGAAGTAACCCTCATCGAGGGGTCCAGCCAGATCCCCGGGAGCGTGGTACACGAGATTGGGCAGCAGCCACTCGATGTGGTCGATGCTGAACGTCCCCGGGTGTTCATCGGGCTCCGTGTACCACACGTGGAGGCCCTGGCCGTCGAAGATCTCCTCGAACTCCAAGTCACCGGCCGGCTTCTGTCCATTGAACAGCGAGCACGTCCGGTGGAGGCAGCCCACATGGGTCATGTCCACGGTGTTATCCAACATGTTGAGGTGGCTATAGGGCAGGTCGAGCTGTTGGACCATGAGGAGCTTTTGGCCGAACACGGTTTGGGCATGGGGAAAGGTCTCCAGGAAGGACGGGGGCTCTCTATCTCCCATGTAGACGAGCACGACACCCCTGATCTCCTCTACCGGGTACGACCGGGCTCGGACTTTTCCGCACGCGTTGCTGTTGGGACCGTCAGCCAAAAAAGCGACGCACTCGCCGTCTCCATCAAAGGTCATGCCGTGGTAGCGGCAGGTGAGGGTTCCCGGCGCCCACACGCCGACTTGTCCCAGCGACAACAGCGGTCCTCGATGGGGGCAGCGGTTCTGGAGAGCTCGAGCCCGACCCTCGGCATCTCGGAACAACACGATGTTGTCGCCCAGCAAGGTCACCGGCTTCAGCTCGTTGTGCATCAAGTCCTTCGACTCAATGGCCGGGTACCAGTACTCCCGCAGCCCTTGGAACGGAATCTTGTCCTGGCTCTCCTCGACGTAGTCCCAGGGGATTTCGCCCACCGAGGCCGGCTTTTCTGGTACGCCATAGGGGCTCTTCCACCATTGGTAGAGGCGGTAGGCCCCCGACTTCATCGGCTGGGTCCGGGGCTTGTCCACCAGCGGCTTCAGGCTGGGGAATCGGCTCAGAAAGCTGACACCCCACTCTGTGAATTGCTGGGCGAGGACTTGACGGATGCGGGCTGGGGCGGGAATTGAGGGCAACGCGGCGGCGTGCCGCTCGGCGGTGTCCCCGAATTCTTCCTGAGTCCGGTGGGCTTCAGCTGTTGACATGACGCCTCCAGGTCGTCAGAGGATCATCGCGAGAGGCTTACGTATTCTCCGGTCAGGGCTACGATCTGGCCATTGCGAACTTCGGAGAGGACCACATAGTCGCTGAACGTTCGGGAAGCCGGTGGATACGCCATGATCGGCTCTGCCCAGTTGAACGGTGGTAGCGGATCGAAGTGGATTTCCCCGGCGGCCTCCATGGCGGCAACCAGTGATGCCGAGTCGATGGCCTCCGGGTCCATGGTCCTCATGATGTCGGCCACGATGTGATACGACGCCCAGGTATTTATCGCCAACTCGCTGCGGGCGGCATCAGACCCGATGGCGTCTAAGTCATCGTGGAACCGCTGTATGCCGGGATTCTCGGTGTACGTGGAGGGCAGGATCTGTCCCGCCAGGATGAGGCCTTCGGCGGCATCGCCCACGATGTCGAAGTTCGTCTGGGAGTAGACCAGCGGTGAGGACACCAAGAGGGGGTCGGCACCCAGATTGGGCAGGGCTAGCAGATACTTGTTGATCAGGTCGGGGGTCATGATGAAGGCCACACCGTCGGTCCCGCCCTCCAGGGTGGCCTGCACCAATGGGGTGATATCAGCGGCATCCGGGGGGAACCCCGTTTGACCCTTGAGGCTGAGGCCATAGGGGGCAAGACCGGCATTCAAGAAGATCCCGGCCAGAGCGGCGGCGTTGCCGGTGGCGGGGATGGCTGCGTGAACGGTGGTGGCACCATTTTCACCGAGGCCATAGCCAATCGCGGCCAAAGCAACGGCAATGCCGCCCCCGATCGGGAATGACAGCGGGGATGAGAGTTCCAGTTGGCTGCGGGACAAATTGCCGATGGAGGGGATACCGGCATCTTGAAGCACGCCCATGTACTCGTTGCCGAATCCGCTGGTGGCGCCGACAACGGCCACAACTCCCTCTTCTACCGCCTTGCGCCCACATTCGACCGACAGATTCGGGTTGGATTCGTCGTCACAGATCAGCAGCTCGATGGGGCGACCATTTACGCCACCGGCGGCGTTGATGGCCGCGACGGCGCCCTCGGCGGCATCCTGTACCTCAGGAATGCCCACCGGGCCGCTTATCGAGCCCGATGCCATCAGCTTGATCGGCGGTCCGGTCGGCTCGGGAGGAGGAGGCGCTTCCGTGGCCTCAGGTTCGGGTTCAGGCTCATCGGCTGGCTCGGGTTCATCGGCCGGTTCAGGCTCGTCGACCGGTTCGGGTTCATCGGCCGGTTCGGACGCGGGCTCGTCGGCCGGCTCTTCTGCGGGGGCCGGTTCGGGTTCGGGCTCGTCGGCCGGCGCCGCGGTCTGCTCGGGCTCTGCTTCGCCGGAAACTCCGCTGTCTCCGTCGTCATCGTTGCCGCAAGAAGCCGCCAGCATGGCGATCACAGCAAGAAATGCGATGAGCAGATGCTTGGTCCGGTGCCGTCGTGTCCACATATCCGCGGTCTCCCCTGGTCCAGATTGCGGCCGCCTGCGAATCGTGGGAATCGCAGCCCGCCCCACTTCAGTCAAAGCCGAGTATCACATCGGCCAAGGCAAACCCGCCAATACCATTTGAGGCGTTACGCCATGCCCAACTGGTATGAGAAGGGGCCTGAGCGATGCGCGGCCCGGAGAGTCAGCGAACGTTGACCGGCGCTTCCCGCTCCATGGGCGCATATGGTCGTTGAATGCGCCGCTCGGGGATGCCTTTGGCAGCCCGCTCGGCGATCTCGGCTTGATGGGCCTCTTGCATGATCCGTCGGACTTGGACGGTTCCCCGGTCGGCGCTGGTGAGCTTTTCCTTATCCCACCGCACGATGCGGCCCTGCGATGTCTGAATGGGGGTGTCGCCGCCATCGAGGCATGACTTGGCGCTCCCCGGCCAGAAGACGTCGCGCCCTGCGATTCGGCCCATGGCAAATGAGGCCAAGCTCTTCTTCGTCTTGGTGAGCAGCTTCCTCTCCGGACGCTCGGGGTTCGTCAATCGAGCGATGAACCAGAAGTTGTGGTTGCCTATGTCGACAGGGACGAACCAGCCCCATCCGCCGCCCGCCAATACCGGGCTGCGGCCGACGGGGGCATAGATCATGTTGGGCAGGTACCACGTCTGGTCCACCAAGTTCAGTCTTCCGGGATGGTTGGGAGTCTCGGTCAGATACGCGTACAGGCCGCCGTCGTCAAGCCGCTTGGTGCTGACCGACCCCACCTCGGGGGCCTGGCCGGCGAACTGAAGGCAATTGCGGTGAAGGATGCCCGGATGGGTGAGGTCGACGGTGTTGTCCAGCAGGTTCAAGTAGCTGTAAGGCAATGGGACCCGATCGAGAAAGTACTCGCCGACACCGCTTAGCACCGTGTCGGCATGGGGCACGGAATCCATCAGAGGTTCGGGCTCGCGGTCTCCCATGTAGATGAAGATGACGCTGTTGTGCTCCTCGACCGGGAATGAACGAGCGGTGATTCGGCCCGGAATCGAACTGTCGGGTCCGTCGGTGAGGTAGGCAACACACTGGCCGTCGCCGTCGAAGGTCATGCCGTGGTAGCGGCAGGTGATGGTGCCGGGCTCATACACCCCGACCTGACCCAGTGACAAAAAGGCGCCGCGGTGGGGGCAGTGATTCTCCAGGGCCCGGGGTTTACCTTCGCCGTCTCGGAAGAACACCAGGTCGTCGCCCAAGAGCGTGATCGCTTTGGGCTGGTTGTTGCGAAGTTCCTTGGAAATCAAGGCCGGATACCAGTACTCCCGCAGACCGAGGAAGGGGGTCTTGTGCTGATTCTCCTCCACGTAGTCCCAGGGGATCTCCAGAAGCGACATGGGCTTGTCTTCCGAGCCGTATGGCTTCTTGTGCCAGCGATAGAGCTTGATTGAACCCGAGCGCAAGGGCTGCCGGCGGGGTTGGTCGAATTTGGCGCCCCATCTGCCCAACCGCGTCAGAACACCCAGAAGCATTTCCCTGGTCTGCCAGCGGGTTACCTCTGCGATTCGCCGCCTGAGTCCCACCGAGGGAACTGTGGGAGTCCGTTTGGTGGTGGTATCGGGTGCCAATGTCATGGGACCAATTCCCTGAGAAGTGATATGGGACCCAGGTTGCGCCGACGACAACAGCCGGTGCATCCGGGCTGTAATTCACAGTGTAGGCCCACCGCCATACGCGTCAATACCGGCCAATGGAATGATCAATTCCAATTCGGTATTGGGTGGGTCCGCAATAGGTATTGGAGTTCGGTGCCTGTGCTGTGTGATGCTCAGCGGCGCCCGGCTTCGGAAATTCGAAAGGCTGGCAGGGAGACCGAGCACATGCAGACCCTGACCGTCAAGGACATCACAACCGTGATCATCGATGTCCCCAGCATTCGCCCGCACCGCTTTGCCGGGCTGGAGATCAATCAGCAGGCCTACCTGATTGTGA
This sequence comes from Acidimicrobiia bacterium, assembly GCA_022822265.1. Classification (GTDB taxonomy): domain Bacteria; phylum Actinomycetota; class Acidimicrobiia; order Acidimicrobiales; family Bin134; genus Poriferisocius. The sequence continues at coordinate 18,811 of JAJECA010000052.1, read as the reverse complement.
AATTGGAAACCGGCGAGGGTGCCATCGGAATAGGCGAAGGGGTGTCCCCCGGAGGACCGTGGTGGAGCGGCGAGGCCATCGAAACCCAGCAGGCCATGATCGAGCACCACTTCCTACCGGCATTGCAGGAACTCGGCGCGGTTTCCCTTCCCACCGTGGTCCAACACCTCGATGCGGTGGCCTACGACAATCACTTCGCCAAAGCGGCAGTCGAGATGGCGCTATTTGATGCCTTGGGCCGCCAACTCGGCCTGCCGGTCTCAACCTTGCTCGGCGGTGGTCCGGCCCGCGATCGCATCCCGGTGCGGTGGGCGGTGGGCGCGGCCGACATCGAATCCATTGTGCAGGAGGTACAGGAGCGATTCGATCAAGGCCATACCGCGCTGAAGCTGAAGATGGGGGCGGTCAATCCCGACGAGGATGTGGAGCGAGTGGCCGCGGTCATCGACGCGCTCGGTCCCGACGTGGACTACCTGGTCGATCCCAACGCTTCTTGGCCGTTGGAGACTGCTCGGTGGGTAATCGACAAGCTCGAGACCCTCGGTGTGTCCTTTGTGGAGCAGCCGATCCGCCGTGACGACCTGGAAGGCCTCGCGCACCTGACCGCTCGGGCAACGAGGATCTCCCTGATTGCCGACGAATCCGTCTGCACGCCGAGCGACGCCCTACGGGCGACCCGGACTCGGACCTGCGACGGTGTGGCAGTGAAAGTCGCCAAGGCCGGTGGGCTGCTCCGGGGCCTTGCCGTGGGTCAGATTGCCACAGCAACCGGTTTGGGCTGCTACGGAGGGACCGCCTTGGAGTCGCCCATAGGAACGGCGGCATCTGCCCATCTGTTCGCCGCGCTTCCCCAGCTAGACCTCGGGTGCGAGCTTGTCGGGCCGCTTCTGCTGGCCGATGAGATCTTGGTCGAGCCGCTTGAATATGAACGCGGTGACCTTGTCGTTCCCCAGGGTCCAGGCTTGGGCGTCGAGGTTGACTGGGACAAGGTCGCGGAGTTTCAGCGCCCCTCTTCGGCCAGCTGAGCAGGCGGGCCGTGGAGTACCTCGTTCACATGACGGTGAAGCTGCCGTCTGACCTCGACCCGGATTTCGTGGCAACGCTGTTGGAGCAAGAACGCGACTACTCCCACCAGTGGCAGCGGGCCGGGAAATGGACTGGCTTGTGGCGGATCGTTGGTGAGTGGGCCAACTACAGCGTTTTCGACGTGGAGGACAACGACGAACTCCACAGGATTCTGTCGGGGCTGCCGCTGTTTCCCTACCTCGAAATCACCGTGACTCCTTTGGCCGCTCACTCCAGCTGGCTCGGCGAATCCAACCCGGACGCAAGCGATTGAAGTGCCGCGAGTATTCATTCATATTGGGTATGTCGAGCGGTCGCAAAAGGTATTGGCGGGAATGACCGTGCTTGACTATCACTGGGCCAACAGCCACACAGAAACGGGGGAACCAAATGACCGAGCAAAATGACCGAGTCACGAAAGTGGCCGTAGACATCATCGAGACCATCAAGGATCGATTGGCGGCCCACGACGTCAACCATCAGGAGTTCATGGCGGCGGTCCAGTTTATGGGCAAGCTTGCAGGCTCCGGCGAGATGCCGCTGTTCATGATGGTCTTCTTCGAGGCGGCAGTGGAGAGAATCACGTTCGACCACAAGCCGGGTTCAAAGGGTGCAGTGCAAGGCCCTTACTACAAGGAGCACAGCCAGCTCGAACCTCCGTACCGCCTGCCGATGCGCGAGGATGAGCCCGGCGATCCGATTGTTTTCTCCGGCAAGATCACCGACCTCGACGGCGCTCCGCTGGCCGGGGTGACCGTGGACACGTGGCACTCGGGCAATGACGGCACCTATTCCGGGTTCAATCCAGTTCCGCCGGAGAACAACCTCCGGGGGATCATGGAAACCGATGAGAACGGCGAGTTTCGGTTTTCCAGCATCCGGCCTGCGCCCTATCAGATTCCCCACGCCGGCCCGACCGGCCAGTTCCTCCTGATGATCGGACGGCACGCCTGGCGGCCGGCCCACTTCCACTTCAAACTCAACAAAGAGGGATACGACCCGCTCACCACCCAGATCTACTTCGAGGGCGATTCGATCATCGAAGGCCAGGGAGACATCGTCGGCGGTGTGAAAGACGAGCTCATCATCTCTATCGGTGAGGGCTCGGACCCAGATATCGCCTCAACGTATGGGGTGCCGGTCCCGTATCAGACCGCCGAGTACTCCTGGCGCCTGCGTCCAGCTAGCTGACAGCGTGTGCCACGAAGACTGGGTCGGGTCGACCTCGGAGGCCCGAGCGCGGAGCATCCCAGTTGACGTAGCAGTACCCGACGGCCTGCTGCCCGGCACGCTGTACGAGCCTCACGACGCCCCTTCCGGCGGGCCAGTCGTCTTGATCACCGACATCTATGGCACGGTTCCCTTCTACCATGAGGTGTCAGGACGGCTGGCCGCCGCCGGCCACCCCACGCTGCTCATCGACATCTTCTGGCGCGAGGGCGAGTTGGCGGAGAACACCAGAGAAGCGGCATTCGCGCGCCGCAGCGGCATGGACGAGCCGCGGGGCATTGCCGACACGTCGGCGGCTCTGGACTTCGTGAAGGAGCGCTTCGGGGTCGACCAGGTCGGGGTGGTGGGGTTCTGCCTCGGAGGGCTGTTTGCCTTCGTGCTGGCCGCGCAGCGAGACGACTTGGTGACGGTGAGCTACTACGGGTTCCCCGAGGGGATCTCCGCTCCGGTGAGAGTTCCCTCGCCCCGGCCCATAGACCTTGTGGAAGAAATGACGGGGCCGATCCTCTCCTTCTGGGGCGAGGAGGACTACATAGGCGTCGACGTCATGAATCGGTTCGGCGACGCGGTCACCGCTCAGGGCATCGACTACGAAGCCCACATCTATCCCGACGCCGGGCACGCATTTCTGCAAGGACTGGTGGAAGACCGGATTGACTCGGCCGCAGCGGCTAACTCATGGAAGAGGACTCTCGCCTACTTGAACCAGCGCCTCCCGGCGTGACCTGGCCGCTGCCCACTGGGCTTGGCGACCTGCACAGTCGCATTTGGGAGCAGATCGCGGGTCCAGGTTCGTGGTGGACCGGAGACGAGCGCGTGGCCATGGTGGCTGCCGCCCGAAAAGCATGGGACTGCCCTCGCTGCGCAGAGCGGAAGGCGTCGCTTTCGCCGGCTTGGGGAGAGCGCTGCGGCGACCCTGAGTCGGTTCTCGATGATGTGGTGGTGGACGCCGTTCACCGGGTGGTGAACGATGCTCCTCGGCTGACCCGCACCTGGCTCGACAAGTTGCACCATGCAGGCGTCACCGATGGCCACTATGTGGAGTTGCTCGGCGTGGTGACGTGCGCGATCAACATCGACGAGTTCAACCGCGTGCTCGGGATGGCCCTCGACCCTCTGCCCGCTTCTCGGCCAGGGTCTCCCGACCGCTATCGCCCGGCCAATGCCGCCCGCAATCTGCACTGGGTACCCACGCTGGATCCCGCCACTCGGGAGGAGTCGGAAGCCGATCTGTTTCCCGGCGCTCGGACGGGGAACGTCATTCGCAGCCTCAGCTTGGTGCCCGATGCCATGCGGATGGCCATCTCGCTCACCGAGATGCACTACGTACCCACCCAGTTCGTGCCCGACATCGAATGGACTCCGGGGCGATCACTGGACCGATCTCAAATCGAGTTCCTGGCCTCGCGGGTCTCGGAGCGCAACGGCTGCGTCTATTGAGCGATTGCCCACGGCAGGCTGCTCCGGGCGAGCAGCTCACAAGACGAGCCGTCGGCGGGGGCTGCCGTGCTCGGCGCATTTGCCGACGCAGCAGTTGACCGAAGTGCAGAGGTGGCTGACGCCCGAGAGCAGCTGACGGCTGAGCTTGGCCCCGCCGCGGTGGTGGACGCCGCTGGGGTCATGGCCACGTTCCAGCGGATGGACCGGCTGGCCGATGCCGCCGGGCTGCGGGGCGATGAGGTGGCGGCCGTCGATCTTCAGCCGGTCAGGTAGGTGTCCTCCAGCAGGGACAGGTCTTTGCCGACCTCTTCGGCGGTCAAGTTCAACACGATGCGGCCTCGGCGCATCACCATGACGCGGTCGGCCACCCGCAGTGCTTGTCGAGCGTGCTGCTCCACCAGCAGAACACCCACCCCGCGGTTGACAGCAGCGTCGCTCACCGCCTCGATGAGGCGACTTACGATTTTGGGGGCCAAGCCCAGGGACAGCTCATCGGCCAGCAGAAGGCGCGGGTTTCGGGACAAGGCTCGAGCCAGGCTCAAGATCTGCTGCTCGCCTCCCGACAGCAAACCCGCTTTGCGGTCGATGAGCGGAACCAGTTCGGGGAACAACTCGAGCGCCTGGTCTTGGTCGCTTCGCGAGACTCGCAAGTTTTCTCGAACAGTTAGCCCGGAGAAAACCGATCGGTCTTCCGGCACCATGGCCAACCCCCGAGAGGCCCGGACGGAGAGCGGGGCCTTGGTGGGCTGGCCAAACAAGTGCACTTCGCCGTCCGACGCGGGATGGTCGCCGCTGAGCGTGAGGAGGGTGGTGGTCTTGCCGGCGCCATTGGCGCCGAGCAGGGCAACCACCTCTCCCTCGTGAACGTCGATGTCCACATCCCAGACCACGGTTGTGCCGCCATATCCAGCACTCAGTCCCCGGGACGCGAGCAGCGGGTTCATTCCGCTGCTCCCGCGGGTGCCGGTTCGCCGTTTGAATCGCTGCCTTCTCCGTCCTCGCTACCCAGGTAAGCGGCTACGACCTTTGGATCGCGCTTGATTGACTCGGGGTCGCCTTCGGCGATCATGCCGCCGAAATCCAAGACCACGATGTGCGAGCAGATGTCCATTACCAGCGGCACATCGTGTTCGACGAGAACGATGGCGATCTTGTACTCGTCCACAATCCGACGGAGCAGCTGGCCGAGTTCGGCGGTCTCCCGCTCATCCAGGCCAGCGGCGGGCTCGTCCAAAAAGAGCACCGAGGGCTCGTTCAAAATTGCCCGGGCGATGCCCACGATGCGTCGGAGTCCTTGAGGCAGCTCCGACGGAGACGCCCCCAAGTGAGGCTCAAGGTTAAAATCGTCGATCACTTGCAGCATCAGCTCGCTGACCGGTAGCTGGCCTGGTTTGAGTGGGTCGATGAGGTAGCGATTGTTCTCGTGGCGTTCGACGGCGGTGAGGAGGTTCTCCCGAACCGACATCTCCTCGAACAATTCAACAGTTTGGAACGATCGTCCCAGCCCGAGGCGCGCCCTTCGGGTTGGAGACATGGACGTGATGTCTTGACCGTCCGCCAAGACGCGCCCCGAGGATGGTTTGGTGAAGCCGGTGACGGTGTCGAGCAGAGTGGTTTTCCCCGCGCCATTCGGACCGATCAACCCGGTGATGGATCGAGGAGGAACCTCCATGCTCACGTTGTCGAGGGCCACCACCCCCCCGAATTGCACGCACAGATCCTCGATGCGGATGGTCAGATCAGTGTGGGGCCGTCGCTCGATAACCGGAGCGGGCTTAGGCGGGGGAGGTTTCCGAATCCTCCGCCCTACCGCCGTCCATCGGGCGGCGATGCCCTCGGGGGCGGCCATGATGATGATCAGGACCACGCCGCCCAGCAAGACGAAAATCCAGTCGCCTAGGTCGAACAGCGTGTCCAGCACTTTGGGCAGGATGGAATCTGGGGCGGCCAAACCGCTCAGCATCGCTCCCAACACCCAGCCAACGCCTCCGATGACGGAATATGTCACGTATTCGATCGAGCCGAAGACGTTGAATTGCTGGAAGAGCACGAACCGGTTTTGGAACGCCGCCAACACCCCGGCCAATGCGGCAAACACCGATGCCAGCGCAAAGGCATAGAGCTTGACGCCGAAGACGTTGATTCCCAGGGCGGCTGCGGCGCGCTCGTTGCTCCGAACCGATAGAAGGCGCAGTCCGGTACGGCTCCGTCGGACATTGGCGACGATCATTGCCGAGAAGGCCACTACCACGATGGCGAAGATGGCATAGCGAGTTGGGGTGATGACCGCATCCAACTCCAGGCCGAAGAAGTTGGGCGGCACCGTCTTGGTTCCATCAAACCCTCCGGTTAGGTCGCCGTTTCCCAGAATCATCGCCTCGATCAGCAGGGCCAAACCGACAGTGGCAATGGCCAGGTTGACCCCTCGGCTTCGCAACGCGGGAAGCCCCACAATGACCGCGACAGGGATGGTGGCGATGACGGCGATGATGGCAGAGTCCCAGAATCCCAACGAGGTCGAAACGGCCAGGCGGCTCGCCACCCACGCGGCAAAGCCGGCCAATGCCCACTGGCTGAGCGAGAGTTGGCCGCCGTACCCGGTGACCACCACGACGGACAGGATCATGAGCCCGGCGATGGCCGCGAAGATCAAGGCGGTCACCCAGCTGTCGGAGGCCAGCAGGGCAAAGATGATCGCTCCGGCTCCCCCTACCAACGCGATGGTTGGCAGGATTCGCCCGGTTCCGGGCCGGGGCAGGCGAGTGGGCAGGTCTGCCCTAGTTGGGCGGGCCCGCCCGCCGGCGATCATGACCACCACGATGATGAGGAACGGGACAGCCCGAGATATGCCGGGGATGTCGCCGTTGTAGCGGGACAGCTCCGACTCGGCGACGCCAATGATGAGCCCTCCGACAACGGTGAGGGTGAATGAGGAGAATCCCCCGATGAGGGCTGCGGCCAGCGACGGGATCACCAGAAGGCTCAGCGTGGAGGCCTTCAAACCGGTGATGGGGGCCAGGAACACACCGGCCAAGGCGCTGAGGGCGCCGCCAATCATCCAGTTGTAGAGCTCAATTCGGGGGGCCGACCATCCCACGCTGGCCGCCGCCCGTCGGTTCTCGGCCACCGCGGTGGTCGCCAAACCGAACATGGTTCGCCGGTAGAGGATGGCCAAGATGGCGGCCAGCACCACCGCCATCCCGAGGAGTATGAGGCGATCACGCCCCACGCTGAGGGAGTCGGTGAAGTCGACTTGAACGGCCTTGATGACCGGTCGAACCAATCGCTGCTCGTCGTCCCAGATGGCTACGGCCAGGCCCTGGAACACGATGAGGGCGCCGAGCGTGGCGATGAGCTTGGTCAGCGGTGAGCTGTTTCGGAGCTGGCGAAGCACGCCGAGCTGCAGCGCGGCGCCCATGGCGGCCCCCAGGCCCAAGGTGGCGGCCAGCGCCAGCGGCCAGGACATTCCGTACGCGTCACGGAGTTCGAAGAAGAAGAAAGCGGCTAGCGCCCCCATGGCGCCACTGGCGAAGTTCAGCGTCCCCGAGGCGCGGTAGGCGATGACGATGCCCAGCGCCGACAGCGCATAAATCCCCCCGGGGCCAAGGCCGAGGAGCCCAAACCGAATCCAAGTCTCCATGGCAATTCCTGGCGAGGCTAAGCAACCCCTCCTATACCGTCCAATACCCTAATTGGCACAAAGTCATGCCGTTTCCCTATCGCCGGGCGGCTGCCAGCCGGAGATGTACTCCAAGAATTTGGCCAGGACCGGAGAAGGGTCGTCGGCCCGGTAGATGCAGGACATGGCCTGTCGGGGGGCGTCGGCGATGGGGATGAAGGCCAGGCCGGGGAGCGCGATGTTGGTGGCCGATGCGGGAATTATCGCCACGCTTGATCCCACCGCCACGTTGGCCAACCCGGTGACCGCGTCTTCGACCTCGCTATGCACCTGGGGTTTGAAGCCGGCCGCCGCGCACAATTGCAGCACCTCGTCGGCGAAACTGGGTCGGGCCCGGGGGAACAGAACCAGTGGCTCCTGGGCAAGATCGCCCATCTCTATCGACGCCTGGTTCGCCAATGGGTGACTGATGCTGGCTGCGGCGTACAGGGCTTCCTGGGCGATGTCCAGGGTCACGAGATCATCGGCCGTAGGGTAGATCCGGCTGAAGCCAATATGGATCCGCCCGTCGCGCAGTGCGTCGGGTTGCTCGGTCTTAGGAACTCGTTCCAGCCTGATTTCGATGCCCGGATTCTCCTGTGAGAACTCGGAAAGCAGCGTCGGCACATCTCCGAATATCGGGGAGCCGAAGTAGCCGGCCACCAACTGCCCGACTTCGCCGGCGTGGGCGGCCGAAGTGATCTCCAGGGCTAGGTCGCTCAACGCGACGATCCGGCGGGCCTGTTCCAGCAGCGCCTTTCCCGGCGCAGTGATGTCGACCCCCCGCGGCGTTCGGATGAACAGGGCCGCGCCCACGTCGGCTTCCAGCCTTTTGATGCGCCGGGTGAGGGGCGGCTGGGTCATGTGCAGCCGGGCGGCGGCTCGGCCCAGGTTGCCCTCTTCGGCGACCGCGATGAAGCACTCGAGCTGTCGAATGTCTAAGCCCACCGCCATCACGGTATCCAACCCGCTCTCTCGACGCGTGCAGCCGTTTCACGCGCTTGGATACCATCAACACTCGTTCCTGCGATCGAGCCGCCAACGGGGGGAGAAGGCCATGGGACGCAAGGTCTTGTTGATCACCACCGACCAGCAGCGTTGGGATGCTCTGGGCTGCAATGGCGGGGAGGTGGCCCGCACGCCGGTCATCGACCGATTGGCCGAGACGGGCATCCGCTATGAGCGGCCCTATGTGCAGAACACCATCTGTATGCCGTCGCGGGCCACTATCCTCACCGGCCAGCACCCCAGAACCCATGGTCTGGTGGCCAGTGGGATTCCGTTGGCCGAAGACGCCTTGAGCATCGCCGGACTGGTGGGAAGCGCCGGATACAAGACGGCAATAGTAGGCAAGGCGCACTTCGAGCCCGTTCTCTCCGGAGACCTGAAGTTCGCCGAGAACCGGCTGGCGGCCGAGGAAAGCACGGGGCCGTATCGGGGTTTCGACCATGCCGAGCTGGCCGTCCACGGACCGGTGGGCATGACTCACTACGCCAAGTGGTTGAACAAGCATCACCCTGAGGCCGCGGCTGGCTTCGTCAAGCCGCTCGATCCCTCCCTCGGAGGGGACACAGGTGTTCCCGAACTGCTGTACAACCCGGTGCCTCGGGAGCTCTACCACACCGACTGGGTGGCCGATCGGGTGATTGCCTGGCTGGACTCGCTCGACCAAGACGACGACTGGTTCTGCTGGATGAGCTTTCCCGACCCGCACCATCCGTGGGACCCGCCGGCGTCGGAGCGCCACCGGGTGGATTGGCGCGACCTCGACCTTCCCGAGGGGTATCTGGATCCTGACCGGGCGACTGAAGTTCTGGGCCAGAAGCCGGGGCATTGGCTGGCTTGGTATGACGGCTCAGCCGCCAACCTCGAGGGGGCCTGCATGCCCAGCGTGGTTCCCAGTCGGCTCACCGAGGACAACTTCCGGGAATTGAATGCCATCGTCCACATCTCGAACGAGTTGGTGGATGAAGCCTGCGGACGCGTGCTCGATCACATCGCGGCTCGAAGCTGGGCCGACGACACCGACGTCTTCTACACCGCCGACCACGGGGAGTTCCAAGGCGACTACGGGCTGCTGTACAAGGGTCCCTACCACGTTGACGCCCTCATGCGGGTGCCGTTGATTTGGAACCCGGCCTCGTCGGCTGGCACCGATCCGGCGGTGTTGGCCGAACCGGTCTGCCTCCAGGACTTGGCCCCCACCATTTGCTCGATCGCCGGGGTGGAGATTCCCGCCGAGATGGACGGCGTGCTACTGCCGTCTGCGCCGGGATCGGGGCGCGAGCGGGCCTTGGTCGATTGGGAGAGCACGCTGGACACTGGCTATCGGATGCGGACCCTGGTGCGCGATGGTTGGATTTGCACGGCCTACGAGGCCAATGCCACCAATTGGGGTTTGCCCACCGCGATGTTGGGGCAGATGCTGGGGATCGAGTTGCCCCCCAGAATCGAATACGAGGGGACTGAGGGCGAGCTCTACAACCTGGCCGAGGATCCACACCAGCAGGTGAACCGCTGGGACGATCCCGCGGCGGCCTCCCTACGAAGCGACCTCGTCGCCGACCTCTACGACAACCTTCCTCCTCTGCGGGGACCGCTCACCCCGCCGCAGGGAATCGCCTGACCAGCCTTCGTTCGTCAGCTCAGGCCGGTCGCGGCCATGAAATCACCTCATGGCAATGGCCCGGCTGATGTTGGAGGCAGTTTCCAAGAGCCGGGGCAAGAACTCATCAGTGAGTTCATGCGGGTCGGTGCGACCCACATGGGTGGAAACGTTCACCGCGGCGATGGCCGTTCCGGTGGCATCGCGCAAAGGGGCGGCCAGCGAGCGCACACCGATCTCAAGTTCCTGGTCAACGAGGGCCCAACCCTGCTGACGCACTGTGTGCAGTCGCTTGAGCAGTTCCTCTCCGGCTGTAACCGTGTGCATGGTTGTCTGGGAACGGTCGCTTCGATCCAAGCGCTCGCGCACTTCGTCGTCGCTCAACTCGGCCAGCAACACGCGCCCCATTGATGTCTGAAAGGCCGGGAATCGCGATCCCAAGCCGATGGCTACGGTCATGATTCGCTTGGTGGGCACTCGGGCGATGTACACGATGTCGGTGTCATCGAGCACCGACACGGATGACGACTCGTTGACTACCTCGCTGAATGATTCGAGGAAGGGCTGAGCGATATCGGTGAGGTTGAGCGAAGCCAAATACGAATATCCGATGTCGAGGACTCGGGCGGTGAGTTCGAAGTAACGGCCGTTGTTTCGCACATAACCCAGTTCCTCCAGAGTGAGAAGGAGACGGCGGGCGGTGGCTCGCGTCAGCCCGGTGCTTCGGGACACGTCAGCGAGGGTTTGCCTAGGGGTATCGGAGGAGAACGACCGGATGACCGAGATTCCCCGGGCGAGGGATTGCACGAATTCGCTCATGGCCCCGCTTGACCCGGGTAGGTGGCTGCCATAATGTTCATATTGCGTACAAATGTTCGTATAACGAACACCATAGTAGATACTTGGCGACTCAGGAGAAACCGGTTGGTATGGGCGAGTTTCTGTCACTCCGAGAGGCGGTGGCCCGCTATGTGGAGGACGGCCAGACCCTCGCCCTGGAGGGCTTCACCCACCTCATCCCGTTCGCCGCGGGTCACGAGATCATCCGCCAGGGGCGCCGAGACCTGACCCTGGTTCGGATGACCCCTGATCTGGTGTATGACCAGCTCATCGGGGCCGGATGCGCTAGCAAGCTGATCTTCGGCTGGGGAGGCAATCCCGGAGTGGGCTCGCTGCACCGCATGCGCGATGCGGTGGAGAATCAGTTTCCGCGGCCCCTCGAAGTGGAGGAGCATTCCCACGCCGGGCTGGCCGAACGGTGGCGTGCCGGGGCGGCTGGTCTGCCCTTCGGCGTGCTGCGGGGCTATGTGGGAACCAGCCTGGCCGACCACACCAAGACCATCGCCTCCATTTCCTGTCCGTTCACCGGCGAAGAGCTCACCGCAGTGCCCGCCATCAACCCCGATGTGGGAATCATCCACGCCCAGCAGGCCGACCGGGATGGCAACGTCATGTACTGGGGCATCACCGGGGTACAAAAGGAGTGTGTGTTGGCCAGCCGCCACAGCATCGTGACCGTGGAAGAAGTGGTGGACGAATTCGCCGTCCGCACTGGCGGGGTAGTGCTGCCGTCATGGGCGGTGGATGCGGTGGCAGTGGTTCCCGGAGGCCCCCATCCGTCGTACGCCCATGACTACAGCGATAGGGACAACGACTTCTATGCCGCCTGGGATCCCATTGCCCGGAGCAGGGACGCGTTTACCGATTGGCTGGCCGGCGTGGTGGAAGTCAAACCATGAGCATCGACCGCCGGAATGGCCAGTGGACATCGGATGAGATGATGGCGGTGGCCGCGGCCCGGGAGCTGGCCGACGGTGTTGTGTGCTTCGTGGGCATTGGTTTGCCTTCGACCGCGGCCAACGTGGCTCGACGGATGCACGCGCCCAATGCGGTTCTGATTTATGAGTCCGGTTGTATCGGCTCTCGACCCGACCATCTCCCCGCATCTATCGGCGACGGGGTGTTGTCGGAGACCGCGGTGGCCAACGTCGGGGTGGTGGAGATATTCAGCTATTGGCTCCAAGCCGGGCGCATCGACGTCGGGTTCTTGGGAGCAGCTCAGATCGATCGATTCGCCAACATCAACACCACCGTCATAGGCGCCTATGACACGCCCAAGGTGCGGCTTCCCGGCGCGGGAGGTGCCCCGGAGATCGCGGCCAATTGCGGCGAGGTCATCATCACTCTGCCCCACAGTCGGCGGGCCTTTGTCGAGCAACTGGACTTCGTCACGTCGCTGGGGCACGGTGCTGGCCCCGGAAACCGCGAGCAGCTCGGCTTGCGGGGCCGGGGACCGTCAGCGGTCATTAGCGACTTGTGCGTGCTGCGCCCCGACCCGGATACCAAGGAGCTCAACTTGACCAGTGTCCACCCCGGAGTGTCGGTTGACGACGTGCAATCCGCCACGGGATGGGAGTTGGCGGTGGCCGACGAACTGGCCATCACACCGCCCCCCACAGCGGAAGAGCTTGCGGTGCTTAGAGAGCTGAAGGCGGCGTCATGAACTTCACCTACAACGTTCTGGCCGGAAGAGTGGTGTTCGGGGCTGGATCTCGTCGGTCGCTGGCCGAGGAGGCAGCCGCATTGGGCGGCCAGCGGATATTGGTGGTGGCCGACGTGGCTGAAGACGCCATCGCCGCCGAAGTGGCCGAGGTCCTCGGCGATCTGGTTGTCGCCCGCTTCTCTGACGTGGCCCAGCATGTGCCGATCGCCCAGGCCGATGCGGCCATCTCCCTGGCCCGTCAGTCAGAAGCCGACACGGTGGTGACCATCGGGGGCGGCTCGGCCACCGGGTTTGGAAAGATCATCGCCCGGTCGCTGGATGTCCAGTTGATCGCAGTGCCCACCACTTACGCCGGGTCGGAGATGACCGACGTCTGGGGGCTTACCGAGGGTGACCACAAGCAGACCGGCAAGGATCCCCGGGTCAAGCCGAACGTGGTGGTGTACGACCCCGAGCTGACCCTGACGCTGCCCGCCTTCATTGCCGGCCCGTCGGGGATGAATGCCATGGCCCACGCGGTGGAGGCGCTGTATGGACCTGGGTCCAATCCGGTGGTGTCGGCCATGGCTGTCGAGGCCATCGCCGCTCTCCACACCGGGCTGCCTGTTGTGGTGGCTGAGCCTGAGAATCTGGACGGGCGTTCCCATGTGCTCTACGGCGCCTATCTGGCCGCGGTTGCCCTGGCCGGCACCGGTACGGCCTTACATCACAAGACCTGCCATGTGCTGGGCGGAATGTTCAACCTGAACCACGGTGATATGAACTCGGTGGTACTGGGACACGCTTTGGCCTACAACGCTCCGGCCATTCCCGAGTGCATGATGCGCATTGCGAGTGCAGTGGGGGTTGATGTCCCCGGCGTGCCTGGCGCCATGTTCGATCTGGCCGCTGCCATCGGCGCGCCAACCAGTCTCGAGGCCATTGGCATGCCCGCCGATGGCCTCGATGAAGCGGCCCGACGGGTCGTCATTGAAGCGGCGGCCAACGTGCGGCCTCCAGAAGAAGACGGCATCCGGCAAATGCTGGACAACGCCTACTTTGGACGGCGGCCAAGTCAAGTTTGATGGTGGAGTCTTGCCAGTGACCGGCGACGTGTATGTGGTCGACGGGGTGAGGACTCCGGTGGGGCGCATCGGGGGTGGGTTGGCCGGAGTCCGGCCCGATGACTTGGCCGCCGGGGTGATCGCCTCGTTGATGGAGCGGTGCGCCGACTTGGACCCAGCCCGGATCGACGACGTGAATTTCGGAAACAGCAACGGGGCTGGGGAGGAGAACCGCAACGTGGCCCGGATGGCGGCACTGCTGGCCGGACTGCCCTCCTCTGTGCCCGGCGTTACCCAGAACCGGCTGTGCGGCTCGGGCTTGGAGGCGGTAATCGGGGCCAGCCGGGAGGTGGCGGTGGGCGACGCCGATGTGGTGATCGCCGGCGGGGTGGAGTCCATGAGTCGAGCCCCGTGGGTGGTGCCGAAGCCGGAACGGCCCTACGAGCGGGGCCATCAGCAGATGCACTCCACCACGCTGGGGTGGCGGCTGGTGAACCCCCGCCATCCCGACCAGTGGACGGTGGCGCTGGGGGAGGGAGCCGAGATCCTGGCCGATGCCTATGAGATATCCCGGCCGGTGCAGGACGCCTACGCACTCCGCAGCCACCAGAAGGCCGCCGCCGCATGGCGGGCGGGTCGATTCGACGACGAGGTGGTGCCCCCGTGGGGCGCGGAGCTGGCTACCGACGAGTGCATCCGCCCCGACACCACCGCCGACGCGCTGGCCCGGCTGCGCCCGGCGTTTCGCTCCGACGGCTCGGTCACCGCTGGAAATTCCTCGCCGATGAACGACGGCGCGGCCGCACTCCTGCTGGCTTCAGAGGCCGGCTTGGAGCTGATCGGGCGACCCCCGCTGGCCCGGGTGGCCAGCCGGGCCGTCTCGGGGGTGGACCCCCACATGTACGGCATCGGCCCAGTGGAAGCGGCCCAAACCGCCCTCAAACGAGCGGGGATCGGGTGGTCGGACCTGTCGGTGGTGGAGCTGAACGAGGCATTCGCGGCCCAAACCCTGGCTTGTCTCAAGGAGTGGCCTGAGCTGGATCAGGGCATCGTCAACCTCAATGGCGGAGCCATCGCCATCGGTCACCCCGTTGGGGCATCAGGAGCCCGTATCGCGGTCACGTTGGCCCATCAGCTCAAGCGGGTAGGCGGCTGGGGGCTGGCCACCCTGTGCATCGGCGTGGGTCAAGGCATCGCCGTGGTGCTGGAGTCGATGTAGCCGAGCACCGGCAGCTGTCAGCCCTTGAGGGCGGTGCTGAGAGCTTGGGCAGCGGTTGGAGTTCGCTGTTTTAGGCGGTCTAGGAACTCTTGAACGCTGATCGGGGGCTTGCGCAGTTCAGATAGCAGGCGACTGATGATGGCTGGCATTCGCTCGGAGAAGTCCTGGACGAGCATCGCAATTGCTGAATCGGCATTGAGTACTGATAGCCCGAATGGAGCAACTGCTCCGTCGGGGAAATCGCGCAGATTGTTGGTAACGAGTAGGTCGCAGTCGGCATCGACTGCTGCAGAGAGGACATGAAGGTCGTCCTCGTCAGGGAGAGCGACAGGTAGAGGCGTGATCTTGGCGGCAGCCACGCTCGATTCGGGAAATGCCGCGTCGATAATGGAGATGAGGTAGTCGACTCGGGAGGGCTCGATTCCCCTTTGGTTGGTGAGCACGTTGCGAGTCTCGTTCAGAACTTCGTCGCTCCAGCGAAGGTCGATGAGCCTGGCTTCGGCGATAGTGAAGAAGATGTCTCGGATTTGGGCGTCTACGAGGATGTTGGTGTCGAGGAAGATGCGGGGGCGTCTCAATGGCGCTCAGTCATAGAGGCCAAGTTCTTGCGACGTACGGATGATCTCGCTGATTTGTTCCGAGCGTTGGTGCCGACAGCGCTCGCGGTAGGCGAGCAGATCTGGAGTTGGAATGCGTCGGTGAGTTCCAACTCGGGTGGCGGGCAGCTTTCCCTCGTCTACGAGTTTGACCACTGTGGGCCGGGTGACGTCGAGAAGGTCGGCGGCTTGACCTGTGGTCAATACGGGGGGGAGGGCTTGAAGCTCAACAGCGTGAGCGCCTGGACCCATTCTGAGAAGGTCCACGATGGCCAGCGCGATCTCTCCGGTCACCTCGCACTCCGAGTCCTTTATACCGATTCGCAGAGAAGCCCCGTCGAGTAGCTTCTTGGAGACGGTCTCAGCAAAGTCCGAATACGCCGTTGCGTCTGCTGCGCCGTCGGGTCTTGAGGTGGTCGCGATGGCCATGCAACCAGTCTAACCCTAAACGCAAGAAACGAAAGCAAGTATTGACACTCAGCCCTTGAGGGCGGCGAAGAGTTCGGCGACTAGGGGTTGGGGGGCGCCGTGGAGGGAGAGGTGGATGCGGTCGGCGAGGCCGCCGAAGCGGGATTTGATCTCGGCGGCGGCTTCAGAGGGGGTGCCCTGGACGCTGAGGGTGTGGACCATCTCGTCGTCCCACACGTCGCCGATGTCGCCCCAGCGGCCTTGCTTTGTCAGTCGGTTCAGCTCGTCCTGGAGCTCGCCCCAGCCGTGGGCCTCGAGCACTACCCGGTAGGCGGGGGTGGAGCCGTAGAAGCCGAGGTTGGAGCGGCAGAGCTGTTCCACCCGCCAGGCCTCCGCCTCATCGGCGTCATCTCCGTACAACCCGACGATCACCCCCACACCGAAGGTGAATTCGTCCCGGCTGCGTCCGGCTGCGCCTAGCCCTGCTTCCACCGCGGGAAGCGTCTTGGTGCGCAGGAAGCGCTCGGAGCAGAACGGGTGGATCAAGATGCCGTCAGCGGTCTCGGCCACCATCTTGGTCATCTTCGGGCCCAGCGCCCCGGCCCAGATGGGGGGAGTTCCCCACTCCAGGGGTTCGGGCTCGAAAATCGGGGTGGAGAGCGTGAAGGTGTAGTAGTCGCCCTTGAAGTCGAGGGGATCGCCATCCTGCCACCGGGCGAATATGGCCTTGGTGGCCGCCATCAGCTCTCGCATCTGAGCCACCGGGCGGTCCCACACCGAGCTGTAGCGCTTGGTGATGTGGGGCTTGATCTGCGATCCCAGGCCCAGGGCGAACTTGCCGTCCGACAGCCGATGCAGGTCGAACGACTGGTAGGCCAGGTGCATCGGGCTGCGGGGCAGGGCGATGGCAACGTTGGTGTAGAGGTCGAGCCCGGTGTGCTCGGCCGCGGCCAGCAGCGGGAAGAACACGTCGCGCTGGCCCTCGAAGGTGAACACCCCGTCGACCCCCATGGCCTGGTAGGCCTCGGCTTGTGCCCGGACCCCCGCCAGATCAGCAGATAGCGGCATGTCGATCTTCATGAGTTCCTCCTCGTCTGGCTGCCCACAATTTCGATCTTCATGGCCTAGGCGCTTTCTAGTCGGGGGAACATCGGGAACGGCACTTCCTCGGCGTCCTCCTGTTCCGGGAGGCCGCCGGCGAAGATGGGCCACACCGTCTCGGCGGTGTGGGGGTGGGGGATCGACCAATCGAACTCGTGGTCGATGCCCAGCATGTTGGTGAACGGCCACATCAGACCCCGGAAATAGACATGGGTGCCGTTGCGGACCTTTTCCTCGAACGTCCAGGTGTTCATCAACCGGTAGGCATCGGCCTGGGCTTTCTTGACCGCGGCCAGGATCTCGGGCATTTCTTCCCGGTCCACCGGCACCAGCTCCCCTCCGGGGCGGGGCTCGAACACCGACATAGCTTCCAGCCAGGCCAGGTTGTCGGCCGGAACCGAGAACGTGGTGGACAGATCGTTCACCCGGTTGTGGATGCCGGGTCGGAACACCAGGCCCACCACCAGGTTCTGATAGGGCACATCGGCGGCCACGTCGCTCCACGGGATCCAGCTCTGGGCCAGCGAGGAAAACTCCCGCACGATCATGTGGCGGCCGTTGGGCAGCGGGTACGGGCCGGTGTCGCCGGTGCCCAGCCGAGTGTCCAAGTACAGTAGGAACAGGTACTGCTGGAGTCCGGCCACAAACCGTCGCGCCGTGCGGTTGTCGCTGTCATCCTCCACCGGCCAGGCGGCCTCATACAGGGTGCTTATGATCTCGGGGTCGCAGGTTCGCAGCGTGTCGGCCGCGTCCCAGCACGAGCGGAAGCCGTCGCCCCGCCACGGCTCCACCCAGCGGATCCAGTAGTCCATGAGGAAGCGCACCCTGTCTTCCACGTCGTCCACCTGGGTGGTGAGCCCCATGGACGACAACTCCTCGAGTGCACGCCAGCCGCCGAACGGGATGCACACGATGGCGAAGGGGTGGGCGTTGGTGGTCTGGGTTCCCGGTCCCCGCATCTTGGCCCCCAGCTCGGAGGCATCGAGCACCTCATCGCAGCGGGCCAGAATGTCGGGCCACCGCAGCCAGGCCTCCATGCCCGAGTAGCCGGTGTACTCCCTCACCGGGATGAGACCCGAGGTGAGGCCGGTGCGCTTCTTGGAGTTCTCTGACACCAAGATGTCCCAGAACTCCACC
The DNA here is from genome assembly GCA_022822265.1 of Acidimicrobiia bacterium. GTDB lineage: Bacteria > Actinomycetota > Acidimicrobiia > Acidimicrobiales > Bin134 > Poriferisocius. The sequence continues at coordinate 806 of JAJECA010000052.1, read as the reverse complement.
ATTCGGTTCAGCTCCTCGGTGTCCAGCGGCATGGTCTGCGGCATGGCTGATGACACTAGCCATCGGTTTGGCGGCTAGGTGTGTCGTGGAGGCCAAGCTCGGCCTACGATTTTTGGATGCTTGCGGCGATTATGCGAGAGGTGGGAGAGGTCAATCTGGACGTGTGTGACGACGTCGAGATGCTGGATCTGGGCCCCGATGATGTAGCCATCAAGATCACCCACACCGGGGTATGCCACTCCGATGTGTCGGCCATGAATGGGACCATTCCCCAAGCTGCCCCGGCGGTGCTCGGCCACGAGGGCGCGGGGATCATCGAGGAGGTGGGATCCAATGTGGACGACCTCGTCCCTGGCGACCACGTGATCGTTATGTGGTCGCCGCCCTGCGGGGAGTGCCTCTATTGCACGGGTCGCCACCAGCCCAACCTGTGCGTCAACATCACATTCGGCGAGATGGCCCGGATGAAGTTCACCCAGGACGGCCAGGAGATCGGCGGCATGGCCGGAGCGGGCACGTTCGCCGAGAAGATGCTCATGCCCCGCCAAGGAGTGGTGAAGATCGATGACGATATCCCCTTGGACGTGGCCTCACTCATCGGCTGCGGGGTGATGACCGGGGCCGGGGCCGCATTGAACACGGCCAAGATCAGCCCGGGCTCCTCGGCGCTGGTGATCGGCGCCGGAGGGGTCGGCGTGGCCGCCATTCAGGGCGCCAGGATCGCCGGGGCGGCCGAGATCGTGGCGGTGGACAAGAACCCGGCCAAGCTCGACGAGGCCATCTCCTTCGGGGCCACCCACGCGGTG
>JAJECA010000057.1 GCA_022822265.1 Acidimicrobiia bacterium | reverse complement strand
CCACGTTGAGATAGACGGTTCTGGAACCCTTCAAAAGCTCATCGCCGGTCAGGGGGCCATGAAACTGGGGTCGAAATTCAGGATTGGCATGAAGGCCTACGGCTTCCCCTACAGAGTGACCAACAAGGTGGTGGAGTACGAAGAGAACCGGCTCATCGCGTGGAGCCACTTCGTCGAGAACCGCTGGCGCTTTGAGTTGGAGCCCGTAGAAGGCGGCACCCGGGTGACCGAGTCGGCTGACTACAGAAATCTCCGATTCCCGCGCCTCACCATGTGGTTGATCAAAGACGATCTCATCGAAGACTCCATCGCCACCACCCTCGACAACCTCGTCAAACGCTTCTCTTCATAATCGGAGGTCGGATTGGGGGAGGCCGAGGCGCATGAGATCTTGGACCGAATCGGATCCCAGGACCTCGCTGCGACGGCGGGCGATCAGCCACGTGTCATCGCGCTTGACGCACTCGTAGTGGTTCACCGCCAGGCGGAAGAGGATGAAGTCTTCCTCGCCCCGGCGGTGGTAGATGCGGGTGTAGCCGGTGGCTCGGGCCCGGTCGCCGTCGACGTCGACCACGACGGGGCCTGGTGGGTGCGCAGCGTTGGGCAGCAGGTCCTGGTGGGCGTTTGACCGGACCATGTTCGCCACCGCTTCCCGTCCCCTCATTACAAACGTACGGTCGGTGTCGCCGCCCATGCCGGTGCCGACGGCGGCCACCTCATATACGGCGTCTTCGGTGAAAAGGGCCATGGCCGCCTCGGCCTCACCGGCGTCGACAGCCAGCCCGTAGCGGACAATGAGTCGATGCACCGCGAGCTCGTCCTCGGCACGGCTGAGGCGGGCCTCCAGCGCTGCGAGTCGCTCCTCGATGGCGTCACTCATGCGGTGCTCCTCTCGATGGGGCCTAGCACCTCGGCGTGGCGGAGTGCGGCCCCAACTGGTTCGATGCCCGTTCCCTCCAGCCACACCACCGGTTCCCTAGGTGGCCGCAGTGCTGTTGAATGGAGGAACGACTGTCGTTACTCTGTCACACGCAGCACCGGGGACGGCACCATGGCGATGTGCGGCTTCCTGAAGGGGGAACGCCGAACTACGCCAACATCACGGCCCAAGGGGCGTTTAGGGTGGCGCTGTGGACGAAGACGGGGCCGTCTATTCGGACGACTTCTGCTTGGAGAATGGGCTGGGCGGTGAGGCGCTGACCATTCCGTCGGCCAATCCCAAGAACTTCCATCAAGCGATCTCCGACACGGCGGCGATGCCGCGCCTTGACCTCTGGGGGAAGCTCTTTGTGCCCGATGGAGCTGGGCCGCTTCCGGTGGTGATCGTCGTTCCCGGCAGCCTGGGCTTTCAGTCGCATCATCTGTCCCACGCGGCGACGATCACCGATGCCGGAATCGCAGCATGCGCCATTGATCCCTTCGGCCCCCGTGGGGTCGTCTCCACGGTGGACAATCAGATCCAGTACTCCTTTGCGGCTAGCGCCTGGGATGTCTTGGCCACTGCTGAGGTACTGGCGACCCGGCCCGAAGTCGACGCTTCGCGAATCGGAGCGCAAGGCCACAGCCGCGGCGGTTCCGCGGTCTTGAGCGCCGCGTCGGTGCACTTGGCCTCGGCATCCGACGCCCCCAAGCTCGCAGGCGTATACGCCGCCTACCCCTGGTGCGGCCACCAGTTCCTCAACCCAGCCGTAGGCAGCACTCGGGTCCGCGCCATCATCGGAGACCTCGACGACTGGTGCTCGCCCACCCAGGTCCAGGCCCACATCCAGGCCATCCGAGTCGCCGGCGGCGACGCCAGTGTGCGGATCGTGGGGGGCGCACACCACAGCTTCGACCGCACCACCCCCCTCGAACACATACCCGATGCCGCAGTGGCCCCCTATGCGCCCACCGTCTACATCGCCGACGACGGCGCCTTCGTCCTCCCCACCTCCGACCAGCCCGACCCGGCCCTAGTAGATCTCGACGGCTTCCTCTACGCCGCCAAAGCCGGCTTCGCCACTCGAGGTGCCCAAATCGCCGGAACCCCCGACCTCGCCCCCGTATTGGTCGAAGACATGATGACTTTCTGGGTCGATGTCTTGGCGTCAAGCGGCATATGGGCCCGGACTGACCCCAGCAATCGGGCTACCGGTTTCAGTCGGTAGGGTCGTCTCCGATCATCTTCCAGTAGTCGGGATCGGTTGAGAAGTCGGCGATCTCGATCACTCCCTGTTCGAGGAGAACTCCGACGAATACCACGACGCCGAAGACGGGGTCAACGATGTGGAGCGTGCGGATCTCCGGGTGGAGGTCGAAGGGCAAATTCTCGAAGTCCCTGAAGCCAATGAGTGCTGCGGCTAATGGGCCCGACCAGAAGTCCCACTCAGACGGTTGTCCCGTCGCACTTCGCCTGGGGCCGTGCTCTGCTGTGATCTTCTCGGCGGCGAACCTGCCAACTCTGATTTCAGGCATTACTCCGTGTGCTCAAACCCGTAGCGCTTTGCGGCCGACTTGGAGATTCGTGCACTGGTCGGAGTCTGCACTTGCTGATAGTCAAGGAATGCTGTGGAGAACGGGATGGTCTCTCCGACTTCGGTCAGCCGCCAGCCGGGTTCTTGATGGGAAAGCTCGCTGACTTGGGTGCCGGTTATTCCTGCAAGCTGGGCGAGGACGTCCTCGATGGACTGCAGTTCTTCATTGGTGAACACGTCGAGTCTCGCTTCTCGGGTAGGCACCAAACGGTGTTGCGGGCGGCCGAGAAAGTCCTCTTTGACCAAGTTGGCCTCACCGGACTCAATCAACCGGTCGCGCACAGGTAGAAGTTGGCGAGGTGCCGGTCCGTGGGTCAGCTTCTGGAACTCACACCCGGAGATCACCTGATGGTGGCGCCGCAGGTGTGTGAACTCAGCGAAGAAGAGGACCTTATTCAGCTTCGTAGCGCCACCGGCACGATCTCCTTGTAACCGGTCGGCGACATGGAGCACCATCTCAACGAATTTCTCTTCGCTATAGGCAACATCCATATCGCCATCGTACCGACAGGGGATGACAGTTTTCCTGGACCCTTTGTCCAGGGATGCTGCCTCTAGAACTGTCAGTACCTACCAGAGTTCGTCGAGGTATTGGGTGGTGCCGGGGATGGTGGGGATGAAGGGGGCGAGGAGCTCTAGGCGGGCGCCTTGGGCGG
>JAJECA010000051.1 GCA_022822265.1 Acidimicrobiia bacterium | reverse complement strand
CGGCCCCCTGTGAGCCGACCCCGGGCTGCGCGCCCGCGGCAACGGCCAGACCCGCCGCCGCGCAGAAACCCGCGGCAATGACACCAAGCACACGTTTGACCACGCAAATATCGTGCGGTCACCGCACCCATGTCAAACAGCCCGGGAAAGAGGCTACGCAATCCGGTCGTCAATCAGGCGGTAGGTTCCACACACGAAGCCCTCATGGCCCGCCCCATTCTCACCACCCCGGAGATCGCCAAATCGACCGGCTTGTCCTATCCGGGATCATCAGCAGGGTTAAACCGTCTCATCGAACTTGGAATTGTCAACGAGGCCGCAGGAAGCACGAGAGCTCGGGTCTTCGTCTACACCCAGTACCTGCAAACCCTCAACGAGGGCACTGAAGCGCCGTAGAAGCGAAGTTCCATGAGCATCACAGCTCTTGGTCGGTCTGCTATTTCCGGGCTGTGACGTCTAGGCGGTTGAGGGGGCCGTCCCAGGCGAGGATTCTTGTGTCTGCGGTGGCGAGGTGGAGGCGGTTGACGATGGCGGTGGCCATGATCCGCCGGTCGTAGGGGTCGGGGGGCGCTCCTTGGTCTTTCAGCTGTTCCGAGAGGATGAACATCTCGCTGTCCAGCGGTATATCCCGAATGCCGTTTTCCATTCGCCGGGCGCGCCACGCATACAGGTCGGTGCCGAGGTCTAGAGCACCATTTGAAATCAGCAGCGCGAGCTCCCCGTAGCTGGCGGACGACACGAACAGGCTCTGGCGCTCGAGCGACCTCTGCATCTCGTCTCTGGCGTTGGGGTGCATTCTCTGGTTGCCCTGGTACAACCAGAGCAGCACATGGGTGTCCATGAGAAACATGGGGGCTAGTGCTCAGCGGTACTGGGTTCGTCGATGCCCTCGGGCGGGGTCAGCCACTCGTTCCACTGATCAGCCCATTCCGCCATCCACTCTTCGTCAAGCGGTAGGGGCGAGACGATGTCGCCGTACACCTTGATCTCGTCTCGGCACATCCCCCACAACACCGGGTATTGGTGCTCATCTGCGCAGGGGGCGAGCCGGGCCACGGGGTGGCCGTGCTTTGTGATGATGATCTCCTCGCGGGTCTCCCGCACCGCGTCCATCAGGGCCAAGCACTTGGTTTTGAACTCTCCCGCAGGTATCGTCCGCGGCGGATCAACAGACATATCTACACTCCTACCACAAATATGCTGGCTTTATGACCATAGCGCAACTATAGCCACTACACGACACTATGTGATTGTCTGCGGTGGGGCGGGAAGGCTGGCTAGGTGTCTGCGATTCGAGTGGCGATCAGGTGGCGAGGTTTAGGAGCAGCCTCGGAAATGGTCAGAGCCGACGAAAGGGCCCCGTGGGCGGCGGGAAGCAGGGAGGGGTCGTCGGTGTGGAGTTCGGCGATGACTTCGCCGGCGGTTACGCGGTCGCCTTGGACTCGGCGGAGGCGCACCCCGGCAACTGGAGACACGTCGTCTTCTTTGCGGGCTCGCCCTGCGCCCAGCCGCCAGGCGGCCACTCCTACGGCTAGGGCGTCGATGCGGTTGATCACCCCATCAACCGGAGCGGTCCAGTGGTCCACCACTTTGGCGGTGGGCAGGGGAGCGGCGGGATCGCCGCCTTGGGCGGCCACCATGGACTGCCAGGCATCCATAGCCTGACCGGAAGCCAGAACTTTGGCGGGATCGGCGTCCAGGTTGGCCAACTCGACCATTTCTTGGGCTAGGGCCAGGGTCACCTCTATCAAGTCGGCGGGGCCGCCTCCGGCCAATGTCTCGATTGCCTCGGCTACTTCGAGGGCGTTGCCTGCGGCCAGGCCTAGCGGCTGGTCCATGTCGGTGAGGAGGGCCACGGTGTCCACGCCGTGGGCGTGGCCCAAACCGACCATGGTTCGGGCCAACTCCTCGCCCATCGCCGGGTCGGGCAGGAACGCCCCCGAGCCGAATTTCACGTCCAGCACCAGACCGGCGGTGCCCTCGGCGATCTTCTTGGACATTATCGAGCTGGCGATCAGCGGGATCGACGCCACCGTGCCGGTCACGTCTCGCAGGGCGTATAGCACCCGGTCGGCGGGGGCCAGATCGGCGGTGGCCGCGGCGATCACCGCGCCCACGTCTTGGAGCTGGGCTAGGAACTCGTCGTCGCTCAGGGCGGCCCGCCAGCCGCTGATGGCCTCCATCTTGTCGAGTGTGCCCCCGGTGTGGCCCAGGCCCCGCCCGGAGAGCTGGGGCACCGCCGCGCCGCAGGCCGCCACCAGCGGGCACAGCGCCAGCGACACCTTGTCGCCCACCCCGCCGGTGGAGTGCTTGTCGACGGTGGGCCGGTCCAGGCTCGACAAATCCAGCCGCTGGCCGCTGTTGATCATGGCCGCGGTCCAGGTGGCTAGCTCCCTACCGGTCAGGCCCCTCCAAACAATGGCCATGAGCAGGGCGGCGGCCTGCTCAGCGGGGATTTCTCCCGTGGTTACCCCGCTGATGAACCAGTTGATCTGCTCATCGCTCAGCTCGCCGCCGTCTCGCTTGGCAACGATGAGATCGACCGTGTTCACGGCAGGTCGTCGGGGCCGAAGGCGCCGGGCAGCAGGTCGCCCACGGTGTGGGTCTCGTTCACTTGGCAGCTTGCGCCGCCGGCCTCATAGAGCAGTTGGCGACAGCGTCCGCACGGGGTGAGCGGGTTTCCGTCGCCGTCGGTCACCGCCACCGCCACCAGCCGTCCGCCGCCGGTGCGGTGCAGGTCGCCCACCAGGCCGCATTCGGCGCACAAAGTGAGCCCATAGGAGGCGTTCTCCACGTTGCAGCCCGTCACCACCCGGCCGTCGTCGGTCAGCGCGGCGGCACCCACCGACAGCTTCGAGTACGGGGCGTATGCGCTCGCGGAGGCCTTATGGGCAGCAGCCCACAGCTCGCTCCACGGAATCGCCTGCTCAGAGCCCATATGGCCTCATTTCTGCTATTTGCTTCGCTGGAAGGGCTGGCCCGCAGCCGCGGGCGGGATCGACCGGCCCACCGCCCCGGCCACCACCACCAGGGTGACCACAAAGGGAAGGGCCTGGAGGAACTCGCTGGGGATCTCAAAGCCGCTCACTTCGACGCCCAAGAACTGGAGTCGGGTGCCCAGCGCCCGCGAGAAGCCGAACAGCAGCGCCCCGCCGAACGCTCCCCACGGGGTCCACTTTCCAAAGATCAGCGCGGCCAAGGCGATGAACCCCGCGGCGTTGGTCATGTTGTCCTCGAAGCGGGTTTGCGACTCCATGGAGAACCAGGCCCCGGCCAAACCGGCGATGAGCCCGCCCAAGATCACCGACTGATAGCGAATCCGCACCACGTTTACCCCCAGCGTCTCGGCTGCATGGGGGTTCTCCCCGCACGATCGCACCCGAAGCCCCCACGGTGTGCGGAACATAACCAGCCAGGTGCCGATCACCACCAGATACATCATCCAGTAGATGGGCTTGCCCCGGAACAGCTGGTCGCCGATCACCGGTATCTCTGACAGCAGGGGCAAGCCGAACTCGGAGGTGCCCACCCCGGTGGTGATGCCGGTTTTGACGATCACCTCGGAGCGCAGGAAGCCGGTGAGGCCCAGGGCGAACAGGTTGATCACCACCCCGCCCACTATCTGGTTCACCCCGAAGCGGATGGACAGCACGGCGAGGAGGGCGGCCACCAATCCGCCGGCCAGCACCGAGATGAGGATGGAGAACCACAGCCACCCGGTGGACTGGGCATCTCCGATGGTGGCGTAGGTCATGTAGCCGATGCCGGCGCCGGCCAGCATCGTGCCCTCGATGCCGATGTTGATGATGCCCGAGCGCTCGCACCACAAGCCGGTGGTTGCTCCCAAGGCCAGCGGGGTGGCCAGCACCAGCGACTCGTTGAACAAGTTGACGATGTTGGTGCTGGGGTTGTCGGACAGGGCCAGGCTGAGCACCAGCAGCAGGGGAATCACCGCCAGCGCACTCAGGAGCCGGGCTGGGCTGGCCCATCGTCGCGCTTCGGGCGGGGCGAATCCCAGCACGGCGGTGAGCAAGAACAGCACGCCGATGGCGATCACCCAGGTCGGGGGATGGAACCCGATTCCCGCCGGGTCGGGGGGCGGCTCGAAGTTGAACCGCCGACCGGAGCCGCTGATGGCGGGGGCAACCCCGGCGAGCAGCGCGATGCCCAGCAGCCCGAACACCAGTCCGGTGATCGACTGGCGATCCAGGCCCACCCGCCCTGAGGCCCCGCTTGCGCCCGCGGCGTGTTCCACGGTGGTCACACTGCCCCCTCAACGGAGGTGGCCTTGAACGGGCTCTGGTCGAGCTCGCGCACCCGGAACAGGTAGCGGACGATGGCGTCAGCGGCCACGAACAGAAGCACCATGGCCTGGATGATCCGGACCACGTCGATGGACACGTCGGCCTCCTGCTGCATCAGCGGCGCCCCCGACAGCATCGACCCCCACAAAAGGGCGGCGGCGATGATGGCTACCGGGTTGGTGCGGGCCAAAAGGGCGATGGCGATGCCGTCGAAGCCCATCAGGAAGAAGGTGCCCGGCTGGAAGAAGCCGTTGGTGCCCGAGATTTCCGAGGCTGCGGCCAGGCCGGCGAACGCCCCCGAAGCGGCCATGGAGGCCACGATCACCCGGTTCACGTTGATGCCCGCGTAGTGGGAGGCGTGGGGGTTCAGTCCCACGGTGCCCACTTCGAATCCGAACGTGGTGCGCTTGAGTACGAAGGCCACCACGAAACAAATCCCCACCAGGGCGAACAGCCCGGTGTGGAGAACGGGCTGGCTGTCCACCAACTCGGGCAGCACCGCGGTGTCGGAGATGGGATCGGTGCGGGGAACGGTGCTCTCGGTGTCCCGCAGCACCACCGGATCGCGGGAGTTCACCATCCAGCGGACCCCGAACAGCACCAAAGAGTTGAGCATGATGGTGCTGATCACCTCGTGGGCCCCGGTCTTGGTTCGCAGCACGCCGGGGATCCCGCCCCAGATGGCGCCGCCCATCGTTCCGGCGATGAGGATCAAGGGGATGGCCACGATGCCGGGCAAGTCGGACATCCACGAGAGAGCCCCCACATAGGCTGCGGTGACCCCGCCGGCCAGCAACTGCCCCTCGGCGCCGATGTTGAACAGCCCGGCTCGGAAGGCGAAGGCCAAGGCCAGTGCCGATCCGATGAACGGCACCGACCGGGCCAGCGACCCCGCGATCTCATCGCCCCCTCCCACCATGCCCCGCAGCAGCGCCCAGTAGGCGGTGAAGGGGTTCACCCCGATGATGGAGATCAACACCCCGCCGACCACGAACGACAACAAGATGGCGTAGAGCGACACATAGAGCGGCTGCAACCGCCACGCCTCGGTGAGCACGCGGTGGACTTGGCCAGCCGCTCGCCCGATCCCGGCATTGGCGTTACGGGCGCCGTTCACCGCTGGCCTTCCGATGAGCCGGTGGCCATGAGCAGGCCGAGTTCTTCCCGGGTGGCGTCGGCGGCGTTTACCGTTCCGGCCAATCGTCCCCGATACAGCACGCCGATCCGATCTGACAGCGACAAGATCTCGTCCAACTCGGCCGACACCAAGAGCACCGCCACTCCCTGATCGCGCAGCTCGATGATCTTGCGGTGGATGAACTCGATGGAGCCCACATCGAGGCCTCGGGTGGGTTGAGCCACCACCAGCGCCTTGATGTCGCCGGTCAGCTCTCGGGCCACGATCACCTTCTGCTGGTTGCCGCCCGACAACGTGTCGATAACGGCGTCAACCCCGGGGGTGCGGACGTCGAATTGCTCCACCAGCTCTTGGGCCTCGGCGTTGATGGCGGCGGTGTTGCGCACCCCACGCTGGGAGAACTTGCGGTGGTGGTAGCGGTTGAGCACCAGGTTGTCGGCGATGGTGTACTGGGCCACCACCCCGTGCTTGCTGCGGTTCTCGGGCACGTGGGCCACGCCCAGTTCGGTGATCTTGCGGGGACTCCAGTCGGTGGTTTCCTGGCCGAGCATCTCCACCCGCCCCCCGGCGGTGGGACGCATCCCGCAGACGGCCTCCACCAGCTCCCGCTGGCCGTTGCCCTCCACGCCGGCTATCCCGAATATCTCACCAGCTCTCACCTCTACGTCGAAGCCGGTGACCGTTTCCACTCCCCGGTCGTCGGCCACCCGCAGGCCTTGGGTCCGAAGCACCGGTGCCCCCGGATCGGCTTCGCCCTTGTCCACCCGGAAGACCACGTCGCGGCCCACCATCAGGTTGGCCAGCGACTGCTGGGTGGCGCCCTCGGCCGTGGCGGTTCCCACCACCCGGCCAGCCCGCAGCACGGTGATGCGGTCGGCCACCGCCAGCACCTCGCGCAACTTGTGGGTGATGAAGATGATCGACTTGCCCTGGCCGGTGAGGCTCTCCACCACCCCGAAGAAGTCGTCCACCTCGCCGGGGGTCAGCACCGCGGTGGGCTCGTCGAGGATCAAGATATCGGCGTCGCGGAACAGGGCTTTGACCAGTTCCACCCGCTGCTGTTCCCCCACCGAAAGCTCGCCCACCGTGGCGTCGGGATCCACCGCCAGCCCATAGCGCTCAGCCAGGCTGTCGATCTGGCGGCGGGCTGAGTCCAGATCGAGGAACGCCCCTTTGGTGACCTCGTTGCCCAAGATGATGTTCTCGGCCACCGTGAACACCGGGATGAGCTGGAAGTGCTGGTGGACCATGCCGATGCCCCGGGCGATGGCATCACCCGAGTCTTCGAAATGCACTTCTTCGCCCCGCACCTTGATGGTGCCCTGATCGGGCCGGTACAGCCCGAACACCATGTTCACCAGGGTGCTCTTGCCTGCGCCGTTCTCTCCCAGCAGGCAGTGGATCTCGCCCTGGTTGAGGGTGAGGCTCACGTCGTCGTTGGCCACCACCCCTGGGAAGGCCTTGGTGATTCCCTCAACCTCCAGCACCGGACGTGCCGCGCCCCCGCTTGCCTGAGCCATGCGCAGCCCAGGCTACGCCATACAACCGAAGCGGAACGCGAAAGGCGGCGGCTGAAACTCGCTCAGCCGCCGCCTTTCAATTGTCGATCGCGGGATCAGCTAGTCGCAGAGCGAGCCTTCGCCTATGAACAGGCCGTCGATGCCGCACACTCCGGTGTCGATGGTGCCGGCGGCCAGTCCGGCCCGCACCATCTCCACGTTGGCGGCCGCCTCGGCGCTTACTGCCGCATCGTGGAATGGGGCGTAGGTAATGCCCAGGTTCTCAGCGGTCAGCACGAAGACGCCACCAGCGAAGGCGCCTTGGATGGCCGCGCCAACGTTGCGGAACACTGACAGGTCCACCCGCTTGATGGCGGAGCTGGCCAAGAACTCCGAGCCCGGGGCATCACCGCCGTTGAAGGTGGTGTAGTACTCGTCCTGGTCCACACCGATGCCCCAGGCACCGGCCTCGGTGGCGGCCTTGATTCCGCCTGAGCCGGTGGGGCCGCCGGCGCCGAAGATCACGTCAGCACCGTCGCCGATGAACTGCTGGGCGTCGGACGCGCCCTTTGCCGGGTCGGTGAAGCTCTCGTTGTACACCGACAGAACCTGGATGTCGGGGTTGATGTACTTGGCACCGGCCTCGTAGCCGTTGACGAACTTCACCACCGGCGGCACGTCCTCGCGTCCGGCCACCACGCCGACCACGCCCGACTCGCTGAGCGAGGCGGCCAGGGCACCGGCGATGAAACCGCCCTCGTGCTCGTTGAACAGCACGCCCACATAGTTGGCGGGGTATTCGGGCTGCCACTGGTCGATGCCGATGTAGTTGATGTTGGGGTTCTCCTCGGCCGCCGCCATGGTGTCGGTGCCGAGCAAAAAGCCCACGGTGATGAGCACGTCGGGATCTTCGCTGGCGGAGGTGCTGAGGTTGGCGTCGTAGTCGGCCTCCGAAGCGGTCTCGATCACGCTGGTGTCCTCGATGCCGAAGCACTCGGCCGCGCCGACCATGCCCTCATAGGCGAACTGGTTGAAGGTGCCGTCGTCCACCTTGCCGATATCGGTGACCATGTTCACCCGGAAGCCGTCGGGGGCCTGGATACCACCCCAAGCCGCGCACTCTTCTTCCAAGCTGATGAGAGCCCCGGATGGCGCCTCGGGGGCGGGCGCTTCGGTGGGCTCAGGCTCAGGTGCCTCGGTGGGCTCGGGGGCCGGCGCTTCGGTGGGCTCGGGGGCCGGTGCCTCCGTAGGGGCGGGCGCCGGGGCCGTTTCGGTGTCGTCGTCGTTGCCGCAGCCTGCCGCTACCAGGGCCAAGCAAAACAGCAAAGCCAACAAAGCCATGAATTTCTTGCGCATCTGAACCCCTCCGTCTGATGCCAGTGATTGGACTCACGAGGCTAGTCCAGGACGGGGGCAACCACAGTGTCGGACCGGCAGCTTGGAGTGTCTACTCTGGGACCATGTCGAGACTTGCAGGAAAGACAGCAATCGTCACCGGCGCGGCCCGGGGCACCGGAGAGGTCATCGCCCAGATGTTCCGGGATGAGGGGGCCGCGGTGGTGGCCACCGACATTGCCGAAGGGGACGGAATCGTCAAGCTCGACGTGACCAACGAGGCCCACTGGGATGAGGTGGTGAGCGGGATGGACCAGGTGGACGTGCTGGTGAACAACGCCGCCATTTTGCACATGGGACCCATCGAGCGCACCTCGGCCGACACCTACCGCCAAGTGCTGGACGTGAACCTGGTGGGGCCGTTCTTGGGCATGCGTGCGGTGGTCGGGCCGATGCGGGCTTCCGGGGGCGGCTCGATCGTCAATATCAGCTCCATCGACGGGCTCATCGGCATGAACGGGATTTCCGCCTACGGGGCCAGCAAGTTCGGCCTCGGGGGGCTGATGCGCTGCGCGGCCCTGGAGCTGGGCCGGTCCGGCATCCGGGTGAACAACGTGTGCCCCGCGGGCGGCAACCCGGCCATGTACTCGCAGTGGTTTAGCCAGATGGCGTCGTTCATGGATGAGACCGCGGCCTACTCGGCCAATCGAGGCATCCCCGGCGAGGTCCCCCTGGAGTGCATCGCCGCCGCGGCTCTGTTCTTGGCTTCCGACGAGTCGTCGCATATCACCGGAGCCGATCTGCCGGTGGACGGCGGGGCGGCCGCCGGAGTGGTCATCGAGGGATTGAACCGCCTGGAGTGAGGGACCGCTGCGAGGTCCATTCGAACCTCCCGGCGGTATCATTCAATCAAGCACCCTGGCCAACGGCGGAAGAGGAGAGACGCATGGCTCCGCCCACTCGCACTGATGAGGAGATCATCGGACGCTCCGACGTCAACGACATCGACACCATCATCGACATCTCTCGAACCAACAGCGACGTCACCTCGATAATCCACGCCGTTCAAGACAACAGCGACGCCCTGTTCACCTGGGATTATGCCAAGGGGGCCCGGCCCAAGCTGGAGCGCCTCTACGAGAAGGCCAAGACGTCTCAGTGGAACGCCCAGACCGACTTGGACTGGTCCATCGAGGTGGATCCCTACGAGGCGTTCAACATTTTCACCGAGTCCGAAAGCCGCGATGAGTTTGAGCGCGAGGACAGGCCCGATCTGCCCACCGCCAACTGGGGCGAGGCCGAGTGGCGGGAGTTCTCCTTGGAGACCTTCAAGTGGCGGATGAGCCAGTTCCTCCACGGCGAACAGGGCGCCCTGCTGTGTACGGCCAAGATCGTGGAGACCGTCCCGTGGATCGACGCCAAGTACTACGCCGCCACCCAGGTGGTGGACGAGGCCCGTCATGTGGAGGTGTTCGGCAAGTACCTCGACGAGAAGCTGGGCGACTCCTATCCCATCAACGTCCACCTCAAGATGCTGCTCGACGACATCATCAACGACAGTCGCTGGGACATGACCTACCTGGGTATGCAGATCATGGTGGAAGGCCTGGCCCTGGCCGCCTTCGGATTCATGTACCAGCTCACCCCCGAGCCACTGCTAAAGAAGCTCCTCCGCTATGTGATGGCCGATGAGGCCCGTCATGTGGCCTTCGGCGTGCTCAGCCTCCAGGAGTTCTACAGCGAGCTCACCACTCCCGAGTTGCGCGAGCGACAGGAGTTTGCTTTTGAGGCCGCGGTGCGAATGCGCGACCGGTTCCTGTCCCAGGAGGTGTGGGAGCGTATGGGCGTGCCGGTGCGGCCCATGGTGGAGAACTTTTTGTCGCTGCCCGCCGACCAGAAGCCGTTCCAGAACATCCTGTTCTCCAAGATCGTGCCCAACTGCAAGAAGCTGGGCTTGCTGGATGCCGGCGACGGTTGGCTGCGGCGCCGGTTCGAGGAGATCCACGTCATCGAGTTCGAAGACTGGGTGGACACCGGCGAGGAGTACTTGGATTTCCAAGTCGAAGAGGTCGCCGCGGTCTGAGAGCTCAGCGTTTGCAGGTGGGGCGAGTTCCCGGCCAGCGAATGCGGAAGCGGTTGTTGGCCACCAGGCGGTATGCCCAGCGGGCGAGCGGGCTGATAGGGCCAAGGGTGAGCATGCGGCCTAGCGCAGGCCAAGGGGCGTTCATGGCTCTGAGCGCAGCGGCGATGCATCGGTGCTCGTCGGCGCGGATGCCGTGAGGATCGATCCACCACGCGGAGCGGGCCACATCTTCTTGGGTGAGGCCGACGGCATCCAAGTCAGCCAGTTGCGAGGGTACCACCCGGTAGTCGTCGCTCAACCGGCGCTGTGCCCAGCGAGCGGTAGCGGTGCAGAACCCGCAGTCGCCGTCATATACGAGGGTGCCCGCGGGGATCAACGAAGAGGTGTGCGAATCAGGCTCAGCTGTTGCGCCCGGCAGCGATGAAGATCCAGGCTCAGCTGTTGCGCCCGGCATTGGGCTTCCGCCCATGGTTGGCCTTCTTGCGCCGCGCTCGGGCCTTGCGTTTTTGGGTGCGCTTCGACATTCGAACCTCCGCGTCTCTAGAAAGACTACCGACTCCAGGTAGCGTGAACGACCCGTGGAGCGCTTCGGGTTCGTCGGTTTGCCCAACTCGGGCAAGTCTTCCCTCTACAACGCCTTGATCGGGTCGGACGTGCTGGCCGCCCCCTACGCCTTCGCCACCACCGACTCCAACGTGGGCGTGGCCAAGGTGGTCGACCCCCGCCTTGACGCCATCGCCGAGCTCAGCGGCTCCCGCACGGTGACACCCGCCAGCGTTCAGTTCACCGACATCGGAGGATTGGTGGCGGGGGCCAGCCGAGGGGAGGGGCTGGGCAACCGCTTCTTGGCCGGCATCCGCGAGGTGGACGCGGTGGTGTTCGTTCTCCGGGCCTTCGTCGACCCCGATGTGCCCGGTCCCACCGACCCCCTGGAGCACCTGCGGGTGCTGGAGATCGAGCTGACGCTGGCCGACTTGGAGTCGGTGGAGAACCGGCTGGTGAAACGGCGCAAGTCTGCGGTCCAAGACCGGTCGCTGGCCGGAGAGGTGGCCGCGTTGGAAGCCGCCGCCGAGGTGCTGGGCGAGGGCGTCCCGCTGTACCGCAGCGATCTGACGGCCGAACAACGGAGCGACCTTCGAGAGAGCTTCCTGCTCACCAATCGCCCGGTTCTGGCGGTGGTCAATATCGGCGAGGACCAGCTCGACGACGCTGATCCGGTGATCGGGCCGGTGGCCGCTGAGCTGAACGGCCGGGCCGGGACCATGGCGGTGTGCGTACAGCTCGAGGCCGAGGCCGCTCAACTCCCCTCTGAAGAGCGGGCTGAGATGCTCGACGGTCTGGGCCTGGGCGAGGGGGCTTTGGGCCGGTTCACCCATGCGGCCTACGACCTTCTGGGCTTGCGGACCTTCTTCACCACCGGGGACAAAGAGACCCGGGCCTGGACCTTCCGCATGGGCGCTACCGCGCCCGAAGCCGCCGGGCGCATCCACACCGACTTCCAGCGAGGCTTCATCCGAGCCGATGTGATCGGCTGGCAGGAGCTGCTGGAGGCGGGCGGCTGGACCAAGGCCAAGGAGTTGGGCGTGATGCGCACCGAGGGCCGCGACTATCCCGTAGCCGACGGCGACGTAATGGAGATTCGGTTCAATGTCTAGGGGTTGCCAAGGTCCCTCTTGAACAAACGCCGCTGGAGTTGGAAAATCTGGTGATGGCGTGGCTCGTCTGCGACGAACGGGTGCTGGCCACCGTGGAGTTCGCCACGGGATGGCGGGAGCGAGCCTTGGGCCTGCTGGGCCGCGACGAGTTCGACAATGCGCTGCTGCTGCGACCAGCGTTTTCGGTACACACCCTGGGCATGCGCTTTCCCATCGACGTGGCTTACCTTGACCGCGATCTAGTGATCTTGAAAACAGCCACGATGGCCCGTTTTCGAGTGGGCCTACCAGTGTGGCGGGCTCGGGCCGTACTCGAGGCTGAGGCCGGCTCTTTCGCCCGTTGGGGGATAAAACCCGGCGATCGGCTCCAAGTGAGGCAGACTGCTGGTAGCGGCAGGGGATAGACAAACTCATGCATCCGGGGAGGAAGCATGGCTGGCAGATTGGTACTGGTTGCTACTCCGATCGGCAACCTGGGCGACTTGTCCCCCCGGGCCATAGAGGTGCTGTCCAAAGCTGACGTTGTGGCCTGCGAGGACACTCGCCGCACCGGACGCCTCTTGGCCCACGCCGGGGTGAACGCTCCCCGATTGCTGGTGGTGAACGAGCACACCGAAAAGGCCGGTGCGGGCGAGATCGCCGGCCTGATCATCGACGGGAGCATGGTGGCATTGGTCACCGATGCCGGCACCCCGGCGGTTTCTGATCCGGGGGCCAAGGTGGTCAAAGCAGTGCTCAAGGTAGGGGGAGAGGTGGAGGCCGTTCCCGGCCCGTCGGCCGCGCTGGCCGCCCTGGTGGTGAGTGGCCTGCCTACCGGGCGCTTCTGCTTCGAGGGATTTCTGCCCAAAAAGGGCCGCCACCGGGCCGACCGCATAGAGGATTTGTCTCAGGAAGCCCGCACCATGGTGTTGTTCGAAGCCCCTCACCGGTTGGCCCGCACGCTGGACGATTTGGCCACGGCGTTGGGGGGAGAACGGGCGCTGGCCATCGTGCGAGAGCAGACCAAACTGCACGAGGAGATATGGCGGGGCACCTTGGCCGAAGCCGTCGCCCGGGCCGAGGAAACCGAGCCCCGAGGCGAGTACGTGCTGGTGGTGGCCGGCTGCCCCGATCCAGCACCGCCCTCTGAATCCCAAATCCGGATGGCGCTCAATGAGCGGCTAGCCGACGGCCTGTCCCGCCGGGATGCCGCCGCCGCGGTGGCCGCCGACCTGGGCGTGTCCCGACGAGCCGTGTACCAGATGAGTCTGGCAGACTGACCCTTCCAGAGACCCCAACCACTGGCCCAACCGGCCCAGGAGTCCCCATGAGCGACGTCAAGCCCATTCCCGATGACTATCCCCGCATCACCCCCTATCTGTGTGTGGACGGAGCGGCCGCGGCCATCGACTTCATGGTCGAGGTATTCGGCGCCACCGAGCGCATGCGGCTCACCGCACCTGATGACAAGATTGGCCACGCCGAGGTGGCCATCGGCGACGGGCTCATCATGGTGTCTGACGAGTACCCCGAGATGGGAGTTCTCGGACCGAAGTCCATCGGCGGCACCGCGGTCACCATCAGCATTTATGTGGAAGACGCCGATGCCACCTACGCCAAGGCTGTTGCCGCTGGAGCCACTGCTGAGCGCCCGGTGGAAACCCAGTTTTATGGTGATCGGGGAGGCATGCTCGTCGACCCGTTCGGCCACCGCTGGCACGTGGCCACCCACGTGGAGGACGTGTCTCCCGAGGAGATGGCCCGTCGTTCGGCCGAGATGTTCGGCGAGGGCGCCCAGCGTTCGGAGGCAACCCAATCTGGGTGAGACGGTCGAGGGAACTAGGGTGAGCCGGTGTCGCGCTATTTCCTGACGACCCCGATCTTCTACGTCAACGACGCGCCCCACATCGGCCACGCCTACACCGTTTTGAACGGTGACGCCGTTTCCCGCTGGCACCGGCTGTTGGGCGACGACGTCTTCTATTTGACCGGTACCGACGAGCACGGCCTCAAAGTGCAGCGGGCGGCGGAGGCCAACGGCCTCTCGCCCTTGGAGCAGGCCGACGGCACCAGCCAGCGCTTCCGGGAGGCGTGGGCCGAGCTCGGAGTGGCCAACGACGAGTTCATCCGCACCACCGAGGCCCGCCACCACCAGGCCGTGCAGACGCTCATGCAGCGGGCCTACGACAACGGCTACATCTACTCAGCGGTCTACGACGGCTGGTACTCGGTGTCCGATGAGGCCTATGTCTCCGAAGAAGACGTGACCGAAGAAGACGTCGAGTCGGGCCGGGTGGAGCGGATGACCGAGGAGAACTACTTCTTCAAGCTCTCCGAGTTCGAGGAGCCGCTGCTGGAGTGGTTTGAAGCCAACCCCCAGAACATCACTCCCGAGGGGTATCGCAACGAGGCTCTGGGGATCATTCGGGGCGGCTTGCGTGACATATCCATCACCCGCACCTCCATCGACTGGGGCATTCCCGTGCCCTGGGCCGAGGGCCATGTGTTCTATGTGTGGTACGACGCGCTCACCAACTACGCCACCGCGGCCGGCTACGGGAACGACGATGAGCGCTTCTCGCAATGGTGGCCGTCGGTCCGCCATCTGCTGGGCAAAGACATTATCCGCTTCCACTGCGTGTACTGGCCGGCCATGCTCTTGGCCGCCGGTGTTAAGGACCTGCCCCAATATCACGTGCATGGCTGGCTTCTGGTGGGCGGGGAGAAGATGTCGAAGTCGGCGTTCAACCAGATCTCGCCCACCGACCTCATCGAGGATTTCGGCGTGGACGGCTTCCGCTACTCCCTTCTCCGGGACACGCCATTCGGTCCCGACAGCGAGGTAAGCCACGAAGCCCTCCAGCATCGCTACAACACCGATCTGGCCAACAATTTCGGCAACTTGTTGCAGCGCTCTTCCACGCTGGTACACCAAAAGTGCGACGGGATCGGGCCGGCACCCGACCCCGACCACCCGCTGGCCGACATCGCCGCCCAGGTGTACACCGATGCCGCCGCGGCCTGGGACCGGTTCCAGCCGTCGGTGGCCCTTGAGGCCACTTGGCGCCTCATCCGCGAGACCAACGAGTACTTGCAGGCCACCGAGCCGTGGAAGATGGACCCCGGCCCTTTGGTCAACACGGTGCTGGGCAACGCCTTGGAGGCGCTGCGCATCGTGTGTGTGCTGGCCAGTCCGGCAATTCCCTCTTCTTGTGAGGCGGCGTGGACCCGACTGGGCCTCGACGGCTCACCTCTCGACCAGCGGCTTCCGGCGGCCGCGGTGTGGGGGCAGTATCCCGGTGGCCTGCCGGTGGCCGAGGGCGATCCGCTGTTTCCCCGATTGCGGGGCTGAGGGTGCGCTGGACCGACAACCACTGCCACTTGGAGTCGGGCACGCTAGATGAAGTCGTAGCGCAGGCGACGGCGGCCGGAGTGGAGCGCCTGATCGACGTGGGCACCGATGCGGTCACTTCGATCGCCGCTATTTCCAAGGCCGCAGCCTGCGATCGCGTGTGGGCCACCGCAGGGGTACACCCCCACGAAGCTCGCCACGGCATCGGCGGTATCGAGGAGCTGCTGGGGTCAAACCGGGTGGTGGCCGTGGGGGAATGCGGGCTCGACTACCACTACAACCACTCGCCGCCCGCCGACCAGCAGGATGTGTTCGCGGCTCATATCGACATGGCTCATCGACATCAGATGCCCTTGGTGATCCACTCCCGAGAGGCGTGGGACGACACCTTCGCCATCTTGGATGAAGGCGGAGTGCCCGACCACACGGTGTTCCACTGCTTCACCGGAGGCGCCGATGAAGCCCGGGCCGCGCTCGACAGGGGGGCCTACCTGTCGTTCAGCGGCATCGTGAGCTTTCCCTCCGCCGACGACGTGAGGGCCGCCGCCGCACTGTGCCCCCTCGACCGACTGTTGGTGGAAACCGACTCGCCGTATCTGGCCCCGGTCCCGCTGCGGGGCAAGCCCAATTCACCGGCCAATCTTCCCCTAGTGGGGGAGGCATTGGCCCGGGTCCATGGTGTGGACCTCGAAACGGTGGCCGAACTCACCTGGGACAACGCGGCCGCCTTCTACCGTCTGTGACCCTCACCCTCACCCAGGTGCTGGACCTGCTGGATCGCCATGGCCTGGCGCCCAGCCGAGCCATGGGCCAGAACTTCGTGGTCGACCCCAACACCATCGACGCGATGGTCCGGGCTGCTGAGCTGGCTCCCGAGGATTCGGTGGTGGAGATAGGCCCCGGGCTGGGGTCGCTTACTCGGGCGCTGGCCGCCGAGGTCCGCCACGTGCTCGCCGTGGAGGCCGACCGCCACCTGTTGGCCCCGCTGGCCGAGGTGGCCGACGCCCCCAACGTGGAGATCGTCCACGCCGACGCCACCACTCCGGAATGGCGAGCCAAGCTCGGGGCCGCCGACCAGCGGTGGGCCCTGGTGGCCAACCTGCCCTACAACATCGCCGTCCCCCTATTGCTTGACCTCTTGGACAACGAGCCCCGCATCGAGACCTTCACCTTCATGGTCCAAAAAGAGGTGGCCGAGCGGCTCGTGGCTCCAGTAAGCACCAAGGCCTACGGGATTCCCACCCTCAAGGTGGCCTACTGGTGCGAAGCCCGCATCGTCCGATCAGTGCCCGCCACGGTGTTCTACCCCCGCCCTCGGGTCTCATCCGCAGTAGTCCGGCTGGTGAGGTTGCCGGCCCCAGCGGTCGACGCCGATCCCGACCGCTTGTTCACCCTCATCCGCACCGCCTTCGGCCAGCGCCGCAAGATGCTGCGCCGCTCCCTGGACGATCACCTGACCCTCGATCAATTCGCCCAAACTGCCATTGCCCCTACCGCCCGCCCCGAGCAGCTCACCCTCGCCGACTGGGCTGAGCTTTCTGCCATAGCCTCGACTCGATGACCACGGTCACGGCTCCGGCCAAGCTCACGTTGTCGCTGCGCATCACCGGAGTGCGGGCCGATGGGTATCACTTGATCGACGCCGAGATGGTGTCGCTTGATCTGGCCGACACGCTGGTCATTGAGGCTGGCCCCGAGGTGGTCATCGACGGCGGGGGCGAGATCGATCCCGACGACAACCTCATCACCCGGGCCCTGGAGCTAGTGGGGCGTACCTCGCGGGTCACGGTGGACAAGCGGATTCCGATGGGGGCCGGGCTAGGAGGCGGATCAGCCGATGCCGCCGCCATCCTCCGCTGGGCCGGCTACACCGATGTCCAAGGGGCAGCCCAACTGGGGGCCGACGTCCCCTTCTGTTTGGTAGGAGGTCGGGCCCGGGTCCAGGGAATTGGCGAACTCATTGAGCCGCTGGAGCACATTCCCCGAACGCTCACCCTGCTCATTCCCCCGTTCGGCTGCTCCACGCCCGCGGTGTACCGGCGCTGGGACGAGATGGGCGGCCCTAAGGGCCAAAACGGCAACGACTTGGAGCCTGCCGCTCTCGATGTGGAACCCCGCCTTGACCAGTACCGCCGAGCGCTGGAGCAGGCCACGGGGCAGACGGCGCGGTTAGCGGGTAGCGGATCGACTTGGTTTGTGGAGGGCGCCTACCCCGGCGACGACCGCATCGTGGTTGGCACCGTTCCGGCTGAGGCATAGCCCCGATGAGAGGACTGAGAGCTACTTCCCGCGGGCTCGCCGCTGAAAACGCGTGCGCTTCAACATCTTCTTGTGCTTCTTCTTGCGCATCCGCTTGCGGCGCTTCTTGATCAACGATCCCATGGTGGCTCCACGCTAGCCCGACCCGCGCTCCCACCAATAACCCGAGAGTTCATATGGCGGTCATGGAGTAGCCTGAAAATGGTGCCTGATGACTGCATAGCAAGGGGCTCCTTGGCGAGTAGTTCAAGTGGCAGAACGCCTGGCTTTGGACCAGGAGGTTGCAGGTTCGAGTCCTGCCTCGCCAGCCGCGCTAGAAATACAGCAGTGATTGTCGAGAGCGGGTTGGCCCGCTGAACACATGACGGCTGAACCCCTTCCCCTGTCGGCGATCGTGTTGGCCGCGGGCAGGGGTGCTCGCATGAGATCGGGGCGGCCCAAGCCCCTCCACGATGTCTGCGGCCGGGCCATGCTCCTCCATGTGATCGACGCAGTGGCCGCGGTCAATCCCCGTCAGATCTCGGTTGTGGTGGGATTCGGCGCGGAAGAAGTGGCCAAGCACGTCACCGAGGAGGCTTACGACTTGCGCATCGACTTTGTCGAGCAGCCCGTGCAGCGGGGCACCGCTGATGCCGCCGCCTTGGGCCTGTCGGCCCTAGACAGCGATGTCGACGATGAAGATGTGCTGGTGATACTGGCCGATATGCCGCTAATCCAGGGCCAGACACTACGGGGCCTGACCGCCCGGCACCGGATTTCCGGGTCGGCGGCCACCGTGGCCACCGCGACAGAAGAGCCCGCCGAACTCTTCTGCTTCCGCCGAGGTCTTTTGTCTCCGGCCTTGCGCCGGCTGGCCGCCAGCGACTCCGGGCTTGAGTACAGCCTCTCCGACGCCGTCGAAGTTCTCACCTCCGCAGGCCACGACTCGGGGTCGTATGCCATCGACGAGGCGGAGGCCCAGGGGGTGGACGACCGGGAGCAACTGGCTTTCGCCGAGGCGGAGATGCGTCAGCGCATCAATCGCAACTGGATGGTCGCGGGAGTGCGCATCATGGCCCCCCACAGCGCCTACATCGACGTAAGCGTGAAGCTGGCCGCCGATGTGGTAGTCCACCCCGGCGTGGTGCTCAGAGGTCAAACGGTGATTGGCGAAGGTGCGGTGATCGGCCCCCATACTCACCTGGTGGATTGCGTGGTCGGTCCCCGAGCGGTAGTAGAGGCGGTGTCGGCCACCGATGCCGAGATTGGGGCCGATGCCCAAGTGGGGGCCTACATCACCCTGGAGCCCGGCGCTCAGATCCCGCCCGCTTCGACTCAAGGAAACTGAATCTATGGAACTTGTCACCAAGAAGAAGCTGGCCATCATCTCGGGCCGGGCCAATCACGACCTGGCCGCAGAGATTGCCGACGCTCTCGGCGAAAAGTTGGTGGAGCCCAACATCGCCGACTTCGCCAACGGTGAGATCCACTGTCGATTCGAGGAGTCGGTGAGGGGCACCGACGTGTTCATCGTCCAGAGCCACACCGCCCACGGCGACGCCTCCATCAACGACGCCGTTATGGAGCACCTCATCATGGTGGACGCCGCCCGGCGGGCCTCGGCCAAGCGCATCACCGCGGTGTGCCCCTTCTACGGCTACGGCCGTCAAGACCGCAAAGCCGCGGGCCGCGAGCCCATCACCGCCAAGCTGATGGCCAACACCTTCCGCACCGCCGGGGCCAACCGGATGTTGAGCGTCGATCTCCACTCCGGTCAGATCCAGGGGTTCTTCGACGGCCCTTGGGACCACCTCACCGCCATGCCGGTGCTTGTCGACTACCTCAGGGACTTCAACGGCGAACTGGTGATCGTGTCGCCCGACGCCGGCCGGGTGAAGGTGGCCGAGCGCTACACCAATGAGCTGGACGCCGACTTGGCCATCGTCCACAAGCGCCGGGCCATGGATGTCAAGCACGCGGTGGAGGTCATCGAGGTGGTGGGCGATGTTGAGGGCCGTACCTGCGTGCTCATCGACGACATGATCGACACCGGGGGCACCATCGTGGCCGCGGCCGACGCCTTGGCTGCCCGGGGAGCGGCCACCATCGTCGCCGCCACCACCCACGGCGTGTTCTCCGGCCCAGCCATCGACCGGCTCAAGAACTCCGTGATCTCCAAGGTGGTGGTCACCAACACCCTGCCGCTGTCGCCCGACAAGCAGATCGACAAGGTGGAAGTGCTGTCGGTGGCCAGCATCATCGCCGACGCCATCGACGCCGTGTTCGAGGACACCTCCGTATCCGAGATATTCGGCGGCAAGAACCTCTCTTAGCGGCTTAGCCGTTTTGGGCTGCGGCCCGGTAGGATTGCTGGCTGCGCTATGGCTGATCTGATCTTGAAGACCGAAACCCAGCGGGAGCTGGGAACCCGCCCGTCTCGCCGTCTGCGCCGCTCGGGACAGATCCCCGGCGTGGTGTACGGACTGGGCGGCGATTCGGTTGCCGTCGCGGTGGATGCCCGCGATCTGCGGTCAGCTCTAAACACCGATGCCGGCCTCAACGCACTGCTCACCTTGGAGGTGGACGGCGACCGCCAGTTGAGCCTGGTCAAGGAGTTGCAACACCACCCCGTGCGCAACGAGGTCATCCATGTGGATTTCATCCGGGTGGATGCCGACGTGGCCGTCGAGGTGGAGGTTCGGTTGGTACTGGAGGGCGAGGCCACCGAGGTGAACAACGAAGACGGCGTGGTGGATCAGGCCGCGTTCACCGTCCGGGTACTGGCCAAGCCTGAGGCCATCCCCAACGAGCTGACCATCGACATCAGCGAGATGACCATGGGCGACACGCTGAGGACCGGCGACATCGAGCTGCCCGACGGTGTCGAGTTGGCTGGAGACCCCGAGGAGCTGGTGGCCAGCACCTCGATGGCGGTCATCGAGATCGAAGAGCCCGAGGTGGATGAAGAGCTCGAGGTGGAGCTGGACGAGGACGGTCAGCCGATCGTACGCGAGGACGACGACGAAGAGGCCGAAGCCGACGCCGACGCCTCCGAAGACGCCGAGAGCTAGCCGCTCGGCGCCCATCGCCATGCCCTCCCGCTGGCGATCCCGCAAGAAGCACACCGACAGCCCGGCTGACCTCGTCGTTGTGGGATTGGGCAATCCCGGCGACAAGTTCGTGGGCTCCCGCCACAACATGGGTGCCGAGGTGGTGGGGCTGTTGGCCGAGCGCCACGGACAGGTGCTGGGCAAAAGCCGGCAAGCGGCCCTGGTCGCAGAGGTTCGGGTGGATGGCAAGCGAGTGGTGCTGGCCTTCCCTCAGACCTTCATGAACAAATCCGGCGAGGCCGTCCGGGCTTTGGTGCGCCGGTGGAACATCGACGAGCACCTGGAACGCCTCGTGGTGGTCCACGACGAGCTCGATCTGCCTCCAGGTCGCATCAAGGTGAAGTTCGGCGGCGGGCTGGCCGGCCATAACGGCCTGTCGTCCATCAAGGCCCATCTCCACTCCGCCGAGTTCACCCGGATCCGCATCGGGGTGGGCAAGCCCCCCGACGCTCGGGCTGGGGCCGACTACGTGCTGAAGCGACCGGGCCGGGCCGACCGGGACAGTCTGGATGACGCAGTGGAGCGGGCGGCTGAGGCCGCGTTGGCCCTGCTGGAGCACCCGGTAGACATTGTCATGAACAGGTTCAACTGACCGTGAGCAGGTTTCACCGATGATGAACAGGTTCAACTGACTGTGAGCAGGTTTCACCGATGATGGACAGGTTCAACTGATGGCTGCCCCGGTGGTTGCTGCGGCTGGGCCGGGTCTGGCCGGCCTCGGTCGGCTCTTGGCCTCGGACCCGACAGTGGTCGAGGTGCTCGGACAGCGCAATGCCAATTTGGCGGTGGCCGAGTCGGGCCAGGCTGCGGTGTTGGCCGCCATTGCCGAGTTGAACGGCCGCCGCCCGGTGGTGGTGGCCGTGCCCACCACCGCTGACGCCGAGCGCCTGGCCGGCGATCTGGCCGCGATGCTCGATGGGGGCGCCGCCTTGTTCCCGGCGTGGGAAACGCTGCCGTTCGAGCGGATCAGCCCCGGTGTGGAGACAATGGGGCGGCGATGTGAGGCCATTTGGCAGCTCCACGAGCCGGAAAGGTGCCCGCCGGTGGTGGTAGCCCCGATTCGGGCGCTGCTCCAGCGCCTGGTGTTCGACTCTGACGACTCCGAGCCGGTGACAGTGGTCTCGGGCGACCGAGTCGACCAGGAGGCGCTGGTTGCCGAGTTGGCGGATCGGGGCTATCGGCGCGACGTGCAGGTGGAGCACCGGGGTGTGTTCGCAGTGCGGGGCTCGATTGTCGATGTGTTCCCGTCTACCGCCGACAGTCCGGTGCGCATCGACCTGTGGGGCGACGAGGTGGACCGGCTGACCGAGTTCTCCGTGGCCGACCAGCGGGCCACCGACCCGATTGACCAGGCGGTGATATATCCCGCTCGAGAGGTGAGGCCGGTGGCGGCGGTGCGGGCCGCGGCGCAGAAGCTGGTGGCCTCGCGACCCTGGGGCCGGGAGCAGTGGGAGCGGTTGGCCGAGGGCCAGTTCTTCGACGGAATGGAATCGTGGCTGCCCTGGCTCATCGACTCAGACGAGCTCATGACCGACCGCCTCGGCGCCGACGCCCTGGTTGTGCTGCTGGAGCCGGGGCGGTTGCGGGATCGCGCCGCCGACATCGCCGCCGAGGAAGCCGACTTGGCGGGTGCGCTGGCTCAGACCTGGGGGGCGGCCGGGGAGGAGTTCCCCCGCCTGCACGTGGACTACGACCGGCTGCTGAGCGCTTGCGAGTCGCCGGTGTGGACCATGACCGCGGTGCCGGCCTCCCCGTCCACTCCGGTGGTGGCGGTGGGAGGGTGGGCGTCGGCCATCGGTGATCCGTCGGCTCCTGTGGAGCAGGTGTCTCGGCTGCTGGCCGAGGGGTACACGGTGCGGGTGGCCGCCGACGGTGCCGGATCGGCCACCCGGTCGGCCGCGCTCTTGCGAGAGCACGGTGCGGACCTCCCGGCTAACACCGGCGGCGAAGCCGGCCTCGGGGGCTCCTCCGACCTCTCGGGAAGCGTGGTGGTGGCCCCCATTCAACGGGGGTTTGTACTGCCTGATGCCCGTCTGGCCGTGCTGGGCGAGGCCGAGCTCACCGGCCGCCGCCGGGCCCACCGGCGCAGCCGTCCCCGTCAATCGTCAGCCCAAGAGCTGGACGACCTGGCCGCCGGCGACTACGTGGTCCATCGCCACCACGGCGTGGGCCGCTATGCCGGCATGGTGAACCGCTCCATCGGCGGGGTGAGCCGCGATTACCTGCTCGTGGAGTACCGGGGCGGCGACAAGCTCTATGTGCCCACCGACCAGGTGGACGCCGTGCGCCGCTACTCGGGGGGTGAGTCGCCCACCCTGAGCAAGATGGGGGGTGCCGACTGGCAGCGGACCAAGAGCGGGGTGCGCTCGGCGGTCAGCGAGATCGCCAAGGAGCTGGTGGTGCTGTACCAGCGCCGGATCACCACCCCCGGCCGGGCGTTCTCCCCGGACACCCCGTGGCAGACGGAGATGGAGTCGGCCTTCGGCTACCAGCTCACCCCCGATCAGCACAAGGCCATTGTGGAGGTAAAGGCCGACATGGAGCAGACCCTGCCCATGGATCGCCTCATCTGCGGCGATGTGGGCTTCGGCAAGACCGAGGTGGCCATACGGGCCGTGTTCAAGGCCGTCCAAGACGGGGCGCAGGCTGCGGTGCTGGTGCCCACCACGCTGTTGGCCCAACAGCACTACCAGACTTTCGGCGATCGGTTCGCCGGCTATCCCATCCGAGTTGAGGTGCTGAGCCGGTTTTTGTCCCCCGGCCAGGCCCGCAAGGTGGTGAGCGGCCTGGCCGACGGATCGGTCGACGTGGTGATCGGCACGCACCGCCTGCTGTCCGACGACATCGCCTTCCGGGACTTGGGGCTGTTGGTGGTGGACGAGGAGCAGCGCTTCGGGGTCACCCACAAAGAGTCCATCAAGTCGATCAAGGCCGATGTGGACGTGATCACCCTTACCGCCACGCCCATACCCCGGACCTTGGAGATGAGCCTCACCGGCATCCGCGACCTCACGCTTTTGCACACGCCGCCCGCCGACCGCCAGCCCATCTTGACCTACGTGGGTGCCTTCGACGAGCGCCCGGTGGCCGAGGCCATCCGTCGGGAGCTGCTGCGAGACGGCCAGGTGTTCTTCGTCCACAACCGGGTGGCCAGCATCGACCACGTGGCCGCCGATCTTCGGGAGATGGTGCCCGAGGCCCGCATCGCGGTGGCCCACGGTCAGATGGACGAGGGAACGCTGGAGCAGGTGGTGATCGACTTTTGGGAGCGGGCCTACGACGTGCTGGTGTGCACCACCATCATCGAGTCGGGAATCGACATGCCCACCGTGAACACCCTGGTGGTGGACCGGGCCGACCTTCTGGGACTGGGCCAGCTCCACCAGCTCCGGGGCCGGGTGGGCCGAGCCGGCGCCCGGGCCTACGCCTATCTGTTCACCCCCGAGGGCCGGGTGATCACCGAGGAGGCCTACGAGCGGCTGAAGACGATCGGTGAGGCCACCGAGCTGGGATCAGGGTTCAAGATCGCCATGCGGGATTTGGAGATCCGGGGTGCGGGCAACATGCTGGGAACCGGTCAGTCGGGTCACATCGCCGCGGTGGGCTACGACCTTTACTGCCAGCTCGTGACTGAAGCGGTGGCCGAGCTGAAGGGCGAGACCCCGCCCGAGCCGGTCGAGATAAGCATCGATGTGCCCCAGGCCGCCAGCATTCCGGCCGATTACATGCCCAAAGAGGAGCTGCGGTTGGAGGCCTATCGACGGGTGGCCGGGTGCCAGAATCCCGACCAAGTTGACGACGTGGCCGCCGAATGGATCGACCGCTATGGGCCGATCCCCGATGTGGCCCAGACGCTGCTGGGGGTGGCCCGGCTGCGGTGCGAGTGCCTGCGCACCGGGGTTCGTGATGTGGCGGTGGTAAAGGGCCCCGGCTTCGGCGGCCCGAAGTGGGTGGCCCGGCTCAGCCCGGTGACGCTCCGGCCCAGTCGCCGGGTTCGATTGGAGCGCCTATACCCGCAGGCCACCTACCACGAGGCCGCCGGCCTGCTCGTGCTCCCGATTGAATCAGCGGCCGTCGCGGTGGAGACAGTCATCGCCACCCTGAGCGACCTGGTTCCCGATGACGAGCCCGCCCAAGCGGCGGCATCGTGATCGGTCAGGCGGCGTGCTAGAGAAGGTGGAGTGATGGGGAGGCCTGTATGGCCAAGGTGATTGCTGCCGGGCTCGGACCGGCCGGTGTTGAGCTGATCACCGGCGAGGTGCTCGGGGCCATAAGCCAAACCAGCCGCCGCTTTGTTCGCACCAGCCGCCACCCCGCCGCGTCGGCAGTGGAGCCGGCGCAATCGTTCGACGATGTCTATGAGCAGGCCTCCTCCTTCGAGGAGGTGTACGAGGCCATCGTGGACCGCTTGGCGGCCGAGGCCGAGGGCGCCGAGGGCGACGTGTTATATGCCGTGCCCGGATCCCCGCTGGTGGCCGAGCGCACGGTGGAGCTGCTGCGATCCGTGACCGGAGTGGAGTTGGAGGTGCTGGCCGGCTTGTCGTTCGCCGATCTGGTGTGGGACCGGATCGGTGTCGATCCCCTGGCCAGCGGGGTGCGGCTGGTGGACGGACGCCGGTTCGCGGTGGACGCCGCCGGAGAGCGGGGGCCGCTGTTGGTGGCCCAGTGCGACTCGGCTCATGTGCTCAGCGACATCAAGCTGGCCGCCCTGGAGTCACTCGATCGCTCGTCCGCGGGCGAGGCTGGGCAACCGGTAACCGTGTTGCAGCGCCTGGGCCTGCCCGACGAGCAGGTGTTCGAGGTGGCCTGGGCCGAGTTGGACCACGCCGTCGAGCCCGACCATCTCACATCGCTGTACGTGCCCGAGCTGGGCGCACCCATCGCCCGGGAGGTGGCCCGGTTCGCCGATCTGGCTGTCGAGCTGCGCCACCGCTGCCCCTGGGACAAGGAGCAGACCCACCAGTCGTTGCGAGGCCATCTGCTGGAGGAGACCTACGAGGTGCTGGAGGCCCTCGACGCGGTGGATCCCGACAGCCTGTCGGGCTACGAGGAGCTTGAGGAGGAGCTGGGCGACCTCCTCTACCAGATTGTGTTCCACTCGGTTCTGGCTGCCGAAGCCGGTCAGTTCACGTTGGCCGATGTGGCCCAGGGCATCCACGACAAGCTCAAGTCCCGCCATCCCCATGTGTTCGGCCCGACAGATTCAGACCGGGCCGACCCAGACAGCGCCGATGAGGTGTTGGTCAACTGGGAGGCCATCAAGCGGGATCAAAAGGGAAGGGACTCGGTCATGGACGGCATCCCTCCCGGTCTGCCCGCACTGCTGTTCGCCGACAAGGTGATCCACAAGGCCCGCTCGGTGGGGGTGGAGCCCGAGGTGGACACCGCCACGGTAGCCGGGCGGCTCTATGATGCCGTCTTGGCTGCCCAGGCGGCCGGTTTGGATGCCGAATCAGAGCTCCGAGCGTTGGCCAATGCCGTCGGAGACCAAATTCGCACGGCTGAAATTTCTTGATTGTAATTTGGCGTTATCCCTAGTAATTCTGGCTTCCATCGTCTATTTTTTTAACTCCAGCCACATCAGCAACAGACGATGGGCCAGGAAGACCCCGAAAGATCCAGCAATTGAGCGCGATCACACACATAGTCGCCCGAGAGGTGCTCGACTCCCGGGGTAACCCTACAGTCGAGGTTGAGGTAGCGGTGGAGTCCGGCGCATCCGGACGGGCCATCGTGCCTTCGGGGGCGTCCACCGGCCGGTATGAGGCGGTGGAGCGGCGCGACGGGGGCGACCGTTATCTGGGCCGGGGAGTGGTCGGCGCGGTGGCCTCGGTCAATGGTGAGATTGCTGGGGCCGTGGTCGGCTTCGACGCCGCCGATCAGCGCGGCCTCGACCAGGCGATGATCGACTTGGACGGAACCGACGGTCTCAGCCGCCTGGGCGCCAATGCGGTGCTGGGCGTTTCGCTGGCCGCGGCCCATGCCGCGGCCGCCGACAGCGGTCTGTCGCTGTTCCGCTACATCGGCGGGGCCAACGCCCACGTGCTGCCGGTTCCCATGATGAACGTGCTCAACGGCGGAGCGCACGCGGCCAACAACATCGACCTCCAAGAGTTCATGGTGGTGCCGGTGGGGGCGGCGTCATTCCGCGAGGCCCTGCAATGGGGAGTTGAGACCTACCACAACCTTCACCGCCTGCTGGTGGAGCGAGGCCTGTCGGCCGGAGTTGGCGATGAGGGGGGATTCGCCCCGAACCTGGACTCCAACGAAGCGGCGGTGGCGGTGCTGGTGGATGCCATCGAGGCAGCCGGTCTGACCCCGGGCGACGACATGGCCCTGGCCCTGGATGTGGCCTCCACTGAGTTCTTCGCCGATGGCGAATACGTCTTGGCCGGGGAGGACCGGTCGCTGAACTCCTCGGGAATGGCCGCCTATCTGACCGAGCTTTGCGATGCCTATCCCATCGTGTCGATCGAGGACGGGATGGCCGAGGACGACTGGGACGGCTGGGCGCTGCTCACCAAGTCGATCGGCGGTCGGGTGCAGTTGGTGGGCGACGACCTGTTCGTCACCAACACCGAGCGGCTGGCCCGGGGGATCGAATTGGGCGTGGCCAACTCCATCCTGGTGAAGGTCAACCAGGTGGGCACGCTCACCCGCACGCTGGAGGCCGTGGAACTGGCCACCGCGTCGGGCTACACCTCGGTGATGTCGCATCGCTCGGGCGAGACCGAGGACGCCACCATTGCCGATTTGTCCGTGGCCACCAACTGCGGGCAAATCAAGACCGGAGCCCCGGCCCGCAGCGACCGGGTAGCCAAGTACAACCAGCTGCTGCGAATCGAGGAGGAGCTGGGCGAAGCCGCCGCCTACCGGGGCGCAGACGCGCTGGCGGCGGCAACGGAGGCGGGATCGTGATCGCCCTGCGCCGCTCAGTGGTACCACTGGTCATCGCGCTGGTCACTCTCGTCGTCCTGTTCTACGCCTTGTTCCCCACCCGTACGTACATGGAGCAGAGCTCTGCCCTGGCCGAGGCCCAGGCTGAGCTGGATGCCCTGCATGAGGAGAACAATGCCCTGCGCGACCGGATACACGTGCTTTCTCAGCCCGAGGAGATCGAACGCCTAGCCCGCTCGGAGTACAACCTGGTGTATCCCGGTGAAGAGGCGTTTGCCCTTTTGCCTCCGGCCCCTGAGCCGGTCGAGATTCCCGACCTCTGGCCCCTCAACGCCCTGGTGAACTCCCTGGGCGGATAGCAGGCCCGAGCCGATAACAGGCCCTGTCGCCTAGGGCGGTAGCGTCGGAGCATGACCAGTGCTGACAACTCCCCGGTCCCCCAGTATCCCGATTTGCTGCGCCTCGATGGCCGGGGCTTCGTAGTGGTCGGCGCGGGGCAGGGGATGGGCCGCCAGACCAGCCATGCGCTGGTGCAGTGCGGCGCCCGGGTGGTGTGCGTGGACATCGACGGTGACCGGGCTGCGGAAATTGCCGAGGAGGTGGGCGGCACACCGTGGTCGGGTGATGCCACCGATCGGGCCGACGTGGAGCGACTGCTGGACCACTCGGTGGCCGCCTTGGGCCAGGTGTACGGGTTGGTGGACATCATCGGCATGGCCGAGTGGGGCTTCATCGTGGACATGGACGACGGAATGTGGGACCGGCAGATGGCCATCAACCTGCGCCACGCCTATCTGCTGGGCCAGGTGTTCGGCAGCCACATGGTGGCCAACGGAGAGGGGTCGATGGTGTTCATCGCCTCGGCCTCGGGGATGGACGGCGCCCCCAACCACGCCGCCTACGGGGCGGCCAAGGCCGGGCTCATGGCCTGGGTGAAGTCGATGGCGGTTGAGATGGGCCCCCACGGGGTTCGGGCCAATGCGGTGGCGCCCGGGGCCATCGCCACCCCCCGGATCATGGACATGCTGAGCGACGCCCAGCGCGCCCACTCCAGCGGCAATGCGCCGATCGGCCGTATGGGACTGCCCTCCGACATTGCCGGGGCCGCCCTGTTCTTGTCGTCGCCACTGGCCAGCTATGTGAGCGGTCGCACCCTGCTGGTGGACGGCGGCGTGGGTGCCAAGTTCCCCTACTCCTCCCTCAGTGAATTGGATGATTGACTGAGGGGTCATGCCGGAGCGGTCGCACTACGACCTTCTGGGTGTATCCCCTGACGCCAAGCCCGACGCCATCCGGCGGGCCTACCTGCGCCAGGCCCGCCGTTGGCACCCCGACCGCCCGACGGGCGACGCCGAGAGGATGCGGGCGGTCAACGAGGCATGGGAGGTTCTCGGTGATATCCAGTCGCGCGCGGCCTACGACCGAGGTCTGGCCAGGAGCGATCCTCGTCCTCCCAGCAGCCCCCGTCCAGCAGGCACGCGTCCGCCCTCCACCAGCCCCCGTCCGACGGCTGCCCCGCCCAGATCATCCACACCTCCACTCGAGATGGTCGGCATCCGTTGGCGATGGATGAGCCTGGCGGCGGTCGTCTTGGCTGCGGTGGCGGTTGTGGTGATTTTCCTGGCCACGTCGGCCATCGACGACTCCGATCCGACCAGCCCGCCCACGGCGTCTGCGCCGGTCTCCGAGTCCCGCCCCGAGTCCGGTGACTGCTTCCTCATCGGTACCACCACCCTCATCACCGTGCCCTGTGACCACCCCCACGACGGAAAGCTCGTGGAGTGGGTTCCATTGGGCGCCCCCTGCCCCCCCAATACTGAACTCCACTGGGTGCGCTCCGCCCAGGAAGCCGTCTGCTACCTGACCCCGTCTGGCTAGGCGCCGAGCGCCTTGCTGCGAAGGCTCGAGATCACCGCCGACATGGCCAGGAATCCGATGACGCTGGGGAGGGTGACGATGGCGATTGCACTGCCCACCGAGAGTCGGGTGGCGGCCAGCGTGCCGACCAACAGGGGGACGGTGAGGTTGGCAGTGCGGAGGCCGCCGGTGAGCGCACCGAGGCCGACACCTGGCCGCCCGGGATGCTGGGCTGCGGCGTCGTAGAGGATCGGACTCAGATTGGCCACCCCTAGGCCGGCAATGGCGTATCCGACGAGGGTGAGGTTTTGGTCGGGAGACAGGGTGGCGGCAGCCAGCCCGACGCCGGTGAGGGCGATCGACATGCTGAGGAGTTGGGTTTCCCCCAGTCGAGCAGCAATGAAGTCGCCTGAGAAGCGGCCCCCGGTCATCCCTGCGGCCACGGCTACATAGCCCAGGGCGGCCACGCCGGTGGTGGCCGCGAAGTCGTCGGTTAGCCGGAACGCAGCCCAGTCGATCGCGGTGGACTCAAGGGCAATGGAGAAGAATCCGACCAGCAGAAATGCCGCCAGCGCGGGCGAGATCCGCCGCTTTGCGGCCCTGTTCTCTTCCATCGCGCCGGAAGCGTCGCCGTCGGGGTGCTCGTCGACGCGGAGCAGGCCCCGGCTGGCGAGACCGAGGGCCATGAGGAGGATCGCCGCGGCGCATGCTAAGTGGGCGGAAACCGAGATGCCCGCCGCTGCGATTCGAGACGCGGAAACGCCACCGATCACGGTCCCGAGGCTCCACAGGCCGTGCAGGCGGGTCATTACCGGGGTGTGTCGCCGAGCGCTCAGCCACGACCCCTGCATGTTCATGGCCACGTCCATCAACACGTCGAAGGTTTGCAGGGCGATCAAGCCGACCAGGAGCACCAGCGGGGTGCGAGCGATGCCGATGACCGGGAGCGACAGGGCGGTGAGCGTGCCGGCGGCCAGCATCACCCTCCGGGTTCCAAATCTGCCGACGGCCGGTCCGACCACCGCACTTCCCACTAGGCCGCTGATCCCGGCGATGGACAAGAGCAAGCCGACCTCGGCCACGCTTATGTCCACGCGGTCCCGGATCTCGGGAAGCCGGGGGATGAACGATGCGAACAGCGCCCCGTTGACGAAGAACTGGACGGCGACTGCTCGCAGCGCCCGTTGGTCCGATGCGGTGAACATAGCGAACAGGCAATAGTAGGTCTTGGCACCTACGGAGGGATTGGCACCCCGGCTGCTACCGCCCCCTGTGCAGTTGAAATACTGTGGGCGGTCCAACGCACAAGCAGCACCAACCGAGGGGAGCCGGACATGAGGCATGGGTACAAGGTCTTTGATGCCGACGGGCACGTGGTGGAGCCCAAGAACCTGTGGGAGCGGTTCTTGGACCAGAAGTTCCAGCACCGGGTGGGCTGGAAGGAAGTCCCTGGCCGGGAGACGTTCCGTCCTGCCACGGTGGACGGGCGCTACACCCAGAGTCGGGTCACCATTTACGGCGACTTCATGGAGGCCGTGAACTGGACCTACGACAACATGCGGGAGAAGTACGGCCAGGCCGTGGTGGACAACGGCTTCCCCGGCGACGCGGTGGCCCAGGCCATGCCGCTCGACGGCATGGACTTCATGGTGATCTACGGCCCGGGCTACGACCTGTGGTCCGACGGCATGGACCCTGAGCTCCAGGCTGCCATGTGCCGGGCCTACAACCGCTGGGGCCAGGAGATGCGGGAGACCTCCGGCGGACGGGTAATCACCTCGGGGCCGGTGGTGATGAACGACGTGCACCGCGCGGTGGAGGAGATCCAGTACGCATACGACCATCTGGGCATTCGGTGCTTCTTCGCCCGGCCCAACATGTTCAACCGGCGGATGCTGGGCGACCCCTACTACGACCCCATGTACGAGCTGCTCCAAGACCTGGACTGCGCCTTCGCCACCCACGACTTCATGGGCCACAACGGCTCTTCGGCCGGTGCCGACCGGTTTGAGACCTTCACCGAGTGGCACACCGTTTGCCATCCCCACGAGGCCCAGATGGCCATGCTGTCGATGATCTGCAACGGGGTCTTCGAGCGGTTCCCCCGGCTGCGGGTGGCCTACATGGAGGCCAACTGCGCTTGGCTGCCGTGGTGGCTGTGGCGCATGGAGGAGCACATCGAGCTGTCGGGAGACTATGAGAAGCCGGGGCTCACCAAGTCGCCCCAGGAGTACTTCCGGGACAACTGCTTCATCTCGGTGGAGCCCGACGAGTACCTCGTGTATCACGTGATCGAAGAGTTGGGTGACGACAAGATCGTGTGGGAGAGCGATTACCCCCACCCCGACTCAAAGTACCCGGAGGCGGTGCAGGCGTTCTTGGACCTGCCCAAGATCTCAGATGAGTCAAAGCGCAAGATCCTGTGGGACAACTCCCTCGACCTGTACCGGTTCCCCGAGGGCTACCTGCCCGACGAGTTCATCGAGGCCACCACCTACGAATACGACCCGTCGACCTATGTGCCCAAGGTGCCTGCGGGAGTGGGCTGAGCGATGGCGTCGCCCCATGAGGTTCCCGGAGTGGAGCCCATCTTCCGCCATCTCGACGACGAGGATCTGAAGACTCAGCAGGTCCGCACCCAGATGCACCCCGACGGGCAGAAGTCGGTGTGGGAGAAGTGGTTCACCTTCGGCAGCCACGGCAAGCAGTACCTGTCTATGTGGGCCCGCTGGGACCCCGGCATGATCGTGCACCGCCACGGCCACCACTCCCCGCAGGTGATGTACGTGCTGAGCGGCGATCTCATGTGCGGCGACGTCCACTGCCCCGCCGGCACCCACATCGAACTCCCCCACGGTGCGGCCTTGGGCCCCCTCATCGCCGGCCCCGACGGCGTAGAGCTCTTCGAGGTGATGATGGGCGACGCCGCCTCCTGGGCCGCCGACCCCGAGGGCTTCGAAGCCCTCCTGGCCAGCAGGGACATCACCAAACTCCCCGACCCCCCCATAGACCTCCCCGAAGACTTCGAAGACCGCCGCCACCAGTAGCTCTTCGGCTGGCGAGGTTCGGCCCTGGGAGGGCGAGGGTCAGTTGTATTTGTAGACGTGGGCGGCGTTGGCGTAGAGGACTTTTTCTTTGTCGGGGTCGGTCATGTTTTGGACGAGTTCGGCGATGATCGTTTGGCTGTTGGGCCACAGGGTTACCGAGTGGGGGTAGTCGGACGACCACATGGACATGTTCACCAGGGTCTGGTTGCCGGCGGCCATCTGCATGTGGCCGTTGTGGTCGTCGAGGCCGGTGACGAACACGTTGGTGCCCAGGTAGCTGCTGGGCTCGCGCTCCATGGGCGAGTCGGACCAGGCCGACTGGGTGTGGTACTCGTCGTCCATGGTCTGGTACCAGAACGGCACCCAGCCGTAGTTCACCTCGGCGGCCACCACCTTGAGGTTGGGATGGCGGTCGAAGATGCCGGCGAAGATCATGTAGGTGAGCGGGCGCACCGCGCTGAAGAAACGGTTGACGATGCCGGGCACCGACACGTTCTGCTCCACCAGCTCGTCCCAGTCGGAGTCGGGCGGCTTGCCGCCGAAGGTGCGGTGGAAGGTGACCGGCACGTCGAGGTCTGAGCACGCCTTCCACAGCGGCTCGTAGTACGAGTGGTTGTAGGGCCGGGAGGGCATGCCGGGGATGAACAGCCCCTTGGCCCCCTTCTCCATCACCCGATCCACCTCGGCCAGGGTGACGTCCATGCCGTCCTCGGTGGGCAGCATGGGCAGGCCTCGTAGTCGGTCGGGGGCCGCGCCCTGGAACTCGTCCAGCACCCAGTCGTTGTAGCTCCGCATGCAGGCCACGGCCAGGCCCCGGTCGGGCTCCAGGTAGGTGAAGATGGAGTTGGCCGGATACACCACCGAGCCCCACACGCCGTCGATGTCCATGTCAGCGCAGTGGGCAACGCCGTCGTAGTTGCCCGGCATGATCTCCTCGAACTTCATGCCCGAGAGCTTGTAGTCCTCCTTGGCCACCCCGGCCATGGCCTCGATGCCGAAGCTGCGCTTGGGCGGTCCGCCGTCGAACGACCACCCGTCGCCCCCGTCGGGTGCGGGCATCATGCGGGGGATGCGGTCTTTGTACTCCTCGGGCACCTGCTCGAACACGTGGGGCGGTTCGTTGATGTGGCAATCGGCCGAGATGACTCTCACGGCCAAAACGGTAGCTGGCGGCTGGGGTTTCGTGTCGCGGCGGGCTTGCTGGTCTGTCACCGCAGACCCCGGCGCGGGTACCGTGGCAGTTCTATGAGCACGGGAAGTGGCTCTCTGAGCGCGGGGATGCGGCCATGAGCACGGGGATGCGCCGACCGCACGAGTTGGACTACGAGGCCATGCAGCGCCTGTTCCCGCCCCCGCCGGAGTACTTTGAGACCACCTTTTTCGAGGATCCCGACACCATTGCCCGCAAGCAGTTGCTACGCCTCCAAGACCGAGCCCATCGGGCCTGGCAGGTGCCGTTCTTCCGCAAGCGGTGGGAGGCGGCCGGCTTCCACCCCGATCAGCTCCAGACCCTCGACGACCTGTGGAAGGCCCCGGCCTACACCGTGGACGACATCCGGGCCTCCATCAACGAGAACCCCCCGCTGGGCGACTACCAGAGCATCGGCCTGGAGGACGCCCGCAACGAGCCCATGCGGCTGTACGTATCGGGGGGGACCACCGGGCGATCCCGGCCCACCCTCTACACCGCTTGGGACCGGGAGGTGGGGGCCATCACCATGGCCCGGGCGCTATACGCCGAGGGGATCCGCCCCGGCGACGTGGTGGTAAACGCTTGGGCCTACTCCACCCACAACGGGGCCCACGCCTTCGACGAGGCGCTGTACCGCTGGCTCAACTGCGTGGTTCTCACCACCGGAACCGGCAACGTGACCTCCACCCGCAAGCAGGTGGAGCTGGCCTATGAATACGGGGCGGCGGCCATCTTGACCACCGGCGACTACATGTTGAAGATGGCCGAGACCGCAGTGGAGATGGGCCTCGACCCCAAGAGCGACTTCAACATCCGGGCCCTGCCCGGCGGCCACATCGGCGACGCCGAACGGGTGAAGGAGGTGTGGGGGGTGACCCCGGCCCAGCCCTACGGGTTCCACGAGGTGCAGAACGTGGCCATCGAGTGCCCGCTGCGCAACGGCCAACTCCACATCTTTGAGGACTGCTTCGTGGTGCAGGTGGTGGACGTGGAGACCGGTGAGCCAGTGCCCGACGGCACCCAGGGGGCGCTGGTGATCACCGAGATCTACAAGACCGGCTCACCCCAGTTCCGCTACAACATCATGGACCTGGCGTTCCTCTATCCGCCGGGCCAGTGCGAGTGCGGCTCATGGCTGCGGCGCATGGGACCCTTCGCCGGTCGGGGCGACAACATGGTCAAGCTGCGGGGGGTGAACGTGTGGCCCGAGGCCATCGGCGAGGTGATCAGCGACGTGCCCGGAGTGACCGAGGACTTCTTCTGCCGGGCGGTGCGGGCTGGCGACCGCGACGAGATGATCGTGATGGTGGCCAGCGACGCCCCGGCCGATGAGTTCGGGGCAGTGGCCGAGCGGGTGGAGGACCGCCTCAAAGAGGTTGTTGGGGTGAGGATGACCGCCGAGGTGGTCGGCCCCGGTG
The DNA here is from genome assembly GCA_022822265.1 of Acidimicrobiia bacterium. Lineage (GTDB taxonomy): Bacteria > Actinomycetota > Acidimicrobiia > Acidimicrobiales > Bin134 > Poriferisocius. The sequence goes on along the minus strand of JAJECA010000051.1, from coordinate 22,619 downwards.
GGCTGGACGAGCTCACCGGTATGGCCTCCGGCGCGGCCAAGTTGATTCGGTTCAAGGACGAGCGGCCATGAGCGTTGCCGCGCCGGCCGAGGGTGCCATCGACTACTGGTGCAACCGGTTCTTCCCCGAGCAGGCCGACGTGTGGAACGCCGCCTTGGAGGCCACCGGCATCGCCGTGAAGGTGCGCACCGATGACACCGACTCCTTCTGCGACGCCGACACCATGGTGGCCCGCATGGACGAGCTGGGCATCGCCGCAGTGATCCTGCCCGTGACCCATTTGCCCGCCCATCCCGAGGCCACCGACTTCGAGCTGGTGGCCGCCCAGCCCGACGACCTCGACCGGCTGGCCGCCGACCACCCTGGCCGGTTCTTCGGCCAGTGGTCGGTTGATCCCCGCACCGGCATGGCCGGAGTGGACGAGGCCGCCGCCATGCTGGAGCGGCCCTGGTGCGTGGGCCTGCACACCCACACCCACAGCTTCGACCGCCGCTTCGACCACGCCGACTACTACCCCTACTACGCCCTGTGTGCGACCCACGACATGCCCTTCGTGATGCAGGCCGGCACCTCGGGCGGGCTCATGCCCAGCGAGTGCGGGGTGCCCGTCAGCATCGACCGCCCCGCCCTCTACTTCCCCGACGTGCGCTTCGTGCTGTCGCACACCGGCTGGCCGTGGGTGGCCGAGTGCATCGCCATGGCCCTCAAGTTCCCCAACGTGTACTTGGGCACGTCGGTGTACCCGCCCCGCCACTGGTCGGCCGAGCTGCTGGCGTTCATAAACGGCGCCGGGCGGCGCAAGTGCCTGTGGGGCACGGGCTTCCCCACCGTGGGCCACCGCCATGGCCTCGGCCAGTTGAGCGAGGTAGAGCTGGGCGACGAGGCTCGGGCCAACCTCCTCGGCCACACCGCTCGCCGGGTGTTCACCCGCCTCGGATGACCGTTCCCGAACCCGAGGTCAAGGCCTTGCTGGCAGTGGCGGGGATAGCGGTTCCTAAGGGGGTCAGCGTTGCCTTCGCGGATGCAGTGGCCGACCCTTCGGTGCTGGCCGCGGCCGCGAAAGCCGAGGGGCTTTCCGGGTCGCTGGTGCTCAAGGGCTGGGGCGGCGGGCTGGTGCACAAATCGGACGTGGGGGCGGTGCGTCTGGGGCTGGCCCCCTATGAACTGGACTACGAGGCCTCGACGATGGCTGCGGAGGCCGCGGCGGCAGGTGTCCGCCTCGAAGGGTTCCTGATCGAAGAGCAAGCCGAGGCTGGGGTGGAGCTTCTGGTCGGGGTGGTGGACCGGCCCCCGTTCGGCCCGGTGGCCGCATTGGGTCTGGGCGGCACCCTGACTGAGGTGCTCGACGAGGTTGTCCTGCGGCTGGCCCCCATCTCTCGAGCCGACGCCGAGGCCATGGTTGCCGGGTTCAAGGGGGCGGAGCTGTTGGACGGATTGCGGGGGCAGCCGCCGGTGGACGTCGAGTCGCTAGTCGAACTGCTGATGGCCGTGGCCGGTCCCGATGGAGTGGCTGTCGAATTGGGCGGCAATCTGGCCGAACTGGAGTGCAATCCGGTTATAGCTACGTCCGATGGCGCTATCGCGGTGGACGCCCGGCTTATCACCCGGGATGCGCCGGACGAGATGCGCCACGAGCTGCCGCCCACCGACTTTGGGCCGCTGTTCGCCCCCCGCGGCATCGCAGTAGCCGGTGCCTCAACCAGTCGGCCCGGATTTGGCAACACCTTTCTCACTGCGTACAAGGAGTTGGGCTGGGGGCCGGGCACCTTGTGGGCCGTACACCCCAAGGCAACCGAGATCGACGGCGTGCCCGCGGTGCCCACGGTGGCCGACATCGACGGCGAAGTGGACTACGTGGTTGGGGCGGTGCCCGCCGCGGCCTGCGCCGATCTGGTGAGGGGGGCGGCGGGCAAGGCCAAGTTCGTCCACGTCATCAGCGGGGGATTCCGGGAAGCCAGCAGGGAGGGCACTGATCTGGAAGACGCGCTGGGCGCGGTGGCCCGGGAGGCGGGAGTGCGGGTGCTGGGTCCTAACTGCTTGGGGGCCTATAGTCCGGCCGGTCGTCAGACGTTCTTGCGCAACGCCCCCACCGAGGTTGGCCGAGTGTCCATGATCTCCCAAAGCGGCGGGCTGGCCGGCGACATGGTGAAGGGCGGGGCGATCCGAGGTATCCGCTTGTCCAAGCTCTGCACAGTGGGCAACAGCGTCGACGTCACCCCCGGCGAGCTGCTGGGCTGGCTGGTGGACGACCCCGACACCGGGATCATCGGCCTGTACCTGGAAGATCCCCGTGACGGTCGCCGGCTCACCGACGCCCTCCATGCCGCCAAGGGTCGCAAGCCGGTGGTGATGCTGGTGGGGGGCCGCACCGCTCAGGGCGGGGGAGCGGCGGTGTCGCACACTGGGGCCCTAGTGGCCGATCACCGGATCTGGGACGCCATCAGTGCGTCCACCGGCACCAGCATCGTGAGCACCATCGAGGATCTACTCGCCGCAGTCGCCTATCTCCAGCGCTGGGCAGAGGCCGACATCAGCGGCGACCTCGACACCCTGGTGATAGGGGTGGGCGGGGGCGCCTCCGTGTTGGGAACCGACGCCGCCGACCAGGCTGGCTTGATCACCACCCCCGTGAGCGATCAGGGCCAGCAGGCGGTTCGGGACTTGGGCTACGGGGTGGGCACCAGCATCCGCAACCCCATCGAGATCGGCTTCGGCCCGGTCTCGGAGCCCGATGTGCTGGTGCAGGCCCTCGACCCCATCTTGGAGGTCCAGCCCTATCCCGATGTGGTGGTCCACACCAACGTGCAGGCCTTCTACAGCTACGCCGGAGACGGCATCGAGCGCCTTTTCCCCATCATCGAGACCACCGCCGCCCGCGCCTGGCCCCACACCCGCCTGTCCCTCGTCCTCCGCAACCTCGACTGCGCCCCACCCGAAACCGCCGCCCGCATCCAGCAAACCTGCCTAGACGCCAACCTCCCCACGTTCACCCGCTTCGCCGAGGCCATGGCCGCCGTAGCCGCCGCCAAACGCCACGCCCGCAACCGCGCCCTCGCTGGGTAGCTACCATCGCTCCATGCCCGCGGAGAATGAATTTGCCGGTCGGGTCGCGCTGGTCACGGGTGCGGCGGGGGCGGCTATCGGCTCGACCACGTGCCGGACGCTGGCCTCTTATGGGGCCGGGATCGTGGTACTAGACAACCACGAGCGCCGTACCAATGAGACCGCCGATGCCCTGCGGGAGGCCTATGACGTGCCGGTGATGGCCGCGGTGGCCGACATCGGTGACCGGGAGCACATGGCCAAGACCATGGACGAGGTGTACGCCGAGATGGGCGCGGTGGACATCCTGGTGAACAGTGCGGCGGTCAACGTGCAAGGCAGCATCTTCGACTACAAGCCCGAGGATTGGGACTGGGTTATCGGCGTGGACCTCACGGCTTGTTGGTGGCTGATATGGCGCACCATCGGGGCCATGCGGGATCGCCAGTGGGGACGCATCGTCAACGTCTCGTCGGTGGCCGCTTATCTGGGGGGCAACGGTCGGGAGGGACCGTACGCCGCGGCCAAGGCCGCGCTCAATGAGGTCACCCGAGGTGCGGCTATTGAGGGCGGTCCGTACAACATCCGAGTGAACGCGGTGGCCCCTGGTTTGATCCGCTCCAAGTGGGTGGACGCCCAGGCCGAGTACTACGAGTCGTTCCGGGAGGAGACCCCGCTGCGCCGCCACGGCGAGCCCGAGGACGTGGCCAACACCATTGCCTTTCTGTGCGGCGACGAGTCGGCCCACATCACCGGCCAGGTGATCAACATCTCCGGCGGGTGGTACCTCACCCCGTGACCTTGACTCTCGGCCGATGAGCGGGGTCGGCGGCCGGATTCGAGCGGCGGCTCCAGCACCGGGGGAGGTGGACCGCAACGCGGTGGTCCTCATCCTGTTGGCCATCGGCACCGTCATCGCCATCCGCTACGGCGGACTGTCTTCCACCACCGACTGGCTCACCGCCACCCTCGACGGCGTGGCCCTCGATGGTCTGGCCGACCGGTTCGAGGAGGCCTTAAGTGCTTCCGAGCATGCCGGGTTCAACCGCCGCATGTACTGGGGCCTGTTCCGCTGGGTGGTGTACCTGGTGCCCGCTGTGCTGGTGGCCCGCTATGTGCTGCGAACTCGCCTGCGGGACCTCGGCCTCAAGGCCGGTCCTGAACTCCGCCGCCACGCTCCCCTCTACTTGGGCCTCTACCTGGTGCTGTTGCCGTTCGTGGTGGCGGCCAGCTTCAACGGCGAATTCCAAGACACCTACCCCTTCTACGAGCCGCCCCCCGGCATCGGCTACTGGCCCCGCTTCTACATCTGGGAGGCGGTGTACGCCGGGCAGTTCCTCGCCCTCGAGTTCTTCTTCCGCGGCGTATTGGTCCACGGTCTAGCCCGCCGCTTCGGCGCCATGGCCGTGTTCATCGCCCTCATCCCCTACGTGATGATCCACCTCACCAAGCCCCTGGCTGAAGCCCTCGGCTCCATCGTCGCCGGAACGGTCCTCGGCTTTCTCAGCCTAAGAACCGGCTCCGTCTACCTAGGCGCCGCCCTCCACTTCGCCGTCGCCCTCACCATCGACTTGCTGGTCCTGGGCATCCAGTAGCCGCTGGGTCGCCCATCGCGCCCAGAACCTAAGCTAACTCCATGGCCGACCTCGGCTACCGCACGTTCGACTCCGACAATCACTACTACGAGGCCCCCGACTGCTTCAGCCGCCATATTGAGGCACGCTTCCAAGACAAGGCCATCACCGCCTGCCAAAGAGCCGACGGGGAGTGGGAAGTCAAAGTTGGCGACCAGCCCTACAACTTCATGCACGTGAAGTTCGACAAGACCAATGCTCCCGGCTCCATGTACGAGATGTTCAAAGCCAAGCGGGACAACCCCGACCTGAGCTGGGGCGACTCCTACACCGCAGAGAACATGTTGCCCGCCTACAAGCAGCCCGACGCACGCCTCGACCTGCTCGACTCCCAGGGCGTGGAGTGGGCCATCCTTCTCCCCACCTTCGGGGTTTCAGTAGAGGAGTACATGGTGGACGACATAGAGCAGACCTACGCCAACCTGCGGGCCTTCAACCGCTGGCTAGAGGACGACTGGGCCTACGACTACCAGAATCGACTGTTCACCCCGCCGCTGTTGTCGCTGCTGGAGCGGGAGCACGCCATCGAGGAACTCGACCGAGTGCTGGAGGCCGGAGCCCGCATCGTGCATTTGCGGCCTTGCCCCTGGGGCGGCGAGGGCCGCTCGATCGCCGACCCCTACTACGACCCGTTCTGGGCCCGTCTGAACGAGGCCCAGGTCCCGGTGGCATTCCACATTTCCGACCTGCGCTACGGCGATCTGGCCGTACGCATGGGCGACGACCCGGTGGCCAACGTGCGGGAGATGTCGGCCTTCCAGTGGGCCTTCCTCCACGGAGACCGCCCCATCATGGAGACCTTCGGGGCCCTGCTGTACGGCAACATGCACGAGCGCTTCCCCAACCTCAACTTCTTGAGCATCGAGAACGGCTCCGACTGGGTCCACTACCTGCTCACTCTGATGGACAAGAAGAAGGGCATGGCCCGCTTCGGCCCCTGGCCCGCTGGCCGCCCCGCAGGCCGCATCAGCGAGATCTTCAAGCAGTGCTGCTTCGTGTCCCCCTACCCCGAGGACGACGTGGAGGCCCTGGCCGACCGTATCGGCGCCTCCCAGGTCCTATTCGGCTCCGACCACCCCCACCCCGAAGGCATCGCCGACCCCAACTCCTTCATAACCCTCATCGCCAACCGCCCCGAAGAAGAACAACGCCAAATCATGCGAGATAACGCCGCCACCCTCTTCAAAGTCGCCTAACGCGCCCGTCACTCTGTACAAATTGAAAGTGGCACTTGCACATTGTCGCTCTTGCTAGCGCGGGGGGATGAAGCCTCCGTCGATGATTATGCATTGGCCGGTGATGTAGCTGCCGGCGTCGGAGGCGAGGAGGAGGGCGGCGCCTACTAGCTCGTCGGGGTGGCCGATGCGGCCGATGTGGCTGAGGTCGGACATGCGGGCCATGGCCTCGGGGCCGGTGTTGCGGGTCATGGTGGTGTCTACGGTGCCGGGGGCGATGGCGTTCACCCGCACGCCGTGGGGGGAGTACTCGCCGGCCATCGACCGGGTGAACGACAGCAGGCCGGCCTTGGCCGCCGAGTACATGGAGGTGTTGCCCGCCGGTATGTAGGCCCCTACCGAGATCACGTTGATGACCGAGGCGTGGTCGGATTCCAGCAGCGACGGCAAACACCGCTGGAACAAGAAGAACGGTCCCCGCAGGTTCACGGTGAACGAGCTCTCCCACGCTTCGGGGGTGATGTCGGTCATGGGCAGGCCCAGTGGGTTGGCGGCGTTGTTCACCAGGATGTCGATCTGGCCGTAGTGCTCCAGGGTGGCGTCGGCCAGCTGGTTGACGCTGTCGAGGTCGCCCATGTGGGCGGGTATGGCTAGCGCTTCGCCTCCGGCCTCGGCGATTTCGGCCACGGCCTGGTCGCAGGCGTCGGCCTTGCGGCTGGCCACCACCACCTTGGCCCCTTGAGCGGCGAAGCCGTGGGCGATGGACAGGCCGATACCCCGGCTGCCCCCGGTGACGATCGCCACCCGCCCAGACAGGTCGAACATCTGGGCGGCGTCTAGCGATGACGAGTCGGGACGGGGAGCGAACTTCGGGTCGGTGGTGGGTTCGGCGGCGGGGGAGTCGGCCATGGCCGCACCCTAGAGCGAGAACTGATTCGACCTAGAAGTGATAGGGGAACTTCGAGAAGTCAGCGTCGCGCTTCTCCAAGAACGAGTCCCGGCCCTCGGCGGCCTCGTCGGTGCCGTAGGCCAGACGGGTGGCCTCCCCGGCGAACACCTGCTGGCCCACCAGCCCGTCGTCGATGAGATTGAAGGCGAACTTCAACATGCGCTGCGCGGTGGGGCTCTTGGCGTTCACCGCCTCGGCCCACTCCAGCGCCGTCTGCTCCAGCTCGGCGTGGGGCACCACGGCGTTGACCATGCCCATCTCGTAGGCCTCGGCCGCGGTGTAGGCCTTGCCCACGAAGAACACCTCCCGAGCCCGCTTCTGGCCTACCTGGCGGGCCAGATAGGCCGATCCGAAGCCGCCGTCGAAGCTGGCCACGTCGGCGTCGGTCTGTTTGAACATGGCGTGCTCGGCCGACGCCAGGGTCATGTCGCTCACCACGTGCAGGCTGTGGCCCCCGCCGGCCGCCCACCCCGGCACCACCGCGATCACCACCTTGGGCATGAACCGGATGAGCCGCTGAACCTCCAAGATGTGCAGGCGCCCGGTGCGGGCATCGTCCACCGTGTCGGCGGTGTCCCCGCTGGCGTACTGGTAGCCGTCGGCCCCCCGGATGCGCTGGTCCCCCCCCGAGCTGAACGCCCAGCCGCCGTCGGTGGGCGACGGCCCGTTGCCGGTGAGCAGCACAGTGCCCACATCGGGGGTCATGCGGGCGTGGTCCAGCGTGCGGTACAGCTCGTCCACCGTGTGGGGGCGGAAGGCGTTGCGTACTTCGGGGCGGTCGAAGGCAATCCGCACCGTGGCCTGGTTCACGGCGCGGTGATAGGTCACGTCGGTCAGGTCGAACCCCTCTACCGGCTTCCACCGCTCGGCGTCGAACAGCTCCGAGACCATGCCCAAAGACTACGGGCGATGGGGTGGGGGCAGGTACTCGAATCCGGCGGGCGAGTCGTCCCGCCAGTCTTGATAGGTGTCCTTGGCCTTGTTGGTGGCCTTCTTGCGAATGGTCTTGGCCACCTTCTTTTTGGCCTTCTCCGCCGACTGGGTGATGGTGTAGTACTGCATCTCCTTGAACGCCCGCCGCCGGCCCATCTCCACCAGGGCCCGAGCCGCACTCAACGTCTTGCCCGATCCCAGGGGCATAGCCACCCGCCCGGCGAACATCAGCGCCGACTTCCAATCTCCTTGAGATAGCGCATACAGCGCCCGGGTGGTGTCGACGATCTCGCCCACCACCGGCAGCACCCCGGCGGCTTCCATGGCCCAGAACCCCACGTCGTCCCATCCGAAGCCGTCCTTGCGGTGGTAGGCCCCTTGGGTGATCACCGCTGCGGCTGCCGCCCTCACCTCTGGTGGCAGGCTGGCATCAGCGGCGATGGCCTCGAAGTCGGCCTTCGACAAAAACCGGTCGGCCTTGGTGGGATCGCCCTGGGCCGCGGTGTCGATGGCGGCCAGGTAGGGCAGAAGGGTGGTGTAGGCCGACATCTTGGCTTCGAAGGCGTCCAGATCGTCGAGGCTGATGCGCCCGTCCCCGCCGCTGGCCGAGAACCCCTCGGTGGGGTCGGACAGGTAGTCGCGGTTGTTCTGGGCCGTGTCCACCATGGTGAACAGGCTCCGGTTGGTGAGCAGGATCCGGGCCGCCTCGCCCAATTCGTCGGTGCGGGTGGCGAAGCCCTCCAAGTCGCCCCGCGACACAATGTGGTCGCCGCCCCACGCCTCGGGAGTGTCCCGCAGAACCTCGATAGCCCACAGGGCCAGGTTCAGCCCTTCAGGACCCAGCAAAATCATCTGGGCCCTCTGGGAGATGTCCCCAGAGTCGATGCGCAGCTGCTGGCTGACCCCGCCCAGCGACAGATCCACCGGGTACTGCTCGCCCCCCAACCAATACTCCACCTCGGCCACCACCGCGGCCCACCGCTGGCGCCGCAGGTCGATCTCGTCGGCGGCAGCCAGGTAGTCGACGGCCAGTCCAAAGGCCGCTTCGGCATCCATCCCCACGGTGGGCATACATGGAATATATCTAAAGTAGTGGAAACTTCCTACCGGGGAATTCGGCTGCTTCCCGGACGCCCGCCCACCTTGAGGGGTCGCGGCGGGCGCCGCAGCAGATTCACGGCCATGGCCGACGCCCGGGTGGACCACGGCACGCACTCGCCCTGCTCGTCAACCGGGACGCCTTCTCGGGCCACGATCCGCCACCCGGTGTACACCACCACCACTGCATGGGCGCCCACCAGCACCAGAAAGAAGGTCCAGGGGGCGGTCAACGACATGACCACCCCGCCGGCCACCGGTCCGATGATTGACCCCACCCCGGCAGTTCGCACGAGCGCAGCACTGGCGCCGTTCAACTGCGACGACGGCACCCAGTCGCCGGTCAGGGCAATGGCCAGCGAATAGAGCGGGAAGGTGGCGCCACCGAAGCAGAAGACAAGCACCAGCGACAGCGCCGATCCCGGCTCGATGAAGGGCAGGATTCCAGCGATGCCCGCGGCCGCGGCCGCGGCCGCGAAAATCACCGCCCGACGAGACACCCGATCGGAAATTGCCCCCACGGGCCATTGGAAGGCGATGGCCCCGGCGGTGGCCGATACCAGGAACAGCGCGATCCGGCTGGTGGGCAGTCCCTCGTAGGCGGCATACACCGCGCCAACTCCCAGCAGTGCCCCGTGGCTGATGCCGGAGCAGAAGGCGGTTACCACCCCGGTGGGAGCCAGGGAGATGAGCTGACGCAGCGACAGCGGCTCGGGCACGGTCAGCGGGGGAGCGCTGGTGGCCGAGAGCGTGATGGGAACCAGCGCGGCGGAGATGAGCACCGAGGAGATCACGAACAGCTCGAAGCCCGCAGGGTCGCCGCCGTTGAGCAGCAGTTGGCCGAGAGTGAGTCCGCCCATCGACGACACCATGTACATCGAGAGCAGGCGCCCTCTGGTGTTGTTGGTGGCCATGTCGTTCAGCCACGACTCCACCACCACCAAGACGCCGGCGATGCACAGCCCGAACAGCATCCTCAGCAGAGCCCAGGCGGCGGGATTGATCCACAGCAGGTGCAGGATCGACACGCCCGAGGCCATTGAGGCCAATGCCGCAAACACCCTGATGTGGCCCACCGCGGCGAGGAAGTGCTCGGCCAGTCGCGTTCCGATCAAGAACCCCAAAAAGAAGCTGGCCATGACGATGCCGCTGACCGCTAGGCCGAACCCCTCCGACTCGGTTCGCACGCCAAGCAGCACTCCCTGAAGACCGCCGCCCACCTGAATGAAAAGCATTCCCAACAGCAAGGCCCGCGCCGCGCCCAGGCCGCGACTCGTGGGCCCGGTCTCGATTAAGGGACCGCCGACGACTCCGCCGTCGTCATCCTCTAGCCACCCGACGGCGTTCTCGGCCACTGCTGTTTAGCCTACCGACGCGCCGCCGGATTCCAGTGCGAATTATCGTCGCTGCATCGCCATAGCCCATAACGTAACAATTAGATGAATTATCATTTTTATTGCACTGTCTAACTCTCTGGTATAGCGTCTAACTTCAATCTTCGTACATCGTCCGGGGGGACATGGGAGGGGCAGATGCCGGATGACCGCCAGCAGGCTCGTCGCCACCTGATACCCCATTTCACGCGGGGCGACGCCTGGCGGTCAGACGATCTAGTGGTGATCGACCGGGGCGAGGGCTGCTACGTATGGGACGCCGACGGCAACCAGTACCTCGACGGTCTCGCCGGCTTGTTCTGCACCAACCTCGGTCACGGTCGAAGCGACCTGACCGCGGCGGCGGCCAAGCAGATGGACAAGCTGGCGTTCTACTCCAACTGGGGCTTCGCCCACCCGTCTTCCATTGAGGCCGCATCGATGATCGCCGCCGTTGCGCCCGGTGACCTCGACCGGGTGTTCTTTGTGAATTCCGGCTCTGAAGCGGTGGAATCGGCCCTCAAATTCGCCCGCTGCTACCACCTGGCCAACGGGGATGAGCAGCGCCACAAGGTGATCGCCCGTAATTGGGCCTACCACGGCACCTCGCTTGGTGCCCTCGCCTTGACCGGCATACCCAACCTGCGAGATCCGTTCCTGCCCATGCTTGCCGGACCGGTGCGACACGTGCCCAACACGCTGGGCTGCCAGCTCGAGCCGGGCCAGACGGCCGCAGAGCTTCCTTGCGTAACCGCCATCGAGGAGGCGATTTTGGCCGAGGGCCCCGAGACCGTGGCCATGGTGATGGCCGAGCCGGTGCAAAACGGCCGCGGCGCGCTGGTGCCGCCGGAGGGCTATTGGCGGGAGCTGCGCCGCATCTGCGATGCCCACGGTGTGCTGCTCTGCGCCGATGAGGTGATCAACTCGTTCGGCCGTCTCGGACATTGGTTCGGCAGCGAGCGCTTCGGCGCGGAGCCCGACATGATCACCTTCGCCAAAGGGGTCACCAGCGCCTATGTGCCCTTGGGCGGACTCGTGGTGCGAGGGTCGCTGGTGGAGCAGGTGTGGGACTCCTCTTTGGCCATGTATGTCCACGGGTCCACGTTTGGCGGCCATCCGGTATCCACGGCGGTTGCCGCGGCCAACATGACGGCGCTGCGCGACGAAGACGTCTTGGCCAACGTGCTGGGTAACGAGGTCCGCCTGGCTGCCGGGCTGCGCGACCTGATGTCGGCCCACGCCTCCGTTAAGGATGTGAGAGGGGCGGGCTACTTCTACGCAGTGGAACTGATGCGCAACCGGGACACCGGCACCGACCTCACCGAGGACGAGTTCGCGGCGCTGTTGCCCGGCGGAGCGCTCGACCGGTTTGTGAAGGAGGCGCGGGTGCTGGTGCGCCCCGATTCCCGCGGCGCCGCCATGCTGATGATCTCGCCGCCTCTGGTGGCCGACGCTGAAGTGATCGACGACCTATTGAGCCGGGTCGACCAGGTGTTCAACCGCTTGAGCGGTTGGCTAAAGGCCTTTCAATGAGGCAAGAAACATCCATCGAGATGGAGGAACCAATATGAAGCGACTACTGGCATTACTCATGGTGATGGCGTTGATTGTTGCGGCCTGCGGCAATGACGACGACGATGCCGCCCCCGACGAAGCTGCTGCCCCCGAGGCCACCGAGGCTCCGGAAGCTCCTGCGGCGCCCGAGGAGATGATGCTCGACGAGTTGAACGTGGCCTACTTCCTGGAGTGGCCGACGGCCAACCAGGTGGCCCAAGCCCGCCAAACCTATGACGACGCTCTGGGGTTGACGGTGAATTGGATTCCGTTCGCGTCGGGCGGTGATATGGCCCAGGCGATGGAGGCCGGCGACATCGACATCTCCTATTCGCAGGGGCTGACGCCGTTCGCCAACTTCGTGACTGGGGGCTCCGACCTGTTGCTGGTGGGGGTGGCGGTGAGCTACGCCGACGCCGACAACTGCGTGGCCAATCCAGATCTGGGAATCACCGCGGCCAATGCGGCGGAGACCTTGGCGGGCCAGAGCATCTACACGCCGTTGGGCAACGTGACCCATTTCAAGCTGTTGAAGATGCTTGAGTACCTGGGCGTGGACACCGGCTCGGTGGAGCTGATCCAGTCTGAGGGCGGACCGGCTGCTGTGGCCGCTTTGGACTCGGGTGAGGTGGCCATGGCGTGCGCGTTCGGCGGCGCGGTGAACCAGATGATCGCCAACGGCGGGAACCTGGTGATGACCGGCGCCGAGCAGGAGGCCATCGGCATCCGAGTGTTCGACATCATCTCCACCACCGGAGACTTCGCCGATACCTATCCCAGCTTGTTGACGGGCTTTTTGCAGGTGACCGAGGACGCCAACCGGGCGTATAACGACGACCGGGATCCGTTCATCGACACCATCGCGGGGGCTGCGGGCATGGAGCGGGCGCCGACGATTGCGCTGTTGGACGCCTTCTCGTTCCCCGAGAAGGACGTGCAGTTGTCGGAGGCCTGGCTTGGCGGGACCGTGCAGCAGGTGATGAAGGACCAGATGGACTTCTTCGTCGCCCAAGGCGAAATCGCCTCTGCGCTGCCCAGCTACGACGCCTTCGTCGTCACCAGCTTCCTCGAAGCCGTCAACTGAGCACCGCCAGCGGGGGCGGGAACTTCCCCCTCTGGGCCCGCCCCCGCTGGGCGCTCACCGCGGAACAGCTATGTTCCTTCTGGGTTGATTCTCTAAGCCAAAGGCGGACGTCATGGATTCGTTTGTTCAAGGTCTGGCCGACGTATACGACGGCATCACCTATGTGATCGCCCGAGGTGCGTACTGGCTCTCGGTCGCACTGCTGGCCGCAGCCGCTTTGGCGGTGGTGGTGATGCTGGTTGATTTGGCCATAACGCCGGCCCGCCGGTTCAAGGGCGCAGACCGGGCCGCCCAGCCACGTGACGGCATCATCTTGATCGGCCAGATCATGGCCGGGGTGGCCATCATCGGAGGCGTGGTGCTGTCGTTCCGCGACACCGCCTCGCCGTGGCAGCCGGTGGTGGCACTGGTGGGCGGGGCGGCGCTTTTGGCCATGCTGATGCTGTATCGGCGGGCCGACGAGGACAAGCAGGCCGCCACCGCTTGGTACGTGTGGTTCGCCCTGGCGGCCAGCGCAACCATTGCGGTGCTGCTGGCCTATATGCAGCGCGAGGACTCGTCCATTCCCTACATGGGGCTGTTGGTGGCGGCGCTGGTGATCGCCCGGGCCTGGTTCACCCTGGCCCGGCCCGAAGTGCATTTCGATGCATCCAAGGTGGAAGTGGCCCGGGAGTCGAAGACGGAGAGCCCCCTGGTGGTGGAGCAGCTCGGCATGGTGTACGAGCTGCCCGACGGGGGCAGCGTGGAGGCGCTCAAGGACGTGACGTTTACCCTTGAGCCGGGCCGGCTGCTGACCCTTTTGGGACCGTCGGGGTGCGGCAAGACCACGCTGCTCAACATCATCGCCGGTTTTCTGGCCCCTACCTCCGGCGACGTCAAGCTGGGCACCGATCCGATAACCGGCCCCGGCCAAGACCGGGGCATGGTGTTCCAGCGGGGGGCGCTGTTCGAGTGGCTCAGCGTGAACGACAACGTGGGGTTCGGCGCTCGCATGAACGGGCGCTCCCGACCCGCCTCCCGCGAGGCGGTGCAGGACCTGCTGCAAATCGTGGGTCTTCAGGACTTCGGCGACAAGGCCGTATATGAGCTCTCCGGCGGGATGCAGCAGCGGGTGGCGCTGGCCCGGTGTCTGGCCAACGATCCCAAGATCATCTTGATGGACGAGCCGTTGGGGGCGCTCGATGCTCTGACCCGGGAGAAGATGCAGAGCCTGGTGCTCAACCTGTGGAACGAGACGGGCAAGACCATCGTGCTGGTGACCCACAGCGTGGAGGAGGCGCTGTATCTGGGCGACCAGCTCTTTGTGATGGCGCCGCGGCCCGGCCGCATCGAGCGCACCTACAGCCTGCCCTTCGCCCAAGAAGCCCTCACCGCCGACGCCCGCGAGCTGAAGACGTCCCAGCAGTTCATCGAGACCCGTGAGGAGATCCTCACGATGATCTGGGAGATGGAAGAACAGATCATGGGAACGGGAGGAAATGGCTAATGGGGGAGCGTCTGACTGTGGAGCAGAAACGAGGAGGTGCCTGATGGTAGAGGGACCGGGCGGACACGCCGTGAAAGAGAACATCGAACAGCAGAACCGCACCGCGAACTGGCCCTTCAACTGGCTGTTCAGTCGTCGCCAGAGCGGCCAGAGCACCCGCAAGACGGTGACCTTTGGCGATGCCGCCGAGGTGAGCGGCGCGCTGCGGTGGACCGTCTTCAGCCTGATCGTGATTTTGGCGCTGTGGTTCATATCCACCCGGGTGTGGGGGTTGCCCCAGGCCTGGTACGACTACGCCGACGACGTGCGGGCCGGGCTCTCTGAAGATGAGAGCTACGGCCAGCGCGATCTGCTGCGCGACTGCGACCGAGCAGCCGACGACCCCGGGGACTTCCCCGGGCTCCCGGCCTGCTCCTACACGCAATGGCTCAGCGAGTCGACCCTTCCCAGTCCCGGCCAAGTGTGGGACGCCACCTGGGACTTCGCTCGCAACGGCTACAGCGGATTCACCCTGTGGCAGCACCTGTGGCTGAGCTTCAGCCGTCTGGCCAAGGGTCTGTTCTGGGGGGTTGCCATCGGAGTGCCCATCGGCCTGGCCATGGGCTTGTCCAGCCGCTGGCGGGGCATCTTCGATCCCATCGTGGAGTTGCTGCGGCCCATCCCCCCGCTGGCGCTTATCCCCCTGTTCATCGTGTGGTTCGGCATCGGTGAGGAGGGCAAGGTGAACCTGCTCCTGTTCGCAGCGGTATGGATCATGATCATCGCCGCCCGCTCCGGGGTGCTGGCCGTGAACACCACAAAAGTGCACGCCGCCTATTCGCTAGGCGCGTCCAAGGCCCAGGTGCTGCGCCATGTGATCCTGCCCAACGCGCTGCCGGAGATATTCACCGGTCTGAGGGTGGCCATCGGGGTTTGCTGGGGCACGCTGGTAGCCGCCGAGTTGTTGGGGGCGAGCTCTGGGCTCGGCTTCACCATTTTCAAGGCCCGCCAGTTCTTCCTTTTGGACTTGATGTTGTCGGCGGTGATTCTCATCAGCATCCTCGGGGTGACTATGGACGTGGCCCTGCGCATGGCCGAGAAGCGGCTCATCCCCTGGCGGGGCAAGGGTTGACCAACCCCGAACCGGCCGCGGGCTACGTCCCCATCACCGAGTCGTGGCGCCAGCAGGCGCGCGCCTCGAGAGGGCGGGTGGTGTTGGCCGACGGGGACGACGAGCGAGCCCGCGCCGCAGCCCGGTATCTGGATCAGGAGGGGCTGGCCCATCCCGTGGTCCTCGACGACCCGGCGAGCTTTTGCACGCCGGCAGTGCAGGCGCAGGCCGCCATGTCACCGAGAGCCGAGAAGGTCGATTTGGGCGACCCGCTCCACGTAGCCGCCCTCATGGTGGCAGCCGGCGAGGCTGATGCCTGCGTGGGCGGCGCGAGCCGGCCAACGCCGGATGTGGTGAGGGCCGCCCTGAGTTGCATCGGCCTGGGACCGGGAGTCGACACCATCAGCAGTTGCTTCCTGTTGGTGCTGCCCGACGGGACCCCGATCACCTACGGCGACTGCGGCGTGGTCCCTGATCCCGACCCCGACCAGCTCGCCTCCATCGCCATCTCAACGGCAACCACCCATGAGCAGCTGGCGGGGGAGAAGGCTCGGGTGGCCATGCTGTCGTACTCCACCAAGGGGAGTGCCGATGGCACTCGAGTGGAACGGGTTCGCTCAGCCACCGAGATCGTGCGCCAGCGGAAGCCGTCGCTAGCCGTCGACGGGGAGATGCAATTCGATGCGGCCTGGGACCGGCAAGTGGCGGCGGCCAAGGCACCCGGCTCAGAGGTGGCTGGCCGAGCCAATGTGTTCGTATTTCCCGATCTCGACTCGGGAAACATCGCCTACAAGATCACCGAGCGCCTCGCCGGCGCCCGGGCGTATGGTCCGCTGCTTCAGGGAACCGCTCGGGTGATCCACGATCTGTCGCGGGGTTGCAGCGTCGACGACATCGCCACCGTGGCCGTGATAGCGGCTTGCCAGGCGGAGAAGGGCTGCCCCCAATGACAATGCGCTCTAACAAAATCGCTATAGCTGCTAACTTGCCTGCCATCTACCCCTGGGTATTGGGAACGGGCAAAGAAGGACGGGAGCAATGAGTCAACGCAAGGGAGCTCCATCCAAAGAGCGGCTGCCGCTGGATAGTGCCAGGGTGATCGCCACCGCGGCGAGAATCGCCGACAGTGAGGGACTCGACCGGCTGACCCTCACTCGGGTGGCCGATGAGCTGGGCGTGCGCCAGCCAGCCCTGTATCGCCACATCGGCGGGTACGACGACCTCCTCCGCAGCCTCAGCCTGCGGGGACGCGAGATCCTGGCCCAGCGGCTGGCCGAAGCCGCGGTGGGCCTCTCGGGCGACGATTCGGTGGCGGCGGTGGGCCACGCTTGGCGGCAGATGGTTCGGGACCATCCCGGCATCTACGCGGCCACCGATCGATACCCGTGTGCCGGTGACGAGGAGTTGGAGGCGGCAGTGGAGTGGGTATTGGCCGTATTGGGCCAAACCCTGCGGGGTTACGACCTCACCGAGGAAGACCGCGTGCACGCGGCCCGTGCCCTGCGCAGCGCCTTTCACGGTTTCAGCCATCTCGAATCCGGCGACGGCCATCCCCTGCCCCACGATCCCGAGGACACCTTCGACCACCTCGTGCAGCTTCTGTGCGCCGGAATCCATCGACTCTCCCGCGAGTCCGAGATGAGTGCCGAGGCAACGGGATGACTGGCAACCCCCAGATGAGTGCCGAGGGTGTGAGGTGACCCGACTCGGGTTCCTGCTCGACAGCGAGAGCTGCATCGGATGTCACGCCTGCACCGTGGCGTGCAAGGCCGAGCACGATGTGCCCCTGGGCGTGAATCGAACTTGGGTGAAGTACATCGAGACCGGCACGTTCCCCGATGTCAACCGGCACTTTTCGGTGATGCGCTGCAACCACTGCGACGACGCGCCGTGCATTTCCATATGCCCCACCAACGCCCTGTTTCGGGCCGACAACGGGGTGGTGGACTTCGACGACGACAACTGCATCGGCTGCAAGGGGTGCATGAACGCCTGTCCTTACGACGCCATCTACATCAATCCGGTTACCAACACGGCCAACAAGTGCAATTTCTGCAACCACCGCATCGAGCAGGACCTTGAGCCGAGCTGCGTGGTGGTGTGCCCCACCCACGCCATCAAGGTGGCCGACCTCGACAACCCCGACGACGAGACCACCAAGCTCATCAGCCGGAGTGAAACCGCGGTGCGGTCCCCGGAGCAGAACACGTTGCCCAAGGTGCACTACCGGGGCGCTGACCCGGCCTCGCTCGACCCGCTGCGAACGGCCATTGCCGAAGACGGGATGATCTGGGCCGACACCACCGCCCAGCATCCGACCGCGGTGGACGGCGGCGATGGGGTAGTGGCCCGCACCGCCTACACCACGGCCCATCAGATGACGTGGAAGGCGAAGGTGTCCAGCTATCTGGTGACCAAGGCGGTGGCCGCGGGGATGATGATGGTGGCCGCGCTGTTGGTGCTTCTGGGCCATGGCCGCGAGCAGGCCGCGGTGGGCGTGGTGCCGCCGATGGTGTCGGGGGTGTTCCTGGCTTTGACCGCAGTGCTGCTGGTGGGGGATCTGAAGCGTCCGGAGAGGTTCTATTACCTGATCACCCGGGGCAATCGCCGGTCGTGGCTGGTGAAGGGTGCGGCAGTGCTGGGCGCATTTGCCGCGGTGAGCGCGGCGTGGTTTGTGGCTGGTGTGGTGGAGTCGGTGGGAGCGCTGCAAGGGCTGGCTGCGCCTGCTGCGCTGTTGGGGTTGGCCACCGCGGGCTACACGGCCTTCTTGTTCGCTCAGTGCGAAGGCCGCGATCTGTGGCAGTCGCCGCTGGTGCTGCCCACGCTGTTGGCCCAAGCGGTTGTCGCTGGGGGAGCAGGCTATGCGGTGATGGAGCTGGCGGTGGACGGGCCCGACCCGGTCGCCGTGCAGTGGGTGCTGCTGGCGGGGGTGCTGGCCACCGCGGTGCTGGTGGCCGCTGAGCTCTTGGGAAGGGGAACGCCCCATGTCGAGGCCGCCGTGGCGGCTATGGCCCGGGGGCGATACGCCCGGCAATTCTGGATGGGGGGCGTGGTGTTGGGGCTGGTTGTGCCGGCGGTGCTGGTTGCGGTCAGCCTGGCTGCCGATTCTGGGCCGGTTCCGGCCGCGGTGGCCGGGATCTGCGCGGTGGCGGGCATGTGGTGCTACGAGGACAGCTTCGTGCGGGCGGGCCAGTCCGTGCCGCTGTCGTAGGTGACTGTCGACCAATGACTGAGCTGCACAGCTATCCGCCCCACGAGACGTGGCACGATTCCGTATCGCTCGATGCCAAGGCCTGGCCCCGTCGGGTGGAGCACCACCACACCCTGGTGCCCACCACCTGCTTCAACTGCGAGGCCGCCTGCGGGCTGGTGTGCCATGTGAACCATGCCACCGGGCGCATCGACCGCATTGAGGGCAACCCCCTGCATCCCGCCAGCCGGGGTCGCAACTGCGCCAAAGGCCCGGCCACCCTCAACCAGATCGACGACCATGAGCGCATCCTGTATCCGCTGCGCCAGGCTGGGGAGCGGGGCTCGGGCCAATGGGAGCGGGTGAGCTGGGATGAGGCCCTCGACGACATCGGCAGCCGTATCCGAGGTGCCATCGCCGAAGGCCGTCAAAACGAGGTGATGTACCACGTGGGCCGTCCCGGAGAGGACGGCTTCGCCGAGCGGGTGCTCCAGTGCTGGGGGGTGGACGGCCACAACAGCCACACCAACGTGTGCAGCTCCAACGCCCGGGTCGGCTACCAGAGCTGGATGGGACACGACCGCCCGTCGGCGGATTTCGCCAACGCCGAGGTGATCTTCCTCATCTCGTCGCACCTGGAGTCGGGCCATTACTTCAACCCCCACGCCCAGCGGATCGTCGAAGCCCAAGGCAACGGGGCCACCGTCATCTGCGTCGATCCCCGGCTCTCCAACACCGGCTCGAAGGCCGACTACTGGCTGCCCGCCTGGCCCGGCACCGAGCCCTTCTTGCTGCTGGCCATCGCCCGGCTGCTGTTGCTCAACGGCACCTGGGAGAGCGACTTTGTGCGGCGCTGGACCAACTGGGAGGTCTATCTGCGCGAGCGCCACCCGCATCGGCCGGTGGAATTCGACTCGGTAGGTCCGGCCCTGGCTGACGACTACGCCGCCTACACCCCGGAGGAGGCCGAGCGGGTGTGCGGGGTGCCCGCAGCCCAGATCACAGAGATCGCCCAGATCATCGGCGCCCACCCCACCAAGCTCGCCTCCCACAATTGGCGGGCCGCCGCCGCCGGCAATCTGGGCGGCTGGCAGACGGCCCGGTGCCTGTTCTTCCTCAACGTGCTCACCGGCTCGGTGGGCACCGTGGGGGGTACCACCGGCAACGGCTGGAACAAGTACAAGGCACCGCACCCCACGGGAGCGCCCCCCTTCGAGCAATGGAACGAGCTGAGCTGGCCGCGGGAATACCCGCTGGCCCACCACGAGATGTCTATCCTGCTGCCCCATTTCCTGGCCGAGGGCCGAGGCCGCCTCGAGGTGTACTTCAGCCGGGTGTACAACCCGGTGTGGACCAACCCGGACGGATTCAGCTGGCTGGAGGCTCTCAAAGACCCCGACAAGGTGGCCTGCCATGTGGCGCTCACGCCTACCTGGTCGGAGACGGCCACGTTCGCCGACTACGTGCTGCCCATGGGGGTGGGGGCCGAGCGCCACGATGTGGCCAGCTTCGAAACCCACGCCGGGCGCTGGATCGGCTTTCGCCAGCCGGTGCTGCGCCGCTACGCCGAGATCCGGGGTGGCGAGGTGACCAGCGGATCGCGCACCCACGAGTTCAACCCGGGCGAGGTTTGGGAGGAGAACGAATTCTGGATCGACCTGTCGTGGCGCATCGACCCCGACGGCTCCATGGGCATCCGCCGCTGGTTCGAGAGCCCTGAGGAGCCAGGCACGCCGATGAGCGTTGACGAGTACTACGGGGTCATGTTCGCGGGCGTGCCCGGCTTGGCCGAAGACGCCGAGGCGGCCGGTCAGAGTCCGTTGGAGTACATGCGCGACCGAGGGGCCTATGCGCTCGACGGCAACATGTACCAGCCGTATGAGCGGGAGGTGGACCCGGCCGAGCTGGAAGGCTGCCACCTCGATGACACCGGGGTGTACCGCCGCTCGGGCACTCCCGGTACTTGGTCGGGTTCGGCGGAGGATCTGGCCGCCCTGGAGCTGGCCGGCCTCGGCGATGGCTCCCCGGCAGTGCAGGTGGACGGCACCCCCAAGGAGGGCTTTCCGACGCCGTCGCGCAAGCTGGAGCTCTACTCAGAGACGCTGGCCGAGTGGGGCTGGCCCGAGTACGCCACTCCAACTTGGATTCCGTCGCACGTGCACTGGGAGAACCTCGACCTCTCCGGCGACGAGCGCATTTTGATTCCGACGTTTCGCATCCCGACCTTGATCCATACCCGCTCGGCCAACAGCAAATGGCTGTCGGAGCTCAGCCATCGCCACCCGCTGTGGATCCACCCCTCCGATGCCGAGGCTCTGGACATCGAGATGAACGGCCTGGTGAGGATCACCACCCGCATCGGACACTTCGTGATCGGGGCGTGGCGCACCGAGGGCATCCGACCCGGCGTGGTGGCGGCATCGCATCACATGGGACGCTGGCGTCTCGATCCGGGCAAAGGCGGGTCGTGGACCGGGGGCGACGCCGACATAACCAACGATGGCACGTTGTGGCGGCTCACCCGTCGAGGCCAGCCGGAGCGCCATCCGAGTGCCGATGACGACACCGAGCGGATCTGGTGGAGCGATACCGGTGTCCATCAGAACCTGACGTTCAGTGTGCAGCCCGACCCGGTATCGGGCATGCAGTGCTGGCACCAGCGGGTGCGGGTAACGCCCGCGCAGCCCGGGGACGCCCTGGGCGACGTGGTGGTGGACACCGCCGAAGCTCGCAAGGCCTACCAGGAGTGGCTGGCCATGACCCGCCCGGCTCCCGGCCCTGGTGGTTTGCGCCGGCCCCTGTGGTACTCCCGACCGCTCAAACCTGCCCCTGTTGCTTATGCACTTTGATTTCCCCCTTGCACCCGGATTCCCATTCAACGGAGGATGAACAAATGACCCGCATGACTCCTAGCGAAGCGTTCGTGGAGACGATGGTCGCCCACGGCGTCGACACCATCTTCGGCATCATGGGCAGCGCGTTCATGGATGCCATGGACATCTTCGAGCCGGCCGGCATCGAGTTGGTGCCGGTGGTCCACGAGCAGGGCGCGGCCCACATGGCCGACGGCTACAGCCGAGTGAGCGGCCGCCACGGGGTGGTGATCGGCCAGAACGGGCCGGGCATCTCCAACTGCGTGACCGCCATCGCCGCCGCGTTTTGGGCCCACAGCCCCGTGGTGATCGTGACCCCTGAGACCGGAACCATGGGAATCGGCCTGGGCGGCTTCCAGGAGGCCAACCAGCTTCCGATGTTCGAGGAGTTCACCAAGTATCAGGGCCACGTCAACAACGAGCACCGCATGGCCGAGCTGACCGGTCGATGCTTCGACCGGGCGCTGTCGGAGATGGGCCCCACCCAGCTCAACATCCCCCGCGACCGCTTCTACGGCGACATCGACGTGGAGATCCCGGCACCGCAACGGCTCGATCGGGGTCCCGGCGGCGAGCGCACGCTGAACGAAGCCGCTGAGCTGTTGGCCGGAGCCTCGTTCCCGGTGATGGTGGCCGGCGGCGGGGTGGTTATGGGCGACGCCATGGCCGAAACAGTGGCGCTGGCCGAGCGGCTGGGCTGCCCGGTGGTCAACAGCTATCTGCACAACGACTCATTCCCGGCGTCGCATCCCCAGTGGTGCGGGCCTCTCGGCTACCAGGGCTCCAAGGCGGCCATGCGCTTGATCTCGCGGGCCGATGTGGTGCTGGCGCTGGGCACCCGGCTCGGCCCGTTCGGCACCCTGCCGCAGCACGACATGGACTACTGGCCCAACGAGGCCAAGATCATCCAGGTGGACGCCGACAACAAGATGCTCGGGCTGGTCAAGCGCATCGACGTGGGCATCTGCGGCGACGCCGGGGCCGCGGCCACCGCGCTTCTTCAACGTCTTGAAAGCCGGGAGCTGGCGTGCGATGCCACTCGGGTCCAGCGGGCGGCGGAGATTGCCGACGACAAGGCCGACTGGGAGGCCGAGCTGGACGACTGGATCCACGAGACCGACGACTTCAGCGTGGACAT
>JAJECA010000030.1 GCA_022822265.1 Acidimicrobiia bacterium | reverse complement strand
GTCGCAGTCTTCCCGGGTGACGCCCCACTTGTCGGCCATCCGCTCGGCCCCCTCGAACTGGGAGGTGAACTCGTAATGGGCGAAGTAGTCGCGGGTCACCGGGCGGCCCACCCCGTCGGCCGAGGCGTTGGCCCCAATGGGCACGATGCTCATGCTCTCCACCCCGCAGGCCAGCACCGCATCCTCCACGCCGGACTTCACCAGGCTGTAGCCCAGGTTCACTGCGTGCTGCGACGAGCCGCACTGGGAGTCCACCGTGCTGCACGCCGTTTCCTCGGGCAGCCCGGCGGTGAGCCAGGCGGTGCGGGTCACGTTCATGGCCTGGGCGCCGACCTGGTCGACGCAGCCGCCCACCACTTGGCCGATGGCCGCGGGGTCGATGCCCGACCGCTCAACCGCGGCCGATTGCACCTGGCTGAGCAGGCCAGTGGGATGAACAGAAGACAAACCGCCGTTTCGCTTGCCCACGGGGGAACGAACGGCTTCAACAATGACGACCTCAGTCATAGGGCCACGATAGAGCCTCCGGCTTGGGTCCAGCCCGTCGAAGCTGATCTGCGACCAGTGAAAGAACCCAGCCAATGATTAGGGTTCAGGGCCGTGGGTGTTCGTGAGGACGTGATCCAAGAGCTGACCGGACCCGGTGGGATGTTCGAACTGACCACCGAGGAGGTGTTGGGGCAGCCGGCCGCGGTGTTCGCCAGCCGGATGCGCTCGCTGCGGGAGATGGTGGCCAACACCGCCAACTTCGGCGACCGGGAGTTTCTGGTTCTGGAGGATCAGCGGCACACCTTCGACGACTTCATCTCCCAAGTGGCAGCGGCGGCGGCGGCGCTGCAACAGCGGGGCATCGGCCACGGCGACCGGGTAGCCATCTTCGCGGCCAACCGCCCGGAGTGGGTGGTGTCGTTCTTCGCCGCCACCAGCATCGGCGCCATCGTGTCGGCCTATAACGGCTGGTGGACCGCCGACGAGGTGGACTACGCCACCGCGCTGAGCGAGCCCGCGCTGGTGATCGCCGACCGCCCCCGCCTGGAGCGCTCTGGCAAGGGCGACACCGACGCTCCCTGCCTGGTGATAGAAGACGACTGGGCCGACTTCATGGCCACAGGCGCTGGAACCGCCCTCGAGGACATCGACGTTGCCCTGGCGGAGGACGATGCGGCGGTGATCTTGTTCACCAGCGGCACCACCGGGCGGCCCAAGGGAGCGGTGGCCACCCATCGGGGGCTGATCGGCTTCGTGCAGTCCACCATGATGAACGGGGCGGTGCGGGTGTTCGCCGAACTCCGCACCAACCCCCCGTCCGACGACGGCTCGGCCCCCAGCCCACCGGCCCAATCGGTCACGTTGGGCACCTCGCCCCTGTTCCATGTGTCGGGGCTGTACGGCACCACGCTCATCGGCATGGTCACCGGGGGCAAGATCGTGTACCGCCGGGGCCGCTTCGATCCCGAGGCGGTGCTCCAACTCATCCAGGACGAGGGGGTCACCGCCTTCGCCGCTCTGGGCAGCATCGGCTCGCGGCTGGTGAACCACCCCGGCTTCGACCAGTTCGACACCTCCAGCGTGGTCAACGTGGGCTTCGGCGGCGCCCCGGCCAGCCCCGCGGTGCAAGACAAGATGCGCCAGGCCTTTCCCAACGCCGCGGCTGCGGTGGGCATGGGCTACGGCTCGTCGGAGTCGGTGGCGGTCATCGCCGGCATCGGCGGGGCCGAATACCGGGAGCGGCCCACCTC
Organism: Acidimicrobiia bacterium; assembly: GCA_022822265.1. GTDB lineage: Bacteria > Actinomycetota > Acidimicrobiia > Acidimicrobiales > Bin134 > Poriferisocius. Next base: position 19,774 of record JAJECA010000030.1, on the reverse strand, counting down.
GTGCGGTCAAGTGGCCATCGGCTTCGAGGCCGAGATCCGCGGCCCCGACGGCCAGGCGCTGCCCACTGGACAAGAAGGTGAGATCTGGTGCCGCAGCGCCTACACCATGCTGGGCTACTGGAACGACCCCGAGGCCACTGCGGAGACGATCGACTCGGACCGGTGGCTCAACACCGGCGACATCGGCTGCTTCGACGACGACGGCTACCTCTACATCAACTCCCGGGCTCGGGACATGATCCTGCGCAACGCCGAGAACATCTACCCCATCGAGATCGAATACCGCCTCGACGCCCACCCATCGGTGGCCGAGTCGGCGGTGTTCGGCGTGGACCACCCCGAGATGGGCCAAGAGGTGAAGGCCGTGGTGGTGCCCGCTGGAAATGCCGCAGTGGACCCCGACGAGCTGGCCCAGTGGTGCCTGGGGGTGCTGGCCCCCTACAAGGTGCCCACCCTGTGGGAGATCAGCGCCACTCCCCTTCCCCGCAACGCCGCCGGCAAGATCGTCAAACGGGAGCTGTATTCCTAGGCGGCTGCCCGGCCGCTGCCTACCAGATGGGGAACTTGGCTTTGTCGGGGAGGCCGGAGCGGGCCACCACCGCCTCGCCGGCCTGCTGGCAGCGGGCGTAGAAGGTGTCCTCGTCGATAGTGGTTATGCGACCGGCCTCCACCACTTTCTGGCCGTCCACGAACACGGTGTGAACACCCCGGCCGTCGGCTGACCACACAAGCTGGTTCATCACATTGAGCAGCGGCCGCCACTCGGGGCGGTCGGTGTCGTGCAGCACCACATCGGCCATCTTGCCGGGCTCCAGCGAGCCGATCTGGTCTTGCATCAGCACGGTGCGGGCCCCGTCCAACGTCGCCATCTCGTAGGCCTTCTCGGCGGGGAACATCTGAGGATCCATGCGGGCGTCTTTGAACAGCCCGGCCACCAGATAGGTGGCCCGCATCAGGTCGGAGTAGTTGGAGGCATTGTTGCCGTCGGTACCCAGGCTCACGTTCGCCCCGGCGGTGACCATCTCGGGGATCTTGCCTATCTGGGTCACGCCGTAGCTCACCTTCAGCGCGGTGGTGGGACAGTGGACCACCGACGTTCCGGCCTCAGCCAGCAGCGCGATCTCCTGGTCGTCGACGTGGACGCAGTGGGTGATGGCGGTGTCGTTGCCCAGCACGCCCAGCTGTGCCAGATGCACCATGGGGCGCTGGCCGAACGCCGCGATGAAGGTGTCGGGATCCAGCGTGGCTGGAGACATGTGGAAGCTGAGCCCTACGCCGTACTCGTCGGCGGTGGCCCGAGCGGCCTGCCACAAGGGGTCGGAGCAGGTGGTGTGGCCCACCACCATCGACCATGCCCCCAACCGCCCGCCGGCGGTGCCTTGGAGCCGCTCGACGGTGTCGCGCAGGTTGGCGATGGCCTCGTCGGTGTCTTGGCGGTACACGCTGGGCTCGGGAGGCAGATCCCATACCCATTTGCCGATGCGGCCCCGGATGCCGGACTCGACCAGGCCGTCCATCACCTCGTCGACAAACCGAATGGTTCCCGCTTCCAAGAAGCAGGTGGTGCCCGACTTGAGCATCTCCACCGCGGCCAGCTGCCCCGACAGGCGCTCCTCCTCGGCGGTGTATACCGAATAAAGCGGGCACAGCCACTGGAACACGTTCTCCTCAAACGGGGTGTCGTCGGGCACGTAGCCCCGGGTGAGGGGCTCGCCGGTGATGTGGATGTGGGTGTTGACCAGCCCTGGGGTGACCACGAACCGGTCGCCGCCCACTATTTCGACTGCCTGATACCGGGCCTCGAGATCGGATGCCTTGCCCACGTCGACGATCTGGTTGCCTCTGATGGCTACTGCGCCTTGGCGAATGATGTCGCGGGTTGGGTTCATGGTGACGACGTACCAGGCTTTGATGAGGGTATCGATGTGCTCGGTCATTGTGTTCCTTTAGTTGTTGGCGCTTGCCCGGTGGGGCGGCGGGGCTTTGTGGCGACATAGGCGTATTGGTGGCCTATGGGTTCTATTAGGCGTAGGTGCTCGAAGCCAGCTTCTTGGAGCCAATTGGCGGTTTGGGCGGCGGTGATTCCGAAGCCGTTTGTGGTGCTGGCCATCATGGTCATTCCCATCAGGGTGCTGTGAGGGCTCCATTGGGGTTCGGGAGCTACGAAATAATCGGCCAGTAGTAGACGGCCTTCGGGGCGTAATGCCTCCCGCGCTCGGGCGATAAGGCTTTGGGCGCCTTCGGGACCCTCGGTGCGGCAGACGTGGCCCAGTACTGCGATGTCGTAGGCCTCGGGCTCGATTTCGATGGTGTGGAAGTTGCCGGGGCGGAATTCACAGCGGTCGGCTACGCCGTGCTCGTCGGTGGTCCGATGGGCCACTTCGATTACTCCGCCTAGGTCGTTGATCACCGCGGTGGCTTCAGGACAGGCCTTGAGCACGGCGATGGCCCACGGGGCGCCGCCGGCGCCCAGATCCAGAACTCGGGGGGCGGCCTTGGCGCTGTAGCGCACTTGAAGGTCGGCCCGGGTGGCTGCTCGGAGCATGGTGGTAAAGGTGCCCTCAACCAGGGGGCGGTAGAACTCGGCCGGGTCGTCCTCGATCGGCTCGGTAGGCCGGCCGTTCCGGATGGTTTCGGCCAGTCGGGACCAGTTGTCCAGCGGGCCGGGGGCCACCGGCACTAGCGAGGCCATTGACGCGGCGCCGTCGCTGGTCAGATAGCGGGCGGCGGTGTCGTTCAGGCCGTAGCGACCACCGACTCGCTCTAGCAGCCCGAGCACCGACAGGGAGTCGAGCAGTGCCTCCAGGTGCGGGGCCGACACTCCAAGCTCCTCAGCTAGGTCTGCGGCGGTCACGTCCGGGGGGATGCCAGGGTTGGCACCCCGGTTGGACAGGGCGTCGAACACCCCCAGTTCCAAAGCGGCCACCAGCACGTGGAACGAGCCGAGCCCCCCGATCACCGCCCACACTGGGGAAGATGGCGGGGGCTTGTGGTCGGTCCACGGGCGGCCAACCCGCTCGGGGACGTGGGACTTCTTCAGCTCGGGATACGGGGAATCAGCCACTCGTTCTCCCGAAATCCATGTCAGGGCTTCAGCAGGATCTTGCCGAAGAAGTCGCTGGCCAGCATCTTGGCCTGGGCATCGGCCGCATCGGCCAGGTCGAACACCGAGTCCACCGCAGCGGTGAATCCGTCGCCGCAGAAGGTGTCCCATGCCGGGCCGAACTCCTCGGGGCGGTAGGGGTCGGACCCCAATATCTTGATGCCGGAGTGGAACACGTAGCCCAACGACGGGATCACCGCTTCATCACCGGAGGAGTTGCCGCAGTTCACAAGCCGCCCACCGATGCCCAGGGCGAACAACGACGGCCCGAACAAAGCGGTGCCCACATGGTCGAACACCATGTCCACTCCCGCCCCAGCGGTCAGCTCTCGGGCCCAGGCGGCCACGTCGCCGGTCCGGTTGTTGAGCGCATGGGAGGCCCCCAGCTCAAGGGCCCGCTGGCACTTCTCGTCGGTGCCCGCGGTGGCCAGCACGGTGGCCCCGGCGTTCACGGCAAACTGGACGGCGGCCACCGACACCCCTGACCCCGCGGCGTGGATCATCACCGTCTCTCCTGAGGTGAGCCCGCCTACTTCGAACAGCCCATGGGCCGCGGTGAGATAGCAAGTGGGGAAGGTGGCCGCCGCCGCCAGCGACATAGCATGGGGTACCGGGTAGACATGCGAGGCTGGCACCAGGCACCGCTCGGCGTAGCCGCCGTCAACTGTGGCGCCGATGATTCCCAGCTCCCCGTAGAGGTCGCCCCGGCCCCCCAACTTGGAGCGGTCGTCAACCCCGGCCAGCGATGGGTCCACTACCACTCGGTCGCCAACGGCCACCCCGTCGACCTCGGCACCCACTTCCGAGACCACCCCGGCCACGTCCATGCCGGCGATGTGGGGCAAAGTGAAACCGGGCATGGTGAACCAGCCGTTGCGTTGCACCACGTCGAGCCGGTTGAGCGCGGTAGCTACCACATCCACTACCACGTCCACCGGACCGGGCTCAGGATCGGGCACCTCCTCGAAGCGGAGCACCTCAGGACCGCCGGGCTCGTGATATCGCATCGCCTTCATTGCCGCTCCCCTTCGTCTCAGCCCGACTATTTCAGACCGCGGATGAAGGGTTGAGCCAAAGCGGCGGGTGGCCTCACCCGCCGGGCGAAGATGGCCATGGCCCCGATGGTCACCAGATAGGGCAGGGCCTGCAACAGCTCGGTGTTGAGCTCGTAGCCCAGCCCTTGCAGCGACAGCTGGAACGACAGGGCTCCGGCGAAAAGAACGCAGCCCCCCATAGTGCCCCACAGCGTCCAACCGCCGAATATCACCGCGGCGATGGCGATGAACCCTTGGCCGCCGATCACGGAGTCGTCGAAGGTGGCCAGACGGGCAAACAGGAAGTAGGCCCCGCCCAGCCCGGAGGTCAGTCCGGCGTAGTAGATGGACTGGCGGCGGCGGCGGTTCACGTCGATGCCGCTCACGTCGGCCGACTGGGGGTTCTCACCTGCGGCCCGAAGCTCCAGTCCCCAGCGGGTTCGGTACACCAACCACCACGACAGCGGCACGAGCCCGTACAGCAGATAGAACGGCCACGGCTCTCCGAACAGCGCCTGCCCGAATAGGGGGATGTCCACCAGGATGGGGATTTCCACCTCAGAGGCATAGTCGGCTCGAGGATCGATCTCCCGGTCCAAGAACCCGGTGAGACCCACAACCAGGATGTTGAGAGTGAGGCCGACCACGAACTGGTCGGCGGTGAGGCGATGACTCATCTCGGCCTGCACAACCGCGATGATCAATCCGCCGATCGCGCCGAGCACCAAGCCCACCGCCACCGATTCGGCCAGGTGATAGCCAAGGGCCCCGGCAAAGGCCCCGCTCAGCAGCATCCCTTCCACCGAGATGTTCAGCGTCCCGGATCGCTCGGCCACCCATTCCCCGGTAGCGGCAAAGGCCAGCAGCGCGGCAAACAGCGCCCCGTTGATGTAGGTGGACTCGCTCGAGAGCACATCGCCCACCGCGGAGAAGAAGTCGATCAGAACCATGGATCGCCCTCCCTGTCAACAAACGGCGTTTCTTCGATCACCACGCCATCACACCCTCTCCGTAGCCGCGGCCCGGGCCCTACGCCGATCCCGCAAGAAGACCACCGCGGGGGGAACCAGGAGGGCCAGCACCAACAGCCCCTGCACTACGTCGGTGATTCGGCTTTCCACCCCGGTGCTGTTTACGAAGCCTGCCCCGGTGCGCAGCATGGCGAACACGAATGCAGCCACTACCGCGGGCAGCGCCCGCTCTCGGGCCATCAGGGCCACTAAGAGGCCGGTCCACCCGATGTTGTCGGAGAAGCCGGGCACCAACCGGTAGTTGCCAAAAGAGAATCCCCCGCCGGCGAACATGGCCGCCCCGGCCAGACCGGCGAAGGCCCCGCCGATGGCCAGCGCGGTGGCGCCGTAGACAGTGGACGACACGCCGGATCGCTGTGCAGCCCGGGGATTGTGGCCCAGCATCCTCAACCGAAAACCCCACACAGTGCGGGCCAGCACGTACGCCACCGCCAAGGCCAGCGCCAACGCCACATAGACGGTGATGGGGAACTCATTGCCGAATATGTCGGGGCGGGGGATCCGGTTGTTCTTGGCTAGCTGCTCGCTCACCAGGTTGCGATTGCCTCGGCTGGCCTCGTCGGCCAACAGCAGCCATTGCCACTTCAAGCCGTAGCCCACGGCCTGTAGGGCCACGAACACCAACAACAAGGTGCTCAGTACCTCGGGCACCCCCCGCCAATAGCGCAGCAGCCCGGCCGCCGATGCCCACACCGCCCCGCCCAACGCGCCGAACAGCAACAACAGCACCACGTTCAGCGGGCCGGGGCCGCCGATGCGGAAGCTGAAATACACCGCGAACGCCGCTCCCATGAGCAGTTGGCCCTCTTGGCCGATGTTGATCAGTCCGGCTTTGGCCGAGATCACCGTTCCCAACGCCACCAACAGCAGGGGTGCGGCCACTCCCAGGGTCTCCCCCCAGCGCCCGGGCGCCTTGATGCTGCCATCCACCAACGCCTCAAGCACCGGCCACCAGTCACCGCCGGTGGCCTCCACGATCACGCTGGAAATGGCCAGGGCCACGACGATGCTGAGGGCATACAGCACCACCCACTCGGCTGCCCGCGCCCCTCGCGTCACCCTTCGCTTCCCCCCATGAGCAGGCCAAGTGTCTCGAGGTTGGCGTCGTCGTGGGAGAGCTCGCCCACGATCCGGCCCCGGGACATGACCACGATCCGGTCGGCCAATTCCAAGATCTCCTCCAGTTCGCTGGAGATCAGCAGCACGGCCACACCGTCGACCGCCGTCTGGCGCAGCCGATCGGTCATGTACTCGATGGCCCCCACGTCCAATCCCCGGGTGGGCTGGGCGGCCACCAGTACATCGGGCTCGGCGGCCAGCTCCCGGGCCAGTACCACCCGCTGCTGGTTGCCGCCCGACAGTGACCACAGCGGAGCGTCGGGCCCAGAGCAGCCGATGTCGAATTCGCTGATCATCTGCTCGGCTATCTCAGTTGCCCGGCCCTTGTCCATAACACCGTGGCGAGCCACCCGGTAGGGGTCCACCATGAGCAGGTTTTCGGCCACCGTCATGTCCAAGACCACACCGGAGTCGTGGCGGTCTTCAGGAATCACCGCCACCCCCGCCTTGGCCATGGCACCCGGTGAGCCGGTGGGCACCTCCGCGTCGTTCACCACTACTCGACCAGCGTTCAGCGGAACGAGGCTGGACAGCAGATCGCCCAGGGTCCGCTGACCGTTTCCCTCCACGCCGGCCACGCCCACGATCTCGCCTGCTCGAAGGTCGAGGCTGATGTCGTCCAGCAGCCGCGCCCCACCCCGCCCCTTCACCGTGACACCTTCAATCCGCAGCACCGGCCCATTCGATGGTGTCGTCTCGGCGGGCGGGCGGTGTTCAACGCCGACATCGGATACCCGCTCGGCCTCCTCTATCTCGGCGAGGGTGCCCGAATCGGCTGCCTCCTCGATATCGGCGATGCCGAAGGCCGCCCGCTCGGAGCGCAGCGATACTTCCCGACCCACCATGGCTCGGGCCAGGCTGCGGGCGTCGGCATCGGTGGTGGGCCGGCGATCCACCACCCGTCCCTGGCGCATGATGGTGATCTCGTCGGTGGCGTGCAGCACCTCATCGAGTTTGTGGCTGACTAGCACCACCGCACGGCCTTCCGCGGCAACTACTTCTCGTAGCGTGCTGAAAAGCTGCTCCGACTCCTCAGGGGTGAGCACTGAGGTGGGCTCGTCGAATACCAGAATGTGAGGATCGCGGCGCAAACACTTGATGATCTCCACCCGTTGGCGCAGTCCGGCGGTGAGGTCGCCCACCCGGGCATCGGGATCAATCTCCAGGCCGTATTGACGGCTGATGGCCGCCACGCGATCGCGAACCCCTGCCGACTTCAGCCGCCCCTCCTCACCGAGGGCGACGTTCTCCCACACGGAGAGTTGGTCCACCAGGCTGAAGTGCTGGTGAACCATGGCGATGCCTAGGGCGGCCGCGGCCAGAGGGTCATGGATGGTGCGGGGCTGGCCGTCGATGCGAATTGAACCCGCATCGGGCAGCACCAGCCCGATGAGCACCTTCATCAGGGTCGACTTGCCGGCCCCGTTCTCGCCCAGGATTCCGTGGACGCGGCCTCGGTGCAGGGTCAGGTCAACCTGATCGCAAGCGACGATCCCCCCGAAGCGCTTGGTTATCCCAGCGAGCTCGACCGCAGGCGCCGAGGGGTCAGGCCCCCCGGCGCCTGTCATTTCGGTCGTTGCGTCCGTCACCCGCCGCCGTAGGCCTCGCCGGAGATTCCGCCGAGCACGCCGAGCAACTCGCCATCGGTCGCGACAGCCTCAAAGGCATCGGCCAGCAGCGCCTCAGCCTCTGCCGACGGGTCGCACAGCTCGCCGCCATTGAGACCTTGCAGGGTCGGGAACTGGAAGGTAGAGCCTTCGGTCAAGTCTCCGGAAATGATGCGCGGCAGGGCTTGCTGGGCATAGCGCCCGCCATCGAACACGATGGAGCCGGTCCACGCAATCCCGTCGTCGCGGGAGCAAATGTCGGCAGGACCAGCGGCGAACACCGCGATCCCCTCATCGGTGGCCAACTGGCCGACCGGGTTCAGCGCGCCGCCCAGATAGGCATAGGCCAGGGTGGCCCCTTCGGCAATGGCATTGGTGAGCGCCGCAGTGGCGTTGGCCGAGTTGTCGAAATCGAACGCGAAGGCGCCGGTGGCGACGTATTCCATGGTGAACGACGGATCCACTGATTGAAGGCCGTACACCGTGGCGTTGTAGGCCTCCTTCTCGAAGCCGAGATCGCAGCAGCCCAGGAATACGGCGGTGTCGCCGCCATGGTCCTGCAACGCCGCACCCATAGCAACGCCCGCGGTGTAGTGGATGGGGGCGCCCCAGTCGGTGGCTTGGGCCAGGCCGGGGATCTCCGGGAATCCGGCACCGCAGTTGCAGTACCAGAAAATGTCGGGATACTGCTCAGTGAGGTCGGCGAGGGGCTCGGCGATCTCACTGGCCCCCACCAAGATCACATCCACCCCCTGAGCGGCCAGATCGGACATGGCCTGGGCCGCCTCGGCTGCGCCGATGCTGTCGCTCACGATGGGAGGCGCGAAACCGCTCGCCTCCGAGAACTCCTCGGCGAAGTCCACCAGCGCCTGGTAGTAGCCCTGGTCGTCGCGAGGCCCAGCCGCGGCCACGCCGATAGTGAGGGTGCCGTCGCCATTGGCATCAAAGGTGTCCAACAGCGCTTGCAGCTCCATGTCCATGGGCGGCTCGGTGGGCTCCGGCTCGGGCTCGGGCTCATCGTCCATTGGCTCCGGCTCCGGCTCAGGCTCATCGTCCATCGGCTCTGGCTCATCGTCCATCGGCTCGGGCTCTGGCTCGGGCTCGTCGTCCATTGGCTCCGGTTCGGGATCAGGCGCAGGTGCCTCTACGGCTGCGCCGCCGTCGTCATCGTCGTCGTTGCCGCAGCCGGCAGCCACTAGGGCCAGCACCGACAACAGCGCGGCCAGCAGCATCAGTAGCCGAAGTCGGCCATCAATTCTCTTGGTCATGGATTCCCCTCCTGTATGGGCGATCTGTTTCGGTCACACCAGGGCCTTAATCATGCCCCGTCAGAAGACTCTGTGCTCATTGGCCAGTGCTGGCGGTAGCGCTGCACGAGCCAGCGGTTGAATTGAACGTGGGTTTCCTCCTGCCAGGAGTACCGTCCCCGCACGGCGAATCGGGACCGCAGGCCTCGCTGAACCTTGGTGGTGGCGTCTTGGTCTTGGGCCACGAACACCTGCACCCCCTCGTCGCTGGCTTGGAAGAGGTGGTCGAACATGGGGTGCTCCAGCGCGCTGGGGTGCAGCAGGTAGCCGATCTCCACATCGATGGTCTCGGCCGATTTGGGTCGCACGATGAAGAAGAATGCCTGGTCGGGGGCGGTGCCGAAGCACAGGGTGGGCGGAATCAAGGCGAACGTCGACCGCCACCGCTCCTCTTCGGTGAGCTGGGGGAACACCGGAAGCAAAGCCTTGCGGGTGGCGTTGAAACCGCCGTCGATGTGGGTGTAGCCGTTCTCCCTAAAGATCACGTTGGAGTCGTCCGACCATTGCACCGGGAACCGGGCCATCTCCGAGGGACAGAAGTCTTGGATCACCTGGTGGAGGCGGTTGGCGTGGTAGCCGTCGTTGAAATTCTCGAACATGACCTTCCAGTTCCAGGGCAGGTCTTCGAGCGTGAAGGTGCCCGGGCAAACACAGTTGTCGAGTTCGTAGTTGGTGAGGTACGACTCGTACCGCTCCAGGGTGGGGGCCAAGGGCGAAGCGTCGGGATTGAAGTTGACGAAAATGAACCCGTGCCAGAGCTCCACCGCCAGATTGGGCAGACCCCAGTCGTCGTTGTCGAAGCCCTCGGTTTGATCCATAGCCGGGGCGCCCATCAGTCGGCCGTCCAACCGGTAATTCCAGTGGTGGTACGGGCACCGGAAGGAGCGGCTGTTGCCTTCCCCCTCCACCACCTGCATGCCGCGGTGGCGGCAGATGGCTGAGAACGCCGCGATGCTGCCGTCCCGCTGGCGGGCCACGATAACGGGTTCGGTGCTTACCGTGGTGGTGAACCAGTCGCCCGTTTCGGGAATGCGGCCGGCCACCCCCACGCAGCACCACTCGTGCTCGAACAGCGCCTGGCGCTCGAAGGCCAGGAACTCCTCGGAGGTGTAGATCTCGGGAGGAAGGGTTACCGCAGTGGCTACATCGGTGATGGAGTCGTCGAACGAGGCCAGCAAATCGCTGGTCAACATGGTCATGTGGTCACCCCCTTGTCGCCTCTGCCTCTTGTCGCAGTAGGAATTTACGAATCTTGCCGACGCTGGTGCGAGGCAGCTCATCCATCAGAGTAAACGACCGGGGCAACTTGGCCTTGGCCAGCCGCTCTTGGCACCACGCCAACAGTTCGCCGTCGGATGGAGGTACGGCTGAGTCGGCCAGTACCACAAAAGCCACCGGCACCTCGTCGCGCACCGGGTCGGGCGCCCCCACCACCGCAGCCTCCAATACCGCGGGGTGGCTGGCCAGCACCGACTCCACCTCCACGATGGACACGTTCTCCCCCGCCACCTTGAGCACTTCGGAATGGCGGCCGTCGAAGTAGTGGCGGCCGTCGTCTTCGAGACGGGCCCGATCGCCGGTGCGGAACCAGCCGTCGTCGGTAAACGAGGCTGCGGTGGTGGCGGGGTCGTCTAGGTAGCCGGCGAACAGCGTCGATCCGGGCTCTCCCCCGACCAGCACCTCGCCGTCGCGCACGATGACCTGGCAGCCGGGGGTGACCTGTCCCATGGACGACGGCACGGGGTTTTCGGCTGGCTCGGTGAGCACGGCGGGGATGGTCTCGGTCATGCCATAGAGCTGGCGGGGCCGGCAGCCGAACCAGGTGGCCAGGGTTTCGTACTGGTCATCGGCGATGTTCTGGGCGTACCAGCAGTGGCGCAGCCCCACGCCGTCGACCGGGGCGCCCCGGGCCAGGATCATCCGCATTGGGGCGGCGAACAAGCTGGCGCAGGTGGCGTGGTGGCGGGCGGCCTGGGCCAGGAACCCGCTGGCCGAGAAGGCGGGCATCAGCGCCACTGAGGCCCCAGTCCAGATGGCCGAGGCGAAGGAGTAGTACTGGGCGTTGGCGTGGAACAGGGGAAGCACCACCAACTGGCGGTCGTCGGGGACCAGGTCGGCCCGCTCGGCCATGACCTGTCCGCAAAAGGCGTAGTTGGCCTGGGTAATCTCCACCCCCTTAGGCCGCCCGGTGGTTCCCGAGGTGAACATCACCGCCGCCCGGTCCCCAGGATCCACTGCGGGCCAGTCCACCTGAGCGGTTCCGGTGAGCACGTCGAGACTGCCGCCGGCCTCGTCCACCTCGGTGATGGCCAGATCAGGACTCGTTTCGGCGGCCTGGCGGTAAACCTCAGCCCGGTCGGTGGCGCAAAAGCCCGCCGTAGGCCTCGTGCGCTCGATGTGGTCGGCCAACTCCGGCACCTTGCCCATGGGGTCGGACGGCACGATCCACGCCCCCAGCCGGTTGGCGGCCAGCCACAGGGCCACAAACGCCGGGGTGTTGGTCAGCGCTAAGTGCACCGAATCGCCCGGGGCCACTCCCCGCTGGATCAACCCGGCGGCAACATCGCCGATGGCGGCGTCGAACTCCTCGTAAGTCCAGGATGCGACAGACCCGTCAGGCCGCTCGAAGATCAAGAAAACGGCATCGCCATCCCGCTCGACCGTCCGTTGCCAAACGGACGAGAACGTGACCGGTTCAGCCATCGGGGGTTTCGGGCGCTCCGTAGCCTCCGCCGCCGGGGAGGTCGAGGCGCACGACATCATCGGGGTCAAGGGTGATCCGGCTCTGGGTGGTAACCGGCTCCCCGTTCACTTGGAACGAGCCCGCCTCTCCGGGGCCGCCGCCGAATATGCCCTGCGGCGGGTCGGACAGGCGGCTGGTCACCGCATTCAGCAGCCAGGGGCGGGAGGTGTCCACGCTGAACTCGATGGTCTGGCCTTTGCCGCCTGGCTGGGCCCCCGGCCCCTCAGAGCCGGGGCGCAGGGCCTTGCGGGTGAAGCGCACCGGTGCGGAGGCCTCCACCACCTCGATGGGCACGGCGCTCACCCCCGTGGGATAGGAGCAGGCGTCTAGGCCCGGCTTGGACGCCCGGGCGCCCACTCCTCCGGCATAGGTGAACATGGCGGTGATGAACGGGGTGCCGTCGTCGTGGTTGCCGCTCACCTGCATGGTCCAGACCGCGCCCGCTCCCTCGGCCATAGACTCCTCGGGCTTTACCTGGGCCAGGGCCTTGAGCAGGGCGTTGGGTAAGAACATCCCGACCACATGGCGGGCGGTGCCCGGCTGGGGCAGCACTGCGTTCACGATTGACCCCTCGGGGGCGGCCATCTTGATAGGGGCCAGGCTGCCGTGGTTGTTGGGAATCTCCGGGTTCAGCACCGAGCGCACGGTGAATGTGGTGTAGGCGTGCGTGTAGTTGCGGACCACGTTGATGCCCCAAGGGCTGGCCTCAGATGTGCCCGTGTAGTCCACCATGATCTCCCCGGCATCGGGATCCACCCGCAGCGAGCACACGATGTCGATGCGGCTGCCGTCGGCCAGGTCCAGCACCGCGTCGGCCTGGTACTCACCGGCGGGAAGCTCGGCGATGCTGGCCCGGGTGGCCGCCTCGGAGCGGTCGATAATCTCGTCGGCCAACTCCTCGATGTCGTCGAGGTCGTAGGCGTCGCAGAGGGAGGCCAGCCGCTGGGCGCCCACCTCCCCCGATGCCATCTGGGCGTGCAGGTCTCCGGCCATGTGGTCGGGTTGGCGGACGTTGGACAAGATGAACTTCCACACATCCTCGTTGCGCTCACCGGCCTTCATGAGCTTGCAGATGGGAATCCACAAGCCCTCTTCGAAGCAGTCTCGGGCCCCCGCGCCGATGCCGTAGCCCCCCACGTCGGTGTGGTGGATGGTGGAGCCGAAGTAGGCGATGGGCACTGAGTCGCCCCCGGCCGCCGGGGCACGCCACACCGGCACCAGCACGGTCACGTCCAGCAACTGGCCTGCGGTGAGGTAGGGGTCGTTGGTAACCAGCACGTCGCCGGGCTCGAGCGCCTCGGGGGGAAACTCATCGAGCATGTTGGCCGCGCCGATGGCCAGGGAGTTGATGTGTCCGGGGGTGCCGGTTACCGCCTGGGCCACCATACGGCCCCGCTTGTCGAACACTGCGTTGGCCAAGTCGCCGGCCTCCCGCACAATGGGGCTGAACGCGGCCCGCTGGAGTGCCCGAGCCTGCTCGTTCACCACCGAGATGAGCGACTGCCACAGGATTTCCAGTTGAATGGGGTCGTAGGTGATTTGGGTCACTGCTCCTCCCGAACGGCAACAAGGCTGGCGTCATCGGCAACTGTCACCTGCCAACCAGGGCGAATGATCGACGTGGTCTCCCGCTCCTCCACCAGGGCCGGGCCGGCAAAGGACATGCCGATCGCCAGGTCGGCCCGGCGGAAGACCGGGACTTCGACCGCGTCTTCCTCTCGGCCGAATACCGCGGTGCGGGCGGATGCTGGCTGGGGAGAGTGGGCGGCGGCGTTGGGCGGCGATTCGGCATCAGCTATTTCGGCCGGGTCGGCTCGGGCTGACAGGCGCCAGGTGACCACTTCGATAGGCACGTCGTCGATCGTCATGCCGTAGATGCGGCGGTATTCGGCCTCGAACGCCCCGACCACATCGGCGTCAGCGGCCTCCCAGGCATCCCCTTCTCCCACCCAGACGGTGATCTCATTGCCCTGCCCGGTATAGCGGGCATCGATGCCGTAGCGGAACCTGATGTCGGCTTCGGGCACGCCGGCGCTGAGCAGCACGCGGCGGCCCTCCTCCCGCAGCTCGTCCAGCAGGCCGTCCCGCTCCGCGGCTGCCACCTCGGTCAGCTTCACCGGCATGGAGCGGGCCAGATCAATGCGCACGGGCGACACCAGGGTTCCGAAGGCCGACAGCACGCTGGCATTGACCGGGAACACCACCCGCTCGGAGTCCAACAGCTCGGCCACCCGGCAGGCGTGGGGCGGTCCGGCTCCGCCGAAAGCCAACACGGTGACCCCCCGCAGATCCACCCCTCGTTCCACGGCGTGCATGCGAGCAGCGGCCGCCATGTTCTGGCTGACCACCTCGTACATCCCCGCCGCGGTGTCGGTGATCGAGAGGCCCAGACCTTCGGCCAAGGGCTCGACGGCCGCTTGGGCAAGGCCGGCGTCCAAGGGCATGTCGCCGCCCAGGAAGGCATCGGGGTCTAGCAGACCCAACACCACGTCGGCGTCGGTCACCGCGGGCTGGTCGCCCCCCTGTCCGTAGCACGCCGGACCAGGATCGGCCCCCGACGACTCAGGCCCCACCTTGAGCAAGCCGAACTGGTCGAGGTGGGCCAGGCTGCCCCCTCCGGCACCGATCTCCACCAAGTCGACCGAGGGTACCGAAACCGGAAAGCCCGACCCCTTCTTGAACCGGTACCGCCGGGCCACCTCGAAGGTGTTGGTGAGCGCCGGCTCGCCTTCCTCCACCAGGGTGGCCTTGGCGGTGGTGCCCCCCATGTCGAAGGCCAGCAACCTCTCCTCCCCCATGCGGCGGGCAAACCACCGGGCGGCCAGAGCGCCGGCGGCCGGTCCAGATTCCACCAGCCGGATCGGGGCGGCCGCCGCGTCATCGGCCGACACCACCCCGCCGTTGGACAGCATCATCAGCACCGACCCGCCGAAACCCTCAGCCGACAGCCACTTCTGAAGCTCGTCCAGGTACGGGCCGATTATGGGCATGGTGGCCGCGTTGCAGGCCGCGGTGATCATGCGGGGGTACTCCCTGATCTGCGGCGAGATGTCGGCCGAGGCGCACACCGGCACTCCCAGCTCCCGGCGCAACTCATCAGCCAGCACCCGCTCGTTGGCCGGGTTGACGTAGGAGTTGAGCAAGCAGACCGCTACCGATTCAACACCAGCCGCCTCCAGCTCTCGCACCAGCGCGGCCATGCCGGTCGCCGACGGAACCGCCAGAACCTCCCCGGTGGCCGCGGTGCGCTCGTCGATCTCGAAGGTGAGCTCCCGGCTGATGGGGGGATCGGGAAACTCAATCTGGAGGTCGTACATGTCGTACCGGTGCTCGTCGCGGATCAAAAGGGTGTCGCCGAAACCGGTGGTGGCCACCAGGGCGGCCCGACCGGTCTTGTTCTCGATGAGGGCGTTGGTGATAAGCGTGGTGGCGTGAACGATCGGGGCGGTGATCTCGCCGGGAGCCACCTCGGCTCGCCGCAAGAGCTGGCCCACCGCGGCCTGCACTCCTTCCAAGGGGGCAGCCGGGGTGGTGAGGGCTTTGTTGACGGATACCTCACCGGTTGCTGCGTCTAGCAGCACTGCATCAGTGAACGTTCCCCCGATGTCAACCGCCAGCCGCCAGTCGGTCATGGGCTAGCTCTCCAGCCGTCGGAGGAGGGAGTCGGACATGGCTTAACCAGCAAGCAGGTCGTCGCGGGGCGGGGCGAACACGTCAAGAATCCAGCACTCTCCGTACTCATCGTCGCCGATGAACACCGAGTCGCCGTGCCACACCCCTTTGGGGGCGATGTAAGCCTCGCCCTCTCCCAATACCACCCGCTCCTCGCTGTCCGGGTCGTCATTGATTCGAAAGTCGAGCTTGCCCCGCACGACGATGCCGAGCTGTTCGTGGTCGTCATGACGGTGCAAGAACGACCCAGTGGCCCCGCCAGCGATTCGCCAGAAGCACAGCTGGAGCCCATCGCCGGTAATGACCCGACGGCGGAAGCCCTCCCTATCGGTGTCTGTGAAAAGGTCTTCGTCGTAGAAGTAGCAGTACTGATTGGTGAAGTTCATGGAGTCGGCTTTGATTAGTCGTCAGCAGCGAGCGCAGCAAACCGCTGCTGCTCCTGAGTGAGATCTAGGGGCCGGATGATGGCCTGGTTCTCCTCGTCGCCCCAGTGCTCGGCGGGCACCAGCCACATCACCTCGAACTCCAAGCCGTCAGGGTCTTTGGCATAGAGGCTCTTGTTGGCCCCGTGGTCGCTCTCGCCGTAAAGGGCACCCGCCTCCACCAGCCGCTGACGGATGGCGACCAACTCCTCCAGGGTGGGCACCTCCCAGGCGATGTGGTACATCCCCACCGATCTTCGGCCAGCTGCGGACGGCTCGGCCCCGTCGCCGATGGAGAAAAAGGCGATGTCGTGGTGGTTCTCCGAGGCTGGCGCCCGCATGAACACAAACTGCCCCGGCTCGTCGATGATTGTGGTGAACCCCAGCACATCGGCATAGAACTCCTGCTGCCGCCGAGCATCTCGCACGTACAGCACCGCATGATTCATCCCGGTGATCATGAATTGACCCTTCTCATCGACCCCCAGCGTAGCCAACGCCATCAGCCATCTCAGCAGGAAGACATAACCTCGGACATCCCCATGCCGCGAGGTCTAGAAGCGGTTCTAGCCGAATTAAGTATATCTATTGGTACCACAACTGGATATACTCATGGACCGTGACGAAGCGCCTGGTTGACATTGATGACGCCCTCCTAGCGGAGGTACGAGAAATGATCGGTGTGGCCACCATGAAGGAGGCCGTCAACACGGCATTGCGGCAGTTGCTTGACACCGAACTCCGCCGACAGCACTTGCGCCGACTCGAGACTGGCCAGGGCACAGACCTCGGCGATGAAGAAATCATGCAAGGCGCATGGCGCTAACCCCCCTGTACCTTGCCGACAAGAGCGCCCTCGCCCGATTCGACCATCCACCGGTAGGCAACCGCCTCGGCCCGCTTCTGGTTGACGGTTTGATCGCCACCTGTCCGATCATCGACCTTGAGATCCTCTACAGCGCACGGTCTCTCGCCGACTACGAGGCCATCCTCGCCGAGCGCCGCTCGCTCGTCTCCTATCCCATCACCGAGCAGGTGACCGATCGGGCCATCGAAGTCCAGCACCAGCTCGCCCATCTCGGCCAGCACCGAATGCCTCTGCCCGACCTCCTTATCGCCGCCGTGGCAGAACTAAACGAGGTCACCGTCCTGCACTACGACACCGACTACGACCGCATCGCCTCCATAACCCAGCAACCCAGCGAGTGGATAGCCCCCCGAGGCTCCATCCCCTAACCCGCTCTCCGACCACAGCAAGGTCAATCTGGGCTACGGCTCGAACACCTGGAGGTCGGGGCGGTCTTCTAGGAGGTAGTCGTTGGTCAGGTCTTCGGTGAGGTGGCGGCCGTGGTAGTCGTCGAGGGCGTCGAGGGTTAGGCCGTCTTCCTGGTACACGGACAGCTCCCTCTCTGGCTCGCTGAGGCGGCTCACTATGTCGCCGGAGATGTGGAAGGTGCGCCCGGTCACGTGGCGGGCGGCGTCGGTGCACAGCCACACCACCAGTGGGGAGATCTTGCGGGGGGCCAGTGCTTCGGGGCTGGTGTCGGGGTCTGGGGCGGAGGCGGCTCCCCGGGGGGCCATGGTGAGGGCCATCAGGTCGGTCCACCGGGCGGTGCGGATGGCATACTCCGCGGTGGACGCCCCCTCGGCCCGGGGCCGGATGGCGTTGCACCGCACCCCGAATCGGCCCAGTTCACGGGCCGCGGTGCGGGTCAAACCGATCACGCCCTCTTTGGCCGCGGAGTAGGCGCAGTGCGACGGGTGGCCGAAGCCCGATCCCGAGCTTGTGTTGATGATCACGCTGGTGTCCTGTTGCACCAGATGGGGTGCGGCGTGCTTGATCATGGCGAAGTAGCCCTTGAGATTGACTCCTACGGTCAGGTCCCACTCTTCTTCGGTGAAGCGCCAGATGTCGTTGTTGCGCCCGGCGGTGGCGTTGTTGATCAGGATGTCGAGGCGGCCGAAGGCATCCACCGCCTGCTGCACGATCTCAACTGCTCCGTCCCAGGTGGCCGAGGTGTTGCTGGCCGCCGCCTCTCCCCCGGCGTCGTTGATCTCCCCCGCCACTCGCTCGGCGTTGGCCGCTACCCCATCGGGGGTCTTGCGAATTCCCAGGTCGTTTACCAATACCTTGGCTCCCTCAGAGGCCAGCAGGTGGGCGTGCTCGCGCCCGATGCCACCCCCCGAACCGGTCACGATTGCCACTTTGCCTTCTAAGCGATTTCCCATGCCCCCACCCTAGGTTCGGCTGCCCCCCTGGTATCGAGGCGCGGCGGTCAGCGTTCGAGGCGCTTCGGTCAGCGTTCGAGGCGCGGCGGTCAGCCTCCGATGCGCTTCAGGTACTTCTTCCGACCGCGCTCGCCGATGCGGCGAAAGGCGGGGTAGATCCGGGGGATGATCGCCGGCGTCCACTGAGCGGCGCGCGCCGACAGGCTTTCGTGAAACGGCACGTAAGTCTCCAGCTTGGGTTTGTCCAGTGCCCTCTCGTAGGCGTCGGCCACGTCTTCGACCGTCCTGACCGCGCTGAGGAAGTTGAGTGCGCTGCCCCCGGCCCGGGCCTCGTGTTGCAGCATCGGCGTATCCACCGCGGTGGGATAGATGCCGCAGACGTGCACGTCGGTGTCCCACAACTCAGTGTTGAGCGCGGCCAGAAAGGCCCGCATCCCGGCTTTGGCTCCGGAGTAGGCGGCCGACGCCGGCAACGGGCAAATGCCCCCCAGCGACACCGTGGCCATCAGGTGACCGCGATCGCGGGCCAGGAATTCGGGCAGGGCGGCCCGGATGAGCTGGATCGGACAGCGCAGCATGACATCGATGTGGAGATCGAGCTCGTCGGGCGTGAGCCCCACAACGTGGTCGGGGATGATGACCCCGGCATTGCAGACCAGAACGTCGAGTTCTTGGCGCCACTCACCGCCTATCCGCTCGCACAGTTCGGCGAGGCTCGCTCCGTCGGCCAGATCGCAGGCCACCGCAGTGGCGGCGGGGCCGTTTTCGGCGGCGGCCTGCTCGGCCAATTCCTCGGTGCGGTCCACGGCGATGACGTGGAAGTCCCTCTGGGCGAATCGGCGGGCCACGGCCGCGCCTATGCCGGAGGCTGCACCGGTGATGAGGACAGAGGACTTGGTCATGGCTTTCCCCCTTTTGGAAGGCCGACCTTCTTTCCCACCTTCTTCAGGATCTTTCGGTAGGCCTCGATCTCGACGTAGTCGGTGTGGCGATCGGTGTCGATGTACCGGCGGCCGCCCCTGAGGTCGGGGTGGTGATTGGCCTTCAAATCTCGGAATGCATGGGCCATGGCTGATCCAGCGGCCGCGGTGGCGTCGGCCACTATCAGCTCGGCCATCTTGTCGAAATGGGAATAGGCGGCCGAGGCGAACTCCACATAGCCCAAGGCGGCGAGATTGGGGCAGTTGCGGGCGAATATGCCCAGATAGAGCTGGGGACGCCCCCGCTTGAATTCCAGCAGCCCTTCGTCGAGGAAGGGGATCAAGCGCTGGAATCCGGTGGCGGCTATCACCAGGTCGATCTGCTCCCGGCTCCCGTCCACGAACACCACATGGTCGCCGTCGAGCCGCTCTACATCGGGCTTGGCGATGCAGTCGCCGTGGCCCAAGTGGTGCAGGATCAGCGAATTCATCAAAGGATGCGTCTCGAAGAGCTTGTGGTCGGGCTTGGGAAGCCCGTAGCGGCGAAGATCGCCGTTGATCATCCGCAACAGGACCTGGAAGAACCG
>JAJECA010000047.1 GCA_022822265.1 Acidimicrobiia bacterium | reverse complement strand
ACGACTGCGCCGGAGTAGCTCAAACAGCTTGGGGGCCGGCTCGAGCTTGATCTCAGCGGTCTCCCACCCCAACTCCAGATCAGCCGATGCCTGCGCTGATTGGGTCAGAATCTGAGCGGCGGCATCGCGGTCGACTTCGACGCTCTCCGGTGCCGTGCCATCTCGACCAACGAGCTCAATTCGCGGCGCATGCTGCGGAATCAGAAGACAGCGAGAACGCAGGTCGTGATCCATTTCATGCTGCAAGACAACTGCGGCAACACCAAGAGCGGCAACCGCCGTCCGTGCTGCAACTTGCGCCTCTCGGCTGCGGCCGGCAAACCGCAGCCGGCGAAGAGCGGCCAGTGAAATCACAGTGGTCTGAATCGCAGTCGAAATGGTTACGCCACCCGACGCGGCATCAATGCTCGGGGCAATATTCCCGTGATTGATCTCAGACGGTCTCCCATCAGACCCGGCAGTCTTTGGCTTATCTTTCTCAACCGCCGCTTCAGCTTCATCCAGCGTCCAATGCTGATCGCGGTCTTGATGCTCATAGGCCACCGCCGCCTCTCGCTCGATCTGAAGCGGATCCAGCCGACTACCGACCTTGCGCCCAATCTGCACATCGTGCCCGACAATCTCCGACACATAGGCTCGCTGGAACTTGGACCCCAAACCACCTTTGGGACCAGTGGAGTCCCACTGGCCGAACAACAGCGCAGTAGGGGCATACCGAAACAGAGCAGTGGCGTTGCGAGGCTGAGCGTCAGTAATCGCCCGACCCATCTCAGAGAGCCGAAACAACGTGCCATCAAGAAGGCTGTCGCGGAAGATCGCATCAGCGAGCCGATGGGGTGCCTCCAACACAGTCAGCCGGCCGACGTCGTCGAACTCACCATTCTCCGTCGAGAAGTCAACGTAAGGGACAGGGAACCCCAACTCACCAGCCTCCCAGCCCTCCAACAGCGCCAATTCAGCCCGGTTCGCTTGTGAGGCAACCGAGTCCAGCAACACCGTCTGCACCTCACGATCACCCACCCGACGAGTCTCGACGGCGTATTTGTGCTCGGCGTTGGCCGCGTAAGTCGGTGGGAACACCTTTCCGCCAGGTCCATCGACGGGCTGCAACTCCGTTCGGGACCTCAGTGCGACTGCTCCTCCTGCCACCGCATCTTTCAGTGCTTCGTAGGTCAGATCAGACATTCGTCCTCCTCATTCGACTCAACTCTTTGTTCAGCCTGCTTTTCTTATCACGAGTAACTGACAACTACTACAGACGGAATATTGGCGAACACAAACCTCCTGATAAACGAATGAATTACCATTCAATGGCGCCGACTTCTACTCCTTCGCATTACTGGCAGCCGTCAACACACAGGGAAATAACGAGATGCCCACAACCAAGAGCTACCGACAGCTTCATGAGCAGGTCGCTGCCCGGCCTGGTGCCGCGCGGCGTCTCGCAGGGCTGCGGATGCGAACCTTGGTTGAGATGAAGCTATTCAGGATCTGTGGAGGGCTGCGTCACCGCTCAGCGGCTGCCAACGACTGGAAGCGGCAGGACGGCAACTGAAAGGAACTAGGGCGGGATGGTGGCCTGTAGTCGTGTGGCGAGGTCGGGGACGTCGATCGGAATGGTGTCCCAAACAATCTCTTAAGCGACATCGTCGTATTGGTGAGCGATGAAGTTGCGAGTGTCATTTGCCTGGCGGAGCGGCAGATCAGGGTGGCGAGCACAGAAGTCCTCTGACAGCCGGGAGGCCGCTTCACCGATGATTTCAAGCAGTCGTTCGGCCGCCCTCTGCGATATGCGATTGTGGTCGAAGTCGTTCTTGCCGAGTCAAACCATCTCCTCAAGTTCTCAGGCTGCATCGAGGATGTCCTCTACGTGCTCGAAGTCCGTTGCGCTCACAAGGTGATGGCATCTTCGAGGACGCGGTGGCGTTTACGGGGCTTCAGCCCCTGAGAGGGAATGATGTCGATTTCGCATCCGAGCAGCGCTCGCAGCTCCGCTGCCAGGTCCGACAAGTTGAAGTAGGTGGTTCCCGGAGCGAAGTCTGCGAGGAAGTCGCAATCGCTGTTCTCGGCGTCTTCGCCGCGGGCGGTGGAGCCGACGAGGGATATGGAGGTGGCGTGGTGGCGACGGGCAGCGTCGATGATGGCGCCGCGGTTAGTGCCGAGTATGGCTTCGCGGCGAGTCATGTCAGTAATTGTTACGTTCTAGGCCGCCGAGCACGGCCCTTGTTTTGTTTCGCTGGTAGTCAGGGATGGAGTGATAACCGAATAGGTCCCCTTTCCCATCTACCATTGGTCGAAAATGGGGTTGCCATCCATGGCTGACGGGATACCCTGATCGTATTCTTCCCCGTCTGCCCTGTTCGCAGGGCATGGCGGGGCTACTTTTTTGGCCGCTGTAACCGCTCTTGCCTAGGCCCAGAGGCGGGGACGACGGCGAGCCGAAAGCTGTCTCTGGGCATCGTTACACTGGATGCAATCAGTGGATGAGAGGAGCGCAATGTCAAACGCTCAGGTCGCGTCAGCTCGTGATGTGGCTTTGGAGATCGAGCGGCGCTTGCCGGGCGTCGGCGAGACGAAGCTGCACAAGCTGCTCTACTACGTGCAGGGATACCACCTCGCATGGGAGCAGGGGCCTGCCTATGCCGAAGACATCCAGGCATGGGAGCTGGGACCAGTGGTCTCTCAGGTCTGGCACGATCGCAAGCACCCCTGGCTCAAGAAGTTTCGACGCTCAGTCGATTCGCCCAAGCCACTGCCTGACAGCGTGCACGACATCACTGCCAATGTCGTAAGCCGATTCGGCGAAATGAGTGGGCAGGATCTAGTCGAAGCCACTCACAGGGAAGACCCGTGGCGCCTTGCCACCGATGAGGGTCGAAACGTCGCCAACCAGGTGATCTCCCACCAATCACTTGCTGAATACTTCAGCACCGAGCCCGACTGGGTGCGCCAGATGAGAGAGCATGTCGCGACGATCCGCGACGACAAGGAATTCGCGCCCGATCCACCGGGTGCCCTCGACGCAGTTATCGCCAAACACTTCCCCGGCTAACACCTAATGGCCTCTCGACCATGGCAGACGAACGCCAGCGCGCGTGTCGACGAATTCATTACGCGCAGGTCCCTAAACGAGGCAGATGCTCATACCATCGTCGAGTTTGTGCGGCGGGTGGTCATCGACCCCTTCGATGTCCCTGCCAGCAAAGACCATGTGGGCGAATGGCATTGTCGCATTGGCCCATCAACCACCGCTCCTGGAAATACCCTGGCGGTCTCCTACCAAATAGATAATGACTTCAGGTACATCAACATCATCTCATTCGAGATCTACCCCGACAGAGGGCGCTGAGTAGAAGCGCTCTACACAGGAACCGACGCCTTCTCCTTGGCGCGGAAGTGGGGGATTACGTGGTGGCCGAATTGGCGGATGGTCTCGAGCATTACTTCTTGGGGGATGGTGCCCATTTGGATCATGCACATGATCTCGTCGCAGCCGACGGCCTCGAGTTCGCCCACATAGCGGATGGCGTCCTCGTAGTTGCCGTAGGCGTGCTCCACATTGAATGTGCTGGTGGCGTTGGGGCTCAGCGGGATGTTCATCTCGCTGATCTTGGCGTGGACATTGCCCACCGCCTCGTCGATGGCCGCTGCGGTGTCCTCGTCGGCTGAGCCGGCCCGGGGCGGGGGCGTGCCCAGGTTCCAGTGCATGATGGCCTCGGCGAAGAACCGCTGACCCCGGGCCCCGATGCGAAACGCCTCATCCCGGTCGTCGAGGATCGTGGTGGGGCACAGCGCCGAGAACCAGTCGTTGGGATGGTCGCTCACGAAACGCTCGCCGGTGCGGTTGGCGATGGCCTCGTCGTAGGTCTCCTTCATCAACCGGATTTCGTCGGCCCCGGCAAATCCCAGCACCAGGGCTCCGATGCCCAACTCGGCAGCCAGCCTCACGGTATCCACCTTGGTGCAGGCCAGATACAGCGGCGGGTGGGGGTCTTGCACCGGCCGGGGCAGAATCGGGTGAGGCGAGATGTCGAGCAGGCCGTCCCACTCGAACTCGTCCTCGCGCCAGCAGTTTGAGATGATCCGCAGCGACTCCTCCACCTGGGCATAGGTGTCCTCGGGCTTCACCCCGAACGCCGACATCTCCTGGAGGGTGGCCCCCCGGCCCGCCCCCACGTCCAGCCGTCCACCCGACAGTACGTCCAGCATGGCGATGCGCTCGGCAGCCCGAAGCGGATGGTTGTAGCCGAAAGGCATGCACACCACCCCGTGGCCGATGCGGATGCGGGACGTGCGGGCCGCCACCCAAGTCAGGAAGATCTCCGGAGCGCTCATGTGGGCGTACCACTTCAAACAGTGGTGCTCCACGGCCCACACCCGGTCGAAACCCACCTCCTCAGCCAGCACCGCCTGATCCACGCAGTCTCGAATGACCTGCTGCTCAACCTCGCGGGATGGATCGGCCATCTGGGCTTCGAAGATCATCGAGAATTTCACGGCCATCATTGAACCATTCCCGGCATCTGGAGCCCGAATGCTGGAGGACACTGCCGTTTGCCCTGCTGTCCGGTGGGGAATGCCGAGAGCCCTCTGGCTACCATCAACGCGGCATGGATTTCGACGAGACTCCCCAAGAAGCCGCCTTTCGAGCCGAGTGCATTGAGTGGTTGGACGCCAACATCCCTCCCGATGGCGGCGGCGCCCGCGACCAGACGGCCATCACCATCTCCGACCCTGATGTGGAGAATGCCTACGTGGCCCGTTGCAAGGGTTGGCAGCGCACCAAATACGACGGCGGCTGGGGCTCCATCACCTGGCCTGTCGAGTACGGCGGCAAAGGCCTGAGCGGCATCCAAGAGGGCATCTTCAAGGAGGAGGAGGCCAAGCGGGTGGCGGCCACCGGGGTGTTCGCCGTGGGCATCGGCATGGCCGGCCCCACCATCATCGCCCACGGCACCGATGCCCAAAAGGAGCGGTTCCTCCCCGCCATGCTCAAGGGCGAAGAGGTGTGGTGTCAGCTGTTCTCCGAGCCGGTGGCCGGCTCAGACCTCGGCGGCCTGCGAACCACCGCGGTGCGCGACGGCGACGAATGGGTGGTGAACGGCCAAAAGGTGTGGACCTCGGGCGCCCAATACAGCGACTGGGGCATTCTGTTGACCCGAACCGACCCCGACCAGCCCAAACACCGGGGCATCACCTATTTCCTGGTGGACATGAACACCCCGGGCATCGAGGTGCGCCCTCTGGTGCAGATCACCGGCGCGGCCCACTTCAACGAGGTGTTCTTGTCGGATGTGCGGATCCCCCATGAGAACATCCTCGGCGGGGTCAACACCGGCTGGGGGCCGATCATGACCACTCTGTCCAACGAGCGGGCCCTGATCGGCGGCAGCAACGCCCGAACCCGGTTCAACGAACTGGTGAAGCTGGCCCAGCAGACCGGCACCGACCGCGATCCGGTCATCCGCCAAGAGCTGGCCAAGACCTACACCCGCATGGAGATCCTCAAGTACCAGGGCTACCGGGTGCGGACCGCGGCCAGCCGGGGAGAGCTGCCCGGCCCGGAAAGCTCAACCATGAAGCTGGCCATCTCGCTTCACTTCGGCGAGATGGGCGATTTGGTGATGGCCATGAACGGTGCGGCCGGGATGCTCCACGGCGACAGCGCCCGAGATGAGGGCCGCTGGCAATACGAGTTCTTGGGTCAGTGGGCGTCGCGCATCGGCGGCGGCACCGACAACATCCAGCGCAACACCATCAGCGAGAAAGTGCTGGGCTTGCCCCCCGACATCCGGGTGGACAAAGGCGTCCCCTTCAGGGAGATTCCCAGCTAGCTCGCGCCGTACACCGGTGCCGGCTCAGGCGACGCCGCAATAGAAGCGCGCACCGCCTCACCCACCTCCGCAGCCGCAAACTTGCGGCCCACATCAACCACGTGGCCGTGCTGCCAGCCATCGCACACGTTGAGCGCTCCTCCGGCAATCTCGAAAACCCGGCCGGTCACGTCGCAGGCGTCCGACCCCAGCCACACCACCAGCGGCGACGCATTGGCCGGGTCTTTCTCGTCCCACCCTTCGGGGACATCCTCGGTGTACATGATCCCGGCGGTCATGCGGGTGCGGGCGTCGGGGGCGATGGCATTCACCATCACCCCGTAGCGGCCCCACTCCGCGGCCTGCTGGATGGTCAGCGCCGCCACCCCGGCCTTGGCCGCGGCGTAGTTGCCCTGGCCGATGGAGCCCAACAGGCCAGCGCCCGAGCTGGTGTTGATAACCCGCCCCTGCACCAGCTCGCCGGCCTTGGACCGGTCCCGCCAGTGGGCCACCGCGTGGCGGGCGGGAGCGAAATGCCCCTTGAGGTGGACCCTCATGATGGCGTCCCACTCCGATTCGCTCATGTTGGCCAGCATCCGGTCGCGCAAAAAGCCCGCGTTGCACACCAGCGTGTCCAGGCGGCCCCACGTGTCTACAGCCTGGGCGATCATGGCCTCGGCTTGATCCCAGTCGGCCACATCGGCGGCGTTGGCTTCGGCCTCGCCCCCCATGGCCCGGATCTCAGCCACCACCTCCTGGGCGGGCTCCGACGCGCCGCCCGAGCCGTCGCGCTCCACCCCCAGGTCGTTCACCAGCACCCTGGCGCCCTCGGCGGCGAATTCCAGGGCATGGGCTCGGCCCAGACCTCGAGCCGCTCCGGTGATGACCACCACACGGCCGTCGGTGATGCCGGCCACCGCTACAGCTCCGGGTTCAGCTCGGACGACACCATCCACATGGCGTAGTACTGGGCGGCGCCGCCGTAGGCGTGGCCGATGGAGATCTTGGCCCCCGGCACCTGGTACTCGCCGGCGGTGCCCCGCACCTGGTTGGCCGCCTCCAGGCAGCGGATCATGCCCGACGCCCCGATGGGGTTGGACGACAAAACGCCGCCCGACATGTTCACGGGGAACGACCCGCCCAGCTCGGTGTCGCCGGCGTCGGTCATCTTCCACCCCTCGCCCTCCTCGGCGATGAGGTGCCCCTCCAGCCACATGGGCTCATACCACGAGAACGGCACATACAGCTCGGCGCAGTCGATCTGCTCTCGGGGATTGGTGATTCCCGCCTTGCGGTACAGGGCCTCAGAGCACTCCACCCCCGCTTGGGGCCGAACCGTGTCGCGCCCGGGGAACTGGCCGAACTCGGTGCGCTTGGCGTGGGAGATGACCCACGCCGACGGGCGGCCCGACTTCTTGGCGATGTCGTCATTGCCCAGCACCATGGCCGCGGCCCCGTCCGACGACGGGCACGACTCCAGGAAGTGAAGCGGGTCCCACAGCATGGGCGACTCCCGCACCTTCTCCACGGAGATGTCGGGCAGATGCAGATGGGCGTATTCGTTTTTGAGGGCGTTGAGCCGGTCCTTCACCGCCACCATCCAGCCGATGTGCTCGGGGGCCTGGGAGCGGGCGATGTAGTTGCGGATCCACGGGGCGAACGTGCCGCCCGCGCCTTGCCCGCCGCTCTTGCCGCCCGACAGCGCCCAGGTGGCGTTGCCTTCTGACTGCTTCTCGTAGGCGATGGTCAGCACGGTGTCGTACATGCCCGACTCCACCAGGTTCACCGCAGAGATGGCGGTGGACGCCCCCACCGACCCGGCGGTGTGCACCCGGTGGATGGGCTTGCCGATGGCGCCCAGGGCATCGCACAGGCTCAGAAGCGGCATCATCACCCCTTCGAGGGCGTCGGGCGCCTTGCCGATCACGATGGCGTCGATGTCGTCGAAGGTGGCCCCGGCGTCTTCCAAGGCCCGCAGGGTGGCCTCCCGCACCAGGCCGTCCAAGGTCACGTCGTCGCGGCGACGCTTGTACTTGGTTTGGCCGATGCCCAATACAGCACAGGGTCGGGGAGCCATTATCTCGTCCTCCTAGTGCTCAGGCCTTGCATTTCCCTTGAGACCATCAGTTGTCTCCTTCCAAGACGCAGAGCAGATTCTGCTGCAAAGCCGGACCGCTGGAAGCGTGGGCCACGCCCCGGCCGCCATCGCCGTTGCGGATAGCCCGGGCCAGCTCGATCACCCGGGTTAGGCCCACGGCCATGAACGGGCTGCCGGTGAGCGGCCCGCCCGAAGGATTGACCGCGGTCTCGCCGTTGAGCCCGAGGGCATCGCGCAAGATGATCTCCTCGGGGCTGTAGGTCACGGTCAGCTCGGCGATGTCCACCGGGCCGTCGTGGAGACCCACCCGATCGGCCGCGATGCGCACCGACGGGGAGTCGGTGAGGTCCCGCAGCGTGGGATGGTGTGAATCGATTCGGTGGTCGATGGCCCGGATCCACACTGGGTTGTCGCACAGCTCCCGGGCCTTGTCGGCCCGGGCGATGACCATGGCCGCGGCCCCGTCGCTGGTCGGCGGGCAGTCGAGGCGGCGCAGCGGCTGCTGCACGTAGGGCTCAGCCAGCAGCTCGTCCACCGACAGGTCGCCGCTGAGCTGGGCGTAGGGGTTGTTTTTGGCGTTGGCATGGCTGCGAGCCACCACCTCGGCAAAGTCCCGCTCGGTGGCCTTGCCCGCCGCGATGAGGGCCTGGGCTTGGAACCCGGCCTGTGTCCTGGGGTCCAAGCCGATGGGGGCGTGCACGTAGGGGTCGGTCTGGAGCGAGAACCCCTCCCGGTAGCTGCCCGGCGAGCACTTGCCCGAGCCCGACACCAGCACCGTGTCGATGTCGCCCGACTGGAGTCGCACGAATCCCTCGAACAGGGCCCAGGCGCCGTCCATCTCCACGTGGCTCTCATAGACGGGAGGCCACGCCCCCACCGCGTCGATGTTCATGACGAAGGCGAACGGCATCCCCGACAGGTAGTCGCAGCTCCCCGCGATGGTGAAGTCGATGTCGTGGCGGTCCATCCCCACCTGCTCGATCACCGAGTTCACGCACGGCATGATCATGGCCGGCTCGCTGTCGTTGAAGTGGGCGTGGGAGGGGGTCTGCTCGAACGCGACGATGGCCACGTCTTCAGCCAGGCTTACCATGAGTGCTCCTTGGTCGCGGGCGCTCCTTGGGATATCACCATGAGTGCTCCTTCAACTCGTCTGCGGGAATGTCGGGCTCACCGGTGGGCTCGAACCGGGCGTACACCGTCTCGGGGATGTTGCCGTAGCGGTTGTCGATGTCTTCCACCGAGCGTTCCTCGGGGTCGCGCCAGATGCAGCGCATCCGCATCCCCACCCGCATCTCGTCCACCGTCATGTCGCGGATGTCGATGCCGATCACCGGCTGGTCGGTCCCGTCGAACAAAATCGAGCACCGCACGTAGGGCTCGGTCTCGGTCTGGCCGTAGTACTGCACCGGGTTCAGCTCGGTGAACGCCACCACGGTGCCCACATCCGACACTTCCACCTCGTCGGCCTCGCTCATCAGCACCCGGGACATGTTGTCGTAGCCCCGACCGGGCACGTACACCTTGCCGGTGACCGGGCTTCGCTGGCCGATGATCTTGCCGTCCAGCAGCCCCTGGGCGAACCGGGCCCGGTGGGGGTACAGCGGCTCGTTGATGCGCAAGCCGATGAGGTGCTCGGTGATGGTCACCGGCTCCTCGCCCGGCTCAATCACCTGGTCGGCAGCGTCGGCCTCGGGCACGAAGTACACGTCGGCAACAGAGCCGTGGCGCTCGTCTCGGAACTGGGCCCGCACCCTCATGCCAGTGCTCATGGCCTGGGGGTCGCCCCCGGTGTCCACCGCATGCACCAGGTCGGTGTCAGCCCCATCCAGCTTGATGAAGGCGAAGCCGAAGGGTCGGTCAAAGGGGTGCTTGGCCGAGGGCTCGGCCACCCAGGTCCAGTTCACCACCTCGCCGCCGGGGCCCACCTCCACAAGGTCGGGCTCCAAGGTGGCGAAGGAGTCGGGATCGAACTCCATGGGCGGGCACAGCACCCGGTCACCGCAGCGCTGGCCAAGGATACGGCCGTCGCGCAACCCGGTCAGAAACGGCCCGATGACCGGACCGGTGGTGCGGGTGTAGGGGTACTCGAGGGTGTAATCAACATCATGCAACTGGGGCACGCCGGCAAGTTCACCACACGCCAACCTCCCTCAGCTAAGCAGAACAACCGCCCGTCACGCCTAGAGCCTCCCCCAAAGCAAACGGGGTCAGCTCAGAGAGTTGAAGTAGTCAGTGACGTCGTCAATGTACAGATCAGGGGCTTCGAGGGAGGCGAAGTGGCCGCCGCGGGGCATTTCGGTCCAGCGAACGATGTTGTACCAGTACTCAACCCACGGTCGGGCCGGCCGGATGCCGTCGCCGGGGAAGCGAGCGTAGGCGGTGGGCACCACCACCTGGCGATCCGGGGCCGACGAGCCCTGCCCGCCGACGCGGGTCTCGTAGTAGAGGCGATTGGCGGAAGCGATGGTGCCGGTCACCCAGTACACCATCACGTTGGTCAACAGCTCGTCTTTGGTGAAGCTGGCCTCGATGTCGTTGTCGGCGCCGATGTCACTCCACACCAGGAACTTCTCGATGATCCAGGCGGCCAAGCCGGCCGGGGAGTCGTTCAACCCCACCGATAGAGACTGGGGCCGAGTGGCCTGCTGTTCCCGGTAGCCCCGCTCCACCCGGTTGCGGGACCGCCCCTCGGCCCGGTCGGCCAACTCCTCGTCGCCGAGGTCGCGCACCGCTCCCGGCGGAGGCTCGGGGGCGATGGCCAAGTTGAGGTGGATGCCCACCACCCGCTCGGGGGCTTGCAGGGCCATTTGGGCGGTGACCATCGCCCCCCAGTCCCCGCCCTGGGCCCCGAAGCGCTCGTAGCCCAGCCGGCTCATCAGCTCCAGCGAGGCCGCGGCCATCCGCCGGGGCGTCCAGCCTGGTTCAGAAGTAGGCCCCGAGAAGCCGTAGCCGGGCAGCGACGGGCACACCACGTGGAAGTGCTCCCGCAACGGCTCGATCACCTTGGCGAACTCGGTGATGGAGCCGGGCCACCCGTGGTGGATGACCAGGGCCATGGCATCAGGATTGCGGCTGCGAGCGTGGATGAAGTGCAGCCGCTGGTTGTCGATGACCGTGGTGTACTGGGGAAACCGGTTGAGCTGGGCCTCGATGGCCCGCCAGTCGTAGTTGTGGCGCCAGTAGCGGCACAGCTCTTTGAGGTAGTCCAGGTCGGTGCCCTCGTTCCATCCGGCCCCGGGCAGCGGGTCGAACCACCGGGTGGCGTCCAGGCGGCGATTCAGGTCGTCGAGCACCTCGTCGGGCACATCGATGGTGAACGGTTCCACTGCGGTCATCGCTTGCTCCTTGGGACTATCAGGTGCGGTCGTGGAGGGGGCCGGCGGGCAGACTGCCGTCTACGTCGGTGAAGCCGAACACGTCGGCCATGTCCCGAGAGGTAACCGCCTGGCCGGTGTAGCGAGACCGGTCGGCGTCGACGGCCAGGGCGGTAACCGCCCGGCCGGTGAACCGGGGCGACTCGGCTGCCGACAGGTCCAAGCTGGGCGGCAGCTCCACGCCGGCGTCTACCGCCATATCAATACGCTCGGTGCGCACGAAACCGGGCCACACCGACACCATCGACACCCCGGTGTCCCGCAGCTCGCGGGCACAGTCGGCGGTCATGCGGTCGAGGGCGCACTTGCCCACCCCATAGGCCACGTGCCAGGCGTACTCGGCGGCCCCCGACGAGCTGATGTTGGCGATAAGCCCGTCGCCCTGGCCGATCATCACCGGAGCGGCCATCACCGAGGCCACATAGGCCGACCGGGTGCCCACGTCGATCATGTCGTCCCAGTTGGAGATGGGCACTTCCCAGAAGGGCAGGCCAGAGGTCAGCTCGTCGGTGACGATGAAGGCGTTGTTCACCAGCACGTCCAGGCGGCCATGGTCCGAGGCGATCCGGTCGAACACCGCTCGTACCGCGTCGTCATCTCGATGGTCGCAGGCCACCGCCACCGCACTGCCGCCCGCGGCGGTAATCTCCTCCGCGGTGGCCCCCACCGTGCCGGGCAACGGGTGCTGGCCGGGGCTGACCGTGCGCCCGGTGACATAGACCGCAGCCCCCGCCGCGGCCAGCTCCAGGGCGCAGCCCTTGCCGATGCCTCGGCTGGCCCCGGTGACCAGGGCCGCCTTTCCGGCCAGCGGTGATCCTCCCAAAATGCTCATGATGGTTCCTCCGGTGGGTTGGCACCAGGTGGGTTGGCAATGGCCATGGGGGGTGACGAGCACGACGTGGACCCCTTGGCCCGGAACGGAGAGTGGCAGAACACGAAGCGGTCCACTCCCGCACCGGCGACCTCCTCGCAGCTCAACGACTCAGCCATGCGGATGCCCTCCTTCACCAGCATGATCTGGTGCCCGGCCGATACCCAGCCGCCGGTGGCCTCGAAGTCGAACACCCCCCACATCCAGCTGTCGGTGGACACCAGCGCGGGCCGGTGGGAGGCCAGCCACTTGTTCTCGGCGATCCACGGACCAGGCGAGGCCGCCTTGAACCGCTCGGGGTCCTCCCGGGTGAGGCTGATCCACCCGGTGCGCAGGCACAGGGCGTCGCCCGGTTCGGGCTGGGGCAGGCCTTGGCGCTCCACGGCGCCCTCGATCTGCTCGACGGTGATGCGGTGCCGGTCCATCAGCCGGGGCAGTCCCGCCTGATTGGTCTCCACATCACCGGACGTAGCCTGCACATGTGCGGCCACGTCGATCATCAGCCCCCGGGTGAGCAGCGGCGGCCCCCACGACGGCACGTCCATGGCGGTCACCCCGTCGGTGCGGGCCAGGTCGGCCCCCTTGTGGCCGTTGTAGAAGGTGCCGTCCACTGCGGCGTGGGTGAAGCCGTTGATCTTGGAGCTCATGTTGAAGGTGTACGACACCCTCTCCTCGGAGTAGCCCAGCTTGGATTGTCCCAACCCCTCGGTGCTGCTCACGATCTGCCCCTCGAAGCCCTCGCCGGGGTCGTAGCCGGCCACCACCAGCGTCTGGGAGAACTGCCGGTCGGCGAAGGCCGGATACCCCGGCCAGATGCCGTCGCCCATCGAGTAGGTGCGAACCGGTTTCGTCAGATCCAGCATCGCCAGCGCGTCGGACCGCTTCTGGTCGGTGACCTCGTTGTAGGTGCCCAGCACATCGTCGGGCCCGTAACGGCTCGGGACCCACGCCCCGGCCACCACCGCGGCGACGTCGAATTTCTCGTCGTCGAATTTCTCTTCGTCTGACTTCTCGTCGTCGAACTTCACTTCGTCGGACTCCACTGGCGCAGCCTAGCCAGCGGAACGAAACCCCTAGCCAGTAGCTCAGGCGGGGGCGGATACGGTGAGGCGGGCCATCTCCCGGCGCTGGGGGTAATGGTCGGCCACTGCAAAATGCTGGGTGCAGCGCTCGTCCCACAGAACCACGTCGCCCTCGGCCCACTCGTAGCGCATCGTGTAGTTGGGCTGGGTGGCGTGGTCGTAGAGGCAGCCAAGCACGGCGTCGCTCTCGGCCTTTTCGAACCCCACCAAGTGGCTGGTGAAGTTCTTGTTGACGTTCAGATAGCGGCGGCCGGTGTCGGGATGCACGGCGATCACCGGGCGCTCGGCGCCGGGGAACTGCTCTTTCGTGCGATCGTACAGATCGACGCCGGCTTTGGACTTGAACGCCTGGCCCGGCCCCATGTCGTGCCAAGCGGATACCCCCTCGAGCCGATCCCGCAAGGTCTCCGACAAGCCGTCGTAGGCGGCGTACATGCTGGCAAACAAGGTGTCGCCGCCCCGGGCGGGCATCTCGATGGCCCGCAGCGTGCCCAAGATGGGCGGATCGGGGTCCCAGGTGACGTCGGTGTGCCATTTGTCCTGGTACGGCGGGCGCTCCTCGTCATCCACGATGCGCTCCACCTTGGCCTCCACCACGCCCGCCACCCGGCCGATGGGGTGGATGTAGGGCTGGCCCCACGGGGCTAGCAGATCCATCTGGTGGGAGTCTTCGATGGATTGGCCGGGGAACGCCAACACCAGGTGCTCCAGCAGCAGCTCGTACAGGTCCTTCCGCTCCCCGTCTCCCAGCGGTTGGCCCAAGTCGATTCCGGTCACCCGGGCGCCGAGCACTCCCCCGATCGGCTCTACCGACCACGCAGCCATGGGTAGCTCCCTAGAAGAAACCGCGGCCTTGGGCGGCGGCGTTGGCCAGCCAGATCTCGAAGTCCTGAATCGACTGGGTCATGGCCTGGCCGATGAGGTCGAGCTTGCGCACCTGCTCGATGCGGGCGGTGGCCTGCTCCAGCTCCCGCTTGGACAGCAGCTCGCTGAAGATACCGCAGGCGTGCGCCAAGCAGATCACCACCACGTCGCGCGGGCTGGGAATCTCGTTGCTGAACAGCACACCCATGATCCGCAGCTTCACTTCCCGCTCGGCCTTGCCGTCCACCGTCGGATAGCGGCGCGACCGGAACACCCACAAGAAGCGGTCTTCCTGCCGCTCCAGGATGCCCCGCTCGATCAGCCGTTCCAGCGTCTGCTCCCGGATCTCCGGCGCCTTCTGGGCGATCTGCTCCACCCAGTGGCGGGCGTCGCTCTCCTTGCCTTCGGCGATTGCGGCCAGAGTCGGATCCAGCAGGCTGTCGCCCACCGGGGTGGCGTCAACCAGAATCAAATGCTCCAGATCGGTGTCGATCCGGTTCTCCATGGCCAGCTCCATCAGCACCGCGCCGGCGACGGCCCGATCCATGGACGACTGGGGCACGTTGACGAACTTGCCGTCGTCTTCTCGAAGAAGCAGTAGGAGGATCTCCTCAACGAATCTCAACATGGTGCTAACGATAGGCGATTATCTCCTCGCCGTACTGTCGGAGAGCCTCGACAACCTGCGATCGGGAGTCCCCGGCGATGGGGGCCGCCATTCCCGTGACGCCGATGGCGGCTTGGGCCTCGATGTTCTCCCTGTGGTGTTCGGGGTTCCAACCCGGCGTGCCTACCGCTCCGACTTCAAGGTCCATGTACTTGATGTCGATGGGCTCGGTGCGGCCCACCGAAGCGGCGTGGTCGTGGAGATAGGCGATCATCTCAGCCAGTTGGTCCAGTGTCTCCAGGTGGGCCGAGCGGCGGCGCGAGGCCAGAGCCGCTGGATTGGGCATGGGCATCCACCCCTGGGCTCTCTCGGCCACCCGGCGGCGGGACAGCTTGGAATTGCCCCCGATCCACACCGGCACCGGAGACTGCACCGGGGTGGGCAGGCCAGTGCTGTTGGCAATGGTGAAGTTGAGCCCCCGGTAGTTCACCGTCTCGCCCGACCAGATCAGCCGCAAAACCTCGAGGCTCTCGTCGAACAGGGCATTGCGCTGGTCGAAGTCCACGCCCACCGCTTCGAACTCCGATTCCAGATAGCCCACTCCCGCGCCGAGGATGGCCCGGCCGCCGCTGAGCCGGTCCAGGGTGGCCACCGTCTTGGCCAGGATGGCCGGGTTGCGATAGGGCAGC
The DNA here is from genome assembly GCA_022822265.1 of Acidimicrobiia bacterium. GTDB lineage: Bacteria > Actinomycetota > Acidimicrobiia > Acidimicrobiales > Bin134 > Poriferisocius. Next base: position 82,379 of record JAJECA010000047.1, on the reverse strand, counting down.
GGGGTCAGGTTGGTCAGCAGCCGCAGCCGGGTGGTTGCGCCTGCCGCCACGGCCAGCGCGACAAACGGGTCGAGGGCGTCGTGGCCTCCGCTGGCCAACCAGGGGTCGCTGGGCAGGGGATGCTCGGTCAGCGAGCAGGAGTCGAACCCCGCCGTCTCCGCCGCCCGGGCGAATTCGCCTATGGCCTCCGCGGTCAAGAACTCGGGGTTCTGCGGATGGGCCATTAGCGGAAATCCGAAGCTGAACTTCACGCGCTGCTCCCTTCACTCGCGCCAAGGTGCAGCACGATAACCGTCAGAGAGCACTATCAGCTCAATGAATCAATGGTGCGATAACCGACGGCCTCTCCGCCGGTCACAAGACCGGCGGAGAGCGCCGTTGGCTCAATGAATCAATGGTGTGAGAAGTTGGCTAGTTGCCGCCCTCTTTGACTTCGACGGTGCGGCGGGCGAAGTCGTTGCCGTACACGTCATGGCCTGCGGCTTCCAGGTTGGCAACCGCTTCCTCCGCAATATCCCGCCGGAACGCTCCAGCATCGGGCGCAGCCTGGAGGATGCCCTGAGACGTGGCCACGTCAATGGTCTGGTCGTACAGGGCTTGGTCCATGATCCCGACCCCACCCGGTGATGGCCAGATGAGGGCGTTGATCTCGTTCATCATCCACGCCTGGTGCGCCGGCCCGCCGAAGGGCGGAGAGGCGCCTACCACGATGTCGACGCACTCGTCGAAGTTGTCGCGGCAGTGGATCCAACCACGCAGCGATGCCTCCACGAAGCGAACCGCGATGTCGCGGTACTCCGCATCGGTCTCCAGCTTGTCGGCGTCGGCCCAGATGGCGTCTTGCAGCATGGCTGTGCCCACGTCGTTCCAGTCGATGACCGAGAGGTCTTCGGGTTGGAAGAGCTCGCCGGTGTCGGGATTGATGGTCTCGAGCACTTGGGCGTACTCGTTGTAGATCATCGCCTGGGCGGCGTCGATGTCGCCGTTGATGAGCGCGGTCATGTTGAAGTCCTGCTGCACCAGGGTGACATCGGACTGCGGGTCGAGACCCACGCTGACGAGGCCGGCGAAGAGCTCGAACTCGTTGCCGAAGCCCCAGTTGCCCACCAGCTTGCCCTCGAGGTCGGACGGGCTGGTGATGCCAGAGTCAACGAACGACACCTGCAAGGTGCCGCTGCGCTGGAAGACCTGGGCAATGTTGGTGATGTTCAGGCCCTCCTCGCGTGGCACAAGCCCCCGGGGCACCCAGGAGACGGCGAAGTCGGCTGCCCCAGAGTCCAGAACCGTGGCCGGCACGATGTCGACTCCGCCATCGATGATGGTCACGTCCAATCCGACATCCTCGTAGAACCCGAGATCGCGAGCGGCAAAGAAGCCGGCGAACTGCGACTGCGGAACCCACTGGAGCTGTAGCGACACCTCAACTAGCTCCGCGGGCGCAGGCGCCTCAGTCGGCTCAGGCTCAGGGGCAGGTGCCTCCGTTGCCGGCGCCGGGGCTGGCTCGCTTACGTCATCGTCGTCGTTGCCGCACGAGGCGGCCACCACGACGAAGGCAAGAAGCAGGGCAAGCAACCGCCATATTTTTGGTGTGTTCATGATTTTTCCTTTCATGGTTCATCGATTCGGGCTCTGATCAACGAGTGCCAGGGCATGGCTAATCGTTCAATCACAAGCACGGCGAAATACAAAACGGCTCCGATGGCGGTACCGGCCAGCACCGCAGCCCAAGCCTCGTCGTAGCGGGTAAGGCCTGCCGATTGCGTGATCATCGGGCCCAGGGCGTCTTGTCGGCCACCGAAGTACTCGGCGACGATCGCGGCTATAACGGCGAGCGACGTAGCGAGCTTCAATGCCGTGAAGAAGAACGGCATGGCGTTGGGAATTCGCACCTCGCGGGTAATGCGCGACCGGCTGGCCGCGTACGACTCCATGAGCTCGATCTGGCTTCGATCCACCTGGGTGAGACCCCTGGTGGTGTTGATGAAGATAGGGAAGAAGACGAGTGCCACCACGATGGCCTGATTCGAGCGGGGCGAGGTGAGTCCGAACCAGTTGTTGAAAATCGGCGCCAAAGCAATGATCGGAATGGCGTTGATGGCCACGGCCAGCGGCGTGATGGTCTCGTTCGCCGTCCTGAACCGCGTGACCAACAAGGCGGCGATGATGCCCAGGATGATCCCGGCAACCAGCCCCGATACCACCACAAAGCCGGTGATGCGGGCACCGTGGTACACCTCATCCCAGTTGTCGATCAGCGCTCCGACGATCTCTGAGGGGGCGGGCAGCACGAATCCCTCAGGGTTGAACAACGAGAGGACGCCCTGCCACACCCCGAAGAGCACCACACCGGCCGCGACGGGGGCAGAAAAGCCCTTCAGCGCGTTCACTCCTCCACCTCCCTCAGGGCGATGCGCACCTCGGTGACCTTCTTGAAAAAAGCGGGATCATCTCGGGTGGCGGCGCTGCGGTCGCCGAGGCTCACGCTGATATTCGATGCGATCGTCCCGGGACGGGGCGACATCACCAGAACCCGGGTGGAGAGATACACCGCTTCGGGGATCGAGTGGGTGACAAAGACCACCGTGGTCCCGGTCTCCTTCCAGATCCGCAGCAACTCGTCCTGCATGTGCTCGCGGGTCATCTCATCGAGCGCTCCGAACGGTTCATCCATCAGCAGCAGCGACGGGCTGAAGGCCAGCGCCCTGGCGATGGCCACCCGCTGCTGCATCCCGCCTGACAGCTCGTTGGGGTGGTGCTTGGCAAACTCGCTGAGCTTGACCAACTCCAACATCTCTGAGGCCCGGCGACGTCGGTCGCCCTTTGACCATCCCATCAGCTCCAGCGGGAGCTCGATGTTCTTGGTCACCGTGCGCCAATCGAACAGACCGGCCGTTTGGAAGGCCATGCCATAGTCCCGGTCGAGTCGGGCCTGCTCCGCCGGCTTGTCGTTGACTTGCACCGAGCCGGTCGATGGGGAAATCAGAGATGCGATCAGCCGCAGAAGGGTGCTCTTGCCGCACCCCGACGGGCCGATGAGCGTGATGAACTCCCCATGCTCAACGGCCAGATCAATCTCGGCCAGCGCCTCAACCTGGTTGCTCCTGCCCGGATTGAAGACTTTGGTCGCCCCTTGGATGTCGATCACGTTCATGCCGCCGCTCCCCTGTTCTGGCGACCGACAACGAGCCGCTCCGCCCCGGTCACCACCAGGAACACGAAAATCCCCAGGACCGCCGCCCCCAGCACGCTGGCGAACAACCGGTCGGGCCCGGTGGTGTAGTTGAACGCCTCGCGCAAAACCCTCCGACCGAGTCCGCCTTCGACCCCGGCGGAGATCTCGCCCACGATGGCGCCCACAATGCTGGACGTTGCCGCGATCTTGAGGGCCGCAAACAGGTATGGAAGCGATGCCGGCAGGCGCAACCGCCACAGCGTCTGGGACCAGCTGGCGGCATACGACTCCATCAACTCCTGGTTCTCGGGCCGCGGCGATTGCAGCCCTCGCAGACCGTTGACCGCCACAGGGAAGAACGTGAGGTAGGTGGCGATGATGGAGACCGACATCCAGTCCTGCCATTCCCACGGGAACACGTCGAAGTTCTTGCGCCCCCAGATCACGATGATGGGCGCTATGGCGATGAGCGGAATTGTCTGGCTGGCGATCACGTATGGGAGCAGGCCTTGTTCAAGCCGGCGCCACTGCGCCAGCGCCAAGGCGATGGCCATGCCGATCACCAGGCCCACCATGAAGCCGGCAAAGGCCTCCCGCAGCGTGAAGAGGGCCTCGTCGAACAGGATCTTCACGTAGATCTGGTCTTGGCCTCCGGGGGTCTCACCGAACTGGCCGAATATCTCGCTCACCGGGGGCATGTTCAGGTCGTCGGTGCGGGGCAGAACCGACCCGATCACCGCCCAGTCGTGCTGGCGGTCGTCGATGGCCTGACCGAACGCCTTGTAGCCGGTGTACAGCCCGGCCAGCAGGCCCAGAAACACCACGAAGGTCACCGTCTGGCGGACAACGCGCACCACGGCGTCGCGGCGCTGCTCCTGGGCCGCTTGCTGCTTGATCCGGTGCTCCCGTACTAGGGGATCGTCCGTATCAGCCATGGTGTCGGTGTTCGGCATGCTCTTTTGCCCTTAGCCGCCCATCGCCGGGATGATCCGCTGGCCGTATGCGTTGAGGGTCTCGTCTTTCTGGTCGTGCATGAGGTAGATGGCGAACTGATCCACGCCCATCGCCTCCAGCTCGCGCAGCCGGGCCAGGTGGGCGTCCTCGTCTCCGAGGATGCAGAAGCGGTCGATGATCTCGTCGGGCACGAAATCGGTGTGCTCGTGGCCTGCCTTACCGTGCCCGCTGTAGTCGTAGCCCTCCCGACCGGCGATGTAGTCGGTGAGCGCTTGGGGGACGCCCGCCCCCTGATCGCCGTAGCGGGACACCAGGTCGGCCACGTGGTTGCCCACCATGCCGCCGAACCATCGGCACTGCTCTCGCTGGTGCTCGATGTTGTCGCCCACATAGGCGGGCGCGGCCACGCAGATGTACAGGCTGTCGGGATCGCGTCCCGCTTCCTCGGCGGCCTGGCGGACCGCCGCGATGGTCCATTCGGCGATCGCCACATCGGCCAACTGGAGGATGAAGCCGTCCGACTCGCTGCCGCACAGGTGCAGCGCTTTGGGCCCGTAGGCCGCCATCAGCACCTTGAGCTCCGACTCCCCGGCCCACGGGAAGTGCTGCTGGGTGTCGTTGTACTCGGTCTTGCGGCCTTCAGCCAGGTCTTTGATCACCCGCATGGACTCGCTCAATGTGGCCAGGCTGCGGGGCTTGTGGCCGATCACCCGCATGGCGGAGTCGCCCCGGCCGATTCCGCACACGGTGCGGTTGCCGAACATGTCGTTCAGCGTGGCGAAAAGCGACGCGGTGACCGTCCAGTCCCGGGTGCCCGGGTTGGTGACCATGGGCCCGACGATCATGCGGTTGGTGGCCGACAGCATCTGGCTGTAGATCACGTAGGGCTCTTGCCACAGCACATGGCTGTCGAAGGTCCATCCGTAGTTGAAGCCGAGCGTCTCGGCCCGCTTGGCCAGCTCCACCACCCTCCATGCCGGAGGATCGGTCTGAAGCACAACTCCGAAATCCATCGCTACCTCCTCATCCAATCGGGCCTCTCACTCATTGGTCGGAAAGCCTGCCGCCTCAAGCCAGTCTCACTCATTGGTCGGAAATCCCAGGTCAACGGAGCTGGTGGCGGGATCGGGCCACCGGGTGGTCATAACCTTCGGCCGGGTATAGAAGCGGATCCCCTCGGGGCCGTACATCGTGGTGTCGCCGAAAAGCGAGTCCTTCCAGCCGCCGAAGGAGTGGTAGCCAACCGGCACCGGAATGGGGACGTTGATGCCCACCATGCCCGCATCGGCGTCCTCCTGGAACTGGCGGGCCGCCCCACCGTCTCGGGTGAAGATGGCCGCCCCGTTTCCCCACGGGTTGTCGGCGATGAGCTCAACCGCCTCGGCATAGGTGTCGCACCGCACCACGCTGAGCACCGGACCGAAGATCTCGTCCCGGTAGGCATCCATGTCGGTGGTCACGTTGTCGAGCAGCGATACGCCAAGGAAAAAGCCGTCGCCGTCGAACCGGGTGTGGCGGCCATCCACCACCACGGTTGCCCCCTGCTCGGCGGCGGAACCGATGTAGCCGGCAACCCGGTCGCGGTGCTCACGAGTAATCAATGGCCCCATATCTGATGCCGAGTCGGTGCCGTCGCCGATCACTAGCTTCTCCATGCGGAGTTTGATGGCCTCCACCAAGGGATCGGCCACCTCTCCCACCGCGGCCACCACCGAGATGGCCATGCAGCGCTCCCCGGCGGAACCGTAGGCCGCCGAAACCGCCGAGTCGGCGGCCAATTCGATGTCGGCATCGGGCAGAACCACCATGTGGTTCTTGGCCCCACCCAGCGCCTGCACCCGCTTGCCGTGCGACGTGCCGGTGGCGTACACGTAGCGGGCAATGGGAGTGGAGCCCACGAAGCTGGCCGCCTTCACATCGGGGTGCTCCAGCAGCCGATCTACCGCCACCTTGTCGCCGTTCACCAGATTGAGCACCCCCGGCGGGAACCCCGCTTCTTGGAACAGCTCGGCGATGAACATCGGGGCCGATGGGTCGCGCTCCGAGGGCTTGAGCACGAATGTGTTGCCGCAGGCAATGGCGTTGGGTGCCATCCACATGGGAACCATGGCCGGGAAGTTGAACGGCGTGATGCCCGCTACCACCCCGAGCGGGCGGCGCACGGTGTAGACGTCGATCCCGGTGGATGCCGCCTCGTTGTGGCTTCCCTTGAGGTGCTCGGCGAGGCCGCAGGCGAACTCGATGTTGTCGATGGCCCGAGCCACCTCGCCCAACGCATCACTGTGAACTTTGCCGTGCTCGGCAGTGAGGCGCTTGGCAACCTCTTCGGCGTTGTCCACCACCAAGTTCCGGAAGGCGAACATCAGGGTGGTCCGCCGGGCAACCGACACGTTTGACCATTCTTCGAAGGCGGCCTGGGCTGATGCCACCGCGGCGTCCACCTCGTCGGCTGATGCCAGCGAGAGAAGACCCGACTGCTCACCGGTGGCCGGGTTAAAGACCGGGGAAGTCCGGCCCGATGTGCCGGCCACCTGCTGGCCGTCGATTAAATGATGGATTTGACGCATTCCCCCTCCGAAAGTCCAGGTTCTAGATCAGATAAGAGCTGAGGCCGCGGCGCAGGTATTGCCCGTCGCCCATGGAGCCCAGGTACTGGTTGTTGTCGACGATTACCCGGCCCCTCGACAACACGGTGTCTACGTGACCGCTGACCTCGATCCCCTCATAGGCCGAGTGGTCGATGTTCATGTGGTGGTTCTCCACGCTGATGGTCCAGGTTGCCTGGGGGTCGTAGATCACCACGTCGGCATCGGAACCGGGCTGGATGATGCCCTTGCGGGGATAGAGGCCCATCATGCGGGCCGGGGTGGTAGAGCACAGCTCCACCCAGCGGGGCAGGGTGATCTCCCCGGAGGCCACCCCCTGGAAGATCAGGTCCATCCGGTGCTCGACGCCCCCGATGCCGTTGGGTATGGCCCGGAAGTCGCCGACGCCCAGCTCCTTCTGCTCCTTCATGCAGAACGGGCAGTGGTCGGTTGCGACCACGGCGAGGTCGTTGGTGCGTAGCCCTTTCCACAGCTCGTCTTGGTGGTGGTCGTGGTGGGACCGGATCGGGGTCGAGCACACATAGGCCGCGCCATCCCAACCCTGATCGAGGTGCTCTTCGAGGCTGAAGTACAGATATTGGGGGCAGGTCTCGGCGAACACGTTGCCGCCGTTGTTGCGGGCGATGGCCACCTGCTCCAACGCCTGCTTGGCGGAAAGGTGCACGATGTACAGCGGGGCGGCGCCCACCTTGGCCAGCTGGATGGCCCGATGGGTGGCTTCCGACTCGAATTCGGCCCGGCGAACGTACCCGTGGTTCACCGGGTCGGTCTCGCCCCGCTCGAAGGCCTGCTCGGCCAGCACGTCGATGGCGATCCCGTTCTCGGCGTGCATCATCATGAGCCCGCCATTGCCGGCGCACTGCTGCATGGCCCGCAGGATCTGGCCGTCGTCGCTGTAGAAGACACCGGGGTAGGCCATGAAGAGCTTGAAGCTGGTGACCCCCTCGTTCACCAGCAGGTCCATCTCTTTGAGGGCGGCGTCGGTGACGTCGCCGATGATCATGTGGAAGCCGTAGTCGATGGCACAGCGGCCCTCGGCCTGCTCCATGCGGGCGTCGAAGCACTCGCGCACGTCGAGCCCGTAGCTCTGGGTGGCGAAGTCCACGATGGTGGTGGTACCGCCCCATGCGGCGGCCCGGGTGCCGGTCTCGAAGTCGTCGGAAGCGATGGTTCCGCCGAAGGGCAGCTCCATGTGGGTGTGCACGTCCACCCCACCGGGCACAACCAGCTTGCCGTTGGCGTCGATCACCTGGTCAGCCCCGTTCTCGGCTGAGGTGGCCAGTTCGGTTCCCGGTTGCAGCACGGCGACGATGACCTCGCCTTCGATTAGGACTTCGGCCGGATCAGCTCCGGTCGAGCTCACCACCGTGCCGTTCTTGATCAAAATGGTCATGGTTTCTGCCCCCTATTCGTCCTCGATGAGAGTGGTCATGCTTCAAACCTGCGTGTCGATTTCCTCAATGGTCTCGAGAATGGCGGTCACGCCCTCGTCGATCTCCTCCTCGGTCACGTCCAGCATCGGGGTGATCCGAAGGGCGTTTCCGTACAGTCCGCCTTTGCCCACCAGAAGCCCCCGCCGCTTGCAACCCTCCAGCAAGTCGCCGGCCCGGCTGGCGTCGGGCTGGATTGTGCCCGGCTCCACGATCTCTATGGCCTGCATGAGACCCTTGCCCCGAAGTTCGACGATCCACGGCGTTTGCTCGGCCACCGGCCCGAGGGCGTCGGCCAGCCGCTTGCCCATGCGCAGGGCGTTGCCCTGGAGGTCGTTTTCCCGCACGTAGTTCAAGGTGGCCAGCCCCGCCGCCGTCGACAGCGGGTTTCCGCCGAAAGTGGAGAAGCTCAGGGCCTTGATGGTGTCCATGATCTCGGCTCGCGCCACGATTCCCGCCAGCGTGATTCCATTGCCCACGCCCTTGGCGAAGGTGAGCATGTCGGGCACGATGTCGTGGGCCTGGTAGCCCCAGAAGTGCTCGCCGGTGCGCCCCCAACCGGTTTGCACCTCGTCGGTCACGAACAGGATTCCCCGGTTGGCCAGCACCTTGTGCATTGATCCGAAGAACCCGTCTGGCGGGGTGGCGAACCCGCCGACGCCCTGGATCGGCTCCGCGATCAAGCAGGCCGCCTCTCCGGTGGTCATCATGTCGATCACCTGACGGAGATCGTCGGTGCAGGCCTCGGTGAACTCTTCGTCGTCCAGATGCCGGAAGGGGCTGCGCAATTGGTAAGCCCCGTGGACGAAGTTCACCGACAGGCCCGACAGCGCGGTCGACGACCAGGAGGAGTGCGAGGTGATGGCCTGCGCGGTGAACGAGCGCCCGTGGTAGCTGTTGCGCATGGCCAGCACTTCGTTGGACTTTCGGTAGCTGGTGGCCAGCAAGATGGCAGTGTCGTTGGCCTCGCTGCCCGAGGTGGTGAAGAACACCCGAGCGTCGGGGATGCCGCTGATGGCCGCTATCTCCTCGGCCAGCTGGATCATCGGCTCGCACAGGTACAGCGTGGAGGTGTGCAGCACCTTGGACGCCTGCTCACCGATGGCCGCAGTGACCGCGGGATTGTTGTGCCCCACCATCGTGGTGAGGACGCCTCCGAAGAAGTCGAGGTACCGGTTGCCCTCCACATCCCACACATAGCTCCCCTGGCCGCGCTCGATGCTGATGGGCTCGGCGTAGAGCGGCTTTACATATGAGGGGAGAATCGCCTGGTAGCGCAGGTGTAGGTCGGCGTTGGTGGTCACGGCTGTTGGTCCACGACGTACTCAGCGGCGGTCTTCACGGGATTCGGCCTAGGCCTCGGTGAGGGGCCCGTACATGTCGGGGCGGCGATCGCGGTAGAAGGCCCACAGGGAGCGGATCTCGTCGATCATGTCGAAGTCCAGGTCGCGGATCAGCAGTTCTTGCTCCTGGTCTGATGCCGGATCCTCCACGAACTGGCCGCGCGGGTTGGCGAAATACGACGTGCCGTAGAAGTCGTTGTCGCCGAGCGGCTCGACTCCCACCCGATTGATCGCCCCTACGAAGTACATGTTGGCCGCCGCCGACGCCGTCTGCTCGAGCTTCCACAGATAGGCCGACAGGCCCCGGCTGGTGGCCGAGGGGTTGAACACCACCTGGGCGCCGTTGAGGCCCAGGGCCCGCCACCCCTCGGGGAAGTGGCGGTCGTAGCAGATGTAGACCCCGACTCTTCCCACTGCGGTGTCGAACACCGGATAGCCGAGGTTGCCGGGGCGGAAGTAGAACTTCTCCCAGAAGCCCTTCACCTGGGGTATGTGGGTCTTGCGGTACTTGCCCAGATAGGTCCCGTCGGCGTCGATGACCGCGGCGGTGTTGTAGAGGAACCCGGGCTGCTCCTCCTCGTACATGGGCAGCACCAGCACCATGCCGTGCTTGGCAGCGATCTCCTGGAACCGCTTGGTGGTGGGCCCGTCGGGGATGGCCTCGGCGTAGCTGTAGTAGTCGGTCTCCTGCACTTGGCAGAAGTAGGGGCCGTTGAACAGCTCCTGAAAGCACATCACCTGGGTTCCCGCCGCCGCGGCCTCGGCCACGTATTTCTCGTGCTGCTCGACCATGGACTCCTGATCACCGGTCCACGCGGCTTGCACTATTGCGGCCCTGACGACACTGGACATGGACCCCCCTCCCAGACTCTCTCTGGCGGCGTAATAGGGCGTTAAATGCCCAACTGCGCTGACTTAAGGAATAAACCACCGATTATTATCGATGCAGAACCCCTTCCGCCAGAGGCTCTTTGGCTACCTGGGGGTTTAGGTGGGATTTCTATTCGGACGCGTTCCTATTCGCCACCGCCAGAACCCTGTCGAGCTCAGCGTGCATATTGACGAGGCGGCAGTCGAAATCGCCCAGAATCAGCTCTTCGATGCCGTTGGAGGCCATCCCGGCCTGCACCCGGCCGATGCCGTCGAGGTCTTGGTTGACCACCTCGGCGATGACGGTCCCCTCCGGGAAGTGGATCATCTCGGGAGGCGGGCCTGAGCCCGCCCGATCACCCAGCCGGTGGAACAGCCAGAAGTCGAAATGCGAGTGCCCGGCATGGTCGCCGGGGCGGGCTCGGAAGATGGTGAACATGTCGCTGTGCACGTTCAACACCACGTTGGGAAACACCAGATAGTGGTAGTCGTCGAGGATCTCCTCATCGGTGTAGTGGCTGAAGTCCACGCCTTCGGCGGCGGCCCGATCCCGCACGAGGCCCACCGCCCAGTCCCGGGCGGTCTTCCCGGCCAAGTCGGCCTCGGCCCCCGGCTGGAGCCCCAGCATGGTGCTGTAGTTGTCCACGAAGGCCCGGGCCACCTCGTTCTGGTCGGCATCGGGGAACCGGGGTGAGCCGATCCCCAAGGGGATCTTCATCATGGAGTGGCCCCGGTTCCACAGCTCATAGGTGGTGTTGAGCGCATCCATGAACCCCCGCAGGCCGGGATGCAGCCCCTCCAGGTGATAGGCCTCGTTGAACGCGTCCACGGTGGTCTTCCAGTTGCCCCCCAGCGGGATGGTCCAGCAGGCCGTCAGGGTCCGCTCCCCCAGGTTGAATGAGGCCAGCGTGTCGGGCACCGGGTCGAGGAACTCGTCGAGGTCGGGACCGTCGGGAGATGGGTTGATGAACACCATCTGATGCCAGGTGCCCAGCCGAACCGGGGCCAGTGACAGGTTCTCGTTGGCCACCACGCCGAAGTGCTTGCGGTACACGATCTCCTTCAGCGAGCCGTCCAGGCCGTAGCACCAGTCGTGGAACCCGCAGCGCAGCTCGTCGGCATTGCCCTTGCCCTCGCAGAGCTGGAATCCCCGGTGGCGACAGGCGTTGTAGAACGCCCGCAGCTCGCCGTCGTGGCCCCGCACCACCAGATAGCTCTGATCGCCGATGCGGTACTCGAACCAGTCGCCGGGCTCGGCCACGTCGCTGGTCAAGCAGGCCAGCTGCCACGTGGACGGCCACAGCCGCTGGCGCTCCAGGTCGGCGTATTCCTCTTCCAGATAGCGGCCCTTGGGCAACCGGGCCGGGGTGCCGTCTCCGTTGCCGGAGCGGAGCCGATAGCGGTCCAGGTCGATGCCCATGGCGGGTCGGCGCTACCGGGTGCCGCGCACCAGCCGGCCGGGCCGGGCCCCGGTGTCTTTGCCCTGGCTGCGGGTCACCTCGCCAGCCACCACGGTGGCCACATAGCCATCCGCCTGCTGATCCAGCCGGCGCCCCCCGGCAGGCAGGTCGTACACCACCCGGGGAGAGCGCAAGGTCAGCGCCTGGTGGTCGATCACATTGGCGTCGGCCCGCTTGCCCACTTCAAGCGTTCCCCGATCGCCCAGCCCATACAGGGATGCGGTGTCGTGGGTCTGCTTCTTCACCACCCATTCCAGGGGGAGTTGCTCGCCCCGGGTGCGGTCCCTGGTCCAGTGGGTGAGCATGAAGGTGGGGATGGAGGCGTCGCAGATCATGCCGCAGTGGGCCCCGCCGTCCGACAGCCCCGACACTCCGGCCGGATGCAACAGCTGCTCCCGGATGACGTCGTGATTCTCTTCCACGTAGTTGAACATGGGCAGCATCATCAGGGCCCGGCCGTCGTCTTCAAGGCTGAGGTCGTACAGCATCTCCAGCGAATCCACCCCGCGGGCCTCAGCCATGGCGGTCACGGTGCGGTCGTGGGTGGGCTCGTAGTCGGGGGGGTCGCCGATCACGTACAGCTTGTGGATCATCGAAGCCACCATGCTGGGCATCTGATCGAACAGCACGCTTGGGTCGGGGGGCAGGTCGTCCTCGCCCAAGATGGCCGAACGGATCGCCGGCTTCTTGAGCTCAGCCACGAGCTGGTCGAAGGGCAGATGGGCCAGCGACGCAAACGTGGGCCGCTTGGCGAAGGCGTGGTTGGTTTGAAAGCCGATGAGCATCCCGAAGGGACGACCGGCAATTTGGGGATACACCCGGGCACCCTCGTCCACCGCCCGAAGCGACTCATCCATCATCTCCCGCCACAAATCGGGTGCGGCCTCCAGTTGCAACAGAGCGAACGACACCGGTACGTCGAAGTGGGCCGACAGTCGGCGCATCCAGTCCATCTCTTTGGGCGGGGCCACTAGATCCAGCCCCGCCGCCCCCGCCGGCGCCAGCTCGAACACCCCGGAACCGGCGTCGGCCAGTGCCCGACCCAAACCGAACAGCTCGTCCTCGGCGGCAAAGGTGCCCGGCACCGGCTCGCCGTCTATGGCCCGGTGGCCCAGCGTGCGAGATGTGGACACGCCCAGCGCACCGGCCTCGATGGCCTCGCGCACGATGGCGTACATGGCTTCGATGTCGTCGGGGGTGGCTGGCTCGTTCTTGGCCCCCCGATCCCCCATCACGTAGCCCCGTACCGCGCCATGGGCCACCTGGGCCGCCACGTCGATGGCCAACTCGCGCTGTTCGACGACGTCGAGGTACTCAGGGAAGCTCTCCCACCCCCATGAGATGCCCTCGGATAGGGCCGCTCCGGGAATGTCCTCCACGCCTTCCATCAGTTGGATGAGCCAGTCCTCTTTGCCGGGCTGTACCGGGGCGAACCCCACCCCGCAGTTGCCCATGACCACGGTGGTCACCCCGTGATTGGACGACGGCTGGAGCATGTCGTCCCAGGTCACCTGTCCGTCGTAGTGGGTGTGGCAGTCCACAAATCCGGGGGTCACCAGCAACCCGGTGGCGTCGATGGTCTCGGCCGCTTCGGGGGCGGGACCGCCGCTGCGGTCCACCACCGCCACCTTGCCGTCCTTCACGCCGATGTGGCCGACGAACTGGTCGGCTCCGGTCCCGTCCACCACGGTGCCGTTGGCAATTACCAAATCCAGCACTGTTCTTCCTCCCAGTGTTATTTTTCGACGCTTTGCTATTGGTTAGCGGCCGCTAGCTCGCGGCTCCGGCTCGGAGCAGCTTGCCGGGGCGAGCCCCGGTGTCGGTGCCGTTGCGGCGGGTCACTACCCCGCTGACCAGCGTAGCCACATACCCGGTGGCCCTCTGATCGAACCGGCGGCCACCGGCGGGCAGGTCGGCCACCAACTTCGGCGGATGCAGCGTCAGGTGCTCGTGGTCGATCACGTTGATATCGGCCTTCATGCCCGGCTCCAGCGTGCCCCGGTCGGTGAGGCCGAACAGCCGTGCCGTGTCGCGCGACTGCTTTTGAACCACGAACTCCAGCGGCAGCTTCTCGCCCCGCTTGCGGTCGCGGGCCCAGAAGGTGAGCAGCCAGGTGGGCATGGAGGCGTCGCAGATGGCCCCGCAGTGGGCCCCGCCGTCCGACAGCCCCGACACTCCCGACGGGTGCAGGAACATCTCCCGCACCGCGTCGGCGTTGCCGTGGCTGTAGTTCAGGAACGGGAACAGCAGCAACGCCCGGCCGTCGTCCTCCAACAGCAGGTCGTAGAGCAGATCCTGGGTCTCCCGGCCCTGAGCCTCGGCGATGGCGGCCACCGACCGCTCCGGACCGGGCTCGTAATCGGGGGGATCGCCAAGCACGTAGATCCGGTGCAGCTGGGTGCCCATGTACTCGGCGAACTGGTTGGTGAACGAGCTCTCCTCCGACAAGATGGCTGCCTTGCGCTCGGGCCGCCGCAGCTCGGCCACCAGCTCTTCCAGAGGCAGTTCGGCGATCTCGGCGAAGCTGGGCCGGCTGCTGAAGGCGTGGTTGGTCTGAAGCCCGATCAGGATGCCGTTGCACCGGGGGGCGACCTGCGGGTGGAGCTGGGCGCCCTCGGCCACGGCGTCGGCCGACAGGTCCATGATCTCCCGCCAAAGCTCGGGGGCGGCGTCCACCTGCACCAGGGCGAAGGTGACCGGGCGACCGGTGGCGGCCGACAGGCGGCGCATCCAGTCGACCTCTTTGTGCGGCGCGGCCAAGTCTTCGCCAATCACTCCGGCAGGGGCGAGCTCGTACAGGCCGTGGCCCACTTCGGTCAGCGCCTCGCCGATGCCGAACAGCTCGTCCTCGGCCGCGTAGGTGCCGGGAACCGGTTCGCCGTCGATTGCCATATGGGCGATGGTGCGCGACGTGGAGAATCCAAAGGCCCCTGCTCGCAGCGCCTCGGCCACGATGTCGCGCATCTGGGCGATGTCGGTGGGAGTGGCGGGTTCGTTCTTGGCCCCCCGCTCCCCCATCACGTAGGCCCGCACCGCGCCATGGGGCACCTGGCAGCCGATGTCGAGCGACAGGGGCTTGCGCTCCAGGGCGTCGAGGTACTCGGGAAAGGTCTCCCACTCCCAGGTGATGCCCTCAGACAGCGCGGCACCGGGGATGTCCTCCACTCCCTCCATGAGCTGAATGAGCCATTCCTCGGTGCCGGGACGCACCGGGGCGAACCCCACCCCGCAGTTGCCCATCATCACGGTGGTCACCCCGTGGTGGGCCGACGGCTCCAAAATCGGATCCCAGGTCACCTGGCCGTCGTAGTGGGTGTGGCAGTCCACAAATCCGGGCGTCACCACCAGCCCGAAAGCGTCGATCACCTCTTCGCCCTCCAAATCGGGGTTGCCACCGGGGTACACCCCGGCAATCTGGTCCCCGTCGATGGCCAGATCCCCTGTGAACGGCTCACCACCGTTGCCGTCCACAATCAAACCGCCCTTGATCACCAGATCGTGCATGACGCCATGGTAGATGGTGCCGTACTCCCACCGCCGATCCGCAGACACTTGGAAAAGAACAAATTGCCGCGCTGGGGTAACGTCGGGGGATGGCTGAGATCATCGTGTACCACAACCCCGGTTGAGGCAGTTCCCGGGGCGCGCTCGAGATCCTCGAGTCGCGGGGCGTCGAGTTCGACGTCGTCCAATACCTGAAGAACCCGCTGGGGCGGGACGACTTGGAGCGGTTCTTGGAGCTGCTTCCCAACGAGCCCTCTGATCTGGTGCGAGAGGACAACAACTTCAAGGATCTCGGGCTGAACATCGGCGACTACCAGAGCGCCGGTGCAGTGGTCGACCTGCTGATGGAGCACCCCAAGCTGATGCAGCGCCCGGTGGTGGTCCGCGGCGACCGAGCGGTGATTGCCCGCCCTTCAGAGTTGGTAGAAGAGCTGCTATGAGGTTGCGGCCATGATGGGGCGGGGCGGCTCTCACGAGCACGCCGCTGTGGCCCGTGCTGAGACGAGAGCCCAGCGACACCTCCGGCCCGGCTCATCGAGGCGCTCGAAGCCGCGGAAGACTCCGCTGGGCGAAGACGAATTCCCCGAGGGCGCGACCATTGTGTCCGGACCCGACGGCAAGCCCTATGCGGTGGCCGCGGTATGGCGGCGGGCGCTGGCCCGGCTGATCGACGCCATCACCGTGTTCTTCATCCAGTGGATGCTCACCGTGATACAGCTTTTGTGGTTCATGGACGACGTGTCCAGCCGGTGGCAGCCCGAGCCCTGGGGACGGGCCACCGCCGCCATCCTGGGCTATATCTTCTTCCACTTCGTGTACACGATGGTGTTCCTGCGCTGGAACAAGGGCCAGACCCCGGCCATGGATCTGATGAAGCTGCGGGCCGTGCGCACCAAAGACGGCAGCCACCTGAGCCTGGGCCGGTGCGGCGCCCGATGGCTGGTGGGCGGGGTGTCGTGGATCGCTCCCCCCGTGGTTCTGGGCGGGATCATTGTGAACGCCGCCACCTACCTGACGGTGCCCTTCGAGCGCCGCCGCCGCACGGTATCGGACTGGGTGGCCGGGACCACGGTCATCGCTTACAACCGGGACAAGGAAGACGCTGGGGACGAGCCCGAAGAGGTGCTCGACGAGTTCGGACAGCCGATGTCGGTGCGAGAGCAGATTCGGCGCAAGTACGGCCTCTTCGGTGGGATCACCGGAATAGGCCGACAGCTCGGGGACCGGCGCCGCAACCCGCCGAGTCCGCCGAGGGATTCCCAGTCGGGCCGTGATTCGCTTAGCATGTCAGCCACATCCGGGCCGGCCCACAGAAATCGGGGGGAACACCGTGGAATCTGAGCGTCCACTCTTGGAGGTGGAGAACCTCCGGACCTACTTCGACACACCGCGGGGGATCCTCAAGGCGGTCGACGGGGTGAGCTTCTCGCTGGACAAGGGCGAGACAATCGGCATCGTGGGCGAATCGGGCTCGGGCAAATCGGTGCTGGTGCGCTCGATCATGAACATCTTGACCAGCAACGCCATCATTCCCGATGGCTCCGAGGTGTTCTTCGACGGCAAGGACACCCGCAACCTGAGCCGGAGCGAGGCCAAGCACTTCTGGGGCACCCAGATGGCGATGATCTTCCAAGATCCGATGACCTCGTTGAACCCGGTCAAGAAGGTGGGCATCCAGATCACCGAGTCCATCCGCTACCACCTCGGCGCCTCCAAGCAAGAGGCCATGGAGCGGGCCCTCGAGCTCATGATCCAAGTGGGCATCCCCGAGCCCCGCAAGCGGCTCAAGGAGTACCCCCACCAGCTATCGGGCGGGATGCGCCAGCGGGTGACCATTGCCATCGCCTTGGCCTGCAACCCCAAGCTGCTGATCGCCGATGAGCCCACCACCGCGCTGGACGTGACCGTGCAGAAGCAGATCCTCGACCTCTTGGCATCGCTCCAGGAGGAGCTGGGCATGGCCATGATCCTCATCACCCACGACTTGGGCGTGGTGGCCGGCCGGGCCCGGCGCATCGGGGTGATGTACGCCGGAAAGATGGTGGAAACCGCGGATACCACCACGCTGTTCCACCACATGAACCACCCCTACACTGAGGCGCTGTTCAAGTCGATCCCCCGGGTGGAGCACCAGAGCCACACCCGGCTGGACGCCATCAGCGGCCGCCCGCCCGACATGGTGCTCGACCTGGTGGGATGCCGGTTCGCCCCCCGGTGCCGCTACGCCCAAGAGCAGTGCGTCACCGATGAGCCGGATCTGTTCGACACCGGCCAGCCCGACCATCGCCAAGCTTGCTTCTATCCGGTGGGATCGCCGGAGAACGCCGAAGCGCTGGCCGCCAACCAGGCAACGGGAATCACCGCTGCTGGTCTCGACCTGACCGCCGCCGCGGTCTCCTAGCCCGGCGATCGCAATCTCGAGGAGGACTCACGAATGGCTGGAACTGGCAAAGTCCACATGAGGGGCGAAGAAGCCCTGATTTCCGTCGAAGACTTGGTGATGGAGTTTCCCGCCGGACGCCGGGCCGTGGTCCACGCCGTGTCGGGCATCAGCTTCGACATCCTCGAAGGGGAGACCCTGGGCTTGGTGGGCGAGTCGGGCTGCGGCAAGTCCACCACCGGACGAGCCATGATGCAGCTGCCCTCGCCCACGGCGGGATCAGTGCGCTTCGACGGGGTGGAGATGACCGAGCTTCCCAAAGAAGATCTACGGCGCACCCGCACCCGGATGCAGATGATCTTCCAAGACCCGATCTCGTCGCTGAACCCCCGGCGCAAGGTGAAGGACATCGTGGCCGAGGGCCTGTCCATCTGGCACAACGACGCGGGAGACACCGCCGTCCAGAAAGTGAACGAGGTGCTCGACGCCGTGGGGCTCGACCCCGAGGTGGTGTCCGACCGCCGTCCCCACCAGTTCTCCGGGGGCCAGTGCCAGCGCATCTGCATCGCCCGAGCCCTGGTGCTCGACCCCAAAGTGATCATTTGCGATGAGCCGGTGTCGGCGCTGGACGTGTCGGTGCAGGCCCAGATCCTGAACCTCCTGGAGGAGATGAAGGAGCGCTACGGGCTGACCCTGGTGTTCATCGCCCACGATCTGGCCGTGGTCAAGAACGTGTCTGACCGGGTGGTGGTGATGTATCTGGGCAAGGTGTGCGAGGTAGCCGGGCCCGACGCCCTCTACGCCCACCCCGCCCACCCCTACACCGACGTGCTGCTGGCCTCCATCCCCGAGCCCGACCCCGACCACCCGGTGTCCGACCGGCAGATCACCGGCGAGCTGCCCTCGCCCATCAACCCCCCGTCAGGCTGCCGGTTCCGAACCCGGTGCGAGAAGGTGCAAGACCTGTGCTCGACCGAGGAGCCGGTGCTGAAGGAGATCGCCCCCGATCACTACGTGGCCTGCCACTTCCCCAACGAGGTCCCCGTAAGCGTCAACGGCAACGGCGACAGCAGCTAGCTTCTCTCCGCTGGCCCAACTCAAAGTTGGTAGCGATACACGTTGGTGTCGCGCACCACGAAGCCGAGGTTCAGATAGAGGCGGTTGGCTGCTTCCCTGGTGGGTCGGGAGGTTAGGTCCACGGTCACCGCGCCAGCGGCCCGAGCCAATTCCAGCGCAGCCTCATTCAGCTTCCGGCCCACGCCCTGGCCTCGAGACCGCTCGTCCACCACCACGTCTTCGATGATGGCCCGCAGCCCCGTGGGGATGCGCACCAGCACCAGTGTGAGGCTGCCGACGATGGCGCCGTCGGCATGGGCCACCAGCAGCCGGCTGGCGTCGGAGGCGGCGATGGCCTGTAGGGCCTCGGCCGAGGGCGGCGGGTTGGACGACGACAGCTGGGGGGTGAGCCGCTCGAACGCCTCCACCAGTTCGGCGGTGGCCTCGGTGGCTTCGGTGATTTCAACCGCCATGGGGCGAGACTACCGGCGCGAGATGAGGTTCTTCCGCGCGGGGCGATAGGTTGGGCGGGTGGCGCTGATCAGCTGGGTGGATGAATCTCCTCGCAACCGGCCGGCCCTGGTGGCCGCATTCACCGGTTGGAACGACGCCGGCGACGCCGCCTCGGGCGCCCTGGCCTGGCTGGCCAGCCGCTGGGACACCACCGAGGTGGCCAGTCTCGACCCCGAGCCGTTCTACGACTTCGCCGACACCCGCCCCCACCTCCGCTTGGAGGACGACGGCTCCCGATCTCTGATCTGGCCCAGCAACGACCTGCTGGCCGCTTCCGTGAACGGCGCCGACACGTCCGACGGCGCCGATACCGAGGTGGCCTTATTGGTGGGGGCCGAGCCCCAGCTCAGGTGGCGCACCTTCGCCCAGCAGATCGTGGACATGGCCAAGCGGCTCGACAGCCCGCTGGTGATCACCCTCGGAGCGCTTCTGGCCGATGTTCCCCATACTCGCCCCACCCCCATCTATGGCAGCAGCGACGATCCCGAGATGGCCAACCAGCTCGGCCTCACCCCCTCCAGCTACGAGGGTCCCACCGGCATTGTGGGAGTGCTCCACAACGCCTGTGCCACCGCCGGATTGCAAACCGCCTCGCTGTGGGCCGCAGTGCCGGGCTACGCCTCGGAGATCCCCTCGCCCAAGGCCTCCCTGGCCCTAGTGCGGAGACTGGGAACCCTGCTGGATATCTCCCCCGACACCTCCGAGCTCGAAGAGATGGCCGAAAGCTACGAGCGCCATGTGTCCGAGCTAGCCGATCAGGCCGACGAGACGTCCGAGTACATCAACGAGCTGGAGACCGCCTTCGACCGGGAAGCCGAGGAGAACGGCGAGATAGAGGAAATGCGCTCCACCGACCCCGGCGAGTTCGTAGACCAAATAGAGCAGTTCCTCCGCGACCAGCGCAGCTGAGGGTCGCGTCCGGCGCTAGTAGAAGGCCCGGGAAATCAGCCCTCGTGGTTGCCGCGCCAGGGTGGGGTGCGGGGGCGGTCGAAGAGGAACTCTATGGGTTCGCCGCGGATGGCGGCGAAGGAGTGGGCCAGCCACCAGTCGCTGCCGTGGACGCCGTCGGGGAGGTTGTCGGGGCCGAAGAATCCGACGTCGCTGCACTCCAGGGGATGGGGGTCGAGCTGGCCGCCCACCGCCTGGCACAAAAACACCATCGAGTACATGGGCACGGTGGTGAATCCCCGGCGCAAGCCGTCGTGGATGGCGATGGGCCGGTCCACCTCGCACACGATGCCGGTTTCCTCCAGCACCTCTTTCACCACCACCTCTGAGGGGGAGTAGCCCACGTCGGCCCAGCCGGTGGGGTACAGCCACACCCCGGAGTCGGCCCGCTGCACCAGCAGGATCTCGCCGTCGTCGTTGCCCACCACGGCCCCCACCGCCACTTTGGGGGTGACATAGCCGGGAACGCCCTCGCCCACCGATTTCATCCACTCGGCCACAAAATTCTCGGGCGTCCATCCGCTGCTCAGCGCGGCGGCCATGTCGGCAGCCACGTGCAGCACCTCTTCGAAACGCTCCTGCTCGTACTGGTTGTTCGTGAAGGCCAGCCCGGTGCGGGCGATCCCGGCCAGGGCCTCCGACCACCGCCTCAGGTCGCCTTCCCCTACTACGGCCCGGCCCTCGTCACCCATAGCCGCTAGGTGGTCCCAATCGCCCTCATACCCGAGTAGAGCAGGTATCGATGGCGTGCTGAAGGGCCAGATTGATCTCGCTTAAGTGTTCTTGGTCGGTCACCTTGTTGCCCTCGCCGTCGCGCACGTAATAGGCGTGGACCACATCCCCACCGAGGTCTTGCACCTTGGCGCTGAGAATGTCCAGCCCGAGCTGCGACAGGGCGCTGGTCACCCGGCTCAGCAGGCCGATGCGGGCCTGGGCGGCCAACTCGATGATGGTGGCGGTGGAGGAGGAATCGTTGTCCACGCTCACCTTGGGGGCGATAACCGGCCGGGGGGTGAAGTCGGGCTCAACCTCATAGGTGCTGATCCGCTCGGCCAGGCGGGCCTCGATGGCCAGGCGGCCGGCCAGGGCCTGCTCCACATAGGCCGTGACCTGGGGCCAGTCGATCTCCAGCCCCAGGGTGCTCTCCACCTGGAACCGCTCCAACGCCATCCCATACTCAGAATGGGCCGCGGCCAAAAGCACCCGCAGCCCGCTGAGGGCCAGAGCCCCGGCCACCCGCGAGAACATGCCGTGTTGATCGGGGGCGATCACCAACAGGGTGTCGCCCTCGCCCAGTACCAATCGCTCGCCAGCCTCCATCATCCCCCGCTGCTCGGGGGTGGGGAACCGGGAGGTGATCTCGTCGATATCGCCGCCCTCCATCACATGGGCGCAGCGGGCCACCAGCTCACGCACCAGGCTGGCCTTCCACTTGCTCCACGCCGACGGGCCGGTGGCCACCGAGTCGGCCTCGGTGAGGGCTCCCAGCAGGCGGAGAGTTTCAACCGTGCCAGCCTGTCGAGCCACCTCGGCAATGGTGTCGGGATCTTCCAGGTCACGCCGGGTGGCCACATCGGGCAACAGCAGGTGGTGCTCCACCATGGCCACCAGCACGTCCACGTCGGTGGGGGGATAGCCCATTCGGTGGGCGATGTCGGCCACCAGCTCCATGCCCACCTCGGTGTGGTCGCCGGGATAGCCCTTGCCGATGTCGTGGAGCAGGGCGCCCAGCACCAGCAGGTCGGGGCGGTCCACCCGGTCGACCAGGTCGGCAGCCAATGCGGCGGCCTCGCACAGGTGCCGGTCCACCGTGAACTGGTGGTAGGCGTTGCGCTGGGGGCGGCTGCGGTTGGGGGCCCACTCGGGCAGGATGCGCACGAACAGGTCCATCTGGTCCAGAGCCTCGATCACCGGGGGGGCCTCGGTGCCGGTCATCAAAAGGTCCACAAACAGCTTGCGGGCCTCGTCGGGCCACCGGTCAGCCATGGGGGCCATTTGCTTGTTCAGCCGCCCCAGGCTGGTGCGGTCCATGCGCAGCTCGTGGGAGGCGGCGGCCCGGGCCAGGCGCAGCGCGGTGCAGGGGTCGGCGGTGTCGGCGCCCTCGGCCAGCACCGCCCGGCCCTCTTGGACCACCACACCGGCATCCAGCTCGGCGTTGTTGCGGCTGTGGCGGCGGCGCAGCCGACGGCGCCATTCGGGGGGCATCTCGGAATCCCGCAGCCAGGCCCAGATCTCGTCGCTGCGCCAGGCGATGGATCTAGCCGAGCTGGCGATGGCGCCCATCAGCTCATCGGCGTCGCCATAGTCCAGCGCGGCGGCCACGCCGTCTTGTTCTTGGAGCAGGAGCTGGTCGCCGGGGCGGTCGGCGGTGCGGTGCAGCTCGGCCCGAGCGGCCAGGATCACCTCGTAGTCGGACCACAGCTGGCGACTGTCGGCGTCGTCCATCTCGAATACTGCGGCCTCCACCCACCGCAGCGCATGGAGGTCGCGCAGGCCCCCCCGGCCCTGCTTGAGGTCGGGTTCCAGCTTGAACGCCACCTCGCCGCAGCGCCGATGGCGCTCGGCTACCCCCTGGGCCAGCAGGGGAAGCCACTTGCGGGCGCTGCGACGCCACTGATTGTCGTTGTCGGCGGTCAAGTCGGCGGTCAGCTCCGAGTCGCCGGCAATGTGGCGGGCGTCCAGCAGAGATGTGGCCGTGTCCAGATCGGTCTTGGCCAAATCCCGGGTCTCCCGGGGCGTACGCACCGAATGGCCGAGCTTCAGCCCCTCATCCCAGATGGGGTACCACAGGCGAGGGGCGATTTCACCGATGTCGGGGCGGTCGCGGTGCAACAGCAGCAGGTCGATGTCGCTGTAAGGGCACAGCTCGGCCCGGCCGTACCCGCCCACCGCCACCAACGCGATGCCCTCTGGGTCGGCTACCTCGGCAGCGAAGATGCTTTGGAGCCACTCGTCGGTCCGACGGGCCAACGCCCGGCACAGCACTGTCCCCACCATGGCGCGATCGGCCAGCAGCTCGTCACGGCGCAGTGCGCTCGTTCTCGCCTCGCCAATTGCCACTAACCGTCGAGGCTAGCGGCCTGGCCCCATTTCTGTGAGGCCGGGACTAGTTGTTGTATGCCGTTTCAGCGTGGTGCGACTGGTCGAGACCTACGCTCTCGTCCTCGGCAGAGGCCCGAATCCCCATGGTGCGGTGGAGCACCAAGGCGATGATGTAGGTGGCCACGAAGCTGTAGGCCATGACCGCCACGATGGAGATGATCTGGTTGCCCAGCAGCTCGCCGCCGCCGAAAAACAGACCTTCGATGAAGTCGGCCCCTTCGTAGATGCCGGAGTCGGCGAAGAAGCCGATCAGCACGCCACCGATGATGCCGCCGAACATGTGGATGCCCACCACATCGAGGCTGTCGTCGTACTTGTATCGCAGCTTGAGCCCAATGGCCAGGAAGCACAGTACCCCGGCCGCGGCGCCTATCACGATGGAGGACATAGCACCCACGAAACCGGCTGCCGGGGTGATGGCCACCAGAGCGGCGACAATGCCCGAGGCCATGCCCAGTGCAGTGGGCTTGCCGTCCTTGATGGTCTCGGCCACCATCCACGAGCACAGCCCCGCGGCTGCCGCCAGGAAGGTGGTCAAGAAGGCATGGGAGGCACCGGCATCGGCAGCCAAAGCCGATCCAGCATTGAAGCCGAACCAGCCGAACCACAGGATGCCGGCCCCTAGCAACACCAGCGGCAGGTTGTGGGGGAAGTCCACATCTCGGGGCCATCCCTTGCGGGGGCCGAGGACGAGAACCAAGGCCAAGGCAGCCGCACCGGCGTTTATGTGGATGGCGGTGCCGCCGGCGAAGTCGTGGGCTGGCAGGTTGGCAATCCAGCCTTCGCCACCGTAGATCCAATACACCACGGGCGAGTACACCAAAAACGACCAGACGGGCACGAAGATGGCCCAGGCGGAGAACTTCATCCGTCCGGCCACCGCACCGGAGATGAGCGCGGGGGTGATGGCGGCAAAGGTCATACCGAACACGAATTCCCGCTTGCCCACCATGTCGTCAACCCCGTTGAGCCAGGCGGCGTCGAAATCCCCGAACAACGGGAAGCTCCAGTCGCCGGAGGCAAACCCGAAACCGGCCACCGCCCACACAATGGGGACGATGCCCAGGCAATACAGGTTCATGTTCATCATGTTCAGCACGTTTTTCTGGCCGACCATGCCCCCGTAGAACAAGGCCAGACCCGGCACCATGAACAAGACCAGCGCAGCAGATACGAGTACCCATGCGGTATCAGCGTCCATCACAACTCCCCTTGGTTGACGACTATTCCGCCTGTTGGCAAAGTCAGTATGTCAGGTTTGGCGGGGATGGCCCTGAACTGTCTCTAACGGGAACGGCGGTGGCGTCGGCGGTGCACAAAGGCCTTGGCCGCCCCCCACTCCAATCCGGGGGTCTGAAGGTCGGGATGAATGTCGGCGAATGACGCCGGAGTCAGGTCATAGGCGTCGTCGGGGAAGCGGTCGATGGCGAAGTCGTCCCGCTCCACCGGGATTGCGCCGGCGGCGCTCAGCACCTCGGTGGGGTAGCGAACTGCCCGGCGCAGGACGGTGAGGGGATTCTCCCGCTGGTGGTCGATGTCGGCGGCCAGCAACCGGGTCACCTCGCCTCCGATCTCAGCCGCCGCAGCCAATCCGGCCGCCTCGGCCGCTTTGCGGGTTTCAGGGTCGATCTCCGGCAGACGGGCTTCCACCGCCGACACCACCCATAGGGGCAGAGCTTGCCTGATTTCCTCTGCCAACTCCTGAGCGCACTCGCCAAGCTGCTGTTCGGCAGCCCGCAGCTCGGCGTCGGTCAAGGGCGCAGGGCCGATGGGCCCGATGCCGACCGGTCGAGGCCCAGGACGGCGTTCAGATTGCCGGAGCGGAGGCCCTCCAAATCCAGCGTGGCGTACCGGTAGCCGGCCTGGCGCACCGCCTCGACGACCGCGGCCCGCTGGGCCACCACGTCGGCCAAGCACTCATCTGGCACCTCGATGCGGGCCACATCCCCATAGTGGCGCACCCGCAGCTCGGCGAAACCCAAGCGGCGCAGGGCGGCCTCAGCGTCGCCCACAGAAGCCAGGGCCCCCAGGGTCACCGGCGTGCCGTAGGGAATCCGGGAGGCCAGGCATGGCGCAGCCGGCTTGTCCCAAGTCCGCAGCCCCAGCCGCTTAGACCACTCCCGCACATCGGCCTTCGAGAAACCGGCATCCACGAAGGGGAACACTGCGCCCCGCTCTTCGGCGGCCTGCTGGCCGGGGCGGTGGTCGCTCAGGTCATCGGTATTAACCCCGAGAGCCACCGTTGCCGAAGTGGTTTCGGCCAATGGCGCCACCGCGTCCATTAGCGCATCCTTGCACCAGTAGCAGCGGTCGCCGTCGTTGGCCACATAGGCAGCCTGTTCCATCTCGGCGGTTCGCACCTCGCTCCACCGCAGCCCCCACTCGGCAGCCAGCGCTGCGCAATCCTCCCGTTCGGCGCTGGCCAGCGAGGGCGACACCGCGGTCACAGCGTGAGCCCGGCCACCCAGCACATCATGGGCCACCCAGGCGAGGAGCGATGAATCGGCGCCGCCGCTGAAGGCCACCACCACCCTGCCCAACTCGGCCAGGTCGGACCGAAGCCGCTCCATGTCGCCCACCTCCCTATTGTGGCCCTTGCACCGCTACACCCCCAACGCCGACAGATGGAGCACTACGCTCAACAGGAGTGCGGAGGGGGACAATTCTCCTTGGATTGGCATTGGGCCTGTCGATGATGCTGGCGGTGCCTGCGCTGGCCCAAGACGGTGCCGAACCCGGCCAGACCCAGCTGAACGGAACCATCCGCTTCGGCTTCGACCAGTTCTTCGAGGGCGTGGCAATCACGGTGGCCGACTCGTCGGGCGCAGAGATCGGACAGGCGGTCACTGATACCGATGGCCGGTGGAGCGTGCCAGTGCCGGGCCCCGGCGCCTACCGGGTGAGTATCGACACCGGCACCCTTCCCGAAGGCATCAGGTTGCGGGAGGGCCAAGAATCCCTCGTGGATGCCGTGGTGGACGCAGGCCAATCCCGGGCGGTTGTGTTCGCCGTGGGAGAAGCCCCCAAGGGGACGCCTTTCGGCGAGCGGGCTGCCCAGACGGTGTTCAACGGCTTCAAGTTCGGTCTCATCATCGCCATGAGTGCAATTGGGCTGTCGCTCATCTACGGAACCACCGGTCTGGTCAACTTCGCCCACGGCGAACTGGTCACGTTCGGCGCGGTGATCGCCTGGTACTTCAACAGCTCATGGGGTGAGCTGAATCTGATTGTGGCCGCCGTGCTCACCGTGATTGTGTGCGGAATGCTGGGCGCCGGTTTGGAATCGGGCTTGTTCCGCCCACTGCGAGACCGACGGCTGGGCATCTTCCAACTCGTGGTTATCACCATCGGGCTGTCACTGCTGGGACGACAGCTAGTCCAGCTTTTCTTCGGGGCCGAGCCCCTCCCTTACCGAGACTTCCAAGTACAGGAGCGCTGGGAGTTTGGCCCGTGGGCAGTCACCCCTCGGGAGGTGGCCACCATCGCAGTCATCCTTGTCGCCCTAGTGGCCGTGGGGCTGATGCTTCAGAAGACCCGGTTCGGCAAAGCCACTCGGGCAGTGGCCGACAATGCCGACCTGGCCGCGGTTTCGGGCATCAACGTGAACCGGGTAGTGCTCATCGTGTGGATAATGGGGGCGGCGCTAGCCGGCCTCGGAGGCGTTTTCCAGGGTCTCGACGCCGACATCGACCCGTTTCTGGGCTTCCAGCTTCTGCTGCTGATTTTCGCCGGCGTGGAACTGGGTGGGCTGGGCACGGCCTACGGCGCTCTGGCCGGATCGCTCATCATCGGCATGTCAACCGAGGTAAGCACTCTTTGGATCTCTCCAGAGCTGAAGTTCGTGGTGCCGCTGGCCGCCCTCATCCTGGTGTTGCTGCTGCGTCCGCAAGGCCTGTTCGGAATCAGGGCGCGGGTGGGATAGGTGGACTTCGACATCATCTTTGGCAACGCGGCCCGAGCCGCCTTCGGCCCTGAAGCCATCATCTTGGCCTTGGCCGCTATTGGGCTGAACATCCACTTCGGTTTCACCGGGCTTTTGAACTTCGGTCAAGTGGGGTTCATCATGCTGGGGGCCTACGGCACCAGCGTTGCGGTGGCCACCTTCGGTTGGTCGCTGTGGGTCGGCATCCCTATCGGCCTCTTCCTCGCCCTGGCGCTTGCGGTGGCGCTGGGCATCCCCACCCTGCGGCTCCACGCGGTGATGTTCGCCATCGTCACCATCGCCGCCGCCGAGATCATCCGCATCCTCATCGGCTCCACCGACGCCATCGGCCTCACCGGCGGACCGCTGAGCGTGAGCTTCGACGCCGGAGCGTTCTTCGACCTCAACCCGTATGCCGACGGGCCGCAAGACCGCTATGGCGTGGGCACCTTCGCGTTCACCGGCCAGCAGATGTGGGTAATCACCGTGGGCTGGGTACTGGTGGCGCTGGTCAGCTTGATCGTGTTCCTCATCATCCGCAGCCCGTGGGGCCGGGTGCTGAAGTCCATCCGGGAGGACGAGGACGCCGCTCGCAGCCTGGGCAAGAACGTGTTCTGGTACAAGATGCAGGCGCTCATGATCGGCGGGGTCATCGGCGGGATGGCCGGGGTGATCGACGCCATCAAGACCTCGGGGGCCGACCCCAACGGCTTTCGCCCTCAAGTGACCTTCTACACCTACACCGCGCTGCTGCTGGGCGGGGCGGCTACCTATATGGGGCCGGTACTGGGAGCGATTCTGTTCTGGTTCCTGCGAGAATGGATCGAGTCGTTCCTGCGGCAGCTTTCCGCCGAGGCCTGGCTGCCCGGTGCCATAGCCGACTTCCTCGAGGGTTCCGAGGGCATCATCAGCGTGGCGATGGTAGGCCTAGCCCTCGTGCTGCTCATGTTGTTCCGCCCCCAGGGGATCACCGGCAACCGAATAGAAATGCAACTCGATGCCCGCTGACCGCCCACCGCCCGAAGGTCCGTCCGCGCCCGAAGACCGCTCGATGCTGCTGGATTCCGCTCGCCGCACAACCGAGGTTGAGCCCATCCTCACCGTTCACCCCGAGCCCGGTGTGGCCAAGCCCAACCCCATCTTGACAATGGACGGACTCCGGCGGAGCTTTGGCGGGCTCACCGCGGTGGATGTCGACCACCTGGAGATCGAACGGGGGATCGTCACCGCTCTGATCGGCCCCAATGGCGCGGGGAAGACAACGCTGTTCAACCTGCTCACCGGCTTCGACCGGGCCGACCACGGGCGCTGGGAGTTCAACGGCCAAATGGTGACTTCACCGTCGCCCGACCGACTGGCCCGACGGGGCATGGTCCGCACTTTCCAGCTCACCAAATCGCTAGCCAAGCTCTCGGTGCTCCAGAACATGCTGCTGGGGGCCCCTAACCAAATGGGCGAGCGACTGTGGGCCGCTCCCTTCCGGCACTTGTGGCGAAACCAGGAGCGGACCAATACCGAGCGGGCCGACGAGCTGTTGGAGCAGTTCAACCTGGCCCGCATGCGCGACGAGCTGGCCGGCACCCTGTCCGGTGGCCAGCGCAAGCTGCTGGAGGTGGCCCGGGCGCTGATGTCTGACCCAGCCCTCGTGATGCTGGACGAGCCCATGGCCGGGGTGAACCCCGCGTTGGCCCAGTCTCTGCTGGGCCACATCACCCAACTCGCACTCAGCGGGGTAAGCGTGGTGTACATCGAGCATGACATGGACGTGGTGTCGGGTATCAGCGACTGGGTGGTGGTGTTGGCCCAGGGGCGGGTCATCGCCGAGGGAGGCCCATGGAAGGTCATCCACGACGAGTCGGTCATCGACGCGTATCTGGGCCGCCGACGGGCAGGAACCGAAGCATGACCTCCTCCCCGCCGCTTTTGACCGCCGATGATGTGGTGGCCGGATACTTGCCGGGCATCGACATTCTCACCGGGTGCTCGCTGGAGTTGCACCCGGGCGAGATCGTCGGGGTGATCGGCCCCAACGGAGCAGGCAAGTCCACCTTGCTGAAAGCCATTTTCGGCATCGTGGACGTGCGAGGCGGTGCCATCCGCCTGGGCACCGAGGAAATCACCGGGCTGAGTCCCCACGAGTTGGTAGCCCGAGGCATCGGCTTCGTCCCCCAGACCGACAATGTGTTCCCCCGGCTGTCGATCCGGGAGAACCTTGAAATGGGGGTGTTCCAAGACCCCAAGCAGTTCTCTGCCC
Source organism: Acidimicrobiia bacterium (assembly GCA_022822265.1). Lineage (GTDB taxonomy): Bacteria > Actinomycetota > Acidimicrobiia > Acidimicrobiales > Bin134 > Poriferisocius. The sequence goes on along the minus strand of JAJECA010000047.1, from coordinate 52,865 downwards.
GCTTTGAGGTGGTGGCCGAGTTGTTCCCGCTGCTGGGCGAGCGCAGCGGCCAGCGGGCCGACGGCCTGTCGGGAGGCGAGCGCCAAATGGTGGCCATCGGCCGAGCGCTCATGATGGACCCCAAAGTGGTGCTCTTAGACGAGCCCTCCGCCGGGCTATCCCCCGCCTACCAAGACGAGGTGTTCGAGCGGATTACCTCCATCACCGACCACGGAGTGTCAATCATCATGGTGGAGCAGAACGCCCGCCGCTGCCTCCAGATAAGCGATCGGGGCTACGTGCTCGACCAGGGCGCCAACGCCTACACCGGCACCGGCCAGCAACTCCTGGAAGACCCCAAGGTGGTCAGCCTCTACCTGGGCACTCTAGCCCAGGCGTGAGGCCGATCCGCCCGCTTTCATTTCCGGTGATCCGTTAGCCCAGGGTGGTTACGTCCACATCTTGGCTGTCGATGGGGACGAGGTCGCCGCCCTGGTACTGGGCGATGATGTAGCGGCCCCAGGTTGGGTCGCCCACTTCGTCGAGATCAAGCGGGCCGGACACGCCCTCGTAATCGATGTCGGCACCTTCGGCCAGCAGGCCGGCGCACTCGCCGTAGTCGTAGCACTTGGTCCCGCCGCCGGTAACGTTCTGCACCTGGGCGATGATGTCCGGGCCAGCGGTGGAGCCGGCGGCCAGCGCAGCCAGCGCCATCACGATCACGCAGTCGTAAGACTGGCCGCCGTAGCTCAGGTTGGCCCCGGTGTACTCGCTGAGCCGAACGCTGAAGTCGGTCCCGCCCGCGGCGGCGATCACCTGCATGCCGTTGATGACCCCGGCATCCGACGGGTCGACTTGGCCGGGCAGGCCCGGGTCGAACAGCCCGTCAGATCCGTACATGGCCCGGGCCGGCACCCCGGACTCCAGCAGCCCCCGGATGATCCCCGCGCCCTCGCCAAAGGCGATCAGCACCACCGCGTCGGCCCCGATGCCCTGCACTTCGGTCACCGTGTCGTCAAAACTGGGCGCGTCCGGGGAGTAGGAGACCACTTCGGAGGACACACCCAGATCTTCCAAACCGGCTTTGACCAGGTCAGCCAGCGCGTTGCCGTAGTCGTCGGCCCGAGCCACGATGGCCACATTGGTGGCCCCATCGGCGGCCACCACGTTGGCGATGATCGGCGATACGGCCTGATCGGGCGGCACGGTTCGGAAGTAGAAGGTGGCGTTGTCCTGGGTGGAGAACGACGGAGATGTGTTCGACGGCGAACACTGCGGAATCTGGGCGTCGTACAGCGTCTGGATGAACGACTGTGAGATGCCCGACGCGGCCGCTCCCACGATCACATCGGCACCCTCGCCCAATAGCCGGTTCACCGCCTCGGAGGCCACATCGGGATCGGTGCCGGTATCACCGGTCAGCATCCGGACGTTTCCCCCTGCGGCCTGGACATCCTCAACGGCTAGCCGGGCCGCCTCCACCATCGGCGGGGCCAAAAAGGCCAGCGCGCCGGTTTCGGGCATAACCCGCCCAATCACCAACTCAGGCTGGCCCGCTGCGCTCGGTGAGTCCGGCGCAGCGCCGGAGGTACCATCCAGGTTCACGTCCTGGGTGCCCATCTCGGCCAGCGCTCCGTCTTGGAACTGGCCGATTTTGTAGCGGGCAAAGCTCGGATCGCCCACCTCGTCGAGCTCCAGCGGCCCGGACACACCGTCGTAGTCGATGTCGGCGCCATCGGACAGAAGACCAGCGCACTCTCCGTAGGAGAAGCACTTCTCACCACCGGAGGTGACCGCGGCAACCTGGGCGATGATGTCGGGGCCCCGGGTGGAGCTGGCGGCCAGCGACGCGAGGGCCAGCACGACCACACAGTCGTAGGAGTTGCCGGCAAAGGCCACCCCCTCCTCATCGCCGATCAACTCCACCAAACGGGCCTCGAAGTCATCGCCGGCCTGACCCGCCGTATTGGCCACAGTGATGGCGGTGAACCCGTCGACCACATTCGGATTGGATGGATCAACCAGATCGGGCAATCCCGGGTCGTACATGCCGTCGGGTCCGTACATGGCGCTGGGCGGCACACCTGCCTCCAATAGGTCCCGAATGATCTGCGCGCCCTCGGCGAACGAGATCAGCGCCACCGCGTCGGCTCCCATACCAGTGGCCGAGTCGACGGTGGAATCGAAGGTCGATGCCTCCTCGTCATAGGAGATGGTCTCGGAAGCCACCCCCAGATCGGCCAGGCTGTTCGCCAGCAGGCCAGACAGGGCAATGCCCCAGTCATCGGCGCGGGCCACGATGGCCACGTTGGTGGCCCCATCGGCCGCAATCAGATTGGCCAGCACCGGCGCGGCGGCCTGATCGGGCGGCGCGGTGCGGAAGTAGAACGCCGCGTTGGCCTGGGTGCTGAACGACGGCGATGTGTTCGACGGCGAGCACTGGGGAATCTGGGCGTCGTACAGCGTCTGGATGAACGACTGGGAGATGCCCGAGGAGGCCGCCCCCACAATCACATGGGCACCCTCGCCCAGCAGCCGATTCACCGCCTCGGGGGCGACATCCGGATCGGTGCCGGTGTCGCCGGTAAGCAGCCGGACGTTTCCGCCGGCCGCCTGGATGTCCTCGACCGCTAGGGCGATGCTGCGGATCATCGGCGTTGACAAAAAGGCCAGCGCGCCGGTTTCCGGCATCATCGAGCCGATGACAAGCTCCTCATCGCCATCTTCTCCCGGGGCTGGCGCCGGAGCAGTCTCGGAATCCTCAGTGGGCTCGGCCCCTGGCGTCTCGTCATCACTGTCATCGTTGCCGCAGGCGATTGCCACCAGCGCCACGACTGCCAGAACAGCAATCAACCGAGTCCAGAATTTCTCCGCCATTTTCCCCTCCTGCACTGAGATGAGTACCGGTTTCGACCCTTCACGCTACAAAAGCAGATCAAGAACCGCCTTATTCGGTGCCTCTATCCCGCGTTTAGGGGCCGGGTTCAGCCCACCGCAGCGAGGTCGGCGTCTCGGGTACCGATCACAACGAATTCTCCGTCGATGAACTCGGCGACGACATACTTACCGTAGCGGGGATCGCCCACCTCGTCGAGCTCCAGCGGACCGGAGACTCCGTCGTAGTCGACGTCCACCCCGTCGGCCATAAGGTCGGCGCAACCGCGGTAGTCGGAGCACTTCTCACCGCCGGTTGTCACCGCCTGCACCTGCCCGATGATGTCGGCACCATCGGTGGAGCCGGCGGCCAGCGACGCGAGAGCCAGCACCGCCACGCAGTCGTAGGCCTGGGCGCCGTAGAGCACATTGCCGCCAGTAAGGGGCGCGAGGCGCAGGTTGAACTCTTCTCCGCCTCCCACGGTGATCGCTTTGAACCCGTCAATAACGCTGGGGTTGGTTGGGTCCACCAACTCGTTCAGATTCGGTGCGTAGATTCCGTCGCTGCCGTAAATGGCGGTTGGGGGCACTCCTGCCTCCAGCAGACCCCTGATGATCTGCGCCCCCTCTGCGAAGGAGATGAGCACCACTGCATCCGCTCTCATATCCTCAATTGCTGCCACGGTGGCATCGAAGCTGGCGGCGTCCTCGTCATAGGCGATGATCCGACTCTCCACTCCCAACGCATCGAAGCTCTGCACCAGCAGGGCGGCCAGGGAATTGCCCCAGTCGTCAGCTCGGGTGGGCAACGCCACGTTGGTGGCACCCTCTCCCGCCACCATGTCGGCCAAGATCAACGCGGCCGCTTGGGTGGGTGGCACCGTTCGGAAGTAGTAGGCGGCGTTCTCCTGGGTTGAGAACGATGTTGAAGTGTTCGACGGCGAGCATTGGGGAATCTGGGCGTCATAGAGGGTCTGGATGAAAGATTGCGACACCCCCGATGCCGATGCCCCCACGATCACCCGAGCACCCTCGCCTAAGAGCCGATTGACGGTTTCAGGAGCTACGTCGGGATCGGTGGCCGAATCACCGGTCAAAAGACGTACGTTCCCGCCCGCAGCCTGGATGTCTTGGACCGCTAGGTCGATGCTCACGATCATCGCCGGGCCAAACAACGCCAGCGACCCCGTCTCGGGCATCACCGAGCCGATCACCAGCTCGGCATCGCCTGGCGCTGGCGCAGCCGGCGATCTGGCATCACCTCCGTCGTCGTCATTTCCGCACCCGGCGGCAATCAGCGCCACTATGACAACTGCCCAGAACCGGCGAGCTCTCCTCATGCCCAGAAGCCTTTCACGAGAGTTCGAAAATTTAAGCTATTACTTTGCCAGTCGGTCGAGGACGGTCTTCACCGGGGCCACCATTCCGGTATAGAAGGGGCCGAACTCGGCGTAGCGGGCCGACGCCACGTCGTAGCGCATGGTGTACACCACCTCTTTCAGGTCGTCGGGGTGCTCGCAGAACAGGGTCACCCCCCACTCGTAGTCGTCGATGCCGGTAGAGCCGGTGATGAGCTGGAGCACCCGCCCGGCGAAAGTGCGGCCGGTGGCCCCATGCTCGTACATGAGCTCTCGGCGGCGCTCGAAGGGCAGCTCGTACCAGTTCTGGTCGGGGTTGCGGCGCTTGGACATGGGATAAAAGCACCATGCCGGCTTGCCCTCGGGAGGCAGCTGGGGATACAGCCGGGCCTGCTTGGTCTCCTCGGGCAGCCCGACGGCGTACTCCGACAGCTCGGTGAGCGACACGTAGGAGTCCACGATGTCGAGCCCTGCTTGGCTCAGGGCGGTCTGAAAGTCCCGCAGTTCCCAGAGGTCGGCGTGCAGGGCCATGAACCCGATGTCGGCCTTGTGGCCGAGCACGGCCACCGTCACCACCTGGACTCCCACGAGCTCGGCGTTCTCGACGGCCTGTTTGATGTCTCGCTTCTGCTGGGAGCGGTCGTCAGTCGGGCCGAGCTTGCCGAACAGATGGACGACCCCGATCCCGACCGAGGGCTCTACCGGATCGCTCATTGTCCCGACCTTACCGCCGCGTTATCGGTCCACAGACCAATCGGTGGTCTGCACCACGACAAGCTCGCCACCGCGCACCTCGCTCACCAGATACCGGCCCACGGTGGGATCGCCCACCTCGTCAAGTTCCAGCGGCCCAGAGACCCCGTCGTAGTCGATGTCCACGCCGGAGGCCAGCAGCTCGGCGCACTCGGCGTACGAAAAGCACTTCTGACCGTCTCGGGTCAACCCGGAAACCGCCGCAACAAAGTCGGGTCCCGAGGCCGATCCCGCGGCCAGATAGGCCAGCGACAACACCACCACGCAGTCGTATGCCTGTCCACCAAAGCTCACGTTTCCGTGGGTCAGCTCCTGCACTCGCTGGTTGAACGCATCATCCCCAGAGGGCACGTGGATCCGCAGTCCGTCCAACACCGTCGGATCTGAGGGGTTGACCCTCTCGGCCAACGTCACGTCGTAGAGCCCGGCCGCAACATGCACCGCCCGAGGGGGGATGCCAGATTCCAGGAATCCCCGGAGAATGGCGATCCCCTCTTCGAAGGCGATCAGGCCCACCGAATCGACTCCCTTGGCCAGCACTTCCTGAACCGTGGCATCGAAGTTGGGGGCATCGGGGGAATACGACACGATCTCGGCGGCAATCCCCAGCTTGTTCAGTTCTTCGACGAGAAGGCGGGCCAGCGCGTTTCCGTAGTCGTCAGATCGGGCCACAACAGCAGCAAATGTGGCCCCGCCGGCCGCCAGGCTGTTGGCCATGACCGGGGCTTCGGCATGGCTGGTGGTCACCGTGCGGAAGTAGTACTCGGCGTTGTCCTGAGTGGAGAAAGAGGGCGACGTATTGGACGCCGCGCACTGGGGAATCTGGGCGTCGTACAGAGTTTGGATGATCGCCTGTGACACTCCCGAGGCCGCCGCGCCAATGATGGCTTGGGCGCCCTCTCCCAGCAGGCGGTTGACCGTCTCCGACGCCACATCGGGATCGGTGCCCGAGTCCCCTTTGAGCAGGCGAACCCGGCCGCCGGCGGCCACCACATCTGCCACCCCCAGATCCACTCCGGCGATGATCGGCCCGCCGATGGCGGCCAGCGTTCCCGTTTCCGGCAACACCCGCCCGATGACCAGCTCCGAGTCGGGGCCGGATGCTCCACCGCTGCCCGAGCCGGCGCCACCGGATTCATCCCCGCCCGAGCCGCCGCAGGAGGCCGCCAGCAGGGCCGCGGCCATAGCGACGGCCGCGGCTTGGCGCCATGGCCCGGTCATGGCGAAATCAGTCGCCGAAGCCGTTCACCAGCACGGCGAAATGGCGGCTGGTGGCGTCGTGGCGCTTGCCCACCACCGCCTTGTAGGCGTCCGACTCCCACACCTCGCGGGCCTTCTCCTTGGAGTCGAACTTGATCACTACCGTCTGGTGGCCAGCGGTATCGCCCTCGACCACCTCCGACTCTGTGTCGAAGGCAACCAGCTCGGCGCCGTCGCCGATGCCCAGAGCACCCGCCGCGCCCTGCATGTACTCCCCGTACAGCTCGGGGTTGTCCACCTGATAGTTGACGATGATGTAAGCAGCCATGGCCCACTTCTAGCAGACCGGATCAGCCCCCGACGAAGAGGCCAGTTCATCCCCTAACAAAAATAAACGTCCCGCCGGGATGGCCTCCGCCGGTGCTGACCACCGCCACCTCGGCGCCGTCCACCTGCCGCCCGCCCCCGTGGCCCCGGAGCTGGGTAACCGCCTCGTGAAGGAACCCGTAGCCGTGCAGCCGTCCGGCCGAGAGCTGTCCTCCGTGGGGGTTGAGTGGGATCTCCCCGTCGCGGGCGATGCGGGTGCCGCCCTCAACGAACGCCGCCCCCTCGCCTTTGCCGCAAAACCCCAGTCCCTCCAGCCACGACAGCGCATTGAAGCTGAACCCGTCGTACAACAGAGCCACGTCCACATCGGCGGGCTTCAAGTCGGTGCGGCTCCACAGGTGGGCCGAGGGTCCGTCCACCATCGGCTCGTGCAGCAGCGTTCCCTGGTCCCACGACATCCGCTCGCGCATCTGGGTGCCCACCGCCTCCACCAGCACCGGTCGGTGGGGGCCGTCGGACGCGGCGTCCACCGCCGACACCACCAGGGCGGTGGAGCCGTCGCAGGGCACGTCGCAGTCGAACAGGCCGAACGGAGTGGTGATCATGCGGGCATCCAGGTAGTCGTCGATGGTCATCGGCTCCTGGTAGATGGCCACCGGGTTGTGGGCCGCGCCGGCCCGCTCGGTCACCGGAATCCACCCCAGCTGCTCCCGGGTGGCGCCGTAGCGGTGGAAGTAGTGGCTGGCCATAAGCGCGATCCAGTTGCCCGCCGACATGGCCCCATAGGGAAGCCGCCACTCCATCTCTCCGGATATGCGGGCGCCCCCGCCCACCCCGGTGTTCTGGCGGTTGCCCCAGGCGATCGACGTGGTCTCCCAAACGGTGCGAAAGCACAGCACGTGGCGGCACAGCCCAGAGGCCACCGCCAGCATGGCGTTGACCACCGCGCCGCTCTGGCCGGGGGTCTCCCCCGTGCCGCAGAACCAGGTGGGGGCGATGCCCAGGGCGTCGGCCACCGGGTAGATGCCGCCCTCGGAGTGACCGCCGTCTTTGGCGGTGCCCCCCGGATAGGTGGACAGGCCGTCTATGTCGTCCATAGTGAGCCCGGCGTCGGCCACCGCCGCTTGGCAGGCCTCCACCGCCAGGCCCATGGGATCGCGCCCCAGCCGCCGGCCCACCTCCGACAACCCGATCCCGGTGATGGCCACCTTCGACTCGAACTTGTCGGAAACTGGCATGGCCCGCACCGGCGCCGGGGCGGGCTCGGGGTACTCGTCCGCCTCAACCGGCGGCTCGCCGGTGGGGGCGAACACTGGCAGCCACACGTCCTTGTGCTGCTCGAAGCGCACCGACACCGGCAGGCCGATCACCACGTCTTCGGGCTCGGCGTCCACGATGAGGGTGGTGAGCCGCACCAAGGGGTCCTCCTCGATGGCCACCAGCCCGATCACATAGGGCACCTCCATGTCGGGCAGCCAGGGCTGGTAGTTCACGGTCACCCCCACCACCGTGGCCCGCCCCGACACCTCCCTGATCTCGGGCGGCTCTCCACAACCCGGGCACACCGCACCGGGGGGATGGAGGTAGCGGTCGCTGGCTGCGCAGTACTGGAAGCGCAGCACGCCGTCGGCTCCCGCCGTCCAGAAGAACTCGTTTTCGGGCGTGAGCTTGGGCAGAGGGCGCATGCCCAGGATTCTTATCCAGACGGGGAGTAGAAGTTGAGTTGGCCGTCGCGCACGAATCCGGCCAGGCACAGCCCGGCCGCCGCGGCCGTCTCCACCGCCAGCGCCGAGGGGGCGCTCACCGCCACCAGCACACCGAAGCCGGCCGCCCATGCCTTCTGCACCATCTCGAACGACGCCCGGCCGCTCACAAACAGCCCTAGGCCGCTGGCGGGCAGGGCGTCGTCGAGCAGCATTCGGCCCACCACCTTGTCCACCGCGTTGTGGCGGCCGATGTCCTCTCGCACCAGGGTGGGCTCTCCGTCGGCCCCGAAGGCGGCCGCCGCGTGCACTCCCCCGGTGGTACCGAACAAGTCTTGGAAGGCCCGCACCCGCTCGGGCACCGCGGCCAGCAAGTCGGCCGAGATGGGCGGCCCGCCCGCGGGCAGGGGGCTCAGCCGCTCCTGCAGCGCCTCGATGCTCTCGGCCCCGCACAGCCCGCACGCCGAAGTGGTCAAGCCCAGACGGGGGGTGGGCGGAGGAGCGCCGTCGGTTTCCACCGTGACCAGGTTGAACTCGGTGTCGGTGGCCGGCTCGTTGGCGCAGTAGCGGATGGAGGTCACAGAGGCGTCCCCCAATAGCCCCTCGGTGAAGCAGAACCCCGCGGCCAGCTCGAAATCGTGGCCGGGAGTGCGCATGGTTGTGGTCACCGTCACGGCGTCGAGCTCGATGGTGAGCGGCTCTTCCACCACCAGCTCGTCGGGGCGCCGGTGCTCCTCGGACCCATCCCAATGGCGCACCAGCACCCGCTCGGAGCGCCCCCGGGTCATGACAGGCGATACATCTCGGATACAACGTGGTGCTGGAGATCCAGCCCCATGGCCGCCATGGCCACCGAGGAGTGCAGCACCTCGCCTTCCACCCACAGCCGCCGCTCGGTGGCGGCAACCGGCTTGGTCGAATCGGTGCCCAGCACCGCAGTGGAGGACAGCTGGATGTCGCGTCCCTCCACGGTGCCCTCCAGCACCTCGGCTACTCCCGAGGGCTGGGCCAGCACCAATTCAACGCGCCCGTCGGGCTGGGGGCGCAGAAATCCGGCCTCGGAGTGCAGGGGCAGACCGGTGCCCGCGTCCTTGGTCTTCTGCACATAGGCCACGAACGGCTTGCCCACGTGGGTGAAGGAAACCTCCTCGGCATAGGAGAAATCCTCGATGGTGGGATACACCCCCGTACCCGCGCCCTGCCACGTTCCCAGCAGGAACGCCAGCGGTGCACACGCCGGATGAAGCTCAGCCATACCGCGACGTTACCGCCGCCGATTGCGAAATCGGGTTAGATATCCATGTCGGGCATGCCGCCGGACATGCCGCCGATTGCGAAACCGGGTTAGAAATCCATGTCGGGCATGCCGCCAGGCATGCCGCCGTTCTCCTCAGGCTTGTCGGCCACCACCGCCTCGGTGGTCAAGAACAGCCCAGCTATGGAGCCGGCGTTCTGGAGCGCCGAGCGGGTGACCTTGGCGGCATCGATGATCCCGGCGGTCATCAGGTCTTCGTACTCGCCGGTGGCCGCGTTGAGCCCGGAGTTGCCCTCCAGGTTGCGGACCCGCTCCACGATCACGCCGCCCTCAAGGCCGGCGTTGACCGCGATCTGGGCCAGCGGTCCTTCCAGGGCCTTGGCCACGATGCGGGCGCCGGTGGCCTCGTCGTCGCCCGACAGGCCCTCGGCGGCGTTGTTCACCGCGTCTTGCGACCGAAGCAGGGTCACGCCCCCACCGGCCACCACGCCCTCTTCAATGGCCGCCTTGGTAGTGCTGACCGCATCCTCGATGCGGTGCTTCTTCTCTTTGAGCTCCACCTCGGTGGCGGCGCCCACCTTGAGCACGGCCACACCGCCCGACAGCTTGGCCAGGCGCTCTTGGAGCTTCTCCCGGTCGTAGTCGGAGTCGGTGTTGTCGATCTCGCCCTTGATCTGGGCGATCCGGCCTTCCACATCGCTGCGGTCGCCGGCGCCTTCCACGATCGTGGTCTCGTCCTTGGTGATCACCACCTTGCGGGCCCGGCCCAGCAGATCGAGTGTGGTGTTCTCCAGCTTGAGGCCCACCTCTTCGCTGATGACCTGGCCGGCAGTCAAGATGGCCATGTCCTGGAGCATGGCCTTGCGGCGGTCGCCGAAACCGGGGGCCTTCACCGCGGTGGAGTTGAAGGTGCCCCGGATCTTGTTCACCACCAGGGTGGCCAGGGCCTCGCCCTCCACGTCTTCAGCGATGATCAGAAGCGGCTTGCCCGCCTGCATCACCTTTTCCAGCACGGGAACGATGTCGCGCACGGCGGTGATCTTCGAGCCCACGAACAGGATGTAGGGCTCGTCCAGCACGGCTTCCATCCGCTCGGCGTCGGTCACGAAGTAGGGGGAGATGTAACCCTTGTCGAAGCGCATGCCCTCGGTGAAGTCCAGCTCCAGGCCGAAGGTCTGCGACTCCTCCACGGTGACCACGCCGTCTTTGCCCACCTTGTCGATGGCCTCGGAGATCAGCTCACCGATCTCGGGGTCGGCGGCGGAGATGGCAGCCACGTTGGCGATCTGGGCCTTGTCCGACGACACGTCAACCGACTGGGAGTGGATGGCCGCTACCGCGGCGTCCACGCCAGACTCGATGCCCTTTTTGATGGACATGGGGTTGGCCCCGGCGGCCACGTTCCGCAGCCCCTCGCGCACCATCGACCAGGCCAACACGGTGGCGGTGGTGGTGCCGTCGCCGGCCACGTCGTCGGTTTTCTTGGCCACCTCTTTGACCAGCTCAGCGCCGATCTTCTCGTAGGGGTCCTCCAGCTCGATCTCCTTGGCGATGGACACGCCGTCGTTGGTGATCGTGGGGGCGCCCCACTTCTTCTCCAGCACCACGTTGCGGCCCTTGGGGCCGAGCGTGACCCGCACGGCGTCGGCCAGCTGGTTCATTCCCGACTCCAGCGCACGCCGGGCCTGCTCATCGAATGAGATGATCTTGGGCATACTCGAATACTCCCTTTTGAGATCTCGGCCCACACCCGATTGGCATAGTGCCGATTGTTGTCGTAAAGGCTTTTAGCACTCTCGATATGAGACTGCTAAAGGTTACCGAGGAGGGCGGAAAACGCCAAACTCAAGGGGTGCGCAGAGCCGATGAGCCGCCCGAGGCTCAGCCGCCGGCCACCGCCGGCACGATGGCCACCGTCTGGCCGTCGGGAACCGACGTGGCCAAGCCGTCGGCAAACCGCACGTCGTCGTCGTCCACGAACACATTCACGTACCGGTGCAGACCGCCGGCCTCGTCGATCAGGCGATCTTTGAAGCCGGGGTGGGTGGCGTCCAGCGAGGCGATCACGTCGCGGACGGTGCTGCCCTCAACGGTGACCTCGCTGGCCCCTCCCGACAGGGGGCGAAGGGTGGTCGGTATCCGAACAGTCACGCTCATGGGCCATGATGCTATTCGGATGCAGCCCAGGAAACGACTCGTGAATCGGGGACCAGCGTGATCGGGCGGCGGAAATTCTCCGCCGGGGAGTTCTCCGCGGCCGACCTGGCGGTGCAAAAGGGGAGCACCACGGTGTCGGTCTGCCTGCCGGCCCGCAACGAGGAGGCCACCGTGGGCGCCATCGTGGAGGTGGTGCGAGACGAGCTCATGGACAAAGTGGGTTTGGTCGACGAGCTGATCGTGATGGACGACCATTCCACCGACCACACCGCCGCGGTGGCCAAAGACGCCGGAGCCACCGTGGTGGCCTGCGCCGACGTGCTCACCCCCCTGGGCAACCAGCCCGGCAAGGGCGAGACGCTGTGGAAATCGCTGTTCGCCTCCACCGGCGACATCGTGGTGTGGTGCGACGCCGACGTGGCCAACTTCGGCCCCCACTTCGTCTCCGGGCTTGTGGGCCCGCTGCTGGTGGACGACGCCATCTCCTACTGCAAGGGCTTCTACCACCGCCCGGTGGGGGCCGACCAGCGAGGCGGAGGGCGCACCACCGAGCTGGTGGCCCGTCCGCTCATCGCCTTGTTGTTTCCCGAGCTGGGCGACATCGTCCAGCCGCTGGCCGGGGAGTACGCCGGGCGCCGCGACGTGCTGGAGCGGGTGCCCTTCGTGCAGGGGTACGGGGTGGAAATGGGCCTGCTAATCGACGTGTGGCGCCTGGCCGGCTACAACGCCATCGCCCAGGTCGATTTGGGCACCCGCGTCCACCGCAATCGCCCGCTGCACGAGCTGTCGTCCCAGGCCACCGAGGTTATGCAGGTGGCCCTGCACCGGGCCGACCGCACCCTGGTGAACACGGCGATCACGGTGCGGCGTCCCGGTTTCGGCGACACCGAGATCACCATGCAGGAGCGCCCTCCCCTAGTCGAGGTAACCGGCTACTTCCGCCAGGCCCGCTGAGCCGCCCGCAGAGCCGCCCGCAGGGCGGGTGGTCGAGACAGCACCTGGTCAGCCCCCCAAGTAGTCCAGCACCACCTTGGTCACCAGATCGGCCGTGTCAGCCATGGCCGCCTCGGGGCCGAACCGATCGCTGAGGCTGACCAGCTCCCCACACGCCAGCGCCGCAGTGCCGTCGGCCCGGCCCACCACCGCCAGCACCGGCACTCCGGCAGAGGCAGCCAGCTCCGCCACGCCGCCCACCACCTTGCCCTCCAGCGAGGTGGCATCGAGCGCGCCCTCCCCGGTCACCACCAAATCGGCCTGCTCGATGCGCCCGTACAGGTCCACCTCCTCGGCCAGCAGCTCGAAGCCGTTGCACAGCTCGGCCCCCACGCACGCCAGCCCGCCGGCCAGCCCGCCCGCCGCCCCCGAGCCCTCCAGGTCGCCCACCGCCACCCCGTAGGTCTCGGCATACACCCCGCAGAGCCGCTCCAAGCGCCGGCGCAGCAGCTCCACCTGCCTCGGGGTGGCCCCTTTCTGGGGTCCGAACACCTCGGCGGCGTCCACAAAGCGGGTCCGCACGTCGCAGGCCACGGCCAGCTCCACCCCCCGCAGTCGCTGAGTGGGATACAGCGCCCTCAGCGCGCCCAAACCGCCGTCGGTGGTGGCCGAGCCCCCCACCCCCACCAGCACCCGCCGAGCGCCCCGCTCCACCGCGGCGTCGATCAACTCCCCCGTGCCGTAGGTGGTGGCTCCCAGCGGGTCGTTGCCCTCGGCCCCGCCCACCAGCGCCAATCCCGACGCCCGGGCCATCTCGATAACCGCGGTGTGGCGGTGCAGGCGCCACGGGGCCTCCACCGGGTCGCCCAATGGCCCGGTCACGATGCTCGACCGGTTGGCGCCCCCCACCACTTCCAGCGTGCCCTCGCCCCCGTCGGCCATGGGCACTGCATCTACGGTGGCCCCGGTCTGCCCGCACGCCCGGGCTATGGCGTCGGCAACTTGAGCGGCCGTGGCCGTTCCCCGGAACTTGTCGGGGGCGGCAACGATATGCATGCAGCCGCAGCCTTCAGGCTGTCCGACTGTCAGCCGGGGCGCTGGGCCAGGCTGTCGGGTCCGATCAGGATGAGGATGAATGCGTTGCCCAGGGATTCGAGGGTGAGGCCTCCGGGGGGAGGATCGGGCATCGGCCACAGGGGCTTCTCCGACTCGCCCAGCAGCCGGGCGATGCATTGGGCGTCCACTTCGTACCCGGCCCGGTAGTAGAAGGCCGAGCCTGTTTGGGGACTGGCATTGTGCGGGGGCAGGGTCACGTAGTTGGCCGCATTCAACTCGCCCGAGAGCCGACCGGCAGCGCCGCTCACATCGGTTCCGTTGGCCACCAATACGCCGATGGTGGACGGATCGCGGCACTCGAGCTCCTCATCGGGAGCGGGAGCGGGCGGCTGGGTCACCTCAGGGGCCGGTGCGGTGGCGGGCGCCTCGGTGGCCTCCGGCGCCGGTGCGGGCGTGGCCGCCGCCGAGCCGTCGTCGGCCGGGGGGTCCACCGGGTCGGGGATCTCCTCGGGCGCCATGGTGGCCTCGGCCGTCGGCTGGGTGGTGGTTACCGCTGTCGAGTCTTCGTCGTCATCGAGGCCGCGGGCCAGAACGAAGGCCCCGGCGGCGATGAGGGCGAGAACCAGCACCACTCCTTTGATCGCCATTTGGTTGTTGGGGGCTCGATTTGACTCCATATTGCCTTTGGCTCCGGGCTGTCAGCGCGACGGCTGCCGGCCAACCGAGGTATGGCCGAACTTCGACCGTCTGCGGCGATCGCGCAGTCGCCGCAGACGCCGCACGACCATCGGGTCGTACTCCATGGCGTCCGTCTGTTCCAATAGTTCGTTCAGCAGCTGGTAGTACCGGGTTGTGGAGAGCTCGAAACGCTCGCGGATCGCCGCCTCCTTCGACCCGGTCTCCTGCCACCAAGTGCGCTCAAAATCCAAGATCGCTCGATCTCGTTTCGTGAGAGCCATTCCACAAGCGTTACCCACCACTAGGCGCTATTCAAGCACCCTCCCCAAACCGCGCCCCTTATGCTCTGCATTACAGGCCCGAGTAGCTTTCCCAAGCTCTCGACAACTCAACGCCCGAGTAGCTCAGTCGGCAGAGCAGCTGTCTTGTAAACAGCAGGTCGCAGGTTCGATTCCTGTCTCGGGCTCAAATTGCTTGCCTGCCGGCTTGAAGCCGCCTTGGCGCCTCAATGCGACATAGCCTCGCAGTAGCAATCGGAGAGGAGCCCCCGTGGCGGACGAACCTGCCTGGTCGATCGGGATTGAGGAGGAATACCTCCTTGTGGAGCGCGAGAGCGGAGCGCTGATTACCGAGCAGCCGCCCGGGATCCTGGAGAAGGTGGCCGACCTGCACCACGGTCTCGTCGCCCGGGAGCTGTTCAGCTCGCAGCTCGAGATCGGCACCGGCATCTGCACCGATTTCAAGCATCTGCGGGCCGACATCGGGCTTCTGCGCCTCGCGGTCACCGAGGCCGCCGCCGATTACGGGCTGGCGCCGATAGCGGCCTCTTCCCACCCGTTCGCCAGCCCACACCAGCAGAAAGTGACCGAAGGAGAGCGCTACCAGGCTCTGGCCGACGATCTCCAGGGCGTGTCCCGCGGCCTAGTCATCTCCGGCCTGCACGTTCACGTCGGCATCGAGGACCCCGACCTGCGGGTGGACCTGATGAACCAGGTCACCTACTTCCTGCCCCACCTGCTGGCCCTGTCCACCTCGTCGCCGTTCTGGGAGGGACGAAACACCGGCCTCAAGAGCTACCGGATGGCGGTGTTTCGGTCGCTGCCCCGCACTGGGCTGCCGGAGAAATTCGACTC
The DNA here is from genome assembly GCA_022822265.1 of Acidimicrobiia bacterium. GTDB lineage: Bacteria > Actinomycetota > Acidimicrobiia > Acidimicrobiales > Bin134 > Poriferisocius. The sequence goes on along the minus strand of JAJECA010000047.1, from coordinate 37,459 downwards.
GTGGGCCGAGTACCGGCGCCACGTCGACGTGCTGGTGCAGGCCGGGGTCATCGAAGACTCCACCAAGGTGTGGTGGGACATCCGCCCGTCGGAGCGCTACCCCACCCTGGAGATGCGGGTTACCGACCTGCCCACGAGGATGGAGGACACGGTTGCCGTAGCCGCCATGTACGTCTGCTTGCTGCGGATGCTGTGGAGGCTCAAGGTGGAGAACCGCCGGTGGCGCAGCTACGCCAACTTCCTGGTCTCGGAGAACCTGTGGCGGGCCGAGCGGTACGGCATCGGCGACCGCCTGATCGACTTCGGCAAGGGCGAAATGGTGCCGATGCCCAACCTGGTGGAGGAGATGATCGAACTAGTCCGCCCCGACGCCGAAGCCCTCGACTGCATAAAAGAGATCAACCACACCCGCACCATTTGCCAACGAGGCACCTCCGCCGACCGCCAACTAGCCGTTTATAACGAGGCGCTAACCGATGGGGCCTCCGACAAAGAAGCCCTCAACGCCGTAGCCCAATCCCTAATAGCCGACACCCTCGCCCCACCCCAGACCTAGCCGCCGCCCTGGCGGTGGCGGGCTACCTCGAAGGTGCCTATGGCTACTGCGGCGGCGGCGTTCAGGGAGCTGAGGTGGCCGGACAGGGGGATGGCGGCCACCACGTCGCAGCGTTGGCGGGCTAGGCGAGACAGGCCGCGGCCTTCGCTGCCCACTACCAGGGCCACGGCTTCGGAGGCCACGCTCAGCTCGTAGACCGAGGTAGAGGAGGCGACATCGAGGCCCACCGTCCATACCCCTAACTCGGCCAGACGGGCCAAGGCGTTGGGGATGCCGGGGACCACGGCCATCGGCACGTGCTCGATTGCCCCGGCGGCGGCCTTGGCCGCGGTTGGGGTGATGTGGGCCGACCGGTGCCGCCCCAAGACGGCGCCGGTGACCCCGGCGCACTCGGCGGTGCGGAGAGCGGCCCCCACGTTGCCCGGATCGGTCACCCCGTCGAGCACCAGCAAGAACGGGGGCCGGCCATCGGCGGGCCGGGCCAGCTCTTCCAGGTCGTGCTCGGCTAGGGGGGCGGCTCGGGCTATCACCCCTTGAGGGGCTTCGGTGACGGCCATCGAATCGAATTTGGAGCGAGCCACCTCCTTGACGGGCACCCGCAGCTCCGCAGCCAGCTCCAAGATTTGGGCCAGCGCTCCGGTTTGGTTCTGCCCCGCGGCCACCACCACCTCGCGCACCGTGCGGGTGCCAGCCAGGAGCAGCTCTCGTACCGACTGGCGGCCCTCCACTCGGTCGCCGCCCAAACCGGCCTGCTGGCGGCGGCTGCGCTGGTGGTCGCCAGGAGGTCGGCCCTTGCTATGACCCTTGTTGGGGCTCCGGTTAGCGCCCTTGTTGGGGCCGCCGCCTCTCCCCCTTCGGTTGCCGCCCCTCGGACCTGGCGCGCTCACTGGCGCTCGATGAGGGCCACCGCCCAGCAGGCCAAGCCCTCGCCCCGGCCCAGCGCCCCCATCGCCTCGGCCCGCTTGCCCTTCACCATGACCGGGGCGCCGACCACGTCGCCCAGCCGGGCTTGCATCTCGTCCCGCCGGGGGGCGATGCGGGGGGCCTCAGCCACCACCGTGCAATCGGCGTTCACCACTCGCCAGCCTGCATCGGCCAGCCGGGCCACCGCGTCGGCTAGCAGCCCAAGGCTGTCGGCACCGGTCCACTTGTCGTCGGTGTCGGGGAACAGAACGCCGATGTCGCCCAAACCGGCCGCACTCAACAGGGCGTCGGTCACCGCATGGGCCACGGCATCGCCGTCGCTGTGGCCCACCAGGCCCGGCACTCCCTCAAACTCGACTCCGCCCAAGATCAAGGGGCGGTCGGCGTCATCGCTGAACCGGTGGGTGTCGAACCCGTGGCCCACTCGCATTTCCCCGCTCATGTCGCCAACCATGCCTCAGCGGCGGCCAGGTCGTCGGGATGGGTGATCTTGATGTTGCGGGGATGGCCCTCAACGGTAACCACGGAATAACCGGCCGCCTCCACCAAGCTGGCATCGTCGGTGGCGTCGGCGGCATCGGCATGGGCCGCCCGCAGAAGTTCGGCTTGAAACGCCTGCGGGGTCTGCACTGCTTGCAGCGTGCTGCGGTCCACCGCTCCCCCGTCCACCCTGCGGATGGTATCGGTCACCGGCACCACCGGCACCGCACCAGCGGCCCCCGATCTCACCTCGTGAGCCACCCTCTCGTACACGTCGGCGCCGGCCAGCGGTCGGGCGGCGTCATGGACGCAGATGATGGCCGCGTCATTGGGCACCGCGGCCAACCCGTTGCGCACCGAGGCGGCCCGACTCGCCCCACCGGCCACAACTGCGCTGACGGCCAACCGGGCCGATTCGGCTTCTACATCCCCAGCAGGAACCACCACCACCACCCCGTCACTGGCCTGTGCGGCTACTGCCACACTGCGGTCCACCACTCGGGTGCCGGCCAATTCCAGGTACTGCTTGGCGCCGCCGAAACGGGTGCCCGAACCGGCGGCCACGATCACCGTCCAAACCGAGGCTCCGGTCGCCATAGCCGCGGAGTCCCTATTGGCTCAGGAACTCGATGACCCGAGCCCAGGCATCGGCGGCGTCTTCGGCGCGGTGAGCTGGTCGATCGGGATCGTGGACGAAGCCGTGATCGGCGCTCTCATACACCACGGTCACCGCACCGGCGGCTTCCAATGCGGCCACGTCGTCGGGCGGGGTGAACGGGTCTTCGGTGCCGATGATCGCCAACAGAGGGCACGGATCGCCTGCGGCCAACAGCTCCAGCGGCTCGCCTTGGCCCGGACCCCTCCAATGCTCGGGGAGGCGGATCATCCCGTAGAAGGCCGCCGCTCGGCGGAAGCTCCCCGTGGCCGCCGCCTTCATGGTGTACATGCCACCCATGCAAAAGCCGGTGAGCACCACTGTTTCGCACTCAGTGGCGTCGGCCGCAGCCAACACGTCGGCCAGCACCTCCTCGTCGTTCAATTCGCAGACCGCGGCCAGCCGCTCCTCGGCGGTCAGCTCCTCTCGACCAACGAACACTTGGGGAGCGCACACTGTCCAACTCTGCTCGGCGGCAAGCCGGGCAACATGATCGTCGAACAGGGGACGCAGACCCATGAGATCGGGGATCAGCACCAGCCCCCGCTCAGCCCCCTCAACCCGTGCCAACTCAGCCGCCGTCCCGGTCGACAACTCAATGCGCATGACCCTTGTCTAGCGGATCAACAGTGCGCAACGTACACAGAGATGGGAGCATTGAGGCCATGGCGCATCCTCACTTGGAGTTGACTGCCCGGCCCCGGCGCAACCGTCGCACCCCGGCCATTCGAGACATGGTGCGAGAGACCGAACTCAGCCCGGCGCATTTCGTGCTGCCCCTGTTCGTCCACCGGGGACCCGACGAGCCCATCGACTCGATGCCCGGCGTGAACCGCTGGAGCGTCGACGGGCTGGTGGGCGAGGTGGGGCGGGCCGCCGACCTGGGGGTTCGGGCGGTGGTGCTGTTCGAAGCCGCTCCCGACGAGCTGAAGACCCCCACCGGCGACGAGGCCTGGAACCCCGACGGGCTCATCCCCCAGACCATCGGGGCCATCAAGGCCGCCCACCCCGACACGGTGGTGATGACCGACGTGGCCCTCGACCCCTACAACAGCGACGGCCACGACGGGATCGTGGCCCCCGACGGCACCATAATCAACGACGAGACCGTGGACGTGCTGTGCCGCCAGTCCCTGACCCACGCCGACGCCGGGGCCGACATAGTGGCCCCCAGCGACATGATGGACGGCCGGGTGGGTGCCATCCGGGAGACGCTCGACCACCACGGCCACACCGAAGTGGGCATCTGCGCCTACACCGCCAAGTACGCCTCGGCGTTCTTCGGGCCGTTCCGCGGGGCGCTCGACTCGGCGCCCCGCTCCGGCGACAAGAAGACCTACCAGATGGACCCGGCCAACAGCCGCGAGGCCCTGCGGGAGATGGAGTTGGACATCGCCGAGGGGGCCGACATGGTGATGGTCAAACCCGCCGGTCCGTACCTGGATGTGGTGCGGCGCTTCGCCGATGCCTCGGTGGTGCCGGTGGCCGCCTACCAGGTGAGCGGGGAATACCTGATGATCAAGGCGGCCGCGGCCTCGGGTTGGCTCGACGAGCAGGCCATCGTGGCCGAGACCCTGTGCGGCATCCGCCGAGCAGGCGCCGATGTGATCCTCACCTATTTCGCCACCCAGGCTGCAAAACTGCTGAGCTGACGTACTTCGCCGCGCAGGCCGGCGAACTTCTGCCCCAATTGAATGAGCGCCGCGTCAGGTACGGGGCCGGCGGCGGAAGAAGTCGGAGAAACTGGTCACCACCGCATGGCCCGGGGCGTCGCCGTCTCCGGGGCGGGTGTCGGCCAACAGCGCGGTAGACATCCCCAGTGCCTGGGCGGCGTCGAGGTGCTCCACCGCCACGTCCACCAGCAGCGCGTGCTCGTAGGGAACCGACGTGGTGCGGCGCAGCGCCTCGTAGATTCCGGGCGCGGGCATGCACACCCCCACGTCGCTGCTCACGATCCAAGTGTCCACGCCTTCGATGTCCAGGCGCTCCCGCAGGGCCGACGACCACGAGGACACGTCGTTGGTGAGACAGGCCACCGGCAGCTCCCGGCGGACCATCTCGGCCACGAAATCCCTGGCGCCCGAACGCACGGTGTACTGGGCCAGAAACTCCTCGGTGAGCTCGGCGGGATCGTCGTCCAAGCCGATCCCCGACCACAGCTCGGCGGGGGTGATGCGGCCCAGCACCGCCTGGCTGTGGAGCTGCTGAACCTCCTCGCCGTCGGGCTCCAACCCGCGCTCGGCGGCAAAGGCAACCAGAAGCTCGGCGGGATCATCGGCCGGTTCGAAAAGCACCCCCAGCGGGTTCAGCACCACCAGCCGGAGCCGCCGCTGGGGGGGCTGCGCCGCGGCGGGGCCCGTGGTGCGCGCCAATGACTCCTGGGTAATGGTGGGATCGATGCTGCGGACGCGGGCCCGGCGCTCCAGCAGATAGCCGGCCACCGCGATCAGGATTGACAGGCCAACCAGGGCGAACGCGGCCCAGGCCACCCATCGCAGGGTCACCGCCGCGCTGCTCTCGTCCTGTCCCGTCAAGGTGATGCGCTGCGCCTCCTGGCCCAGTTGCAGCACCTCCTCCTTCTCGGGGCCCACCGGGAGGTCCAATACGAGGCGCACGGTCACTGCTTCGAGCGCACCGGCCAGATTGGCGGTCCGCTCGCCGAAGGGCTCTCCGCCGAGGCGGGCGGTGAGCTCGGGGTCGGTCACCAGGTCCAGGCCGCCGGACAGGTCGACCACCCCGGTCACCCGATAGTCGGTTTGGGCGAAGGAGGTTTCGCGCTCGAAGGTGAAGTCGCGGAACACGTCGTCGGAGTTGAAGATCTCGGCCAGCACCGACTCAAGCTGCTCAGGCGAGCTGAAGGGCTTGGAGGCCGAGAAGCTGGTTCGGCCCTCGTCGTCGATACGGGGCTCGTTGTACGACCAGCCCGACGCCGGGTCCTCGATGTCCTCGGTCAACAGCGATGACGTGATGTCAGGGGCAAGGTCCATGGCCTGCTCATCGAGGGCCACATCCACGGTCACCACCCCAGAGCCGTCCTCGTTGAAGCCGATTCCCACCTCCACATCCACCTGGCAGGCGGTCAGCCCCAATATCAGCACCAGGAGGAGCGCCCCCCTCCTGGCTTTTGCCGACAGGCCAGCCCGTGGCCTCGCGGCCCCCCTACGAACCCCCGCCGGCATGGCTGCTAGGCGCCGGCCATCTCTTCCACCGGAGGCGGTTCGAAGCCTTCGATCGCCCGGAAGCAGATCCGGTCCGCGCCGGGCTCGTCGGGATCGTCCTCCGCGTCCACCATGATGGTCTCGCCGGCCCGGAACTCCTTCCACAGCAGCCGCTCCGACAACGGGTCCTCCACCAGGCGTTGGATGGCTCGGCGCAGCGGGCGGGCCCCCAGCGTGGGGTCGTAGCCCCGCAAGGCCAGCAGCACCTTGGCCGACTCGGTGAGCTCCAGCCCGATGCCCTGGGCCTCGAGCTGGTTCTGTAGCCGCTTGATCATCAGGTCGACGATGCGGGTCACCTCTTCACGGGTCAGCTCGTGGAACACGATCACCTCGTCGATGCGGTTCAAGAACTCTGGGCGGAAGTGGTCCTTGAGCGCGTCGGTGACCTTCTCCTTCATGCGCTCATAGGTGATGGCCTCGTCGGCCTTGGTGAAGCCCAGGTTGGCCTTACGCAGGTTCTGGGTGCCCAAGTTGGAGGTCATGATGAGCACGGTGTTGCGGAAGTCCACCGACCGGCCCTGGCTGTCGGTGAGACGGCCCTCCTCCAGAATTTGCAGGAGAGTGTTGAACACGTCGGGATGGGCCTTTTCGATCTCGTCGAACAACACCACCGAGAACGGCTTGCGGCGCACCGCCTCGGTGAGCTGCCCGCCCTCCTCGTAGCCCACGTAGCCCGGAGGCGAGCCCACCAGCCGGCTCACGGTGTGCTTCTCCATGTACTCCGACATGTCCAAGGCGATGAGGGCCTGCTCGTCGCCGAACAGGAACTCGGCCAGCGTCTTGGCCAGCTCGGTCTTGCCCACCCCCGACGGGCCCAAGAAGATGAACGAGCCGCTGGGCCGCTTGGGGTCTTTGAGCCCGGCCCGGGTGCGGCGGATGGCCTGCGAAACCGCCTTGATGGAGTCCTCTTGGCCCACGACCCGCTTGTGCAGCTCGTCTTCCATGCGCAGGAGCTTGGCCGTCTCCTCCTCGGTCAGCTTGTAGACGGGGATGCCGGTCCAGATGGACAGCACCTCGGCCACCGCCTCCTCGTCCACCTCGTCGAACAGATCGACGCCCTTGGCCTTGATCTCGGCCTCCATCTGCTCCTTGCCGGCCAGCAGCTCCTTTTCCTGGTCCCGCAGCCGTCCGGCCTCTTCGAAGTCCTGCTGCTCCACCGCGCTTTTCTTCTGAGCCACCACCTGGGAAAGCTCGTTCTCGAAGTCCTTGTAGTCGGTGGGGGTCTCCATCCGCTTGATGCGCAGGCGAGAGCCGGCCTCGTCGATGAGATCGATGGCCTTGTCGGGCAGGTGGCGGTCGGATATGTAGCGGTCGGCCAGGTTGGCCGACGCCACCAGGGCCTGGTCGGTGATGGTCACCCGGTGGTGGGCCTCATAGCGGTCTCTCAGGCCCTTGAGGATCTCGATGGTGTGGGCGATGGTGGGCTCGTCCACCTTCACCGGCTGGAATCGGCGCTCCAGCGCAGAGTCCTTCTCCAGGTGCTTGCGGTATTCGTCGAGGGTGGTGGCCCCGATGGTCTGAAGCTCGCCCCGGGCCAGCATGGGCTTGAGGATGGAGGCGGCGTCGATGGCCCCCTCAGCCGCACCCGCACCCACCAGGGTGTGCAGCTCGTCGATGAACAAGATGATGTCGCCCCGGGTCTTGATCTCCTTGAGCACCTTCTTGAGGCGCTCCTCGAAGTCGCCCCGGTAGCGGGATCCGGCCACCAGCGCGCCCAGATCAAGGGTGTAGAGCTGCTTGTTTCGGATGGTCTCGGGCACGTCGTCGGCCGCGATCCGCTGGGCCAAGCCCTCCACGATGGCGGTCTTGCCCACACCGGGCTCGCCCACCAGCACCGGGTTGTTCTTGGTGCGCCGCGACAGCACCTGCATGACCCGCTCGGTTTCCCGCTGCCGGCCGATAACCGGGTCGAGCCCGCTGTCTTTGGCCAGCTTGGTGAGGTTGCGGCCGAATTGGTCGAGCACCAGCGAGCCCGAGCCGGTTTCGCCGCTGCCGCCAGGAGAGGTGGTGGCCTTCTCCGGCGATCCCGATCCTTGGGGGCCGCCGTAGCCCGACAAGAGCTGGATAACCTGCTGGCGGACCCGCGAAAGGTCGGCCCCCAGCTTCACCAGCACCTGGGCGGCCACGCCCTCGCCCTCTCGGATCAGGCCCAACAAGATGTGCTCGGTGCCGATGTAGTTGTGGCCGAGCTGCAACGCCTCCCGCAGCGACAGCTCCAGCACCTTTTTGGCCCGAGGGGTGAAGGGGATGTGGCCCGACGGGGACGACCCGCCCTGGCCGATGATCTCCTCCACCTGGTTGCGCACCGCTTCCAGGGAAATGCCCAGAGATTCCAGCGACTTGGCGGCCACGCCCTCGCCCTCGTGGATCAGGCCCAACAGAATGTGCTCGGTGCCGATGTAGTTGTGGTGGAGCAAGCGCGCCTCTTCCTGGGCCAGCACAACGACACGGCGAGCACGATCTGTGAATCTCTCGAACACGGCAATCTCCCGATAGGGGTTCAACTCTGAGTGTAACCACCCCACCCCCCCAATTCGTTCCCGAAGCCCCAACCGAATCTGGGATTGGGGCCGTCGATGAGGCCTCAGCCGGCGTTGAGTGGGGGAATTCGGGGAAGGTGCCACTACGCTGACCCTCGTGCCTCGCAGCCCCCTCGATCTGATTCCCTCCATGGCGCGCGACCTCGACCGGCTGGAATTGCGGCTCGAGGACTCGGTGAAAACCCAAGACCCGTTCCTCACCGAGGTGGCCAGCCACTTGATCCGGGCGGGGGGCAAGCGGGTGCGGCCGGGCTTCGTGATCGCCTCGGCGGCCATCTCCCAGGCCGACCCGGCGCCGGCCGAAGACGACGTGATCACCGGCGGCGTGGCGGTGGAGCTGGTTCATCTGGGGTCGCTGTACCACGACGACGTGATGGACGAGGCTCAGGTGCGGCGCAACGTGGCCAGCGTGAACGCCAAATGGGGCAACCTGCGGGCCATTTTGGCCGGGGACTTCTTGCTGGCCCGGGCATCGGAGCTGGCCGCGTCGCTGGGCACCGAGGTGGCCGGGCTGTTGGCCGCCACCATCGGGCGGCTGTGCGAGGGCCAAGTGAGAGAGTTGCAGGACACCGGCAACCCCGACCGCACCGAAACCTCCTACACCGACTCCATCGAGGGCAAAACCGCCTCATTGCTGGCCACCTCGTGTCGCATAGGCGGCCTGGTGGCCGGTTTGGACCGCCCGACGATCGACACCCTCACCGAATTCGGCCGGTTCTACGGCCTGGCCTTCCAGGTGGTGGACGACATTTTGGACATCGTGGCCACCGACGAGCACCTGGGGAAGCCGTCGGGCAACGACCTTCACGAGGGCATCTACACCCTGCCGGTGATCCGAGCCCTCAAGAGCGACTGCGGCCCTCAGCTTCTCGAGCTGCTGGGCGCCACGGTGTCAGACTCCACCGTCCGCTCGGCCCTGCAACTGGTGCGCACCAGCGGCGGCGTGGAAGAAGCGCTAGACGTGGCCAACGACTACGTGAAGCAGGCCTCGGCCAGCCTGGAGTCGCTGCCCCCCACCACGGCCACCGCCGCCTTGCAAGTAGCCACCGACCACCTCATCGACCGAGCCCGCATCCCCCTCGGCGACCGCTAGGCCTATCGCTCTGGCGGCTCGGAGATTCATCACCCCGCACGGGGCGGGACCCAACCCCTCAAATGCGAGCTTCTAAAACGTCACTACATGGCTGAGGGCATCGAATTCGACGGCTACCCAAACAAACACTGATCTGCAAATGTCGCCTTCACTTCGTCAAGGGCGTCGAGGGCAGATTGGTAGTCATCCAGCAGCTTCGGCAGTTCCTCCATGTCCAGGGCAGAGGATTGATAACGCCTCTCCCAATCGTTGAACCACTCATCGTTGGGCGGCTCATGCTCGCACCGCCAGTTGAGCAGTCGCCGCTCGGCGCAGGTGATCTCGTAGCCGAGCAGCCCGTCCATTCCCGGCGGCGAGAACCCTGCCGGTTTTCGCGGCCTCCAGGGGTCTGGCGAACCCTCTTGTTCCCAGCGCTCCCGCCATTCCTCTGACTCGGAACTCGTCATCAGCGAAATCCAGGACAGCCGGGATGACAGGGATTCTGCAAGCAATACCGGCACTTCACCCCAGGCATGCTGCGATGGCAGATGGATGTGTGGGGACAAGGTACAGGGGACATACCGCGCGCCTGGTAATGCGAATCGACACCGGGCCGATCTGGCAGATGAACAGGCTCACACACCTCAGGAATTCTGTTCTCCCGGTCAATCATTGGTCGATGAGCCTATATAGGCTGGGTGCGACATGTCATTCCACTGCCAACGAGCACGCCGGATTGGTGCGAGTGTGCCGGGAGAACTCGTAGATCCAAGCGGGGCCGCTAGCTGCCTTGCGCACGACGGCTTCCAGGTTGCGAGAGTCGGAACAGTGGGCCGCTATGGACGGGTCACCGCTTGGAAGAACAAGAGGTGCCTGACCACAGTTGCGTGCCAGGTAGTTAGTGCGAGCCGCCAGGCGGTCCGGCTGGCACGAACCGGCAGCTTCGGCGAAAGGTCCCAAAAGGCGATACCCCGGGGCCTGTCCGAAGACATGAGCTACCCGGGGATACACCCATGCTATCGGCCTCATTGACATGAGTGCGAGTGTTTCTAGAGATTCCTTGGAACGGGCCTTGTCACCCGAACGGCTAAAGCCTTACTTGGCCGATGCTGACGGAGATCTTGAGCTTGCGTGGAAATTCTATCGATGGAACCTTCGCCTAGTCGGGGCCTTGATGCCACTCATCAGCGACGTTGAGGTGACACTCCGCAACACCATCCACCGGCAACTCACAGACCAATTCGGCACACCAGCATGGTGGACCTCACCAAAGTTGCTTTTGGACGACGATACCCGTGAGATGATCAGCGATGTCGTGCGAAAGCACAGCAAGAAGCTGGGAAAAGGTTCAGAGGGCCCTGGTCGTGTTGTAGCAGACCTCACGTTTGGCGTCTGGGTAAATCTCTTGAGCAGGGGAAAACCCACTGCAAGGCAGCAGCCGGTGAGATACGACGAAAATCTCTGGCGCAAGAAGCTCATGCACGGATTCAGAGTCGGAAACGAAATGAACGCCAGAGGGTCACCAAAGCGGCCTATTCGACGGCATGTCTACCAGGCAGCGGCAAACCTTCAGGCCCTCCGAAACGCCGCAGTGCATCACCGGAAGATCAGCGACGGGATTCGCCAGCCAGGAAAGCCATCGGATCATCCTCGGGTACCACTTGTCGAGGTAATCGACTCAAGCATCGAACTTCTCAGCTGGATGAATCCTGACCTCGCCAACCTCCATCGAGGACTGACAGCACTCACTCAAGAGCTAAACAATCGGCCTGCCGCGTGACTGTAAGACTGTCGAAACGCCCAAAACTCGCGGCCTCTAGTGCTCTGGGGGTTCGGGGCGGAGGGTGGGGAACAGGATTACGTCGCGGATGCTGGGGACGTCGGCCAACAGCATGGCCAGGCGGTCCATGCCCACTCCAAGGCCGCCGGTGGGGGGGAGGCCAAACTCCAGGGCCCGCAGGTAGTCCCAGTCCACCGCCATGGCCTCGTCGTCGCCCGCATCCCGGTCGGCGGCCTGGTGCTCGAAGCGGGCCCGCTGCTCATCGGGGTCGGTCAGCTCGCTGAAGGCGTTGGCCAGCTCCCGGCCGGCCACGATGGCCTCGAAGCGCTCCACCCAGCCGGGGTGGTCGCGGTGCTCCCGGGCCAGAGGCGACACCTCCTTGGGGTAGTCGCACACAAACACCGGTCCCCACAGCTCGGCCTCGGTGGTCTTCTCGTACAGCTCCAACAGCAGCTTGCCCGGCCCCCAGCGGTCTTCTACCGGTATCTCCCGGTCGGCGCAGTGCGCCCGCAGCTCGGCCACCGGGGTGTCGAGGTCCACCTCCAGGCCGCTGTGGGTGGCCAGCAGGTCCACAAACCGGGCTCTGGGCCACGGCGGGGTCAGGTCCAGCTCCCGCCCTCCGTAGCTGATCACGGTGGTGCCCTTGAGCTCCGAAGCCAGATGCGCCACTAGCTGCTCGACCAGCTCCATGATGTCGCCGTAGTCGGCATAGGCCCAGTACAGCTCCAACATGGTGAACTCGGGATTGTGGCGGGTGGAGATCCCCTCGTTGCGGAAAACCCGGGCAATCTCATACACCCGCTCCAAGCCGCCCACCACCAGCCGCTTCAGGTACAGCTCCGGCGCGATCCTCAAGAACAGCTCCATGTCTAAAGCGTTGTGGTGGGTGCTGAACGGCCGGGCCAGCGCGCCGCCGGGCACCGGGTGGAACACCGGCGTCTCCACCTCCACGAACGCCCGATCCTCCAGCCAGCGCCGGGTGAGCGACATCATCTCCGAGCGCAGCCGAAAGGTCTCACGGGCCTCCTCGGTCACCCACAGGTCCACATAGCGCTGGCGGAACCGGATGTCGGGGTCAGACAGCCCGTGCCACTTGTCGGGGAAGCTCCGCCGGGCCTCGGCCAGAAGCTCCCAGTTCTCCACCTTGACCGACAGCTCCCCTTTCCGGGTCTTCATCACCTCGCCGCTCACCCCGACCCAGTCGCCCAACGACAGGGCGCAGAACCCCTCGTAGTCGGGGGTTACCTTGGCGGGGGCAAAAAGCTGGATGCGCCCGGTGGCGTCTTGGAGGGTGGCGAAGGCCAGTTTGCCCTGCACTCGCCGCAGCATGATCCGTCCCGCCACTGTCACCGTCTGGCCGGTCTCGGTGCCGGCCTCGATGTCGCCGTGGCTCTGCTGGCACTCGGCGGCGGTTGCGGTGGTCTCGAACCGGTAGGGGGTGCTCACCGGTCGGCCTACTGGTTGCGGCCGTGGACCAGCCACAGGCCGTGGAGGGTCAGGTAGGGCTCCACATACTGGATGGTGTCCGACAGCGGGGCGATGAGGTGGGCCAGCCCGCCGGTGGCGATCACGAACGCCTCGCCGTCCAGTTCCTTGGCGAAGCGGGTCACCATGCCGTCAATCTGGGCGACGAACCCGTAGATGACACCCGATTGGATCGACTCCATGGTGGTCTTGCCGATCACACTGCGAGGCTCGGTGAGCGCCACCGGCCCCAGCGCGGCGGCTCGGCCCACCATGGCTTCCAGGCTGACCTCGATTCCCGGTGCGATTGCCCCACCCATGAACTCGCCGGCCTCGGACACCACGTCGAAGTTGTTGGTGGTCCCGAAATCGACGATCACCGCGGGGCCGCCGTAGAGGTGGTGGGCGGCCACCGCGTTGGCAATCCGGTCGGCGCCCACCTCGCGGGGGTTGTCGTACAGGATGGGGATGCCGCTGCGGGTGCCGGGCTCGATCACCACCGGGTCGAATTCAAAGTAGCGCTGCACCATCATCCGCACGCTCTCGCGGATCTGGGGCACCCCGGAGCACACCGCCACCCCGGTGAGGTCTTCCTCCATGGCGACGTCGATGCTGTCGAGCAGGCTGCGCAACAGCACCGCCACCTCGTCGGGGGTGCGCTCGTGCACGGTGGACAGCCGCCAGTGCTCGATCAGGCCGTCGTCGGCCCGGCAGTCGTCGGCCCGCTCAGCCTCATACAGGCCGACCACGGTCTGGGTGTTGCCGATGTCGAGGGCCAACAGCATAGGTACCCTTTTTTACTCTTCTGTTGCGCTGATCGGAACATTGCCAACGTCGAGCCCGATGTCAAGCACCGGAGCCGAGTTGGTTATGCGGCCCACCGAAATGAAGTCCACGCCGGTGGCCGCGTATTCGGCCACGGTGTCAAGGGTGATGCCGCCGCTCACCTCCAAGAGGCACCCATGTCCGGCAGCCCGGGCCACACAGGCCCGCACTTCATCAGGAGACATGTTGTCCAACAGCAGGGCGTCTGCGCCGGCAGCCAGGGCCTCATCCACCTGATCGATGCGGTCGCACTCCACATAGACGATGCGGTCCGGCCAGCTTCTGCGGGCGGCCGCTACCCCGTCGGCGATGGACATCCCCGCCAGGTGGTTGTCCTTGAACATGACCCATTCCGACAGCCCCATCCGATGGTTGTCGCCCCCGCCAGCGCGAACCGCGGCCTTCTCCAACACCCGCAAACCAGGCGTGGTCTTGCGGGTGTCCCGGATGCGGGCACGGCCCCCACCGGCCGTCGCCGCGGCCTCAACGTACCGGGATGCCTCGGTGGCGATCCCCGACAAGTGGCTCAGAAAATTCAATGCAGTGCGCTCCGCGGTCAGCACCGAGGCCCGGGGCCCAGCAACCACGGCCAAGCTCTGACCAGGCGCCACCGGGTCGCCGTCGGCCACATGCCACTCCACCGTCACCGAGGGATCCACCTGGCGGAACACTTCGGCGGCACAGGCCCGCCCCGCCAAACGGCCGGCGTCTCGCGCGGTGATCTCCGCGGTGATGTCTCCAGGGGGGACCAGCGACGAGGTGAGGTCGCCCTCCGGTCCCACGTCCTCGGCCATGGCCAACTCAACCGCGGCTCGCACCGCCTCAGCCGGAGGGTCAAAGCCGGTCACAGTCCACTCCGATGTTGTCGATGAGGCGGGCTCGGCCGACGCGGGCGGCCACCAGCAGGCGCAGCTCGCCAGCCAGCACATCGGGGCGCTCCAGGGTGTCGGCGTGTACCACCGCGGCGTAGTCGGGCGACGCATGGGGCTCGGTGGCCAGCACCGCGGCCATCACCGCCTCCACCTCGCCGGGATCGCGGCTGCCGCCCGCCACCGCATCCCTCCCGGCTTGCAGCGACCGCCACAACACGGTGGCCGCCGGCCGCTCTTCGGCGGTGAGGTACACGTTTCGGCTGGACATGGCCAGGCCATCGGGCTCCCGGAATGTGGGACAGCCCACCACCTCCACCGGCAGGGACAGGTCGGCGGTCATTCGGCGGATGATGGCCAGCTGCTGGTAGTCCTTCTCCCCGAAATAGGCCCGGCCCGGTCCCAGCATGGCGAACAGCTTGGCCACCACAGTGGTGACCCCGTCGAAATGGGTGGGCCGGACCCGGCCTTCCAGCACGGCGTTTAGCCCTTGCACCGCCACGGTGGTAAGGGGGGTCTGCGGGTACACCTCCTCGGTAGGGGGGGCGAACACCAGCCCGGCCCCTGATTCGGCACACATCTGGCGATCGCGGTCCAGATCCCGGGGATAGGTGCCGAAGTCCTCGCCCTCGGCGAACTGGAGGGGATTCACGAAAACGCTCACCACGGTCAGGTCGTTCTCCGCCGCCGAGCGGGCCACCAGCGATTGGTGGCCCTCGTGGAGATAGCCCATAGTGGGCACCAGGCCAACCGATCCGCCCTGGGCCCGCACCGCGTCGGTGGCCGCCCGCAGCTCCGATACCCGCTGGATCACCGGGATTGCGTCCCCCCCGCTCACGAGACCCCTTCGCCCGCCCGGGCGGCAAGTTGGTCCCAGTCTCCCAGGCGACGACAGCCACCGGTGTCGGGATCGGACCAGCCCTCGGCCAGCTCGGGGGCCAGCTCTCCCAACGGCACCATCACGAACGCCCGCTCGAACATGCGGGGATGGGGCACCACCAGATCGTCCTCGTCCACCGCCTCACCGTCCACCCACAGAACATCGACATCCAGCGTACGGGGGCCCCAGCGCACCTCCCGCACTCGATCGGCCGCCCCCTCTAAGCGCTGGCACAGCTTAAGGAGGTCTCGGGCCGACTGGTCTGTGTCCAGCTCGGCCACCACATTGAGGAATCGGCCCTGGTCGGGGCCGCCCACCGGATCGGTCTCATACACCCCGGAGACGGCCACGCAGTCGCTCATCGAGGCCACCGCCGCCCGGAGATATCCCATGCGGTCGCCCATGTTCGACCCCAACCCCAAAAACGCCCTGGTCATTGACGATGGCGAGTGATGCGGACACCGCTGGTGGACAAATGCTGGGGCACCGGCGGGCGCAGCTTGCGGACCTCCACGGCCACCTGCTCCACCCGGGGGTCGGCATCCAGGCAGGCCTCGGCAACCCGCTGGGCCATGGCCTCCATGAGGGTGAACTGCTCCCCTTCGGCCGCGGCGACAACCGCGGCGCACACCGCCCCGTAGTCGACGGTGTCGTCCAAGTCGTCGGAGAGTCCCGCCGGGGCCAGATCGGTGCCGAGGTCCACGTCCAGCTCGAACGGTTGGGCCCGGTCCCTCTCCTCGGGGAGCGCCCCGCACACAGCCATGACCCGAAGACCCTGAATCAGTATGCGGTCCTCAGTCATCTTCGGGAGTCTCTTCTGGCTGTTCCTCTTGTTCTTCGAGATCTTCAACGAGGGAGAGCTCCACCTCTGGTTGGGGAAGCGCGGCGGCCGCATTCACGATGCGGCGGCCCACCGAACCGATGGGCCGCTCAGTCATCTTCTCCATCACCACCACCGCCTGCGACTCGCCGGGAACCATCCCGGTCCACACCAGATAACCGGCCATGAACCCGCACACTTCATCGCCCAGTCCCCGGCGGTGGACGAGCAGCTTCTCCCCCTTGGTCAACAGCAACTGCAATTCCGTGTACAGCGGGCCGAGTCGGGTGGTGTAATCCTCGTTGTCGGCGATTGGCCAGTGACTCCAGGCAATGTTCTGCTCGCTGTAGTTGTGCAGGTTGTGGGTGGACGGGATCAATGACACAACTCGGCTAAATCCCTGCTGCCGAATCCAGTTGATCTCCTCAGTGCGCCGGACTCGACGGTGGCTCTCCCCTCGCCCCCCCGGACGCTCGCAGATCGCCAGCCGATCCTTCATGATCCAGTAGAAGTTGCGCGGGCAGATACCCGCCGCCCACTTGCCCTTCATACCGCCACCACTCTCATGGCCCCCACGGTGGCCGCCACATCGTGGGCTCGAACGATCGCCGCTCCCTGGGCAAACGCCCAGGCCGCCGCAGCCAGCGACCCCTCAAGCCGGTCGTCGGTCGGGACCTCTTCCTGAACGCGACCGTCACTTCGGGAATGAAGCTCCCCGATGAAGCGCTTGCGGCTGGCCCCCACCACCACCGGTGCTCCCCCCTCGGTGAGGTGCCGCAGGTTGGCCAACAGCTCCAAGTTGTGCTCGGTGGTCTTTCCGAAGCCGATTCCCGGGTCGATCCACACTTCGGGTACTCCGGCGGCCTTTCCTCTCTCGGCAGCCTCGGCCAGGTAGCCGGCCACCTCGGCGACAACGTCGTCGTAGCGGGGGGCGACCTGCATGGTGGCGGGGGTGCCCTGGCGGTGTACCGCGATCCAGGTCACGTTCAGCTCGGCGGCCACCTCGTGCATGCTCGCCGAAACGTCGTTGAGGATGTCGGCCCCCGCGGCCACCGCGGCCCGGGCCACCTCTGGCTTGGTTGTGTCGATGGAAACCCGCCCATGAGGGGCCAGTCCGGCCACCACGTCAACTACCCGGGCCAACTCCTCCTCCACCGACACCGGATCGGCCCCCGGTCGGGTGGACTCGCCGCCCACATCCACCACGGCGGCGCCCTCGTGGAACAGCTTGCGCCCCTGGGCCACCGCCGCTTCGGGCGAGGAGAACCGGGCCCCGTCGGAAAACGAGTCAGGCGTCACGTTGACGATGCCCATGACCATCGGCCCCGTATCCAACGTCTCCACGGCCTCAGAGTACCCCTGAGCCTCGAAGCCCTCCTATACCTAAACCCCGTTGATGAGGATTATCGGTCTATGAACCTCATGGCCTCGGCTCGGGTGGCGATATCGGTCCTAAAGAGCCCTCTCACCGCGGAAGTCACCGTGTTGGCCCCCGGCTTTCGGATGCCCCGCATCGACATGCACAGGTGCTCCGCCTCCACCACCACCAGTACGCCCCGGGGGTCGAGAGCATTCTCGATTGCGTCGGCGATCTGGGTGGTCAGCCTCTCCTGCACCTGAGGCATCCGGGAGTAGCCCTCCACCACCCGGGCCAGCTTCGACAGCCCGGTGATGCACCCGTCCTTGTTGGGTATATAACCCACGTGGGCCTTGCCCAGAAACGGAATCAGATGGTGCTCGCACAGCGAGTACAGCGGGATGTCCCGAACCAAGATCATCTCATCGTGGTCAGCCTCAAACTGGCGGGTCAGGTGGGTGGCCGGGTCTTCGTGAAGCCCCCCGCAGATCTTGGCGTACATGCGGGCCACCCGCTCCGGGGTGTCCAACAGTCCATCTCGGTTCGGGTCTTCGCCGATGGCGGCCAGAATCTCCCGCACTGCGGCCTCGATCCGAGGCTGGTCCACCGCACCCTTCTTGTCGTCTCCCATCGGTCGCGACGGTAGTCCGGTAGTGTCACAAACTCATGGTTGGGCAGTAGTCCAGTAACCTCGCAGACTCATGGTTGGGCGGCCCGCGCTGGACGGAGTTCGGATAGTCGACCTGGGCTGGGGTATCGCCGGCGGCTACGCCACCAAGCTGCTGGCCGACGCCGGGGCCGAGGTGGTGAAGGTGGAGCTGCCCGACGGCGACCCGCTGCGGGACTATTCGGCCTCCTACGCCGCCGTAAACGGTTACGGTCCGCTGTTCCGGTTCCTCAACACCACCAAGCAGGGCGTGATGCTGGACTACCGAACCGCGGCGGGCCGCGACCGGCTGCTGGATCTGTATGCCACTGCCGACTTGGTGATGGAGCGGTCGGAGCCCGGCGAGCTGGAGGCGCTGGGAGTGGGCTGGGAGGCGCTGGCCGAGCGGCGGTCCGACGCCACCATGGTGTCGGTGTCCAACTTCGGACGGGGCGGCCCGTGGAGCCAGCGCCCGGCCAACGAGTTCACGCTCATGGCCATCGCCGGGTCGACCTCCACCCGGGGCCAGCCGGGACGCATCCCGTTCAACGCCGGAGGGCGAATTGGCGAATGGATGGGCGGGGTGACCGCGGCGGTGGCGGCCACCGCCGCGCTGCGCCGGGCTCGCCGCACCGCAGTGGGCGACCATGTGGACCTCTCATTGCTGGAGACCATCACCCCCACCTGCACCAACGTGCAGACCCTGTGGGGATCGTTCACCGGCGAGTACGACACCAAGGCATTGCTGGAGGTGCCCTCGGTGGAACCCACCCGGGACGGCTACGTGGGGTTCTGCGTGTTCACCGGCCAGCAGTGGCAAGACTTCACCGTGCTGGTGGGCCACCCCGAATGGGCCGACGATCCCCAATTGGCCACCATGGGCGGGCGCATCGCCGCCGGTGAGTCCATCGCCGGGGCCATCCGGGAGTGGACCTCGGCCCGCACCACCGAGGAAGTGGTTCGCGAGGCCATCTTGTTGCGCATTCCCGTCGCCCCCATCGGCAACGGGGCCAACCTGGCCGAGTTCGACCAATTCGCCCAGCGGGGGGTGTACGTGCCCCACCCCGACGGAGAGTTCATCCAACCCCGGGTGCCGTATCGCAACCGAGACCATCCGTCGGTCGCCTTTCGGCCCGCCCCCCGCCTGGGCCAGCACACCGACGAGGTGCTGGAAGGGTTGACATCAAAAGATCATTCTGTCGGCGCTACCCGTCCCGTCGGCGCTACCCGACCGGTCGGCACCGACCCGACGGCGTCGCCTGATGCCCTGCCCCTCGACGGCGTGAGGGTAGTGGACATGACCGCCTTTTGGGCCGGTCCCTACGCCACCTTGGTGCTGGCCACCCTGGGGGCCGAGGTCATCCACATCGAGTCGGTGCAGCGGCCCGACGGGATGAGGTTCGGCTCGGCCCGCACCCCGGCCGACGACCAGTGGTGGGAGTTCGGCCCCACCTTCCAGCACGCCAACGTGGGCAAGCGATCGGTCACCCTGGATTTGACCCGTCCCGAGGGCATGGGGCTGCTGCACCGGCTGATCGGCGTGTCCGACGCGCTGGTGGAGAACTTCTCCCCCCGGGTCATCGACCAGTTCGGGCTCGACTGGGACACGGTCAGCGCCCTGAACCCCCGGATGGTGATGGTGCGGATGCCGGCCTTCGGGCTCGACGGGCCGTGGCGAGACCGGGTGGGCTTCGCCCAAACCATGGAGCAAATCAGCGGCATGTGCTGGCTCAGCGGCTACCCCGACACCGCTCCGCAGCTGGCCCGAGGCCCCTCCGACCCGCTGGCCGGCCTCCACGCCGCCTACGCGGTGATCTGCGGCCTGCACGCCCGGGAGCGCACCGGCAAGGGCAGCTTCGTGGAGGCCACCATGGTGGAAACCGCGCTCAACGCCGCCGCCGAGCAGGTGGTGGAGTACACCGCCACCGGCCATCTGATGCAGCGAGAAGCCAACCATCACCCCAACGCCTGCCCCCAGGGCGTGTACCCGTGCGCCGACGGCCAGCACATCGCCTTGTCGGTGGAGACCGACCAGCACTGGCATGGGCTGCTGGCCGCCGTACCCGAACTGGGGTTGGACCAGGTGGCGGCCTCGGGCGCATTGGCCGACCGCTACGCCGCCCGCCACCGCTTCGACGAGCTGATCGAGCCATGGTGCGCTGGCCTCCCGGCCGCCGATGTGGTTGAACGGCTCATCTCCTCCGGCGTGCCCGCCGCGGAGATGGTGATGAGCCGAGAAGGCGACCGCAACCCCCAGGTGAACGCCCGCGGCTTCTACGAGGCCGTCGAGCACCCGCTGGCCGGCTCCCACCGCTTCCCTGCCATGCCGGTGCGCTTCGGCCGCCAGCCCGACCACTGGTTCACCCGCCCCGCACCGTTGCTCGGCGAGCACAATGCAGAGGTGCTAGGCAACCTGCTGGGAGTGGACGACGATGAGCTGGCCCGCCTAGAAGAGGCCCAGATCATTGGCACCCGTCCCGCCTTCGCGCCCCAAGCCCCTGCTGTGTGATGTTCAACTACATGTTCAAATTGCACAACCCGACAGCCAAGACTTGCCCCTAGACTGACCTCCACATGACCGCCACCGAGTCGAACCGCGGCTACCGGCTCTCCGATCGCTTCACCAACGATCACGGAACGGTCTTCCTCACCGGGATTCAGGCCATGGCTCGGCTCCCGCTGGAGCAACTGCGAGCCGACCGGGCGGCGGGGCTGAACACCGCGGCGTTCGCCGCCGGCTATCCCGGTTCGCCGGTGGGCGGACTCGACTCGGCATTGGAGCGAGCCGTAAGGGAATCGGGAGAAAGCCACATGGTGCTGCGGCCCTCGGTTAACGAGGAGTATGCGGCCACTGCGGTGATGGGCAGCCAGCTGGCCGCCTCCCGGCCCGACGCCCGCTACGACGGCGTTATCGGCATCTGGTACGGCAAGGCCCCCGGCGTCGACCGGGCCTCCGACGCCATCCGCCATGCCATGTTCGCCGGCGCCGACCCCAAGGGCGGGGTTGTGATGCTGGCCGGCGACGACCCCAACGCCAAGTCGTCCACGTTGCCGTCCACCTCAGCCGGGGTGCTGGCCGACCTGCACATCCCGGTGCTCTATCCCGGCGATCCCGCCGACGTGTTGGAGCTGGGCCGCCACGCCATCGCCATGAGCCGGGCCACCGGGCTGTGGGTGGGGATGAAGATCGTCGCCAACGTGGCCGACGGATCGGCCGATGTCAGCCTCGACCCCAACCGGGTCAATCCGGTCATACCCCTGCACGAGGGCAAGCCCTACCAGCACCGCCCCGACACCCGTCTGCTCACCCCCTACACGCTGGACTTTGAGCGCGAGATCGTGGAGGTCCGCACCAATCTGGCCCTTCAATACGCCGAGCTGAACCACCTAAATCGTGTGGTGGTGGAATCGCCCAATGCCTGGATCGGAATAATCGCCTCGGGCATCACCTACTGGGAGGTGCGGGAGGCGCTGGCGGTGATCGGCTTGGAGAGCGACGAAGCGATCTCCAGCGCCGGAATCCGCATGCTGCGCATGGGCCTGCCCATCCCGTTCAACTCCTCCACGATCAGAGACTTCGCCGTTGGCTTGGAGGAGATCTTCGTCATCGAGGAGAAGACCCCCAACGTGGAGTCACGGGTGAAAGACGCCCTGTACAACACCTCGCACCGGCCCCGCATCGTGGGCGAATTCGACGAATTCGACCAACGCCTCATCAAGAGCCACGGCGCCCTGCACGCCGACGACTTGGTGGGTCCGCTGCGCAGCAGGCTGGGCCGGCTGGCCGATCGGCTGACCCCTGAGCCCCCGGCGCGAGAGCGCATCCCCCTGGCGGTGAACCGCACCCCGTATTTCTGCTCGGGCTGCCCCCACAACCGCAGCACGGTGACCGACCCCGACACCGCAGTGGGCGCGGGCATCGGCTGTCACACCATGATCCTTTTGGGGGGCGAGGAGCGCTATGGCGACATCGCAGGGCTCACCTGCATGGGCAGCGAGGGCACCCAGTGGATTGGCATGGCCCCGTTCGTGGAAACCCCCCATCTGATCCAGAACATGGGCGACGGCACCTTCTTCCACTCCGGGCAGCTGGCCATGACCGCGGCCATCGCCGCGGGAGTGAACATCACCTACAAGCTGCTGTGGAACGGGGCGGTGGCCATGACCGGAGGGCAGAACCCCACTGGAGGCATCCCCCTAAACCGGGTATGCCGGTCGCTGCTGGCCCAGGGCGTGGCTCGCATCATCATCACCTCCGACGATCCGGCCCGCACCCGCCGCCTCGGGCTTCCCTCAGAGGTGGATGTGAGAGACCGCGCCGAGCTGGCCGAAGTCCAGCAGGAACTGGCCGCGGTGGCCGGGGTAACCGTGCTCATCCACGATCAGCGGTGCGCGGCTGAACTGCGCCGAGACCGCAAGCGGGGCAAGATCAGCCCGCCCCGCACTCGGGTGGCTATCAACCACCGGGTGTGCGAGGGCTGCGGCCACTGCGCCGAAGTCTCCAACTGCCTGTCGGTGCAGCCCTTCGACACCCCGTTCGGCCGCAAGACCACCATCGACCAGGACAGCTGCAACATTGACTTGTCGTGCCTGGAGGGCGACTGCCCCGCGTTCATCACCATCACCAAACCCAAGCGCTCCCGCGGCAGCCGTGCCTCGAGCCCATACCAATTGCCGGAGCCACCCACCCCCATCCCTGCGCCGCCGGAGCCGCCCAACTCCGACGTGAGCATCCACATCACCGGCATCGGCGGAACCGGGGTGGTGACCACCGGCCAGCTCATCTGCACTGCGGCCATGCTCGACGGTTCCAATGTGCAGGGGCTCGACCAAATCGGCCTGTCCCAGAAGGCTGGGCCGGTGGTCAGCGATCTGCGGATTACCCGAAACGGCCGCTCGGGCAGCAACCGGCTGGGCGACCGCCAGGCCGACCTGCTGCTGGCCTTCGACCTGCTGGTGGCCGCTTCAGCCACCGGCCTCGACGCAGCCGACCCGGCCCGCACCTCGGTGGTGGGATCGCTCGACGTGGTGCCCCCCGGAGCCAAGACCGCCCACCCCGAGATCGACATGCCCACTGCCGAAGAGCTGCTGGAGCGGGTGCGGGCCGAAACCCGGCCCGACGCCCACTTCTGGGCCAGCGCATCCGACTTGGCCCAAGTGCTGGTGGGCGACGCGGTGGGGGCCAACGTGTTCGTGGTGGGCATGGCCACCCAAACCGGACTGCTGCCGGTGTCGGCCGAGGCGCTGGAAACCGCCATCGAGCTCAACGGGGTAGCCGTAGAGCTGAACACCGCCGCGTTCCGCTGGGGCCGCTGGTGGGTGGCCGATCAGGCGATGGTGGAGACCACCGCGGCGGGGCGACCGACGCCGGTGCCCGACGACGCTCGGGCGCTGGAGTACGACCACGCCACCGTGCTGGGCCCCAAGCTGAGCGGCCGAATCGAGGAGCTGTCGGAAGGCGACGCCGTTTTGGCCGCCGCCCTGGAGCTGTTCGCCGCCGAGTTGGTGCGCTTCCAGAACCGGGCTTTGGCCGCCCGCTATCTCGACGGGGTAGCCGAATTCGCCGCCGTTGAGCGCCGGGTGAACCCCGGCTCGGCGGCGCTGACTGCGGCAGTAGCAGCGGGCCTGTTCAAGCTCATGGCCTACAAGGACGAGTACGAAGTGGCCCGCCTGATGCTCGACCCCGACGGCCATGCCCCGGCAATGGCCGTTGCTGAGCCCGGCGACCGGATGGCCTGGCGGCTGCACCCGCCCACCCTGCGGGCTATGGGCCGCAAGAAGAAGATCGCCCTGTCGACCGCACGCTGGCGTCCGCTCATGGCCCTATTGGCCAAGGGCAAGCGCCTCCGGGGCACCCCCTTCGACCCCTTCGGCCGGGCCGAAGTCCGCCGAGAGGAGCGCCGCCTGCCCGCCGAGTACCTATCCGCCCTCCGCAAAGCAGTCGAAGGGGCCGCCGCCCCCGAAGACATGCAAACCGCCCAAGCCATAGCCGAGGCCGCCGACCTCGTTCGCGGCTACGAGCACATCAAGCTGGCCAACATCGAGCGCTTCCGCGCCGCGATCAGCCGATAGACCTACCTAGATCTGGGCTTCGCGGGGGTCCCAGCGCTCGCGGGCCTTGTCGCCTACTCGGTTGAGGGCGAACACGGTCATGAACATCACAATGCCGGGCACGAACACCAAGTGGGGATGGTCCTTGTAGTTCTCCTGGCCCGCCTCGATCATGTTGCCCCACGTTGGTTCGGGGGGCTGGATGCCCACGCCCAGGAAGCTGAGGGAGGCCTCAGCCACTATCAGCACCGCGGTCACCAAGAAGGCATACGAAACCATGGGCAGCGCCACGTTGGGCATCAGCTCCCGAAAAATGACGCGCCGGTCCCCCGACCCCATGGACTTGGCGGCCAAAACAAACTCCCTCTGGGCGAAGGTCAATGTGTTGGCCCGAGCCAATCGGATGTAGGTCGGGATTCCCAAGAGCGACAGTTCCAGCGCCATGGTCCATTGGTTCTGGGTGAAAATCGTGGCCATCGCCACCAGCAGGATCAGCGGCGGAAAGGCCAGCAGGGAGTCGGCCAGAATCCCCACCCCGCTGTCAAAGGGGCCCCGGTAATAGCCCGCCGCGATTCCGATAATCCCCCCGATCAACAAGCCTATGGCCACCGCCCCCAGGCTGATGATCAGCGACGTGCGCGCCCCCCACATCACCCCGCCCAATATGTCGAGCGCTTGGGAATTGGTTCCGAGGGGATGTTCAGAGAAGAGATCGGGCCGAAGGCGCGGGGTGTCGCCAATCGTGTTCTTCACCAACTTGGACTCTTGCAGCGGCAGCCAAGCCACAGTTATGGCCGAAAGCCCAATGAGCACCAGCCAGAACCCCGACAGCCACGCCGAGGTGTCAAAGCTCGATCCCCAGCGCCTCTGACAAAGCGCGTCTAGGCCGAAGTATCCGCCCACGATCCCCGCCAGCACCAGGGCGACCCTGATCTCGGCGGTCACATCGTTGAGCACCATGGTGCCCACGAAAATCACCGCAATGCCGATGGGCAGCAGCGGCCAGAGCCAGAATGGCCGAGGCTCGGCACTGCGAGCTCGAACCTCAGCCTCGCCTAGGGCGATCGTGTCATTCGTCGTCTCAGACACGCCCCCGCCTGATTCTCGGATCGAGGTACTGGTAGGAGATGTCGATTATGGCGTTCAGCATCACGTAGCCCACGGCCAGCACCAGCACACCGCCCTGCACGATGGTGTAGTTCTTGGGGATCACCCCGGTGCCCACGATCAGCTTGCCCAGCCCATCTAAGCCGAAGATGGTCTCGATGATGACCGTCCCGCCGATGAGCCGGCCCAGCGTGATTCCGGCCACGGTGATGAGAGAGAACGACGACGGGCGCAGCGCGTCGCGGAACAAGATCCGCCACGTGGGCATGCCCTTGGCCCGGGCCGACAGCACGAATTGCTCCTGAAGGGTCGACAGCATGTCAGCCCTCAACAGCCGGGTGAAAACGGCGATCTCGCTCAAGGCCAGGGCCAGCGCGGGCAAAAACAGCGAGCGAATCTGCTCGCGCCAGTTGTCGTCGTAGCGGTGAGAGGCGGTGCGGGGGAAGTCGGGCCACTGGACGAACACCCACATCATGAGACCGGCCACCACCAGCGTGGCAATGGCATATCCGAACCACCCAGAGAAGTGGGCGCGGTCTTCGACTAGTCGGCTGATGGCCAGATAAAGCAGCCGCAGAACGATCAGCCCCATGCCGATGACCCACAGCCAGCGGGGGATGGATTCGCGGAACACGAAGAAGAAGATGAACAGAAGGCCAGCCAAGAACGTGGGGACCGAGATGAAGCCGAACATGGTGCCGCTCACCAACCGGTCGACCCGAGTTCCAGCCGCCTGAGCCGACCAGACCCCCAAGAAGATCGCGATGGTGAACGACATTCCCAACGCCATGGCGGACAAGCGCAGCGTGGGCCCAACGCTGCGCTGGATCAGGTCGGTTACCGGCTCATTGGGAGACCGCAACGACAGACCCAAATCGCCGCTCAGCGCACCGCTCAGCCAGTCCACGTAGCGGTCGGTGATCGGCTTGTCCAGGCCCAGCGACTTTCTGACCGCCTCCAAATCCTCAATTGTGGCGTCAGTGCCCAGCATGTTGGCGGCCGGGTCGCCGGGAATCAGATCGACCAGGAAGAAGGTGGCCAATGAAACGAGGAAGAGCACCGGCACGAGCCGGACCAGCTTCAAGCCGATCACCCGTAGCACGGTGCTCTTCCTCGCTTTAGAGCTTTAGTTGCTCAGAATTGCTCCTTTTGAGCTCAGTTCTCGATATAGGCGTTCCCGAACAGGAAGATCGTGGCGCCAGCCCGCTGGACACCCTTGATGTTCGGGGCGAGGGCCAAGCCCTCCTCGGTCACCGAGTAGACCATGGCGGGCAGCTGCTCCGACCACACGCACTGCACGGCTGCAATTGCGGCCCGCTGGTCATCCACGTTCGCCGCTCCGTAGAGCTCGCCCAGCGCGGCGTCCATGTCCGGGTGGGCGAAAGCCATCCGGTTGGAGCCGCTGGTGGACAGGAGGTTGTCGTTGAGCGACGCCACCCAAGTGGCACCGTCGGCGTTGAAGCCCCAACCGGCCATCTCGTAGTCGGCTTGGATGATGACCCTGGGAATCAGCACGGTTGTGACGGGACCGAGGTCCACCTCAATATCGAAGCCGGCGGCCTCCAGCATTCCCTCCACTGCCTGGGCGATCTCAGGTCCGGGATCGGTGTCGGCGTGGACCAGCAACATGGAGCCGTCCCAGCCAGTGTCAGCCTTCACCTCTTCAACCAGCGCCGCGGCGGCATCGGGATCGTAGCTCGGTGCCTGATCGGCGCATTCCTGCAACTCGGGCGACCACAGCAAGGTGCCCTCAGCAGCAATGGCGTTGGTGGTCTTGAGCTTGCCCTCGAAGGCTCGCTCGTTGATGATGTCCCGGTTGATGGCGTGGTGGATGGCCCGGCGGATCCTGATGTCCTTGCCGATGACCTCGGCACCACGGACGCCCTGGTTGAACAGGAACAGCCCGCCGATGTTCTGATCCTCAGAACTCAGTACGGCACCGGCCTCCCGAGCGTCGGCAAACACCCGGGGATCACGCAGGAAGGCGGCGTTGAAGTCGCCGGCCTGGAATGCCTCCCAGTTGGCCACCGAGCTGCCCGGGAAGGTGAACTCGATCTCCTCGATGCACACCGGGCCGCCCCAGTAGTTGTCTCGGGCCCGCAGCACGGTTCGCACGTTGGGCTCCACCTCGGCCACCTCATAGGGACCGAAGCTGGCTGCGTTGACCAGGTCGGGGGTTACCGCCATCCGGTTGCGGACCAGTCGGGCTGCGCTGGTTTCCTCGGTGGCGTTGGCCGCCTCTTCATCCAGAAGCTGGGCGATGATGCGCGGGTTCACGATCATGCCGGGCTCGTCGCCCAACAGCGTATGGAAGGTGCTCCAACCCCGATGGAGTCGGAATATCACGGTGCTGTCATCGGGGACTTCGGTGTTGTCGAAGTCGATGAGGCCCACGGATCCGGCCGCCCGGTTGTTCATTCCGTCACCGCGGGAGTCGAAGAAGCGGAGCATCGAGTCGACCACGTCTTGGGCAATGAACGCATCGCCGTTGCCGTAGGTGATGCCCGAGCGGATCTTCAGCGTCCACTCGGTGAAGTCGTCATTGGGGGTCAGCGACTCTGCGGCCTGGCCGTTGGATACGCCAGCTGCGGGGTCGAACGCCATCAACACGTCCCACACGTTCACTATCTGGGTGCCGCCTACCAAGGCGCCGCTGCTGCCGGTCGGGTCCATGTTGGCGTTGGGCGAGAACACCGCGTAGTTGACCTTGGTGCCCGGCACTGTGGCCTCGCAGCCATCCATCATCACCTCGTCGGCGGGAGCCTCCTCGCCGTCGTCAGCGGGCTCCGCTGCCGGCTCATCGTCCCCGTCGTCGGCTGGCGCGGGCGCGTCGTCACCGTCGTCAGAGGGCTCAGCCGGCGCAGGCTCATCCGGCCCGGTGGTCACCCCGTCATCGTCGTCGTTGCCGCAGGCCGCGGCCACCAAGCCGAAAACCATTAGCAGCGCCAATAGCTTGAAAAGCCAGGAACGCATGTCACTTCCCCCTCATGGTTTGTGGTGCCGACACTCTAGGAAAACTCGGCTGAAGGGGCAACCGTACCCACTTCCAAAATCGCCGGCTGTCGGAGCAACCGAACCCACGTCCAAGATCACCGGCGGGCGATGCTGAGCGCTAGAGATTCGCCTGGCGGGGGTCCCAGAGCTCGCGGGCCTTCTCGCCCACTCGGTTGAGCGCGAACACGGTGAGGAACATGGCGATGCCGGGCGCGAAAACAAGGTGGGGGTGGCGGTCGAAGTCGTCTTGTCCGGCCGCGATCATGTTGCCCCAGGTGGGATCGGGTCGCTGGATGCCCAAGCCCAGGAAGCTCAGCGAGGCCTCGGCCACGATCAATACCGCAATGATGATGAAGGCGTAGCTGAAGATGGGCAGGGCCACGTTGGGCACCAGTTCCTTGAATATGATCCTTCGTCGGCTGGCCCCCATGGCCTGGGAGGCCAGCACGAACTCTCGCTCGGCGAACACCATGGTGTTGACCCGGGCCAGGCGGATATAGGTGGGAATGCCTAGCACGGCTAGGGCAATGGCCATATTCCGCGGCGTGCGGTCCATCACGCTGGCCAGCGCCAACAGCAAAATCAGCGGGGGGAAGGCAAGCAGCGAATCGGTGAGAATGCCGATTCCCGTGTCGAGCCGGCCTCGGAAGAAGCCAGCCACAACTCCGATGGTGCCGCCCACCAATATGCCGATCGCCACAGCCAGCACACTGACCTGCAACGACACCCGAGCCCCATAGACGATGCCCCCAAGAATGTCCAAGGCCTGACGGTCGGTCCCCAGCGGGTTGGCCGAGAACAAGTCGGGACGCTTCAGAATCGGAGTGCCCTCGAATATCGTGACCGAGGCGTCTCGGGACTCAGTAAATGGCAGAAAGTCGGCAAAAGCGGCCGACAGTCCGATGAGGGCCACCCAGATAACTGACAGCCACAAGCCGGTCTCGAATAGTGGACCCCGAAACAGCTTGCCCGCGTTGTCGAGAGCCATGAACAACAAGGCCAGTCCACCGACGGTGAGCAACACCCGGTATCCGGCATGCACATCGGTGAGCACCATCAAGCCAACAATGACGGCGGCCGTCCCGCCTACCAGTCCGACCGCCAATCGAATCAGTCGCTGGGCGTGGCTCAACGGGTCAATGGCCGTCCCGGCCACATAGCCGGTATCGGGCACTAGTGCGGTGTCAACGGCCACGTCGTAACCTCGGATCCAGGTAGCTATAGGAGACATCTATGGCACCGTTCAACACCACATAGAACGTGGCCAGAATCAGCACGCCGCCTTGGACTATGGGGAAATCTCCGGTATTTACCCCGTCATTGACAATGAGGGTGCCCATCCCCGGCAAGCGGAATATTGCCTCCACGATTACCGTTCCCCCGATAAGGCGACCGAAGGCCACGCCGGCCAGGGTGATAAGCGAGAATGAGGAGGGTCGCAGGGCGTCGCGGGCCAAGATGCGGACCGGCGGCATGCCCTTGGCCCGAGCCGACAATATGTAGTCCTCCTGGAGGGTGGCCTGTACATCCCCCCGCAACAGCCGCATAAACACCGCGATCTCCGTGAGAGCGACTGTGACCGCAGGCAAGAACGCGCTTCGAAGGTTCTCCAACCTGCCTTCATCGGAAGTCCAACGAACGAACCCTTGTCGAGGAAACGAGGGCCACTTGTTGGTCAGCCAGACCGTCAGCCCGGCGACCACCACTGCGGCCGCAATTCTGACGATCACGCCCCCACCCCCGCCACGCTGCTCGCGCCCTGCGCTCCACAACAGCCAGATTGACCAAGCCAATCCCAGCACCAACACCCCGTACCGGGGGATGGTGGCATTGAAAACGAACAGGAACACCAGCAGCAGCCCGGCAAGAAAGCTGGGAATCGAAATGATCCCAAAGGCGCTTCCACTGCTGAACCTGTCAAATCGGGTGCCGGCCCGATACGCGGCCCATGTCCCGACAGGAACGGAAATAAGCAGTGCCAGTCCCATCCCGATCATGGCGATTTCGATGGTCACCGGAAAGGTCTGCTTGAGACGGTCGGCCACTGTCACCCCAGGTCGGGTGATCTGTTCGCCGAAATCCCCCTGGACTATGTTGCCCAGCCAATCGAGATATCGGGCCGCCACGTTTTGGTCTAGGCCCAGTTCCCTTTCGATGCGCTCGTAGTCCTCTGGGTGACCTTCCGTGCCGATGATGGCAAGTATCGGGTCGCCGGGAACCAACTCGATGAGCAGTGACGTAGCCGCGCTCACAATGAAGAGCACCGGCACCAACCGGACAAGCTTCAGCCCGATAACTCTCAGCACACCAGATCAGCTTCCGATATCCACGAGCGGCCTGGTTGTCCCGCCCGCTACGCACCGGCGGGCGGGCGGGACAACCAACGGATCAGCCTTCGTCAATGTAAGCGTCGTAGAACATCAGGCCGCTGGCCTGGGTCGGAACGATGCCTTTCACATTGGGCTTCCAGATCAGAAGCTCTTCGGTGGTCTCATAGATAACGCTGGGCCAGCTTTGCCGCCACACCCTCCACATCTCGGCCAGGCTGGCCTGAATCTGGTCGTTGTTGGTAGCCCCCGCAAGGGTCTCCAAGGCGGCATCCATCTCAGGATCGTTGTAGCCGATGCGGTTGTTGGATGCTTCTGAGTGGAATTGGAGAAGCGGGATGAACGGGGTCTCGTCAGCCACGTTGAAGCCCCAACATGACAAATCGAAGTCCGCCTGGACGAGGACGGCGCCAACCATGTCCAAGACGGTGCCGTCATTGTCCAAGTCCACATCAAATCCGGCCGCCTCCAACAGAGCTTCAGCCGCGATGGCCCAGTCGATCCGGCTGGGGGCGTTGTGACAGATCATGCGAATGCTGCCGTCCCAGCCGGTTTCGTCCTTGACTTCCTGCACCAACTGCCGGGCCCGCTCAATATCGGGCTCAACCGGAGCGAACAGTTCATCGTCCCAGAAGAGGGACTTTTCGGACAACATCGAGGAGGTCGGGCTACCAGTGCCCTCATTGGCCCGCTCATCGAGAACGTCGGTGTCAAGGGCATAGGCGATCGCCTCTCGTAGCCGTACATCGGTGGTGGGAGGAGTGGATCCCCGCACACCGTTGTTGATCAAGACGGTCCCACCCGAATTCTGGAGGAAAGTCCAACCATTTTCGCCGTCTCCGTTTTCCCGAGCCTCAAAGATGACCCGAGGCTCCCGAAGGAAGGCCACATCGAGTTCGTCGTTCTGGAACGCCTCATAGGTGGCCGGCGCGCCGGGGATGCGGACAAAGCGGATGGTCTCGATACACACCGGACCACCCCAATAGTCGTCCTTCGCCTTGACAACGATCTCCTCTTGAGGCGCATAGCGCTCAATGTTGTAGGGCCCGAGGCCGGCGCCAACTGGATTGAGGTTGACCTGCTCTTGGCCATTGGCCTCCACAAAGGTGGGGTTGATCATCATTCCGGGCTCGTCGGCCAAGGCGTATTGGAATGTGCCCCACGGGCGGCTGAGATGGAAGGTCATAGTCAGATCGTCGTGAATCTCGTATTCCTCTATCCACGCCACGAAGGCCCTGCTCTGGTTACGGACGCTCGGGTCGTCCCTTAAGAACCTCTCCATGCTGGACTGAACCACTGATGTATCCAGCGGCGTCCCGTCGGAGAATGTGATCCCCGGGCGCAGAGTCAAGGTCCATTCCGTGAGGTCGTCGTTAGGCTCAACACCCTCAGCCAGGTGCGGGACATACCCCTTGGTCTCCTGGTCGTAGCGCATAAGCGTGTCGTAAAGGGACATCAGCTCGATCATCCCGGTTGTACCTGAACCCGAGGAAACGGTGGGATCAAGTCCCGCGGTTTCCGAGAACATGCCCATGGTGATCTCAGTGCCAGGCACGGTGGCCTCGCAGGCATCCGTCATCTCTTCTTCCGCAGGAGCTGCTTCCTCGTCGGCGGGCGTAGCATCTTCGCCGTCATCCGATGGCTCAGCCGGGGCCGCATCTTCCTCGCCATCGCCAGACGGTGCGGGAGCCGGCTCATCGCCGTCATCGGCAGCCTGTGTAGGCGCAGGCTCATCTGGAGCTGTCTGGACCCCATCGTCGTCATCGTTGCCGCAGGCCGCGGCCACCAGGCCGAAAACCATAAGCAGCGCCAATAGCCTGAAAAGCCAGGAACGCATGTCACTTCCCCCTCATGGATTGTGGTGCCGACACTCTAGGAAACCCAACTAACGGTGGCAACCGAGACCCCCAGCCCGGCATCGCAATGGTCGGACGACCTGACCGGCGCCCCTAGTCGAGAACCTCTTCGATGAACTGCCGCAGGATGGCGGCGCATTCTTCGGGCTGCTCCAGCTGGAGCATGTGGGTTGCCTCGGGCAAAAAGTCGTAGTCCACGCTGGAGATATCGCTGAGGTTCAGCGACGGCAGGTACGAATAGGGCAGCGTGGGATCGGCCCCGAGCACCTTGACCGGACAGCGGATTTTGGAGAAGTCGATGAACGCTCCAAAGACGCTGGCGTAGTCGATGATCTGCGCTTCGTACTCCCGAGGGCATCGCAGCTCGAAGCCCTCCCCTTCGGGGGTTTCCCGCAGGGTGGAATCGGCCAGCAGGTCCACCGTCCCGGGAACCGCCGCCTTGTAGGTGGGGAATATCCCGAACAACTCGGTGAACGCGCTCTTGGTCTTGAACCGATGGGTGCGGCGTCGGGCTGATTTCGCCATGCGGATTGCGGCTTCCTCGAAGTCCCGAAAGTTTCTGCCCGGCTTGCACAGGGGCGGGTCGAACAAGACGAGCGCCGAGTAATCGCTGCCCTTGGATTCAGAAATGAGGGGCGTGAGACACGACAAGGAGTGGAATACGCCAACCTGCGGTTTCTGGCCGAATTGCCGGCCAATCTCCTCGAGTACGCGGTCATGATCGCCAACCAGCGTCGGAACACTGTGGTTTTCCAGGCCGCCCACCGCGTTCCAACCATGGTTCCTCATGTCGTAGACGATGAGGTCGAAGTCGTCGGTCAAAAGCGACCAGAACGGATAGTAGAAGTCGATGGCCAGGCCATTTCCATGGCTGAGGATCAGCCGATTGCCATCGGGGTTTCCGTGGCGACGAAGCAAGATCGACGACTCTTCGTCCATTTTCACTTCGTGCACAGACCGCGGCTCGGGAACGCTCCAAGCCGTTTCTTGCTCCGTCACGGTTATGGGCTTACTTCATAGGCGATGGCTGCGGCGAATTCCCTCGTTCCCATATCTTCCAAGCACCAGGAAGTCTCGGGGATTTGAGCAAACTGGCCGATGCTCTTCGTAGCCCCATGGCGCATCTCTTCGGGGATCTCCAATTCGGCGACCTTCATGGAAAGGCCCTTGCCGTGGGCTTTCACGAGCGCCTCTTTGATCGTCCAGAAGCGAAAGAAC
Organism: Acidimicrobiia bacterium; assembly: GCA_022822265.1. Lineage (GTDB taxonomy): Bacteria > Actinomycetota > Acidimicrobiia > Acidimicrobiales > Bin134 > Poriferisocius. The sequence continues at coordinate 3,820 of JAJECA010000047.1, read as the reverse complement.
TTGTGAAGCTGCTGGCACCCCTCAAGCGATTCCAGCTCAGCCTTCTCCCGCGGGCTGAACACGCCCTCGATGAGGTTCTCGAGATTCCGGCGAGGAGCCCGCTCCTCTACATCAACGCCTAGGCGGCCCTTGGCCGCCACGGCAATCAGCCCGTGGGTGCCGCTGTGGCTCACGTTAAAGCTGATGGAGGCGGGCAGGCCGTTGACCAGGGCAAACGGCTTGCCGTGTTTGGCGGCCTCAAACGCCAATGACTCGTTTGGACAACCGATCTGGCGGCAAAGAATGGCACGGAGCGCGGCGCGGCACAGCACATAGCGCCGTTGAGCGGTCGGGGATTGAAAGCGCTCCCAGCGCGAGCGCTCTTCCCCGTCGAGCCACGAGAGGGCCTCGGCCTCGCGACCCTGATCGGGAATCAGGTCGACGTGGAAGACAGCAATAGCACCGATGCTCTTGTACCGGTGCCACCAGCTATCTGAGTCGGCGATCAACCAGAGGAATCGAGGTGGTTGATGAGGTCTTGAGGCGTCAAGAGCTCGGCGAACTCCTCAGCGGAGATGTCCGTGCCGAATTCCTGGTTGACCGATTGCCAAAACGCCACGATGTCGGAAGAAGCGACACCCGCGTCGGCAACGTTGCGAGACAGGTCCAAGGGCTGACCTGCTTCTCGTCCATCAATCTCCAAAGTCTGATCGACGATGGCCCTAATCCGCTCTTCAGTGGAAGACATTCACCTGCTCCTTTGCAACCGATTGAAAGCGGGGAAAGTGTATCAAGGAGCAGGCGATTGTCAATCGGCCTGACTGCCCCTGAACCCTTACCTCGCCTCTACCCAGTAGCGCTGTCGCTGGAACGGGTAGTCGGGCAGTGAGATCCGACGGCGTTCCTCGCCCTGGAACAGGCCCTCGAATTGAATCGCCTGCCCATCGGCATATTCCGCGGCAACGGCCTCAAGCGGATCATCGCCGTTCGCAGGCACCGACGCACCGCTTCGAGCTTGCTGCTCGTCGATTTCGAGGAGGGCGCTGAGTTGCCGGCGGAGGGACTCCGCATCGCTGAACACCACCCCAGCCCGGTGCGAGAAGTGGCTCCGCCCGATGCTGGCCGTCCAGGCCATGTCGGAGAGCAGCGGATCGGTTGCCGCGCCGTTGGCCGCAAGCTCCTCGGCGTGCTCGTCGAGCCAGGAGAGATACCGCTGGGCCAGCTCTCTCAACGCCTCCGGCGTCTTGGCCGACAACGGCAGCAGCCGTCTCTCGGGCCGCTCCGCTCCCTCACCGAGCGGCGATTCCCCGGCGGCCACGGCTTGCGGTGACCCCATCGGCTGCCACGGCGGGCCGAATCCATCGAGGTCGTCAGCAGTGGCTTCGTACCCCTCCACCACGATGTGGGAGTTGGCCCCCGAGATTCCGAACGAGTTGACCGCGGCCAAAGCCTGGCGACCAGGGTCTCCTGGCCATTCGATCGCCTCGGTGGCGACTCTCAGCGGCATCCTCTCCCATGCGATCTCGGGGCTCGGCTCGCTGAAGTTCAGGTGCCTCGGAACCGTCCCATGTCTCATTCCCAGCACCACCTTGATCAGGCCGGCCATCCCCGCGGCGCCTTCAAGGTGCCCGATGTTGGTTTTCACCGATCCGATCCATACCGGGCGGTCTTCCTCGCGCCCTGGGCCGTAAACAGAGGCGATCGCGCTCGCCTCCACTGAATCGCCTACTTCCGTGCCCACGCCGTGGGCCTCGACGTAGTCAACCTCATCAGGGGCGACGCCAGCCCGGGCCAGCGCTTCGACCATTACCCGCTCCTGGGCCCGCCCACTGGGAACGGTGACGGCCAGGCCGGCCCCGGTCTGATTCACTGCCGACCCCCGGACGACACCCCAAATCCGGTCTCCGTCCGCCTCGGCATCGCTGAGCCGCTTCAGCACCAATACGCCGCATCCCTCTCCCCGCACATATCCGTCGGCCGACGCGTCGAACGACTTGCACTGCCCTTGCAACGACAAGATGTCCGCCTCAACCAGGGCGTTGGTGACCGCAGTCGACAAGACCACGTTCGCGCCCCCGGCCAGGGCGACGTCAATCTCCCCTCGGCGAAGGGCCTCAACCGCTTGGTGCACGGCAACCAGCGACGATGTGCAGGCCAAGTCAAACGGCACCGCCGGTCCTTCCAGGCCCAGCGAGAATGCCACTCGCCCGACAGTCAAGCTTCCCGCGGTGTTGAGGTGGCCTCCGGTTCGGCCTCGTTTCTCGATGACGCTCCGGTATTCGCTGACACCGATCCCCACATACAAACCGCCGCGGCTTGACTTCAGGCGTTCGGGATCGATAGCGGCATCCTCAACCGCCTGCCAGCTGGTCTCCAGCAACATCCTCTGGAGCGGGTCGATCGACCAAGCCTCCTTGGGCGAAATCCGGAAGAACAGGGGGTCAAAGCGGTCGAGGCCCTCGATGTACGAGCCCTTTCGATAGATGGCATCGGTGGCCGCTGGATCTCCGAGGACTCCCTCCCACGGACCGCCGTCTTGGCGCCCGTCGGTCACCGTGTTCTCGCCGGCTTCCAGAAGGCGCCAATAGGCCGATAGATCCTCAGCACCGGGAAGCCGACAAGCCATGCCGACGATGGCGACCCCCTCTTCATCCAGACGGACAGGCCGGGGCAGGGCTGGTTGCACGGCTTCTCGGGACTCGACGGCTTCGCCCGCCTGTCCGAACTCCTGGGACAGGTGCTGGGCCAGTCCCGTGATGTTCGGATAGTCGAATATTGCGGTGTTCGACACGGTGTACTCGCCGGCGAATGCCCGGTTCAGCCGGTTCCGCAGCTCCACCACCATCAGCGAGTCCATGCCCAGGTCGGCGAACACGGCCGAATCGTCCGGCAGGTCGGGCAACCGCATCACGGCTTGCAGCTCTCGTTGCAGGTGTGCGATCAGCATCTGGTCGCGCTCCTCGGCAGTGGCATTCCTGAGGGCGTCCAGCAGATCGACCGACGATTCCTGAGTTTCGCCCGAGGCGTCCGCCGCCAGCAGGTCTTCCAAGAACAGCGACCGTGCGTCAGGGCCTTCGGCAACCGCCTGCCAGTCGACCGCCGCCGCCATGGCCATGGTCACGTCCTGGCGTACCAAATGGTCGAATGCCCTCATCCCCTGTTCAGGGGCAATCCAGCCCGTGCCCGCGGCTTCGAGTTGGACGGCGATTCGCTCCCGCTGCTCCTCGGCCTCGCCCAGTCCCGACCACGCCCCCCACGCGATCGACTGCCCGGGCAGGCCCAGCGACCGGCGATGGGCGGCAAGCTGGTCCAAGAACACATTGGCCGCGGCGTGGTTCGACTGCCCTGAATTGCCCATGACACCGGCGATGCTGGAGAACAAGACGAACATGTCCAAGTCGCGGTCTTCGGTGGCCCGATGGAGATGCCAAGCGCCCAGCATCTTCGGCGCCAGCACTTCTTCGAACTTCTCCCAGGTCTGGTTGGCGAGCACGCCGTCGGACAGCACGCCCACGCTGTGGATCACGCCCCCCAGCGGCGGCAGGTTGGCGTCGATCCGGGCCAGCATCTGGTCGAGGGCCGACGGGTCGGTTGCATCGGCCAGCTCGATCTCCACCTTCACTCCCTGCTGGCGGAGCCCGTTGATGGTCTCCTCTGCTTCGGGATCGGGGGGCCGTCGCCCGTTCAACACGATGGCCCCTGCGCCTCGCTCGGCCAGCCAGCCGGCCACCGCGCATCCGATGCCCCCCATGCCCCCGGTCACCAGGTAGGTCCGGTCGTCTCTCAACTGCCCGGTTTCAATGGGGGAACCGGCGAGGACGAGCTTGCCGATGTGGCGGGC
>JAJECA010000042.1 GCA_022822265.1 Acidimicrobiia bacterium | reverse complement strand
GCTTTGGTCCCACCTCCTGCGGCCATGCCCCAATGGGTAGCACACCGCAGGCGGGTAGTCTCAGTTCCATGTTCAGCATTGGGATCGACGGTCCGGTGGCCCGGATCACCCTGGCCAACCCGCAGCGGCGCAACGCGCTGAGCCTGGAGCTGATGCAGCGCCTCACCGATGCGCTGCGCGAGCTGGGGGACAAGACCGACGTTGGGGCGATTGTGATCGCCGCTGAGGGACCGGCGTTCTCCGCCGGTCACGACCTGTCGGAGATGGTCGACCGGGAGCCCGACTTCTACGACGATCTGTTTGAAGCCTGCACCGAGCTGATGGAAGCGGTTCACGCCGTGCCCCAGCCGGTGATCGCCGAGGTGGACGGTGTGGCCACCGCCGCCGGCTGCCAGCTGGTAGCGGCCTGCGATCTGGCCGTGGCCTCCACCGAGTCGACCTTCGCCACCCCCGGCGTGCGCATCGGCCTGTTCTGCTCCACCCCCATGGTGCCCATCTCCCGGGCGGTGGGCCGCAAACGGTCGATGGAGATGCTGCTCACCGGCGAGCCCATCGATGCGGCCACTGCCGCGGGGTGGGGCTTGGTGAATCGGGTAGTGCCCCCCGAACAACTTCGGGCTGAGGTCGACAAGCTGGCTGCCCAGATCACCCGGTTCAGCGACGAAACCATCGCCATTGGCAAGCAGGCCTTCTACCGCCAGCTCGACTGCGGCGAGACCGAGGCCTACGACCTGACCCGCGGGGTGATGGCGGCCAACGCCGCCACCGCGGATGCCCAAGAGGGCATCGACGCCTTCTTGACCAAGCGCTCCCCATCGTGGTCGGGCCGCCAGGGCAGCTAACTTCCCGCCTATGGGAACCGTTTTTGCCACTGTTGATGAACTGCCCGCCGCGGTCGGCCAGCACTTGGGGTGGAGCGACTGGATGGAGATCACCCAAGACCGGGTGAACCAATTCGCCGACGCCACCGGCGACCACCAGTGGATCCACATCGACTCCGAGCGGGCTGCCGCCGAGAGCCCGTACGGCGCCACCATCGCCCACGGCTACCTCACGCTGTCGCTCACCAACATGTTCCTGCCCAGCCTGATCACCGTGGAGCAGATCTCCATGGGCATCAACTACGGCGTGAACAAGGTGCGATTCCCCGCCCCCGTGCCGGTGGGGTCGCGTGTCCGGGTGGGCGCCGAGCTCAGCTCGGTGGACGACATCACCGGCGGCGTCCAAGCCGTGATCACCATCACCGTGGAAGTCGAGGGCAGCCCCAAACCAGCCTGCGTAGTAGAGAGCCTCACCCGCTACTTGCGCTGAGGCCGGTTGCGACGAGGGCCGGTAGAGTTAGCGGTCGATGGCGAAGCGTAAGCGGTCGCGGACTGCGACGTTGGAGCGGGTGCCGATCTCGGATCCTCCGGTGCGGCCGGGGCTGGTGGGGCCGCGGCGGCGGGTGCCTCGGGAGATTGAGAGGCCTCCGTATGCCCGGACAGGGGAGCCGGGGCCTGCGACAGCATCAGCAGTTCGGAACGCCGACGAGATCGAGGCCATGCGCCGGGCGGGGCAGATGGCCGCTGAGGTGCTGTTGTTCGCCGGTCGGCTGGTGGCCCCGGGGGTCACCACCGACAGCATCGACGCCCGGGTCCACGAAGAGATCGTGCGCCGGGGGGCCTATCCCAGTCCGCTCAACTACCGGGGCTATCCCAAGTCGGTGTGTACGTCGATCAACGAGGTGATCTGCCACGGCATCCCCGACAGCCGAGCGCTGGCCGACGGCGACATCGTCAACATCGATGTCACCGTGTTTCTCGACGGGGTTCATGGGGACACGTCGGTCACCTTCGAGGTCGGCGATGTTGACGACCACTCCCGGCTCTTGGTGAGAGAGACGCGTGCCGCCATGTACCTGGGTATTGGCGCAGTGCGATCCGGTGCGCCGGTTTGCTCCATTGGGAAGGCCATCGAATCCCATGCTCGGCTCCACCGGCTGGGGGTGGTGCGGGAGTTCATCGGCCACGGGGTGGGCACCGAGTTCCACTCCGGGCTGCAGATCCCCCATTACTACGAACGCTCCCACACCACACCGCTGGAAACCGGGATGACCTTCACCATCGAGCCCATGCTCACGCTGGGCTCACCCAACTTGTATCTGTGGGACGACGAGTGGACCGCGGTTACCGCCGACCAGCGACGCAGCGCCCAGTTCGAGCACACCCTGCTGTGCCACGACGACGAAGCGGAGATCCTCACTCGCACACCCGCTGGAGAGGGCGCCGCCGAGGTTTACGCCACAGAGTGAGCCGACTGGCGGCTAGTCCCAGTACCAGGCCAAGCCGCGCACGCCGGTGCCGGAGTTGATCATCATCGCCTGGCCGAACTGGCTTATGAACGAGTCGGCGGGCTGCACCTCGGCGGTGACATCTTCCAGCAGCTCCACGGCCCTCTCGGGGACCTCGGCGTGGAGGCTGACCAGGTGCAGTTGGGCGTCGCCGCCTGTGGGACGAGTGCGTCGCCAGAGGTTCAAGAGGCGCTGGTGGGCCGCCTCGTCGCTGAGCGCGGGACGAAGGCGGCGGATCACCGCGTCGTGAATGTCGAACATGGGGCGCAGTCCGATGAGATTGCCGGCCCGGCCTGCCAAGCCCGGCACGCGGCCGCTGCGGATCAGCTGATCGAGATTGCCCAGCGCCCCCACCAGCTTCACCTGCTTGGCCACAGCCTCAGCCCGGGCCACCACCTCGTCGAGCGTCGCCCCGGCCTGGGCGGCCCGGGCCGCGGCCACCGTCACCAGTCCCTGACCGCCGGCTGCGGTTCGGCTGTCTACCACCTCCACCGGCCCGGCCGCGCTCTTGGAGGCCAGCACCGCTGACTGATGGGTGATGCTCAGGGTCGAGGTCACGGTCACGACGACCACCCCGTCGCCCTGGTCTTGGTCGGCGATGGCCTGAACAAAAGCGCCAGGAGGAGGACCCGAGGACGAGTGGGTCTTGGCGGCCAGGATCTCCGAGGTGTCGAGCTCCCCGTCGGCCACCGTGCGGCCGTCCACGGTGATCATGAGCGGGACTACTGCGATATCCCAGGCCGCCCGCACCTCCTCGGGCAGCGCCGCGGTGCTGTCGGTGACGACGCCGACGGTCACTCAGGCCACCTTGTCGACATCGACGATCGGGCGGACGGTGGCCGCCGAGGCCAGCACAATCAGGCCCGATGCCAAAAGCACCGAACGGGTGCCCGGCAGTCCGGCTTCGTTCAGCCCGTCGCCGATGGCCCCCGCCCCCAGTGCGGCCGCGCCCAATCCGATGCGGATAACCACGTGGAAGGCCGAGAAGGCCAGCACCCGCTCTTCCTCCATGGGGATCCGGGCTTGCAGTGCGCTTATCCCCGATGTCAGGGCCACGGTGGCCCCGGCCCCGAATCCGCCCGCACCGAGGAAGGTGAGCCATACGGTGGGACTCTGACTCATCAGCGCCACCAGTGCTCCCATGACCAACGCGCCTCGGCGGGTGAGCACCAGCAGGTCTACGTGGCGGGATTTGTGGGTGAGGGCGAGGCCCACGCCCGCTCCGGCGCCGAACAGAACGATGAGGATGCCGTATTCGATGTCGGACGCGTTCAACTCCTCTTGCACCAGCTTGATGCCCAGTGAGAACAGCGCTCCCAGCCCAATGGCGGCAGCCGCAGTAGCCGGAAGGATCCTGCGCACCAGGGGCACCGACCAGGCATCGCGCAGCCGACTGGGCGACACGGAGAGCTCGCTATCGGCAAGGGCGGGGCTGGGCGACACGGAGAGCTCGCTATCGGCAAGGGCGGGGCTCTCCGGGGCTGCGGCGGCGGTGGACCCCCGGCCCCGCAGCCCCAGGGCCCGGGCGATGAAGTAGGCGGAAACGAAGAAGGTGAGTGCGTCGAGCCAAAAGACCAGGGCGTAGGGATGCGATCCCAGCCAGCCGTCGTCAAGCGGTAGCGCAGCAAACGCGGCGAACAGGCCCGCTCCGATCGGGATGTTGCCGTACGACGACCCCATCATGGCGGCGTTGGCCAGCGGCAGGTCGGATTCGTCCACGAGATCGGGAATGGCCGAGTCGCGGGAGGCGAGGAACACCACGCTGGGGGCCTCCAGGGCGAGCGCCCACAAGTACACCCACCACAGCTCCTGCACGAAGGGGACCACCGCGATCATCCCGGCCCGCAGAAGGTCCATGGTGATCATGGTCCGGCGGCGGTCCCAGCGGTTCACCAGTTTGGCGGCCAGGGTTCCGCCCAGCGCCGCCGGTATGAGCCGAAAGGCCAGGATGCCGCCGACGGCGGCGGCCGAGTCACTCAGGTGGTCGACCAGCGCCATGAGGGCGAATGTGCCCATCCAATCGCCGAGCGCGGACGCCCCCTGTCCGATGAGCAGGCGACGGAAGTCGACCTTGGTGCGAAGGCTCAAGGCTCTCGGGTCAGTAGACCGTTGAGGACTACAAGAATCAAGGGTTGGTGGGGGTAGCTCCGACCCAGCTGTCGTTGTCGAAGACCAGGCGGTGGGCGGCGGCCTTCAAGCGGTTGGGGGCGGGGAGAGGTCCGTTGCCCAAAACGCGCTTGATCAGGATGGGGATGATGATGATGGTGCTGGCAATGGCAGCCTGGCCGTCGGCCACCAGCAGCAGGAATGGGGGAAGCGCGGGCATGGTGATGAACACCACCAATCCGGTGTGGCGCAGGATCCGGCCCAGCGCCAGCCCGCCCAACAAGAACAAAGCCGCGGGCCAGGCGATCACCGCGAAAGCGCCCAGCGCCGGAGACAGACCACGGCCGCCGGCGCCGTTGAGGAACATCGACCAATTGTGGCCGATCACCGAAACGGCCCCGGCAAACGCCATCAGCAGCCAGCGGTCTCCGGCCAGGAACGGTCCCAGTGCTCCCTTTCCCACGTCGAGCAGGCCGCCCACTACCAAGGGAGTGAATCCGGCAACCCGGTACAGGCTGGTGCCCGACACTGTGCCGGTGCCCACTTGGCGCAGGTCGGTTCGGGCCAGTGACTGGGCGATCATGTAGGAGAAGGGCACCGCACCGGCTGCAAAGGCCACGATGAGCACCAACGTCCCCCACATCATCGATAAAGATTCTGCCCCAATCCGGGTCTGCTTTGCCACAGGTTGACGAAGTTGGATCGTTGGAGGCCCGGCACCGGAGTTCGGCGTGGCAATATGGGGCCGCAATGAGCTCCGGCGAACGAACCCGATTGCTGTTGATCCGACACGGTGAATCGGAGGTGACGGTCAAACAGATCATCGGCGGCGATCTGTTCTGCACGGGGCTGTCGCCGCTGGGCCGTCGCCAGGCCGAAGTCCTCGGAGAGCGCTATATGCAGGGCAATGAGCCCAAGGTGGACGCACTGTGGTCGAGCACCCTGCCCCGAGCGATAGAGACCGCTGAGCTGCTGTCGCCCTCGCTCGGGGGATTGAAGGTGAACACCCATCCCGATCTGGTGGAGCGCCGCCCCGGCGAGGCCGACGGGGTGGGCTACCAGGAGTTCGGCAACATCTTCGAATGGACCGGAGATTTCCATCCCCACCTGCCGCTTGCTCCGGGCGGGGAGAGCCTGGCCGCATTCTCCTACCGCACCGGCCAGGCGCTCTACGAGCTGGTGGAGGGGTACCCCGGCACCACCATGATGGTGGTATGCCATGGCGGGGTTATCGACATCGCCATGCGGCTCTTCCTGGGCTTGGGGATGAACACCCAGTTTGTGCTTTGGACGCTCAACACGTCGATCACCGAGTTCGTGACCACCGACGAGCCCGGCGTTTGGCGGCTGGTGCGCTACAACGACGCCGCCCATCTGGACGGGCTGCCGCCCCGCACCGAGCCGGCCGAGTAGCGATCAGACCACCGACACCGTTCCAGGGTCGGTTGCTGTGAGTTCTCCGATCACCGCCGCACCATGGCCTAAAGCCGTGAGTCGGGCCGCAGCGTCGTCGGCCGCGGACGGCGGGCAGCTGAACAGCAGGCCTCCAGAAGTCTGGGCATCGGCCAGCATGGTCAATATCCGCTGGTCGTTGGAGCCTCTAACCATCGGTCTCACGTGGTCGAGGTTGCGGGCCGTGCCGCCGGGGGCGAATTCCTGATCCAGCAGATCCCAGGCGCCGGGGAGCACTGGCACCGAATCGGTCCGGATTACTGCCCCCGTGCCACTGGCCGCCGCCAGCTTCTGGAGATGGCCGAGCAGGCCGAAGCCGGTGATGTCGGTAGCCGCGGTCGCCTTGGCCCCCAGGGCTGCCGATGCAGCCTCATCGTTGAGGCGGGTCATCTCGGCCACACCCGCGGTGTAGGTCGCGGCCAGCCAGCCGCCGGGCTGGATCGCCTCGGGATCGGAGCGCTTCACCGCGGTGGCCAACAGCCCGGTGCCCAGCGGCTTGGTCAGCACCAGCGACTGGCCGGGTTGGGCGCCGGCGTTGGTCAGCAGGCTGTCTTCGTCGGCCTCCCCGGTGACGGCTTGGCCATACATCGGCTCGGGTCCGTCCACCGTGTGGCCGCCCACAACCGCCCAGCCTCCCTCTGCGGCGGCCGCGGCCCCGCCGGCCAGCACGTCGGAGAGAACATCCAGCGGTAGTTCTCCGTTGGGCCAGGCCACGAGATTCAGCGCGAATCGCGGGGTTCCGCCCATGGCGTATACGTCGGAAGCGGCGTTGGTGGCCGCGATGCGCCCCCAGGTGTGGGCGTCGTCTACCACCGGCGCGAAGAAATCGGCAGTTGAGATCAGGGCGCGGCCTTCTTCCAGCCGCCACACGGCGGCGTCGTCACCGGTCTCTGTGCCCACGATCAGGTTGTCGTGGGCTGGGGTTGGCAGCGAGCGCATGACCTGCGCCAGCTCGGTCGGTCCGAGCTTGCCGGCTCAACCCGCTCCGTGGCTGTAGGCCGTGAGCCTGCCCGTCTTCGGGTTCACGGTCCCGACGCTACCGGGCCGCAACGAGTTGGCGTGGGTTAGCTTTGCATCCGTATGAGCGATCCACCGACTCGTCGGGCGCCGCCAGGTTGGTATGCCGAACAGGGCCAGCGCGGCTATCGGTTCTGGGATGGCGAGTCTTGGGCTGATCCCGCGGGCGGTTTGGTACCGATACTGGGTGCGGGCAACGGGAGGCGTCCCTCACCGGGTCAGCTGAGAGCGGGGCTGGCCTTCATGGGTGCGGCGATGGCCCTTTTGATCGCGGGTCTGTTGTTGCCGTGGTCATATGCCGGGTCGCAGACGCGGGGAGTGGTGGACGGTGACATACCGTGGCTGGTTGGCATCGGTGGCGTGGCCGATTCCTGGTTGCTGGTTCTGTTGGCCGTGGTGATGCTGTGGACCCTGTTGGTTGCGACGCTGGGCGGCAACACCCAGATGATGTGGCTGGCGGCGCTAGTGGTGGGATTGGCGGTGATGGGCTTTTGTCTTGCAGAAGGGCTGGCCATCGACGACGACTTGGATGCGGTGGGCGCAAGGGTTGGTGGGGGCTTGTTTGTGGCCTATGCCGGAGGGGCATCGGCGGCAATAGGCGGAGCGCTGCTCAGACCAGCCCGATGAGCAAGCTCAACTAGGCTTCGTCTTAGCTGTCGTCGTCTCCGCCGCCGTCTCCATTGCCGTCGCTATCAACGAGGGGCGTGTCCTTGGCTCGGGTCAGCGGCAGCTCAACCACCATCTCGGTGAACTCGCCGGGCTCGGTGTTGACGGTGATGGTGCCGCCATGCTCGCGGACGATGTCGGCAGACAGCGCCAAGCCGAGGCCGGTGCCCTCATTGGTGGGCTTGGTGGTGAAGAACGGGTCGAAGATCTTTGCCGCCACATCCGGTGGAATGCCGCTGCCATTGTCTCGGACGCTGAGGATTGCGCTTTCGTCGGTGCGGCGGCTCGTCAACAAGATGGTGGGGCTGTAGTCGCCCACCGTGTCCGCTTCGGCCAATTCCTTTTGCTTTTTGTTGGTGGCGTAGCCCGCGTTGGCCACGAAATTCAAGAACACCCTCCCCAAATCCTGGGGAACGACTTCCAGCTGCCCCATGTCCGGGTCGAATTCCTCTTCTAGGGTGACGATGAAATCGGGATCTTGGGCCCGGGCGCTGTGGAAGGCCAGCAAGGAGTGCTCGTGGATGAGGTCGTTGATGTCGGTCATCTGGGTCTCGCCGCCGCCTCGGCCCATCAGCAGCATGTCTTGAACAATCCGGTTGGCCCGCTTTCCGTGCGATTGGATGCGCTCGAGGTTGTCGTTGAGGTCTTGGTTGATCTCCTCGATCAGGTCTTTGTCCGCATCGGAGAGGTTGTCGGTCAACTCCTCATAGATCTCGGCCATCTCTTCCAACAGCTCGACCGACGCCGCCGAGAAGTTGTTGATGAAGTTGAGCGGATTGCGGATTTCGTGGGCCACGCCGGCGGTGACCTCGCCCAGCGCGGCCAGTTTCTCCCGAGCAACGATCTGATCCTGCGCTTGGCTCAGCTCCTCGAGCACTGATTGCAGCTCGTCGTTGCGCTCGCTCAGCTCTTGGGCCAACTGCTCCACCAGGTTGAGCCGCTGGACTTCCAGAGCGTGGCGGCGGAACACCTCCAGCGCCGATGCCATCTCGGCAATCTCGTCGCGTCCCTCGATCTCGATCTCTTCTTCCAGCTCCCCTTTGGCCAGCGTGCGCATGCGACCGGAGAGCCTCCCGATGCGGCGCAGCAGCACGCGCCCCACGAACAGCCAGCTGATCAGCCCCGCGCCGATGACACCGATGACGCTGATGATCACCAAGAGAATTCGGGCGGTGTTGATGGATTGCGCCGAGTCCTCGGTGGCCTGGTCGGCCCCGGCTTGGGCGGTTTGCACAATGGCGTTCACCTCGGAGAGGAGATCCACGGCGATTGTCTGATTCTGGGCCAGCAGGCTGTCTTGGCGTTCGATGATCTCCAAGCGGTTGACTGACGCTCGGAAAGCGCTGTTGTTGCCCATGCCCAGTCGCAGGAGGCTGTTGACTGCCGACTCCAGCCCCGGGGCGGCCTCGGTGGCGACGATGGCCGACATGCTGATCTGGATCCGGTCGGTGGTCGACTCGAAGCTCTCAATCAATGGTTCGACGAAGTCGGCCTCAGAGGCGATCAGGGCACTGCCCATCAGCTCGGTGACTTGGGCCACGTCGGCCTGCAACGCGTTGAGGTGGCGGTAGAGGAGAAGCTCGTCGCCCGAAGTTCGGCTCATGGCATCAGTCGGCTCGGTGTCGAGGTCTCGGTAACCCGTGACCTGGAAGAAAAGCTGGTCGTCGATGGCGGGGATGATGATGCCCTGGGCTTGGTCGTGAAGGGTGGGAATCTGTACTTGGAGTGATTCGATTTGCCTGCTCAAGCTGTAGAAGTGGGGCATATCGGCGGTTATGGTGGCGATGTTGGTGGCCAGCGCATCGGCGGCCTCAGCGATTCCCTGAACGTTCTCGTCGTCAGGGTTATCCCGCAGCAGGGGATCGAAGCGCTCCTGGAATTCCCGGTAGGCGGCGGTGACCTCAGCGGATATCACTGGGAACTGGTCGGGTGCTGCGGTGGTGAGCCGGGGGGCAGCGGCTACCAGCGCATTGGAGAACTCGGCCAGGCTGAACGCGCCAGCCAACTCTGGAACGCTCTCCTCGCTTACCCGCTTTTGGCTTCGATCCACGTTGTTGAAGGAGATCCAGCTGACCACGCTGGCGATAATGGTCAACACCACCGCCCCGAAGATCCCCGCGTAGAGCTGGCTGGATATCCGGCGGTGGATGGCGGGTCTTTGCGCTCTGGCGCTGGAATCGCCCGATGCCGAGTCCTGACGTTCGATCGTCTCGGTCACGGGCTTGCTTCTCCCATCGATGCCTCTGGTCGGTAGCTGCCGTTGGCGTCGATCACGGTCAAGAAAACGGCGTCCGATCCCTGGTTGTCGACTGATCGGTTGGCTTCGTCGCCGAAGTCCACGACGAACTCGTCGATGTCGAATTGGCCGGCACCCAAGATGTTCTCCAAGAAGCAGTCGCGGGTGAGCTCGGGTCCGCAGGCCTCCAGTCCGGCAATGGCCATCCGGCCGGCCATGTAGCCCTCCAAAGAGACGAACCCCGGCTCTGCCTCGGGATCCAATGCGGCCAGAGCGGATGTGTAGGTGGCCACCACCGGAATCGAGTCGTCGTGGGGGAAGGGAACCACCTGGGTGACGTACACCCCCTCGCCGCCCGCACCCAGTTCGTCGGCCAATGCGTTGCTGCCCACAAAAGAGACCGTCATGAAAATGGGATCGAAACCGATGTGCCGAGACCAAGTGATGAGGGCGGCGACCGGTTGGTAGGCGCCGATGATGATCACCGCCTCGGGATTGCCGAGCCTCAGATCGAGCAGTCCAGATTTCACCGCGGTGGTGTTGCGGGGATACACACCCGTGGCAACCAGTTCCATATCTCTGCGTTCAAGCGCAGCCAGCGCCCCGTTGTAACCCGCCCGTCCGAAAGAGTCGTCTTGGAACATCACCGCGATTCTGGTGACGCCCAGATCGGTGGTCAGCCGCTCGACCATCTCCTCGGTTTCCTGGGCGTAGGAGGATCGCAAGTTGACGATGTTGTCCCAGTGGTCGTCGCGGAGGAATCCGGCGCCGGTGAATGGGGCTACATAGGGGATGCCCGCGTCGGCCGCCACCGGGGTGGCCGATCGCGACGTCGGCGTGCCCACCGCGCCGATGAGGGCGAACACCTGTTCTTCGTTGATCAGGGCCTGGGTGTTGGTGATGGCCGCTTCGGGTTCATAGGCGTCGTCCCGGGTGGTGAGCTCCAACTTGCGCCCGTGAACGCCTCCGTTGCGGTTGGCTTCCTCGAAGGCGGCCAGGATCCCAAGGTTCATGTTGATGCCCAGCTCTTGGGCCGGGCCGCTGAATGCCGCCGATTGCCCGAACACCACTCGATCGTCGAACACACCGGGCGTGCCGGTGCCAGATGGCGTGTCCGGGGTGCCCGGCGTGGTCCCGGCATCGGCCGTGGGGGTCGCATCTGGGGCTGCGGGGCTAGAGCCGTCGGACCCGCACCCCGACAGAACTAGGGTGAAAGCGGCCAGTGCGAGACCAGCCAGCCGCCATCGACGTGCATTTCTCAGCGCCGAGTCCCTCACTACTCGGGATGGACGACGAGCTTGAGGTGGTTGCGGTCGTTCTCCCGACGGTATTCAAGCTCTTCGCCCATGGTCTTCACCAGATAGACCCCTAACCCCCCGATCGGGCGATCGGCTAGGGGAAGCGACACATCGGGCACAGGGGCGTCGGTGAGCGGATTGAAGGCCGATCCGTCATCGCTGAGGCGGATGGTGAGGGCGTGGTTCTCCGACTCCAGCTCGAGGTCGATCACGGTAAGCCCGCTGGTGTCGCCGTGGGTGAGCGTGTTGAGCACCAGCTCTTCGAGGATGAGGTTGGCCCGCATCGTCAGCGTCACGGGCCAGTCGTCTGCCTCGGCCATCTCATTGAGGATGTCCTCGATCAGGGGCAAGACGTCAGAGGGGTGGCCCTGTTCCGGAGGATGAGACAAGTGCAGCGTTCGTTGCATGTCACCAGCTCCTCATGTCGGGCAAAAGAGGCAGCGACCAGTCGAGGCGGGCGGGCATCAGGGGCGTCGAAGTGTCAGGCAGGTGATGTCGTCGGATTGGGGGGCGTCACCTGCGAAATTCCGTACACACTCGAAAACTGCCTCGTTGGCGGCCAAAGCGCTCTCGGGCGAATTCCCGTCGAACACATCGGCCAATCTCGTCAACCCGAACTGCTCATTGTTGGCGTTCATCGCCTCGGTCACTCCATCGGTGAACAAAACAACGGTGTCGCCGGGGGCCAGCTCAACCGTCTCCTGGGTGTAGACGATGTCGGGAGCGATGCCCAGCGCCACGCCCTTGGTGAGCGGCAGCTCGGTGACGGTGCCGTCCGCGCTCACCAGCATCGGCGGGTCGTGGCCCGCGATTGAGTAGGTGAGCGAACCGCTGTCCGGGTTGAACACGGCGTAGATCAAGGTGACGAACATGAACGTCGGGTTGTCCTGGTGGAGTTGGTTGTTGACTTCCTCCAGCACCTTTTCGGGGTCTCCGACGCCGATGGCCGCTCCCTTCAGCGCAGTCCGGCTGGACATCATGAACATCGACGCGGGAATGCCTTTGTCGGATACGTCGGCCACCACAAGGCCGACTTGTTCGTCGAGATTGAAAAAGTCGTAGAAATCGCCGCCAACGTTGCGGGCCGGCTCCATGTTGGCCGAGACCTCGTACATATCGGTGACCGGCGGGTTCTTGGGCAGGATGGACTGCTGGAGCTGGCTGGCGATGCTCAACTCGTTCTGGAGGGCTACAAGCTGATCGCGCGATGACAGTGCCTCTCGCCATTCGGCCAAATGCTCCAACGTGCGGCTGATGGTGATCTTGAGGTCGTCGAAGTCGATGGGCTTGGTGACGAAGTCGAATGCCCCCCGGTTCATGGCCGTGCGAATGTTGTCCATGTCGCCATAGGCGGAGATGATCACCGCACGCAGGTTCGGATCGACGCCGGGAAGCTGCTGGAGCAGGGTGAGGCCGTCCATCTTGGGCATGTTGATGTCGGACAGCACCATGTCGATGGTTGAATCGGCGTTGAGCTTCTCCAGCGCCTCTACGCCGTTTTGGGCGAATACGAACTCGTACTCGTTGGCGCGAATCTGCCGCCTCATCCGCTGAAGGATTAGGGGCTCAAGATCCGGTTCGTCGTCGACGACGAGGATCTTGTAGGTCTGATCCAAGGTGTTACCCCTGCTTGGCGGCTTCTACCGAGGGGAAGACGTTGATGATCTGATCAAAACCGCTGATGCGGAACACATCGCCCACTGCTTCTGTGAGCGAGCAGATGCTGAAGGACTTGCTCTGCCGGTCGAGGTTCTGGGCCGCCATGAGCAGCACGCGGAGCCCGGCGCTGCTGATGTATTCGAGACCGCCGAGGTCCAGAATGATCCGCTGATCGCCGGGGTCGAACATTCCTTGCAGCGATTCCAGAAAATCCGACGCGTTGGATCCGTCGACCCGGCCAGAAGCAGTGACTACCAAAGTGTCACCAGAGCGGTCATGACTGAATTCCATAGTTGGGCCTCTCTCGTTGGGTCCTGTTCTGGATCATTGTGTCAGCCGGGATCATACACAAGCTAATGGCTCGTAGCAGAATGAAACCGACCGGATTGGAAACGGCGATGAAGCCGTGTCGTATCTACGGGTCACTGTGGCTGGGACAAAATGAGTGCGCTGGTGGGAACGGCGGTTCCTGCGGTGGCCAGCACGTTCTCTACATTTTCGATCTGGTTGACCGAAGTGCCCCGGATCTGTCGCACCCCTTCGGCAATGCCGTTGAGGCCGTGAATGTATGCCTCCCCGAGCTGGCCTCCGTTGGTGTTTATGGGCAGTCGGCCGTCGCGTTGGAGGTGGCCGTCGCGGATGAAGTCCTTGGCCTCGCCTCGGTCGCAGAATCCGAACTCCTCTAGCTGGGGGAGCACCAGCGGGGTGAAGTGGTCGTAGATGATGGCGGTTTGGATGTCGTCGGCGCTCAGGCCGCTCGACTGGTAGAGCTGGCGGGCGCACAATCCCATCTCGGGGATCCCGGTGATGCTGTCCCGGTAGTAACTCCTCATCATGTGCTGGTCTTCGGCGGCGCCCTGGGCGGCCGAGGCGATCACCGCTGGTTTCTGCTTCAGGTCTTTGGCCCGCTCCGCAGTGGTCACCAGCAGAGCCTGGGCCCCGTCGGTCTCCTGGCAGCAGTCCAGCAGGCGCAGCGGCTCCACGATCCAGCGGCTGTTCTGGTGGTCTTCCAGGGTGATGGGCCGCTGGAAGAAGTGGGCGTAGGGGTTGGTGGCCGCGAAATCCCGGTCAACCACCGATACCCGGCCGAAGTCCTCGGTGGTGGCCCCGTACTCGTGCATATAGCGGGTGGCGAACATGGCCACCCATGAGGCCGGTGTGACCAACCCGAAGGGCGAGCTCCACGAGAAGCTGACCTCGCTCGCCTCAGCACCGGCGGGCCGATCTTGCACCCCGGCCCCGAAGCGGTGCCAGGATCGCTCGTTGAAGGCGCGGTAGCACAGCACGTAGTCGGCGGCGCCGGAGTAGATGGCTTGGCAGGCCACCGCAATCACCCCGCAGGCCGCTCCGCCGCCGTGGTGGACCATGGAGAAGTGGGTCATCTCCTCGACACCCAGGTTGCGGGCTAGCTCGATCTCGGGATTCTGCTCGGCCGAGTAGGTGACGAAGCCGTTGACCTTTTCGGGGGGAAGACCGGCGTCCTCGCAGGCGGCCAGGCAGGCCTCCACCGCCTGGTCCATCGGGGTGCGCCCCGAGTCTTTGGTGAACGGGGTGGCGCCGATGCCGGCGATGGCGGAGTGGTAGGCGTATTTCAGGGTCATGGTGATCTCCTACGCTCTCGGCAGGGCCAGGTCGACGGTTCCGGTTACGTGGGGGCCTCGGCTGTTCTGCCCCCGGAACGACACTTCCACGATGTCCTCGCCGTCGGCTTCCCGCTTGGCGGTGACCGAGCCCGACATGGTCATGCAGTCGTAGGGGTAGTTGGGGGCGCCGAGGCGGATCTTCAGGTTCTTGAACACGGCGTCGGGGCCGGCCCAGTCGCCGATGTAGCGGGCCGAGAGGCCGCTTGAGGTCAAGATGTTCATGAAGATGTCCTCGGAGCCCTTCTTGAGGGCCATGTCCCGGTCGTGGTGGACGTCTTGGTAGTCGCGCGACGCGATGGCGGTGGACACGATCAGCGTGGGGGTAAGGGGAATCGGGCACAGCGGAAGCTCGTCGCCGACGCTCACCTCGTCGAATGTGAGGGTAGACGGGTTGCGTGGGACTCGGGCCGGTCGGAACACCGGCAGGCTCACGTCTTCGTGGGTCTGCATGTGCCATGCCCGAAGCGGCATGCCCACCTTGAGCTGATCGGGGTCGCAATCGGTGATGTTGGTGACGAGGCGGACACCCTCTTCCAGCTCCACCAGCCCGATGTTGAGGGGGTAGTCGAAGGAGGGCACCCGGGGGTGGTGGGAAACCACGTAGGAGTACAGGGTGCCCTCGCCCGAAGCGGTGATGTAGCCCATGTCGGTGGATCCGCAGGCCGGGCAGCGGGTGCCGGGCGGGTGCTGGAGATACCCGCAATTTTGGCACTGTTGGATGCGCAGCTCGCCGACCCGGCTGCCCTGCCAGAAGAAATCGGTGTCCTGGTTGCGGCTGGGGCGGGGGCGGGGCGGGCGCTCTGCGGCGGCGTCGCCGTCGGAGCTGGCGGTGCGGCCGGTGCCGGGCCGGAACTTGAGGATGCGGAAGAACATGGAGCCGACGTGCTCGCCGTGCTGGTTCAGGTATTCGGTCTCGGTGGTGACGAAGTGGCCGATGCCCAGCGCGGTCTGCTTCTCCTCGGTCACGTCCACGAGCTTGACGGTGCCGGTGAGGCGGTCGCCGAGCTTGAGGTAGCGGTGGTACACGTGCTCGGAGTTGGTGGCCACCACGCCGACATAGCCCGCTTCGTCCAACATGGCGTACACCCCGGAGGCCGGGTCTTGGGGGTCGTTGACCCGGGGGATGTTGCCCGGCATGGTCCAGGCGTTGAGCATGGCGGGAGGGGCCACTATCTCGCCGTGGGGGCCCTGGGTCGCCGCATCGGGATCGGTGTAGAGGGGGTTGGCGTCTTCCATGGCATCGCACCAGTGGCGGATCATGGGCTGGTTCACCGGGTCGCGGGCCGTTGACGGGGTTCCGGTGCTTCCCACCTCTTTGCGCAGCTTGGCTACGAACGCTTCCTTCTGCTCGTCAGTCATCACTTCGCTCATCTGCGTCCCTCCCTGGCCGGGGTTGACGCTAGCGCGGCTGGCATTGGGGGCAGAAGGTGAGGGTGCGGGCGTCGTAGACGCGGTGCTGTAGCGGGGTTTCGCACCGCAGGCAGGGTTGGCCCGAGCGGCCGTAGCAGGCCAGCGCATTCTGGTGGCTCCCCTCGCGGCCGTCGGCGTTGCGGTAGTCCCGCAGGGTGGTGCCGCCGTTGGCCAGTCCGGCCTCGAGCACCTCGATGAGTGCCGCGTGTAGGTCGGTGGCGGCCGACCGGCTGATCTGGCGCTTGGCCGGGTGGATTCCGGCGATCCACAGGGCCTCCGTTCCGTAGATGTTGCCCACGCCGGCCACCGGCTTTTGGCTGAGGAGCTGGGTGGGGATTCGGCGGCGGCTGTTGCGTAGGGCCTGATAGAAGCCGTCCGCGGTGAAGTCGGGGCTGAGGGCGTCGGGACCCTGGGAGGCCAACGTGGGAATGGTGTCGTATTGGCCGGCGGACACGCAGCGGATGCGGCCGAAACGGCGGATGTCCCGGTAGGCGAGGAATTCGTCGCCGTCGAGCTGCCACCAGGCCCGGATGTAGGGGTCGTCGGGGGCGTCGGGGGTAATGGTCAGAGAGCCGGTCATGCCCAGGTGGATTATGAGCTCCTGGTGGTCGTCCAGCGTTGTGATCAGGTACTTGCCTTTGCGGTTGAGTGCTTGGATCGTTGCGCCGACGGCGTCAATGGCGGGGGTGAATTTCTCTGACTCGTGGGAGTGGGCATCCTGGATGCCGCGGCCATGCAGGCGGGGTGCGAGTTGGCGGCGGATCGTCTCTACTTCGGGCAGTTCGGGCATTTCTCTAGCGGGATTTGAGGGCCGCTCTTGCCACTTCTAGGTCGTCGGGGTTGGTCACGCCGATCCAGGTTTCTTCGGTGGTTACCACCTTGACGGTGAGTGCACCCTTCGTCATCTCTGCGGCGACGGCGTGGGGGAGGAGGTATTCGGCGGTGGGGTTGTCGCGATGCTGGTTTAGGAAGAGGTTGAATCCGTATTGGAGGGCGTCGAAGAACGTAGGGGAGAAGGCCCACAGGTTCATGGAGACAAGGGTGTCTTCGGAGAAGGTGTGGTCGGCTCGGGAGATTCCCTCTTGCTCCACAATCCCAGTGAGTCGGTCGCCGTCCACTTGGCAGACGCCTCGGGTCACCGTGCCCTCACCGGGAAGGGTGTGATCGAGGCGGTAGCCGCACAGCCAGGCCTCGTTTTCGGCCATGCGTTGTATGGAATGGGC
This sequence comes from Acidimicrobiia bacterium, assembly GCA_022822265.1. Classification (GTDB taxonomy): domain Bacteria; phylum Actinomycetota; class Acidimicrobiia; order Acidimicrobiales; family Bin134; genus Poriferisocius. Next base: position 105,711 of record JAJECA010000042.1, on the reverse strand, counting down.
CAGGGCGGCATAGGCGGTGGGGCCGTAGTAGTCGTCGGCATTGCACACCATGAACGGCCCGGCCACCGCCTCGGCGGCCGACAGCACGGCGTGGGCGGTGCCCCACGGCTTGGGCCGGGACGGGCCGTGCTCGTCTTGGCGCACATAGGCCACATCGAGATCGCCGGGCAGCCCGCCGCGAGCCTCGAAGTGGCGCTTCACGTCGGCTTCGATATCGCTGCGCACGATGAGAGCCACTCGTTCGGCGCCCGCAGCCCGGGCGTCGGCAATGGCGAAGTCCAAGAAGGCCTCGCCGTTGGGCCCCACCCGGGCAAGCTGCTTGGTACCGCCGAATCGCGACCCCAACCCCGCAGCCATCACCACCAACGTGAACATCGCCCTCTTCCTATCAGGCCGCAGCCGTCGCCAGCCTTTGGCGGACTTCCTGCTGGGCTCCAGCGAGTTCGTCGCCGGTGATTGTGACTTCATCGGCAGGGCGGCCGGCCTTGGCAAACACCAGCACACAGTTGGTCACTTGCTCGCCCACTGCCTGCTCCACCGCCAGGGAGTAGGCGGCTACTTGGAACCTGTAGTGATCGATCTTCGTTTGCCTTGTCTCGTCATCGGGGATGTAGTCGGTCTTGTAGTCCACCACCACCAGGCCATCTGGAGTCCGGTACAGCAGGTCGATGTATCCCTCCACCACGGTGCCCTCCACCGGGGCGGCTACCAACAACTCCTTCCAATGGTCGTTGGCGGCAGCTTCTCGCACGGTGTCAGATTCCAAGGCCGACGTGGCCAAGGCGCGGATAGTGCTCTTGTCCTGCGGCACGCCCTCAGACTTGGCCTGGGTATGGACCATCTCTTCAAGGCTCTCCGCGTCGGCACCTAGGTCCACGGTTTGCAGTACGCCATGGACGGCCCTGCCGATCTGCGTCCCGCCCCGTCCTGTGCGCCGCGGGGTTTGCCGGTCATCGCCGTCGTCGTCGGGGATGTCCTTTGGGTCGGGGCTTGCCGAATGCAGGGTAGCGCCAGACGCGATTTGGCCGATGGCCGAGCCGCTGATCGCCAGCGGCCGCTGCGCTGCGGTCAGTGAGGATTCTCGTTCGGCTTCCCAGTCGGCGTACGACATCAACGGGGAGTCAGCCGCCTCTTCGGCGGGCAGAGTGCCGGGCTGCCACTCGATGTCGGGAAGTTCGCCAGCATGTTGAACCACCAAGTCGGCCATTGTCATCTTGGCGGTGCTGTTCTCGGGGCGCTCCATGCGATGGGCTGACACCACCAGGTGATCCCTGGCCCGAGTGAGGGCCACGTAAAGCAGCCGCACTCGCTCAGCCTCCTCCATCTGCTCTTCCCGTGTTCGATGTTCGGCGAAGGTCTTGGTCAACAGAGAATTGGTGAATCGAACTCCGAAGCCGCCCGAGGCGGGCCACACCAGGTTGGCGGTCATGCCACGAGGCCGGCCGTAGGTACCCGACAAGATCACGATGGGGAATTCCCGGCCCTTGGCGGCGTGAATGGTGGTGATTCGAACCGCATTGTCGTCGGTCTCCGACAAGATGACGTCGGACTCCCTGGTCCGCTCGCTCACCTTGCGGTCGACCCATGCGATGAACTCCCGCAGCCCGCCACCGCCGGCCTCTTCGAATTGGCGGGCCTGGTCGATAACCACCTGGAGGCTGCGCCACACGTCGCGGGGACGCTGGCTGCCAAAACAGCCCGACTCCATCAGCCGCCGATGCACCACGATGTGCTCGATGAGCCCGCAGGGACTCATCCACCGAACTTGGCTGTGGAGGTCGGCCAGCCAGCCCATCGCTTCCGCCACCGGGTGATCAAATGGCAGCGATGGGGGCAGCGATGCCAGGAAGTTCCAGCGGCCTTTATGCACCACTCTGAAGGTGAAGAGGTCGTCGTCGCCGCAGCCGAATGCAGGGGAGCGCAGCGCGTTGAGCAAGGCCACCTCGTCGGTGGGATCGGCCGCACACCGGACGACGGCCATCACGTCCCGAATGGCTTGGCTGGCCCAGATCAGCGAGCCGGCCTCGATCCGGTAGGGGATGCCGTGGCGATTTAGCGCGGGCTCGAGTTGGGACAGAGATGTGCGGGTAGGCAGCAATACGCAGATGTCCTCCAGCCGGGCCGCCCTCCAGCGATCGTTGCCATTCTCATCCCGCCCGTCTCCTACCGACCACTCTTGACCGATGGCAGTCATGATGACCTGAGCGATGTCGTCGGCTTCAGCTTCGCGAAGCCCACCGGTACGAGTTCCCCGGGGATGCTCTGTGTCCAATACGGCAACCGGAGCTCCCGTCGGCGGTTCGCCTCGGACGGGGTCGAGCGGCTGGTAGAGGGGTTGGACATGCTGCTCGCCGGTGTCGGGTGGTTCCATGAACCCGTCGAACAGGTCGTTGATCCAATCGATGATGGGCTTGACCGTTCGGAAGTTCTGGGTAAGCGTCTTGCGGGCCACGGACGATCCGCTCCCAGCCTCGGCAAACACCGCGATGTCGGCCCGTCGGAACCGGTAGATCGACTGCTTGGGGTCGCCCACGTAGAACAATCGTCCGGCCTGGTCTTGGAGTCCGGGCCATTCCTCGGTCTGGTCGGGCGGGGTGGCGATGAGTTTGGCCAAGTCGATCTGAATGGGGTCGGTGTCCTGGAACTCGTCGAGCAGCAGTCGTTGGTAGCGCTCGGCCAAGGCGGCTCGCACCCCTGCACCGTGTTGAGGGTGCCGCAGTAGGTTTCGGGCCAGCACCAACAGGTCGTGGAACTCCAGCACGCCCCGCTGTCGGCGGTCTTCGGCGGCTTCCATAATGAGCGCTGCCAATACCAAAGCCAGCCGTTCGAGGACCGCATCGGAGGTGTCCTGTTTGGCCTGGGTGATGGCATCCCCCAGATCGCGTAGCCGTTCGGCCACCTCCGACAGGGAGGGTCCATCGCCGTCTCTATCGGGCCAGTTGCCCATTCGGCCTGCTTTGGCGAACTTCAAGCCCGGCTGCACCAGCAGCGCGAGCTTTTGCTCGTTGTCGCCTTCGGCCCTGCGGAGGAGCTCGGCTCGCTGACCGACAGCTTCGAGCCGGGGCAGCATCTTGTCGTCGGGGTTTTGGCAATAGTGGGCCAAGTCGGCCACGGCTTGGAACCTGTCGGCGAAATCGCTGAGGTCGGGCAACTCGACCGGCCCTGAGGGAGGGGGGAGGGTTCCCATTCGCTCGCTGACCAAGTCCCAGTTGTTATCCAGCGCTTGGGCCAGATCGCGCAGATGGTTGATGGAGATTCCCATGATTCGGGCCAGCACCAGCGGGTGCTGCTGCTCGGGGCTGTGCAGCAGCTGGGCGCGCGACTCCACCCACCGATCCTCAAAGGAGTCGAAGGGGCTCACCTCAAGCCGGGGCGGCAAACCGGCTTCGATGGCGTGCTGGGAGAGGATGCGGAGCGCGAATCCGTGGAGGGTGGTGATGGCCGCGCCGTCGAGTTGGTCGAGCGCCTCGGGGTGGTCGCCGGCGTGGGAGAGCCTCTGGCGCAGGCGGTTCTTCAGCTCGTCGGCGGCTTTCTCGGTGAAGGTGATGGCCGCGATGTTCTCCATGTCAACGCCGTGATCGAGCAGGGCTAGCACCCGCTCAACCAACGCGGTGGTCTTGCCCGATCCGGCACCGGCTTCCACGAACAGGGTCGAGTCCAAATCGGCGGTGATGGTGTGCCGATCGGCTTGATCTTGCGCGGCTCGGATTTGCTCAGAATCTGCCATCGTCAACCCACCTCCCCGCTGGAATCGTCCTCGGGGGGCTCGGCCAGGTTTCGGTAGACGGCCAGCTCAGCCTGGTGCTGCATGCGCTCCCATTTCCGGCGCCGATCCTCAGTGCCGAGCCGGTCGGCGTTGCAGAAATCGCAGTACTGGCTGTACGGGCCCTCGGTTTGGCCGGGCTGGGGGCGGTCGCAGAACACACCGGTGCCGATGCCCTCGGTGATTACGCCCAGCGCCTCGCGGAAACGGCTGAGAACGCTTTCGTCAAGGGAGTAGCCGCAGGTCTTGAACTCCTGTTCGCCGGTGACAAACCAGTACTGGGCCCGCACCGGGACATCGGAGTCGGCCAAGCCGTCTTGTGCCGCCAATGCGTACACCGGAAGTTGGAGCCGGGTGCCCCGCTGGACCGGGTCCCAATTCTTGCTGCCTTCGTCTAGTCCTTTGTAGGGGTCGGCCTTGCCGGTTTTGTAGTCGGTAACCAGGAGGCCGCCCTCCCCTTGGTCGACCCGGTCGATCTGGCCCCGGAACCGCACCGACTGGCCTTCGGGCAGTTCCACATCGATGGCCTCATGGTCGTCGGGCTTGCTACCGCCCATCCCGAAGGCCAACTCGCTGGCCACGGGAGCGACGAGCCGTTCTTGGCGGAGTTCGTTGTCCTCTCGCAAGAAACGGTCCAAGTCGGCCATGATTCGGCCGCGGTCGTGGTGCCAGTACACCGGGGTGCCGGTCAATCCCTTGGACTCGGCCTCGGAGCACACCTGCTCTCCGATCTCCAGCAGGCGGTCGTGCTGCTGGGCGCTCCAGGGTTGGCCAGGAGGCGGCACTTGGCCGCTTTCCAGTTGCTCCCTCATGAATTTGTCCAGAGCCTTGTGAACCAGCGAGCCCTTCTCTAGGGCGGAAATGGCCACCAACTCCTCGGGCTGCTCTGCGGTCTGCACTCCCAAGATGTGTTTGAAGAGGTAGCGCATCGGGCAGTCGGCCCACGCCTCCAGGCTGGTGGGCGACATTACGCTCTCGGTCAGCTCGGAAAGGTCTAGGGCGCCCAAGTTGCCGTCGAAGCGGGTGAACTGGTCAGAGGCTCGGGCCGCGGCCAACTCGGCCCCTCGGGCCAGCGCCGGGTCGTCGGGAAATTTTCGGACGATGGGAAGTTCTGGGTCGTCGGGAAGCTCCCAGTGGTTGGTACCTCCAAGAGGGGTCAGAACCCGCAACCGGAATTCCTGATCGGTAACCGGGAATTCGGAGGCGAGCACCCGGCCGGAGAAAGAGGGAACGTGCTCGTACCAATCGCAGAATTCTTCGCCGGCAAGGTGTTCGAGATTGGCGCTGTCCACCCGGTGGCCGGCCAGGGCGGTGGCGGTGTCGAGCAGCCAGCGCGATGGGTGCTGATCGGATGCCCGCCGAGAGTCGCCCCGGGCGTACACCAGGGTGGTAGATCGGGCAGAGGCCAGCGCGGCGAGGAAGCTGCGGTGCTGGTCGTGGTGCTGGTCGGCCAGCAGCGACAGGTCGTCTCCGGCCGCCTTGCGCTCTCGGTCGGGCAACAGAGGATCGTCGGCGGGACTGTGGGGGAAGGTGCCCTCGGCCATGCCGATGATGATCAGACGGTCGAGTTCCATGCCCAGCGGGTCGCCGACCCCGCCGACGAGCACCCCCTTTCCCAGTGTTCCTTCCCTGGCAGCGGGGGCGCTCAAGGCCGATACCAGCGTGGGCAAGAACGTGCTGGTGCGAGGACGTCCTTCGATGTCGTCGAGCTCGCCCAGGCGGGCGACGATTTCCCGGATGGACTTGGCTGCCTGTCTCTCGGATTCGGGCCAGTCGTCGTCAGGCGTTTCGCCTCCCAAGTAGTCGTCGATGAGACCCTCGACCCATCTCTGCCAACCCTTCCAGGTGGCTGGTGCGGGGCTGGGGGAGAGGTCGCGTTCTAGCCGAGCCATGAACTGGGCCAGCGAGTCGGCGTGGGTTGCTTGGCGATTCAGCCACTCCACTCGGCCGTCGGTGCTGTCGGGGTTTTGCTGTTCGTCTGCTGCTTTGTCCCGAAGCTCATCGGCATGGTGGCCAAGGCGCATCTGCCACTGATCGGCGCCCCGGGCCACGCCGGCGCGGCGCGACACCCGCTCCCAGGCCATCACCGGTGCGGGCTGGGTATCGGCTATCTCCGGTGATGACGCGACCGAGCTGGTATCGACGGTGACGAAGGCCACCGACAGCAGGGCGAACACCTCGTCGCGGCGAAAGTCGCGGCTCTTCAGGTTCAGCAGGGCCAGGAGCCCTCGACCCGTTAGGGAGTCGGCCAAGGTGCGCCCACTGGGGCCGCTGACCCTGATACCGGCCGCTTTCAACTGCTCCTGCACTTGTCGGATGACGGGAGGTCCGCCTCCGCACAGCACGGCGGTGCGGGTCAGCGGAATGCCTTGTCGAGCCGCCTCCAGCACCTCTCGTACCGCCACCTGGACTTCCTCGGCGGCAGTGGACACGGTGATGATCCGCTGGCCATGAGGAGGGGTAGTGGCGGCCTTGGCGTCAAGCGTCCCGCCCATGCGAAGCACCGAGGCCGCCACCGGCGCATCAGCCTGGTCGTCGCCGGTGAGCCCTGCGATCACCACAACCGGAACCTTCTCAGCCACCGCAGACATCATCTGACCCTGCGATTTAGTGATCCGCTGGGGCAAATACACGATCACCGGGCCGATTTCGCCAAGTACCATGTCGCTCGTCTTGGGCTTCAGTGCCTCGACGGCGAGGTCGGCCAGGTCTTGCCCGTCGTACCACCCGTGGCATAACTCGCTTCGGACGTAGCGGCACAGACGGACCACATCGGCGGCCCGGGGGCTCTGCTCAGCCAGCTTGTCGAGTCCGCCGTCGGACACGTCGCGCAGATCCCGATACGACCGCACCAACGCCTGCTCGGTGGCCGGGTGGTGGGCCGAGGCCCGGAACAAGCCGGGGTCGGCGTCCAGCGCTCTGCGCATGGCCACTCCGATTTCCAAGTCTGACAGCGGCATCCGTCCGCCCTCGTCTTGTGGGCCCGTCTTCGGTGCACCAAGCCGCTTGGCGAGATCGAAGATCTTGAGGAAGTCCACCGCGGCAATTCCCCGGCCCTTGGCCCCCAACGCCCTTCGAACCCCCAGCCCGGCGATATTGGTGGGCACCACCACCGTGACCGGCGCCAGCGGGTCGCCGTTCTTGAGCACGGCAATCTGCTCGCCCAACCGCTCAGTGGCGGCCGGCCCATACGGGGTGAAGATCACCTCAATGCTCACGGCCAAGACTCTAGAGAGCCTGAGTGACAGTTCCTCAGGTCTGGTGCTTCAACGGGCTTCGACGCCCTGCCGAGCCCCTCCGCGCCCCCGCCTGCGGTAAATATCAATCATCTATAATTACCAAAGCTAAGAATAGATGATTGCCTTAACGCGTCACTCAAGTTTTAAGTGATCAGCCGCTGCCCCGCTTAAGCTTGAAACAGCAAAAGCAGGGCAGCGACCAAAGAGGGTTTCAGTCAACCGGACGATAGTCCCTGTATGAGGGTTTGGGTGTCTTCTGGGTTTATACAGCTGTTCAAATATCCGCATTCTTGCGCGAAATCAAGCCATCCGAAGTATTCCTCCGCGAACTCATTGTGCGGCGAGGGTTTGGGCCGAAGCGGTTGACGCAGTGGTGAGGGCCAGCCCTCCAACCACCAATCCAAGCACCAGAGCCAACCCACCCCGCCGAAGGGCTCTGCCGGTGCTCCAAACCATCGCCGTACAATGGCCCAGCCCGCCGCTACCGCTGGACCTGGCCTCTTCGCCCTTGGACTGCGCCGCTGACCACGCGAAGGCCGATCAGGGGCCGGTAGGAGGACTCAGGGGCCGAGGAGGGCTGCGGGGATGACGGCAATACCGTCGTTGCGGCGGTAGGCGGATGGTCCAGTGGTGGAGGGAGGAGATGACGGTTTGTCCAGTCCCTAAATTACAGAATGTCGAGTAAGTGCAGTACAGAATCTCCACTGAATGAGTGACAAGATCTCCGATTCTTGTCGAGTCAGGGGCGGGTTAGATGGGCGTGGACGAGATGGCTCGGAGACGATCACTGTGGGTCTTGTGGAATCATTTCGTCGGTTTGAGGACGTCGTTGATCTGGTTCAATCGGGTCGGGTCGATGCCCGGTCGAAACCCGCTGTGATGAGGCTCCACGCGGTAGGTGGGCAGTGGGCTGGTGATCCCGAGGGAGAGGCCATATCGCAGCGTGTCGTTGACAACTTGGTCGAACGGCTGTTCTAGTTGGCGGACCCGCTGCTTGAGGGCTGCAGCGAGATCGTCGTCGAGGGTCAGAGTTGTCCTCATATGGACAACATGATGCGTCATAGGCTTGATTGCAAGGTGCTTTTAGCTTCGGCGTAGACGGCGTAGAGGGGGTCGCCGAGGACTTCCGGGGGGATGCACTGTTTGGTCACCGGCTCAGCCCATCCTTCGGCGGCTTCGAAGTAGCGTCGGACGATCTCTAGGTGTCCGGCGTCGTCGGCGTAGAGCCAGCCTCGGATGGCTTTGGTGGGGAAGCACCGATTGGAGAACGTGACCACGAACAGGCCGCCGGGGCGGAGCACGCGGGCTACATCGGTGAACACCTCGATTGGCTTGGTCAGGTAGTCAACCGAGACGCAACAGGTGGCGGCGTCGAAGGAGTTGTCTTCGAAGGGGAGTCGCGGCGTGTCGTTGAGGTCGTGAATGAGCCAGTTGTGGGCTTGAGGGTTGGCAGCTAGCTCAACCTCGTTCATTCCGAGGGCTACCAGCCGGTCTGGGGGGTGGGTGAAGTGTGATATCCACGACGACATCAGGTCGAGTACTTCTCCGGTGAGGCCCAACTCCTGGTACAAGGCGCCCACCGCGGCGATGGCCTGGTCGTCTATGTGGGTGACCAGGCGGGGTGGTGAGTAGAAGAAGTGGTCGGGGCTGGGATCAGCCCGATCAAAAAAGCCCGGTGGGAACACGAGGTGCTGAGCGTAGACGCACAATGCGCGGCGGGTGATGGAGGGGCTTAGCCTGGGCGGGTGAGCGAGTTGGATCGTGAGCTGCTGGCGTGGGTGGAGGAGTGCTGCGGTCGATGGGTTGCTGATGCGGTTCGCATTCCGGGGGGTGCTTCACGCCAGGCGTGGGTGGTGACGCTGGACGATGGGGGACGGCGGTTCTTGCGTATGGATGCTGGGACATCAGCGCTCTCCGCGGTGGGCTACGACCTGGCCCGAGAAGCTCGGGCCTATCAGTGGCTGACCGACAAGCCTGTACGGGCGGCCGGATTCTGCGGGGTCAGCCCTGATGGGACGGCGTTGCTGTTGGACTTTGTTGAGGGGTCGCCGGGTTCGCTGGACGATGCTGCTCTGGCCAAGGACTTCATGGAGCAGGTCAATGTTCTTCATGCTCTGGAGCCGCCGGACGATCTGGCCCACGACGACCTCGCGGTGTGGGCCCGGCTCTACCGGGAGCACTGCCCAGAGCCCGACCCTCTGATCGATCTAGGTCTGCGCCAACTGGCTGAGATGGCGCCCGGGCCCCCGGAGAGGGCGGTGCTGGTCCACGGCGACTTGGGTCCGGGCAATGTTCTGCACGACGGCCGGCAGGTGACCGGGCTGTGTGATTGGGAGCTGGCCCATGTGGGCGATCCCATGGAGGACCTGGCCTGGATCACCGTGCGGGCCATGCTCACACCGTTTGTGGACATTGAAACCGCGTTCGGGTGGTACCACGGCCCGGTTGACGCTGAGAGAGTGCGCTACTGGCAGCTGGCCTGCCAGGTTCGCAACCTCATCGGCCTGGGGGTGGCCGGGGCGGCCGGCGGGGACTTGGGCATGGGCATGCTGTTCTCCACCCTCCACCGCCGGGTAACCGCTGAGCTTTTGTGCGAGATCCTAGGTGTGGTGCCGGAGCCGGTTGAGGTGCCCGAGCCGACCGACACCGAGGCCAGCGCGGTCTACGTGGCCGTGCTCGACGATCTGCGCTCGGTGATCACTCCGGCATTGGACGGGTATGCCGCAGCTAGGGCCAAATCCGTGGCCCGGCTGGTGCGATACCTCGACATGGTGGACCGCATCGGCCCGGCGCTCGCCGACCAAGACCGAATCGACCGGGACCGCTTCAACATGGGCGACGACGCCGAGGCCGCCCACTACTGGTGTAAGGCAACCCAGCGGCAAGAAGCGCTCATGGGGCCAGCGATGGGTCGCCTCGCCGGAACTCGGTTGGCTCGGATCTAGTCGCCGGCCTTCTCGGCCTGGGCGATCCGCTCCAAGGCGGGGGCATCGGAGCGCAGCTTGCCAATCTTGTCGCGGTGGAGCACTTCGGCGGTGCCCTCGGGGCATTGGGCCACGAACGGACACCAGCCGCACAGCGGGCTGGGGGATGCTTCGAACTCTTGGGAGATGCAGCTCTCCATGATGGCCAGCCAGGTGGTCCGCAACTCGTCGACCGCCTCGGCGAGGTTGTCGTCGGTGATCTCTACCTCCACCGCCTTCTGGCCCAGATACAGCAACTGGGCCTTGACAGGCTTGTGGCCCTCGAGCTCGGTCAGCGCAGCCGCATACAGCAGCATCTGGGTGGAGTAGTTGGATGAGAACCGCGCTGAGGGCGCCTTGCCCGACTTGTAGTCGGTGACCACCAGGCCCTCGGCGGTCTCATCAACCCGGTCGATGATGCCCCGAAACGGAACCCCGTTGATCTCAACCCTCACGTCCTGCTCCGTGGAGGCCACCCTTACATCTCGGGGGTCTTCCAGATCCCAGAGCCCCTCGATGGCCTTCCAGCCGTTCCATCGAAATTTGAGGCTGGCTTCGTCGTTCAGATCCAGGCCTTGGAAGTCGCGGCTGTTCTCCATCTTGGGCCACAGCTCGCGGGCCAATTCCTTGGCCCGGTCTACCGTGCGGCTCTCCACCGGCTCTTGCATCAGCTTCTCCAGCACCATGTGGGCGAAGGTGCCGGTGACCGCGGGCTCGCCGGGTGGGTCGGGCAGGCGGTCGACGTAGCGGAACTTCCAGCGCCGGGCGCATTCCCGGTAGGACGACGCGCTGGAGGGGGACAGGTACTTGGGCATATACCGCTCGGGTATGTCCACGAGCTTGTCGGCGGTGGGGTCGGCGGCGGATTCAGCCTGTTCAGCGGGTTCGGTCACTGTCATGTCTGTCTCCCCGAATTCTCCTGTGCCGTCAGTAGTCGAGGGCTTCGCGGTCGACCAGCTCGCTGTGGGCGATGAGGAAGTCCTTGCGGCGGCTCACATCGGAGCCCATGAGGGTCTCGAACATCTCCTCGGCCTTTTTCACATCGTCGATGGTGAGCTGTCGCAGAGTGCGGGTTTCGCGGTCCAACGCGCACTCGGCCAGCTCGTCGGTGTCCATCTCGCCCAGACCCTTGAACCGGGACCACCGGATGTTCTCGGCCTTGCGGTTTCCCTTGGCCAGCTTGGCGGTGATCTGGTCCCGCTGGGCGTCTGACCACGCCCGGTGGGTTTGGTCGCCCACCTTGGCGGTGTATAGCGGTGGCTGGGCGGCGAACACCCTCCCTGCCTCCAACATCGGGCGCATGAAGCGGTGTATGAGGGTGAGCAGCAGGCAGCGGATGTGACTGCCGTCCACATCGGCGTCGCACAGGATCACGATGCGCCCATACCGGGCCTTGGCCATGTCGAAGTCGTCGCCCGAGCCCGCGCCCATGGCGGTGAACAGGGCCTGGGCCTCGGCGTTGTCCAGCACCTGCTTCACCGAGGACTTGGCCGCGTTCACCACCTTGCCCCGCAAGGGCAGGATGGCCATGTTCTCGGCGTTGCGCCCCGCCTTGGCCGGACCGGCGGCCGAATCGCCCTCCACCAGGATCAGCTCGGACTCCGGGCCGTGGACCCGGCAGTCGGCCAGCTTGTCGGGCATGCCCGTGGAGCCCAGCGACGCGGCCCGGCGCTTGTTCTCCAGGGTCTGGCGGGCCGACACCCGGCTCACCACCGCATCGGCGATCTTGGACTGCAAGGCGGTGACGTGGCTCTTGGGCCCGGTTTGGAACCAGCTCTCCAAGCCGTCCTTGAGCACGTTGTAGACGATGGACTGCACCGGCGGGGTGCCCAGCTCCTGTTTGGTCTGGCCCCGGAACTGGGGCTCGGGCAGGGTGACCTTGACCGCGGCCACCAGGCCCTCCTGCACGTCTTCGCGCTGTGCCCGGTCGTTGCCCTGCTTGGCCAGCCGGGCCAGCTTCTTGGAGTCGGCCAGCAGGCTGTCGTTGACCGCCCGGGTAAGGGCCCGCTCGAAGCCGGCCAGATGGGTGCCCCCGTGGGGTGTGGGGATGGTGTTGACGAACGTGGCCACCTTGGTTTCGTAGTCCTTCACCCAGCGCATGGCGATGTCCACCTGGCACTGCCGGGCGACCACCTCCATGGCACCGTCCACCGGCACTTTCTCCTCGAACTCCTCAGCTCCGGGAATGGAGATGACCTCGGTGACCGCATCAGAGGCCGACAGGTAGCCCACCAGATCGGCCAGCCCCCCGTGGGAGATCAGATCGACCGGCTCGTTTTCGTGGCCCCGGCGCTTGTCTTCCAGCTTGATCCGCAGACCAGGCACCAGGAAACAGGCCTGCTGGGCCCGCTGGCGGATGGCTTCGAAGTCCACCGTGGCGTCGGGATCGAACATGTCGTGATCGGGCCAGAAGCGGATACGGGTGCCGGTTTTGCGGGTGGAGCGGACCCGCCGCAGCTTGTGGCCCTTGACGAACTTGTCGCCGTCGAACTGGCCGGCCTTCTGCTTGACGAACCAGAGCTGGCGGGTCGCGCCGTCGCGGTCAACTTCGGCGCGAAGCCGAGTGGACAGAGCATTGACCACCGAGGCGCCCACCCCGTGCAGCCCGCCGGAGGCGCCGTACACCCCGCCGCCGAACTTGCCGCCGGAGTGCAGCTCGGTGAGCACCACCTCAAGCGCTGAAACCTTCTTGGTGGGATGGGGGTCGATCGGGATGCCCCGGCCGTTGTCGGCCACCTCGATTGATCCGTCGGCATGGAGGGTCACGTCGATGCGGGTGGCGAAGCCGGCCCCGGCCTCGTCCACCCCGTTGTCAATGAGCTCCCACACCAGATGCATGAGGCCGTCGCTTCCGGTCCCCCCGATGTACATGCCGGGGCGCTTGCGGACGGCCTCCAGCCCCTCGAGGGTGACGATGTCGGAGGCTTCGTAGCTGCCGTTGCCGTTTCCCCCGTTGGGAGGGGTGAACAGGTCGCCATTCTTGCCGCGGGCCCGAGTGGCCTGGGTCACCATCGGGGCATCCCCACGCTCAACACGGCCGCGTTGCCCACGTCACCGTTCTCAAGGGGGAACGGCACCGGGGCCTTGGCCGGTTTGCCGCCGTCGTCCACTTCGGCCAAGAGGTCGGCCGGGAGCGTCACCACGGCCATGGCCAGCTGCTCCCCCCCGCCCAGCTGGGTGCCGAGCCCGTCCCGACCGGTGGCCGGGATGTCGGTTACCGGGGTGATGGCCACCGAGCCGTTGGCGTCCACCTTGATCACGGCCTCGTCGCCGGCCACACCGGCGGCGGCGATGACCCGGTCGCCGTTCTTGAGTTTCATGCCCCTGACCCCCGATGCCCCCCGCCCTTGGACGGAGACTGATTCAATCGGGGCTCGCAGCGCACGACCGTGGGAGCTGACCAATACCATCTCGGCGGTCTCCGGTGCGCAGAACGCGGCCACCACCTTGTCATTGGGCCTTAGTTTGATGACCTGCTTGACCGCCCGTCCCTTGTCGGCGTCGGACAGGTCTACACGCTTGACCGTGCCGGCCGCGGTGACCAGCACCAGAGGATCACTGCCGGCCAGCACCAGGGTGAGCACCGCCTCGCTGCGAATGGTTCCGAACACCTCAGACGCCCCTGCGCCCCGGCTGCGTCCCGAAACCTCGGGAATGGCCGAAACCGGCGAGGCGATCACCCGACCGGCCGAGGTGACGGCCAGCACCTTTTCGCCGAGGTCGGCCTCCACCGATGCGGTCAACAAGTCGTGGCGCCCGAACTGCGACCGCCGGCGCCCCCCGAGCGACGCCCGGCCCACGATGCCGGTGGTGGACAGGGTGACCACACACGGCCCTTCAGCCTTCGGGGTCAGCTCCTCCGCGGGAGTGGCCTCGTACACCGGGGCGTTCTGGTGCGACACGATCTTGGTTCGGCGTTCCTGGCCGAACCGCTCCACCAGTTTGTCAAGCTCCTTAAGCACCACGGTGCGCTGGCGCTGCTCTGAGCCCAGGAGCTTCTCCAAGTCTTTGATCAGGGCGACAAGCTCGTCGCGCTCGTCGATGATCTTCTGCTTCTCCAGCGCAGTGAGCCGCCGCAGCTGCATGTCCAGGATGTGGGCCGCCTGGACCTCCGTCAGATCCAAGGCATCCTGCAATCGCTGCCGGGCCTCGGCGGCATCATCTGAGCTTCGGATGATGGCCACCACCTCGTCGATATTGTCGAGCGCGGTGATCAGCCCCTCCAGGATGTGGTGGCGGTCACGAGCCCGGCCCAGGCGATACCGGGTGCGTCGCACCACCACGTCGAGGCGGTGGTCGATGTAGTGGCGGCACAGGTCGTAGAGGCCGACGGTGGTGGGGACGCCGTCCACCAGCACCACGTTGTTCACCGCGAAGGTCTCCTCCAGCGGAGTGAGGCGGAAAAGGTCGTAGTACAGCTTCTTGGGCTCCACATGGGGCTCGCACTCGATCAGGATGCGCAGGCCGTGGTGTCGGTCCGAAAGGTTGCGGGCATCGTGGATGCCGGGCAGCTTGCCGTCGACGATCAGGTCGTTGATGCGCTTCACCACCTTCTCGGGGCCGACCATGTAGGGCAGTTCGGTGACCTCGATGCCCTTGCGGCTGCGGGTGAGCTTTACCGACTTCATCTTGGCCTGGATGCGAATGGAGCCCCGCCCGCTCTCGTAGATCTGTCGCAGCCCGCCCTCCTCCGAGTCGATGGCCAAGCCACCGGAGGGGAAGTCGGGTCCGGGCAGCGCCTTGAGCAGCTCGTCGATGGCGGGCTTGGGCCGGCGCTTGGTCATCACCAGCCGGATGGCCTCGGCCACCTCCCGCAGGTTGTGGGGGGCCATGTTGGTGGCCATGCCCACCGCGATGCCGGTGGTGCCGTTCACCAGTAGGTTGGGCAGCCGTCCCGGCAGGCACTCGGGCTCGGCGCTCTCGCCGTCGTAGGTGGAGCGGTGGTCCACGGTGTCCTCGTCGATCTCGGCCAGCATCTCCATGGCGGCCTCGGCCAGGCGGCACTCGGTATAGCGGGGGGCGGCCGGGGGATCGTCGAGGGTGCCGAAGTTGCCGTGGGGGTCTACCAGGGTGATGGGCCGGGAGAACTCCTGGGCCAGCCGCACAAGGGCGTCGTAGATGGCGGCATCGCCATGAGGGTGGTACTTGCCCATGGTGTCGCCCACCACCCGGGCACTCTTGCGGTGGGGTCCGTCGGGGCGGATCCCCATGTTGAGCATGGAGTAGAGGATGCGACGCTGCACCGGCTTGAGGCCGTCGCGGGCGTCGGGGATGGCCCGGGAGGTGATGACCGACAGGGAGTACGCCAGAAACGACTCCGACATCTCCTCGGCCACGGGGACAGACACGATCTCGCGGGCAAAATCGACAGCGGTGTGGCGATCACCCGACACGCTGTCGAGCGTTAGCTGTGAATCTTCGGACATGGTTCCCTTAGCGGATTTTCGAAGGGGGAAATGTGGGGCTTTACCCCTGATTAGAAGGTACCCGCCAGCAGTGACGATTACTGGTCAATCAGGCAGATCAGCCAAGCAATTCGGTCAGATTTTCGGGATTCGGGCGCGGTTGAGGCGCACCGTTTGGGCGAATGAGCGCACGGCGGCCCGAAGCGCCCGCCAACCCAGGATCGACACCTCTCCGGTGGTGCGGCTGTGGTGGGGCACCGGCACCTCGGCCAATCGGGCGCCGGATCGGGCCAGCATGCCCGACAGCACCACGTTGGGGGCGAAGGTGTCGTCGGGGATGGGGGCCAAAAGCGGGGCCAGCGCCGTCGAGCGCATCAGCCGGTAGGGGCAGTTCACGTCGGCCAGTCGGCAGCCGAAGGCCACTCGGGCCGTGAATCGGGCGGCCCGGGTGATGGCTCGTCGGCCAAATGACTGATCCCGGCTGGCGCGGATGCCGATCACCGCGTCCACCTGGTGACGAAGTGCCCAAAGTTCGCCGAAAGAGGCCGCGGGCATCTCGTCGTCGGAGTCGGTCTGGAACACCCAGTCGGCGGTCACCGCTCCCCGCCGGTAGCCCCGCAAGATGGTGGGCCCGTGGCCGCTGTTGGCTTTGGCGTCCACCACCAGCCGGGGGTGGCGCTCGGCTGTCGCCCGCAGTATCTGCTCGCTGGCGTCGGTGGCACCGTCCACGATGGCCACCAGCTCGTAGTCGATCCCCAGCCCGTCGAGAACTCCGAGCCAGCTCTCGGCCACCTGGCCCACAATGCCCTCTTCGTTGTACACCGGCATGACCGCGCACAGCTCCAGCCGACCGGTTGCCGCTCGACCACCGGAGGATGCTCGAACCCCGATTGTCTCTCGACCCCCGGATGCTGAGTCGCTGGCCGCGGCTTTGGCGGTCACTCTTGGGCGGTCTGGGCCAGAAGCTGGGCCTCCTTCTCGGCCAGGATGGCGCCGCTCAGGTCGTAGCGGATGGCCGCGGTGTTGGGCACCGGCCCGCCCCAGCCGGGCAACAACCCCCGCTCGTGGCAGAAGAACTGGGCCTCGATGTTGGTGCCGTTCATCTCCCGGGCCTCAGGATCGGTGGCCAGCCAGGCCACCACTGCACCGATCACATCGGCGGGCTGGCCGGTGTCCTCGAAGCCGAACTGGGCCATGTCCTGGGCGATGCGCTCGGTGGAGATGTAGCCGGGCTGCACGTTGAAGGCGTTGATTCCCTGGCTGCCGTGCTCCACAGCCATGAACCCCGCCACCCGGTGGAAGGCCCCCTTGCTTATGCCGTAGCCCATGCCCCAGCCCCCGTCGCCGGCGGCCTCGGTGGGGTCGGCGAAGCCCGAGGCCGAGGTGATGTTCACCAGGGTTCCGCTGCCCCTCTCGATCATTTGGGGCAGCAGCGCCTTGGTCAGCACCAGCGGGGCCAGGCAGTTGGCTTTCAGGTGGCGGTCCAACAGCTCGATGGGGGTGTCCAAGAGCCGGTCCATGTGGCCGGGCCCGATGTAGCGCCCGTTGTTCACCAGCACGTCCACCCGCCCCCACTGCTCCAACACCGTGGCCGCCGCGGCCTCCAAGGAGTCGAAGTCCAACAAGTCAGCCGCCACGATCAGCGCCTCGCCCCCCGCCTCGGCCACCAGAGCGGCGGTAGCCGACAAGCTGCCGGGCAAAGGCGAGGTGTCCGACCGCTGCACCGTGGACGAGTGCTCCCGCTGCTCGCCCTCCTGCACTGTCCGAGCCGACACCGCCACATCAAACCCCGCCCGGGCCAAATGCACCGAACAAGCCTTCCCAATCCCCCGGCTAGCCCCGGTCACAAACGCCACTGGTCGATCACTCATGGCCGTAGTTTGCCCGCTCGGGACCTTTGGCTGCTTGTCGGGTGGGAATGCAGGTAGACAGAGCTAAGGGTGGACTGTGAAGGCTTGGGTTTTGTGGGGGCCGTAGCGGTCGATGCGGAAGTCGGTGTCGAAGGCGAGTGCTTGGGCGGCGGCGGCCGCGGCGCGGACCCTGGTGGGTATACTCAGCGGTATGCCTGATTCGACTACCATTAAGGTTTCGGTCCGGAACCGGGATGCGCTTCGCCAGCTTGCCGATCGCGAGGGGCTCACATTTGATGCGCAACTCGACAGGATGATCCGGCGGGAACGCCGTCGCATTATCGGGACTCAGCTAGCCAGCGCCCCCCTCGATGCTGACGACGAGGCCGTGCTTGATGCGTCTGCGGGAGATGTGGCTGATGCGAGCCGGTGATGTCGTCCGCTGCGATTTCGGGACGCCGGCGCGCGGCGAGCCGGGATACGTCCGGCCGGCGATCGTGGTCACCTCCGATGACGTGCTCGAGTTCCGTCAGCACGCCATCGCAGTTGTTCCCTGCACGACCAACAAGAGGGGATGGTTGAGCGAGGTCGACGTCACCGGATTCGGTGTGGCCCAAGCACACCTGCCCACCACCATCAGCGTCGACCGCGTCGTCGAGACGACGGACACGAACGTGGGATCAGTCGCGTTGCAGCAGATCCGAGAGCTCATCGCCGACCTGCTCGGACTCTGATCCGGGAATCGGTCACACGTGGCGGATGTCCACGTCGTGCCAGGTGCTTTTCAGCTCTTCGGGGGGTTTGGGGAAGGCGCCGCGGGCCCATTGGGGGCGGGCGGTGCGGGCGGTGATGAGCCAGCGGTCGTCGAAGCGGGCCACGTCGTCGCAGTAGTGCAGGCCCAAGATGAGGTCGCCCACGTCTGAGTCCTCGGGGCGCATGTGGTAGGCCACCGCCCAGGTCTCGATGTGGCCCTCATCGGCGCCCTCTTCCAGATCTATGTACTGGTTGCCCATGAAGTGCAGTGTGGCCTCGAACTTGTGCAGCTCCCTTTCGGTCCAGTCGAGATAGGGGTCGAGATCTCCGGAGATCACCGTCCCGGAGATCTGGCAGTCGGGGTGGAATGCAGACCGCACCAGTTCGAAATCGATGCGGTCGATTCCCCGGGCGTACCGCTGGGGAACCTCCTTGATCAGCTCCCGGTCCTTCAGCCATCGCACTGTGGTTTCGACGTCCATCTCGCCTCCTTCGACCCGCTCCGGCACATCCGGCGTCGCGCTACGGTTGCGCCCATGAAAGAGCTGATCTATCACCGGCTGTTCTACCCGGCAGTGGAGAGGTACGCCAACAAAGAGGCGATCGTCGACGGGGCCTACCGGGCCAGCTTCGCCACCCACGGCGAGCGGGTCACCCGGCTGGCCAACGCCATGGGAACCGAGCTGGGCGTGGCCAAGGGCGACCGGGTGGCCATCATGGCCCTCAACAGCGCTTCCTACCTGGAGCTGTACCACGCCTGCTATCTGGGCGGCGGAGTGGTCAACCCGCTGAACCTGCGCCTGGCCGGCCCCGAGTTGGACTACATCGTGCGGGACTCGGGCACCGAGGTGGCCTTTGTCGACGGCTTTTTCGCCGAGGCGTTTGTGAAGGCCATGGAGGCCGCGGGCGACAGCCCCATCCGAAAGGTGGTGCTCATCGGCCCCGGCGACGTGCCCCACGACGTGGCCTACGAGGATCTGGTGGCCGCCGGCGACACCGCCACCCCGCCCGAGCCCGAGGAAGACGACCCGGTGGTGCTCATGTACACCGGCGGAACCACCGGTCTGCCCAAGGGAGTGCTGTTGCAGCAGCGGGCCGAGATGTTGAACGTGTACCACGTGGTCATAGGGCTGGGTGGCATGTCCGACGACGAGGTGTTCTTGAGCCAGACCCCGCTGTTCCACGCCGCATCCATGGCCAGCCTGCTGGCCATACCCGCCACCGGCTCCAAGATGGTGACCATTCCCGCCTTCGATCCGGGCGGGGTGATGAACCTGTTCGAGGCCGAGGGCATCACCCAGACGGTGATGGTGCCCACCATGATCGGGCTATGCATCCAGCACCCGGAGTACAAGCCCGAGCGGCTGGCCTCGCTGCGCGACCTCATCTACGGCGCCTCGCCCATGCCCGAGGCCATCTTGAACCATCTGCTGGAGCACGTGCCCGACGTGAACCTGCTCCAGGGCTACGGGATGACCGAGTGCTCCTCGGTGCTCACCCTATTGCAACCCGAGGACCACGTGGCCGGCAATCCCCGGCTGCGGTCGGTGGGCCAGCCGGTGTTCGGGGTGAACCTGTGCATCCAAGACGAAAGCGGAAACAAGCTGCCCACCGGAGAGATCGGCGAGGTGTGCGCCCGGGGCGGCAACTACATGCGGGAGTACTGGAACAAGCCCGAGGCCACCGCCGAGGCGTTCCAAGACGGCTGGTACCACACCGGCGACGCCGGATACCTCGACGAGGAGGGCTATCTGTTCCTGGTGGACCGGGTTAAGGACATGATCGTTTCGGGCGGCGAGAACGTGTACTCCTCGGAGGTGGAGAGCGCCATCTCCACGCATCCCGGCGTGGCCCAGGTGGCGGTGATCGGCATACCCGACCCCACATGGGGAGAGGCCGTACACGCCGTGGTGGTGCCCACACCGGGCCATGAGCTGACCGAAGACGAGGTGTGCGAGCACGCCCGCCAGACCATCGCCGGCTACAAGGTGCCCAAGTCGGTGGAGTTCCGCGCAGAGCCGCTGCCCCTGTCGGGGGCCATGAAGGTGCTCAAGCGGGAGCTGCGGGCGCCCTACTGGGAAGGCCAGGACAAGAGCATCGGGTAAACCGCACTAGAATTTCGGTCAGGTCGACCCCTATTCGCCGGAGGCGGTGGGTAGGCTCCCCGGCATGCAGGTAGATATACGTCATGCCCCCAGTTTTGCGGTTGCCCGGTGCACCCTCGGCGGGGGCGAACAGGTCAAAGTCGAGGCCGGCGCCATGTCGGCCCACTCCTCGGGGATGTCGCTTGAGGCCAAGATGGAAGGCGGCGTGCTCAAGGGGCTGAAGCGCAGCGTTTTGGGCGGCGAGTCGCTGTTCGTGTCCACCTACACCGCTCCGGCAGAAGGCGGCTGGGTGGATGTGGCCGCCAAGCTGCCCGGCGACCTCCGGGTGATCGAGTTGGACGGCTCACAAGCCTGGATCATCGAGCGGGGCAACTGGCTGGCCTCCGACGCCTCGGTGGAGATGGACACCAAGTGGGGCGGGTTCAAGTCGCTGGTCGGCGGTGAGGGCGGCTTCATGGCCCACGCCACCGGCACCGGCAACGTGGTGGTGGCCTCCTACGGGGCCATCGACGTGATCTCGCTGGCCGCCGGAGAGACAGTGGTGGTGGACACCAGCCACATGCTGGCCTTCCCCGACACGGTTAGCTACGAGCTGCGCCGAGCGGTGGAGGGCCGCTCCATCCAGTCGATGAAGTCGGGCGAGGGCTTCGTGTTCCACTTCACCGGCCCCGGCGACATCTTGACCCAGACCCGCAACCAGGCCCAGCTCATCGCCTGGATCAACACCGAGATCGGCTCTCGCGAATAGCGGGGTCTCATCCGGCGAGACGTCGGCTCTCGCGGATAAGGACTTCTAGCGCAAACAGCAGTCGGCTGGGCAACGAGCCGACGGGGGGCCCAGCACCAGGTCGGCGATCATCTTGACGAAGGCCGGGTGGGTACCGACGGTGGGAACCCGGGTGAACCGAAGTCCCAGCATGTCGGCCTGCTGGCGGGTCTCGATGTCGAGGTCGTAGACCACCTCTATGTGGTCGCACACGAATCCGATGGGCGCCACTACCACCGCGTCGGCCCCGCTTTGGGCCTGCCTGTCGAGCTCGTCGGCGATATCGGGCTCCAGCCACGGCACCTGGGGCGGGCCGCTTCGACTCTGGTAGGCCAGCGACCACTGGCTCGTTGCGGTGCGCTCCGCCACCCGGCGGCAGGCCTCGTGCACCTGGGCCACATAGGGGGCGGCGGCCGCCATCGACTCGGGGATGCTGTGGGCGGTGAACACCACCGGGGCGCCGGGGTCGGCTTGGCGGGAGGCGGCCAGGTTGTCGGCCATGGCCGACAAGAAGCCCTCCTGATCCCAGAACGGCGCCACCTTGTGGATCACCGGTGCTTCGGGGCCGACCGCCGCCCGGGCCCGCTCGATGTCCTCGGCGTACTGGCGGCAGCCGGAGTAGGAGCCGAAGCCCGAGGTGGCGAACCCGACCGCTCGGGAGACCCCGTCGTCGCGCATCTGGGCCACGGTGTCGGCCAGCATCGGCCGCCAGTTCCGATTGCCCCAGTACACCGGCAAATCCACCCCCCGAGAATGCAATTCGGCAGCCAGGGCGGACACCAGATCGCGGTTGCACTGGTTGATGGGGCTCACCCCCCCGAACACGTGATAGTGCTCGGCCACATGGGCCAAGCGCTCGTCGCCGATGCCCCGTCCGGCGGTCACATTGCGCAGGAACGGCATCACCTCGTCGGGGCCCTCCGGCCCGCCGAACGACACGATCAAAATCGCGTCGGTCTCATGTCCCGCAAGGGGTTGGGCAGGGTCGGTTGAAGCGATAGTGGGCATAGTCGGTAGATTTGTGACAGCCGGTAGGGGTTTTGCTGCCCTGAAAGGCGTTGCGGTAAACCCGTTTCGAGGGTAGCCGAATTGGGGAGAGAGTTTGCGGGCTCAAGAACGCAGTCGCTTGACGGTTCTTTTCGTAGCGGTGGCCGTCACGATGGCGGCCGCCGGCGGAGTCGCCTTCGGCCAGGCCGACGAGGCCGACGAGGTGCAGCCGGTGGCGATTGAGGCGGCCGTGCCCCCGTGGCGCGATCTCGAGCGGGCGAAACAGGACTTGGAGGTGGCCGTTGCCGCCCGGGACAGCCTGCAAAGGGCGCTCGACCGCACAGTGGATGAGCTGCACAACCAACTGGGACGGCTGGATCGGCTGAACGACACCGACACCGGCAAGCAGCTGCTGTTGGACGAGGCCGAGCGGCTCGTGGTGCAGGAGTACATGGCGGGCGGCTATCTCGAAGACCTGGTCTTCCTCCTGGGGGTGACCGAGGCCACCGACGCAATTTGGAGAGACGCCCTGTTGTCAGAGGTGTCGGAGGTGCTGGAGGAGGCCCTGGCAGCAACGCAGAACGTGCCAGGTGAGCGCGAGCGAACCGTGGCCCGGATCAAGCGCCTCGACGAAGCTGTTCCCTACCTGAACAGCCGCCTGAGGGACACCGTCGTGGCGATAGAGGCAGCCGAATGGGTGGTGTACATCGCGGAGATCAACGACATGGCCGAACGGGAGCGGGTTGAGAACGGGTTCATCGAGCCCACCGAGCAGCACTGGTACAACCTGCGATTCTGCGAATCCACCAACAACTACACCGCCGAGAGCGCCAACGGCCTGTTCTACGGGGCCTACCAGTTCGAGCCCCGGACGTGGAGAACGGTGGGCGGCACCGGAAACCCGGCCCACGCCCCGCCCGAAGAACAAGACGCCCGCGCCCGCCTGCTCTACGCCCGGAGGGGGGACCAGCCCTGGCCCCGGGACTTCTGCGGTCGGTGGTTGCCCGCCAACTAGTGGTGTGAGCCGATGAAGCTGTGGGTAGCGCTGCTCCTTGCCGACTGCGTGCTGGTGGGCATCGGGTTCACCTATCTGACCGGGCTGAAGCTCCGCATAGAGGAGCGGGTGGCCTACGGCGCGGTGGTCGGGTTCATGGCGGTCACCCTGGTGGGCTATGGCGCGGGCTGGGCCGTCGGTGCGTTGAGCGGGCCGGTGGTGGCCGGGGCGGCCTTGGCAGCCACCGCGCTCTCGGCGGTGGGCTGGCGCACCGGCATCGGCCAGGTCGGCGCCGAGTGCCGGGACTTCCGGCGCCGCCTCATGCGGCCCATCTCCCGCCCCGACAACCCGGCCCCCCTGCTGATACTCACCGCCCCGGCTTGGGCGCTCACCGTGTGGATCTTGAACCGGGCCTATCTGCCCGACGGGTCGGGGGGCGTGCTGGCCGGGCACCTGTCGTCGTGGACCGACTGGCAGGCCCACCTCACCTACGCCTCTTCTTTCGCCCACGCCGAGAACTTCCCCCCCGAACTGCCCACCGCATTCGGCGTCGACCGGCTGCCCTATCACTTCGGCATCGACTTCTTCGCCGCCATGCTCGACCGGGCCGGGCTGAGCGCCTTCGGCGGCCTGGAGGTGTCGTCGGGCTATCTGGCGTTCGCCTTCGTGCCGGTGCTGTATCTGGTGGGGGTGAGGCTGTTCTCCAGCCGAGCCGTGGGGGTGGGTGCTGTGCTGGTGTTCACCCTGTTCGGCGGGCTGGGCTGGCTCCGCTTCTTCCACGACCGGGCCGAGGGCGGCTGGAGCATCATCTGGGACCTTCCCACCGACTACACCCGCCACCACGCGGGCAACATCTTGATGGAGAACGCGGTCACCGGGAACCTCTTTCCTCAGCGCCCGACCCTGGCCGGGTTCTCCCTTCTGTTGATCGTTGTGATGCTCATGCGAGAGGCCCACAAGTCGGGATCGCGCCGGCTGTTCGCTGCCGCCGGGGTGATCGTCGGGCTGATGCCGCTGTTCCACGTGTACTCCTTCGGGGTGGCGCTGGGCCTGGGCCTGATCTGGGCGGTGCTGGACTGCCGCTGGCAGTGGCTGCTGTTCGCTTTGCCCGCGCTGGTGTTCTCGCTGCCCGCCGCACTGTGGATCGAGCCGCTCAATACCGAGATCGTGTACGAGACCTGGGTGAACGGACCCTGGATGCAGCCCCCCAGCTATTCGCCCGAACAAGACGGCCTGCTCACGTTCTGGTGGCGAAACGCCGGAGTGTTCCTGGCGTTGATGCTGGCCGCCCAGCTGTGGAGGGGCACCCTGCCCCCTGTTCTGCTGTGGGGGTCGATTCCGGTGTGGCTGTGGTTCATCGTGCCCAACTTCGTGCGGGTGGCCCCGTCGCATCCCTGGAACAACACCCACTGGTTCGTGCCGGTGATCCTTTTGGGGTCGCTGTTGGTGGCCGCCGTGCTGGTGAGGCTGGCCTCGATTGGCTGGATCGGGATCGTGGGGGCCGTGGCGCTGTTCTTCGCCCTCACCTTCGCGGGAGCGCTGGACATCTGGAAAGCGGTGGACCCCGAGGTGAACATGTGGCCTGTTCCCATCGCCTCGGGCGACGGGGTGGCCGCCGGGGAGTGGGCCCGCGACAACACGCCGCCCGACAGCGTGTTCTTGATCGGATTCGAGCACACCCACCCGGTGCCCGCGCTCAGCGGGCGCCAGACGGTGGTGGGGTTCGCCGGATGGATCAACGACCTCGGGGTCACCGACTGGCACAGCCGCCAACACCAGGCCCGCACCATGCTGGGCGGTCTAGAGGGCACCGAGGAGCTGTTGGATGCTTACGGGGTGGACTATGTGGTGGTCGGGCCTATAGAGCGCCGGGTGGGGGTAAGCGAGCAGTTCTGGGCGGCCCGGGGCACCCCGGCCTTTGCCCAAGGCACCTATACCGTCTACGAAGTGAACTGAGCGATGCGAGCCACAACCCGCGAGCGAGAAGTTCCTCTGGAGGGCTGGAGCCCGGTGCAGTTCTGGCGCCGCCGACCGGAGACGGCGCTGGCCGTGGCCGTGGGGGCGATGGCGGTGGCCGGGCTGGTGTTGCGGCTGGTGGAGTTGGCCGAGCGCCCCTTCCACCACGACGAGAGCATCGACGCCTGGTACTCCTGGCAGTTTTTGGAGGGCACCTTCGAGGGCTACGACCCGGTGTATCACGGGCCACTGCGGTTCTATCTGACGGCGGGATTGTTCTGGGTGTTCGGGGAGTCTCACACCACCGCCCGCATGGTGGCCGTTTTGGCCGGGGTCGCGATGATCGTGCTGCCGTGGTTCCTGCGCCGGTCACTGGGCCCGGTGGTTACCCTGTGCGCCTCGGCCGTGCTGGCGTTCAGCCCCATCGCTTTGTACATGACCCGGCTGGGCCGGGAAGACTCGCTGACCGCATTCATCACCCTGGCCATGGTGGTGGTGGCGGTGCGGTTCTTGGACCGCCCCCGGCTGCTTTTGCCCGCGGTGTTCGCCCTCTTGTTGGCCGCCGGATTCGCGGTCAAAGAGACCACGTTCATCGTGGTGTTCATATTCGGGGGCTTCCTGTTGGCCCTGCTGGGTGAACAGGCGGCCCGACAGGCCTTCCCGGCCGATCCCGACGGCGACCCCGGCGCGGCGTCGGGGTGGTCGTGGATGCTGCCGGCTGGGCTGATTCCCATGGGCATCGCCTTCGGGGTCAGCGCCTACTACGACGCCGAGGTTTTCGTAACCCTGGGCGTCTACGGCGTGCTCATGGCAATGGTCGTCCTCATGCTGGCCAGCCCGGCGCAGATTTGGGACCTGCCGGTGGTGCGGGCCGCTCGGCGTGTGCCGGGCTGGGGGTGGGTGCTGGCCGCCGCGGTGTTCCTGTTCTTCTTCGCCCTGTGGTTCACGGTGTTCTTCACCAACTCAGCCGGCTTCATGGACGGCTTCACCGAGGGAATCACCTACTGGCGGGGAGAGCAGGACACCAACCGGGGCAGCGAGCCGTGGCACTACTACCTGTACACCGTCGGGCTCTACGAGTACCTGGTGTGCATCCTGGCCGTGGTCGGCACCATTCACGTGTTCCGCAATCCCACCTTCGTCGGCAAGTTCATGGTATGGACCGCAGTGGCCAGCTGGTTCTCGTACTCGTGGGCCAGCGAGCGGTTCCCGTGGCTGGCGCTTCACATCCTGGTGCCGATGGCCTTTTTGGCCGGCTACGGGGTGCAGGTGCTGTGGCAGGCCCGCAAGAAGGCATGGATGCCCGCGGTGTGGGTGCTGCTGGCCGCCCTGGCGGCCACCACGCTGTTCTTCTCTTGGCGTGTCAACTACGACAACCAGCGCGACCCCCGGGAGCTGTTGACCCAGGTCCACACCACCCACGACTACATGGACACCGTCGGGCGGATCGAGGCGCTCAACGAGTACTCCAAGTCGATCGGCGAGGGGCAGGTGTCGGTGGCGGTGGACACCGCCATCTCGGTGCCCAACCTGTGGTACCTCCGGGACTACGAGTTCCTCCTCTGGGCAGACGCCGCCTCCGCACCGGGCCTG
Organism: Acidimicrobiia bacterium; assembly: GCA_022822265.1. Lineage (GTDB taxonomy): Bacteria > Actinomycetota > Acidimicrobiia > Acidimicrobiales > Bin134 > Poriferisocius. Next base: position 79,337 of record JAJECA010000042.1, on the reverse strand, counting down.
TCGGCCGACTTCGTCCTCCACCTCCCGGCAACCAACATCTTGGGCAGCGCCCCAGAGTTGGCCGGCCACCAGACCTCCCGCATGCCGCTGCGGGACTGGTGGGCGCCCCAGTTCGAGTCGTACCACGACGGCTGGTTCTCCGGCTGGGCCCAGTGGATGGTGGATCGAGAGGTGTGGAACGAGGCCACGCTGGGCAGCACCGACTTTGACTTGTCGGTAAGCCCTCGGGCTCTCGACCTCGAGGCCCGGATGGGCGCAGGTTAGCGCCTAGGAAACGTAGGCCAGGGCCAGAACCACCCGCTCGCCCAGCTCACTGTCGCCGCTGACGGTCACCAGTCCGTCGGCCAGCGCACCGGCTGGGTCGGTCCGGCCGCAGCACAGCGCGTTGTAGGTGTCCACGTCGGTGTGCACGGTTGCGGTGGGATTGTCGGCCGGGGCCGCCGGCTTGGCCCGGCCGTCGGCCACGGCCACGCCCCGGGGTCCGTCGGAGTCGCCATCGATGGCGAAAACCACCGTGCTGCCCTCGGGGGCGCCGGCTTTCTTGCCCACCACATAGCCCATGTTGCGGGCGTGCCAGTCCAAGCAGTGCTGGACCACCGGGCCGCTCAGGTGCCCGGGGATGCCCAGCGCCCGGCGCATGTCCTGCTCGTGGGCCCAGCAGTCGAACACCCGGATGTGCATGAACGTGCGGTACGGGGCGTCGCCGATGGGGGTGAAGCCCACCTCGTCCCACTTTTCGGCGGGCATGGTGCGCAGCATCTCCAGGCGGCGGGTGCAGATGTCGTTCATCTCGGCCAGCACATCTGAGCCGGGCCGGGACCGGCGGGGGGCGATCTGGCCCTCGTTGAAAGCGGCGATGCCCTCGAAACCGCCTTCGGAGGCGGGGGGCTCGGGCTTCTCGCCGGCCAGCATCAACTCTAGGCCCACGATGTGGCTCACCTGATCTCGCACCGACCATCCGGGGCACTCGGTGGGCGTGTCCCACTGCTCGTCGGTCAAGGTTGCGCCCAACTGGGCGATGGAATCCCACACCGCCTCGAGCAATTCGACTACTGGATCGCTCATGCTTGCTGTCCTTCTGTACTTGGGCCTTCTGTGTTGATGCTGGCGCCCATCACGTCAATCCGACGGTGAACGAGCGGGTGTCGTGGTCGAGCATGTCCCGCACCGAGGTGGCCACCGGTCCCCGGATGATGCGCCGGGTGCCGGCGAAGGCCTTCAGCGCCAGGCCCTCGGCCAGTCCGGCGGCCTCGCTCATGGCCGCCTGCTCCAACTCGTCCTCGGGCACCACCCAGTCCAAATAGCCGACGTCGACGGCTTCGGCCGGGGAGTAGAGCCGGGCCAACTGAACCGACGAGTGCACGTGGCGAGGCGACAACCGGTCGCGGGCCAGCGTCACCACCGAGTTGGGCAGCACCATGCCGATGGCGGTCTCGTTGAGCCCGATCTTGGTGGGCGTGTCGGCCCCGATGCGCACGTCGCAGCACATGAGCCAGATGGCCCCGGCGGCAAAGGCGTGGCCGGTGCAGGCGGCCACCACCGGAATGGGGAACTCGTACAGCCGCACGAACAGGTCCATACCGGCACGGAAAAGGTTGCTGGCCGCCTCGGGGCCCGCCTGCATTACCTTCAGGTCGAAGCCGGCGGTGAACTTGCCGGGCCGGCCGATCAGCACCACTGCCTTGGCCTCTTGCTCGGCCCGGTCGAGCGACTCGTGCAGGGCGGCGATCACCTCGTGGGACAGCACGTTAACTTTACCGTCATCCACTCGGACGAGAGCGACATCGCCGGTCAGCTCACAGCTGACCGTTGGACTGCTTGTGGCTGACATGGGCGATGAGAATATCGCGATGTTCGCTTGTAGCATCATCGGTTGTGCCAGCCGCCATTTCCGCCCAAGGGCTGCGCCGAACCTACGGCGAAGTAGTGGCGGTTGACTCTCTCGACCTGGATGTCGCCGAGGGAGAGGTGTACGGGTTTCTCGGGCCCAACGGCGCGGGCAAATCCACGGTGGTGCGCATGCTGTGCACTCTGGCGTCGATGACCGCTGGGTCGGCCTCGGTGGCCGGCTACGACGTGGCCAAACAGGGCGATCTGGTTCGGCTGAGCATCGGCGTGGCTCTCCAGGACGCCGCTCTCGACGGCAAGCTCACCGGCCGTGAGACCCTTGCCCTGCAAGGCCGCTACTACGGGCTGGACCGGGATGCCGTCGTCACCCGTATCGAGGAGCTGGCCCCCCTGCTGGAGATGGATGCCATCGACCGGCGGGTGTCCACCTACTCGGGGGGAATGAAGCGCCGTTTGGATTTGGCCGCCGCGCTGATGCACAACCCCGAGGTGCTGTTCCTGGACGAGCCCACCACCGGGCTCGATCCCATCAGCCGGGCGGTGGTGTGGGAGCAGATACGGAGCTTGAACCGAGACCTGGGCATGACCATCTTCCTCACCACCCAGTACCTGGAGGAGGCCGATGCGCTGACCCACCGGGTGGGCATTTTGAACCATGGCCTGCTGGTGGCCGAGGGGATTCCCGATGAGCTCAAGCGAACGGTGGGCTCCGACGTGGTGGTGGCCCGGGTGGTAGGCGACCCCGAGGTGGCGGCGGAGGCCATCGGCGGGTTGCCGGGGATCAGCCACATCGAGATCTACGGCAATGAGGTGAGCGCGGCCACCGGCGACGGCGCCTCGGTGATCAGCCCGGTGGCGGTGGCCCTGTCGGCCGCCGGGGTGGAGGTGACCGACTTGTCGATCCATCCCACCACGCTCGACGACGTGTTCTTGGAGCTCACCGGCGCTCGGATCGAGGTGGAGGAATGAGCGAGACCGCCCTCTACAGGCCGGCCGGCGGCGAGGTAATCCGAGCCCGCCCGTCGGGGTTCTTCGGCGACATGGTTTCGGTGGCCAGCCGGGCCCTGCGGCTGCTGCCCCGAGACCTGGAGGCGATCATCCCCGCCATGCTGATCCCGCTGTTCTTTTTGGTGGTCACCATCGGGGCCATCCAGAACCTGGCTGGCGACGTGGTCTCCGACATCGATTACAAGGCCTTCCAGCTTCCGGTGGCCATCATGACCGCGGTGACCGGCATGTCCCGGGCCAACTCGCTGGTGATCGACATCTCCGAGGGCTACTTCGACCGTCTCCTGATGACCCCGGTGAACCGCTACGCCCTGCTACTGGGGCTGATGGTGGCCGACTTCACGCTGTTCGTGGTTATGGCCATACCGGTGATCGCGCTGGGCTTCGCCATCGGGGTGAGTTTTGGTGCCACCGGGGTGGTGGGACTGGTGGTGTTCGTGCTGTTCGGAGCGCTGTGGGGGTTGGCCTTCACCGGCTTCCCCTACGCCATCGCGCTGCGCACCGGGAACCCCGCCGCGGTCAACTCCAGCTTCCTTTTGTTCTTCCCCTTCATGTTCTTGACCACTGCCTGGGTAAGCCGGGAGGTGATGACCGACTGGCTGGCCGCCATCACCTGGTTCAACCCCATGACCTATGCGCTGGAGGGAATGCGCTCGCTGTTCTCCGGATGGGACGGCTGGGCGTTGGGTCGGGCGTTGCTGGCCATCGGCGTGGTGGGGATTCTGGCCCAATCACTGGCCTTCCGGTCGCTGCGGGGCCGCATCCGCCGGGGTTGATTTCTCGCTTGATTCAGCGGTTCAGGCCATGGTGGGCGGGGTGAGGCTCGGGTAGGCTGGTGGTTGTGAGCGAAACTGTGGAAGCCCAACTGTTCGAAGTCACCGAAGCGGCCATTGAGAAGGTGCTCGAAATTCGGTCGAATGAGGACGATCCCGAATCCCTCGGCCTGCGCATCGAGATCACCGGCACCAGCGGCGCCGACTACACCTACGATCTGGCGTTCGAGGAGGTGGCCGATTGCACCGAGGGCCACCGCCACATCACCTCCGATGGCCTCACCGTGATGATTCCCGAGGAGTCGGTGGAGAACCTGACCGGCGCCACCCTGGATCTGCCCAACAACCCCATGCAGGGCGGGCTGGTTATCCGCAACCCCAACAAGCCCGATCTGCTGGCCGGGGCCGACCTAGAGCTCTCCGGCACAATCCCCGAGCAGCTCCAGCAGCTTCTCGACCAGCACATCAATCCCTCGCTGGCCTCCCACGGCGGGTTCGCCAATCTGCTGGGGGTGGAGGGGCACACCGCCTACATCACCATGGGCGGCGGCTGCCAGGGCTGTGCCATGAGCGCGGCCACCTTGCGGGAGGGGATCACGGTGATGATCACCGAGGCCATCCCCGAGATCACCGAAGTGGTGGACGCCACCGACCACGAAGCTGGCGACAACCCCTACTTCGCCCGGGCCTGAGCCCTCTTTTGCCAATCGCCGCATTGGCGGCACAGGCGTTGTCATCGCGGCCTGGAAGAATGGCAGCCATGTTTGATCTGCTGATTCGCGGGGGCACTGTTGTCGACGGGACGGGGGCCGCGCCCGCCGTGGCCGATGTTGCTGTGTCTGATGGACGAGTAGCCGCCGTAGATGGCCGGATCGACGCCGATGCCGCTGAGGTGATCGACGCCGCGGGCCGCTATGTGACCCCGGGGTTTGTCGACGTGCACACCCATTACGACGGACAGGCCACCTGGGATCCGATCATGGCCCCCTCGGCGTGGCACGGGGTGACCACAGTGGTGATGGGCAACTGCGGGGTGGGGTTCGCCCCCGCCGACCCCAGCCGCCACGACTGGCTGATCGAGCTGATGGAGGGCGTGGAGGACATCCCCGGCGCAGCCCTCCATGAGGGGATCACCTGGCGGTGGGAGACCTTCCCCGAGTACCTCGACGAGCTCGAGCGGCTGGGCCGGACCATCGACGTGGCCGCGCAAGTGCCCCACGGCGCGGTGCGGGCTTACGTGATGGGCGAGCGGGGGGCCACCACCGAATCGGCCACCGCGGCGGAGCTGGCCGAGATGGCCCGCATCGTGGGCGAGGGGACCCAGGCCGGAGCGGTGGCGTTCTCCACCAACCGGCTGCCCATGCACACCTCCCTGTCGGGGGTGCCGGTGCCGGGCACCTTCGCCGACCACGAGGAACTGGCCGCCATCATGAGCGCGCTCGACGGCCAGTCGCTGGTGGAGGTGGTGCCAGCCGGCTCGATGGGCGAGGATCCCGACGCCCCCATCCGCGAGGTGGAGCTCTACCGGCGCCTGAGTCTGGAGACTGGTCGGGCCATCACCTTCACCATGGTGCAAGTGCACGTCAATCCCGGCCAATGGCGCGAGCAGATGGACATCGTGGAGCGGGCCAACGCCGAAGGGGCCAAGCTGGTGCCCCAGGTGCAGGGCCGCCCCGGCGGTTTGCTGGCCGGGTGGGACCAGTTCAACCCGTTCAAAAAACGGCCCACCTATGAGCCCCTCGACGATCTGCCGCTAGAGGAGCGCCTGGTCGAGCTTCGCCGCCCCGAGGTCAGGGCGGCCATCTTGTCCGAGGACATTCCGAGCGACCCGGCTGTCGGCATCTTGCGCCACTCCTTTCACGCCACGTTCCCGTTTGACGGCGGTCCGGTTTTCGAGCCCGACCCGTCGGAATCGGTGGCCGCCATGGCCGACAAGACCGGCGCCGATGTGTTCGGCCTGGTCTACGACCTGATGTGCGAGCGGGGGATGCTCCAGGTGTTCTTCACCGGCTACCGCCACGGCGACCTGGAAGACCTGCGCGAGATGATGGTGCATCCCATGACCGTGGTCGGATTGGCCGACGGCGGCGCCCATTGCAGCGTGATCTCCGACGCCAGCCTGCCCACCTACATGCTCCAGCACTGGGTGCGCGACCGGCAGCGAGGGCCGAAGCTCTCCATCGCCGAGGCGATAAAGATGCTCACTTCCGAGCCGGCTGAGCTGTACGGCTTCGAAGACCGGGGCGTGTTGGCCAAAGGCAAGCGGGCCGACATCAACGTGATCGATCTCGACGCCATGAGCTTGCATCTGCCCGAGGTGGTGGGCGATCTGCCCACCGGCGCCCGCCGCCTGCTGCAATCGGCCGACGGCTACGACGCCACCGTCTGCGGTGGTGAGGTGACCTTCAGAGGTGGCCAGCCCACCGGCGCCCGCCCCGGCACCCTCATCCGCCGCTAAGAAACCACCCACCGGCGGGATAATTGACCGTTGATTTCTCCCCACTTGTGCCGTACATTTACCGTACAGTTTTGATTCGATGCTAGGGAGGTGACAGTGGCTACCGAAGTGCGTCCTCGGCGCAGTGAGAGAATTGAGGTTCGCATGACGCCCGCCGATCGCGCCTTGATTGATCGTGCAGTAAGGGTGAACGGGACGCAGCTGACCGAGTTTGTCGTGACCCACTTGACGGTTGCCGCCCGCCGGGTACTGGCCGACCGCAACGAATTCACGCTCAGTGCAGAAGCAGCAGAAGAGTGGGAAAAGATCAACAGCCGTCCTGCTCAAGACCTTCCCGGCCTTCGAGCACTGATGGCCCGTCCGTCGCCTTTCATTGCCGAATAGCCCGCAGTATCTCCCGCCGACACCGCTCAAGGCTGGGCACCAGATCGAGAGTTTCGAGTGCCGCTCGAGCGAACAAACCGAATGGCTCCGCCGCCATGCCCGACAGTCCATGTCGATGGGCACAGCCAAAGTGCTTGTGGTCACCCAGCCGGGACAGGCTGAGGTGGTTGCGTATTACGGCTGGTGCATGGCTCAGATCAACATTGAGGATGCGCCTGCTCGGTTGCGAAAGGGTGCAGGTCGCTATCCGCAACCGGTCGCTTTGTTGGCCCGTCTCGGGGTCAGCACCGATCACGAGGGACGGGGTATAGGTGCCGGGTTGCTCCAAGACGTGCTGGCCCGCACCATGGCATTGGGAGATGAAATCGGGTGCCGAGGCTTGCTGGTCCATTCTGAAAGTCCGGAAGCACGGGACTTCTACCGCTACCTGATCCCTGAGTTTGAATCTTCGCCCACCGACGATCTGCACCTCCTCTTGCCCATGAAGTCAATCCGCAAGACCCTGCCGGAGTTTCTATGAGAGGACCTGAATGTTCAGGTCGAAGCGTCCTCGTCCGCGTGGGGCAGACGACACCAGAAGCGTGGGAGGGCTGTCAGCGGATGACGGTCCGAACTGAGGTATTCGATCCTGAGATGGGGCGGGGGCTGAGGCGGGCGTGGGTGGAGCGCATCCCGTTGGTCATCGAACTGGACGGCGAGCTGCCCCCGCCCGAGCCGGTGAGGCACGCCCAGTGGTGGGAACTCAATCCGGGGTTGACCATGCCCGCCGAGGTGCTCCGCCATCTGCTGACGGCCAACGCAGTGGATTGGCGCGACCCTGAACAGCCCTGGTTTGAGCCGCAAGAGCGAGCGCTGTCGTTGGGGGCCCGGCGAGCCGAAGCTGGTGAGCCGGGGGATGTGGTAACCGAGTCTGGTCCGGTGTGGTGCGACGGGGGCCCATTCGACGTGTTCGCACCCGAGGGGATCGGTTCTGCGGTGGTTCCTGCGGTGAATCTGGCGGTGGGCAGCCTGGAAGCGCTCAACCCGGCCGAACCCCAGGCCGATCTGGCCGACGACCAGCGGGCTGCGGTCGGCCACTTGGGGGGCGCGGCCAGCATCGTGGCGCCAGCCGGGTCGGGCAAGACCCGGGTGCTCACCGAGCGAGCCCGGTACTTGGTGCGCGACCTCGGCGTAGACCCAAGGGCCGTCTGCCTGGTGGCATTCAATGTGCGGGCCCGGGCCGAGATGCAGGAGCGCACCGCCGATCTGCCGGGCTTGGAGGTGCGAACGCTGAACAGCCTGGCCCTGGCCATCTGCAACGGCACCGGGCCGTTTGCCCGACCCCGAGACCACGGTCGGGTGGAGGTGGTGGACGAGAGGCAAGTGCGGGATCTGCTCGGCGAGATGGTGCCCCGCAAACGGCGGGCCATGACCGATCAACTCGCCCCCTGGATTGAGGCGCTGGGCGCGTCCCGCCTGGGCTTGCGCGATCCCGCCGAGGTAGAGCGCGATTTCCATCCCGATGTTCCCGACTTCTCTGAAATCGCCCCCCGCTATGTGAGCCTGCTCGACGCCGAGGGACTGGTGGACTTCGACCAGCAGATCATGCGGGCTATCGACATACTGCTGAGCGACCCCGCCGCCCGGGCCGCGGCCCGGCGTACTTGTGGTGTTCTTCTGGTGGACGAGTTCCAGGACCTCACCCCGGCCCACCTGCTGTTGGTGAGGTTGCTGGCCGGGCCAAGGGGCGATGTGTTCGGCGTGGGCGACGACGACCAGACCATCTACGGCTACTCCGGCGCCTCCCCGGAGTGGCTCATCGACTACCACAAGCACTTCCCCGGTGCCGAGCGCCACGAACTGCACGTCAACTACCGCTGTCCTCCCGAGGTGGTGGACGCGGCCTCGAACCTCTTGTCTCACAACCGCCGCCGCATCGACAAACAGATCACTGCCGTGTCGGGTCGGGCTCGACGAGACGAAGGCGACTCCGGTTCGGCTATCACTGTGGAGACGGCGGCCGACGGTGCGCCGGTACTGCGCCGGATGGTTGAATCACTGCTCGATATCGGCGCCCGTCCTCAGGATGTGGCTGTGCTGACCAGGGTGAACAGCACGCTGCTGGTCCCCCAGGTTGTTCTGGGAGACATGGGGGTGCCGTCCAATCAGCCCGTGGGCCGCCTGTTCTTGGAGCGCACTGGAGTGGCCGCGGCGCTGGCCTGGCTCGACATTGCCACTGCCCCCGAGCGAGACCTGCCGGCCCGAGCCCTGTCGGACGCCGCCCGCCGTCCGCCCCGGGGCATCTCCCCACGGGTCATCGAGTGGATTGCCGAGCAGCAAAGCACCTCGCAGATCAAGGCCCTGGCCGGCCGCATCAAAGACGAGCGGTCGTCCAAAAAGGTGGGCGAGTTCGCCGACGATGTCGAGATGCTGCGGTCAAAATTCAAGAAGGCAGGCGGCGAGGTCACCACCCGATCGCTATTGGAGACGGTGCGAGACGAGATGGGCCTCGGCGGCAGCCTCGACACCCGGTTGGACGCATCCCGCCGCTCGGTCGACCGCTCAGCTCATGGCGACGATCTGCGGGCTCTCATCTCGGTGGCCCACCTGCATCCCGACCCGACCGATTTCCGAAGTTGGCTGTTCGACCGGCTCTCAGACGGGTTTGAAGGGGAGGGCAGCGGCCGAGGTGTCCACTTGGCCACCGTCCACCGGGTGAAGGGCCGGGAATGGCCCCATGTAATCGTCTACGAGGCATCCAAAGGTTTGATGCCCCACCGCTTGGCCGGCGACCTCGAAGAGGAGCGACGGGTGTTCCACGTGGCCATCACCCGCTGCTCCCAGTCGGTGACCCTCATCTGCGGCAACCCGCCCACCGACTTCCAAGCCGAGCTCACCTCTCGGTATCAACCTCCCCCCGAACTCGACCCAGAATCCGAACCCGACCCAGAATCCGAACCCGAACCGGTGGACGGGGCCGCATTCGAAGCACTGAAAGCCTGGCGGCTGGAGCGCAGCCGGGCCGACAACGTGCCTGCCTACGTGGTATTCAGCAACGCCACCCTCGTCGAGCTGGCCACCCATCGCCCCACCACCGATGCGGGACTGCGGGCCATTAGCGGCATCGGCCCCGCCAAGCTGGCCGCCTACGGCGAGGCGGTCAAGGAAGTCCTAGGCCGATTCGCTACGCCTTGACGGTCAGCGCTTCGCGGGCGGAGGCGGCGATCCCGGCGGGGTCTAGGCCGCAGTCGGCGAGTATCTGGTCGGGTACACCCTGGGGGATGTACTCGTTGGGCACGCCCAAAATCCGGATCGCGGGAACGGGGCCTTCGCGGCCCGAATGGGCCAATTGGTGGGCGATGGAGCTGCCCGCGCCGCCCTCTCGCCAACCGTCCTCCATGGTCACCACCGCGCCGTGGCGGGCGGCGTCGGCCAGCATGTCCTCGTCGAGGGGCTTCACGCAGCGGACGTCCCACACCGTGGTCGACACGCCGTCGGCCTCCAACAGCTCGGCGGCTTCTTGGGCTGAGGCCAGCATCTTGCCCACCGCCAGCAGGCAGACGTCGGAGCCCTCTTTCACCTTGCGGCCTTTGAGGCCGTGACCCACCTCGTCTTCGGGCACCGAGGGTGCGGCAGTCTTTGACCACCGCATAGCCACCGGACCGGTGGTTATCTCCAGGGCATCGTGCAGCATCTGCTGGATCTCTTGATATGACGACGGCGCCAGCACGGTCATGCCGGGAATCTTGGTGAGCAGCACCATGTCGAGCACGCCGTGGTGCGAGGGACCGTCGTCGCCGGTGATGCCCGCTCGGTCGAGGCAGAACACCACTGGCTGGCCGTGCAACCCCACATCGAGGTTCACCTGGTCGATGGCCCGGGTCAAGAAAGTGGAGTAGATGGCCACCACCGGGCGAAGTCCGCCCATGGCCATACCAGCAGCCGCGGTCACCGCGTGCTGCTCGGCGATGCCCACGTCGAAGCACCGATCGGGGAACCGCTCGGCGAACGGCAGCAGCCCGGTGGAATCGGGCATGGCCGCGGTGATGGCCACCATTTCAGGTCGGGCCTCGGCCTCTTTGATCATCGCCTCGGTGAACGCCTCGGTGTAGCTGCCCGGCTTGGCCTTCGACATGTCGTGCATGTTCTTGACCGGGTCGTTCTCGGCTGGCGCATATCCCCGGCCCTTCTGGGTGAGCACATGCACCAGGCAGGGACCCTCCAGGTGGGACACCCGACTGAACACCCGCTCCAGCTTTCCCAGGTCGTGGCCGTCGAACGGGCCGAAATAGTTGATGCCCAGCTCATCGAAGAACGTGCGGGGCTCCACCATCTCGCGCACCGCGGCCTTGGTGGCCCCCAGGGCTCGACCGGCCAGATCGCCCACCCAGGGAATGTCCTTGAGCACTTTGCGGATCTGGTTGTCGGTGCGCACATAGCGGGGGTCCATCCGCACCCGCAGCAGGCTCTCCGACAGCCGGGAGATCGTGGGGGCATAGGAGCGACCATTGTCGTTGAGCACGATGGTCACGTCGCAGCCCGAGTGTCCGATGTTGTTGAGGCCCTCGAACGCCACCCCACCGGTGAGCGAGCCGTCGCCAACCACGGCGATAACCCGGCGCTGATCGCCTCCGGCCGACTCTTGGGCGGTGGCCAAGCCGTGGGCGTAGCTCAACACCGTGGATGCGTGGCTGTTCTCGATCCAGTCGTGGGGGGACTCCTCTCGGCTCGGATATCCCGACAGACCCCCCGGCTTGCGGAGCGACTTGAACTGGTCGGTGCGCCCCGTGAGCATCTTGTGCACGTAGGCCTGGTGGCCGGTGTCCCACAAGATGATGTCGCGGGGAGAGTCGAACACCAGGTGAAGGGCCAGCGTCAGCTCCACCACGCCCAAGTTGGATCCCAGGTGGCCTCCATTCGCATTGACCGTATCGACGATGAACTCGCGGATTTCCTCGGACAGCTCAGTCAATTCCTCGTCGCCCAAGCGGCGCAGATCGGCCGGACAGGTGATCTTGTGAAGATGGGTGGTGTCCACGTCCCTCCCGATTAGTTGGGCCCCCAATGAGTTGGGATTGCCAGGTTACTCGCGGTTTCTCCACTTGTGGAAGCCCCTTGCCCCCATCCAGCCCAGGCCCAACGCCCCCAGCCCGCCCACCGCGTCGATCCAGTAATGGTTGGCGGTCACCACGATGGCGAAAAGGGTCAGCCAGGGGTAGGCGGCGATGGCCCACTTGGCCACCGGGTGCACCAAATGCTTGCGCAACGCCAGAAAACACCACATGGCCCAGGCGAAGTGCAGGCTGGGCATGGCGGCGTACTGATTGGAGAGCGTTTCGGCCGCTCCCTCGGTAAACGACCACAGCCCGCCCAGCTCGTGAACGGTGTCGACATACCCGGTTTCGGGCAGATCACCGCCGTAGCGCCCGCCCACCGACAGCAGGCGAGGGGGCATCAATGGGAAAAGGGCGAACCCCACCAGAGCCGACCCGGTGGTCAACAGGCCGGTGGTTCGCCAGAACGGGTAGTGGCGGGGGAAGCGCCAGTAGAGCCAAATGAGGGTGAAGGCGGTGACCGCGAAGTGGAATAGCCCGTAGAACAGGTTCCAGAACTGGATGAACGACACCCACCCGATGAACAGGTCTTGGAGGTCGCGCTCGAAGTACAGCCCGATGCTGCGCTCCCAGTCGATCACCAGCTCGGCATTGGCCTGTGCCTCGCCCGGCTCGACCGCCGCGGAGCCGAATTGGTTCCGCACCCAGGAGTAGATGCCGTAGAACGCCCCGATGACCGCCAGCTCCAGGTACCAGCGGGGCCGGGTGCGGCTATTGGCCTTACCACCTGGTCGCAGCATGGCCGACTTCAGCGAGGACAGTGTCATGGTCCCAGGAGTCAGCGGTGGTCAGCGCTCACGGCGCAAGCGCGAGGCCCGTTGCCAGTGGCGGCCGCCGAAGACCAGCGCCGGCAACCCCACCAGGCTGCCGGCCACGGTGAGGAAGTAGAGCAGCAGCCCCATGGCGATGGCCCGCTCGTCGATCACGCCCAAGTCGTGGAGGAACAGCACCAAGGCCCCCTCCCGCAGGCCGAGTCCTCCCAGGCCGATGGGCAGCACCTGGATGATGAGCACCGCAGGGATGAACGCCATCAGCTCGGTGGGCCCCAGGCCGTTGATCCCTACCACCTTGGCCGCGCACCCGGCGGCGGCCAGCATTATCGCCTGGTAGGCGAAGGCGGTTATCAGCACTCGGCCGGTGTCGCGGGGCTTGGCCCGAAGCTCGTCGATTCCCATGTGCAATCCGTTCACGAAGCGGACCCAGCCGTTGCGCCGGCTTACCCATCGGCCGAACCACTGATTGCCCACCAGCAGCAGGATCAGTCCGAGAGCCAAAAGGGTGAGGCCGGCGGTGCTGGCTGCCACTCGGGAGGGGGCGCCCAATCCCCGCAGCTCTTCGTCGAGCGCCAAGCCCACCAGCGTGAACACCGGCAGCACGATCCAGCCGCTGAGCCGCTCCAACAGCACCGAGGCGAAGCTGTGGGGGCCGTCGCCGGTGTCGTTGGACAAGCGGGATATCCGCAGCACATCGCCCCCCACCGTGGTGGGCACGAAGTTGGAGATGAACATTCCCGCCATGTAGTGCGAGAACATGCGCCGGGGCTTCACTTGCAGGCCCAGGGCGACGGCCACCTCATACCACCGGGCGGTGGCCGCCATGTTGCCGACCACGGTGAGCATGAGCGCGCCGATCAACCAGAAAGGAGTAGCCGAGTTGAAGTCGGGCCACAGTTGACCGGCATCGAACGAGGGCAGCCACCAGATCAACAAAAAGAACAGGGCCACACTGATGCCCACTCGGAGCACGATGCTGAGCACCCGGCGGGTGGTGTGCTTCTCAGTCAAGCCTGGGCCCGCAAACGTGTAGGGGTGACTCCGGGCACGCGCCAGCGGTTGAGGCGGCCATCGGGGTCATTCAATAAAGGCTATTGCCCCGCCGCACCCCTATGGATATTACGGTGAGGCCAATGTCGGGAAAACAGGTCACCGGCCACGGGGGAGATCAGGTGCTGGCTGCGCTGGCCCCCTTCGGCGTGCAGGAGCTCTTCACCCTGTCGGGGGGCCATATCTTCCCGCTTTACGACGCCGCGGTGAAGCAGGGTGACGTGGTGCTCTACGACGTGCGCCACGAACAGACCGCGGTGTTCGCGGCCGAGGCGCTGGCCAAGCTGACCCGCCGTCCGGGTGTGGCCGCGGTGACTGCCGGCCCCGGGGTGACCAACTCGGTGAGCGCAGTGACCACCGCCTGGCTCAACGGCGCCCCGCTGGTGGTGCTGGGCGGCCGGGCCCCAGAGGCCCGCTGGGGGTCGGGCTCGCTCCAAGAGCTCGACCACGTGCCCATCCTGGCCCCGGTCACCAAGCAGTCGCTCACCGCGGGAGGCGGCGACGATCTGGCCGCGGCCACCTATCGGGCCGTGCAATCCGCCTTGACCCCCCACCGGGGCCCCGTGTTCGTGGACTATCCCATGGATGTGCTGTTTTCCGAGGGCTCCGGCACCGTGCCCGACGAGCCGATGCCAGTGGGCGAGGCGCCAAACCCCGACGGGGTGGCCGCGGTGGCCGACATGGTGGCTGCCGCCCGCTGCCCTGCGGTGCTGGTGGGCACCGACGTGTACTGGGACGGCGCCTGGGACGCGCTGCGGGCCTGGGTGGAGGCCCAGCGGATGCCCGCGTTCGCCAACGGCCTGGGCCGGGGATGCCTTCCCGCCGACCACGAGCTGTTTTTCAGCCGCACGCGGCGCCTGCTGCGCACCGACACTGATCTGGTGATCGTGGCCGGCACCCCGCTTGACTTCCGGCTCTCGTTCGGCCGGTTCGGCGATGCCCAAGTGGTGCATCTGACCGACAGTGCAGAGTCGGTGTCGGCCCACGCCCAGCCCGCGGCGACGGTGTCGGGCGATCTGGTCCAGATGCTGGGCGCGCTGGCCGACGGTCCCGCGCCCGCCCACCCTGCCGAGCGCGACCAGTGGGTGGCCAAGCTGCGCGACGCCGAAGACGCGGCCCGCGCCGAGGAGGAGGATCTGCTGACCACGGCGGCCGATCCCATTTTGCCCACTCGGGTTTATGGGGAGCTGCGCCAAGTGCTCGACCGGGATGCCGTGGTGATCGGCGACGGCGGCGACTTCGTCTCCTACGCCGGGCGTTTCGTGGACTCGTATTTGCCGGGCCACTGGCTGGATCCCGGTCCCTACGGCTGTCTGGGCACCGGCATGGGTTATGCCATGGCCGCCCGGGTGGCCCAACCCGACCGCCAGGTGGTGCTGCTGTTGGGCGACGGGGCGGCCGGGTTCTCGCTGATGGACGCCGATTCGCTGGTGCGCCACAACCTGCCGGTGGTCATCGTGGTGGGCAACAACGGCTGCTGGGGGTTGGAGAAGCACCCCATGCGCCAGATGTACGGCTACGACGTGGCCGCCGACCTCCAGGAGGGGTGCCGCTACGACCAGGTGGTGTCGGCCTTGGGCGGTGCGGGAGAGACGGTGGAGCGCCCCGACGACATCGCCCCCGCCCTCAAGCGGGCTCTCGACGCCGGCGTCCCCTACGTGGTGAACGTTATCTGCGACCCCGAGCACGCCTACCCCCGCCGCTCCAACCTGGGCTGACGGCCCCTGTTCCCGGTTCACACGGGATGTCGGTAGGCTACGGCGTCGAGGCAAGGGAGATGCTGTGATCGACGAGCTGGTGGAGAGACGGGGAGCAGGATCGTGATCGACGAGTCTTTGGTTTCGAGCACGCTGAGTGAGGCGCTGCGAACAGGAGGCGAGTTCGCCGAGGTCTTTGCGGAGGATCGGCGCTCGTCGTCGGCGCTGTTGGACGACGGCAAGGTGGAGGAGCTGAGCTCGGGGCGAACCCGGGGGGCGGGAATCCGCGTGGTGGTAGGGGAGACCACCGGGTTTGCCCACACGTCCGACCTGACCGAGGCAGGATTGGCCAAAGCGGCCCGGGCGGCGGCGGCCGCAGCCCGAGGCGGCGGTGGGGGCCACCAGGTAGTGGCGCTCGACCGGGTTGACGCTCCGTCGCCCAACGAGATCGAGGTGCTGCCCGAGACCGTGGCCAAAGCCACCAAGGTGGATCTCTTGGGCCGGGCCGACGAGGCCGCCCGGGCGGCGGGCTCGGCCATTACCCAGGTGTCGGCCCGCTACGCGGATGGGCGCCGCCGTATTCTGGTGGCCAACAGCGACGGGCTGCTGGCCGGCGACGACCAGGTTCGCACCCGGTTCGCGGTGTCGTGTGTGGCGATGGGCGACACCGGCATGCAGACCGGGTTTGAGAGCGTGGGCCGCCCCATCGGATTCGAGCTGTTCGACGAATACGAGGTGGACGAGCTGGCTCGCACCGCGGCCAATCGGGCGCTCACCAAGCTGGCCGCCCAGCCGGCGCCCAGCGGCTCGATGCCGGTGGTGATCGGACCCGGCGGCGGGGGCGTGCTGTTCCACGAGGCCTGCGGACACGGGCTGGAGGCCGACTTGGTGGCCAAGCAGGCATCGGTGTTCCGCAACCGGGTGGGCGAGCAGGTGGCCCACCCCGAGGTCACCCTCATCGACGACGGGACCATGGCCCGGGAGTGGGGGGCCTATGCCATCGACGACGAGGGCCGGCCCGCCCAGCGCAACGTGCTCATCGAGAACGGCGTGCTCACCGACTACATGTGGGATCTGCTGCGGGCCCGCAAGGAGGGCCGGGAGAGCTCGGGCAACGGCCGCCGCCAGAGCTATCAGCACCTGCCCATGGTGCGGATGACCAACACCTATCTGGCCAACGGCACCGCTGATCCCCAAGACATCATCGCCGCCACCGACCGCGGCGTATACGTGGCCCACTTGGGCGGCGGCCAGGTGAATACCGCCACCGGCGACTTCGTCTTCGGCATGAGCGAGGCCTACCTGATCGAGAACGGCCAGATCGGCGCACCCATCCGAGAGGGCAATCTCATCGGCAACGGCCCCGAGGTGCTTTCCGGCATCGAGGTACTGGGCAACGACTTCGCCATGGGATCGCCGGGCACCTGCGGCAAAGACGGCCAGGGCGTCCCAGTGGGCGACGGAACTCCCACCCTTCGGGTGGCGTCGATGACCATCGGCGGAACCGCGGCGTGACCCCCGCCCACCGCGGCCATACATCTACGAGGTCGTCGTATGAATCCTGAGGAACTGTTGGAGATCGCTGAGCGCATCGTGGGCTGGGGCCGCGACGGCGAACAGATCGAGGCGGTGGTCGGCCACAGCCAGGAGACCGAGGTGCGGGTGTATGAGGGCGAGATCGAGTCGCTGTCGGTGGCCGAATCACAGGGTGTGGGCATCCGGGTGATCGCCGACGACCGCCAGGGATTTGCCCACGCCGGCACCCTCGATCCCGAGGTTCTGGAAGAGACCCTGGCCGAGGCCCGCGACAACACCGTGTTCGGTTCCCCCGACGAGTTCTTCGGCCTGGCTGAGCCCGACGGAGTGGAGCCCCCGGAACTCGACCTCTACAACGAGGCCCTGCTGGAGTTCGGCACCGACGCCAAGATCGATATGGCCCTGGAGCTGGAGCGGGCGGTGCAGGCCGGCGACCCCCGCATCGTGGGGGTGGAGTCGGCCGACTACGGCGATGCCCTGAGCGCCGACGCCATTGCCACCACCACCGGAATCCGCAGTACGGGACGGGACACATCCTGCTACCTAACCGCCTACTCACTGGCCTCTGAAGGCGACGAGACTCAGACCGGATTCGGCTTCTCGGTGGGCCGAGAGCCCAGCACCCTTGATGTGGCGGTCGCGGCGAAAGACGCGGTGGAGCGGGCCACTCGGATGCTGGGCGCCACCCAGCCGCCCACCGAGAGGGTCACCGTGGTGCTCGACCCGTTCGTGACTGCCCAGTTTCTGGGCATCATCGGGAGCACCCTGTCGGGCGAGGCGGTGCTGAAGGGCCGGTCGCTGTTTGCCGACCGCCTAGGCGACCAAGTGGCCGCGCCCAACGTCACCCTGGTGGACGATCCCACCAACCCGGAGGCCTTCACCGCCTCCGACGCCGACGGCGAGGGCTTGGCCACCCGGCGCAATCTGCTTATTGGCGGCGGCCAGCTCGAGCGATTCCTGCACAACAGCTACACCGGGCGGCGGTCGGGATCGGCCTCCACCGGCTCGGCTGTTCGGGGATACGCCAGCACCCCCGGGGTGGGCTGCCAAGCGCTGTCGCTGGTACCCGGCGACCAACCGCCCGAAGAGCTCATTGCCGGCATCGACAACGGGGTGCTGGTGCAGGGAGTGTCGGGCCTGCACTCCGGCGTCAACCCGGTGAGCGGCGACTTCTCCACCGGCGCCGAGGGGCTTCGAATCCGCAACGGCGCATTGGCCGAGCCGGTGAGGGAGATCACCATCGCCTCCACCCTCCAGCGGATGCTGCTCGATGTGGCCGCGGTGGGGTCCGACCTCACTTGGCTGCCCATGAGCTCGGCGGGGGTGTCGCTGGTGGTGGCCGAAGTCACCATGTCCGGTGCCTAAGGGTTAGCCCCAGGCCACAAGGCCATGTCGGTCCTGCACGCCATTTTGTTGGGCATCGCCCAGGGGCTGACCGAGTTCCTGCCGGTGTCGTCCAGCGGGCACCTCCAGATCATTCCCTGGCTGGCCGACTGGAGCGATTTCGAGGGCCGAGACGATCTCAAAAAGGCGTTCGACGTGGCACTTCACTTGGGCACGCTGATGGGGTTGTTGGCCTGCCTGCGCCGAGAGGTTTGGGCGCTGGTGCGAGACGGGATCTCCGCGGTGACCCGGCGCCAGGCCCCGATGACCGACGAGGGCCGGCTGGGGTGGCTGCTGGTTCTGGCCACCATTCCGGCCGCCGCGGTGGGCGTGGGGCTGCGATCGGTGATCGACGAGGCCGACGACGAGGTTTGGCTCACCGCGGTGATGCTGGCGGCATTCGGTGTTCTGCTGTGGTGGTCGGACCGGCGCACGGGGCAGAGAGATGTGGGTGAGTTCGGGGTGCGCGACGCGCTGGGGCTGGGGCTGGCCCAGGCCTGCTCGCTTCAGCCGGGAGTATCGCGGTCGGGAGTGATCATCACCGCCGGGCGCCTGCTCAGCTTCAATCGCGAGGCCGCCGCCCGCCTGGCCATGCTGATGAGCGTGCCGGTGATCGCCGGTGCCGGCGTGTATGAGTTCATCGACATCGGCGGATGGGGAGGCATCCCCGCCGATGCCCGAGCCGGGTTCGCGTGGGGCACCGCAGCGTCGGCTGTTACCGGTTTCGCCGCGGTCAAGGGGCTCTTGGCCCTGGTGCGCACCCGCAGCTTCGGTCCGTTTGCGGTGTACCGGATATTGGTGGCCCTGCTCGTGCTCAGCCTCATAGCCGCCTCGGTGCGCTAGCGGCGTCGCTCCTCAACCAGGCCGCACCAGGGCCAGCGTCACCGAGCCCTGGATCACCGCGGAAGCCACCGGGAGCAGTTCTTGGCCGGTTACCGCGATGGTGACGGCGTGCTCGGCCTTGTTTGTGACCACTGCCGCGGTGGCCACGGTGAGGGTGGCTTGCGACTGGGCGCCGCGGTCATCGGTGATCGGCAGGGTCACCAGCACGTCCACCCGGTCGCCGGGCACCAGCGGGGGCATTGCGGTGTGGGCGGGAACGGCAACCTCGGTTCGGTCCCCGATGGTCAGTCCCCCCAGACGGGTTGCGGTCACCACATCGCCGACATGGAGGGCCGCGGAGGCCACCTCGTCGCCGGTCAGCGCACCCAGGGCGTCGGGAGGCAGCACCAGTGCGGGGTACCGGCGGATCTCGGTGTTGGCCTCGTCTAGCGGTTGTCCGGCTTCGATGGGTTCGGTGGCCACCACAACCGGGGTGAGCTGGCCCAAAGAGGGTCCGCCTCCGGCCATGACGGCGATGGCGGCCACCACCAGTCCGGTTATCGCCGCGGCCGCGGCCACCACCAGCCAGTAGCTGCGCCGCCCGCCCGGCAACCGGCCCAGAAGCGAGCCCCGCCAGGTGAGGGGTTGGTGCACATTGTCAGCAGATGCGTCCACCGGCGCGCGCCTTCGCCATGCTCGAAGCGGGGGAAGCGCCGTTCAGGCTAGCGGCCGCGGGAGTCGTTGGAAAGGGTCAGGGCAAGGGAGGCTCGATGCCGTTGGTCCGGCTCGAGCAGTCGGGGAGGTTGGCGGCCACGGCGCGGATGGCGCCGAACAAGACGGCCCGCATCCGGTCGAGGTTCTGGGCGAAGAAGGCGAACACCTCGTCTTGGGTGACCGGCTCGATGTTGGGGTCGTCATCCAGGCCCACGTCGTAGTCAGTGACCAGGGCGGCGGTGGCGTAGCAGATGCCCAGCTCGGCGGCCAGGGCGGCTTCGGGGTACTGGGTCATGCCCACCACGTCCCAGCCGCTGTCGCTGAACCAGCGCGACTCGGCCCGGGTGGAGAAACGGGGGCCGGAGATCACCGTCATGGTCCCCCCGTCGTGGGCGGTCATCTGTTCGGCGCGGGCGGCGCTTAGCAGCGCCTGGCGGAGTTCATCGCAGTAGGGGTCGGCCAGCGAGACGTGGTTGGTGACGGTGTCGAAGTAGGTGTCGGCCCGGCCCGATGTGCGGTCCACCAGCTGGTCGCACACCACGATGTGGCCGGGGGCCAGCTCGGGGCGAAGCGAGCCGCAGGCGCTGGGTCCGAATATGGCCTTTACCCCGGCTTGGCGCAGGGCCCACAGGTTGGCCCGGTAGTTGACCTTGTGGGCCGGATAGCGGTGGCCGGGGCCGTGGCGAGCGAGAAACACCACCTCGATGTCGTCCACCGAGCCGATGGTGAGCGGCCCCGACGGGGGTCCGAACGCGTCGTCACCCGGTACTTCTACGGCGTCATCCAGAAGGGAGTAGAGACCGGAGCCGCCGATGACGCCGATCTCGGGCATGGCTGGCGACTAGTCGTCGGATGAGCTGGAGGCGGCTTTGGCCGGTTCGCGGCTCGACGACTCCGATGAGCTGCTGTCGGACTTGGCCGCGTCTGCCTTGGCCGAGTCTGATTTTTCTTGGCCGTTGGAGCTGTCTCCGTTGGACGACGAGCCGGCCATGGTGGACGACTTGGCTCCCGAGCGGCTGTCGTTTCGGTAGAAGCCGTCGCCCTTGAAGGTGATGCTGGGGACGCTGAACACCTTGGATACTTGGCCTTTGCCGGGCTGGGCGCAGGCCGCGGGGCTGGCGATGGAGTCGGCTTCGGGACAGCGGGTGAGGGTGTCTTCGGAGAACGACTGGATGACCTCGAAGCGGGTGCCGCAGGTTTGGCAGCTGTAGTCGTAGGCGGGCACGAGAGTTAAGGATAGGGGTGGCGGTTGTTTTTTGGCTATCTGAGGGGTTCTGGTCCGTTTCACTACGATGTGCGGGTGGACTGGGCTTGGTGGCTTGTGCTGGCCGGGTATGCGTGGGGGACGTTTCCGGGCGCGCTCTTGGTGGGGAGGTATACGGGGCACGACCCGACCCGGGAAGGGTCGAATAATCCCGGGGCCAGCAATGTGTACCGGGTGGCGGGGCGGTGGCCGGCGGCTTGGGTGCTGCTCAGCGACGTTGGGAAGGGATTTATCGCTGCGGGCTTGGGGCTCATTTTCGGGGACCAGTTGATCGGAGCGGTGTGCGGGGCGGCCGCGGTGGTGGGCCACATAGTGCCCCTAGGCCGCTATCGCGAGGGGGGCAAGGGGGTGGCCACGTTTGGGGGGATGCTGCTGGCGCTGACCCCGGTGGTGGGGGTGATCCTCATCGGGGTGTGGGCGGTGGCCCTTGCTGCAACCAAGCGGGCCGGGGCGGCCTCGCTGGTGGCGGTGGCCGCGGCACCGGCCTCAGTGGCCATTCAGGGTTGGCCAGCACTGGAGGTGGTGGTGGTTATCGGGGTTGCGGTGGTGGTTATCGCCCGTCACCATGAGAACATTCGCCGTATGTGGAAGCGAGAAGAACCGGCGCTTTGGTGATGATCCCACTTACTGAGGCTCAGGAGCGGGTGCTGGCCGGATGCGGCATTCTGGACGAGGTCACTGTGGCCGTTGGCGACGCTCGAGGGTTGGTGACCACCGAGACAGTGGTGGCGCCCGAGTTGGTGCCCCCATTCGACAACACGGCGATGGACGGTTTCGCGGTGCGGTCGGCCGATGTGGCTGATGCGCCGACGACTTTGGCCATCGCAGGCACGATTGCCGCCGGAGTGCCGCCCGACATCACGGTGGGCGCCGGACAGGCTGCCCGCATCATGACCGGCGCGGTTATCCCGCCCGGTGCCGACGCAGTGGTGATGGTGGAGCTCACCGAGACAAGCGCCGACGGTACCGAGGTGACCGTGGCCCAGTCGGTGCCCGAGGGCAACCACATTCGGCGGGCCGGCGAGGATCTGACTGTGGGCCAGACGGTATTCGGTCCGGGTGAGGTTCTGACCCCCGGGCACCTGGGGGTGCTCACCAGCCTGGGCATGTACCAGGTAAGGGTGCGGCCGAAGGCTCGAGTAGGGGTCATGTCCACCGGCGACGAGCTGGTTGAGGGGCCGCAGCCGCTGGAGAAGGGACAAATCCGCGATTCCAACCGGCACACGCTGCTAGCGCTATTGGCCGAGTCCGGGTGCGAGCCGGTGGATTTGGGCAGTCTGGCCGACGACGAGGACAACATTGCCGCCGGCCTTCAGGCAGGCGTGGAGAAGTGCGACGCCCTCTTGACCTCGGGCGGGGTGAGCATGGGCGACTACGACTATGTGAAAAAGGTGCTCAACGAGATCGGCGACATGTCCTGGATGCAGGTAGCCATCAAGCCGGCCAAGCCCTTGGCCTTCGGTCTGGTTCAGGGCATCCCGGTGTTCGGGCTTCCCGGCAACCCTGTGTCGTCTATGGTCTCGTTCGAGCTGTTCGCCCGGCCCGGTCTGCGCAAGATGATGGGCCACCCCTCTGGGTCATGGCATCGCCCGCCAGTGAAGGGGCGCATGGCGGAACCGCTGGGCCGCCGACCCGATGGCAAGACCCACTTCGCCCGGGTTCGAGTGGACTACGCCGACGGCGAGTTCCTGGCCCGGTCGGCCGGAGGTCAAGGATCACACCAGCTGTCAGCAATGGCCGCAGCCGATGCCCTGGCGGTGCTGCCCGACGGTGACGGGCTCGATGAGGGCGACCCGGTGTCGCTGTTGATCCTGCGCTAGCTGTCGTCCCAACGAAGCCGGATTGGCTTTCCACAGTGTGTTCGGCCGCTTGTTCGGCCAGAATGGGGGAGTGAGCGTGCCGCTGATCGACGGCTTCGGACGGGTCCACCGGGATCTCCGCATTTCGGTGACCGACCGGTGCAATTTCCGCTGCACGTACTGCATGCCCGCCGACGGGCTCGACTGGCTGCCCCGCGAAGACCTGCTCACCTTCGAGGAGATCGAGCGCATCGCCGCCCTCATGGTCGATCGGTTCGGCATCGACAGCATTCGGCTCACCGGCGGGGAGCCCACCGTGCGGGCCAACCTGCCGGTGCTGGTGGAGAAGCTGGCCGCGTTGGGCGTCGATTTGGCCCTCACCACCAACGGCGCCACCTTGGGCCTTCTGGCCGACAAGCTGGTTGCGGCAGGACTGCGGCGGATCAACATCTCGCTCGACTCCCTCCGGGCCGACCGGTTCGAGCAACTCACCCGGCGCAACGACTTGGACCGGGTGCTTGACGGGATCGACGCCGCCTTGGCCGCCGGCTTGAACCCGGTGAAGGTCAATGCGGTGATGATGCGGGGCATCAACGACGACGAGATCACAGACTTCGCCCGATTCGGTCGGGACAAAGGGGTAGAGGTCCGGTTCATCGAGTTCATGCCCCTTGACGCCGACCAGTCGTGGAGCAACGACAAGGTGGTCACTCTTGACGAGATCGTCTCGACAGTGGGAGAGGTATTCCCGCTGGCCCCGGTGGAGCGCTCCCACTCGCCGGCCGCGGTGTGGCACTACGCCGACGGGCGGGGTTCGTTCGGGGTGATTGCCAGCGTGACCGACGCCTTCTGCGGCAGCTGCGACCGGGTGCGGCTCACCGCCGAGGGCATGTTCCGCAACTGCCTGTTCGCCGTGGACGAGCACGACCTTCGAGAGCTGCTGCGCTCAGGGGCCAGCGACGAGGAGATCGCCGCGGTCATCTCGGGTGTCGTCAAGGACAAGTGGGCCGGCCACGCCATCAACCAAGTGCACTTCATCCGCCCCGGCCGATCGATGTCACAAATCGGGGGCTGAGGTGTCCGAAGTCGGGTTCACCCACCTGGATCCCCTCGGTCGGGCCCGCATGGTGGACGTGACCCCCAAGGATCCCACGCACCGCCGGGCCATCGCCCGGGCCAAGGTCTTCATGAGCACCGACACCGCCTCGGCCGTGGCCCGGGGCGCTATTGGCAAGGGCGACGTGCTGGCGGTGGCCCGAGTGGCGGGCATCCAGGCGGCCAAGCGCACCCCCGAGCTCATCCCGCTGTGCCATCCCCTGTTGGTGGGCGCAGTGCTGGTCAACTTCAGGATCGAGGACACCTACATCGAGATCGAGGCCGAGGTGGAAACGGTCGACCGGACCGGGGTGGAGATGGAGGCCCTCACCGCCTGCTCGGTGGCCGCGCTGACCGTCTATGACATGTGCAAGTCGCGGGACAAAGAGATGGTCATTGGCGAGATCGCCCTGTGGGAGAAGACGGGAGGGCGCTCCGGCTCCTATAGGCGTTTGGAGGATGTTGACTCGGTCTACGACGACTGAGCGCCATCCCCTAAATTCCCGTGGTAGACAGGGTGGCGCGGGTGGACTTTCTGTAGTAGAACCGTAACAAGTGTTATCCCCCTGTAATGTCCGTCGGCGTCTGGCCATCAAGCGTTCAGATAGTTTTCGCTATGACTGGGGGCGCGACCATCCACCAGTGAGCGCACTGATGCGGCTTACCATTAATTCTGCAAGGGACCCCCGAGATTGGTGACATCAGTGTTGCTCATGATCTTGGCAGCTGCATGGGCTGCCTTTTTGATTCCGCCCCTGATCCGCCGGGCGCGCAACGGCCAATTCGGGATCAGGCGGCGCACGCCCCAGTTGGGTTTCCGCGCACCCCTTCGCTCTGTGCATCCCCGTCTGGCTGAGCGGGGTGCCATGGCCGCCGCGCCGGTGGTGGCCCTTCGGCCCAATATCGCCTTGCCGCCTCGGGTGTACGCTAATCAGATGGCTTCGAATTCGAATCGAGGCATCCCCCGGACTTCGATCGACGCCCGCCGCCGTCGCCGCCGGATCTTGGTGACGCTCATCGTGGGCGCGCTGGCCTCTTTCGTCTTCGCCGTCTATCTGGGCGGTTTCGCCTTGGTGGTCCACCTGCTGATCGACGCCCTGCTGCTGGGCTACGCCATGATGTTGGTCCAGCACCAGAGAACCCGCGAAGATCGGCTCAATCCCGTCGGCGTCGACGATTCGCAGCCCCGCTCCTGGGATGTGGCCTCCGGCGGCCAGCGCTGATCTTCGACAACTGCTGATTCCGATCGCGGCCCGGGACCCGGTCCCCATTAGGCTTGACTGGAAATTTTGGGGCTGTAGCTCAGTTGGCTAGAGCGCCTCGTTCGCAACGAGGAGGCCGGCGGTTCGAGTCCGCTCAGCTCCACATCTCGGTCTGCCAGTAACTTCTCTGCCAATGACCACTGAATTCGACGCTGCACTGGAGGGCTTCATTCGGCGGCGCCTTGGGGATGTCGATGGACTGCGAGTGGAGGGCGAGGCTCGGGTCACCGGCGGGCAGTCGAGGGAGAACTGGCCGTTCGATCTGTTCTGGGAAGAGGGCGGGAAGTCGCACCATCGCCGCCTCTTCCTTCGACGCGATCCGGTGGGCAGCGTGCTCGAGACCGACCGCAGAGTGGAGTTCGAGGTGCTGCGGCGGTTGCACGACCAGCCGGTCCGAGCCCCCGAGGTGGTGTGGCTGGACGCCGACGGATCGGAACTGGGCCGCCCCGCGCTGGTGATGACCCGCTACGACGGGCACAACGACCACTTCATTGTGGAGGGGGGCATTAGTCAGTTCGACGAGGACACCCGAGCGGGCATCGCCTCCCAGATGGTGGACTTGATGATCGAGATCCATGCCTTGGATTGGCGGGCTGCCGGGCTCAACGATGTGCTGGCCGTGCCAGCCGATCCGGCGGAGGCGGCAATCGACGAATGGGCTGCGGTGATCGAGCGCCAGTCGTTGGAGCCTCAACCGGTGCTGGCCGAAATTGAGCAGTGGCTGCGACGGAACCGGCCGGACCCCGGTGAGGTCGCGGTGGTCCACGGTGATGTCAAACCAGGCAATGTGCTGTTTGACGGCGACCAGGTGCAGGTGCTGTTGGACTGGGAGACCGTCCATCTCGGCGACCCGGCAGAAGATGTGGGATGGGTGACCAACCCGATTCGCCGGCGCGAGCACCTGATCCCGGGACGGTGGGAGGTGGAAGACCTGGTGTCGGCTTATGAGGACCGCACCGGGCGGACCGTGCATCGGGCCGCGTTGCGGTTTTGGCAAGTTCTGGCCAATTACAAGCTGGCCGCCATCGCCATGACCGGAGTACGCAGCTTTTGCGATGGCCGCACCCAGCGGGTGTGGTCGGGGACCGGCGCCTTGGGCAAGGTTCTCTTAGCCCAAACCGAGGAGGAGTTGACATGAGGCCCACACTTAGCGAACAGATCGAGGGCGCCCGTGTTGTGTTGGTGGAATTGGTGGCTCCCGAAGTGTCCGACCCTTATTCCCAGGAGCAGGTGACCTACGCGGCTGCCGCTCTTGAAAACGCCGCGGCTCGATGGCCCCACATACTGCCCGATCTGGTGGCCGATATCCGGGCGCTGGAAGAGCTCTTGGACATCGAACCCGCGGCGCTGGACGAAGCTGTTCCCGGCGTGCCCGAACTAGCCGCCGCCGAGGAGTATCACCGGGACCTCCGGGCCCGGCTTACTGATGAGATTATGAGCGGGTCAGGGTCGTCACCGGCGGTGAGGGCCTATCTGTACGACTCCATAGAAAGGCTGAAATAGCCATGCTTGGACCCCTTGACGACACCCTGTGGCACCAGATCGCCGAGCCTTTCGAGCACGTCGGCACGTCTGACCCCCGGTTCTTCGACCGCTACTGGTTCGCCATCTACGACCCGGCGGGGCAGGCCGCGGTGCAGTTCACCATGGGCTCGTACAACAACATGAACGTGATCGACGGCGGGGTGGTGATGGTGCGGGGCGGCACCCAGCACAACCTGCGGGCGTCGCGGGCGCTGCGCCCCCGCTTGGAGCCCGAGGTGGGGCCGATGCGGGTGGAGCCCACGGTCCCGCTGGAGGAGCTGCGGGTGATCCTGGCCCCCGGCGACCACTCCATAGCCTGCGATCTGGTGTGGCGGGCCGAGCTGGCCCCGGAGATCGAAAAGCCCCATGTGGAGCGGGAGCGGGGCCGGGTGACCCAGGACTACCAGCGGTTCAACCAAGTGGGCGTGGTAAACGGCTGGGTCACCATCGGCGACGAGGGGCTGGAAGTGAACGGCTGGTGGGGCGGTCGGGACCACTCTTGGGGAGTGCGGCCGTCGATGGGTATCCCCGAGCCGGTCACCGGCCCGCCTCGACAGCACAGCGAGGCCGGCACGCTGTTCTACTTCCTGTTCTTCTCCACCAACCGCCGGGCCGGCCACGTGCAGATCATGGAGCGGGGGTCGGAAAGGGTGTACCTCACCGGGCTCATCCGAGACCGGGACGCCCCCGATGTCGACCGCCACGTGACCCAGGCCGATCTGTCGTTGGAGTTCTTCGCCGACACCCGGCGGTTCTCATCGGCCGACATGGCGGTGAGCCTGGACGACGGGCGATCGCTGCGGCTCGGCTCGGCGCCGCTGGGATCGGCGGTGGACATGGCCGGACTGGGCTACAGCGGCGGGTGGAACGACGAGCTCGGCCTCGGCGTGTACCGGGGCGAGTCCTATGTCGAGCACGAGATCTGGGACGTGAGCCATCCCGCCGATGTGGTGAGGGCCTCAGGCGAGGTGTTCACGCCCATGCACCGCATCGCCCCGGTCACCGTCACCACCGACGATCCCGACGAGACAGGCACCGGCAGCCTCACCATGATCGCCAACGGCCGCCTCCCCCAGTACGGCCTGGACTAGGCGGCTCTAGAGGTCTAGGGGGCGTCGGGGAGGTTGGTGAAGCCGCGGCCGCTGGCTCTGCGGTACCAGCCCTGGGCGGTCATGGTGCCGCCGTCCACGGGGAGGGTCTGGCCGGTCATGAAACGGGACTGATCGGAGGCCAAGAACAGGGCCACCTCGGCGAAGTCGTCGGGGTTGCCGAAACGGCACAGGGGGATGTTCCGGGACACCTGC
This sequence comes from Acidimicrobiia bacterium, assembly GCA_022822265.1. GTDB lineage: Bacteria > Actinomycetota > Acidimicrobiia > Acidimicrobiales > Bin134 > Poriferisocius. The sequence continues at coordinate 51,550 of JAJECA010000042.1, read as the reverse complement.
TCGAGGGGGCGATCCCGCAGCATCATGTCGAGGGGGGTTTGCAGGGTGACGGCCATGTCCGGGGCGATGCAGTTGACCCGGATGTTCTGTTCGGCCATCTCCAGGGCGACGGATCGGGTGAAGGCGATGATGGCGGCGTTGGACGCCGAATACACCGCTATTCCGGGCATGGCCCGCATGGCCTCCACCGTGGACACGTTCACGATGGTGCCCCCGCCCCCTTCCACCATGGTGGGCAGAAAGGCGCGGGTGCAGCGCAGCACATGGCGGAAGGTGATGTTGATCTGGGCGTCCCAGTCGGCCTCTTCAGTTCTGATGAACGTGCCCCGGCCCGGCCGGTAGTCGCCCACGTTGTTCACCAGTACGTCCACTTGGCCGTCGCCAAAGTCCACGGCGGCCTGGTGGAACTGGGCCACCACATCGGCGTCGGTGATGTCGCCCACCACTGCGATGGCCCGTCCCCCGGCGTCGGTGATGTCGCTCACCGCGGCGTTGGCCAGGTCGGAGTCGATGTCGTTGACCACCACCGCGGCACCGGCCTCGGCGAACAATCGGGAGACTCCGCCCCCGATTCCCCCGCCCCCACCGGTGACGGCCGCGATCTTGTTGGCTAATGGCGTTGCGCTCGGCATGCGGGCTTTCTAGCGCATCCCGCGGTCGGTCTGTGAATTGGTCAGGTCCGACACGCGTGGCCTTGCCCCTGCGGTTGGCGCTGCTCGCTACTTGCGTCGCCTTCGGGCGAGGTCTAGGTCTTGGTCGGCCAGTTCATTGGCGAGTTCCAGGTAGCGCCGCAACCGACCGGGGTCCACATTGCCGGCCACCGCGCAGTCGGGCTCTCCCTGGTGCCAGCAGTCTTCGGCAAAGCGGCACTCATCGTCTAGGGCGTCGATCTCGGCGTAGGCCGCAGCCAACCCCTCCCACGCATCCCACGGCCCCACAGCTCGGATGCCGGGCGTGTCCACTATTGCCCCGCCACTGGGCAGTGAAATGAGCCGCCTGGCAATGGTGGTATGGCGGCCCCGGGCGTCGCCGGCCCGCACCTCCTGGGTGGCCTGCACCTCGTCGCCGACCAACGCGTTGATCAGCGTGGACTTTCCCACCCCCGACGGTCCCAGCAGTGCCAGGGTCTGGCCCCCTTCCAGCAGGGCGGCCAGGTCGTCGAGGCCCTCGCCCCGGAGCGCGGCGGTGACCACCACCGTCGCCCCCGGGGCCAAGGCGGCGGCCTTGGCCGCATCTCGGTCGGGATGGCGGCGGAGGTCGGCTTTGGCCAGAATCACCGCCACCGCCGCGCCCGACTGCCAGCCGACCACACAAAAGCGTTCCAGTTGGGCTGGGTTGATGCGCCGGTCGAGGCCGTGGACCACGCCCACGACATCGGCGTTGGCCACCAGCGTCTGGGCCCGGGCGTGCTCGGCCGGGTCTCGCCTCACCACCAGTGTGCGCCGCTCCAGCACCTGCTCGACCACGGGGCTGTCGTCGGGGCCGGGCACGACGGTGATCCAGTCGCCGGTAACCGGGGCCACATCGTCTTGAGCTCTGAGGGAATCGGACGAAACCCGGACATGGCCGTCGTCGATCATCACCTCGCACTCTCCCCGGTCCACCTGCACCACCCGGCCCAGTCTTCCCTGGTGGTGCTCGGCCAACTCCCGCCACCGCTGGTCGACGCCCAAGGCCTCCAACGGCGTCATAGGATAATGATCGGCGAGAGTTCCACAATCCGGCTCCAGTAGTGGGCCTTTTGTGACCCACATGGCGGAAAATCACAATAGCCTTAGTTCCACGCAACCGGATGATGAACACCCGGGCCACATACTGATCGGAAGGCACAAATGAGCGAATCCGAAGCGGCCACCTCAGCCCCGCGGCGAGCGGCCATTTCCCCGTTCCAGGCGATCTCCGCTGGCATCGTGGCCGCCGGCGGAGCGTTGGGCTTGAGCGAGATCCTGTCGGGGCTGAGCCGCAAGATCCCGTCTCTGGTGGTTTCGGTGGCCGAGGAGATCGTGGACATCACCCCTGGCTTCATCGCCCGCTGGTCCATCGACACCCTGGGTAGTGCGCAGAAGCCGGCGCTGGTGTGGGGCATCGTGATCGTGTCGATTCTGCTGGGTGCGGTGCTGGGTTGGCCTTCTCGCAAGCGCTGGTGGGTGATGCCCGCTGGACTTGTGGTTTTCGCCGTTGTCGGCGGGTGGGCCGCGGCCCGCAACCCCTTGTCCAGCGACGGTTTGGGTTGGATGTCGGGCCTGGTTTCAGGGGCCTTCGGCATAGCGGTGTTCATGAGCCTTTACGCGCTGGCCCTCTTCTCCCGGTTTGCCGGTGCCGAGGAGCCTGCCGATGCCGAAGCGCAACCGGTGCCGATGGTTGGCCGGGGCCGTTTCAACGACCGGCGTCGCTTCGTCGGGGCGGTGGGCATAATGGCCGGGGCATCGCTGGCCGGTGGTCTGCTCGGGCGGTGGCTGCGGCGGCGCGACACCGTTGAAGGGGCCCGGGAGGGGGTTGCCGAAGCCCTCCAAGGACGCACTATTGCCACGCCGACTGCCCAAACCACTCCGGTTCCCACCCAGCAGGCGGGGGCAGAGCCCGCCGAAATGGATCCCACTCCAGGGGCGACGCCGGACGCTACGGCCGAGCCGGGAGCCGATCCAACGGCCGATCCCACCGCTGAACCCACCCCCTCGGTCACCGCCGAACCGGTGAGGGAGCCCAACTTCGACTACATCGCCGGGATAGCCCCGCTCATCACCCCCAACGAGGACTTCTACCTGATTGACACGGCCCTTTCGTACCCTCAGGTAGACCCGGCGGACTGGTCGCTGCGGATTCACGGCATGGTGGACCGAGAGGTGGAGATCAGCTTCGACGAGCTGCTCGACCTGGGCCTGGTTCGAGAGCAGGTGACCTTGTCGTGTGTTTCCAACCGCGTGGGCGGGCGCCTGGTGGGCAACGCCGAGTGGGTGGGGGTGCCGCTGGCCACCGTGTTGGACCAGGCCGGAGTGCAGCCGAGGGCCACCCAGATCGTGGGCCGTTCGATTGACCGGTGGACGGCGGGCTTCCCCACCGAGGTGGCTCTCGACGGAAGGGTCGCCATGGTGGCCGTGCAGATGAACGGCGAGCCGCTGCCCATCTCCCACGGCTTCCCCGCCCGGCTGGTAGTGGCCGGGTTGTACGGCTATGTGTCGGCCACCAAGTGGCTGTCGGACATCGAGCTCACCACTTGGGAGGCGTTCGACGGCTACTGGATTCCCCGCGGCTGGTCGAAGGAAGGGCCGATCAAGACCCAGTCCCGCATCGACGTGCCCCGCCGGGACTCCACCATCGACCCCGGTCCCACCGCAATTGCCGGCGTGGCCTGGGCCCCCAGCCGGGCTATCGAGAAGGTGGAAGTGCAGGTGGACGACGAGGATTGGGTGGAGGCCGAGCTCAGCCGCGAGACCACCATCAACTCCTGGCGCCAGTGGATGGTGACCTGGAACGCCACCCCCGGCGAGCACCAAGTGCGAGTGCGGGCCACCGACGGCACCAACACCACGCAAACCTCCGAGATCAGCGACCCCGCCCCCGACGGCGCCACCGGCTGGCACACCATCAAGGTAAGAGCCGACGAGGCCTGACTCCCCTCTGTGCTTTGGGGAGTGATCCCATCTGCATTCCCCCTGTGCCTTGGGGGAGTGATCCCATCCGCCAGTAGATTTCCGGCAGATGGATTTCGACCTGACCCCCGCAGAGCGGGATTTTCGCGACGAGGTGCGGACCTGGCTGGAGGAGCACTTGGTGGGGGAATTTGCCGGGCTGCGAGGGCGGGGCGGCATGGGCCAGGAGGACATTCCCGCGGAGGTGCAGATTGCCTGGGAGCGAGAACTGGCTGGGGGAGGCTGGCTGGGCATCGACTTTCCGGCTCATTTGGGGGGCCGGGAATGCAGCTTGTCGGAGCAGGTGCTGTTCCACCAGACCTACGTGGAGGCTCGGGCGCCGGGCCGGCTGCCCAACATGGGGGTCACCTTGTTGGGACCTACGTTGGTGGCCTACGGCACGCCCGAGCAGCAGGAGCGATTTGTGCCGCCGATCCTGTCGGGCGAGGAGTTCTGGTGCCAGGGCTATTCTGAGCCCAATGCCGGGTCGGATTTGGCCAATGTGGGCACCAAGGCGGTGCTCGACGGTGATCGCTGGGTGGTGAACGGCCAGAAGATCTGGACATCGCTGGCCCAGTATTCCGACTGGTGCTTTGTGGTGTGCCGCACCGACCCCGACTCTGCCCGTCACGCCGGGCTCTCCTACCTGCTGGTACCGATGGACCAGCCGGGGATCGAGATCCGCCCCATCGTCCAGATCACCGGCGGAACCGAGTTCAACGAGGTCTTCTTCGACGACGCGGTGACCGATGCCGATCTGGTGGTGGGGGAAGTGGGCCGGGGCTGGGAGGTGGCCATGGGCACGCTGGCCTTCGAGCGGGGGGCATCAACGCTGGGCCAGCAGACCTACTTCCGCCAAGAGCTGGACGCCCTGTTGGCCGAGGCCCGGGCCAACGGCACCGCCGGTGATCTCGTGGTCCGCCAGGAGCTGGCCCAGGCCTACGCCACACTGGAGATCATGCGCTACAACAACCTGCGGATGCTCACCGTGGTGGATGCCGGCGGGGTGCCGGGGCCGGAGATGTCCATCGGCAAGCTGTTGTGGTCCAACTGGCATCGGTCCCTGGGCGAGCTGATGGTGGGCGTGCGGGGGGCAGACGCGCTGGCGGTTGCTGTCGACGATGGCGAGGACTACTCGTTGGACTCCTGGCAGCGCACGTTCCTGTACAGCAGATCCCACACCATCTATGCCGGATCGAACGAGATTCAGCGAAACATCATCGGAGAGCGAGTTTTGGGCCTTCCCCGGGAGCCGCGATGATTTCAAGTATCGGAAAGAGGAGCAGCCATGGCTGAGGCATACATCATCGACGCGGTCCGCACCCCGGTGGGACGACGGGGCGGCAGCCTGTCGGAGATCCATCCCGCTGATCTGGGCGCCCATCCCATCCTTGGGCTTCTTGATCGCACCGGTGTCGACCCGGCCGCGGTGGACGACGTGATGTACGGCTGTGTGGACGCCCTCGGCCCCCAAGCCGGCGACATCGCCCGCACTGCCTGGCTGGCCGCCGGGCTGCCCGAGCACGTGCCCGGCACCACCATCGACCGCCAGTGCGGGTCGGCCCAGCAGGCCGTGCATTTCGCGGCCCAGGCGGTGATGGCCGGCGTGAACGACATGGTGGTGGCCGGCGGAGTGCAGAACATGAGCATGATCCCGATTGGCGCGGCCATGACCGTGGCCGAGCACGTGGGGGTTACCGATCCCGACCCCTTCACCGGCTCCGACGGCTGGGTGGACCGGTACGGCACCCAGGAGGTTTCGCAGTTCCGGGGGGCGGAGATGATCGCCGAGCATTGGGACATCAGCCGGGAGCAGATGGAGGAGTTCGCGCTGGCCAGCCACGAGCGGGCCGCCACCGCCACCGACGAGGGCCGATTCGAAAATGAGATCCTGCCCCTGGCCGGCTTGGAGTTCGACGAGGGCATCCGGCGGGGCACCACGCTGGAGAAAATGGCCGGCTTGTCCACCCTGATCGAGGGCGGGCGGCTGACCGCCGCGGTGTCGAGCCAGATCTCCGACGCGGGCTGTGCCATCTTGATCTGCGGGGAGCAGGCGGTGGCCGACCACGGGTTGAAGCCCCGGGCCCGCTTCCACCACCTGTCGGTGCGGGGCGCCGACCCCATCTACATGCTCACCGGCCCCATCCCGGCAACCGAGTACGCCTTGACCCGCACCGGCATGACCATCGACGACATCGACCTGTTCGAGTGCAACGAGGCCTTCGCCTCAGTGGTGCTGGCCTGGATGGGAGAGCACGACGTGCCCCACGAGAAGGTCAACGTCAATGGAGGGGCCATTGCCCTGGGCCACCCGCTGGGCGCCACCGGAGCCCGGCTCATGACCACCCTGCTGAACGAGCTGGAGCGCACCGGCGGCCGCTACGGGCTGCAAACCATGTGCGAGGGCGGCGGGCAGGCCAACGTCACCATCATCGAGCGCTTGTAGCAGCGATATGGCCGAGTTTGCCGACAAGGTGGTGATCGTCACAGGGGCGGCTCGGGGGATCGGCCGGAGCACCGCGGCGCTGTTCGCCGACGCGGGAGCGGTCGTCGTCGGGGCCGACCGCGACGTTGAGGCTCTGGAGGCGGTGGAGGGCCTGTCGCTTCGGCTGGGCGGCGATGTGGGCGACACCCACGATGCCCATGCGATCATCGACGACACGCTGGAGTCCTACGGCCGACTCGACGTGCTGGTGAACAATGCCGGGGTCTGGGTGCTCAAGCCCACCTCCGAGATCACCCCCGAGGAGTGGGACGACCAGCTCTCCACCAACCTGCGGTCGTTCTTCCTGCTGATCCGCCGGGCCTATCCGGCGCTGGCCGAGGCCGGCGGCAACGTGGTGAACGTGGCCTCCATGGCCGCCATCCGGTTCACCACTCCCCACGTGGCCTACGCCTCGGCCAAGGCCGGAGTGATCGCCATGACCAGGGACCTGGCCGCCGAGTACGCCCCCGATGTACGGGTAAACGCGGTAGCCCCCGGCCCCATCGACACCATGCACCTCACCGCATCAATGACCCCCGAGGAAAAGGCCGACTTCGGCCGCCGCTATCCGCTGGGCCGCATGGGCGAGCCCGAAGACGTGGCCCACGGCATCGTGTTTCTGGCCTCCCCCAAAGCCGCCTACATCACCGGCACCACCCTCCCCGTCACCGGCGGCACCGAACTCGGGGTCCCCAGCCTGTTCTAGCTAGCCCTCGATGCGGTCGATGAGGCCCCAGGAGAGGGCGGTGGCGGTGTCGATCTCGGTGTTGGTGAGGGCGAAGTAGCAGAGGCGCTGGCGGCCGATGCGGCGGGCGATGCTGACGGTGCCGCCCGCCCCGGGCACCAGGCCCATGGCCACCTCGGGCAGGCGGAAGGTGGTATCGGGGTAGGCGGCCACGTCGTGGGCATAGGCAGGCAGTTCCACGCCCGCCCCCACGCATGTGCCGTGAACGATGGCCCGGGTCTTGGCCCCCAGCCGGTCGATCCAGAATGCGGCGCTGCGCACCGAGCGGACCCGGTGGGCGGTGCCGGGGTCGGGGGTGGTGCCGAACTCGGCCAGGTCGCCCCCGGAGCAGAACGTGGGTCCGGCACCGTCGAGCACGATGCCGTCCAAGCTGGGGTCGGCCCATGCGGCCCGGAGCTGCTCGACCAGTCCGTCGCGCATCTCGGCGCTGAAAGCGTTGTGGCGCTCGGGCCGGTTGAATGTGAGCCGCAGGGTAGATCCGACGCGTTCGGCCTGCACTGCGGGCTCAGGATTGTTGGGAACGAGCCGGGTGGGCTGGCTGGCCAGCCAACCCTGGAACTGGGGGCCAGACTGGAGGGTGGAATAGGCCAGTGACTCAGCCACCAGCCCATCGGCGGTGGTTCGGCCTTCGCTCAGTCGCAGAAGCTGCACCAGCGCCACCGCCGCGGCTGGCGATGCCGTGGCTGCGGCGGCAATTAGTCCGATCTCGTCGGCGGGCACGGCCGCCGGGACGAGGAGATCGCCGGCGGCCAGCACGATGTCGAAGGCGGCGCAGTGCTCGGCCAGCTTCGGAGCGTCGGCGGGGTCGTGATCGGCGGCTACCGAGGCTGCCATCACTGCTGGGGCGCTCTTGATCAGATCGGCCATCTCGTCGTCAGGCCATTGCGAGATGTCGGCGGCGGTGAGCTCAACGAGCATCACCGGGCAGTCAGCCAGGCCCAAGTCCTCCCCGGCATAGGGGTGGGACAGGAGTTCGAGGGCCTCAGCCAGGCCCGTGGTCTGGATTGGCGCAGCCATTACTGAGTGACCGCAGACTAGCGCGGGAGGCAGTCAGCGACTTTCGGCGAGCTCTTCGCGCAGGATCCGGCGCAGGAGTTTGCCGGTCTCGTTGTAGGGCAGCTCAGCGCGCAGCTCGATGCGATCAGGGGTGCGTGACGACCGCATCTGGGACTTCACGAACTCTTGCAATTCGGCGATATCAACCACTTGACCCTTGGCCGCCACCACTACTGCGGCCACCGCTTCGCCCCACTGTTCGTCGGGCACGCCGACGGCGGCGGCGTCGGCCACCGACGGGTGGCTCAACAGCACATCTTCGATCTCGCCGGGGGAGATGTTCTCGCCGCCCCGCACAATGATGTCGTCGATGCGGCCCTCCACGAACAGGTACCCGTCGGCATCCACCGAGCCTCCGTCGTTGGTGGGGAACCAGCCGTCGGGAGTCACCCGGGAGTTCCGCCCCAGATACTCGCCCGACACCTGCTCGCCCCGCACCCAGATCTCGCCGGAGGTGCCGGTGGCAACCGGGTTCCCCTCCTCGTCGCGGATGTCCACCTCGATGGCGGGCAGCGGCCGACCTGCCGAGCCCAATCGGGCCCGCACCGCGGGATCGTCGGAGCGATGGGCCTCTCGGTGTTCCTCGGGGCCGAGCACCGCCACGGTGGAGCTGGTCTCGGTGAGGCCGTAGGCATTCACGAAGTTGGCCCAGGGCAGCACGTCGAGGGCCCGGGCGATGACCGGAGCGGGCATCTTGCCGCCGCCGTACGACAGGGCCCGGAGCGTGGGGAGCCCACCTCCGATTTCCTCCATGTGGTCCACGATGCGGGCCAGCATGGTGGGCACCACCATGGCGTGGGTGACCCCTTCGGTCCGGACCAGGTTCACCCAGTCGGCGGGGTCGAAATTGGGCAGTTGCACAATGCGGCGCCCGGCGTACACCGAGCTCAAGATCGCGGCCATGCCGGCCACGTGGTAGGGCGGCACCGACACCAGGGTGGCCTCGTCCTCGGCCGCCCCCATGAACTCCACCGAGCCGATGATGTACGACACCAGATGCCGGTGGCGCAGCACCGCGGCCTTGGGGGCGCCGGTGGTGCCGCTGGTGTAGAGGAGGATGGCGATTTCCTCGGGGTCCACGTTCCAATCGCTGTCCGGCGCGGTTCCCTCGGCCCACTGGGCCAAGAAGTCGGGCCGCCCAACGGCCTTCACGCCGTCGAGGTCGCCGATGGCGGCCACCGCGTCGTCGTTGCACACCGTGACCGACGGAGCCACCTCTGAGGCCAGGTGGCGCAGCTCGGGCACGGTCAGGCGGTAGTTGAGGGGGACGAAGGGCACCCCGGCCCAGGCCGAGCCGAACAGGGCGATGGGCAGGGCCTCGCTGCTTACGTCCACCATGCTGACCCGGTCGATTCCCGCCTCGCGGAAGCGCACGGCGGTGGCTCCGGCACGCTGGAAGAGCTGCTCGTAGGTGATACCCCGCCCTTGGGATCCGACCGCGGTGCGGTCGCCGAACCCGCTGGAGGCCATCTCCAGCAGCATCATCAGATTCATGGGGCTATGTCGCTACGGCCTGACTAGTCGGAGGCGGGGAGGGGCTTGGCCTCTTTCAGGCCGAGGGCAGTGCCTCCCAGCGCCAAAGAGCCGTCTCCCGGTTTGGTGCACAAAACCTCGAGGGACTCGTCTTCGTTCACATAGCGCTTGCCCAGAGCGGTGCCATCGGCAGCACCGGCGGCAACCTCGCCATTTCGCTCCGCGTCGGCCGGATCGGCCATCGGCGCGCCGCCACAAGTGATGTCCATGTCGCCGCTCGGTGCTTTGACCACGATGAGCTCGGTATCGCATACCGAGCTCTTGAGGCGGCTACCCGGTTTCAGGTCCATCCCTACCTCCCGAAAGATGTCCTCCAATCTTTTCCCGTCAGACTCAACAGGTACAAACTGCGTTGTGATGGATTCAACCTTGAGCGGACGCCATCCGGCGCTGGTTTGGGCCGAGTCGGGCTTGATGGGCCTGAGCGGACCCGAGCACGGGCCTCCAACGGTGGCCTCTGGGCGCTGGGTGGAGCGGCTCGACGGCGTGGTTAGCGACATTGCGGGGCTGTGCGGTCAACCGCTGAGAAGCGGTGCCGCCGGTTTTCTGGGAGAGCGGGCGGCACTGGTGGGCCGTGGTCGAAGGGGCTCTGTGTCAGTGGGGGGCGCATGTCACATGGTGGCGGCGGCCGACGGTGTGTTGGCAGTATCGCTGGCCCGCACCAGCGACACCGAAGCGGTCCCCGCCTGGCTGGAGTTGGATGGTTCCGACCACGACATATGGGAGGCAGTGGCCGCGGGGGTGCGAGAACGGCCGGTGGCCGATCTGTTGGAGCGGGCCGAATGGCTGGGTTTGGCCGTGGGGGAGGTGGTCAGGCCGCCACCGCCGGAGGAGCCGTGCCGGTTTGCCGACGTCGGGCTGGCCGGGCCCGACCGAAAACAGGTGCTGGATGTGAGCTCGCTGTGGGCCGGGCCGCTGTGCGCGTCACTGCTGGGCGTCTTCGAGTTCGAGGTGGTCAAGGTAGAGGCACCAGGTCGCCCCGACGGGGCCCGATATGGCTCGCCGGCGTTCTACGAGCGGTTGAACCAGGGCAAGCAGGAAACGGTCATCGACCTGGGGTCCGATGACGGACGTCGCCGGTTCCAGGATCTGTGCCGGGAATCGGCCGTGGTGGTCGACGGTTTGCGACCCCGAGTGTGGGCCAACTGGGGTATCCACCCACTGGAGGTGGCCGAAAGCGCCGGACTGGTGTGGGTGTCGATCTCCGGCCACGGCGACAACCGCGCCGGATTCGGCGACGACGCCGCGGTGAGCGGGGGACTATGGCTGCCGGACCCGTCTGGCGGACTGCCCTGGTTCGTCGGCGATGCCGCCGCCGATCCAGTGGCTGGTTTGGTGGCGTGCCGAGCCGCCGCCGAGGCAATATCTGAGGGTCGGGCAGGATTAGTAGAAGTGGCCATGAGCCAAGCAGTGAGCTGGGTCCGAGCGGACGACGACCTGAGCGCACCCGACGCCGAGCTCGTCCGCCGCGGCGACAATTGGGTCGTTCACGCCGACGGCGACGAACAAGAAGTGCTGGCCCCCCGAGGCGCGGCCTGATCGTGGGTTACCCGCCGGACTACGCAGCCTTGACATCGGTCAGTGCGAAATCGTTGCCCTTGAACAGAAGTGGTTCCCGAGTCTCCTTGGCCAGGGCGTAGGAAAAACAGTCGCCGAAGTTCAGGGCCGCGGGGTGGTTGCCCTTCCCGAACAGCCGCCAGGCGCGGCGAGCGGCTTGGGCATGCTCAGGCGTGACCGCTACGAGCTGTATTGGAACCTCTTCGATGAAGAGGTCGAGTTCATGGCCACCGGCGATACCGGTACGAGCTTCCAGCACCATGGCGGTCTCAAAGAAATTCGCAGCCGACATGAGGCAGCGCTCGGCTTCCGTAACCGCTCTCTTGTAGTACTCGTAATCGGGCTCTTTGAAGAGGATGGCCAGCACGGCCGATGTGTCCACGATCACTTGGGAAGCCCATGCTCGTCATACAAGAAGTCGCCGTGTTCCACTGCTGATGGCCCGGGACGTAGAAGCTTGGAGCAGCGCTCCGCAATGGCCTCCATCGCTTGCATGCGTTCTTCAACACTGCGGCTGCGCTGTTCGCGTTCGAGGCGTTCTCGCAGGGCCACCGTGATGGCGCCGGTCATGGTTTCGCCGGTGAGATTGGCCAACTCGCTGGCCAGTCGGCACGTCTCTTCATTCTTGATATTGAGACTCATCGAAATTCTCTCATGGTAGAACTGAATTTATTTTTCTACCATACACCGCCAATGCGCCCCTTCAAACGGTAGGTTGAGGTTGTGTTTGCAAGAAAGCCCAGCGGTTCGGGGCATTTGGGTGAGGGGCATCACCGCAATGTGACTCGGGGCGGGTACCGGGCGGCGGTGTTCGGGGTGAGCGACGGCCTGGTGTCCAACGTGGCGATTATCTTGGGGTTTGCCGGGGGTGCGTCGGGACAAGGGCTCGTACAGCTGGTCGGGATCGCAGGCCTCATAGGCGGGGCAATTTCGATGGGTGCCGGAGAATACCTGTCCATGCAGGCCCAAAGAGAGCTGCTGGAACGGGAGCTGGAGATGGAGCGAAGAGAGCACACTCGCAACCCACAGCACGAGGTTGAGGAGTTGGCCGAGATCTACGAATCCCGTGGAGTAGACCCCGATATGGCTCGGGAGATGGCCTCCAACATCATGGATGACCCTGAGAAGGCCCTGGAGGTTCACGCCCGAGAGGAGATGGGCATCGATCCCAATGAGTTGGGCAACCCGCTATTCGCGGCGACGTCCTCGTTCGTGTCCTTTGCTCTCGGCGCCATCTTGCCGCTGCTGCCTTGGTTCTTTACCGGCGGCAACGGCGCCATCGTGGCATCGGTCATACTCGGGGCGGTCGGGGCAGTGATGGTGGGCGGTGCGCTGGCGCTGGCCACCAGCCGGTCGATCCTGCGGGGCGCGTTGCGCCACCTACTCTTTGTCGCTGTGGCCGCAGGGGTCACATTCGGAATCGGCTCCGCAGTGGGGGTGGGAGTATGACTGATTGGGAATGGACTTTGGGCGGACTGGAGAGCGATAAGCCTCCCATTTGGGGCGATGACAACGTGTTGGATCCGTCCAGCGTGCTGCTCACAAACAAGGTTGCCATCGTCACCGGTGGCGCTCGGGGGATTGGGGCGGCCACCGCGGTGGCGCTGGCCCGCTTCGGCGCCGATCTGGCCATCTGCGACCGGGAGGCCGACGATATGGCCCGCACCGCCGCCGCAGTGGAGGCACTGGGCCGTCGCTGTGTGACCGGGCTGTTCGACGTCCGCCATCCCGAGCCCCGAGATGCCTGGCTGGCCGAAGTGGGCGAGGCCTATGGCCGGGTGGATGTGCTGGTGAACAACGCCGGGGGCACGTTCAACTCCCCGTTCGCCGACATCAGCCTCAAGGGCGAGGCCGCGCTCATCGCCGAGAACTTCACCCAGGTCACCGGGTTCATCCGAGGCTGCATTCCCTTGATGAGCGACGGGGGGTCGATCATCAACGTCACCTCCATCGAGGCCCATCGGGCCGGTCCCGGCTTTTCCATCTACTCGGCCATGAAGGCGGCCCAGGCCAACCTGACCATGAGCCTGTCGCTGGAGTTGGCGCCGGCGGGCATCCGGGTCAACTGCATCGCCCCCGATGTGATTCCCACCGAGGGCGAGCGCATGCTCGGCGACGAGAGCACCGACGAGAGATCGCAGTTGGCCCCCCAGCCGTGGCTGGAGGGCGGCTCAGTAAATGACTGCGCCGCCTCGATTGTGTATCTGGCCGGGGACATGTCCCGATTCGTGACCGGCACCACCATCCATGTGGACGGCGGCAACATTGGCGCCGCCGGCTGGAAGCGCCGCACCACTGGCCGCTATTCCACTTAGCCCAACCGCCTAGAGTTCCAGCCGGTACATCACCGCGAAGGAACTGACATGGACATCGACATTGAGCGGGTAACCGAGATCGCCGGCGAGGTGGCCACCCACATGGCCGGGGCTACCACCATGGCCATGGTCCACATCGGCGACGAGCTGGGCCTGTATCAGGCCATGGCCGGGGCGGGGCCGATGACGGCGGATGCCTTAGCCGAAGCCGTCGGCTGTCATCCTCGACTGGTCACCGAGTGGCTGCGCCAGCAGGCCGCCGTCGAGTTGGTGGAGATCGACGGTCAGGGCGACGACGATGTCACGTTCAAGCTCTCCGATGAGGCCGCCGCGGTGCTGGCCTGGGAGGTGAGCCCCGCGTTCTTGGCCGGGGGCATCGGCATGTTCCGGGCCATGTTCGCCGACATGGACGGCATCCTTGAAGCCTTCCAGGGCGATGGCGGTATGGCGTGGGGTGACCACCACCCCTGTCTGTTCACCTCCACCGCCCGGTTCTTCCGCCCCCAGTACGAGATGTACCTGGCCAACGAGTGGATCCCCGCCGCCGACGGGATCGACGAACTGCTCAAGGCCGGGGCCACCGCCGCCGATGTGGGCTGCGGCTGCGGTGACTCCGTGCAGATCCTGGCCTCGGCCTACCCCGAGTCGCACTTCACCGGCTTCGACTTCCACGGCCCGTCCATCGACCAGGCAACCGAGCTGGCCGCCAACGCTGGGCTCCTCAACGCCTCGTTCGAAGTGGCCGACTCCAAGGGCTACCAGGGCGCCTACGACGTGATCTTCTTCCTCGACTGCCTGCACGACATGGGCGACCCGGTGGGAATCGCCGCCCACGCCCGCAACCAGCTGGCCGAGGGCGGCTCGGTGCTCATGGTGGAGCCGTTCGCACTCGACGGCCACGTCCGAAACCTGACCGAGAACCCCATGGCGGCCACGTCTTATGGGGCGTCGGCCGTGTTTTGAGTCCCGTGTTCTTTGGCCCAGCCGGTCGGGCTGGGAATGGGTGCACAAGCTGGCGAAGCCGCCATGCGAGACGTCTTCACCGCCGCCGGATACTCCAGCTTCGAGCGGGTCACCGAGTCCAACGCCAACATCATCTACCAAGCCCGCCCGTAGTCGGGGAATCATCGTAGTTTGATGCGACTTGGCAAGTTATACTCTGTGGTATGACCTATAAGGTTGGAGCCAAAGGGCAGGTCGTCATTCCTAAGGAGATGCGCGACCGGTATGGCATTGAGCCCGGGGACGAAGTGAGCTTCTGGGACTGCGATGACCATGTTGGGCTGCGTGTGGTGCGCGACACGGAATCGCTCAAGGGTCGATTCCGCGGCCTCGGGCTAAGCGAAGACCTGGAAACAGAGCGGCGTATCGAGCGACAACGCGAGGCCCGCTATTGAGAGCAGTCCTGGACTCTTGGGCAATTCTGAGATACCTCGAAGACCAAGAGCCAGCCGCGTCTGCGGTAGCTGGTCTGCTTGGGGAGCAGAAGCCATTGGTCAGCTGGATCAATATGGGCGAAGTGTTCTACATCATCCGCCGACGAGCTGGAGAAAAAGACGCATTAGCAACTGTCCGCGACATTCACGAAATTGTGGTCGCTGAAGTTCCCAGTTCTGATCGGATCATGGAGGCGGCACGGATCAAAGCCGACCATCCCATGGCCTACGCCGATGCATTCGCCGCCGCCACCGCCGTCAGCCACGAGGCAACCCTGTGGACCGGTGACCCTGAACTTCTCCTGCGAGGTGCCAAATGGGCTTGGCGCGATCTCCGCTAGGGCTAGGAGCGCTCCCTATTCGGATCGCCCAAAACCAGTCCCAGCCGGTACACTGCGGCGTTCCTGCCCCGTTCGTCTAGAGGCCTAGGACGCCAGATTCTCAATCTGGTAACACGGGTTCGAATCCCGTACGGGGTGCCATTGTTTGGGTTCGCTGGTGGTGGAGGGCGAAGAGTTGGCAGGCTAGGGCGGCGGTGCCGTAGGCGAGGTAGCCGACGGCGACGGGGGTGACCGAGCCGCTGATGGCCTGGTCGATGATGGCGGCGAGGCCGGCGCCGATCATGGCCATGGTGAAGCCGAGCACGGCGGCGGCGGTGCCGGCCATCTCGCCCATGGGCTCAAGCGCCAGGCTCTGGCCCAGGGGGAAAAACGCCACCATGCAGGCGTTGGCCAGGCTGAAGATGGTGATCCACAGAACGAAGTGCGGCGTGCCTCCGGCGGCCAGGGCCAGGCCCAGCATGGTTGCCGCCGCGCAGATCTGTAGACAGCCCGCCCCGAGCGCCACCGAGCGGGCCCGGAATCGGTGCAGCGCCCGGTTGTTGAGCAGCGTCACCAGGCCCATGCCCGCCGCCATGATCGAGAAGTAAGGGACGAACCAATGCTCCTGATCGAAGACGTCGTCGAAGATCAGCTCGGAGCTGGCCAGGAACGAGAAAAAGGCGCCGGCGCAGAACATGGTGGCCAGCGTGTAGCCCAGCGTCACTGGGTGGGTGGTGACCGACCGGAAGCCGGCCATCGTCGAGCGAAAGGTCAGCGGTCGCCGGTGCTCGGGCTTCAGCGTCTCCTCCAGTCGCATCGACCACGCCACGATCACCACGGCGGTGAACACGCTGAAGGCCATCACATACCGCCACGAGCCCAACTCCACCAGGCCCTTGCCCAGCGGCGGCCCGGCCACCGGGGCCCAGAAGAACACCGCCATAACCAGGGTCATCACCCGGGCCATGGCGTCTCCGGAGTAGTAGTCGCGCACGATGGCCTGGGCGGCGGTGCGGGGGCCGGCCGCGGCGAAACCCCAGATGAAGCGGCTCACATAGAGCATGCCCAGCGATACCGACAGGGTGGCCATGAGCGACGCCAGGCCGTACAGCACCATGCTTCCGATGAGGATCCTCTTGCGACCGAGAGCGTCGGCCATCGGGCCGTAAACCAGGTTGCCGATACCCGAGCCCACGAAGAACAGCGTGATGGTGAGCGACAGGCCGGTGGAGTCCTCCGGCAGATTGAACGCATCCCGCATCTCCGAGAACGCCGGGAGCAGGGTGTCGATGGCCAGTGCCGACACGGCGCTGATCATGGCGATGAAACAGATGAACTCCCGTTCGCCCAATCGGCGGCCGGTGGAAGTGGATGCGGGCGTGCTCACACCGGCCGACTTCTCATAACGGCGTAGCCTGTTCCCCCTATGACGGAGATGTCAAAGACATTGGAGGGCAAGGTGGCGCTGGTCACCGGCGCGGCCCGAGGCCTTGGTGCCGAAATCGTGCGGCGCATGGTGGCAGCCGGGGCCCAGGTGACGGCGGCGGACAAGCGGGTGGACGACGGGGCCGCGGCTGCTGGCGAGGCCGGGGCGCAGTTCATCGAACTCGACGTGACCGATGCTGAGCAATGGGCCGCTGCGGTGGATGCGGCCACCGCCGATGGCCGCTTGGACATCTTGGTCAACAACGCGGCCATCACCCGGGTGGTGCCCATTTTGGACTGCGATCCCGCGGAATTCCGCAAGGTGATCGACACCAACCTGGTGGGCACATTCATGGGCATCCAGGCCGCCGCGCCCACCATGGCGTCGAGCGGGGGAGGGTCGATCGTGAACCTGAGCTCGCCCAGCGCCTTCGAGGGCACGGTGGGGATGCCGGCCTACTCCACCTCGAAGTGGGGCATTCGGGGGCTCACCCGCACGGCGGCCCTGGAGCTGGCCGACTTGGGCATCCGGGTGAATGCGGTGGTGCCCGGTGCGCTGCGCACCGCGATGACCCGCCGACCGGGATGGGAAGACGAGGACTACGAGCGCCACTACGGCGCCACCGTGCCGCTTCGGCGCATGGCCGAACTGGGCGAGGTGGCCGACCTGGTGGTGTGGCTGGCCTCCGACCAAGCCTCCTATTGCACCGGAGGCGACTACGCCGCCGACGGCGGCCTGGGAGCAGGCTCGCCCCCGCCTCAACCCGAGTAGTCGGGGTTGAACTCGACCTGGCCGTTGACCAGGTGGAGCCAGGGGTACAACTCCGCGGGGCGGCGGGCGATGACCGCTAGTTGGTTCCGCTGGCGCCTGAATACCGCACACAGCACAGCGAGCGCGGGCTTGGCCAGCTTCCCGACCAGACGCCGGCGGCGTCCGGTGGCCTCGGCGGTGGGCAGGCGCAGGCCGTAGCGGAACTCGATGCGGGGCTCTCCTGTGGGGTCGTATGAGCGCAGGGTCTTGACCACCTCAGCCTCGGTCCAGCGGTACACGTGGTTGGGCACGCTGGTGTTGTCCAGCCCACCAGTGCGGAATCCCTGGTCGGTAACCGCGGCCAACTCGTAGGCATCCGCCATGCCCGCCCGAACCGCCAGCCGCATCAGCGCGCTGTCGCGGGCCTCGATGGCCACTATCCCCTCCCGGCACACCCGGTACATCTCCCCCAGCGCCTGGTGGGGGGAGCGGCAGTGGTGCAGCCCCTCAGAGACGAACACCCAGTCGAAAGAGCGGTCTTCAAAAGTCAATGCCTGAGCATCCTGCAACGACCAAGCGCCGTCGGGAACCAGCGGGGCGAACGCCTCGTCCAGGTTGGACACCACCACGTCGGTGAAACCCAGTGAGGTCAGCAGCTCCCAGTCCTCAATGCCGGCGCACACCGCCAGCAGGCGAGTGTCGGCGTCGAGGCCCAGGCTGTTCACGGTGGCGGCGGCAAATTTGCGGTCCAGGGTCCCTCTCCGGTCTCAGGCGTGGTTAGCCATCGTACGGCGACCACTAGGTTGCTGAGGGTGAAGTTCGGGTTTCCGTTTATCTCGCTGCACCCGGGGGCATGGGTGGAGGTGGCCCAGGCCGCCGATGAGGCCGGCTTCGAGTCGTGCTGGATCGCCGACCATCTGGTGTTCCCGGTGGAGATGGAGGGCTCTCTGGGCGACGTCGAACATCCCAATGTGCCAGCTACCGTGCCGGTGTACGACGCCCCGGCCTACCTCTCGTACCTGGCCGGCCAAACCAACCGCATCAACCTTGGCGTGTACGTGTACCTGGCCGGGCTGCGCCACCCGTTCTCCACCGCTCGGGGTTTCGCCACCCTCGACCGGGTGAGCAACGGGCGGGCGCTGTTCGGTGTGGGAGCGGGATGGCTGCGCAACGAGTGGACCGCCGCGGGAATGGACCCCCGCACCCGGGGCCGGCGCCTGGATGAGGCCCTGGATGTGTGCGTGCGGCTCTGGACCGAGCCCGAGGTGGAGCACCACGGCGAGTTCTACGACTTCGAGCCGGTGGCGTTCGAGCCCAAGCCCGTCCAGCAGCCCCATCCCCCGATATTGGTGGGCGGATTGTCCGACGCCGCGCTGCGCCGGGCCGCCCGCTACCAGGGGTGGATGGGCATGGGCGACTCCTTCGAGTCGGTGAGGGCCGCCGCCAATCGGCTGGCCGAACTGGGCGCCCCCGACATCGAGATCACCGCCCAGGGGCGCTGCGAAACGCTCGACGACCTGCGCCGTTGGGAGGACGCCGGGGCCCACCGGCTGGTGGTAACCCCATGGGAGAGCACCAGCAAGGCGGTTGACTCACTCAGGCGGTTCGCGGAGCGGTTCATCTCCTGAGCGGGCAAAATGCAACTGGGTGGAAATGTGCCAAAAAGCCCAGGGGAGGGCGTAGAATGGCATTTCTGCGCAAACAACGTCTGACTAGGGATTGCCATGGGTCGAGGATCAGAGAGCTTTCAAAAGCGACAGCGGGAAAAGAACAAGCGCGAGAGGGCTGCGGCCAAGCAAGCCCGCCGCCACGGCAAGCTTGAAGCCCCGTTTGAGGAAGAGGTTGAGGCCCCATCTTCAAACGGAAAGTCAGAAGCCGAGCTGTATGAGGACTTCCGCCTGCTGAGCGAGAAGTACCAGTCCGGGGGAATGGACGAGGAGACCTACGAGCAGCGCCGGGCCGAGATCTTCGAGCAACTCGGCCTTGAGGTCCACTGACCCGATCCGGTTACCCCGCCCAACCGGCGGAAGCTGAAACGGCCGAAGCTCAACCAGCGGCGATCAGCCGACTCGTGGGCATGCCCAGCATGCACGACAGCCCTGCCGACTGGAGCCCGCCCGCACCGCCGGCCACCAGGATCACGAAGTAGTCGGGGGAGGGCACGATCGGCACCCGGTCGTTCTCAATGGCAACGCCGAGATTCTCCAGCACGTCTCTGGTGGGCTGGCGCCGATAGGGAGGGTAGAAGTCCAGCGGTACGCGGGCCTCGGCAAATAGATGCTCCCGCAATTCCTGTTTGGTGGGCAGAAGGCTGGCCACCATCTCGGCGATGACCGGGCTCATCACCAGCACGGTCGGGAACGGGTTGGGGGCGTCATGGCCCCCGCACGGACCGCTGATGGCCAGGCCGTTGGTCACGTGGTGCAGCACCTGGTCGGGCTCGTGGTGCATGTCGGTGATGGGCCACATCCCGTTCACCGCCAGCACTGTCACCACATCGTCGTCGGCGTCGAACCCCATGTCCACGTGGTAGGGCGGCCACGGAGAAGCCTCTTCGTTCTCGGCCACGCACAGCGAGGTGGCCTTGCCGGGCCATCCCAGCGGGGCCTTGTCCACCTCGCCGGGGATGGCCCCGCCGATGTTCACCAAGGCCAGCCGCAGCGCCCGACCCACGGTGGCGTTGGTGTGAGCCCCCGGCCCGAAGCAACCCGCACCGAAGTTGAAGCTCAACCGATGCCGGATCGGGCCGTTCACCACCAGCATCGGGCCCACCGGGTTGGTGGTGGTCTGCACCCCGTGGGCGTTCATCTGCGGGTCGCAGAAGGCGTCGATGGCGGCGATCAGCACCGGCATCGCCTCAGGCGAGCAGCCGGCCATCACCGCGTTGACCGCGATCTTCTCCACCGTGGCCGGCGCGTTCAGCGGGGGCACGTCGCTCACCACATGGTCGGCCGGCAGCCCGGAGGCGGCCACCGCGGCGTCCACCCGCTCGGGGGTGGGGGGAACAACCGGCAGCCCGTCGGTCATGCCCCGTTCTCGCAAGTAGGCCTCTACCTCGTCGACTCCGCCGTCGACGTCAACCTGCTGGGTCATCTCGCCTTTGTCTGGTTGCCTGTGGTGGCGACCCGCCGGGTCATGCCACTAGCGCGTCCACGATGTCGTCGAGACGGGATGCGATGTCGGCCCTGATGTCGTCCTCCGCCCATTCGTCGTAGCCCGACGGCAACACGATCAGCGGCTGGTTGTCCACCCGCAGGCCCCGGGCGGTGGCCTCGGCCAGGCCCCGGAACTGCTCGGTCACCAGGCCCACCGCAGGAGTCCCCATGGCTTCCAGCGTGCTGCTGGCGTGGATACACCACGCCGTACACGAGCCTCAATTGCCCAAGCCGCTGATCACCGCGTCGACCTCTTTGTGGAAGGCCTCCATCTCCAGTCGATACTGCTCGGGGTCGGCGCCGTGCATGGGGCCGCTGGCCCGAACCACCACCCCGGCCGCCCCGGCCTTGTCCACCAACTGGCGGGACAGCTCGTCGGCCATGATGGCCATAGACCGCCACATGTCGTTGTCGATGATGCCCACCGTCGCGCCGGCCAGCGAGTCTTTGCGTATGGCCAGCGGCTGGGCGGGCTCGTTCACCTCGCCGGTGGGCAACAAGATGGTGGTGGTTTCCATGAGTTCCTCCCGGTGATCCACCGGTCGACTCGCCGGGCAACCCGAGCGAGACCTTCCGGTCCACCCTACCCCGTGCCGTATTGTGTCGCGATGCGCACGACGACGCTGCCCCGGCCGCCGGTCATCATGGAACAGTCCCTGGAAGACCCCGATGTGCTGCTGGGAATCTTGCAGCGGCAGTCGCCCCACCCGCTGACGCTGGCCGGCGCGGAATTCGTCGAGAGCCGGGCTGCGCTGCGGGCCGGAGCCCGCACCGGCGACGTACCCCCGTTCGTCGATGTGGTTGACGGCGAGCCCCGGGTGCCGCCGGTGTTCCGCACCACTTGGGGCGCCGAACACCAGGCCGTGGAGGGTGCCGACACCATCGTCAACAACCCCCGGTTCATCGAAGCCGCCCAAGAGCTCTACGGCGCCGAGGTGGTGAGGCCCTATTTCACCTATGTGAATATCAACGCCCCAAGCGGCCAGTACGCCCGCCACACCGACATTCCCGCCTTTCGGGGGGTGAGCCGAGACGACTACCCCACCTGGCTGCTCAATTGCATGATGCACTCGGGGTGCTTCGACCGCTGGCGGGTGCAGATCGCCACCGCGGTGTGCTGGTACTACGAGGGCGTCGGCGGGGAGTTCACCTACTGGCCCGAAGGATGGGACGGCGACATGGTGACCGTGAAACCGCCCTACAACTACGGGGTGATGGGCGACAACGACTACATGCCCCATCGGGTGGAGTCGATCGGCGCCGAAGCCGACTACGTCAAGTACGGATTCGACGCCACCATCACGCTCACCCCCGATCGCCAGTGGATCATCGAAGAGCCCGGCCACGAGCCCGTGCACCGTGACTTCAACGAAGTGCGGGTGTCGCTGTCTTGGAAGGCCTTTGTGTTCGACGACGCCCAAGAGGCCGAGGTGTACGACAAGCACCTGGACGACCTCGACGAGCCAACTCTTATCGCGACGATGACTGAGGACTGCGCCCGGAGGGGCGTAGCAGTGCCCGACGGGCCTGGCGCACTGTATCGGCCTGAATTCGGAGAGCGGATAAGAAACACCTACCTCTCGCCTGAACTACGCTTCTAACCGTTTGTGACGGGAGGTTCCTTGGTGGCTGCAAGTTCTCGGGGCATGACGGGCGCGGGTTGGCGGTGGCTCGCCGCTATCTGCATGCTCGCACTGTTGGCGTCGGCCTGTGGCGGTGATGACGACACCGGCGACGGCTCGTCGCCCCCCGCAGCGTCGGCGCCGTCCCAAGACTCAGAAGACGCCCCAGACACGCCGCCAAGCGACAGCCAAGACGACCAACCCGGCGATCAGGAGAGCCGCGACGCCGACGAGGAGCCCTCCGAGCCCTCCGCAGCCCCGACGCTGCCGGACGAAGAGCCGCCCCCATCAGAGCCCGACGAGATCTACGGCGGCACACTGGTTTTCGCCCTGGAGTCAGAGACCACCGGGGGATGGAACCCGATCACCACGTCGGCGGCGACGTCGGGGCACATCGTGCTGCGGCAGCTCTACGATCCCCTGGTCATCGAAGGCGCTGATGGCGAGGCCATTCCCTTCCTGTTGGAGAGCTTCAGCCCCAACGACGACTACACCGAGTGGACGTTCACGCTGCGCCCGGGCATCACGTTCCACGATGGCCTGCCGGTGAACTCGGCCGCCCTCGTTCGCCACTTGGAGGAGTTGGGGAATGCCACCCTGTCGCGGCTGGCCATCGAAGAAGCCGAGATACAGAGCTTCGAGGCCATCGATGACTTGACCGTGAAGGTAAACCTGGGGAAGACGTTCGTCGATTTCCCCCTCGGCTTCACCAGCGCAGGCGGCTTTTTGGCGTCGCCAGGCATGCACGACCTCGGCACCGACAGCGCCCGCAATCCGATCGGCACGGGTCCGTTCATGCTGGAGGAGTGGGTTGAGCATGAGGTGACCCGCCTGGTGCGCAATCCGAACTACTGGCGCACCGACGCCGAGGGACGACAGCTTCCCTACCTCGACGCCATCGAGTTCCGCCCCATAGAAGACGATGAGGGCCGGTATAACACCCTTCGGGCTGGCGACGTGGATGCCAGCGTCGACAACGGGGGAAGGCGCGTCGACGAGTACAACGAGGGGTTCAAAACCTACTGGCAGGGTGGGCAGTACTCGGCCACCACCTCGGTGTTGATGAACACCTCGAGACCGCCGTTTGACAACCTGGAGATGCGCCGGGCGCTGGCCCAGTGCACCGACCGGCAGACTCTCAACACCGTTTTGTGGGACGGGCAGCCTCCGGCCAGCGGCCCGTTCTCCCCCGGCACCCCCGGCCATCTGGAGGACTCCGGATTCCCCGACTACGACCCTGATGCCGGTCGGGCCGTGTTCGAGCGGTTGGGTGCGCCCAGCTTCGACATCATCACCACCGTCACCACGCTGGACCTGTTGCAAGCCGAACTGCTCGTCCAGATGTGGGGCGAGTGCGGGCTGGACGTGGGCATCAACCAGATGCTCCAAACCGAGGCGGTGACCACCGCCGTGTTCGGGAATTTCTCGGTGTTCGTGGCGGTCAACCACAGCGGGTACAGCCTGGCCATGGAGAGGTTCTGGTGGCACAGCGGCTACAGCCCGCCACCCCCGGTTCCGGCCATCAACTTCGGGCGCGTCGCCGATCCTCGGATCGACGCCGCGCTGGATGAAGTGATCACCACCGACGACGAGGAGCGACAGCGGGAGCTTGCCGAGGAGGTCAACCGGGCGTTTGCCGAGGGTGTCTACAACATCTGGCTCTACCACTCGCGGTGGCTGATCGCCGCTCACCACCACGTGAACGGCGTCGACACCGTCACGCTGCCCGAAGGGGGAGCGCACCCCAAGATCTTCCTCGGACGGGTCTTCTTGGCCGAGACTTGGCTGGACGAGGGGTAGGGAGCAGGCATCCGCCTCCTGGGCTAACGTTTTGGCAACGAGTGACATGGGGGGTTCGTGTCATGGCAGCTTCTTGGCGGGTTTCGAAGCCGGCGCGGTGGCGCTGGCTGGCTTTGTTCTGTGTGCTGGCCCTGGTGGCATCAGCCTGCGGTGGCGGGAACGACGACGATGACGACGGCGGGGGCGTGGCCGCGGAGGCAACCGCCGCCCCCGAAGCCCCCTCAGGCGACGGCGATGCTGCCCCGGCGCCCAGCGAAGACGGCGAGGATGCGCCCGAGCCCAGCACCGGCGATGACGGTGAACAAGACGCCGCGGCACCCGAGGAGACTGCGGACGCCCCCGAAGCCGAGGCCCCCGAAGCACCCGAGGCGGCGGTGGAGCCCCAGTACGGGGGCACTCTGGTGGTGGGGTTGGAGGCTGAGACCACCAACGGGTTGAACCCGGTCAACGCCCAGGCCGCGGTGTCGGGCCACATCTTGTTCCGGGCGATGTATGAAACGCTGACCATCGAGGGTGACGACGGCCGGATTCTCCCCAACCTGCTGGAGAGCTTCAGCTCCAACGACGACTTCACCGAGTGGACCCTGACCTTGCGTCCAGGACTCCTCTTCCACGACGGGACGCCGGCGGACGCAGCCGCGCTGAAGCGGCACTTCGAGGAGCAGGCCAAGGGAACCCTCACCGGCATTTTTGTCACCGATTGGGAGATCCAGTCCATCGACATCGTGGACGATGTGTCCATAGAGATGGTGTTTGGCAGGCCCTATGCCACCTTCCCCAATTTCCTGACCAGCCATCTCGGCTACTTCGGGGCGCCGTCCATGCACGACCTGGGCCAAGAGGAGGCCGCCCGCAACCCTATTGGGACCGGCCCGTTCATGCTGGACGAGTGGATTCCCAACGAGGTGACCCGGATGGTGCGCAACCCCAACTACTGGCGCACCGACTCAGAGGGCCGCCAGCTTCCCTATCTGGATGCCATCGAGTTCCGGCCAATCCCCGACACCGATGCCCGGTATGCCGCCCTGCGGTCGGGCGACCTCGATGCCAGCAGTGTGAACGAAGGGCTCAGAGTCGACGACTACAACGAGGAGTTCAAGACCTTCTGGCAGGCAGATCGGTACGCAGAGACCACCTACCTGTTGCTGAACAACTCTCGGGCCCCGTTCGACAACGTGGAGTTCCGCCAGGCGCTGGCCCAGTGCACCGACCGACAGACCTACAGCACCCTTCGCTGGGATGGGCAGGCACCGGACAACGGCCCGTTCTCGCCCGGGACCCCCGGCTATCTGGAAGAAACCGGATTCCCGGCCTACGACCCCGGCGCTGGTAGCGCCACCATTGCCCGCCTGGGCATAACCAACGTGGAATTGGGCACCACCAACGACCCGGCCAACCTCCTCAGCACCGAGTTGATCGCCACTATGTGGGGCGACTGCGGGCTCGACGTGAATATCACCCAGGTGGACCAAGCCGAGTTGATCACCAACGCGGTGTTCGGCAACTTCACCGCGTTCTTGTGGCGACAGCACGAGGGCTTTGGCGTGGCCACCGAGCGAGTTTGGTGGCACAGCAAGTTCGGCCTGGGGATCGCGCTGAACTTCGGCCGCATCAACAACCCGGGGATCGATGCGGCTCTCGACGAAGCGCTGCTCACCGACGACCTCGATCGGCAAAGGGAGATAGCCGAGGACATCAACCGCGAGTTTGGCGAGAACGTCCACTACATCTGGTTCTACAACTCCAACTGGCTGTTGGCCGCCCACGACCATGTGCACGGGGTTGACAACCTCACCCTCGACGACGGAGCGAGACACGAGAGGGTCTTCAGCGGCAGGGTCTTCTTGGGCGAGACCTGGATCGAGCAGTAGCAGCCGGTTTCGGCGTAGAAGGGCGATAACGGGCCAGGGGCAGGATAGGCCAGTGCTCCGGTTCTTCGGAACGCGCTTGGCTCAGCTGGCCCTGGTCGTGCTGGCAGTAACGCTGCTGTTCTACTGGATGCTGAACCTGCTGCCCGGCAACCCGTGCGTGGCCGCGTTCGGCGGGGCCGCCACCGAAGAGCAGATCGCCGAATGCGAACAGGATCGCAACCTGGACGAACCGGTCATCGTGCAATGGGCCAAGTGGGGCGGCGACGTGCTCACCGGCGACTTCGGCAAGTCGTACCTGACGGGTCGGTCATTCGGGGAGGCCCTCAACACCGCGCTGCCCCGAACCCTGCTCCTTTTGGCCTACTCCCAGGTTCTGGCGCTGGGGGCGGCCATTCCGCTCGGCCTGTGGACCGGATACAAGCAGAACACGGTGATCGACAAGATCGCCAGCGGGGGGGCGTTCGCGCTGTTGTCTGTCCCGGTGTTCGTGCTCGGACTGGTGCTGATCTTGGTGTTCGCCGTGAGGCTCGACTGGTTCGACTTGAGCGGCTACCAGCCCATATCCGAAGGGTTGGGGGCCCATTTCAGGGTGATGTTCCTTCCCTCGATCACGCTGGCCGCCGGGTTGTTGCCCGTCTATCTGAGACTGCTGCGCACCGATGTCATCGGCACCCTGCAGGAGGACTTCGTGGGAACCGCCCGGGCCAAGGGCCTTCCGGTCCGCCACGTGCTCATCCGCCATGTGCTGCGCCCCTCGAGCTTCACGCTGTTGACCATTTTCGGCATCCAGGCGGCCCAGGCGGTGAACGGCGCCATCGTGGTGGAGTTCTTGTTCGACCTCGACGGGGTGGGGTCGCTGCTGGTTAGCTGGGTGGCGGCCCGGGAGTTCTTGCTGGTCCAGACTCTGGTGGCGCTGATCGCGGCGGTCTTTGTGACCGTGACCACGTTGGTCGATCTGCTCTACTCAGTGCTCGACCCCCGGATACGGCGAAAATGACCGACGTTGCCACTACCGCCGTGACGGGTTCCCAGCCCGAAATCGCCCCTCGGCAGCGCCGTCACAATGTCGCCCTCTGGCTGTCGTTGGGATGGCTGGTTTTGGTGATCGCCAGCGCCGTGCTGGCCCCGTGGCTGGGATTCATCGACGACCCCCACAAACCGCTGTCGGGGCCGCCCGAAGAGGGCCCGTCGTGGTCGAACTGGTTCGGCACCGATCAGCTCGGCCGGGACATGTTCGCCCGCTCGGTGTGGGGCGGTCGGCTGTCGCTGTCCATCGCCGGTCCCGCGGTGGGCATCGGCATCGTGGTGGGCGGGGTGCTGGGAGTGGTGGCCGGCTATTTCGGCAGGTGGATCGACCTGGGTGTCAGCAGCGTGGTCAACGTGGCGCTGGCCCTTCCCGCTCTGGTGTTCGCCCTGTTCATCGTGACCATGCTCGGCCAGAGCTACATCAACGTGACCATCGCCGTGACCATCTTGACGATCCCGGCCATCGCCCGCATTGCCCGGGCCCAGGCGCTGCGGTTCGCCGCTCGGGAATTCGTGACCGTGGCCGACATGATGGGAGCCCGGTGGCCCCGACTGCTGTTCCGAGAAGTGATGCCCAACGTGGTGCCGGCGCTGGCCTCGATCGCCTTTTTGGCCATGGGGATCGTGATCATCGCCGAGGGCAGCCTGTCGTTCATCGGGGTGAGCGTGGGCTCGCCCAGCATCACCTGGGGCAACATCTTGTCCTCCGGCAAGGGAAGGCTGGAGGACGCCCCCCACATCGCCCTGATCACCGGCGGGGTGATGTTCGTCACGCTGATGGCGTTGAACTTCGTGGGCGACGAGATGCTCCGGCGCCTGGATGTGCGCGAGGCCCGGATCTAGGGCGGCCGCCTCGACAGGCTCGAAGCCCGCGTCTAGCGCTGCTCGCCGCTCACTGCTGTTGTTGCTGCTGCTGTTGTCGGGTGCGGGGGGCTTGCACGGTCCGCAGGAGCGAGGGCTGCATCGGCGTGGGCGATTGGCGGGCCGGGTCCATCCGGCGGATTTCCACTGACGCATCCACCGTTGGCGTGCCTGGACCGGAGTAGACGCCCCGAAGGGGAGGCACATCGTCGTAGTCGCGGCCGTGGCCGATCTTGACGTGCTGGCGGCCCACCGGCAGTCCGTTGGTGGGATCGAGCGGCAGCCAGCCCAGGCCAGGGATGGCCGCCTCGAACCAGGCGTGGGTCTGCACCCTCACCAGATCGCCGTCGATGCTGCCGGTGCGGTCGTTGCTGGAGAACAAGTAGCCCGACACATAGCGGGCCGGGATGCCGATGCTCCGACACAGGGCCACGGCCAAGTGGGCGTAGTCCTGGCAAACGCCCACCCCCTTGGCCGCGATGTTTGCAATGGGTTCGCCGATGTCGGTGGCGCCGGGCTCATAGGAGAGCTTGTCGCCCACAAACTGATGGATTTCCATCGCCACGCCCGCCACGTCCTGCCCGTTGGCCTCGGCGAGACTGCGGGCCGCCTGGGCTAGGTCGTCGTTCCAGTCGGTGTGGTGGCTGCGCTTGAGGAACTCCTCGTGTTCGTCTCGGAATTCCGACTCCTTCAGCGTCTCCAGGGGCGGCCCGGTGGAGACTGGCGGCGGGTCTTGGGTCTCCACCGAGGCCTCCGCGGTCACCTCGAGGGCGGTGTGGGTATCGGTGACGCCGAAGTGGTCTACCCGAGTGCCCCAGTAGTCGGTGAACGACAGCATCCTGGCCGACGGCTCCACGATCACCCGGTAGCTCAGAAGCTGCTGGCGCTCATCGGACACCGGACAGGCCCGCATCTCGTTCTGGGACTCCCGCACCGGAGCGTCGAACGCGAATCGAGTGCGGTAGCAGATGTCCAGCCTCACGACGACACTCCCGGTGTGATGGCTTGGCTGTGGAGGTCGAATGCCTCGGCGTTGCGGAAGAAGTAGCCGCTCACCAGGTCGGCCACGTGGCGCACCCCTGCTTCCAGGGCGGATAGATGGCTGGGCAGGTTTGCCACCATGGTGTCGAAGTCGGTGTATTCCAGCTCGGAGCGGAGCTGCCCCAACCGTTGGAGGGGCGGGGGCCGGCCGTTGGCGGCCAGTGCCTCCACCTGGGTCTCGCTCAATCGCAGGCAATAGAGCACCGACCGGGGGAATGAGTCGTTCACCATGAGGAACCGGGCCACGTCAGAGCCCAACGGGGACGACTGGCTGGCCCGCTGATAGGCCTCCAAGGCCGACACCGACCGGAGGGTGAGGGCCATCTCGTCGTAGGACGATCCGTCGTGCTCGGGGTAGCGCACGCTGATCAGGCGGCAGGTCATCAGCGCCCGCTCCAGCATCTGGCCCAGCACCAGGAACCGGTAGCCCTCGCCCTGGGCCATAGACGAGCTGATCACGCCGGTGAGCGACTGGCAGCTCACCCGGATGAAGTCGAGGGTTTGGAACGGGTCTTGCTCCATGGCCGCGGGGAAGTCGTCTTGTCGGAGCCGCAGGTGGAATTCGTTGATCTGTTCCCACAGCTCCGACGGGATCTGGTCTCGCAAGGATCGGAAGTTCTCCCTGGTGCGGCCGATGCAAAACGCCACCGAACCGGCCATGGTGGGGGCCACCACCAATCGGGTGGCCGCAGCCTGCACGTCGATGCCCAGTCCGGCCTCGCTCCGCAGCATCGGCGGCGACGGCGTCAGGCTCTCGGCCATGGTTTCCACGTCTTCGGCGGGGGCGGGAACTTCCAATCGCAGCGTGCTGATCAGGTTCTGCATTCGGTCGATGGCCTGGGCCGGGGGCTCGGCCACCGTGCTGAGCAGGGTGGCCCGCACCATTCGGGCGGTGTCCTCGGCGCGCTCCAAGTAGCGGCCGGCCCAGAACATGTCTTCGGCGTGGCGGGCCAGCATCAGCTTTGGGCTGCCTGATCAAGCTGGCCGGGGTTGCCCAGCACTTCTGGATCGTTGGGGTCGGGGCTGCCCAGAACCCACGTGTCTTTGGAGCCGCCGCCCTGGGAGCTGTTGACGATGAGCGATCCCTCCCGCAGCGCCACTCGGGTGAGCCCGCCGGGGATCACCTCTACCTGCTCGCCGCTCAACACGAACGGGCGCAGGTCGATGTGGCGGGGGGCGAAGTGATCGCCGGCCCACGCCGGAAGCCGGGACAGGTTCACCACCTCTTGGGCGATCCAGTTGCGAGGGTCGTCAAGGATTTTCTGGCGGGCCTCGGCCAGCTCGGCGTCGGTGGCCTTGGGACCGATCACGATGCCGTAGCCCCCCGACTCGGCCACCGGCTTCACCACCAGCTGGTCCATGCGCTCCAGCACTTCGGCCCGCTGGTCTTCCTCCCACAACAGGTAGGTGTCGGCGTTGGGGATGATCGTCTCCTCGCCCAGGTAGTAGCGGATCATGTCGGGCACATAGGCGTATACGGCCTTGTCATCGCCCACCCCGTTGCCCACCGAGTTGGCAATCGACACCGTGCCGGCCCGGGCGGCGGCCATCAGGCCGGGCACCCCCAGGGTGGACTGGGGGTTGAACACCACCGGATCCAAGAAGGCGTCGTCGATGCGGCGGTAGATCACGTCCACCCGCTCCAGGCCCCGGGTGGTGCGCATGGCCACCACATGGTCGTCCACCACCAGATCGCGCCCCTCCACCAACTCCACACCCATGCTGCGGGCCAGAAAGGCGTGCTCGAAGTAGGCCGAGTTGAAGATGCCGGGGGTGAGCACCGCCACGGTGGGGTCGTCGCCGCAGGCGGGCGGGGCGATGGACCGCAGAGCCCGCAGCAGCGAGCGCCCGTAGTGGTCTACCGAGCGAACCGCCAGATCGGAGAAGGCGGCGGGCAGCAGTTTGGTCATGGCGGCCCGGTTCTCGATCACATAGGAGATGCCGCTGGGGTTGCGCAGGTTGTCTTCCAGCACCCGGTAGGCGCCGTCGCCGTCGCGCACCAAATCGATGCCGGCCACCAGACAGCGAGCCCCCATGGGGACGGCCACGTTCATGGCCTCGCGCTCGAAGCCGGTACACGAGGTGATGAGCCGGCGGGGCACGATGCCGTCGTGGATGATGGCCTGCTCGCCGGCGTAGATGTCGTCGAGGAACCGGTTGAGGGCGGTGACCCGTTGGATCAGCCCCCGCTCCAGCATGGCCCACTCCTCAGCGTCGATCACCCGGGGGAACAGGTCCATGGGCCAAGTGCGCTCGGTGCCCTCGTCGCCCCCGTACACCGTGAAGGTGATCCCCTGGCGGCGGAACGACTCATTGCGCTGCTCTTCGAGCGCCTTCACCTGCTCCAGCGACAGCCGGTCGAACCACTCCTGCACCGGCCGATAGTGATCCCGAGTCCGCCCCTGCTCATCAACAGCCTCGTCGAAGAAGCTGGGAGCGGCGGACATGGCCGCATTCTAGGTGGTCTGGTTTTGCCGGCTTTCGTGTCGCCGGCGTGGGGCTACCAGTGTCGGGCTGGCCGGATTTGAACCGGCGACCCCCTGCTCCCAAAGCAGGTGCGCTGACCAAGCTGCGCCACAGCCCGTGTTGGGGGTAAGCGTACTCGTCGACTGGGTGGGGGGGAGAAGCTTGTTTTTCCCCCTGGGGAGTCAGGACAGGGCCTGCTCCACCTTGTCTAGGGCTTCGTCCTCGGAGACGTTGAGGGAGAAGCTCAACTCCGAGACCAGCACGTTGCGGGCCTTGGTGAACAGGCTCTTCTCGCCGGCCGACAGTCCCTTGCTCTGGTCTCGCAGGGCCAGGTTCCGCACCACCTCGGCCACCTGGTAGACGTCGCCCGACTTGAGCTTCTCCTGGTGGTTCTTGAACCGGCGGCTCCAGTTGGCCGGCTCTCGCACATCCCGCTTGCGGAGCACCTCGAACAGGTCTTCCACGTCTTCGGTGGAGATGGGCCAGCGCATCCCCACCTCTTCGGCCTTGGCCACGGGCACCGATAGCACCATCTCCCCGTGGGCCATGCGCAGCACCAGGTACTCGGTCTTCTCCCCGAAGGCCTCTTTCATCTCCCGCTTGACCACAGTTGCGGCGCCGTGGTGGGGGTAGACGACCTTGTCACCTTTTTTGAACGTCATTGTGCTCCGAGGGGGCTCAGGGGAACCTCCTAAGGATGCCATCAATTGACGGCGTTTGGCATCTTGTCTGAGAACACAGCGCTCGGGTCGGGTTTTCCGTAGGACTGCATGCACCGATGCGGTCCAGCGACCAAGATGGGCGGAGATGGCTTCGCTTCGAACCGAGATAACCGAGATTGTCACCGGGCTGGGGATGCTCGGATTGGCATCGGTGGACGAGGCGCTGGCCGTTTGCCCTGAGGCGATGGTGGGGGTGGAGCAACGGCACTACGACAAGCTGATTGCCGCTCGGGCCGACGGCAAGCACGGGGTGCAGTTTGAGGAGGCGTGGGCCAACGGCGTGGCTTTTGCGGCCGCAGAAGACGGATTGCGGGATCGGCGGCCCAAGCGGGTGGAGTGGAAGGGGCCGCACCAGGCGCCCTCCTATGAGCAGACGCCGGCTGATTTGCGGATCGACCACGTTTATTTGGTGAGCTGCAAGTACGGGTCGAGGCTGCTGCACAACGTGTCGCCGGGGCACTTGTTCGATCGGCTATTGGCGCAGAGGCAGGGGACGACGGGGGACTGGTACGCCGAAGTTGCCCTGGCCGAATACCAGGCTCTTTACAGAGCGGCTCGGGAGTATCTGGTGGGCAATGAGGAGGGCTTCGAAGACCTGCCGCCATCGGTGACCGACCTGAATGCCGACCAGCACAAGCGGCTGAAGCGGCCTTTTGCTCGTCGCTGGCCTGAGCCGTTGGCGGAGCCGGCCCATTGGTTCTCGGTGGCGGTGTCGCACGCCTCAGCCGAGCGGTGGCTGAAGGCGTTGGGCCATCGGGCCACTCGCCGGGAGGAGGCGCTGTGGCGTCTGCTGCGGCTTCAGCCTGCGCCTTATTTCGTGTTGGGCACCGACCACCGCCGCCGCCCGGTGCGCTATCGGGTGGACACCCCGTGGGATTTCCGCCAGCGGTTCGCGTTCAAGTCGTTCGACGTGTGGCCCGAGGCCCGGGTGCAGCCGGTGGTGCGCTGGCGGGGCGACCTGATCGTCAAGGACACCGACACCCCGGTGCATGTGGACGGCCATGTGGAGGTGCGCTGGAGCCACGGCCGCTTCCAGGGCTCGCCCGAGGCCAAGGTCTACCTCAAGACCCCCCACCTGGAGACCCCGGGCTATACCGAGCTGGCGTAGTTCTCGATCAGGCCCAGATGACCATCGGATAGCCGGTGGCATCTGTTTCTTCTGGCCCCAGCGTCATGGCTGAGCCGGCGGCCATGCGCCGGGCGGTCCAGGCCGCGGCTGCGGCGTCGAGCAGGTCGTCGGGGGTCGCGCCCGGTAGGGATGGGGGAGCTGGGCCCAGGTTGTCGAATTCTGGTGCCAGCGCAGCCATGCGCTCGGCCTGTCCGGCCGGTTGGCGTTTGGACACCGACATGGGCTGGCTGGCCAGCACGGCGAAGCTGGTCTCGGGGTGGACTTCCGCGGCCTGGGGCTGGGCCTGGGGAGAGAGGTCTTCTGGGGTCAGCACGGCTCGCACTTCCCGTACTTTGGGCAGCAGGTGGAATGCCTGGATTGACAGGCCCCGGCCGGTGTTCTCTTTGGACAGCCGGTTGGCCTCTGCGTGGTCGGCGGCGTTGAGCGCACATAGCGGCGGGGTCCAGAACAGAGAGGAACGGCGGGGGCCGAGGAGCTCTCGGGCTTGGATGTCGGATTGGCGCCGGTCTTGGCCGGGGAGGCCGATGGGCATGTCCACGCCAACGGCCGACAGCGCTTGGCGCCGGGCTTCGGTCCATACCTCGGCGAACGACGGCCACACCGAGAACTTCACCGGCGAGCCCGGTGCGGTGGCGGCAATCGCCATGACCCATCCGCCCTTGGCCGCGTCCACCCCGGCGACCAGCGGTGCGCTACTCAAAGCGGACCTCGAAGATGGCAGGCCAGCGCTTGCCGGTGATGAGGAACGTGCCGGTGTCGGGTCGATAGGCGATTCCGTTGAGGACGTCGTTGCTGTCGGCATCAGCCGGGTGGGGGCTGATGATCCCGGCCATGTCGGCCTCGGCGATGACCGCGCCGGTGTCGGGGTTGATCACCACGATCCGGTCGGTGAGCCAGACGTTGGCCCACACGTCGTCGCCGACGCACTCCAGCTCGTTGAGCCGGTTCACCGGGGTGCCGTCGGCTCGGGTTACCGGCACTGATCCCAGCACCTCGAAGGTGCTGGAGTGGCGGAAGGTGAGCGTGTTCGACCCATCGCTCATCACCAGCCGGATGCCGTCGTGGCACAAACCCCAGCCCTCGCCGGAGTAGGTGAAGCTGCCGGTTTGCTCAAGGGTGTCCTGGTAGTAGACCCCGGCGGTGCCGGCTTGCCAAGTGAGCCAGATGAGTTGGTCGTCGACCAGGGCCAAGCCTTCCCCGAAGTGCTGGGGATCGGCGGCGGTTTCTTGGAGCACGCGACCGGTGGGCAAGTCCACCGCTCGGAGGACGGATTGCCCTCGCAGCCCGGTGCTCTCATAAACCAGGCCGTCGGACCACAGCAACCCTTGGGTGAACGACGAGGTGTCGTGAGGGTGGGAGGCCACCACCTCATAGGTCAGTGCTCCCGACCAGGTGGGGGACTGCGACGGCGGTTCGGGGGTGTATGCGGGAGTCAGGGTGGTCGGCTCGGGGCTTGGCCGAGTGGTGGGTCGCGGGGTGGGTGGGGCGGTTGTCTGTGAGGCAGTGGGCTCCGGGGTGGAGTCGGTTGAGGGATCAGCGGTGGGTTGCGGCGGTGTGGGGGCGGGGGTCGGGATCTCCGATGCGGGAGGATTGGCTGTGGGCCTTGCGGTGGGCGAGATGGTGGTCTGCTCGGCGGTGGGGGGCGCGGTGAGGAGGGGCGTGGGTAGAGGGGAGGTCGGGGCTTCAGACGGCGCTGCGGTCTCAGGGGTTGCCGCAGGCGGGGGCGCGTCGGTGCCGCAAGCCGCCAGAAGGGCGATCGCGGTCAGCAGCCAGATTGCCGTCCAGAACCTGCGGGTACCTGTCAGAGCCGCCATTTTTGCTCAAATACGCCCCCAGCACAGAGGGGTGCCACACTTGGCCGGTGGATTTCTCCCTGTCAGAGCAGGAGCAGGCGGTTGCCGATCTGAGCGCCCAGATCTTGGGCGACCTCTCGACCCCCGAGCGGCACAAGCATTTGGAGGCCGATGGCCTGACCCACGACGACTACGTGTGGGAGGAGCTGAGCGACGCCGGGCTGGTGGGCGTGTCGTTGCCCGAGGAGTGCGGCGGGGGCGGGTTGGGCTTTCTGGCCACCTGCCTGATGTTGGAGGAAATCGGGCGCACCACCGCCCGGGTGCCGTTTTTGGCGCCGGTGGCGGCGATGGCGGTGGCCGAGTTCGATCCCGAAGAGGATCTGCTGGCGGAGATGGCCACCGGATCGGCGCTGGTGTCGCCTGCGCTGGTGGAGCCGGGTCGCGACCCCGGCGAACCCTCGGCCACGGCGGTGGCGGCTGGCGATAGCTGGACGGTGAGCGGCACCAAGGAGATGGTCCCGTTCGCCGATCAGGCCGACTGTTTTTTGGTTCCCGCATCCACGAGTCACGGCGTCGGGCTGTTCTTGGTACACAACGCCGCCCCATCGGTGGAGGTTGTGCCCCAGGAGGCCACCTCTGGCCTAATCGAGGGCAAGTTGGTGCTGGCTGATGCGCCCGCCGATCGGCTGGGTTCCGGCGCAGAGGCGGTGGATTGGCTGGTGCAGCGTTGTACGGCCGCGCTGAGCGCGGTGGCCGTAGGGGTGGTGAGCGAGGCTTTGCGGCTGACCGCGGCCTACACCAGCGAGCGGGAGCAGTTCGGCCGTCCCATCGCCACCTTCCAGGCCGTGGGCCAGCGGGTGGGCGACGCCTACATCGACACCGAGGCCATCCGCCTCACCGCGCTGCAAGCCTGCTGGCGCCTCGACCAGGGGTTAGAGGCGTCCACCGAGGTAGCCGTGGCCAAATACTGGGCCGCCGACGGCGGCCAGCGGGTTGCCAACGCCGCTCAGCACCTCCACGGCGGCATGGGCGTAGACCGCGACTACCCCCTGTGGCGCTACTACGTGTGGGCCAAGCACCTAGAGCTCTCACTGGGCGGGTCCACCGCCCAACTCCTGCGCATCGGCGAAGCCCTCGCCACCGGCACCGCCTAAGGCCAAACGGCATTGGGGCGTTACCCTACGCCACCATGAGCGATGCCAAGCGAGACGTCCGGGCCAGCGACAAGTCGTCTCTTCCGATGGTGGTGCGGGCGATGAACAGCTATGGCCGCTCCGTTCGCCGCATTCGACCCAGCCATGGGCGGCTCAGTGCCGACGCCTTGGTGAGCAAGGCCCAAGAGTCGGCCAAGCTCGACGACTTCGGCCCCGACGGCTGGCAAGAGGGATTCGAGATCTTGGTGGACTCGATCAATGACGAGGGCAATCCGAGCCAGTTGGGCCGAATGATCCTGGGAGGCCTCATCGACTCCACGCTTCAGATGCGGTTGCGGGTGGTGGACTGGGCCAACCAGCACCCTGAGGTGGCCAAAGAGCAGGTGACTGCCCCGATCGTGGTAACCGGCCTGCCCCGCACCGGGACCACCTTGCTCAGCAATCTGCTGGATCTCGATCCGATGAACCGGTCGCTGTTGGGCTGGGAGGGCGGGGTAGTGGCCCCGCCCCCCACGCTGTCGAATCACCGAGAAGACCCCCGCATTGCCGAATCGGTAAAGGGTTCGGGCCAGTTGGCCAAGCTGGCCCCCAAGGTGCAGGCCATGCACCCGATGGCTGCCACGCTGCCCACTGAGTGCGTGACGCTTCTGGGCGGGGAGTTCAAGTCGATCCACTTCGAGACCCAGGGCACATTCAACACCTACGGCGCCTGGTTCGAGACCTGCGACATGGTGCCCGCCTATGAGTTCCACCGACTGTGCTTGCAGGTGCTGCAATCGGGCATCCCCACCCACCGGTGGTCACTGAAAACGCCAGGCCACATGTGGCACTTGGATGCGTTGTATGGGGTATACCCCGATGCCCGGGTGGTGTGGACCCATCGCGATCCGCTGAAGGTGGTCGGTTCAGTGGCCAGCCTCAACTGCACCCTCCACGCCACCAACACCGACAAGGTGGACTTCAACGCAGTAGGCCGTATCTGGAAGGACAAGTGTTTGCACGGCATCAAGGCTGGCACCGAGTTCCGGGACCGGCGAGGCCCAGACGACACCGTGTTCGATCTCCAGTACGCCGAGCTGATGGACGACCCCGTGGGCTCAGTAGAGCGCATCTACCGCCACTTCAACATGGAGCTCGACGATCTAGGCCGGCGCAAGATGGCCGCCTGGATGGAGGAAAACCCCCAAGACCGCTTCGGCCGCCACCGCTACACCCTCGACCAGTTCGGCCTCTCAGCCGAAGAAGTCCGCCAGCAGTTCACCCCCTACACCGAGCGCTACGAAGTCCCCTCTGAGGGATAGATGGTGGCAGGGCTCTTCCCGGAGATTGAGCCATTCGAGGCTGGCCATTTGGACGTCGGCGACGGCCATAGTGTCTATTGGGAGGTCTGTGGCAACCCAGAGGGCAAGCCTGCTTTGGTGGTGCATGGCGGGCCGGGGAGCGGCTGTACCCCCACGCATCGGCGGTTCTTCGACCCTTCCGTCTACAGGATTGTGCTGTTCGATCAGCGGGGTTCGGGCCGCAGCACTCCGCATGCCGGTGACATCGACACGAGCCTCGATCAAAACACCACTGACCATTTGGTGCGGGATATTGAGGCTCTTCGGTCCCATCTGGGGATCGACCGGTGGCTTGTCTTTGGCAACAGCTGGGGATCGACGCTCGCACTCGTATACGGCCAGCAGCACCCCGAGCGAGTGTCAGAGATTGTGTTGCTGGCAGTGACGACTTCAGATCGGGATGAGATCCAGTGGCTGTACCAAGGGGCTGGCCGCATCTTTCCGGACGACTGGGAGCGGTTTCGTGCCGGTGCAGGGGACAGCGGCCGAGATGACGATCTCGTTGCCGCCTACTACCGCTTGCTGAACAGCCCCGATATCAGCGTTCGCGAGCAAGCTGCCGCTGAGTGGTGTCGGTGGGAGGACGCAGTGGTTTCAGGTGCCGAGCCAAATCCCCGATACAACGATCCTCGCTTCCGCATGGCCTTCGCCCGCATCGTCACCCACTACTTCCATCACGGGGCCTGGCTCGAACCCCGCCAGATCATCCGCAACGTCCACCAACTGCACGGCATTCCGGCGGTATTGATCCACGGTCAGCTCGACCACAGCGCCTCGATCGCCACCGCCCAGGAGCTTGCCGACGCCTGGCCCGACAGCGAACTCATCGTCGTCGACGCCGGCCATCTTGCCGGAGAACCGGCAATGGTCGAGGCGGCTGTCGATGCGACCAACCGATTTCTTGCCGGGCATTGATAGGATCTGAGCAATGAACGCCCCTTTGATTGATCGCAGCCATGAGTTGGATCAACAGGTC
The DNA here is from genome assembly GCA_022822265.1 of Acidimicrobiia bacterium. Lineage (GTDB taxonomy): Bacteria > Actinomycetota > Acidimicrobiia > Acidimicrobiales > Bin134 > Poriferisocius. Next base: position 13,342 of record JAJECA010000042.1, on the reverse strand, counting down.
GAGATTTGGGCCAAGGCAGCTAGACAGCAGGCCCGCATCGAGCGACTTGAGGACTCAGATGAGTTCTATGCCTCTGTGCCAGGCACGAGGGGTGTGTGGGCCAGTGGTTCAACGCCTGAAGAAGCCGAGGAAGAATTGGAGTCGGCGCTGGTGGACTGGGTACTTCTCAAGTTGGAACTCGGTGCCGACGACATCCCCGAGATGGGCGGTATCAGACTCACTCTCGACCCGTGAGCCGTCGGCTCACGCCGATCAGCCGAACCGACTTCATCAAAAAGATGCGCGGCCTCGGATGGCAAGGGCCTCGACCTGGGGCTAAGCACGATCGAATGTTCAAGGGTGATCAAGTTCTCATCATCCCCAATGAGCACATCGGAGAGATCGGGGTCGGCTTGCTGAGGCGGCTTTTGAGCCAGGCGGGAATCCCCCGCGAAGACTGGCTGAAAGCCGACTGAGCTATTGGGGCTCTTTCCCAAGAGGCCGCTAAAGGTGGGGCAGTACCTCGGTTTCGAAGAGGCGGAGGTTTTCCCAGGATAGGGCGGGGTCTAGGCCGCCCATTAGGGGGTGGAACATCAAGGCGTCGAAGTCGCCCATGGACTGGATCATCTCTATGGCCTCGGCGGGGGAGATGAGGTGGTGCATGCCCATGGCTCGGAGGGTGTCGGCGTCGTTGACGGGCTCGTAGCCGGTGGCGGCGCCGGACTCTGCGGCCCATTGGCCGTAGGCGTTCATCTCGTGGAGGGCGTGGGGGGCGACTTGGGCCCAGGTGGCATCGGGGTCATGGGTGATGTGCAGGTAGCCGACGCCGCCGGAGGTGGCCGGGCCGGGATCGTCACCGCCGAGCTTGATCACCTCGTCGCGGTAGAAGTCCCAGAACTCGGGCATGGTGGGAAGGAACCCGTCGGCGATGCGGGCCGCCCGGCGGGCCGCCGGTTCGCCGCTGCCGCCCAGCCAGATGGCCGGCCGGGGATTCTGATAGGGGGTGGGGGTGACCCGCACGGTGCGGCCCCGGAACTCGAACGGCTCCCCGGTCCACGCCGCCTTGAGGGTCTCCACCATCTCCACAGTCAGGCGCACCCGGTCGCCGGTGGTGTGGCCGAACATCTCGAACTCGGAGGGCACATAGCCCCCGGCCACCGTCACGCTGATGCGGCCCTTGCTGATCCGATCCAGCACGGCCAGGTCTTCGGCGATCCGCAGCGGGTCGTGCATGGGGGCGATGAGCGCGGCCAGCATGATGTGGATGTTCTCGGTGCGAGCGGCGATGGCCGAGGCCAGCGCTACCAGCGAGGGCAGGTAGCCGTCGTCGGAGCCGTGGTGCTCCGACAGCGTGACCGACACGAAGCCCAAGTCTTCGGCCCACACCGCCTGCTCGATGGCGGCGTGGTACAGCTCCTCCACCGGCACCGGGCAGATGTCCGGGCAGCGGAAGTCGTAGCGGATGTTGAGCAGGGCCATGGCCGCCTCCTGTCAGTTGTGCGCTAGCTCTTCTTGAACTCGGGGATCACGTATTTGCCCATGAGCTCGATGGAGGTCATCACATCCTCATGGGCCATCTTGTACGGGTTGAACAGGCAGAACAACAGGTCGCAGCCCACCGCCTCGTAGCGCTTGGCGATCTCCACGCACCGGTCGGGGTCGCCTATCACCGCGGCGCCCGACTCCCAGATGTAGTCCATGGTGATCTGGCCCAAAAGGCCCTCGTCGCGGCTCTTGGCCGCATCGCCGGTGTACTCGTAGGTGCCCAGCTCGGCCACCTCCAGGTCGGCCAGGTAGTCGGCCACCGAGGCGATGAGCCCGCCCCCGTAGCCCGGATACCACACGAACGACTCCTCGGCGGCGGCCCGGGCCTTCTCGTTGGTCTCGTTGCAGTGCACCATGGTGAAGGTGGCGGCCCGCTCGTTGCGGAACGCGCCCACCGGCTCGTCGCAGTCGGCGTGGCCCTTGCGGAAGGCCTCGAGCCGCTCGGCCAGGTCCTCGGGCGGCTGGCCCACGGTGAACGAGCACAGCCCGATGCCCCGCTTGCCGATCTCGTAGTGGCCGGGCACCGAGCTGGTGGCCCCCCAGATGGGCGGGTGGGGATCCTGGCGGGGCTTGGGCAGCACCCGGCGCTTGGGCATCGACCAGTAGTCGCCCTCGAACTCGTACTCGTCGTTGGTCCAGCAGCCCACGATGTGGCGCAGGGCCTCGTCCCACTGGGCCCGGGTCTCGTTGGGGTGGATGTTGAAGCCCTCCAGCTCGGCCCGGGTGGACGAGCGGCCGGTGCCGAACTCCACCCGCCCGTTGCTGATGAGGTCGAGCACCGCCACCGACTCCGCCGTGCGCACCGGGTGGTTGTAGGGCTTGGGCAGAAGCCGCACGCCGTAGCCGATCCGCAGGTTCTCGGTGAGCGCCGCGATGTGGCCGTACAGCACCTCGGGGTTGGAGCAGTGGGAGTACTCCTCCAAGAAGTGGTGCTCCACCGTCCAGAACGAGTGGAAGCCCATCTTGTCGCCCAGAACGGCTTGTTCGATGGTGTTCTGGTAGGCGTTGTACTCACTCTCACGAGTCCAGGGCCGAGCCACCGGAATCTCGTAGAACATCGCAAACTCCATGCCATTCCCCTTGTGTGTGCGGCGCAGTTCCGGGGCCGATGGTAAACGGCGCGACCCCAAGCAGGCGCATTGGGCTCGGTTAGTGTGCGGGCCATGGCACTAGATCCGGCCGCCAAGGCCGTTATGGACATGATGGAAGAAAACGGCGTGAGCTTTGCGGGCATCGCCTCGATGACCGCGGTGGAGCTGCGCAACCGCATGCAGCTCGGCGACATGCCGGTGGAGGATGTGGCCCGCACCGAAGACCGGGTGATCGCCGGCCCCGACGGCACCGAGCTGCCCATTCGCATCTACTGGGCCGACGCCACAAATGAGGCCCGCCCGGTGGTGGTGTTCTTCCACGGCGGGGGCTGGGTGATCGGCGGCATCGACAGCCACGACGGACAGGTGCGCGAGATGGTGAACCGCACCGGCATGGTGTTCGTGTCGGTGGACTACCGCCTCGCCCCGGAGGCCAAGTTCCCGGCTGCGGCCGAGGACTGCTACGCCGCCACCCAGTGGGTGGCCCAGAACGCGGCCGATATCGGCGCCGATGCCTCCCGGCTGGGGGTGGCCGGCGACAGCGCCGGGGGCAACCTGGCCGCAGTGGTGGCCCAGATGGCCCGAGACCGGGGCGGCCCGGCCATCGCCCATCAGCTGCTGGTGTATCCCTGTTGCGACATGGACTCCAACGCCTGGCCGTCGCAGACCGAGAACGGCTTCGACTACTTCCTCACCAAGGAGTCGATGGACTGGTTCTACGACCAGTACGCCGATGTGGCCGACCGCAACCACCCCTATGCCTCGCCCATCAAGGCCGACAGCCTCAGCGGTTTGCCCCCGGCGTGTGTGATCACCGCCGAGTACGACCCTTTGCGCGACGAGGGCGAGGCCTACGGGGCTGCGCTCCAGGAGGCCGGGGTGGCCTGTGAGGTGCACCGCTACGACGGCATGTTCCACGGTTTCTTCGGCATGACCCTGGCCATCCCCGGCGCAGTGGCCGCCCAGGAGACCGCGGCCGCGGCGGCAAAGGCCGCGCTGTCGTCTTGAGCTCGGCGTGAAGCCCTGAGCACCGCCGCGGTCGGCTACGACGACCGCTACCGGTTCCGCCTGATGGCGGCCATCGTCCCCGTGCAGTTCGGCGTGGGCATGAGCTTGACGGTGATCGCGGTGGCCGTGGGCGACATCGCCCGCGACCTGAACACCGGAACCGACGCGGCCAGCTGGACGGTGACCGGGGCCATTTTGGCGGCGGCGGTGTCTACCTCGCTGAGCGGCAAGCTGGGCGATATCTACGGCCACCGCCGAGTTTTTTTGGCCGCGGCGGTGATGCTGGTGGTGGTGACCCCCCTCAGCGGGTTGGCCTGGAACATCGAGAGCCTCATCGGGTTTAGGGTTGCGGCCGGGGCGGCCAACGGGGCGACCACCGCCGCGGGCACCGCCATGGTGCTGTTGGCGTTTCCGTTGGCCACCCGTTCGCGGGCCATTGGGTGGTATCAGTCGGCTCTCACCGGGGCTCCCGCGCTGGGGCTGATAGTGGGCGGCCAAATCGTCGAGCAGTTCGGATGGCGGTGGGTGTTCGCCTTCTTCGGGGCGGTCGCGGTGTTCGGGCTGGTTTCCAGCGCGGTGGTGGTTCGGCCCATGGGCGGCGGCCTGGATGTGGCCGTCGACTATTGGGGAGGCCTCACGCTGTCGGGTGCCGTGGCCCTGATGTTGGTGGGGCTGACGCTTCTGGGAAACGACAGCGTGTCGGTGGCGGCTAGCGCAGGGCTGATGGGCATCGGGGTTGCGCTGCTGGGGGTGTTCGCCCTGATCGAGCGGCGGGTGCCTGAGCCGCTAATCCGAATGGACTACCTGCGAAGGCGCAATTTCAGCATTCCGCTGTGGGTGACGACGCTGGCCAATTTCGCTTTCATGGGCGGTCTGGTGATCACCCCGTTCCTGTTCACCGAGAGGCTGGGCTGGGGTCTGGGGGCGGCAACGCTGCTATTGGCGGTGCGGCCCGCCACCTTTAGCGTGAGCACGTTCGCCGGGGGCTACATCCATCCCCGCATGGGGGCCCGCATGACCCCGGCGGTCGGCTCGTCGATCTTGGCGGTGGGCATGGTGTTCTTCGCCCTGTCGGCCTGGCAGGCCTCGCTGGGCTGGACGGTGGCGGGGCTGTTCGTGGTGGCCTTTGGCCACGGCATCCAGCTCCCGTCGCTCACCACCACCGCATCCGACGCGGTGGAGCCCGAGGACTACGGCGTGGCCTCCGGCATGCGGGGCACCCTCACCCAGGTGGGCGTGACCACCGGCATGCAGACCATGGTCATAGTGATCGGCACCGACATCACCGGCACCTCCCTAGCCAACTCCTACCTCCTAGGCGCCGGAGCCGCCGTATTGGCAGTAGCCCTCTCCCTAGCCATCTCCCCCCGCCCCCGGTACTAGCGGTTCGAGTTACGGCCCGAGGGCGGTAATGGGGAGGACGGTTGTGCCGTCGGGTCGGTCGTAGCCGTAGCCGGTGGCGGTGATGATCAACAGCTTGGCCGGCTCGCCCACCCGGTCGGTGTCCACCTTGTTCCTGAGGCGGAGCAGGGATTGGGCGGCCTCGTCGATCCACTGCTGGCCACCGAGCTTGACTTCAACGGCGATCCACCGTCCGTCCCGGGCCTCGATGATGGCGTCGGCCTCCAGATTGTCGCTGTCTCGATAGTGGTAGACGTCGGCGTCGTTTGCCTGACCGTAGATGCGCAGATCTCGCACAACTAGCGACTCAAACAAGAATCCAAAGGCGTCCAACTCCCTGATAAGCCTGTCGGGAGTGGCACGGAGGGCGGCTGCGGCCAGCGAGGGATCGACAAAATGCCGCTTGGGCGAATTTCGCAACCGGGCTCGCGACCTCAGGTGGGTGAACCAATGGGGCACGTCCTCCACCACATAAAGCCGCTCCAACGACCTCAGGTATTCGGAAGCGGTTTCTCGGTTTATGCCTGTTTCTCCGTTGATGTCCTTTGCGAGGGTTGAGTAGGACGCGGTTGTGGCCACATTTCGGCTCAGGGACTCCAACAGCCGCCTCAATCTGATGGGGTCGCGGGCCACTCCGTCGACCGCGGTGATGTCTGTCCGGCAAATCTCGTCGAGGTAGTCGGTCAGAAATTGCTGGCTTGTCCGCACGGATTCACCCAACATGCGAGGCCATCCACCTCGGCAGACAGCATCCACGATTTGCTCGAAGGAAATCTCTGGGCGAGCTACTGCAACTGGCATCCCGTTCAACAGGTCTTCGATCGACACTTCACCAGCGGACTCGCCTGTCTCAAACAGCGACATGGGCCGAAGTCGTACTCGCGTGATTCGGCCAGCCCCTGAGTGTCTCGTCACATCATCGGGGGGAATTGCAGACCCTGTGAGGATGAACTTTCCGGTGTCGTGTCCTTCGTCGCTGGCGTGGCGGACCTGGTTCCAGACTTCGGGGGCAAGCTGCCATTCATCCAACAGGCGAGGTTCCTCACCTCTGAGGATCTCGCCCGGCGCGGCCGACACTGAGATCCGGGCGTCGAGATCCTGGTCAAACAGCACTTCGCTCCGGGCGAAGTGGCGGGCGAGCCAGGTCTTTCCACAACCTCTGGGGCCTTCAATGACAATCGTCGGCATATACGACAGCGCTTCAGCGACAGCGCTCTCAGCGATGCGCGGTCGGTATCCATCGGGTGTAAGAGTGCTGCTCATATTGTAAGGAAAATCATTGTAACCTCATAAAACAGAAGTTACCCCGCAGAATGTGGACATTTTACCCCGCAGAATGTTGGATAACCAGCCTACAGTTTGTGGGAATCTCAACCCGCAGAATGTGGGACTTCCAACCCGCAGAATGTGGAGCGGGTTCAGCTCAAGGCGATGTCGGCGGGGCAGATGGAGAGGATAAGGCCCTGGGGGTGGCGGCTTGAGCTCCAGCCCACCACCCCCCGGCCAGCAATGCCCAAGGTCGCTTCACCGCAGAGGGGAGAGGCTATCAAGGGCGTACGCCGTGCAGATTAGTGCAAGCAATTGGCCACGCAGCGCGCCTTAATGCTCGGTACGGTGATCGGCGAAGTCGCACAGGAGGTGTGAGGTGAGCAGACGTTTCACCGCGATAGTCGGACGCGAGGGCGACGGCTACGTGGCGTTCTGCCCGAAGGTCGATGTCGCAAGCCAGGGAGAGACGGTCACCGAGGCACGAGACAACCTTGCAGAAGCACTCACGCTGTTCCTTGAGAGCTCACATGACGATGAGATCGAGCGGCGGCTGAGCCAGGAGATCTATGTGACCCAAATTGAGATCGAAGTTGGTTAGTTGACGTGATACATTGAAGGCACCCACCCGGCTCCATGAGGGCCGGGTCTTTCTTTGGGCGTGAAACCGGGAGTGAGGAATGTTGCGACGAGTGGTCCATTCAGGAGAGGTGTTGAAGGGCGAGTTAGAGGAGTTCAGCATCACGCCGACCGAGCTCGCCTGCCAGATCGCCGTGCCGCCCAATCGCGTGTCTCAGATCGTTGCCGGAAAGCGGTCGATCACCGGGGATACGGCGCTTCGACTCGGGCACTGGTTCGACGTTGAGCCCCAGTTCTGGATGAACCTGCAAACCCAGCACGACTTGGCGGTTGCCGCCCAAGAAGTCGGCAAGGCCGTGGAAGCTCTGCCCACTGCGCCCCAGGCCACTTAGCTGGCACAGTCGTCGACCCCACCAACACCGCGGCCAGCCGATATTCCATTGTGGTTGCCCATGTGCTCGGCTACCGTGACCTCGTACTTCCCCGCCTGCCCTGTTCCGCAGGGCATGGCGGGGCTATTTTTTCGCCGGCCCGCCCGTCGTCGATGCGTCTGTTTTTCAGCACTTCAAACGTCAGTTTTTCGGCACTTGAAGCGTGCTTTGGCTGCCCTCAGACCATGCGGCGACAACGCCTCTGAGCCCTGCTGAGTGCCCCTAGTCGCTCGCTTGGAAGGGGGGCGGGATGAGGTCTTCGTACATGGCTGGGTCGGGAGGCACGACTGCCACCTTGCCATTGCGTCGTGTCACCACCCCCGTGCCGGTTTGATGTGCCAACAGATGCGCTTCCTTGGCAGCCATTCTCAGAGACCGCAAGATGGATTCGGTCAACTCCTCGCCGCGCAAGACAGGAGGGTGGTCGGCGAAGCCCTCCTGGTGGGTATCGCTCGGCTCAGTTGGATTCATGCCTTGTTCGGCAAGCAGCGGCTCCGGTCCAGTGTTGTCCAACGCTCTCCACTCATGAGCCCTACCCATGTAGATCTCATGCAAGTTCCTCAGTCCAGCGTCGAAGCGCCTGCGAATCACATCTTCAGGCACCCGATGGCCCCCCTGCCTTACCCGCTCTGCTACCCGTTGCACAGCATCCTCGGGGCTACCAAGACTCAGATAGACCAACACCACTCGGTAGCCGTCTCGTCGCCACCGATCGATGCGCCTCAAGTAGCTACGGCCCGCCAGAGTGGTCTCGAAAGCAAAGCTGCACCCCTGAGCAGCCAGACGGTTGATCTTGGCTACCATCAGCCGGGCAGCTGCGGCTTCCACACCGATACCGCGATCAAGTGGCGACAATCCAGCAGCAATCAGATCGGCATTGACAAAGTGCAGACCAGGCACTTCGCTTCGCAGGTGCCTCATCGCAAACGTGGTCTTTCCCGCACCGTTAGGGCCAGCAATCACAAAGATCTGCTTGGTGACCATGCAAGAACACGATATGCGGCTCTAAGGGAATTCCCACCAAGAGGTGGGGTCTTGGTATGGCCGGAGGGAATCAGGCGAACCGGCTCTTGCAGATAGCCTGATGACATGAGCGCCGAACCCCCGGTAAACGACCACAGCGAGGACGAATACCCCATGCCCAAGGTGCTGCCAGCAGTCATCGCGAACCGAGGCCTCATTCCCGACTCATGGGGAATTTTGGGCAGATGGCGCAAGAGGAAAGCAGAAGATCGGCGACCCGCCTCGCCCAAGTGATGCGGTCTCAAACTGCTCGGCTGACAACTCTCGTTGCCCTACGCCTAAGTGGTGACGCCCTCGGCCAGGGCGAGCAGCAGGCCGATCACTCGTTGGGTGTCGCCTGCTGCAACAAGGTCAAGCGGCCTCTCGTAGCCGAGATCAGGATTGGGTGAGCGCAACCAGAGTTCTATTGCATCATCACTAATGACCGTTCGGGCCAGGCCGACGACCGCAGGAAGCTCTGAGAGCCGATCTGTGTCGCTCCAGCTCTCCATACGGTCTCCAGTATTCCATTGTGATTGCCCAAGTGCTCGGCTAGGGTGGCCTCAATCTTCCCCGCTTGGCCTGCGTTGCAGGGCAGGCGGGGGTTTATTTTTTGGAGCCATGTCTGGCATGAGGGTCGTGGTCTTCACCGATAAGAAGAGGATTGCCCGTGCTGGACAAGCTGGGTTCAAATTGGCTCTTTCATCTAGCAGGGAAGAGCCCGAAAAATGAACCAGGGGGAACCGCCCCTGACGGGACGATTCCCCCTTTGTAGACCTAGGAGCAGTATATACACGCCATGCTGGCTGGAACAGATTTTGATCACTCTGTCTCGGCACGCTTGCTGGATTTTTTTGCTGGCGAGACATTGTGGCAGCGGAGGCTCTGGGATGTTGGCGCCTGTGCGAGCTTGCACGAGTTGGTCGAAGCGACGGAAGCAGTCGCGAACGGCGCGCTCACACAAGAATCCGTCAACTGGTTCAAGGCATCCCTATTGGAGACGCTCGGACCTGACATGGGAATCGGCACCCGAGAATCACGGCAGGTGCTTCAGACTGCCTTGAGAGCAGACCTTGTAGCCGGCTCCCACGAAGTCTCTATCGTGCGTCAGATTGCCGACTCGGCGGAAGACACTTATCTCTCCCGCTGGGCCTCCGCGCTAGACGGCAAAGAAACGACAGCATTCAGTACCGAGCGGGTCGCCCGAGCGATCTCAGCTCACATGTTGAGCCGGGGCTTCAGCCCCCAATACCTGCACCGTTGGTGGACGTTCCATCTGAAGCATGAAACAGAGACGCGCACTCTTGGTGATCTGATAGGCGACGCCCACGAAAGGTCTACGCAGCCACTGCAGAGTTTTCAGGTGATCACACCTCTGAGGACTGCGACCGAGAAAGTATGGGAAATACCAGAATGGCTAAGTCCCGGGGAGGCCAGCGAGATTCTGTCTCCACACTCCAGGAGACCGGTGGCTGGACTTGCCGGAGCCCTTCGGTTTTCTGTCAAGGCACGCGATCCAGCTGCTGCCGTTGACATCGCTGCTGACCGAGTCGACCGCTATGTAGCGCGCATCACGCTAGGAGGCAGAGACGAACACCTCGAGCCGATGAAGCACGCATGGGTATCCCAAGGCAGTCATGATTTCTCTCGCATTCGCCTTCGTCCTAGACGAGGACTCGAAATTCCCGTTCTGTACCGGCGCGAGGAGCCCATCACGGCATCGGTAGAACCTCAGATCGACGCGTCGCTTGAACTACTCGGCCCGGTCGATTTGGGGTCACCGTCGGCCGCTGTCTCTGGTGCGTGGGCAGCAGTAGAGACACTTCTCACCGGACCCGGCGACCGAGGCAAGGTGCATGCTGCGGATCGGCTCGCACCGCTCATTGTTTGCTCGTTTGTCCGCGCCGAACTGACCGAATTGGCTCATAGCTACAAGGCACATGGATCTGACCCCTCTGCCAGGGACGAAATCGAAAACGCTGAGACGAATACCAAGCGTGCTGGCTTGATGGCCAACCTCCTCCACGCTTCGCCGGTGTCATTCCCAGACCCATCAGACCAGGCAGGGGCAGATCGAATGCACCGAATCCTCACCACCCCGTTTTCAGGTCTTGCCGACGTTGAGGAACATGTGAGGCGAGTTATCAGGCGCCTCTACCGAGTGCGCAATCTCGTTTTGCATAACGCCGCCACCAACTCAACCACACTCGCTGCCACACTCCGCACCGCAGTACCACTACTCGGAGCGGGTATCGACCGAATTGTCCGAGGGGCAGTTCTTCAAGAATGCCGACCACTCGAACTAGCTGCCAGAGCCAGAATCGTGCTCGACACAGCGTCGAATCTCAAGCCGTATGAGTTCGCAGACCTGCTCGGCCTAGCTGACTAAGGCTATTCGCCACACAGGCAGGCCTCTTGATAGTGCGCTGCGGTCGTTGTCTTTTGCAGGGACTCGGTCAGGTCGTGTCAATTCTCACCGGCGGGGCGCCAGTCAGTTCTTCAAACCCCTCCGGAGTCGAGAGCTTTTCCACAAGCAGGTCGATCCAGGCTTGGCTGTACAGGTAGCGCTTTACGCTCATGATGTACTCCACGTACTTGATGTCCAACGTCCCGTCCGGTTCGCCGCGTTCGGGTCGCACCCCCAGAGTCCTTGTCAACTGCGCGTGCTGGTTCGTGTTGAGCTTGAAACCAGTCCGTCGTTGCACCTCCTTGATGACCTGTGTAGCGATGGAATTATGGCGAGCTGCCGGTTTGGTCAGAATCACATATCTGTCGAGGGTTTCTTCGAGTTCCGTGGGCACTTCGTCGGGTCGAACGAAATACGACACAACATCGGGACTTCTCCCCGAAGCCGGTACAGCGGGGATGAAGGCGACACGCATCATGTATGTGGGGTCTGCGAGGAGGTCAGCACTCGCTTCGTAGGCTCGGGTAAGCACTGCTTGTACGTCAAGCGGCAGTGATGCTTGGAGCTTTTTACGTGATCCAAGCACGCCGGGATCCCGGAAACCTGAGAGTTGCAATGGCACTGAGAGCTTCTCTCCTAACGCGTATTCGGCACCGAAGACGTCCACAAGGACCGCCTCGGTTCTTAGCAGCCCTGCCTGTGCCAGTGGAATGACAACGTGGTCGAGTGAAGGAAGGTGCCGATGCGCGACAGCGTTCCGAATCTCGACCCAACGTGCAAGGTTCTCCCGGATGCCGCGGTACTCAGAATCGGCGAATGCCCTGCCAATCAATTCAAGCGTGTCCAGCGACTGCTCGGTGCCATCAATGAGAGTTGGTTGACCAGACGAGTCAAGACGCCTCCATTCCTTGCCCTCACGCTGAAGCAGCGCCAACGAAAGACTGTTCCATGCGGTGACGAACAGCAGCGAGAATGCTCCGGTTCGAAACGCGCTCGTTGGGTCGTTCCAGATGCGCAGCGCTTCGAGGCATGAAGCCCTGGCATGTAGTAGCTGGACCTGCCATTCGACTTTCTTTGCACCGACGGGGTGTGCACCGAGCGACACGATCTGTGTCTCGAGGTCGGCGATGCGATCTGTCTGCCGCGAGCGCCGCGATGTCTCTACACCAAGCGTTCCCCGGATGAAGCGGTCGAACCTCCGGCCATGAGAAGACCCGTCATCCCAAGTCTCTCGTTCCAACTGGCTCTTGGAAACTCCGTTGCCGTTATCCCATAGCGCAAGAAGTTCTCTAGCAAGTTCAACGTCCGCTTCACTCGGGGGCTGGGACATTCGGTCACGGTACCTTGATCGCAATTGCCGGCCCCCGATTTACAAATGAATGCCACGGCGACTGACAGCCCCGCGATTCATGCGAGGACACCACAGCTTGGGCACTCATTGTGGGGGGTAGATAAGACACTTGCTCCAGCTCTGCGTGGTTCATTCAGACACTGGGGCCCCATTGATGGGGGCATCTTCCATGTGCTCCATGAAACGATCGATCCTTCTTTCCGAGAGACTGACATAGCGGTCGATCACCCAGTCGCGCACAGGCGACACATAGAGCATCAAGAGCGCCAGGACGACAGCAATCCACTGTCTCGCTTGTCTCGGCAGCAGGCGTAAGAGGATCGACAACCCCATAGTCAAAGAGTACGGACGGCGGTGACAATTGGATCGGGACTCTTCGACAGCGGGCTATCCACCGCAGGACCGACATTGCCCGCGAGCGGCTTGCAACCCCAAAAACGACTCCTTGCAACCACCCCCCGGCCGCATGCGAGCACGCAAGGAGACGATCCAAGCACTGCTTAGACGTATTACGCTTAAGCAGTGCAGACATTCGAGTCGGTCCGGTCTTCCGCGCCTACCTCACTGGGGAGCGACCATGAGCAACGAGGCTAAGGCGGACAGGACTTTGACCGGTGATGAGATCAAGTCTGTTGCAGCGGACTTCGAGAATCGCGAGTTCACACCCGACGAACTCACCAAGATCAAGCGGACGCGCCGTCGCTCACCGAGAATCGGAGAGGCGCGGGCCGAGGTGTACACATTCCGCGCTCCTCCCAGCTACAAGAAGCGGATCAAGAAGCGGGCAGCAACCGACGACAAGACCGAGAGCCAAGTCATCCGAGACGCGCTCGACGCCTACCTGTAAACCACGACACCCTGCACGGCCCAAGCACGCCGCCAAGCTGCTGGCCGACCACTCGTTGGGCGTCGCCTGCTGCAACAAGGTCCAGCGCCCTATCCCTTAGCGAACCGGGTGATGAAGCGGAGGACTTGGTCTGGGGTATTGCCGGGCCAGAAGGCGTGGAGCAGCCAGGTTGCGCCGGCCTCGGCGAATGGGGCGGTGTCGATGCTGGGGTGGGCCGGGCAGGCGAAGTCGAACCCCTCGAGCGAGCCCCGCTGTTCGAACACGACGTCGACGATGCGCTTGAAGCCCTCGACATCGGTGTCGATCGGATAGATGCCGTCATAGTGCGCTGCTCGTCGAGCCGGGGCCAAAGACCCATGGGCGCAGCCGAACCAGATGGGGATGCGGCGGCGCCGGCCGTGGAGGCGATGGACCTGCACATCGTCGACCACCCAT
>JAJECA010000045.1 GCA_022822265.1 Acidimicrobiia bacterium | reverse complement strand
CTACTCCTGTCTGGCCCCCCGACTGGTGACCGGCCAGTTCGACCCCACCGAGAACCGGGCGGTGTGGCCGTCCACCGGCAACTACGCCCGGGGCGGCATCGCCATCTCCAAGATCATGGGCTGTCGGGGGGTGGCCGTGCTGCCCGAGGGCATGTCGGCCGAGCGCTTCGAGTGGCTCGACCGCTGGACGTCGGACCCCTCCGACGTGATCCGCACCCCCGGCTCGGAGAGCAACGTGAAGGAGATCTACGACGCCTGCGCCGCCCTGGCCCAAGACGAGGCCAACGTGATCCTCAACCAGTTCTGCGAGTACGGGAACTATTTGGGCCACGTGACCGCCACCGCCACCGCGGTGGAGCGGGTGCTGGAGCACTACGCCGAAGATCACCCCTCGGCAAGGCTGGCCGGGTTCGTGGCCGCCTCGGGCTCGGCCGGAACGCTGGGCGCGGGCGACCCCCTCAAAGAGCGCCACGGGTCGGCCATTGCGGTGGTGGAGGCGCTGGAGTGCCCCACACTCCTATATAACGGCTACGGCGAGCACAACATCCAGGGCATCGGCGACAAGCACGTGCCGCTGATCCACAACGTGACCAACACCGATGTGGTGGTGGCAGTGACCGATCGGGCCACCGACGAGCTGGGCGTGCTGTTCTCATCTCCAGAGGGCCGGGCCCTGCTGGCCCAGCGGGGCGTGGGCGACGACATGATCGCCCACCTCGACGACATGGGGCTGTCGTCCATCTGCAACCTGCTGGCCTCGGCCAAGATGGCCGCGGCGCTGGGCTGCGGCCCCGACGATGTGATCGTGACCATTGCCACCGATGGGGCTGCCCTATACGGCTCCGAGCGGGCCAAGACCATCGACACTGCTTTTGGGGGTGAATTCGGGGCTGCCGAGGCTGCCACGGTGGCTGGCCGGTGGCTCAATGGGGTGGACACCGACCACCTGCTTCAGCTCAGCGACCGCGACCGGGACCGGGTGTTCAACCTGGGGTACTTCACTTGGGTGGAGCAGCAGGGTGTAGATCTGGCCCACTTTGATGCGCGGCGGGATCAGTCGTTTTGGGTGGCTTTGCGGGATTTGGTCCCGGTGTGGGACGAGCTGATCGCCGACTTCAACGCCCGAGTCGCCCAAAAATGACCCAAGGCCTGACTTGCTCGTGCGGAGCGGTGGCAGCAGGCGACGCGTGGGCATGCGCGAAAAGAGGTGGCGACGACCAAGACCACGTTCTGGCGCTTCCGATGCCGGAGTGGTCGGTGGATGAGGGGAGTTCCCAGCCGTTTGTGCGTTATCGGCGGATGCTGCGGTCTTGGGTTGAGGCTGGCGATGACTCCTGGTTTGTGGATGAGGTGGGGCGGCTCGACGCTGCGGTGGCTGGGGTGGACGGGCACGGGTTCGAGGTCACTCCTTGCTCGGAATTCTTGGTTGGCGAGCGGATCATCACCGTTAAGGATGAGACCGACAACGTGTCGGGGTCGCACAAGGCCCGCCACACCTTCGGGCTGATGCTGCACCTATTAATAAGGCAGCGCCGGGCCGGCGCGGGCGCCGAGCGGCCGCCGCTGGCCATCGCCTCTTGTGGCAATGCCGCGGTGGCCGCCGCGGTGGTGGCCGCGGCCGAGCGGTGGCCGCTCACTGTTTATGTACCGGAAGACCCCGAAGCCGCAGTAGTGGCTCGGCTGCGAGAGCTGGGGGCCACGGTGGAGTTCTGTCCAAGGGTTGATGGCGAAGAGGGCGATCCCTCATACCTTCGCTTCCAAGAGGCGGTTGGCGCGGGGGCGGTTCCCTTTGGGTGCCAGGGGCCGGATAACGGCTACACCATCGACGGGGGCCGCACCCTGGGCTATGAGCTGGCCGAGCAGGCCCCGGACATCGATCGGGTCTATGTCCAAGTTGGGGGCGGCGCGCTGGCTGCGTCGGTGGCTCAGGGGCTGGCTATCGGCAAGTCCCAGGCCGCGCTGGTGGCGGTGCAGACCGAGGGGTGCGCCCCGCTGGCCCGGGCATGGAAGCGAACCGCCGAGTTGGGCGGGCTGGAGGAGGCTCGGCAACAGCGCTCAGCGGTCATGTGGCCGTGGACGCCGACCCCCGCCTCAGCGGCCAGCGGCATCCTCGACGACGAGACTTACGACTGGGCCGCGGTCACCGAGGCCATGGCCACCACCGGCGGCCACCCCGTGGTTGTTCCCGAACCGGTGGTCACCGAGGCCTGCGAGGTGGGTCGATCAGCCACCGGCATCAACGTCAGTCCCACCGGCTCAGCCGGGTTGGCCGGCCTGCTGTGCGACGATCCCCCGGCCGACGCCAAACCGGCAGTGCTGTTCACCGGGGCGCAGCGATGAGCGCCCGCACGGTGCTGCGGGGGGCCCGCTGGCCCGGTGACATCGCCATTGCTGACGGCGTCATCGTCGAAGTAGGCACCGTGCAACCCCAACCCGGCGATGCCGTGGTCAGCGTGGAGGGCGACATCATCACCGCCGGGCTGGCCAACACCCACCACCACCTCTACCAGTGGATGACCCGGGGCCGGGCGGTGGGCTGCGACCTGTTCAACTGGCTGGTGGAGCTCTACCCGGTGTGGGGTCGGCTGTCGGTGGACGATGTGGCCGCTGCGGCGCTGGTGGGGTTGGGCGAGCTGGCCGCCACCGGCTGCACCTCCGCATCCGACCACCACTACCTGGTGCCCCACGGCGACGACGCCGTGTTCGACGCCATCGTCGAGGCCGCGGCCACCGTCGGCATCCGCCTGCACCTCAGCCGGGGCTCCATGGACTTGGGCGAATCCCAGGGCGGGCTTCCCCCCGACCATGTGGTGGAAGACCTCGACTCCATCATGGCCTCCACCGAGCGGGTTATCGCCCAACACCACGACGGCCACATGGTGCACGTGGTGGTGGCGCCGTGCAGCCCGTTCTCGGTCAGCTCTGAGCTGATGGAGGCGTCGGCCGCCCTGGCCCGACAGCACGGCCTGCGGCTCCACACCCACCTGTGCGAGACCATCGACGAGCAGGAGCACTGCCTGGAGCGGTTCGGCCGCCGGCCGGTGGAACAGCTCGACGACTGGGGCTGGGTGGGCGACGACGTGTGGCTGGCCCACGGCATCTGGATCAACGACGAGGAGATCGTCCGGCTGGGTGCCGCCGGGGTGGGCGTGGCCCACTGCCCCTCCTCCAACGCCCGCTTGGCCGCCGGCACCTGCCGGGTGACCGACCTCGAAGCCGCCGGCGTCCCCGTCGGCCTCGGGGTGGACGGGGTGGCCTCCAACGAGGTGGGCGGCCTGTTCCCCGAGCTGCGCCAGTCGCTGTATGCCGCCCGCCTTCGGGCCATGGACCCCAGCGCCTTCATGCCCGACGACGCCCTCCGCCTGGGCACAACGGGCGGAGCACGCTGCCTGGGAGTAGCCGACCGCCTGGGCCAGATCGAACCCGGCATGGCCGCCGACCTCGCCGTATGGCCCGGCGACGACATCGCGGATGTGGTCGACCCCCTAGCAGGCCTAGTGCTCGGCCCCGACCGCCGAGTGCGCCACCTCTACGTAGCCGGCAACCCCGTCGTCCAAGACAGCCACCTCGTAGGCTGCGACCTCCCCGCCGCCCACGCCCACCTAGCCCACCGAGCCCGCCGCCTCTGGGACTAACCGTCAACGCGATCCACACCGTAGCGTTGTCTTCCGCTTTGCCTGTCGTTACGATGATTCGCATATTCGGATGAGCGTGCCCACTAGTGGAGAGGAGGGAAACTGTGGATGAATCCATGATGTTCACGGAATCCGCCTCTCAGGCGTCCGAAAACGACGCACCAAGCAACGCGGCACTTGCTCAGCCCCAGACGACCGGCGATACCCGCCTAAATGATGAAGATCGAGAGCAGCTTCTTGCCCTTGTTGCAAACAGCGACTTTGGTCGGTACCTCGACCAGGTTTGCAGCGACGAACTGCTCACCCCCATCGACTAGCTCCCCCGCACTTCCGCCCCCGTGTTCGTCGGCGATGAGTATGCCCTCATCCGCGCGGTCGTCGGTACCCTTCCCGACCGCTTTGTCAACCAGAAGCTAGTCATCCCCCCGGCAGCGATAACCAGGCTTCGCCGGAGCATTGCCCGCTCCCAAGCAAGCCAAGCCCCCATCCCAGGGTCAATTGCCGCAAGGCTGCGTCAACTGAGCGAGCAGGCCATTGGAAGCATCCTCAACCCAGACCCAGACTTCTGCACCGCGCTGCGACCCGCCGACATCGCCGCCCCCAAAGAGATCGTCATTGGAGAAGCTCGGCGGTCCAGTATCCCGATCACTCCTTACGCGGCAGAAATGACCGCCGCCGCCCGACTCAGCAGCCAAGACACAATCTGGGTCGGCTACGAGCAGAACATCCCCAGGGGAGCTCAGAACGAAGTCGGACTGCTCGGCATTCGCTGGCGGTTGCTCGACTAGCCGTTCTCGGCCAGGACAATTGCGTCAAGGATGGCGTTGCGATTGTGGCGGAAGCTGAGCTTGCCGATCGTTTTGTGGAGAACGTTTTTTTGACATCGACTTATTAGACTTAAACCTTGGACCTATAAATCGTGTACCTTGCACATTCTATGAGGCACTCAATAATCGTTCGGGCTGGAAGAATCGTGGCCGTTGCCGCAGTGCTAGCCCTTGGGTTGGCCGGGGCGCCTACTGCCTTGGCTCAGAACGCAGAAGAGCCCCAGCCCGATCTCGGGACGCTGATCGCCGAGCAAGACGCATTGATCGCCAGCCAGAGCGCTCTGCTCAACGTGTTCCGCTGCCAGTTCAGCGTCGACACCGAGCTCGTTCCCGGCGGCTGCGCCGAAGGAGCGCCCGTATTGCCTCCCGCCGAGCCCGTGCCGTTCGAGGGAACACCCACCGACGAAGACGTCGCCCTGCGCTCCCAACTCATAAGCAACCAAGAGGCACTGCTCAACGCCTACCGCTGTCTGTTCGGCGTCGACACCCAACTAGTCCCCGGCGGCTGCGAACCCTCCGAGCCGGCCGAACCTGCTGAGCCAGCCGAGCCCGCCGAACCGGCCGAGCCCGCAGAACCAGCCGAACCCGCTGAGCCCGCAGAGCCCGCAGAGCCGGCCGAGCCAGCCGAACCGGCCGAACCAGCCGAGCCCGCAGAACCAGCTGAGCCTGCCGAGCCCGCCGAACCGGCCGAGCCCGCAGAACCAGCTGAACCCGATGAGTCCACCGAGCCCGATGAGTCCACCGAGCCTGCCGAGCCAGACTTGGCGCTGCCTGAGCCGAGTGTTGAGGTGATCGTCGAGCTCGACCAGCTGATCGCCGCCCAGAGCGCTTTGCTCAACGGCCTCCGCTGTCTGTTCGACGTCGACACCGAGCTCTTTCCCGGCGGCTGCGCCGAGGGCGCGCCCGTCCTTCCCCCCGCCGAGCCCGCCCCGTTCGACGCGACGCCCACCGAGCAAGACGTGGCCCTGCGCGTTCAGCTCGTCGGCAACCAAGAGGCTCTGCTCAACTCCTACCGCTGCACGTTCGGCGTCGACACCCAACTAGTCCCCGGCGGCTGCCAACCTTCCGAGCCCGCCGAACCAGCCGAACCGGCCGAACCAGCGGAGCCCGCCGAACCAGCGGAACCCGCCGAACCAGCGGAACCAGCGGAACCGGCCGAACCTGCCGAACCCGCCGAGCCAGCCGAACCCGCCGAACCCGCCGAGCCCGCAGAACCTGCCGAGCCCGCCGAACCGGCCGAGCCCGCAGAGCCCGCTGAGCCCGCAGATCCAGATGAGCCCGCAGAGCCGGCGGAGCCATCCGAGCCGGGGTTGTTTGAGCCGAGTATTCGGCTCATAGTGGAGCTCGACCAGCTGATCGCCGACCAGAACGCACTGCTCAACGGCCTCCGCTGCCTGTTCGGCGTCGACACCGATCTCGTTGTCGGCGGCTGCGCCGATGGCGCGCCCGTTCAGCCTCCGGCAGGGCCAGGCCCGGTCGCCGCATCACCCACCGAGCAAGACGTGTCCCTGCGCCTCCAGCTGATCCGCGACCAAGAGGCGCTGCTCAACGCCTACCGCTGCACGTTCAACGTCGATACCCAACTCGTTGCCGGCGGCTGCCCAACCCCCGAGCCCGAAGAGCCCGCAGAGCCCGCAGAGCCCGACATCGTCCCGGCCCTATCGGTGGCCCTCGGCGGCTTGCACGGTTGCGCCGTCACAACGTCGGGCGCCGTCACCTGCTGGGGCGTCAACGAAGACGGCCAAACCAACGCCCCCGAAGGCCAATTCGCCGCGGTGTCCGCCGGCGCATGGCACTCTTGCGCCCTCGGCACAAACGGCAACATCACCTGCTGGGGCTGGAACGATGACGGCCAATCCCACATCCCCACCGGCCAGTTCACCGCAGTAGTCACCGGCTGGGCCCACACCTGCGCCCTGGCCGCCAACGGCGCCAATACCTGCTGGGGCTGGAACGAAGACGGCCAGGCCAACATCCCCGCCGGCCAATACACCGCGGCCTCCGCCGGCTGGGCCCATACCTGCGCCCTCGGCACCGGCGGCGCCATCACCTGCTGGGGCACCAACGCCTCCGGCCAAACCAACGCCCCCGAAGGCCAATACACCGCAGTAACCGCCGGCTGGAGCCACTCCTGCGCCCTCGCCGCCGACGGCACCATCGCCTGCTGGGGCGCCAACGAGTCCGGCCAGGCCACCGCCCCCACCGGCCAATACACCGCAGTAACCGCCGGCTGGGCCCACTCCTGCGCCCTCGGCGCAAACGGCGCCATCACCTGCTGGGGCGCCAACGACTCCGACCAGGCCAACGCCCCCGAAGGCCAATACACCGCAGTGTTCGCCGGCGGGCTGCAAACGTGCGCCCAGCGAGCCAACGGCACCCTCACCTGCTGGGGCGCCAACGGCCTACAAGAGATAAACCTCGCCAGCACCTAACCCTGGCCGGTGCTGGGGGAACCGGGATGTCTGGCGCACAATTATTGAACGAATAAACCCCACAACTGTTAGGCTGGAGGCATGTCAGCGGTCGCCGACGCCCTGTCTCCGCCAGCGTCTGATGAGGCTTCCGCCGAGGAGTACCTAGTGGGATTCCGCTGGCCCGCTGGGGTTATATGCCCCAAGTGCGGCACCGCCGACCCTGGTGTCAGGTCCCGAGGGCCTCGGTTGAAGTGGCGGTGCAGCTCCTGTCGGAGTGATTTCACCGCGACAACAGACACCGCCATGCACGGTTCGAAGATAGGGCTCGCCAAATGGCTGGCCGCGATCTGGTCATGGGACATTCGCCCCCCAGTATTGGCGCGCGAGTTGGGCATCTCCGCTCCGGCGTCTCGCCGCGTCTCAGCTGCATTGGAGATGTCGGAGAAGCCGCCGGGGGAGAGTCGTCTCGCCGCGCTGCTCACCCAGCATCACGATCCGACCAAGGCGATGCGCGCCCGCCTGCCGGCCACCCTCCAGCCCGAGGACAACCCCATCGCCGATCTGACCAGCGGGCAGCGGGCCGTTCTGGCAGTGCTGCGCAGCAGGCTCAGGGGCACTTCTGTAGAGCAGGTCGCCGAGGCAGCGGGCCTCACTGTCGGGCACACCAGAGGCTGTTTGGAGTTCTTGGCTGAGCGCGGCTATGCCCGCTGCGAGCAAGACGCGAGCGTCCCTTGGGGCTACGGATCGCTGACAGTTGCTCTGTGGGCACTCGCGCTGACCGAGGAATCCGCCACGGCAATGGCGTTTTTGCCCTGGAGGCCTGAGCCTGTGGCCCACACATGCCCAGATGGAGTCCCTCCCGAGTTGTGGGGCATGTTCTGGAGCGGCTCAAACGCCAAAGACCTGAGGTTGCCAGAAGACTCCTTCGAGGTGGCGTGCAACCTGTTGGACGGACCTGATCCCGTCGGGCGAGTTTGGGCCTTGCAGCACTTGCCTGTCGACGCTCTCCGACAGTGCAGGACAATGCGCGGATACGACATGGAGCCTCTTGCCTCTAAGATCGATGCGGCGCTAGCGGAGCGGGCCGTTGCCTGAGATCGACGCATGGGAGAAGCTGCTCTCCCCCGAGATGCGCGAGGTATGGCCCATTCTCGGCGAAGCCACCCGCACAATGGAGGGCTGCCTAATGGGGGGGACTGCCTTGGCCATACATCTGCGGCATCGTGTCTCATTCGACCTCGACTACATGACCGCCGGCTCGTTCTCAGGAGATCAACTCGCCAAAAAGCTCAAGAAGGCGGTAGGGCAAATCGACGTCTTGGAGAGCGGGACCGACCAATTGCGCGCCAGGGTCCGCGGTGTGTTGGTGGAGGTGTTCCGAACTCCCCATAGGGGCGCCAATCCGGGCCATGTGATCACCATCCAGAGCCCCATCGAGATCGATGGGATGAGAGTGGCATCGCTGCCCGACCTGGTGGCCTCCAAAATGGACGTCATCTTGTACCGGCCGAAATTGCGGGATTACATCGACTTGGTTGCCATTGACACAACCAGCCCGTACACACTCGAGGACGGCCTTCGCTTTCATCTCCACCGGTACGGGATCACTCCTGCCCATACAGATGCCGCAAGAATCGTTGATCGCCTAAGAGATCCAGGCAGCCTTGCGGCCGACGGGGTCTTCGAAGATCGACGCAACGAGATACTCCAATACCTAGCGAAGCGCGCCATCGATGTGGAACGGCACCTGCATCAGATGAGAATCGAAACGACAGCCCCTTCCTACCCTGAGCCATTCGATCCCCCCATGGAGCTCGGACTCACCGACGAGTTCGACGAAACACTCCGCTCGATCCGCGCTGACCCGCACAGGCGGGAATGAGACTGCCCCCCAGCCGCCGCTGCTTCGATCTCGACACCGAGACCTTCTGCCGGAAGCACAATCGCCGAAGCTGCATCGTCTTCGCTCAAGCGCGACCTGCGAGAAGCGGTTGAGGAGCACCGTTTTGCCGACTCCCCTCAAGCCCATATCAACAGACCTTATCCAAAGTTATGGGGTTTACTAAGAAACTCCATAACTTATGCATAACTCAGTCGAGCACTGGTTCATCTGCAGTCTGCCCTCGGGCTTGTTTTCACTGTCTTCACTGTTTTCTTTTTCTTCCTTGTTTTCACAGTCTTCACTGTTTTCTTTTTCTTCCGCTTTTGGCGTCCTGGCTGAAGAACGGCTCTATGGGCCGAGGAGGGTGATGGGGACGACGGCGATGTCGTCGTTGGTTTCGAACGCCCGCCCAACCGCGGTCAGCACGATCAGGCGGGACGGCTCTCCGGCTTGCTGAGTATCGACTTTGTCGCGCACTCGGCGCAAAGACGCAATACCGGCCTGAACTGCGGTGGGGCTGCCCAGCTTCACCTCGACGCCAGCCCAATCACCTTGGCCCCTGGTGAGTATGGCGTCCACTTCCAGGTTCTTGCTGTCGTGGTAGTAGCGAAGCTCTGCTTGCATCGCTTGGGCATAGGCCCGCAGGTCGCGGATGGCCAGCGATTCGAACAGCACTCCCAGGGAGGGGAGATCAGCCAGGAGCCCCTCGGGTGAGGCGCCCAGGGCGGCACCTGCAAGGGATGGGTCGGCGAAATAGCGTTTGGGTTTGGATCGGAGCGTGACCCTGCTGCGCAGATGGGCGGACCATGCGAAAAGAGGTTCGATTACGAACGCTTCGATGAGCCGGTCCAAGTATCGTCGCACCGTCTCGCGATCTGACGGACCGCCGGTGTTGCGCGTGTCGTTGACGATGGTCTGATGGGAGGCCGACGTGGTTTCGTTTCGGGCCAGCGACGAGATCACCGCCCGCATCTTCATGGGGTCGTGCGCCGGCTGCCCGTCCCCGGCTATGTCCAACATGGCGATGTCTTTCAGATAATCGGCCATTCGGTCGCGGGCGTCGATCGGGTCCATGTCGACGAATCGGGGAAACCCGCCTCGGCAAACCAAGGCTGCGACCCGGTTCAGGGCTGTTTCTGGGGGATCGGCTGAACACGGCCCGCCCCCGAGCAGGCCGCTGAGCGAGATGCTTCCGGTGGAGTCGGCTGATTCGAAAAGAGACATCGGGCGCATTCGAAGCCTGGCCACCCGACCGGCCCCGCTGTGGTCGGTCACTGCGTATGTCGGCTGAATCGAGCCGGCTAGGATGAATTGACCGTTGCTCCCGCGGTCATCACAAGCGTGGCGCATTGCGTTCCACAACCCGTCGGCAAGATGCCACTCATCCAGCAAGCGGGGTACTTCTCCGGCCAAGAAGGAGGAAGGGCTGACTTCCAGGCTGAGCCTGGTCGCCTCCAACTCGTCGAACCGGACCATGCTCTTGGCGAACTTCCTGCCCGTCCAGGTTTTCCCACAAGCTCGCGGCCCTTCTACAACAACTGCGGGAGACGAACGCAGCGCGTCTTCCATCTGCTTGTCCACGATTCGGGGCAAATACCCTGGCGGGGCCATGCCAATCGAACTCACCCCGCAGAATATACCCTATTCATACCGCAAAAAACACCCCATTTACCCCGCAAAATGAACCGCATGGATCATTCGGACTCACCGACGAGTTCAACTAAAGGGACAGCTAGGCGGCTTCGGCGGGAGGGTCGATGCCTAGCTTGGTCTCGATGCGGGCCAGACGCTCGCCGTGGTCTTGGAGCTTGGTGTCCAGCGCATTGATCTCAACGGTGAACTTGTGCGTCAGCCTGATCTCCAGGTCTTTGATGGCGCCGGTGAACTTGGTGTCCAGGTCTTTGATGGCGCCGGTGACATTGACGCCCAGGTTCTTCACTGCCAGCTCAAGGCTGGAGAATCTGGCGGACAGGTCGCGCAAATAGTGGAACATCATGCCGATCAGCCCGGCACCGAGAACACTGATCAGCGCAGCGGTTACAACTGTGTTCACTTACCTCTCCCTCTCTGCAAAGAGGGCTGCTCAGGGGGAAGGTTTGCAACAGGCTATCGCGGCAATACCCCCAACACAACGCCCTTCTCCACGTAGCCGAGCAGCAGCCCACTAGCCGTAGGATTGGCAACGACGCGAATGAACCCCGACAGAAAGTGACACCATTATCGACGTCATCGGTTTGGGCGCGCCCCACTGTTCTTTGCGTTGCGCATCAGGTTGGCTGGTAGCGTGATAAAGAGCCAGAAACAAGGAGGGTCTTCCGTGAGCATGCCTGTTCGTCGTGAAATGCAACGCAATTCCAATAGGTCAGCACTTCTGACCGGCGCAGCGGCGATCTTTGACTTCACGGGAAGTCTCGGCCCTGGCCACAAGACGAGCGAAGATCACCAGCGGGCGGCAAGCGACGCACTGGCACGGAGTTGGCAGGCAGTGGGCGATGCCCTTCAATCTGCAATGGGACAGCATGGACTTCCTCAGTCTGCTGACTGATGGAAGACGAAGAGCAACCTAGCCGGGCCATTGAAGACGTCTCGGCTGATTTGGAACCTGCTGAGGAAAAAGTATCTCCCGGAGTAGTTGGACAGCCTCTCTCGCAAGATGCTGCGTCTCCAGAGGTGATGATCTCACAGTCGCTTGAAGTCACAAGCCGTCATGGACCCATACCCTCGCCAAATGATCTGAGGGAATATGACCAGGTTTTGCCGGGTCTTGCTGATCGCATCGTCAAGATGGCCGAATCACAGATCAGCCATCAGCAACGGATCGAGAAGGACAGCTTGGAATTCGGTGCGAGGCGTTCGTTCGCTGGCCTGCGGGCGGGATTCCTAATTTCGGTCTTTTTCTTATGTGCATCCGTCTGGCTTGTGCTCGCCGATCACGACACTGCGGGCATCATCTTGGGATCAGTAGACCTAGTTGGCCTCGTAACCGTGTTCGTCTTGGGCCGCAGAGAAACAGTCTGAGCTACTACAGCTCCGTTCATGGGGCGTTTGCTTGATCGCTCGGTCCGTTCGACCAAGCCCTACACCAACGCCGAGCAGCCACCCACTAGCCGTAGATCCCAAAGGGTCCGACCCTCCGATACCCCGAGGGGCTTGGGGGACGCGCGCCGTGATCTTTACCCCCAACACAACGCCCTTCTCCACGTAGCCGTGCGGGGGGTGGTTGGGGGGCCTTGTGCTTAGACGGGTCTGTGGGATGGTGATAAAGTTTTAACCCGTAAGCATTGTGGTAACGGCTAAATGTGCCGCTCACCCTTCGAAGCCGACAGCAATAGGCGGCTGCATCTGATTGTGCCGTCGCCTCTCGCAAGGCCGAAATCGGGGGGGGGGGGGGTAAGTGTTCATTTTCGAGCGCGTGGCCAGCGGGAGCTGGCTCCGTCGGTGAGGTCGGCCTTGGTCGTGTTTGCGCGGGTGGGGCTGTGTGCGTCGGCGTTGTTTTTGCCCGCGTGCGGGGGCCGGGCCGAGGTGCCCGACGCCCCGCATGTCATGTCGGCCGACGGCACACCCCGCTTGCTCACTGGCCTCACCGCCGACGTCACCGCCCAGGGCGTGCGGCTCGCATGGACGGTGGACGAGAGCCGCGCCCACCTCATCAACGGTTTCGCCTGCTCCTATCGCACGCCGGCCCACGAGGAGCTGGGCGTGGCGGGCGCGGTGGGCTGCGACGCAGCGCTCAACACGTCTGATGTCCGCTCGGCGCTGGTGGCGGGGCTGCCCGAGTACGGTGAATACAGCTTCGAGGTGGTGGCCCAGACCGGCGGCGGCGGCATCGGCTGGCCGTTGCGGGCTTTGGTGGTGCAGGTCGCGGTCACTCCTGAGCTGGCCGGCGCTGCGGCGCCGGGGCGGGCGGTGAGCGGCGAGGGGCCGGTGGTGACGGGCTGCGGCCCAGGCGACGGGCCGGGCACAACGCCGCCTGATCGGCCTTGGCGGCTCGACCAGATCGTGTCCGATGCTCATCTCGCCCACTTTCCGGGCCGGGGCTGGGCTGCGGCCGGCGACCGCGGCACCGAGCCTGACTGGCCCGAGCCGGTGCCGTTTGACGAACTGATGGACCGGGCCGAGTTGGACAGCGGGGCGGTGCAGCAGGCTGCCAGCGACGGCGACACCGCCGCGGCCGCGGCGGCACTGGCCGACGAGCGGGCCGATCCGGTGATCGCGTACATGTCGGCGGCGACCAAGGTGCTGCTGCGCCCCGGCCCAGCCGACGGCGGCTGGGAGCTGCGGCTGCACACGGGCTATCCGTTCGGCGGCGATTACGCGTTCGAGGCCGACCATGCCGTGGCCGGTTGGGCCGACCCCGGCCATCCCGTCGCCTGGCCGGCGCTGTATGAGCGCGAGGAGTGTCCGCCGCCGGGTCGCCCCGACTTCACCCACGACGTGGCCCTCGCGGTTGCCCACGACGCCGCCGGGGGGCGTCTGGAGCATTCGGGCTACGGCTGGTGGGTGGTGGCGCCGGTGCATTTTGCCCCCGCGCGCATCGTGGTCGCCCAGGGCGGCCTGTCCTTCGGCGATCCCGCCGCCCGGCCGCCAAAGGGCCCGGCCCGCTGGGCGGGCCGCCTCAGCGGCCACGTGCTGTGGAACAGCCAGCGCTGGGCGGTGGCCGGCGACGTCGTGTTCGAGCTCGACCCCGCCGCCGGGGAGCCGAGCCTGGCCGGGCGTGTCGAGAACCTGGTGCTCGCCCCCCTCGATGCGAGCAGCCTGCGTCCCGACGCAGCCGCGGCGGTGACCCTCGGGCCGCTGAGCCTGAACGCGGCCGCCGACAGCCAAGACGGCGGCTGGTTCGGAGCGGTGCACAACGACACGGCCGGCACGCCCGCAGCCCCCGCCGGCTGGCCGGCCGCCGACCAGTTCGCCGGCGACTGGCAGGCCGCCGCCTACGGGCCTGATGCCGGCGAGATCGCCGGCCGGCTGCGGCTGTGGACCCCGCTGGCCCCAGACGCAGACCCCGAAGCCGACTGGCCCGCTCAAGCGGTGCTGGTCGCCGGATTCGGAGCAAGGAGCACCCCATGACAAGCCTCCCGACCCCGCCCCGCCTTCGCCGACGCTGGCGTCGGCCCGCGGTCGCGCTCGCCGCCGCGGTGCTGGCCGCCGCGGTGCTGCCCGCCGCGCCTCAGGTGGGCGTGTCGGGCTCGCTGGTCGACCCGGTTCCTGCTGCTGCGGACCACGAGGGGACCCCAGCCTTTCCGCATGCCTGCGACGCGCAAGGCCTGAACGCCAGTTTCACGCCATTGATTGCATCGGTGACGTCCACCAGTTCGTCGATCACCGTCACGCTGCCCTCACCGCTGCCCGACAATTCGCCCGACATCGTCCAGCTCAACGTCTGCGGGCCTCATGGCACCGGCGGCGCCTATATTGCCCGCGGCTCCGATTCAAGTGACTCATACAGTGCTGGGCACGTGTTGACAGCCTCCAAATTCAGCTTCGAGACGGATGCCCCCGCGATACTGGCGGATACCGATTACTGGGTGAATGTGGATTCACATAGCGGCCGAAACGAATTCAGAGGCTGGGTCCACATTCGCACGAAGCCGGCGCTGCCGACTGAGTGCGGGGCGAATGCTGACACGACGGTGGAGTGGATCTCGGCGGTGAGCTCCAACAGCAGCTCGGTGACGGCCACCATCGCGAGGCCGGAGACCCCGACGACGGGCAGCTATGCCTTGCAGATCTGCGGCCCCCACGGCACCAACGACGCGTATGAGGTCCAGAGCGTGGCGACGAAGTCTGAGTCCACTTTCTGGGCCGCCAACACGACAGTCCAGATCACGAAGTTCGGCGCGGACACGAACAGCCCCGCCTTGACGTCAGAGACCGATTATTTCGTGCGCGTCTCAGGGCCCACCAACAAGACGAGCTCGTGGAAGGCCATCTCGACGCTGCGCACCAACCAGCAGCCGTCGTTCCCGGCGACTGCCATCGTCACCGCGACCATTGCCGAGAACAACGCGGCGGGCGCGCAGATCAGCCGGCCGAACCAGTATCTGGCCACCGATCCCGACGGCGACACGCTGGAGTATTCGATCGACACGGCGTCGGACATGGTGTTCGACATCGACCCTGCCTCCGCTGTCCTGACCGCCACCGGCGCGCTCGACCGAGAATCCACTCCTCTGCTGGCTGACGGCACCCTTTCGGGGTTTTACGACGTGGTGATCTCGGTGCGCGACAACCTCGCCGCCGACGGCACGGCGGACACCGCGGTCGACGACACCCACACCTTGAGGGTGCATGTCTCCAACGTGGTGGAGCCGCCTGGCAAGGTCACCGGGGTGAGCGGGGCCGCGAGCACCGTCTATGAGTCCAACGTCTTGGTGGTGGGCTGGACCGAGCCGACCGATGCCGGCGGCGGGATCACCAACCACGACATCCGCTATTGCAAGGGCGACAGCGCAACCGTCTGCGATCCCGCGACGGCGTCGCACTGGACCACGAAGACCGACGTGGGCGCAGCCTCGCCCGCCACGATCACCGGCCTGGAAGTCCTCACCACCTACCGGGTGCAGGTGCGCGCCACGGGCGACGGCACCGGAGAATGGTCTGACCCGAACAACATCAGCACCACAGGCATCTTCTACAACGCCGGCGACGACAACCTGATCGATATCGACTCGGCCGCCAAGCTCAACGCCATCCGCTTCGACCTCAACGGCGACGGCGTGGCCGACACCGGCGCCGACGACACCGAGACCGCGGCCAACCAGGCCGGCTACGCCGCCGCGTTCCCCAACGCCGCCGGCCGCCAGTGCAACAACCGCGCCACCCATGGCTCGAGGGCTTGCGGGGGCTATGAGCTGACTGCCGACATCGACCTCGACGTCGCCCCCTACAACACCGGCGCCGGCTGGGTGCCGATCGGGTCGTCCGATGCGAGGTACAACGCAAACTTCATTGGCAACGACCGCAAGATCTCGGGGCTGTTCATCAACGGCGCCACCGGCCCGGTCGGGCTGTTCGGTAGTGTCGACTTTTCCACTCAGGACCTGGACCTCGGGCTGGAGGACGTGGACATCACGAGTCCCGGCTCTCAGGTCGGCGCGTTGGCCGGCCACGTCAGCTCCGCCTCCATACGCGGCGTGTGGGCCACTGGGACGATCACCGCCACCGGGGCCTCGGCGTCGAACATCGGCGGCCTGATTGGGGAATCCTCTGGAGGGCTGGTTGACGCCTTCTCGGCGGTGAACGTGACCGCCACCGGGGCCTCGGCGTCGAACATCGGCGGCTTGGCGGGGTCACTTCTTTCAACCACCCAAAATGTCTACTCGATCGGGAGCGTGACGGCCGGGGGCGCCAACGCGTCCAACGTCGGCGGCCTGGCGGGCACATTCACACCGGTCGGGAATCAATCGATGTCGAACAGCTTCTCGATCGGGAGCGTGACGGCCGGAGGCGCCAGCGCGTCCAATGTCGGCGGCCTGGTGGGCAGCAAATCGGCGACCGTGACGGCCGCCAACAGCTACTGGGACACCGGCGCCAGCGGCCAGTCGACCAGCGCGCTGGGCACCGCCAAGACCACCAACGAGCTCCAGACGCCGACCGCGCCGGGCTCGATGGCCGCCGACACCTACCACGGCTGGTCCACCGACAAATGGGACTTCGGCACCGGCTCGCAGTACCCCGCCCTCAAGGGCCTCGGCATCAGCATCGCCGATCAGCGCGCGTTCTTCCTGCCGAAGATCACGCTCACGGCGAGCCCTGATACGTTCGCGGAGGACGCCGCCTCCAACCCGTCGGTCACGATCACCGCCTCGGTGGCCCAAGCCCAGAGCACCTCCATCACGGTCACGCTCACGCTGGGCGGCACCGCCACCCGCAGCAGCTCCGGCGACTACACCACGTCGAGCACGCTGGCGGTGACGATCCCCGCCAACCAGACCTCAGGCACCGCCACACTGGTCTTCGACCCCGTCGACGACAGCGTGCTCGAGGACACGGAGACCATCGAGGTGTCGGGAACGGCGACCGGATTCGGCGTGAACCCTGCCTTCATCCGCATCACCGACGACGACCATCCCATCCAAGGGCTGGCGGCGGCGGCCACCACGCCGGTGAGCCTGACGGTGAGCTGGACTGCGGCAGAGGGAATGGTGGACGACTACGACGTGCGCTGGTTCCAGGGCACGGCCGACCCGGCAACGGAGGCCGACTGGGTGGAAGAGGGCGAGACGGGCGCATGGCCCGACCCGGGCACTGCGACGTCGGTGAGCGTCACCGGGCTCACGGCCAACACGTCATACCGGGTGCAGGTGCGCGTCAGCGTCGGCGGCACCAAGTCTTCGTGGACGGAGTCGGTGGGCGTAACCACGCAGGCGGCGCTGGCGGGCAGTGAGGTGTTGGTGTCCAATGTCGCTCATACAGGCGCCGAGGGGAACCTCAGCTTGAGCAGCAGTCGCTCCGGTTTCGCGCAGGCGTTTACGACCGGCGCCAATGTCGAGGGCTACGTGTTGGGAACGGTGGAAGTGAAATTCGGCACGGCGCCGTCGTCGGTGTCGGTGTCGGTGCATTCGGCCGACGCGCCGTCGGACGACAATCGTGTAGTGGCGTTGGCGGGCCCGGCGACGCCTTCGACGGGAGTCAACACGTTCACTGCCCCTGCGGGCACGGTGCTGTCGGCGAGCACTGAGTATTGGCTGGCTGTCAGGGCTACGACTGGGGTCCTGACAAGCACTGACGACGGCGCTGAGGACTCCGGCAGTCAGGCTGGGTGGGGCATAGCCGACACCTTAAGAGCCTTCGAGAATTCGGCGTGGTCTGGTAGCGGCACTGGCAGCCTGGTGATCCGCGTGAAGGGCACTACGCCTGACACGACGGCGCCGGTGTTCGAGTCGGCGACGTTTGACGAGGTGACTGATGATCTGAAGATCACGTTCAGCGAGGCGTTGGATGCTGATGATCCTGTGTGGGGGTTCAGTTTCTTTTTGAACTGGACCGCGCCGGACGGGTCGACGGGCGGGCACGGCGCGTTGACTTCCGCGTCGTCGATAAGCGGTGCTGTGGTGTCGACGAAAGTGCTCGGGGGCAGGGTCATTAAGGCGGGCGACACGCTGACGGTGAATTACTCCAAGCCGACGGCGGGGTTCGGGTTGCCGGTGCGGGATGCTGCTGGGAATCAGGCGGCGCCGTTCACGGGCAAGCCGGTGGCGAACATCACGCCGCCGGTGGTGACCGGGGTGGCGATCACGTCGGACCCGGGGACCGACAAGACGTATGTCGCGGGCGATTTCATCGATGTGTCGGTGACGTTCGACGCGAACGTGACGGTGGACTCGACCGGCGGGACGCCGTCGTTGAAGATCATGTTCGATCCGGAGTTCGGGGAGAAGGCGGCGGCGTATAACTCGGGCAGCGGCACCAAGACGCTGGTGTTCCGTTATGGGCCGGTGGAGTCGCCGAACAAGTCGACTGTGGGCGTGGCGGTTCTCACGAACACGCTGGCGCTCAACAGCGGCACGATCAAGTCGGCGACCGATGCCGACGCGAACCTGGCTCATGTCGGGCTGGCGCATGACTCGGGGCACCTGATCGACACCAAGGCGCCGGAGGTGGAGTCGGCGGTGAGCGTGGGCGACGACGTGGTGCTGGTGTTCGACGAGGCGCTGGACACCGGCTCGACGCCCCTCGCCAGCCAGTTCACCTACACGGTCGCCGGCTCCGTGGCGACGGTGAACAGCGTGACGGTGGCGGGCAGCACGGTGCGGCTGGACACCAGCGCCACTCCGGGCCAGAGCCACACGGTGACGCTGGCGTACACCTATGACAGCACTGCGACGAGCCCGAGCCAGAAGCCGATCCGCGACGCCGTGGGCAACAACGTGGCGAACATCAGCAGCCAGACCGTGACCAAGGTGACCGCGCCGTCGTTCACCGACGGCGCGTCGAAGACCCTGACGATCAACGAGAACAACGCCGACGCGGCGTCGGTGGGCACCGTGGCGGCGACCGACGGCGACAGCGACACTTTGACGTATTCGCTGGCGGGCACCGACGCGGCCACGTTCACGATCGTCTCGACTACGGGCGAGATCAAGGTGAAGACGGGCGTCACGCTCAACCACGAGACCAAGGCCAGCTACTCGGTGACCGCACGGGTGACCGACGGCGAGACCGAGCTCGGCGTGACCGAGGAGACCGCGACCATCGACGACACCATCGCGGTGACGATCAACGTGGGCGACGTGGAGGAGCCGCCCAGCGGGCCGCCGACCAGCGTGACGGTGACCGAGCCGTCGTCGTCCACGCTGAAGGTGTCCTGGACGGCGCCCGCGGCGAACAGCGGGCCCGCCATCAACGACTACGACGTGCGTTATTTCAAGGGCAGCAGCGACCCGGACTCGACGGCCACTCCCGCTCAGATGTGGACCGAGGCGCTGAGCAGGGGCTCGGCCACTTCCACCGTGATCACGGGCCTGGACTCGAACAGCGCGTACCGGGTGCAGGTGCGCGCCAGCAACGGCGAGGGCAAGAGCGACTGGACGGCGTCGGCGGACGGCATGACCAACGCCCAGCCGTCGATCACCCTGAGCCTGGACCAGGCCACGCTCAATGAGGGCAGCACCCACACATTCACGGTGACCGCGACGCGTGTGGTGGCTGAGAGCTCTGCTGTGCTGGACGTGCCGCTGGCGGTGCAGTCGACGTCGACCGCCACCAGCGGCACCCATTACACCGCGTTCTCGCCGCCGACGATCTCGTTCACGCAGAACGCGGCCACCGCGACAGCGACGATGGCGGTGACCAGCCCGTCCGAGAACGTGGCCGACGGCCCCAGGACGATCGTGCTGGGCGCCACGGTGAGCGGGCACGGGGTGGTGCCTGTGACCATCACCCTCAACGACGACGACGCGCCTGCCACCAGCGTGACGCTCGAGACCTCGCCCGCCGCGGTGGGCGAGGGCGCCACCGGCGCCCAGGAAGTGACGGTCACCGCCACGCTCGACGGCGCCGCGCTCACGCAGGACGTGGTGGTCACGTTCAATGCCATGGACGGCACTGCCACCCGGGCCGGCGATACCAGCTCGGGCGACTACACGATGACCGACGCCGCCGACGCCCAGATCACCAAGCCCGCGGCCATCACCATCGCCGCCAACTCCGCATCGGGCGAGACCACCGTCAAGATCGACCCTCGCCAGGACACTCTCGACGAGGGCGTCGGCGAGACCGTCATCTTCGACGCCACCCTGTCGGGCGCGCTCACCGGCACCGGGGCGAGCAAGGTGACGCCCGCCACGCTGTGGATCACCGACGACGACACCGCGTCGAGCACCATCAACCTGAGCTTCACGCCGACGAGCGTCAACGAGAACGCCGGCTCGGCGGTCACGGTGACGGCGGTGACCGCCACGCTGTCGGGCACGGCAACCCGCACCGTCGACACCGAGGTGGATCTCGCGTCGGCGCTGAGCGGCACGGCCACTGCGGGCGCCTCGAACGACTACACGCTGGGCGGCTCGCTGCCGGGCAGCGTCACGATCAGTGAGGGCAGCTCCAGCGGCAGCGTCACCACCACCTTCACGATCACCCCGGTGGACGACTCCGTCTCCGACGGCGACAAGACGATCGAGCTGACCGGCTCGGCCTGCAAGGTGGCCCTTGTGGCGGGGAACTGCCCGACCGGTGAGGCGTTCACGGTGAACAAGGCTGTGTTGAACCTGTTGGACGACGACGCGCCGCCGCTCACCTTGAGTTCCACCACCACCACCATTGCTGAGAGCGCGAACGCGACGTCGGTGACGGTGAAAGCCACGATCGGGGATGCGGCACCCGCCGGGGGAGTCAGCTTGGCTCTGACGCTGTCGGGCGGCGCCACCAAGGGCACCGACTACACCGCCACCCCCGGCACCCTCACCATCGCCGCCGGCCAGACCACCGGCTCCAAATCGTTCACCATCACCCCCATCCAAGACCGGCACATGGAGGGCACCGAGACCATCATCATCGGCGGCAGCCACGACGATTTCGGGGTCAGGACACACCGCATCAACCTCACCGACGACGACAACACCGCGTCCACCGGGGTGACCCTGAGCTTGGACCCGTCGGCGGCGCTGCGCGAGGCCGGCGGCGCCACCGAGATCGAGGTGAAGGCCGAGCTGAACGGCGCCACGCTCACCAGCCCGGTGACGGTGACGTTCAAAGCCATGACCGGCACCGCCACCCGCGGCGGCAGCACCAGCTCGGGCGACTACACGATGACCAACGCCGCCGACGCCCAGATCACCAAGCCCGCCATGCTCACAATCGCCGCAGGAACCGTCGAGGCCACCACCAACATCAAGATCGACCCCCGCCAGGACCACGTCGACGAGGGCACCGGCGAGACCATCATCTTCACCGCCGCCCTGACGGGCGGTCTGACCGGCGACGCCACTCAGACCACGCTGCGTATCGACGACGACGACAATGCGTCCAGCACCGTCAACTTGAGCGTGAACCCCGACAGCGTGGACGAGGACCACAGCGGCGAGGCGACGGTGACGGTCACCGCCACCCTGTCGGGCACCAAGACCCGCAACGTCAACACCGTTGTGCCGGTGCGGATAGTGGCCGCGTCCAGTCTCAGCGCCATGCCCAGCCTCAACGCCACCTCCGGCGACTACCAGCTGAAGAAGTTCGACAATACGGCGCCCTCCGCGGTGACGCTTCCCATCTCGCTGGGGTCGATCACCATTGATGCCGAGTCGTCGACGGGAACGGCGACCTTCAAGATCGACCCGCGAGACGACGACGAATACGAGGGCACCGGCACCGCAGCCAACGAGGTGATCAGGATCGCCGGCGGCACCTTGGCGAACTTCACCATCAACGCCACCAACCTGGCGATCGGAGAGAACGACAACCCCACCATCACCATCACCGTGGAGGACACTGACACCGGAACGATGGGCGTCCAGACCGGCCTGTCGGAGGCGGCGAGGACCAAGACGATGTCGGTCAAGGTGGCCCTGGACGACGGGGCCCGCAACTCCGATACCCCCGTGACCATAAGCTTGGGCGGCACCGCGACCCGGGGGACGTGCGGCACTGCTGGCAACGATTACGCGGCCTCCCCCTCTGCGGTGACGATCTCCGCAGGCCAAACCAGCCGCACGTTCGACCTGTCGGTGACGGTGTGCGAAGACCGCTTGATCGAGGGCGGCGAGACCATCATCGTCAACGGCACTGCGACCGGGTTCGACGTGACCGGGGCCACCGTCACCATTACCGACAACGACAACGCCTCCACACAGATCACGCTGGCGCTGGATCGCACCGAGCTGAACGAGGATGCCGGCGGCACCACCGTCAAGGCCACCGCCACGGTCAACGACGGCGCCCCTACCAGCGACGTCACGATCACGCTCACCCTGGGGGGCACTGCCACCAAGAGCACCGCCACCGTTACGGGCGACTATTCCGACCCGGGAACGATCACCGTCACGATCCCTGCGAACAAGGTGTCGGGCGAGACGTCGTTCACCATCACCCCTGTAAACGACAACATCGATGAGAGCGACGCCACCGTCGACCAGAACGGGAACCCGCTGCGCCCGCATGAGACGATCACGTTCAGCGGCGGCACCTCCTCGGGCGGGCTGTCGCTGGCGGTAACCCCGGCGAGCCTGACCATCAAGATCGTCGACAACGACACCGCCTCCACCGAGATCACCCTGACGGCCAACCCCGCCAGCATCGACGAGGACGAAGGCTCGGCTGTCTCGGTCACGTTCACTGCCACGCTTCAGGGCGACGCCACCCGCAACTCCCCCACCACGGTCACGCTCGACACGGGATCGCTGGGGGGCTCGGCCACCAAAGGCACCGACTACACGGTGCCCACCACTCTGCCCACCTCCGTGACGATTGCGGCGGGCAGCTCCAGCGGCGACGCCACGGCGTTCAACATCACTCCCACCAACGACGCCGTCTCCGAGGGCGACGAGACCATCACGCTGGGCGGCTCGCTGACCGGCTTCACGGTGAACCCGGCGTCGATAACGCTGGCCGACGACGACGCCCCGCAGATAACGCTGAGCACCCGCCGCTCGGCGCAGGGAAACACCATGCACACAAACATAGACGAGGGAGAAAACGCCCAGTTTGTGTTCACGGCCACGCGCAACACGGCTGACAACTCGGATGAGGTGCGAGTGCCGCTGGCACTGCTGACCTCGTCCACGTCGACTCGCGGCCGCGACCATGTGGTGGCGCTGAACCCGGGGACCATCACTATCCCTGCCAATGCGGCCAGCGCAGACTTGACGTTGATCATCGGAACGAACGAGGACCGGCTGATCGAAACCGGAGGCGAGACGATCGTGATCGGCGCCTCCGTAACCGGGTTCACCGTTAACCCCGCCACGATCACCATCAACGACGACGACAACCCGTCCACCGCGATCACCCTGGTGATGGGCCCCACCAGCGTGTCCGAGAGCGGCAACGCCGTCGAAGTGACCATCGTCGCCGAGGTCAACGACGGCGCGCCCTCCTCGGCCGTGGCCATTGCGCTGACCTTTGCCGGCACCGCCACCAAGGGCACCGCGACCGCCCTCGGCGACTACGCCGATCCGGGATCGGTCGGCATCTTGATCGACAAAGAGACGACATCGGGCACATCGAAGTTCACGATCAACCCGGTCAACGACATCGTGGACGAGGGCACCGGCGAGACGATCGTCATCAGCAGCGGAACTTCGTCGGGCGGGCTGACGCTGAACACCACCCCCGCAAGCCTCACCTTCACCATCACCGACGACGACAACGCATCCTCGGTCATCGACCTGAGCGTGTCGCCTGCCAGCATCGACGAGGACACCGAGACCTCGGGCACGCAGACGCAGGCGGATGCCACGGCGGTCACCATCACCGCCACACTGAGGGGTGTCGCAGCCCACGGCACACCCAAGGTGATAGCGCTCGACTCGAGCCTGGGCGGCACCGCGTCTAGCGCCGATTACACCAGCTCCGGGCTACCGTCGTCGGTGACCATTGACGCCGACGAGCTCAGCGGCAGCGTCACGGGGTGGATGATCACCCCGACCCTCGACACCGTGGCCGAGGGTGATGAGACGATCACGCTGAGCGGCTCGCTGACCGAGTTCACGGTGAACGACGCAACGGTCACGCTGGCCGACAACGACCAGCCCGAGATCACCTTGACCGCCGAGCGGGTGTCGCCGCAGCCAAGCCCCGGAGACGACGACAGCGCGCGCCGCAGCGTGGCCGAAGGACAGTCGGGCACGTTCCGGATCACCGCGACGCGTGACGTGTCGGTCAACTCCAGCGCGGTGAGCCTGCCGCTGGCGATCACCGGCGGCACGGCCACAATCGGCGACCACTACGCCTCGCCGAGGCTTCCCACCATCCGCATCCCGGCGAACAGGGCCAGCGCGACCGCTTCGGTGACCATCGCCACCATCGCTGATCGCCAGAGTGACGGCGGCCGGACCATCGAGCTCGGAGGCACCGCGGCGGGCTTCGACGTGGCTCCCGTGGGTATCTCCATCGTCGACGACGACGCTGCATCAACTGAGGTGGCGCTGAGCCTGGGCCGCGCCAGCGTGCGCGAGGGCGGGGGCACCGCCTCGGTGCCCGTGATCGCGACGCTCAACGGCGCCGCAGCCGCCGGCGACGCCACGGTCACGCTGACCTTCGGCGGCAGCGGGGCCGGCAGCGCGACCTTGGAAATCGACTACACCGATCCGGGCACGATCGCCGTGACCATTCCCTCCGGTCAGGTGTCGGGCACGGGCACGTTCAATATCAGCCCGGTCGATGACAACCTCGACGAAGACGACGAGACGATCACCGTGGGCGGCACCGCCTCTGGGCTCACGGTGGTGGCGGCTGAACTCGACATCGTCGACGACGACACCGCATCCAGGGTGGTCGACCTGGCCCTGAGCGCTTCTGCGCCGCTTGTCGAGGGCGGTTCGGCCGCCATGGTGACGGTGACGGCCACGCTCAGCGGCGATGCCACTCGCACCGACGACACCGTGGTGACGCTCGACGAGGAGTTGGGCGGCACCGCCAGAGGCGACGGCACCGACTACACCTTGAGCGGTTCGCTGCCCGGGAGCGTGACGATTGCGGCGGGCAGCTCCAGCGGCACCGCCACATTCTCTATCACCCCGGCTCAGGACACCGACGCGGAAGGCCCCGAGACGATCACGTTGGGCGGCACCGCCACCGGGTTAAGGGTGAACGGCGCGTCGATCTCCATGGCCGACGACGACGTCCCGACGGTCACGCTGAGCGTCTCGGGCACGGCGGCAGAGGGTGAATCGGGCGAGATCACGGTCACCGCCACGCGCGCCGTCGGCGACGACGCCTCATCGGCGGTGAACGTGCCTCTGGCGGTTGTGGGCGGCACCGCCACCGCAGGCGTCGACTACGCCGCTCTCAGGCTGTCGACCATCAGCATCCCCGCCGGCGAATCGAGCGCGGAGAGAACCGTGACCGTCAACGCGGCGGGCCGGTACGACGACCGGCTGCTCGAAACTGGCGGCGAGACCGTCATCCTCGGCGGCCGGGCCGCCAGGCTCACCGTCGTACCGGTCACCTTTACGATAGGCGACAACGACACCGCCTCCGATCAGGTCACGCTGAGCCTCGACCGCACCACGGTGGCCGAGAACCGGGGCCCCGCCCTGGTGACCGCCACCGCGACAGTCAACAACGCCGCGCCCACGAGCGCGACCACCGTGACGCTGAGCTTCGGCGGCAGTGCTGTCCCGGGCACCGACTACACCAGTCCGGGCGCGATCACCGTCACCATCCCCGCCAACGAGGTATCGGGCACCAAGAGGTTCAGCCTCAACATGCTCGACGACCGCATCGACGAGGGAGACGAGACGATCTCCATCAGTGGCGCCGCGTCGGGCGGGGTGGAGGATTTAAGTGTGCCGGCAGTCCAGATCACCGTCGACGACGACGACGCCGGTTCGGCATCCGATGTCATCGACCTGAGCATGAGCCCCGCCCGCATCGACGAGCGCGACGGCGACACAGCGGTGGTGGTGACCGCCACGCTGTCGGGCACCATCCCCCGCGGCACTGACACCGTGGTGACGCTCGCCTCATCGCTGGTCGGCTCCGCCGACGGCGGCACCGACTACAACACCTTGGGCGGCACGCTGCCCGGGAGCGTGAGGATCCCCGCCGGCCAGCTCAGCGGCACGGCGACGGGCTTGCAGATCACCCCGATCAACGACGGCCCCCCACCGCCGGGCGACCCACACGAAGGCGACGAGACGATCACCCTGGGCGGCTCGCTGGCCGGGTTCACCGTGAACCCGGCGTCGATCTACCTTGCCGACGACGACGCGCCGACGATCATGCTCAGCGTCTCCAGCAGCGTGACCGAAGGGAGCTCGGCCTCGGTCACGGTCACCGCCACGCGCCAGCTCACCCCCAGCCTCTTCGGGAGCCTGCTCGACCTCCTGTCTGGAGTGGGGATCTTTGCCCAGAGCGGTGGGGCGAATCCGGAGGTGAGCGTGCCGCTGGCGGTGCGACCGGGCGGCAGCGCAAAGGCCGGCGTCGACTATACGGTGCCGAGCAGTCTGCCCACCGTCACCATCCCCGCCGGCCAGACCACCGGGACGGTCACCCTGAACATCTCGGCGAAGGGCAGTTCCGACGACCGGGTGCAAGATCCCGACGAGAACATCGTGATCGGCGTCGCCCTGTCTGACACCGGCGACAGCGGCACACCGGGGTTCACGGTGCAACCGGCCTCCATCACTGTGGAGGACGATGACGCGGCGTCCCAGAAGATCACCCTGAGGGTGACCCGCACAGCGGCGAACCTGGTGACCGTGACCGCGGAAGTCGACGGTGCCGCGCCGGATGAGCCGGTGACCGTGACGCTGAGCCTGACCGGCACCGGCGAAGGCGCCGTGGTGGAGTACCCGGTGCCGATCACCATCCGTGCCGGCGAGGTCTCCGGCAGCACCGGCTTCGTTGTCGACCCGTCGATACCCGGCGCAAGCGGCACGATCACCGTGACGGGCGCCGCGACCGGCGGACTGACCGTGCCTGTGACCGAAGCCCGCACCTCCGTCTCCACCACCACCACCAGCCCCCCCGGCGGCGGCCCCTCCGCCGGTGGCCCCTCCGCCGGTGGCCCCTCCGGCGGCGGCGCTCCCAAGCCCGACGAGGATGCCGAGGAGCCTGAGGTGCCCGAGGTGCCCGAGGACGAGCGGCCCCCAGCCAGCTCGACTGCTGCAACCACACTGGTGTACGAAGCCCTCGGCACCGTCCTCACCCAAGCTGCCCCCGACGACTCAGAGGCCGACCGGGCCGCAACCACCAGTGCCGTCGTATACATCGTCAAGGCAATCGGACGACACTGCGTGGCCCAGGTGGGAACCGTCAACCTCGTCTGCCTCTACGTCACCTTGATCACCAACACCGACGTGGTCCCGGCCACCGAGACCGCCGTCAGGGCCAAGATCACCAGCATCATCGTCGACCTCTGGAAGGAGATCGGCCGCCGCCGCTAGTCCCCCTCGCGCCCCGGCCGATCTCCTTCCAAGGACCAAACCGGCTCTTCAGCCGGCGGGTCGGCGCTAGCGGTTCTCGGCCCTTGGGCTACATGCCTGCTGGTGCCAGCGGGTGTTGCCAGCGAAGCCCAGGAAAGCGGCTGAAATCTGAGTCGGTGGAGACCATTGTGCAGCCGTGCTCCAC
This sequence comes from Acidimicrobiia bacterium, assembly GCA_022822265.1. Taxonomy (GTDB): domain Bacteria; phylum Actinomycetota; class Acidimicrobiia; order Acidimicrobiales; family Bin134; genus Poriferisocius. The sequence goes on along the minus strand of JAJECA010000045.1, from coordinate 39,786 downwards.
TGCTACTGCGGCGTGCTGGGCGTCGGCCACCAATTTGCCGGTGGCTTCGGACTCGCGGCACATCCTCTCGAATATCTCCAGATGGTCAGGACCAGGGCCAACAATGCGTGCCGTCGGGCGCTCTACCAGCGAAGCCACAAACGCAAGTGCCTGGTCGAGGGAGGAGGGCGGTTGGAACACTCTTGGATTGGTTACGACGCGAACGAACCCAGAAAGGACGAGGACGGAGAGGGCAAAGGGCTCAGGCCCCGTCGCCATACGGGTAACCCAAGCTGCGTATTCGCCGTGCTCCGGGGTGGAGTGTTCCACATGGGCATAGACCAGGACATTTACGTCGGGAAGCAGCATTTCAACAAGCCGTCACCGACGCCCGAACCGCTCTTCGTCGTCTTGGGCATCAAGCGCCCTGAGTGAATCAAGGTCGACTCCCGGGCGGGGATGGACGCCCTTGACGGTTACCAGGCGAAATGGCGGCGCTTCTGGTGGAATTCGACGTTTTATCGCATCGCCCAAGATCTTGGCGATGAAGGCACTCACGCTGAGGCCGCTGGCTTCAGCCTCGCGCCGCACCTGCTTTGCCAACTGGTCGTCAAGGGAGATCGTGGTGCGCATTATGCACAGCATAACTGATTGGCATCAGTACATCACCACTCAAGGCGGCCGGCTAGGCGGTAGGGGCCGGAGCGCTGCTTTTGGCGACACGATCTTTAGTTTGCGGCGCATGAGTGTCACCGCCCGGGGGTAGGGTTGTGGCTGTGGCAGGCCTGTCGTTGTGCTATCCCAATGCTGTTGCGGCTGAGGACGCTTTCCGGGCTTTTGGCGGTGAGCCGGCGGCTGCTCGGTTCTTGGAGCAGGCCCGATGGCCGGGCGGGCCGGCTTGTCCCCGGTGCGGGGCTGAGGCGGGGAGCCGGTTGCCCGATGCCGATGGGAGGAGGTGGTGCGGCCGGTGTCGGCGGCGATACAGCGTGCGCACGGGCACGATTTTGGCCAATGGGAATGCTCCCTTGCGGGGGTGGGCGGTGGGCGCGGTTCTCACCGCCAATGGCCCGTTCACGGTCAAGCCGGGGGCGCTGGGCAGGCTGGACGGGGTTTCCCCGGGGGCAGCGCGTGCGATTGCCGATGGCATTCGCTCGGTGTGCGGAAGCCGGGTCAGCCCTTACGACCGGCCTGAGCAGCTCGCGGCCCGGATCACCCGGACCAGCGGCGAGGGCGCCGGGGCGGGGCCCGACCGGCCCGCCAGCGAGGGCGCCGGGGCGGGGCCCGACCGGGCCGGAGGCGGGGGCGCCGGGGCGGGGCCCGACCGGGCCGGAGGGGGGTCTGGGTTGGGCTGGCTGCACAGGCCGGCTGATCGCATGTTCGAAGCACCTGCTGGTGCGGAGCGGTGGCTGACTCCCCCTGTTCCGCCCGAGCAGCTGCCGGCACCGCCGCCGCCCCATCCGCGCCCCGATATCACCGAGGCTGAGGTGATGGTGCTGACCGCTTTGCGCTCCTATCTCGGGGGCGCCGATTCGGCGGTGGTCGGCGACGCCGCGGGGATCGCCCGTCGCAGCGCGCAGCGGGTGCTGCGGTGCCTGGAGGCCGACGGATACGTCGATTCCTCGTTCGTCGAGGTGCCCTGGAAGCACCGAACCCGGCGGATACTGAGATGGAAGCTGGCCCCTGGCGGCCAACTCGACGAGCTGCGCCCCTATCTGCCGATGATGCGCTGGGCTCGGCGCGCCCGGTGCCCCGAGACGCTGCCCCCCGACCTGTGGCACCTGTTCTGGTCTGGCCCCGACCCCGCCGACATCCGGCTGCCCCGCGATGCCTTGCTGGTGGCCAACCGGCTGCTGAACGGAAGGCTGTTGGACTTCGACGCCCGCCGATGGGCCCTGCGCTGTCTGCCGATCGACGCCCTGGTGGCGCAGACCGGCATCCCAGGATGCCCCGAGAGCGTGGAGCTGGCCGTCGCCGAACTCGTCGAAGCGGAATCGGGCCAACCAAACCGGCAGACGGCAACGGGGGCCTGATGGGCCAGATCGACGATTGGCAAGAGGTGATCGGCGATCGCCAGCGGGCCGTGTGGCCCAAAGCGGCGGCGGCCGCGGCCGATTGCAGCGGCGTGCTGGTCGGAGGCACCGCGGTGGCGATTCATCTGAGGCACCGCGTCAGCGAAGACATCGACGTCTTGGCCCCCGGTCCGCTCGACACTGCGGCTGTGGGGTCGCTGCTGGAGGAACAGGCCGATGAGTCATTCACGATGATCGGGTTGAGCCCGCACGAGGTTCATGCCCACCTCGACGGGGTGAGCGTGCACATATTCGAAGATCCCAACGCCGATTCCCGCACCGCTGACGTAGAGGTGCTGCACCACGGGCCGACGGTTGACGCGATGCCGGTGGCGTCGCTGCAAGACCTCTTGGCCCTCAAGCTCGACGTGATCCGCTGGCGCAGCACCCTTCGAGACCTGATCGACCTCGCCGCCATCGACCAGCTCAGCGGGCACCGCCTCGAGGACGGCCTGTTCTACTGGCTTCAGAAATTCGGAGCCGAATGGGACAACGCCGCTCTCGACCAACTCGTCTTCAAGCTGAGGTTCCCCTCCGCCAAAGACGCCGACCCCCTCTTCGACCACTCCCGCGACCAGATCATCGCCTACCTCAAGAGCCGAGCCCCCCAGCTAGAACAAGCCCTGCACCAACGCCGAACAGCAGCCCACTAGCCATAGATCCCAAAGGGGTTGTGCGCTCGTGAGAAAGGAGATCGGCCGCCGCCGCTAGTCCCCCTCGCGCCCCGGCCGATCTCCTTCCAAGGACCCGACCCGGCCCTTCAGCCGGCGGTTCGGCGCTAGCGGTTCTCGGCCCTTGGGCTACATGCCTGCTGGTCTCAGCGGGTGTTGCCAGCGAAGCCCTGGAAAGCGGCTGAAATCTGAGTCGGTGGAGACCATGGTGCAGCCATGCTCCACTGCTACTGCGGCGTGCTGGGCGTCGGCCACCAACTTGCCTGTGGCTTCGGACTCGCGGCACATCCTCTCGAAAATCTCAAGATGGTCTGGGCCAGGGCCAACAACGCGTGCCGTCGGGCGCTCTACCAGCGAGGCCACAAACGCAAGTGCCTGGTCGAGGGAGGAGGGTGGTTGGAACACTCTTGGATTGGTGACGACGCGAATGAACCCCGACAGGACGAGTACAGAAAGGGCAAAGGGCTCAGGCCCCGTCGCCATACGGGTAACCCAAGCGGCGTATTCGCCGTGCTCCGGGGTGGAGTCTTCTACATGGGCATAGACCAAGACGTTGACGTCGGGAAGCAGCATTTCAACAAGCCGTCACCGACGCCCGAACCGATCTTCGTCGTCTAGGGCATCAAGCGCCCGGGGTGAATCAAGGTCTACACCCGGGCGGGGATGGACGCCCTTGACGGTGACCAGTCGAAATGGCGGCGCTTCTGGTGGAATTCGACGTTTTATCGCATCGCCCAAGATCTTGGCGATGAAGGCACTCACGCTGAGGCCACTGGCTTCGGCCTCACGCCGCACCTGCTTTGCCAACTGGTCATCAAGGGAAATCGTGGTGCGCATTATGCACAGCATAACCGATGAGCATCAGTACATCACCACTTGGTTTGTGCATGGGCCGACTGAGTCTCCGGAAGGCCAAATTGGCTGGTCAGCGGTTTTCGGCTAGCTGAAGGGCGTTGAGGATGGCGTTGCGCATTTCTCGGGGGTCGATCACGTCGTCGGCGCCTAGGCGGCCGGCTAGGCGGTAGGGGCCGGAGCGCTGGTCGCGTTCTACTTGGGCTTGGGTTTCGGCGTCGAGTTTGGCTGAGCGGCCGCCGGCGTCGGCGGGCATGGCGGCCATGTTCACGCTGGGCAACGAGAACGACTGGGTCTGGTTGTCGAAGGGGTTCTGGGCCATCACCACCGACCCAAAGCCGAACGCCTTGCGCATGGTGATCTCGATCTTGGGGTTGGTGAGGCGGCGCTCGGCCTTGTACATCTTGCCGCCCCACTTCAAGATTCCTTCCCGCTCGGCCTTGGTGCCGGCCATCACCCCGGGGTTGTCGGCCAGAAACACCACCGGGTGGTCGTAGTTGCCGATCACCTCCAAGAAATCGGTGGCCTTGATGGCCGCCGCCGCGTCAACCGAGCCGGCCAGATACGCCGGATTGTTGGCCACAATCATGGTGGGACGCCCCCCGAAGCGGGCCAAACCGATGATGATGGCCGGGCCGTAGGCGGGCTGGATCTCGAAGAAGCTGTTGTCGTCGGTGATGTGGTGGATCACCTGGTGCATGTCGTAGGGGCGGCGGTCGTTGGGGGGGATGATGTCGAGCAGCTCCTCCACTGTGCGGGGCTCGGTGTCGGGGCCGGTGGTGCGGGGTGCGGGCTGGCCGGCGCGCTGGGGGAAGTACGACAGGTAGAGGCGGGCCATGTCGATGGCCTCCTCGTCGTCGAGCGCCTCGTTGTGGGCCGAGCCGGCGATGCGGGTACACACGTCGGCGCCGCCCAGCTCCTCTTTGGTCACGTCCTCGCCGGTGGCCGCCTTCACCAGCGGCGGGCCGCCGGTGAACATGGAGGCGTAGGAGGTCATGATCACGAAGTCGCTGAGGGGGGCGGCCAGCGCGCCGTGGCCCGCGGAGGCACCCATCACCAAACACACCATGGGGACCTGGCCGTTCAGGTCGGCGTAGGCCTGGAGGTCGCCGGGCGAGCGGCTGCCCCCGGTGTCGGTGAGCCGGTGGCCGGCTCCTTCCAGCATGGTGACCAGCGGGAGGCCCTCCTGGGCGGCCAGCTCGGCCACCCGGTAGCGCTTGGCGGTGTTGCCCGCGCCGATCGATCCGCCCAGCACGGTGAAGTCTTCGGCCCCGGCCAGTACGGTGCGGCCGTCGATCCGGCCGTAGCCGCACACGAACCCGTCGGAGGGGATGTCTTCCAGGGTGCCCACCAGCGAGCCGATCTCCCTGAAGGTGCCGGGGTCGAACAGCCGGTCGATGCGCTGGCGCACGTCGAGCTTGCCCCGCGAGTGCATGTACTTCTCCACCCGCTCGGGGCCGCCCATGGCGGCGCCCTCAGTGCGACGTCGGTCGAGCTCCTCCAGCCAGGGCTTCCACTCCTCGCGGTTGTTCATGCCGGCGAGCTTATGCGGGAGAGAAGGCGTCGATCATTGCCCGAACGTCGGGGCCCAGGGGGTAGAGGATGGGACAGGTGGCCCCGTTGGCCACGTACTCGTCCACCTTGGCCCGGCATTCCTCGGCGGTGCCCGCCGCGCACAGCATCTGCACGATGTCGTCGGGCACCAGTTTGGAGGCCGCCTCCACCTGCTCCATGGTGGCGGGCCAGGTGAGCACGGCGTTCACCTGGTCGAGCAGCGAGCTTGGCACCCCGGAGGCGGCCATGATGTGGGGCTGCTGGCCCAGATACTGGGTCACCAGCAGGCGGGCGGCGTCCAGCGCCTCGGCCCTGTCTTCGGCCAGCGAGCACACCACCAGCTGCGGGCGGTCCAGGTCGTCCACCGTTCGCCCGGCTCGGGCCGCGCCCTCTGCCAGGGCGTCCATGGCCCGGCGGTTGTAGTCGGGCGACACCAGGTAGTTGAGCACCACGCCATCCGCGATCTCGCCGGTGAGCGCCATCATCTTCATGCCGGTGGCCCCGATGTAGATGGGCACGTCCTTTGGGCGGCGGGGCTGGAACACGTAGTCGAGCTCCACGTCTTCGAGGTGTACGTAATCGCCGTCGAAGGTCACGTTCTGGTCGGCCAACAGCGCCCGCACCACGGTGACCACCTCCCGCATGGCCCCCAGCGGGCGGCGGCGGTCCACCCCCACCTTTCTGGCCAGCGGGTCCCACCACGCGCCCAGGCCGCACAGGATGCGCCCCGGCGCCAGATCGTCCAGCGTGGAGAACGTGGCGGCGAGGCGGGCCGGGTTGCGGGTCCACATGTCGAGCACCCCGCTGCCCACTTTGATCCGGTCGGTGGAGGCGGCGAAGGCGGCCATGGGCACGGTGGCCTCGCGAACCAGCCGGGAGTCGGCCTGCCACACGGCGTCGAACCCCTTCTGCTCGGCGTATTGCACGTATTCGATGGCCTCGGCCACCGAGTGGGCGTCTTGCAGGTAAAGGGCTACTGGGTACGAGCTCATGGGTCGATTTCCTCCAATTTTGCGAACAGTCGGTTGGCGGCCTCGGCGGCCTTGGCCCGGATCTCGTCGGGGTCCACCCGGGTGGCTGTGCCGTGGGCCAAAAGCGTCTCGCCCTCCACCACCACGTCGACAGCCCGCACGCCGGGGGTGAAGGCCAGCCGCCACGGGTCGATGGGCTCGTAGCTCCAGCTGACGGTGTCGTTTCGGGCCTCGGGGAACAGCTCCCAGCCGTGGGCCAGCCACTCCCACGCGGTGTCGGGGGTGGCGGTCACGTCGTTCTCCCGGTGGCGGGCGTAGGCCACCCGGAACTCCTCGAACATGTCGGCCCCGATGCCGTCGGTGCCCAGCGCGATGGGGTTGTCGAACCGAATGGGACGGGCGTAGCCCACCGCGTTGTTCATGTTCGACCGGGGGTTGTGTACCAGGGTGCCTTTGAGCTCATGGCCGTCGGGCAGGTGTACCCCGTGGATCAGCAGCCACTCGTCGGTGCTCAACTGGGCCAGCCGCTCGGCGGCCGGGGCGTCCACCGGGCCCTCGGCCACGTGGATGTGTACCCCGGTGCCTAAATCCTCAGCCAGACCGGCGGCGGCTTCCAGCGTGTCGTCGGTGCAGGTGAAGGCGGCGTGGACCCCGACCATGCCCCGGCCCCCGGCCCGCAGGAACTGCTCGTTCTCGGCCAGGCCCCGCCGGGCCCCGTCGGCGCCGTGGCGGTCGGTCACCCCGTAGGCGCAGCTGATCCGCACCCCCACCTCGGCGCAGGCATCGGCTATCACCTGAAGCGAGCCCTCGATGGCGTTGGGCGACTCGTGGTGGTCGATGATGGCGGTGCAGCCCGCCTCCAGCGCCTCCAGCGCCCCCAGCTTGGCCGACCACTCGATGATGTCGAGGTCGAGCGCCCGGTCGAGCCGCCACCAGATCAGCTCCAAGATGTCGGTGAAGCCGGTGGGCGTGCGGGGCGGGGCGGGCATCCCCCGGGCCAGCGCGGAATACAGGTGATGGTGGGCGCAGACCAGCCCTGGCGTGGTGCCGGTGTCGTGCCCAGGGTGATCGCCAGTGTCCATCAGGACTGAAGGATAAGCCGCTTTGCCGGGACGGGTTCGCTCACTCCCCCATGGGCAGGCTGCTGTGCCACGTTCCGCTGTGGGCCCGCAGCGCGGCGGCCACCGCCCCGGCGGTGGGCACCAGGCCGATCTCCCCCACGCCCTTGATGCCGTAGGGGGCACCAGGCTGGGGCGACTCCACCAGGATCACATCCACCGGGGGCATGTCCTTGGGCCGCAGGATGCCCAGCGACTTGAGGGTCATGTTGGTGGGCCAGCCGTTCTCATCGGCGGGGAAGTCCTCGGTGAGGGCATAGCCCAGCCCCATGTGTACCGCGCCCTCGATCTGGCCCTCGCACAGCAGCGGGTTCACCGCCTTGCCCACATCGTGGGCGGCCACCACCCGCTCCACCGCACCCTCGTCGTCGAGCACCACCATCTGGGCGGCGTAGCCGAAGGTGGAGTGGATGATGGGGTTCTCCACCCCATCCGACAGCTTGTTGGTCCAGTCCACCCGGTACTCGCCGAAGTAGTCCACGCCGGGCTGGCACCCGTCGGCCAGCGCGGCCTGGCAGGCGTCGGCCACCGAGCCGGCGCCCATCAGCGTGCCCCGGCTGCCGGTGGTCTGGCCCGCGCCCAGCTCATAGGTGGTGTCCACCACCACCCGCACCCGATCGGCGCTCACCCCCAGCTCGGTCACCGCCACCTGCTGGGCCACGGTGTGGATGCCCTGGCCCATCTCCGTCCAGCAGTGGCGCACCTCCACCTGGCCGCCCTCGTGGTAGTCGTGGTCGAAGCGCACAACCGCTTTGGCGATCTCCTTGAAGCCGTTGCCCAGCCCGGAGTTCTTGAGGCCGAGCCCCAGCCCCACCGACTTGCCCGCGGCCCGAGCCTCGTCCCACGCCGGTTTCACCGCTTCCAGGCAGGCGCGCGCCCCCAGAGAGCCGTCGTCCATGATCTGGCCCGGCCCCCAGATGGCGCCGGGGGCCACTGCGTTGCGCGACCGCATCTCCCAGCCGTCGATGCCCACGGCCTCGGCCAGGCGGTCCATCACGCCCTCCATGGCGAACTGGGCCTGGTTGGCCCCGAAGCCCCTAAAGGCCCCGCACACCGGGTTGTTGGTGCGGGCGGCCACCGCCTCCACGTCGATGTTGGGCAATGTGTAGGGGCCGCTGGCGTGGCCCGCGGCCCTTTCCAGCACCTTCATGCCCACCGAGGCATAGGGGCCGGAGTCGCCCACCATCCGGGCCCGCAGCGCGGTGAGCTTGCCCTCGGCGTCGCAGCCGGCCCACATCTCAATGCGGATGGGGTGGCGCTTGGGATGCATCCGCAGCGACTCCTCCCGAGAAACCGTGCACAGCACCGGGCGACCCAATAGCCAGGCGGCCAGCGCGGTCTGGGCCTGGTTGGCCATGTCTTCTTTGCCGCCGAACGCCCCGCCGTTGCTCACCAGCTCCACGGTGATCTTCTGGGGGTCGATCCCCAGTACCGAGGCCATCTGGTCGCGGTCGTCCCACACCCCTTGGCCGCCGGAGTACACGTGCAGGCCGCCGTCGTCGGTGGGCACCGCCAGGGTGGACTCGGGCTCCAAGAAGGCGTGCTCGATGCGCTGGGTTTGGAACACCTCGTGGATGGTGTGGGCGCTTTCTGCCAACGCGGCGTCCACATCGCCCCGGGCGTACACCGAGCGCGACAGCACATTGCCGTCTAGCTCCCACACCGCGTCTTCGCAGCCGTTGGTGACCGCGGCCACCGGGTCGGTGATCGGGGTGTGTACCTCATAGGTCACCTGTATGGCCTCGGCCGCTCGGCGGGCGGTGGCGCGGTCTTCGGCCACCACGATGGCCAGCACGTCGCCCACATAGGAGGTGCGGCCCCCTTCGGGGATGAACACCGGCCAGTCGGTGTGGATGATGCCCACCCGCATCTCGCCGGGCACATCGGCGCCGGTGAACACCGCTGCCACGCCGTCGACGGCCTCGGCCGCTGAGGTGTCGATACGCACGATGTCGGCCCGGGCGTGCTCCGACAGGTGCAGCGCGGCGTGCAGCAGCCCCTCGGGGCGCAGGTCGTCGATGTAGTCGCGGTCGCCCAGGGCCAGCTCCCGGGCCTCGTACTTGATGCCCCGGCTGCCCACGCCGCCGGGCACCTCGGCCTCGGGCATCTCGCCCTGGGCCAGCGCCTCCACGGCATCCAGGATCTTGGTGTAGCCGGTGCAGCGGCACAGGTGGCCGCCCAAATGCCGGGAGGCCTCCTCGCGGGTGAGCTCCGAGCCTTTGCGGTCCACCAGCGACTTGGTGCGAATGAGAATGCCCGGGGTGCAGAACCCGCACTGAAGGGCGCCGCAGGCGGCGAACACGTCGGCCATGCGGTTGCGCTCCTCGTCCGAAACCCCTTCCAGGGTCAGCACCTCGCAGCCGGCCGAGCGCTCCAGCGACGTCTGGCAGGCCACGCGGGCGCGCCCGTCCACCAGCACGGCGCAGCAGCCGCACTGGCCGCTGGGCGAGCACCCGTCTTTGGGCGACATGATGCCCAGCTCGTCGCGCAGTGCGGCCAGCAGGTGCTCGTGATCGCCTTCGATGGTCACTTGTTGACCGTTGATGGTGAGCGTTGTCATGGCTAACCCCCCAGGGTTGGGGGCGCCTCGCCGATGATCGGCGCCCCCTCTACGTATGGCTTCTCAAAAATGACCGGCATCTCCTCGGATATCGACTTGTACATCTCCGGGCGGCGGTAGCGGCTGAAGTCGTACAGCGTGTTCTTGTAGGCCGCGCACCAGTTGAGGTTGCAGGTGGCCACCACCAGCTCGTCGCCGTCGGTGGCCGCCTGGGCCAGCACCTCGCCGGAGGGGCCGATGATGCAGCTCTCGGCCAGGCTCTCCACCCCCTCCTCCTCGCCTCCCTTGGCCACGCCCACCACGAACGTGCCGTTCTGGTAGGCCCCGGCCTGCATCACCAGGCGGCTGTGGAATCCGGCCAGGAAGTCCTGCGACGGATCGGGGTAGTAGTGGATAGGAGTGTTATAGCCGATCAGGATCATCTCCACGTCGGCCAGTCCCATCACCCGGTAGGTCTCGGGCCAGCGCCGGTCGTTGCACAGCGCCAGGCCGATCTCGCCCCGAAACGCCGTCCAGGTGCGGAACGTCTCGGAGGCGGGCTCGAAGTAGGCCCGCTCCAGGTGCTGGAACGGGCGCTGGGGCTCGTATTTCTCGTGGCCCGGGATGTGGACCTTGCGGAACTTGGCCACCTCGTTGCCCTCGCCGTCTACCAATAGATAGGTGTTGTAGCGGTGGCCGTCGGGGGTGAGCTCGGCATAGCCCAGGCAGAAGCCGATGCCCAGGCTGGCCGCCTCGTCGAACAGCGGCTTGACCTCGGGCGAGGGCATCTCTGTTTCATAGAAGCTGTTCAGCTCGTTTATGTCGTCGATCCACCACCGGGGGAAGAACGTGGTGAGGGCCATCTCGGGGTACACCACCAGATCGCAGCCCTGCTTGTGGCCCTCGTGCAGCAGCGCCAGCAGCCGCTCCACCACCTCGGCCCGGGTCTCGTCGCGGGCGATGGGGCCGAGCTGCGCCGCCCCCACGGTGATCTCGCGCAGGTTGCTCGACAGGCGCGACACCCGCTCGTCGGCGGGGTCGGCCTCCAGGTGGGTGGTGAGCGTTTTGTCGTTGTTGGCGCTCATGCCGTCGCCCCCGCGGTTTCTTCGGTGGTGGCCCCGGTGGTTGCCCCCGCGGTGGCCTGCCCTTCGGAGGCCTCGGCGATCTCGGCCAGCTCCAGCATCACCCGCAGCATCACGTTGGCGCCTGCTTCCAGGTGCTCGGGCTCGGTGTGCTCGAAGGGGTTGTGGCTGATGCCCTCCCAGGAGGGCACGAACACCATCGAGGTGGGGCACACCGGGGCGAACATCTGGGCGTCGTGGCCCGCCCCCGAGCACAGCCGGCGGTGGCTGAAGCCCAGCTCGACCGCCGCCCGCTCCACCAGGCGGATCATGTCGGGGTCGAACTCCACCGGGGCGAACCGGGCCAGGCGCCGCGAGGTGATCCCGGTGCCCGACTCGGCGGCCAGCTCCTCCAGGAAAGCGGCCAGACGGTTCTCGGCCTCGGTCAACAGATCGTCGTCGGTGTTGCGCATGTCCACGGTAAGCACCGCATCGGACGCCACCACGTTCACCAGGTTGGGGTGCAGCTCCACCCGCCCCACGGTGCACACCTGCGGCGGGCCGAACTCGGTGGCCAGCTCGTGTACGAACACCGCTATGCGGGTGGCGGCCCATCCGGCGTCGTGGCGCATGTCCATGGGGGTGGTGCCAGCGTGGTTCGACTGGCCGGCCACGGTGATCTCGGTCCAGCTGATGCCCTGCACCCCGGTGACCGCGCCGATCACGATGTCTTCGGTGTCGAGGATCGGGCCCTGCTCGATGTGCAGTTCCACGAAGGCATGGGGTGCAGGCGACGGGCACGGGGCCGGGCCCCGGTAGCCGATGCGGTCGAGCTCCTCGCCCACCACCGCGCCGTCGGTGCCTGTGATGTCGAGCGCTTCCTCCAGGGGCATTTCGCCGGTGTACACCAGGCTGCCCAGCATGTCGGGCGGGAACCGGGAGCCCTCCTCGTCGGTGAAGAACCCCACCGCCAGGGGGCGGCGGGTGGTGATGCCGGCCCGCTGCACCGCCTCCACCACCTGCAATCCGGCCAGCACGCCCAGGTTGCCGTCGTAGCGCCCGCCGGTGCGCACGGTGTCGATGTGGCTGCCGCACATCACCGGCGGCCCCGGCTCGGCCCCGGCCAGGGTGCCCACCACGTTGCCGATGCCGTCGATGCTGATCTCCATGCCCAGGTCCCGCATCCAGGTGACCACGAGGTCGCGGCCGTCCCGATCCTCGTCGGTCAAAGCCAGTCGGCAGGCACCGTCGGTGCCCTCGATCTCGCCTATCGAGGCCAAAGCGGCCAGGCGGTCGCTCAGGCCCTGACCATCGACGCTGATATCAGTAGCCACAACTAACCCATTTTGCCAGAGATTTCGCCAGCGGGGTACCCCGCAATTGCCAACTCTCCCTACGAGAAAGGCGTTTAGCGAATAGATTTTACCTGCTGTGAGTTTCAACCGAATGCGTGCCCGGCGCGGTTTCCGCCCTGCCTCAGAGGCCCAGACGAGGGCGCTGCTATGAGCGACGTGGTGGTGGCCCGAAGCCTCGATGAGGCGCAAGAGGCCTTGGCCCACCAGCCCGACGCCACTGTGCTGGCCGGGGGCACCGATCTCATGGTGGAGATCAACCGGGGACTGCGCCGCCCCCGCCATGTGGTGGGCGTGGCCCAGGTGCCAGAGCTGCACCGCTGGAGCGTGGCCGACAACCGGGTGGTGGTGGGCGCCGGGGTCACCTACACCGAGATGATGACCACGGCGCTGGCCGACGCCGCCCCCGCCCTGGCCCAGGCCGCCCGCACGGTGGGATCGCCCCCCATCCGCAACGCCGGAACCCTGGGGGGCAACCTGGGCACCGCCTCGCCGGCGGGCGACACGCTGCCGGTGCTGGCCGCGCTCAACGCCGAGATCGTGGTGACCGGCCCCGACGGGGAGCGGCGGATGGGCCTGGACGATTTCGTGGTCGGGGTGAAGCAGACGTCGCTTCGGCCCGGCGAGCTGATCGTGGCCGCCGAGCTCGACCGGCCGAGGGGGCGCCAGGAGTTCTTGAAGATCGGCCCCCGCAACGCCATGGTGATCTCCATGGCCGGTTTGGCCCTGGTGGCCGACCACGACGCCCGCACCGTGCGTTGCGCGCTGGGCGCGGTGGCCGCCGGCATCCCCCGGGCCCGCGACGCCGAGGTCTGGGTGGCCGAGCGGATCGACTGGGACGACGGCGCCGCGGTAAGCGATGCCGTGGCCGACGAGTTCGGACAGCGGGTGGCCGCCGCCGCCTCCCCCATCGACGACCACCGCTCCACCGCCGCCTACCGCCGCCACGCCGTGGCTGTGCTGGCCACCCGAGCCCTGAAGCGGGCGTTTGCCCAGGGGGGTGGCGACGATGCCTGATCCCTATTCGCTGCGGGTGAACGGGGTGGAGGGAGGTTCCCGCAATGCCTGATCCCTATTCGCTGCGGGTGAACGGCGTGGACTGCGAGGTGGCCGACTCCGATCTGGCCGAGAGCCTTTTGTTCGTGCTCCGGGAGCGCCTCGGGCTCACCGGCACCAAGAACGCCTGCACCGAGGGCGAGTGCAGCTCGTGCGCGGTGTTGATCGATGGCGTGCTCACCTGCTCGTGTCTGGTGCTGGCCGCCACCGCCGCGGACCAGGAGATCACCACCGTGGAGGGCCTGGGCGACGGGCGCGACGAACTGTCGGTGGTGCAAGAGGCGTTCGTACACGAGGGCGCGGTGCAGTGCGGCTTCTGCACGCCGGGGCTGATCGTGGCCGTGCACGACCTGTTAGAGGCCAACACCGAGCCCAGCGACGGCGACGTGCGAGAGGCCCTGTCGGGCAACCTGTGCCGCTGCACCGGCTACGGGCGCATCCTGGCCGCCGTCCACTCCGCCGCCGCCACCAAGCGGAGCGGGTCATGACCGCGGAGCCGGTCGTGACCCCTGAGCCCGTCGTGACCACAGCGCCAGCCGTGACCACCGGGGCAGCCAACACCGCCGCGGGCATCTCAGCGGGCGCAGCCGGGGCCGACACCATCGTCGACGCCGGCACCCGAGGGGTGGGCGCCGATGTGGGCCGCCCCGACGGGGTGCCCAAGGTGCAGGGCCGGTTCGCCTTCTCGTCTGACTTGTGGGCCGACGACTTTCTGTGGGGCCACACCCTGCGCTCGCCCCATGCCTCGGCCCGCATCCTGGGCATCGACATCGGCCCGGCGCTGGCCACCGCCGGGGTCCACGCCGTGCTGTTGGCCGATGACGTGCCCGGTCGGCTCAACTACGGGCTCGAGCACCCCGACCAGCCGGTGCTGGCCGACGGGCAGGTTCGCTATGTGGGCGAGCCGGTGGCGGTGGTGGCCGCCGACCACCCCGACGTCGCCCGCCGGGCCGCCGAGGCCATCGTGGTCGACTACGAGCCAACCGACCCCCTCACCGACCCCGAGGCCGCTCCCACCGCCGAGCCCATCCACCCCAACGGCAACGTCTTCCGGGAGATCAACATCCGACACGGCGACCTGGACGCAACCGGCGAGGTGGTGGTGGAGGGGACCTATGAGGTGGGCATGCAGGATCAGGCCTTCATGGGCCCCGAGTCGGGCCTGGCCCTGCCCGACGACGACGGCGGCGTGGAGCTGTTCATCTCCACCCAGTGGCTGCACGTCGACCGGGAGCAGATTGCGGCGTGCCTGGGGATCGACGAGGAGCAGGTGCGCCTCACCCTGGCCGGGGTGGGCGGGGCGTTCGGCGCCCGTGAGGACCTGTCGTTGCAGATCCACCTGTGCCTTTTGGCCCTGCACACCGGCAAGCCGGTGAAGATGGTCTACAGCCGAGACGAGTCGTTCTTCGGCCATGTGCACCGCCACCCGGCCAAGATGTGGTACCGCCACCACGCCGATGGCGACGGGCGGCTGGTGAAGGTGGAGGCCCGCATCGTGCTCGACGGCGGGGCCTATGCCTCCACCTCATCCGCGGTCATCGCCAACGCCTCCTGCTTCGCCGCCGGCCCCTACAAGGTGCCCGCCGCCCACATCGTGGGTTTGGCGGCCCGCACCAACAACCCGCCGTGCGGGGCCATGAGGGGCTTCGGCGCGGTGCAGACCTGCTTCGGCCACGAGTCGCAGATGGACAAGCTGGCCGCCGCGCTGAACATGGATCCGGTGGAGCTGAGGCTGATCAACGCCCTTGACTCCGGCGACCGCCTGGTTACCGGACAGGTGATCACCGGCACGTTCCCGGTGGCCGAGGTGATCCTCCAGTGCGCTGGGGCCCCTGCCCCCGACATCCCCCCCAGCGACGACCGGCGCGACCTGCCGGGAGGCTCGGGCCGCACCACCGACGCCGCCGACACCGTGCGGGGAACGGGCTTCGCCGTGGGGTTCAAGAACCTGATGTTCTCCGAGGGCTACGACGACTACTCATCCGCGGCCTGCCGGGTGGCCGACGGGGTGGCCACCGTGACCTGCGCCTGTGCCGAGGTGGGCCAGGGGTTCGTGACCCTGGCCCAGCAGATCGCCCGCACTGAGCTAGGGGTGGACGAGGTGATACTGGCCCCGGCCCAAACCGCCACCATCGGCTCGGCCGGGTCGTCGTCGGCCAGCCGCCAAACCTGGATGTCGGGCGGGGCCGTGCAGGCCGCCTGCCGGGCCGTGCGCGACCAGATCCTGGCCGACGTGGCCGCCGACTGGGGAGTATCCCCCGACGGCCTAGTGCTGCGCGACGGCCTGGTGGTGTCTTTGGATGGCCAACAGGAAGCCCTGCTGGCCCAGATCACCGCCGGCGCAGGCTACGAGGCCGACGTGGAATACCACCACGCCCCCACCGAGGCGCTGGACGAAAACGGCCAAGGCAACGCCCACGTCTCGTTCGCCTGCGCCGCGCACCGAGTAGTCGCCGACGTAGACCCCGACCTGGGCCTGGTGAGAATCCGCGACATCACCACCGCCCAAGACGTAGGCCGCATCCTCAACCCCACCCAGGCCGTCGGCCAGATCGAAGGAGGAACCGCCCAAGGCGTAGGCCTAGCCCTAATGGAGGAGATCATTTTGGACAACGGCCAAGTCCGCAACGCCTCCTTCACCGACTACGTAATCCCCACCACCCTAGACATGCCCGACGTAACCATCGCCGCCTGGGTAGAACACCCCGAACCCAACGCCCCCTACGGAGCCAAAGGAATAGGCGAACCCCCCACCATCTCCTCCTCCGCCGCAGTAGCCGCCGCAGTGCGAGACGCCACCAACCTCCCCCTCCCCAAAATCCCCATCCACCCCGCCGACATCGCCCTGGGGTGAAACCTCGTAACCAAGCGGTATTGCGGCACACTCAGCCAACCATGCTCCCGCTACCATGGTTATTGACGACACTGTTGGCCACTTGAGACGGAGAGGTGCCATCGAGGACGAACGATTTACCCGGCGGCTCTACACCGTGGCTGGAGCGGCGCGCCTAGTGGGCATGAGCCCGTCCACACTGCGCACATGGTCGCACGGCTATGAGAGGACACTCCTGAGCAATACGCAGATGAAGAAGGGGCCAGTCATCACCGCACTCGACAACCGCAACGGCGATCAACGGTCGATTCCCTTCATTGGGCTGGTCGAAGCAGTAGTAATCCAGGCATTTCGCAACACGGGCCTTCCCCTCCAGCGCATCCGCAAGGCGCTTGAGATTCTCGCCAACGAGGGCGAGCTCGAGCATGCGCTTGCTTCGCGGCAGTTGTTCAGCGATGGGGCCAGCGTCTTGTACGACTACGCAACCCGCAGCCAAGACAAGCAACTCAGGCTGCTCACCGTGGTACACACCGGACAGCAGGTGTTCCATGAAGTGATTCAGGACTACTTGGAGCGCATCACTTTCGGCGACACATGGGCCACCGAGCTCATCCTGCCGGTGACCGAACGGCCTCTGCTTCGCGTCATCCCGGAGGTAGCGGGAGGAGATGCAGTTTTCGTTGAGGGCGGCGCAACTCTCTCGGCCGTTTCGTCCCGTGCCAGCGCCGGCGAGCCGTTGGAGTCCATCGCAGCCGACTTTGGGACTCCCGCAGACCATATAGAGGAAGCCCTCTGTGCCATCTGGCCGACGCAGGCAGCAGCCTGACCACCCGCCACCAAACATCTTCTTGGATCGAGGCCTCGGCCACGACAGCTTGGAACTCCGCTGGTGTCCAACTTTAGGTCCCTAGCGGCGAGTGCATATGCCTTCGAAATCACCACTATCGCTGTACGAACCAACTCAAGTCCCGACTCGTGGTCAATCGATGTCTTTGAACGACCACACCACCATCTCCATTCAGCGGACCCCTAGGCCCGTAGCCTTATGATCGTTAGTCGACTAGAGACGGAAGCTGATCACCGATGATTCTGTCTACGACTGATTCTGGAAGAAGGATTCGTTGTGCCAGCTCAGTCGATGACATGCTGGCGAGAGAGGCTGCACGGTTGAGGTATCGAGGTGCGGGCAGCGCCTGATCACCTGAACCCGGTTCAACTCGTTTCCAGCCATGTGAGCTTCGCTGCTTCATTGCCCGTGTATAGGTTTCATCATCGATCACGCCGAGGTCTTTAGCCCTCCTTACAAGCGCAGCCATTGATAGACCCCACTGACGCTTGAGTCGGAAGTACTGGTTCCAGTCAATTTCGGTCGGTAGATGCGGTCGCAACGCACTAGCCGGGCCGAGAAACGCCCCGGCAAACCGGTGGGCTTGCGCTTCGACGGTTTTGAAACCCGGCGTGCGGTCGATGCCTCGATGCATGACCAGGTGCCCAAGTTCATGCGCCAGATTGAAGTTGTCACGGTCCCATACCGAGTCTGCTCCGCCATCGAGAATTATGATGGGGAGGTCATCAACAATTGCGGAGTACGCGTCGATATCTGCATCCGTGTCGGGGTCTCGGACGACGGTGACCCCACCAGCTTCCAAATAGTCAATGACTTGACCGGCGATTGGTTCATCGAGCGGGATTCCTAATTTGCTTCTCGCGATTGCAGCCGCCTCTTCGACCTCATCAGCCACGTATTCGATCGGCAGGTCAGGATCGATTTCGTGGGCGAAATCGAATGGCCTGGGGAATTGAACTGCTTCCCTCAAGACCAACGCGACCTGAGCAGTGGCGTGAACGAGCCGTTCGGCCTTGCGCTGCTCGATCTTCGGCGTCCTTCGTAGGTGTCTGAACTGCGGGGCGAGTGCCACACTCGGCTCAGGTCGCTCAGCAAACGCCTCAGGGGTGACACCAAAGACATTTGCCACAAGGACGACGTTTGCCGCAGACAGCTTTGTTTCGCATCGTTCCGCTTGACTGAGGGCCGGCGCGCTGATTCCTGTGGCCTCGGCCACATTGGCCTGGGTCAAGCCAAGGAGTTCTCGGATCGCGACCAGTCGACTTCCGTCGAACACAGGCAGTACCCGCCGGGCGGCGGCCAAGTCGTCACGCTTGGAGCCCCCTGAACTCGTCATCTTTTGCTACCTCCCCAATTCGACCCCAGCGCCATGACCAACCAACGCATCAAGACCCCCACCCGATCGCAAGAGCCTAGAATTCCGAGGTCCCCTGCGCATAAATCCGCCCAACGGGCGGTTCCATGCGTCGAAAATCGGAAAGTTGTACTATAATATTTGACATAGAGGGAAAATCGCGCGCTATACTTCGATAGTTGCCGAATATTTTCAAAACGAGGCTCAAATGGCAAGTTGGAGACGAAGGACTGTGTGCAGACACGTTACCCCGCACCCCCCTGAAGGCTGGCTGGTGATGGCACCCGGCGCCAAACGTGCATCAAAAATAAGCGTAACCCAGAATCAGACTGGGAATGCGGCACGAGAGATTATGACAAGTCCTAGAGGCGGCGAAGTTTCGGGTCATCGCAGGGACGGTCGGGTCCGTAAGGCCGACACGTTCGGGGGTGGGAGAGACTTCTTTCCACCCAGGGATAAGCGGTAAAGGTCCTGCTGGCCATGTCTACGAGTTTGCCTGAGAAGGTCCGACGATTGGTCTGGGTTCGTGCCGGTGGGCGGTGCATCCTCTGCAACAAGTACTTGGTGTCGAATCATCTTGATAACTCAACCGCTGTGAGGCAGATCGGCGAGGTGGCTCACATTGTCAGTAGGTCCACAGCAGGATCTCGCGGTTCCTCCGAACTGGCGTTGCCTGAGAGAAACAGCCCCGAGAACTTGATTCTGCTCTGTCCAGACCATCACACGGAGGCTGACAGCGGCCGCTTGTCAGACCCCCAGTACACCGTGGAGTTTCTTCTCGCCAAGAAGGCGAGCAAAGAGGCATGGGTCGAATTCGTCACAGGACTGAGTGCTGGGCAGACGACCACTGTACTGCGGCTGTCCGGCGATGTTCGCGGCTCTACGGGCCTAATCGATCCTTTTGAGGCTGCTGAGGCAACGATGAGTTGGGGGCTGCGAACACCTCGTTATCTCCCAGATCCCCGCGGCATTGGCCTCACGATTGACATAAGCGAGGTTCCCGATCCAGGGACGCCGGACTATTGGAAGACCTGCCTTAAGAGAATTCGCCGGGAACTCGAACGACTCCGCGAATCGGTTCGGTCTGGCGACACGACCCATTTGAGCGTGTTTGCATTTGCGCTGATCCCGCTCCTCGTTGCACTCGGATACTCCCTCGACGACACAATCGAAACGGATCTCTACTCCCGTCATCGTGATTCGGACTCCTGGCACTGGGATCCTGAACGCCCGGCTGTTGACTTCAAGAGCTTGATCCCTGATACCACCGGGTCTAGCGAAGCCAATGTGATCGTGAACGCCAGTGGAACAATCCGTCGATCGGAGCTACCCGATGCGGTGAAGGATCTGCCGTGCATCGTCGTGGAGCCCGATGGGACCCATACCCCTTCACCCACAACCTGTGCCTCGCCAAAGACCCTCGACTTGTTCACCTCGACTTTCCGCACCCTCCTTGCAGATCTCGAGCGCCACAAGCACATCACTCACTTGCATCTATTTCTCGCCGTGCCGATTGCCATTGCCATCACGGTTGGTCGTGTCTGGCCGCATGACAACGCCGCACCATCACTCACCGTCTACCACCGCACCGAGAACGCATACCAAAGTGCAATATCGCTCCCAACAGAGGAGGTCTGAACCATGGAGCATGCCACCTATTTTCAGGAATTCTTACGAGAGGAGGTCAACATAAATGACAGCGCCCTTGACTTGCTAGAGAGCAGGGTAGACGCGGT
Source organism: Acidimicrobiia bacterium (assembly GCA_022822265.1). Lineage (GTDB taxonomy): Bacteria > Actinomycetota > Acidimicrobiia > Acidimicrobiales > Bin134 > Poriferisocius. Next base: position 19,794 of record JAJECA010000045.1, on the reverse strand, counting down.
GTTTGAAGCTCTACGTGCTGACGAAGAAGTCGGGTCGATCATTTCTGACATGATCCCACAAGGATCTTGGGCACACCGCCTCATAATCAAACCCAAGCCTGGCGGGGACTTCGACGCTGACTTCTTGCTAGAGATGCAAGAAGTCAAAGGATGGCAGCCAACGCGGTACATCGATGAGGTCTACTACGCCCTGAAGAGACACTCTGTTTATTCGAAACAAGAATTTGGGCGCAAGTGCCGATGCGTATTTCTGAAGTACGCGCCAAAAAATGACATCGGATGCCACCTTGACATTGTCCCCTTCGTGACGCTTCAGGACGGCCGGAGTGTGATCGTTAACCGCGATGACGACGTCTGGGAACCTAAATTCGGCTCTACGGACCCGCAAGCGTTTTCTGAATGGGTGTACCGACGAGACGAGTTGACAGACAAGAGCTTCCGAAAAGTGGTCCGGCTCATGAAGTACCTCCGACGTGAGCGCGGGAGTTTCAACGGGGTGAAGTCCGTCATTTTGACCACTGTTCTGGGAATGCAGGTGTCCGAGATCAGCGCCTTCAATCCTGAACGCTACAAGAACCTGCCGACGGCTTTGGTCAACATTGTTGAGGATCTCGATATATGGTTGCAGGCCAATCCGGCCAAACCACACCTTCCCAATCCAAACGGGGATGGCACAAACTTCGATCATCGCTGGAGCCAACAGACCTACGCGAACTTTCGAGACCGCATCCACTCAATCGCCACAAGCATGCGTGCGGCGTACGACGAGCCCGACAAAGCGGCTTCAATCAAAGCGTGGCAAGACCTGTTTGGGGATAAGTTCCGCCCGCCACAGCAAGGAGCATCCAAGACAAAGGCAGCTGTCTCAGGTTCGCCCCTCATTCTGCCGGGTTCCCGAACGACTAGGTCATCCCGTCCTCGAGCCGGCTGAACCGATCTTGGGACAGCCGCCGCCATGGGTCATCTAGGCGAGATGCTTGAAGAATTCAAAGCGGCAGCGGATGCCATCGGATGGATGAATCTCTGCGACTCCAAGATTGATGGTGATGGCGCGCGCATTGCCTTGGAGATCGACACTACGATCTTCTCCAAAGGCACTGACGGTCTGCCTGTAAATGCTCGCGAGTACATCACTGTCCTTATTGGGAGCGACTTCCCTTGGTCACTTCCAGCTGCATTTGTTAAGCACTGGCGTTGGGTCGGCTTCCCCCATGTCCTGAGTGGCCGCTTTCTTTGTCTCTATCTTGATCCGTCCTCACAGTGGGACCCGGCAGATGGTGCCGCTGGTTACCTCGCCCGGCTCTCAGACTGGTTCTCGGAGGCCATCGCAGGCGATTTCGATCCGAAGACAGCGCTCTTCCATCCCGTAGGTGGTGTGCCTCACCGGACTCCGGGGGCTCCAACGATCGTGGTTGAAGGGCAACTCCCATTTGAGGGGCAAGGGCTGCATTGTCAACGAATTCTCTTGCGAGAACGCACCCCACATCGAGTCGACGCGGTGGCATGGAATCGCAAGAAGCTGAGCAGCGAAACCCGGATTGGGCTACTAGTGGTCCTGCCAGAAATGCTCCCCATTGGCGCCGGGTGCCGGTTGTCTGACCTCACCGGGATTGTAGGGCTCCAGCAGTCAAATGGAGCTCGCAAACGACTTCTAAGGAAACTGCGCCAGACCAGCAGTGGCCTTAGACCGGGCGACCCCCTTCAAATCATCATCGCAGTCCCCAACCCCGCCAACGATGGCCAAGGGCGGTTTCATCTGATTGCGTGCCACATCGACACCGACCAGATTGATAGTTGTATAGCCGGTGCTACAAAACGGCGACTACAGGATTCTCCTTCCACAGAAGAACCCGAGGTGGTCTGGCTCTACGTCGACGATCAGCGACCAGGAGTGAACATTCGTCGCGACTCAGAAAAACCGGTGCAGCACCTTCAGGGGCGCTCCGTTGACCTCTGGGGATGTGGGGGAATCGGTTCTTGGATGGCTGAACTTCTTGTCAGAGCCGGAATCTCTAGGATCACTTTGCGTGACCCTGGCCATGTCACCCAAGGGTTGCTAATTCGCCAGAACTTCTGCGAACTAGACGTTGGGCGACCCAAAGTTGAAGCCCTCGCGGATCGACTGAGGTCGATCAATAGCAAACTTGAAATCCGGCCTGTAGTTGGCATTGGTCAAAGGGCAATAACTGAAGGGCTTGACAGCGATCTTGTAATCGACGCCTCAGTAAGCACCAGTGTTGCCACAGCGATCGAAGAAGCTCAGATGGGCGGGAACCTACAAGTCCCACTAGTTCAGATCGCGACTGACAATGAGACGGCCACTCTAGGAATCGTCACCATCTGCCACCCTCAGTCAAACCTCACGACTAATGACATCGATCAAGCCGCTCTTGAGAAGGCCGTCGCCCAGCCTGACCTTGTCCCGTTTCTCACATTCTGGGACCAACAATCAACTCCACCCCTCACGCCGACACTCGGCTGTTCAGTTCCGACTTTCCGCGGATCTGGTGCCGATCTGGTCGCGATCGCTTCCACCGGGCTCAACCTTGCCTCCCACGCGCTCAGCCGGTCACTCTCAGGCGGTTACCTGTACTCCTCACCGCACTCCCCGTTTCGCGTTCCACCACGCACAGACGTCACTGTGAGCCCCACGATGGTCGATGGTGGGGAGATCGCAAATGTCTAGGCTGTGTTGACAGATTCGATCTTGCCGTCAGTCAACTCTTCGCCTTATCCGCAATGAGTGGAACGCGTGCTCTGTCTGCTCCACATGCTCAATGAACTGTCTGCTGCGCGCCGATCCATAGAGAATGCCGTTATTTCGATCTGTAGCGATGATGAGCGTATGCGGTCCTAGCCCGAATGTAGCGGTGTCCTCAACATTGAAAACACTCAGCCATCTCTCCACCCCGTCGCTGTCTGTGGCGTAGACCTCATCACCGGGATACACGGGGTCCGGGTAGATGACTTCTATCTCAAGCCAACCGTCCGACATATTCTGCCTCCTTATTGACTGATTTCAGCCACATACAACGCTAGCGAAGGCCTCTTATGGCAGGGGGCCACTCAATTCAGCGCCGACTGCCTGCCTACCAGCACGTTCAGCTTTCCCTTCCGCAGGTCAGAGTGGGCAATTGCATCAATAGGCCACTTCACCACACATATTTCACTGCCAACCATAAAGCACGCCGGAGATCGCAGGGGGCAGACCTCCGAGTGCGGGAGCTTGACACACATTTGCCTGCCGAAAGGAATACTCCCGCACCCGAAGGCCAGATCAAGGCTCTTAGAACAGGCTGATGGCGCGCCTGTTTTCTGTCACTGACCGATACACTGGCCTGTCCGTGCCATCAACCGGATCGAAGGGCCAGCATGTTCATTGTGTACAAACTCGTGTGGTCGCCGTCAGGCAGGTTCTACTTCGGGCACACAAACAGAACGCTGGACGAGCGCGTCGAAGAGCACCGCAACGGCGACAATGCCGCCGTGAGGCAAGCGTTCCGCGAGGAAGGCCCTCCAGACACATTTCCCGATAGCTGGTATTCGACCAAAGCCAAGGCGCTCGACAGGGAAAAGACGCTTATCGCTGCCAACAGGAGTAGCCCAAAATGCCTGAACAGGACATAATCGCTCGCTCGTCGTTGTTCAAGCAGAGAGGACCGTTTCTAGCGACTGCCAATAGCCGATCCAAGTAAGCCTAGGCACCGGCTCAGTTTCGTACTTCGCGATCACTTCAAACTCAGGATCGCCCTCTTCTGCGAACGCCTGACGCCCAGCCTCAGGGCCGCTCTCCTTCATGTCCGCGAAAACGACCTGCCAGAAGTCGTCAACGAACTGTAAACCGGCTTATGCCGTCACGGTGCCCGCCATATTGCTCTTCCTGTCCCCTTGTCAGAATTTGTCAACAGGCCCCAGTCATCCCGCCATGGCGACAGGGAGGGTCTCCCGACCGCGGCCGGAGTGGTTTGGGCGCTCGGAGGGTCGCTTGTAGTCTCCCGTGGGTGCGGTGCTGCTGCAGCAGGGACTTTTGGGGTCAAGGCACCAGTAGCAGTATTTCTACCGAGATTGCACTCGAGTCCGGCTGGGGGGCGTTAGTCAGTTGAGTTCTGTCGCGCCGTCGACGCTGCCGGAGGGGCTGCCTGAGGTGGGCGAGCTGGTGCAGGTGCGGTCTAGGCGTTGGATCGTCGAGGAGGTGTCGCAAGGCGGACCGGGTGAGTCTGCAGTTGTGGCGCTGGCGTGCGTGGACGACGACAACCAGGGCCAGCCTTTGCAGGTGCTTTGGGACTATGAGCCAGATCGGTGGATCCTCGCGGATGAGGGCTGGGAGGGATTGGCGTCGAAGGGTTTGGACTCACCGGAGCGTTTCGCGGCGTTCTTTCACACTCTGCGCTGGAACTGCACCACAGCCACCGATCCGAGGCTGTTCCAAGCGCCATTTCGAGCGGGGATCACCATCGACGCCTACCAAATGGAGCCGCTGCGCAAAGCGCTGCGCCTGCCAAGAGTGAATCTCTTGATCGCGGACGACACTGGTTTGGGCAAGACGATCGAGGCTGGGCTGATCGCTAGAGAGCTGCTGTTGCGTCGCAAGGCCAAGAGCATCGTCGTAGCCGCTCCACCCTCGATGTTGGAGCAGTGGCGCGGCGAACTCGAAGACCGTTTTGGGCTGGTGTTCGAGATCCTCGACCGATCGTATGTGTCGAAGGTGCGCCGCGAGCGAGGCTTCGGCGTGAATCCATGGCGCACACACAGCCGCTTCTTGGTGTCCCACAACCTGCTGATCGACCCCGCATATTCGGACCCGATGCGTGAATGGCTAGGTGAGGCCCGCGTCGGCAGTTTGCTGATATTGGACGAGGCGCACCACGCGGCACCCTCATCTGGAGGGCGCTATGGCATCGAGACCAAGTTCACCCGGGCGGTGCGCGATCTCGCGCATCGTTTCGAACACCGCCTTTTCCTATCGGCGACGCCACACAACGGCCACTCCAACAGCTTCTCGACCCTGCTTGAGCTGCTCGACCCATACCGTTTCACCCGAGGCGTCAAGGTGCGGGCCAAAGCCGACCTCGAGCCGGTGATGGTTCGCCGCCTCAAGGAAGACCTGCGGGCGATCCAGGGCGGGTTCCCCCAGCGCAACGTGGAGCGGGTCGAAATCACGGGCCTGCCCGAAGATGCTGCAGAACTGGTCCTGTCGCGGTTGTTGGAGCAGTATCGGACCGCCCGTGAGCACAGATACGCTGCGGAGCCGTCGAGAGTGCGCTACGCGGCAGCCTTGCTGACTGTGGGGTTACAGCAACGGCTGCTGTCGTCGATAGAGGCGTTCGCTCGCAGCCTCGCAGTCCATCGCCGTACCGTACGGCGACACTGGGACCTAGCTCACACCCAATCGGACCCTGACGAGATGGTCGACGATGAGCCGGTTCCCGATGCCGACGCTGATCTGGCCGAGGGATTCTTGTTTGCGCCTGACAGCGACGACGAGCGCGGAACATGGGCCAGCGAGGAAGCCGATGCCGAAGAGGAAGCCCACATCGACTCACTCGACGCGGCTTCGCAGCCCACCACCGACCCCGAAGCCCAAGCGTGGCAGGCCGAGCAGCGCCTTCTCGACGAGATGCAAGAGATCGCCGATGCGAACCGGCACCTGCCCGACTCGAAGACGCTCCGGCTGGTCGACTGGATTCGTGAGCACCAATGCCCCGATATGCCCCAATACGGGCGGGCTTGCGAGGGCCCGCCACCTCAGTGGACCGAACGGCGAGTGCTGATCTTCACCGAGAATCGCGAAGGCACCAAGCGCTACCTCAAGACGACCCTCGAGCACGCCATCGAAGGAACCGACCGGGCCGATGAGCGCATTGAGATCATCGACGGGCTAACCAGCCGGGAACGCCGCCGCGACATCCAACGCCGCTTCAACGCCGACCCAGAAACTGAGCCTCTCCGCATCCTAATCGCCACCGACGCTGCCAGAGAAGGCTTGAACTTGCAGGCCCGGTGCTCAGACCTCTTCCATTTCGATCTGCCATGGAATCCGGGGCGCATCGAGCAGCGCAACGGTCGCATCGATCGCAAGCTCCAGCCGGCCGACACCGTCAACTGCCACTACTTCGTGCTGCCCCAACGCGTCGAGGACAGGGTGCTGGAAGTGCTTGTGAACAAGACCGAGACCATCAAACGCGAGCTTGGCAGCCTCGCCAAGGTCATAGACGATTCGGTGGAACGCAGCATGCTCAAACAAGGCATACGCCACCACGACGCCGACAGACTCTTGGACTCCATCTCATCTGAAACGCTCGCCGACCCAGCCCAGCTTGCCGCCCAGGAGGAGCTAGAGGACGCACGCGAGCGTACCGAGCAGCTAACCGCCCAGATAGAGCAATGTCAGGAATTGCTGGACCGGTCCCGGCGCTGGGCGGGCTTCGACCCCAACCCGTTTCGCCAAGCCATCGACTGCTCCCTGGATCTGATGGGCGCACCGCCGATGACAGAGAGCGTCGATAACGGACACAAAGTATGGGAATTCCCTGCTCTCGAGCGGCGCTCGGTAACCGACGCCAGCTGGACCTCGACAATGGACTCGCTGAGAGAACCCAGACGCATCAACCAGACCATCCCCGAATGGCGGCGAGACGCTCCGATCCGACCCGTCGTGTTCATCGACACCGGCCGCCTCGACGACCAAACCGTGCACCTGCATCTTGAGCAGCGCGTCGTGCAGCGCCTGCTGGCCCGATTCAAAGCTCAGGGATTCATCTACCACGACCTGTCGCGAGCATGCCTTGCGCAGACGGAGGACTCCGTGCCACGAGTAGTGCTTCTGGGACGCCTTTCGCTGTACGGGCGAGGCGCGGAGCGCCTCCACGAGGAGATCATCCCGGTAGCGGCCCGCTGGCGGGACCCGGAATCCCGCCCGGCCCCGCTCGAGGCGTACGCCAAAGACGCAGAAACACGCACCCTGGATCTGCTGGACGCCTCCCTCGACAAGGCAAGTGTTCCCAACGAGACAATCCAGAAAAGGCTGCTCGACGCCGCGGCCCAAGACATAGAAGAGCTCAAACCACAGCTAGAGCCCCGCGCCGCCGCCCACGCCCAAACCGCTGAAGAACAGCTCCGACAGCGCGGCGAACGCGAAGAAAGAGACCTACGTGCCACGCTGACCGAACACCGCGACCGGGTAAGGGCCGAACTCACCCGCCATAAAAGCGACTACACCCAGCTCATTGTCGAATTCGACAACGACGACGCCCGCCAACTCCGGCTCGACACGGAGCAACTCCAAGCCAACATGCGCCACTGGGAGCAACGCCTAGGCCAGTTCGATGAAGACCTTCAACTTGAACCACAGCGAGTTCGCGAGTTCTACGAAGTTAAGGTGCGGCGAGTGGAGCCCGTGGGCCTGGTGTATCTGTGGCCGGAGACGAACTGATGGCCAAAATCGATCCCAAAGTCGCCGACCACCTCGAATGGATCGGGTTCGTCAGGCCTACAGGCCTGGTCGTATCAGCCCCAGCCCTAACACGTGCTGGAGTCATATTGAACCGACGTGACGTCGCCGGCCAAAAGCTCCTAGAGCAATGGGTAGAAAGCCGCCAGCCCCCGACCGATGGATCCCGTCAAGACCGCGAGGCGGCAAAGGAAGACTTCTGCTCATTCGCAAGCCAGGTGCTTGGCTGGGGGTTTTCAAAAAAGGGCTACGCCGGCACCGCAGAGGCGCCCATTCCCGAAGAACTCACTACCCAGCTTCCCGACTCGGACAACGTGTTCGGACCCGACTATGCCGTGCGAGCAGACCCCATCTCCGTCCAACCTCCCACCGCGGCGTCGAACGGTGACGGCGACAGCCAGCTCTCGCCGTGGCAGCTGCTTGTCACCGTAACCGACACCGGCGACAGCTTCGACCGAGCCCCTGCGCACGGCTCGCACCTGTCTGCGCACGCCCGCATGGAACGGCTCCTTCGGCACACCGGCGCGCCGGCCGGACTCCTGTTCAACGGAGAGTCATTGAGACTGGTCTCCGCCCCCGCCGGGGAAAGCTCAGGCTGGTTGGACTTCCAGATCGTAGACATGCGCCAGACGGCAGGGCGGCCGATCTGCGCGGCGATGAGAGAGCTGCTCGGGCAGACACGGCTGCTGGCAGCCCCTGCGGAAAAGCGTCTCGCTGCCTTATTGCGGGACAGCCGCAAGTTCCAAAGCGAGGTCAGCGAACGCCTCGCGGAGCAAGTCCTCCACGCCCTCTACGAGCTGCTGCGGGGCTTCCAAGCTGCCCACGACGCATCACAGGGCGAGCTCCTCGACCGGCAACTCCACGATGATCCCGACGAGGTCTACCGGGGTCTACTCACCGTGGTGCTGCGTCTCGTATTCCTCCTCTACACCGAAGAACGCGACATGCTGCCCCAAGACGAAGTGTTCCTCAGCGCCTACTCAGTCACCGGACTTTACGAGCGGCTGCGAGCGGACGCCGCCACGCACCCCGACACCATGGATCAGAGATACGGTGCCTACGCTCAACTACTCGCTCTGTGGCGCATGGTCCATGACGGAGCCCACGGCCCCAACATCGGCCTCGCTCCCCGCCACGGCGACCTGTTCAACCCAGACCGCTACTTTTTCCTCGAAGGCCGCCAGCCGGACATGGCAGAAAGCTGGACTCATCAGCGCATAACCCCGCCGCTCGTGTCCGACGGCACCGTCCACCGGGTGCTTGAAAAGCTCATCGTGCTCGACGCCGAGCGAATCTCCTACCGAGCGTTAGACGTCGAGCACATCGGCTCGGTCTACGAGACCATGATGGGCTTCCACCTTGAGACGGCCACCGGCCCCAGCGTCGCCATCAAAGCCGCCAAAAGACACGGCGCCCCCGCCACCATCAATATCGAGGAGCTGCTCCAAGAATCGCCAGGCCAGCGCGCCAAGTGGCTGCGGGACCGCACCGACCGGAAACTCACTCCCAACAACGGCAAAGACGTGCGAGCCGTCGATGCCGACGGCAGCGTCGAGGCAATGCACGCCGCGCTGGAGCCGGTGATCGACATCAACGCCACCCCCGACCTAGTACCCGCAGGGGCAATGGTGCTTCAACCCAGCGAGGAACGCCGTCGGTCCGGCTCCCACTACACCCCCCGCGAGCTCACTGAGCCCATAGTCCGTACCGCTCTCGAACCGATCATGGCTCGACTTCAACAAGAAGCAGACGGGCCGCTGCGGCCCGAGCAGATACTTGACCTCAAGGTATGTGACCCGGCCATGGGATCAGGCGCTTTCCTAGTCGAGGCCTGTCGCCAACTCGCCGACGCGCTCATCGAAGCTTGGCATGCCCACGACACCGCACTGGACTTACCCACAGACGAGGACGAAACCATCTTTGCCCGGCGGCTGATCGCCCAGCGATGCCTCTACGGCGTGGACCGCAATCCCAAAGCAGTCGACCTCGCCAAACTCTCATTGTGGCTCACTACCCTCGCCAAAGAACACCCCCTCACTTTCTTGGACCACGCCCTGCGCCACGGCGACTCCCTAATCGGATTGTCGATCCCGCAACTGGGAGCATTCCACTGGAAGGGCGACGCCCCCGAATTCGCAGCAGGCTTCGAATCTCTCAAAGGTCAAGAGCACCTCAACGAGGCAGCAGAACTGCGACAGCTCGTCCGCGATGCGGATGAAGTTGTAGGCGACGCCGAATTACGCGAGCTGTGCGACGCCGCCGACGCCGAAACCGCGGCTCTCAGATTCCTCGGCGACCTTGCCGTCTCTGCGTTCTTCGAATGCGCCGACGATAAGTCCCGTGAAGCCAGGCGTAAAGCGTTAGCAGCAGAAGTGTTCAACGGCGATGCCAAGGCCCATAGGCAACGCATCCACAACTTGCGCGAGGCCGATCCCCCATTGGCGCCATTCCACTGGCCAATCGAGTTTCCCGAAGTATTCGACCGCGCTAACCCTGGGTACGACGCAATTGTCGGCAACCCGCCCTTTGGAGGACATGTCAGCGTCGTTGCTGCCAACCCATCAGGGTATACCGATTGGCTGCGGGTGGTCCACCCTGGAACCAAGGGCAAGTGCGACGTTGTGGCCCACTTTTTCCGGCGCTCGTACGACCTGATACGTAGCGAAGGAACGCTAGGGCTGATCGCCACTAACACCATTTCACAGGGCGACACGCGCGCGAGTGGACTGCGCTACATCTGCAACAACGGGGGCAACATCTACCACGCCACCAAGCGGGTTAGATGGCCTGGCGTAGCCGCTGTGGTCGTCAGCGTCGTCCACATCGCGAAGGGCTCGTACCCTGAAACCAAGACCCTCGACGGAAGAGTGTGTGACAAGATCACCGCATTCCTCTTCTATGAGGGGGGACACGACGATCCAGCAGTCCTGAGATCCAACGCGGGTAAGAGTTTCCAGGGCAGCATTGTCCTTGGTATGGGGTTCACGTTTGATGACACCGACAAAAAAGGTGTTGCATCCCCGGTTAGCCGAATGCGCGAACTCATTAGCCAGGACCGTCGAAACGAAGAAGTAATTTTTCCGTACATCGGAGGCGAGGAACTCAACAGCGACCCCAGCCACCGCCATCACCGCTATGTGATCAACTTCCGCTCCTTTCCGTTGACACGAGAAGAGCTGAGCCCTACATGGCGGGACGCGTCTGATGAAGCACGCGACAGCTATCTGAAGTCTGGGATTGTTCCAGCCGACTATCTTGGTGAAGTTGCATCGGATTGGCCAGACCTCCTCAAAATTGTAAATGAGAAGGTGAAGCCGGAGCGGCTGGACTCCTCGCACAAAAGCAAGTCCAGCCATGGCAGGCGAGCAGCAGTCTGGTGGCAACTGTACCACCAGGCGCACGCTCTTCATGCCGCAACGGAGGGCCTTGATCGGGTTCTAGCCAATTCAAGTGTGAGCCACTGGTTGCAATTGGCTTTTCTCCCAGCCGACATGGTCTACTCTCACGCTCTTGTTGTCTATCCCCTAAACACATTTGCTGCTTTCTGCGCAATGCAGTCGCGACTGCATGAGGAATGGGCGCACTTCTTTGGTTCCTCGATGAAGGACGATCTCCGTTACACACCTTCGGATTGCTTTGAGACGTTTCCATTCCCCGTGGGCTGGGAGTCGCTGCCGAGTTTGGAAGCTGCCGGAGAGTCGTATTACCGGTTCCGGGCCGATTTGATGATCGATAACGATGAGGGAATGACGACAACATACAACCGTCTAAACAACCCCGACGAGGGAGACTCGCGGATTACCGAGCTCCGCGAATTGCATGCTGAAATGGATCGGGCGGTGCTCGACGCCTATGGGTGGGGTGATATCTCTGTCGAGTGCGGGTTCTTTCTCGACTACGAGATAGACGAGGATACATGGGGCACCAGGAAGAAGCCCTACCGCTTCCGCTGGCCTGACAACGTGCGCGTCGAAGTACTAGGCAGGCTGTTGGAGCTGAACGCTGCTCGCGCGGCTGTAGAGGACCGTGAGGGCCAGCGAGCAGGCGGGAGCGCATTGGCAAGCGAAGTGCGACGGAGTCGTTCCACTCGCTCAACTCAGGGTTCGGGGACGCTGTTCGAGGGCGCTCCCTAGGATGGGGACAGATCTGTGACCGTAGTTGAGCCTGAGCCGGCTGAAGCTGCGACTCGATTGGGAGAACGCGGCGGCTCGTTCGCAGTCAGGAAGCAGCTAGTGGAGGCGCTTAGGCTGGATCTTGTTGGACCCGGCGAGGGCGATGAGTTGGCCGAGGAACGGCTGCCTGGCTGGGAACGGCCCTCGAAGTGGTATCTCACCGGGTTCTTGGTCCCTTCGGATACACCTCTTGAGCACCGCTCCGATACCGACGAAGACGATTCTGTGGACGAGACACCGGAGGCGGCGGGCCTAGCCGAGGAGTCTTCTGAGGACCGGGCCGCGGCCAAAAGAGGGTTCTTCCCATCGTCTATGGGTCTGAGCTTCCTTGTCGCCGCAGAGACGGAATCACTTGAGGTGACGGTGCGGTGGGGCGACTACTTCCCTGACAAGTACGAGGGCCCGGATGGGAGTCACTTGGAAATCTGGCAGCGGGTCCCTCAGCGGCGCACAGTGCAAATTGGCCTCGCGGGGCCAGTCTCGAACCCGGATGTGCCGGATTCAGGCGGGCTGAGACTGCACATGGTTGTGCGGCCTGTCGACGCAGACCGACTCGCCGGAGTTCCTGTGGGGGCGAGGTCGGTGTCGGTGTTCTTGGTCAATAACCGCAGCTCTGCGTCCACCGGGGCGAGTGATGTCGAAGCGGGCAGCGATTTGGATGAGTCGTATGCGTTCCAGGCGGAGATCGAAGTCGCGTCCGCCGAGCCGTTTGTGGCCCGACCTGATCCTCGCTCAGCTCGGGCGGGTGATTGGGATGACCGGGTGGCGGATCTTCATTATGCGAACGACCCCGAGTACGCGGCGGGCCACGGTGTCTCTGCCGACTGGGAGATCGTAGATGGGGCATGCCGCCTGCTACGCACTACATGGCTGCCTAGCGCAACAGTCGCCAAGACCGAGACCTCGCCGGTACCCGACGCGGTGCTTTCGATGGATGCTCTCGGCCAGCTCAAAGACGGCGCCGCCGCCAGAGACGCTCTAGATCCGCTGGCGGCTCACTACAGGTCATGGATCTCCGGGCAGCAGGCCGAGCTCGATCTGTTGAACGGCCCGCACCTTTCAACAGCGGAGGAGCTGTTGAGGCGGGCAGGCGCCGCGGCCAAGCGGATTGAAGACGGCATCTCTGTGCTGGCCGAAGACTCCGACGCTCTCGACGCGTTCCGCGTCGCCAACCGGGCTGTAGCGAGTGCACTTCGCCAACGGGTAGACGCCAACGTTTCCGCTGGTGGTCCGAGCTGGCGAGCATTCCAGCTGGCATTCATCTTGTTGAATATTCCCGGGCTGGCCGACCCCGATGACCCGCAGCGCGAAATTGTCGATCTGCTGTTCTTCCCAACCGGTGGCGGCAAGACCGAGGCGTATCTGGGTTTAGCCGCGTTCGCGATGGTATTGCGCCGGCTGCGTAGCCCTGACGAGGACCGCTTACAGGGGGCTGGGGTGGCGGTCATCATGCGCTACACGCTTCGCCTGCTCACCCTCGACCAGCTTTCGCGGGCGTCGGGCCTGGTGTGCGCGCTCGAACTTGAACGCTGCGCCGATCCCAACAGATACGGATCATGGCCTTTCGAGATTGGCTTGTGGGTCGGCCGGGCCGCCACCCCCAACCAGATGGGCCGCAAAAGCGACAAGCGCCAAAACACTGCCCGGTCGCTTACCCGCGCTTTCAAAGCAGACCCCAACAAGCCGTTGCCGGTGCCGTTGGAGTCGTGCCCATGGTGCGGGCACAGCTTCGAACCAGCGTCGTTCGTGCTCTGGCCCAACGATGATCATCCCAGCGAGCTGCGGATCGTGTGTGCCAATTTCGAGTGCGAATTCAGTGGGGACCGACCGCTACCGATCCTCGCGGTGGACGATCCGATCTATCGTCGGCTCCCGGCGTTTGTCATCGCGACGGTGGACAAGTTCGCTTCGCTGCCATTCACCGCCCAAACGGGGGCGCTCTTAGGCGGCGCTGACCGGCAAGACTCTCACGGCTTCTACGGTCCTGCCGAGCCTGGTAGGGGCCAGCTGCTGGGCCAGCCGCTAGCGGGCCCCGATCTGGTCATTCAAGACGAGCTGCATCTCATCTCGGGACCGTTGGGAACCATGGTGGGCCTATACGAGACTGCCATCGAAGCACTGATCGCCCAACCCGCTGGCGGCTCTGAGCGGCGCATCCGTCCCAAGATCGTGGCCTCCACGGCGACGGTGCGCCAGGCCCAAGAGCAAATTCAGGCTCTGTTCGCCCGGCCTGCCACCCAGGTGTTCCCTCCACCCGGTCCGGATCGGCGGGACTCGTTCTTCGCGAAGATCGTGCCAGCAGACGAAGTGCCGGGCCGTCTGTACGTAGGGGTTGCCGCGCCGGGGCGCAACCCGAAAGTGCTGATGCGTCGTGTGTGGCTGGCACTCATGGGTGCCGCCGAGCGAGCGTACCGGGAACACGGGGGGCACCAGAACCACGAGAATCCCGCCGACCCCTATATGACCGCGCTCGGCTATTTCAATAGCCTTCGTGAGCTAGGCGGTGCCCGCCGGATACTCGAAGAAGAGGTCCGCACCACGGTCAAAGCGCTGGGACGGCGGCGGCGCATCGGCGAGGCCCGTGGCTTGTTCAGAGACCGCAACACGTTTTCTGACGTGGTGGAACTCACCTCGCGGGTTTCCACTGCCAAGGTGGCGCAAGCCCGGCACCGGCTGAACAGCGGCGCCCACGAATCGGACCGGGTGGACAGTGCTATCGCGACCAACATGATCTCCGTGGGTCTTGACATCCCACGGCTCGGGTTAATGGTCGTGTTGGGCCAGCCCAAGACTCACGCAGAGTACATTCAGGCGACCAGCCGGGTGGGCCGCAGCGACGACCGGCCCGGACTGGTGGTCACCTTGCTGAACGTCCACAAACCTCGGGACCGTTCCCACTACGAGAGGTTCCGCAACTACCACGAGACCTTCTACAGGTCTGTGGAAGTCTCCAGCGTCACCCCGTTCTCAGCACGAGCACTCGACCGCGGCCTCGCCGGGGCGCTCGTCGGCCTCGCCCGCCACTCCGACCGTTCGCTGACCCCCCAGAACGGGGCCGAAGCGCTCGAAACCGTTCGGACCGGCATCGAGAAGTCGCTCGTCGACTGCTTCGCCGAGAGGGTTAACCAGCAGCCCTTCACCGACGACACCGAGCGTGCAGAGCGGCTCCAAAGCGTGCGGTCGCGCATTGTCGACCTGCTGGACTCCTGGATCGCAGTAGTAGACGACTACAGAAGCACCAACACAGCAGTGAAGTACCAGCAATACGAGCCAGCGGTGGCCAGGCCGTTGCTGCGAGAGATGCTTGAAGAGGAATTCGAGTCTCCCCACCACCGCAAGTTCCGCGCCAACCGGTCGCTACGCGACGTCGAACCGGAGATCAACCTCTACATCAAGCCGATCACCATGTCTCGGCAGACCGACGGCCCATGAGCCGCGGTCACGGGCAGCTGCGCCAGAGCCAGGTGATCACTACCTACGGTCCCGGCGCGCTAATCGACCTGCCTAACCACGCCGCGATCGTCGCGGGCCTGGAAACCTGGCCCAGCACAGACAAACTCGACGAGATTGAAGAACCGAGGCTTTCGAGACTGTTGCAGGCCATCACAGAGGTGCCGTCTCCTCGCATGTACGCGCCGCCGCCCCAGCCCTCGGAGCCGTGGGCCGCTGGGATCGGCATCGGCGGGTGGACCTTCCCCGAGTGGTTCGTCGTTCAAGAATCCGACACTACAACCGAAACCTCAGATCGAAGGTCCCGCCGCCTGGTGCATCGCAAGGCGCTCGACGAAAGAAACCGCTTTGACGGATTGCCGGTCGTGCCGACCCGATTCGTGCGGGCCTGCCCCCTGGGACACGTTGACGACCTCGACTGGGTCGGATTCGTCCACCGGGGAGGCGAACGCTGTCCACGCCAGCTGTCGCTAGTAGAGCGGGGCACCAGCGGTGACTTGTCCGACCTTGTTGTGCGCTGCGAGTGCGGCCAGTCGCGCCGGCTCTACGAGGCCGCTGAAATTGACCAGCGGGCTCTGGGAACCTGTCGGGGAAAGCGGCCCTGGCTAGGGCTTGATGCCGACGAGGAGTGCAACCACCCGAGCCGACTGCTGATCCGCACCGCTTCTAATGCCTATTTCTCCCAAGTGGTCAGCGTCTTATCGCTGCCCGACAGAGGAAGCGCCATCGAACGTGTTGTGTACGAGCTTCGGGCTGACCTCGCCATCGTGGACAGCCAGATCGAACTCGAATTCATCAAGAAGAAGCCCCACATCACTGAGAAGCTCGAACCATTCTCCGACGACGAGGTACTCAAGGCCATTGAGGAGTACAAGGAGGGTCGCACCACGGAACGTTCAGTGAAGGAAGCGGAGATCGATGCGCTGTTGGCGGCTCAGGAAGGCTATGGGGAGGACGTGCCCGTTGACCCCGACTTCCACGCAAGACGCCTACCCGACTCCGCCTGGCGTAAGGAGGGGTCAAGCGTCAGCGGAGGGATCGAATCAGTAATCCAGCTCCATAGGCTGCGCGAAGTCCTAGCGCTCGTCGGCTT
Organism: Acidimicrobiia bacterium; assembly: GCA_022822265.1. GTDB lineage: Bacteria > Actinomycetota > Acidimicrobiia > Acidimicrobiales > Bin134 > Poriferisocius. The sequence continues at coordinate 3,629 of JAJECA010000045.1, read as the reverse complement.
CACCCGCCTTGAAGCCGAAGCCAGGGACATACACGGCCAGTACAGCTCCGATGTGGAACGTGCTGACATCGCCCTGGAGCCCCGGTGGTTCCCCGCAGTGGAGAATCGCGGGGAAGGCATATTCGTCCACCTCAAACGCACAGAAGTGGAGGCCTGGCTCGCTCGCCCCGCAGTAGCGCAGCGGATCGACGCTCTACGACTGCAACACGAGGCTTGGCAGCGGGAGCGGCGCAGACAGAGCCCATTTCCCGGCGGCCCCTACATCATGCTGCACACGCTCGCGCACCTTCTGATCGGTTCGCTGTCCATGCGATGCGGATACCCTGCCAGTTCCATTAGAGAACGCGTCTACGTCGAGAACGGAGAACACGGGATTCTGCTCTACACGGGCACCCCCGACGCCGAAGGAACCCTCGGTGGCCTCGTCCAACAAGCACGGCACCTAGAAGAACACCTTTCCTATGCCCTCGAATCGGGGCTGCTGTGCTCCAACGACCCGATCTGCGCCCAGCACGCAGCCAGCGAAGGCTTTGAGCAGCGCTGGTTACACGGCGCTGCCTGCCACGGCTGCGCCTTGATCGCTGAGACCTCCTGCGAGATGCGCAACGACTACCTCGACCGCGCCCTCGTAGTGCCCGTGCTTGGACTCCCCGACGCCGCCTACTTCCTAGAGCCCTGAGACTGTGCCCGCCCCCGGTGCCCACATCACAGCCCTGTCAGCACATGTGCGACGGCGCCTAGCCGCATCTCTCGAGACCGGGATGCTGCCCGATTCGCCAACACCCACTGCGCTGGAAGCAGCTCTAGGCCTGAGCGACGGAGCAGAACAGATCGCATCCGACCTTGAAGCACTAGCGAGCATAGGTATTCGGGGCGAAGCTGCCGCTGTGTGGATCCGCACCCTAGAGCAGGCCATCGACAGCGCCCCGGCAGTCGATCTGGTGTGGTCCGGGCCCGAAGTACCGGGACTCCACGCACGCGACACCCGCCGGGTGAATGAAGAACTCCTCCGCAACGCCCAGCACTCCGTGTGGATCAGCACCTACGCTTACTTCGACGGACCCCGAGCCTTCGCCGATCTCGCCCACCGCCTAGAAACCATGGCCGATCTTCGCGTCGCCCTGCTGTTGAACATTCAACGCACCAGAGGCGACACCACCGATCCCGAACACCTAGTACGCCGATTCGCCGACCGATTCTGGGGAACTGACTGGCCAGGCGCTACCAGACCTGACGTCTACTACGATCCCCGCTCCCTCGAACTAGACGGACCCACCGGTGTGCTGCACGCCAAGGCTCTCGTGGTCGACGATGAATCCGTCTTAATCACCTCGGCCAACCTCACCGAAGCAGCCTTCGACCGAAACATCGAACTAGGCCTGCTCACACGAGACCGCAGACTCGCCGCCAACATCACGACGCACTTCCAAACCCTCATCGACACCAACCTGCTCCGCCCCCTGCCCTCCGCCTAGCCCCACAGATCAGCTGCAAATCGGCAGCCATCAGCTCTATGCAAATGGCAGGTCGTGATTCTCTTCTCCACGAGCAGACCCCGATGTCGTGGCCCAGCTGCTGCAGTAAAGTGTGGCTACCGATGCTGCATTCTATGAAGAGCGACCCATCATGAACTTTCGTGTCCACCTCGCCGAGTACAAGGCCTGTGGACGATGTGGCTACACATGGCCGAACGGGAAGAAACAGAGTCAATTGATGGTAACTGCTCACGACCTGGCACGAGGGATAACAGAAAACCACATCTCACAGATCCTAGGGAGCGAAGACCTTGGCAAGTCGAGCCGAGGAATAATGCTGCTCAATTCGAATCTTTTGCGAATTCAAGCGGTGGTGCAACAGGGTGAGAATCATTCCCTGTATGGCCATTCGATAATGAAGACGCACCACGGCTCGGCGCGGATAAATCTCTCAGAGGACTTCGGGATTGCGATGGCAATGTCATTCCTCTCGAAGACCCACTCCTGTCGAGAGCACTACAACCTTGACGCAGTTGACAACAAACAAAGCTTCGGCATCCCGTCCAAGACACGTCCAGATATCGGAAGTATCACCCCCGGCGGCGACCATATGTTGACAGAAGTGAAAGGGCGGAAACGTCACTTTAGGCTGGCACCGCGACCTGATAAAGCCAATCCGGCCAAACTTGTCAGATCTTGCTATACGCAGCTAACAGGCGGGGGGCAGACAACATTTGCTCCAGGTACCCGGTTGTTTCTTTGCGTCACCTCGCCCATCGACGCCGAATGTGCCATGGACTTGGCGGTGGCCGAGTATGTGAAGTCGCCTCTTGAGGAATGCCAAGAGTGCAGCGGTGGCAATTCCCCCGAATATGACGACTTCGGGGTGCCAAGGTCTAGCCTTCTTGAGGCAGATTGGAACGCCATAAGGACATCCTGGTATCAACGATTTTGGAGTCTTATCGGCGACATCGAAGCTGAAGTGGACGATTCACGCGAATACTCCGTCCTAGAACTACCAGATGCTGGTGTCAGCATCGGCCTCCACCGAAGCATCTCTGAACTTGTCTCGGTTCCCGAATCAAATCTTGGCCGTCGACTACCGGAGCTACTTAATAATTTGCCTCAGGATCTTCAAGGTACGGACGACGGTCGGTATCCCGATGGGACTCTGATCCGCGCAAACTGGCCCGAAATTGAATCGAGTGAGAGAGTTGCCGAGGAAAATGTTCAGTAGTGTCCAACTGGGCCACGGTCCTGACGAGACACAAAAGGCAGAATACGTTAGAGCCTGCTCGCCACCCGGGGAGGTTCAGATTCCCTCTGCACCAATGGACAGAGCGAGATCTATTCGGTACAACCTGAATGTCTGTTTCGATTACTCTCAATATAGTAGGCGAGCCAGTCAATTGTATTCGGTAGTCAAAGGAGCGACACAATAATGCCAACAAAAATGCAACAAATAGGCAAGTTCGGCGAGGACAAGGTCAAAGAAAACTGCTTTTGCCCTTCCTGTAAAATATCTGAGTTAACACAATCTGGCAATCCAACAAGCACATTTAAGCTCCTTTCGGATGGTTTTAAATGTGCTGATATTATCTGTGACTTTTGCGGTTACCTCGCCCAGGTGAAGACAAAGACCGTGGGAAACGTGGATCAGATACCCAGCAACATACGGGGAGGCAGTTGGCCAACGTTTAAAAAGAGAATAGATGCAGGCATATTCTTTTCATTGTACTTAGTCCTGGTATCAAAAGACCGTAAAACGTACGCCATCCATTTTTTGCCTGTCGAACTCCAACAGGTGGAAATGTTCCGTCCCAGACCTCCCCTGAAACCCCCTTCAAGGCGGGAGGGTTGGCAGGGCTTCAACTATGATTTGTCTATTGTCAAAACTTCTTTTGTTTGTATCCACGAGCACAAGTGACCGCGGCACCGCTTCTGAAACTCCTCTTGCTGGATCAAGCGAATCATCACGGCAATTTCATCGCCCATCCCCAAACTAGGGTCAGCAGTGGTGCGACATGGGTTGACGATGCCGTTGTTCGGGGCGTTGGCGGACCTGGTGGCGTTTGGGGATATCGCTGAGGCTGCCGATGAGGCCGGGCTCGACGGGGTGTTCGTCTGGGACCATGTGCTCAGCCCGGTTGAGGG
>JAJECA010000054.1 GCA_022822265.1 Acidimicrobiia bacterium | reverse complement strand
CGCAGGAACCCCTCCTTGTCGGCGTCGAGGATGGCCACCAGCGACACCTCGGGCAGGTCCAGGCCCTCCCGCAGCAGGTTGATGCCCACCAGTACGTCGAACTCCCCGAGCCGCAAGTCGCGCAGAATCTCAATCCGCTCGATGGTGTCCACCTCGCTGTGCAGATAGCGGACCCGCACCCCTAGCTCCAGCAGGTACTCGGTGAGGTCCTCGGCCATCTTTTTGGTCAAGGTGGTAACCAGCACCCGCTGGCTCGCCTCGGTGCGGTCCTCGATCAGCTTCATCAGGTCGTCGATCTGGCCCTTGGTGGGGCGCACTTGCACCTCGGGGTCCACCAGCCCGGTGGGGCGCACGATCTGCTCCACCACCTGATCGGAGACGCTCATCTCGTAGTCGCTGGGGGTGGCCGACAGAAACACCACCTGGCCCACCCGCTCCATGACCTCCTCGAACCGCAGCGGGCGGTTGTCCACCGCCGAGGGCAGCCGGAAGCCGTGGTCCACCAGGGTGTTCTTGCGACTGCGGTCGCCTTCGAACTGGCCATGGAGCTGGGGAACGGCCACATGGGATTCGTCGATCACGGTGATGAAGTCGTCGGGGAAGTAGTCCAGCAGGGTGTAGGGCCGCTCGCCGGGGGCCCGGCCGTCGATGTGGCGGGAGTAGTTCTCGATGCCGTTGCAGAAGCCGATCTCCTGCATCATCTCCAGGTCGTAGGTAGTGCGCATCCGCAGCCGCTGGGCCTCCAGCAGCTTGCCCTCCTTGTCGAAATAGGCCAACCGCTCCTGGAGCTCTGCCTCTATGCCCTCGATGGCGTGGCGCATGCGCTCGTCGCCGGCCACATAGTGGGTGGCGGGGAACACCACCACCTCGCTCAGGGTGTGGAGCCGCTCCCCGGTCACCGGATCGACGGTGGTGATCTGCTCCACCTCGTCGCCGAACAGCTGAATGCGAACCACGTACTCCTCATAGGCCGGGTGGACCTCGATGACATCGCCCCGCACCCGGAACCGGCCCCGCACCAGGTTGGTGTCGTTGCGCTCGTACTGCATGTCCACCAGCCGACGCAGCAGGTCGCGCTGGTCGTAGCTCTGGCCCGTTTTGGCGATGCACAGCAGGTTCTTGTACTCGTCGGGGCCGCCCAGCCCGTAGATGCACGACACCGATGCCACCACGATCACGTCGCGGCGGGTCAACAGCGCCTCGGTGGTGGAGTGTCGCAGCCGGTCGATCTCGTCGTTCACCGACGAGTCCTTCTCGATGTAGGTGTCGGAGGCCGGCATGTAGGCCTCGGGCTGGTAGTAGTCGTAATACGACACGAAGTACTCCACCCGGTTGTCGGGGAAGAACTCCCGCATCTCGTTGGCAAGCTGCGCCGCCAGCGACTTGTTGGGGGCCAGCACCAGGGTGGGCCGCTGCACCTGCTCGATGGTCCAGGCCACCGTGGCGCTCTTGCCCGATCCCGTGATGCCCAGCAGCGTCTGGAACCGGTCCCCTCGCTCCAACCCCTCCGACAGTTCGGCAATGGCCTTGGGCTGATCCCCGGCCGGCTCGAACGACGACACCATCCGAAAGGCCGAGTCCCCCAAGCTGCTCACCTATGCGATGCTACCGGCCATACTGGATCACCAGGCGCTGGCCAATGCTCAGATCTCCCGGCCTACTCGGGCGCCGGCGTGTATGGCGGCCATGATGCTGTTGGTGCCGTTGACGTCGCCTGCCAGGTGGATGTTGAAGCGGGGTGTGCCGGATCGCTCATCCATTTCAGAGCGCAGGTGATCGGCCAGCTCGTTGTTGCAGTCGTGATAGCTCACGATCACCACGGTGTCGGCCTCGAAGCTCCTCTGGGTGTAGGTGCCCAGGTCGCGGGCGACCACTGCGTCGGGTGTGATCTCCCGGAGGGCCACTGCGGGGGTGAAGGAGAACGGGCCGCTGAACAGCCGCTCCCGGCTGGCCTCCACGGTGGCGGCCGGGTACAGGATTGTCGCCCCCAGCTGCTCGTGGCGGCTGAGGAAGGTCACCTCTGCGCCCGCGGCCATCAGGGCGTCGCACACCGAGATGGCCTCGAACGTGCCGGTGTCGTCGAATACCACGGCCTTTTGGCCGATGGCGGCCCGGCCGCCGAAGCCCAGCACCTCCCAACTGGTGTAGACGTGGGGCAAGTCGGCGCCGGGGACTGGCATTGATGGCGCGGAGATCTGGAAGCCCCGGCGGGGGGTGGTGCCGGTGGCGATGATCAGCTCGTCGGGCCGCTCCTCGGCCACCACATCGGGATCGACGGGGGAGCGGAGCTTCACAGTCACGCCGAGGCGGTCGAGCTCGTCGGCCAGGAAGGCGGTGATCGCCCCCAAATCGGATCGGGGCGGGGCTGAGGCCGCCATGCGGACCTGGCCGCCCAATTCGCCGGTCATCTCGTAGAGCACCACCTCGTGGCCCCGCAGGGCCGCGGTGCGAGCCGCCTCCAGGCCGGCGGGCCCGCCCCCGGCCACGAGCACCCGCTTGGGCTCGGCCACCCGGTCGATCGGCTCGAATGGCACCTTGGTTTCCTGGCCGGCCGCGGTGTTGACCACGCAGCGCATCTTTCCGGCCACCATGAAGCGGGCCACACAACCCACCGACGTGCCGATGCAGGGGCGGATCTCGCTCTCCCGGCCGTCGCGGGCCTTGGCCACCAGTTCGGGGTCGGCGATCATTCCCCGAACGATGGACACCAGATCGGCCACCCCGCTCTTGATCAGGTGCTCGGCGTGGTCGAGGGTGGTGATGCGGCCGGTGACGATGGTGGGCACGTCCACCGCCTTGGTAACAACCTCGCTGGTAGGAACCTCGTAGCCCAGCCCTTCGTCCAGCGTGGACAGCAGCCTGTGGAATCGCCAGTACGACGAGAGCGACACATCGAGGAAGTCGACATGGGGCTCCACCAGCTTGGCGATTGCGGCAGCTTCTTCCGGCTCGACCCCGCCTTCGATTTGGTCGTCGGCCGAGATGCGGAGTCCGACGGGGAAGCCGGGGCTGGTCTCGGCCCGGATGGCAGCCAGGATCTCCCGCAGGAACCGTGTGCGGTCTTCCAGGCTGCCCCCGTAGTCGTCGTCGCGAAGGTTGGTGGCCGGGGATAGGAATTGGCCGATCAAATACCCGTGGGCGCCATGGAGCTCCACTCCGTCGAGCCCTCCCTGTTCGCACCGACGGGCCGCGGTGGCGAACGCCTCCACCAGCTCGTCGATCATGGCCTGGGTCAGCTCCTGGGGAACCACGCCCACCATCGGGCTGGGAACGGCGCTGGGGGCCAAGGGCTGCTGGAAGTTCTGGAGCGACCGCTGCTCGATGGCTGCGCCACCGTGCCAAAGCTGCTGGAACACCTTGCCGCCGGCGGCGTGCAGGCGGGCGGCCATCTCCTCATAGAACGGGAGCACTTTGTCGGTGAACACCGGGATGTCGGTGGGCGATGTGGGGTGGACTCCGGCGATCTGGAGAATGGTGAGCGCCGCGCCGCCCTTGGCCCGGGCCTCGTGGTAGGCGATCAGGTCTTCGCCCACCGCGCCGGTGCTGTGGGCCGCCCGGACTATTCGGTTGGGCAGCTTACAGCCGGCGATGTCGAGCGGCTGGAACACGTTGGGGTAGGGCATGGGGCTATTCGGGTCCGTTTTCTCCGGCTGTTTCCATCTCTCCTGTCTCAATTGTTAGCGCGGGCCGATAAGTTCACTGCGTGGCCGACGAGATCGTCATCCATGGTGCGCGTGAGCACAACCTGCGCGACGTCCATCTGACGATACCCCGCGACCGGCTCATCGTATTCACCGGCATCTCCGGGTCGGGCAAGTCGTCGCTGGCCTTCGACACCATCTACGCCGAGGGCCAGCGCCGCTATGTGGAGTCGTTGTCGGCCTATGCCCGGCAGTTCCTGGGCCAGATGGACAAGCCCGATGTGGACTTCATCGATGGCCTGTCGCCTGCAATCTCCATCGACCAGAAGAGTGCCTCCCGCAACCCCCGCTCCACGGTGGGGACCATCACCGAGGTGTACGACTACCTGCGGCTGCTGTTCGCCCGCATCGGCATCCCGCATGATCCCGAGACCGGTGAGCGCCTGGTGCGCCAGACCCCCCAGCAAATCGTCGACCGGGTGATGGAGATGGACGAGGGTGTCCGGTTCCAGGTGCTGGCCCCGGTGGTGCGGGGACGCAAGGGCACCTACGACACGATGCTGGCCGAGCTGGCCTCCGACGGGTTCGCCCGGGCCATCGTGGATGGCGATCTGATCGAGCTGGACAACGGAATCGACGACCTGGATTTGGCCCGCTACGAGATGCACAGCATCTCGGTGGTGGTCGACCGGCTGGTGATGCGGGAGGGCATCGAGCGGCGGCTCACCGAGTCGATGGAGACCGCGCTGGGCCTGGCCGAGGGCGTGGCCGAGCTGATGGTCATGCCCACCGATGCCGACTCCGACGAGGAGCCCCAGACCATCACATTCTCCCAGCACCTGTCCCGGCCCTCCGACGGCAAGTCGTTCGAGGAACTGGCCCCCCGCAACTTCTCCTTCAACTCGCCTTACGGGGCGTGCACCTCGTGCGACGGCTTGGGGGCGGTATTCGAGGTGGATCCCCAGCTGGTGATTCCCGACCCCGACCTGAGCCTGGAAGACGGCGCCATCGCCCCATGGGCCAAGGGACATAACCAGTACTTCAAGCGCCTGGTGGAATCGGTGGCCGAAGACCGGGACATCCCCATGGACCAGCCGTGGGGAAGCCTGGATCGCCAGCACCACGACCTGCTGCTCTACGGCAAGGGCATCTCCGGCCAGCGCACCGAGGTCCGCTTCCGCAACCGCTACGGCCGAGTCCGCCGCTACAACGCCCGCTACGAGGGGGTGATCCCCTATCTCCAGCGCCGCCACAGCGAGTCGGACTCCGACGCGGTGCGGACCCAGATCGAGGGGTACATGCGGGAGGTGGACTGTTCGACGTGCCACGGTGCCCGGCTCAATCCGCTGGCGCTGGCGGTGACCGTGGACGGCCGCACCATCGACGAGGTGTGCGGGTTGTCGATCCGGGATTCGGCTGGTGCCTTGGCCTCGCTGGAGTTGTCGGAGCGCGACCAGGCCATCGCCGGACAGGTGCTCAAGGAGATCAACGCCCGGCTCAAGTTCCTGCTCGACGTGGGACTGGAGTATCTGACCCTGGGGCGCTCGGCGGGAACCCTGAGCGGGGGAGAGGCCCAGCGCATCCGGCTGGCGTCGCAGATCGGCAGTGGCCTAGTCGGGGTGCTCTACGTGCTGGACGAGCCCTCTATCGGACTGCACCAGCGGGACAACCGCCGCCTCATCGACACCCTGGAGCGAATGCGGGATCTGGGCAACACCGTGCTGGTGGTGGAGCACGACGAGGAGACCGTGCGGGTGGCCGACCACGTTGTGGACATCGGTCCCGGCGCCGGCGAGCACGGCGGCACCGTGGTCCACTCCGGGACGGTGGCCGGCCTGATGAAGAACAAGGAGTCGCTCACCGGGCAGTACCTGTCGGGAAAGAAGTCGATCCCGATTCCCGAGCACCGGCGGAATCCCGGCGACGACTGGCTCACCATCCGGGGCGCCCGCGAGCACAACCTGGCCGACATCGACATCGACATCCCCCTGGGCTGCTTCGTGACCGTGACCGGGGTGTCGGGTTCGGGCAAGTCAACCCTTGTCAACGACATCTTGTACCGGTCGCTCATGCAGCGCATCTACAAGTCCAAGCTCCCGCCTGGCCTGCACAAGGGCATCGACGGCACCGAGGCCCTCGACAAGGTGATCAACATCGACCAGCAGCCCATCGGCCGCACCCCCCGGTCGAACCCGGCCACCTACACCAGCGTGTTCGACCACATCCGCAAGCTGTTCGCCCAGACCCCCGAGTCCCGGGTTCGGGGCTACATGCCGGGCCGGTTCTCCTTCAACGTGAAGGGCGGGCGGTGCGAGGCCTGCTCGGGCGACGGCACCATCAAGATCGAGATGCACTTTCTGCCCGACGTTTACGTGCCGTGCGAGGTGTGCAAGGGGGCTCGCTACAACCGCGACACCCTCGACATCGAGTTCAAGGGCAAGACCATCTCCGAGGTGCTGGACATGTCGTGTGCCGACGCCCTGGAGTTCTTCGGCAACCAGCCGGCCATCACCCGCCACATGCAGACCCTGGTGGACGTGGGCCTGGGCTACATCCGCCTCGGCCAGCCCGCCCCCACCCTGTCGGGGGGAGAGGCCCAGCGGGTGAAGCTGGCCTCTGAGCTGGCCAAGCGGCCCACCGGACACACCATCTACATCCTCGATGAGCCCACCACCGGCCTGCACTTCGACGACGTCCGCAAGCTTCTGGCCGTGCTCAGCCGCCTGGTGGACCAGGGCAACACCGTGCTGGTGATCGAGCACAACCTCGATGTGGTCAAAACCGCCGACTGGATCGTGGACCTCGGCCCCGAAGGCGGCGACAACGGCGGCACCGTGGTCGCCGAGGGCCCCCCCGAGCTGGTAGCCCGCTCCGACCACAGCTACACCGGCAAGTTCCTCCGCCCGGTGCTGGGCATCTGATCGCCCTGCGGCTAAGCGCCCCACCCAGACCACGAGCGGGTTGCTAGGCGAGTCATTAGGCTCCGCCCATGGATAGGCGTGAATTCTTGCGGGCCGCCGTTGTCGCCACCGGCGGCGCCGTCACCGTTCCCCTGGTCGGCAGCGCAGTGGGTGCCCAGCCCGGCTCCGGGCCCTACGGCGCTCTCGATGGCATCGAGCCGGATGAGAACGGGATCCTCCTGCCCCCTGGGTTCAAGTCTCGAATAGTGGCGATGGCCGGGGAGCCGGTGGGGAATTCCGACTACCGGTGGCTTGTCTACCCCGACGGGGCGGCCGTATTCGACGACGGCGAGGGCGGCTGGTACCACACGGTCAACAGCGAGGTGTTCCGTCCCGGCTTCGCGGGAGTCTCAGCCATTCACTACGGCTCCGACGGCGAGATCCTCGATGCCTACCGGCTGCTAGCCGACAGCAACGCCAATTGCGGCGGCGGGCCAACCCCATGGGGCACCTTCCTGTCAGGCGAGGAGGATTTCACCGGCTACGGGGTGATCTGGGAGTGCGACCCGACTGGGGCCGAAGAGTCGGTGTCCCATCCGGCCATGGGGATCTTCACCCACGAGGCGGCCGCGGTCGATCCCGACCGCCAGCAGGTGTACATGACCGAGGACCAGTTCGACGGGCTGTTCTACCGGTTCACCCCCACCAACTACCCCGATTTGAGCGAGGGCCTGCTGGAGGCCGCCCGCGTCGAGGAAAACGGGTCAGTCACCTGGATCGAAGTTCCCGACCCGTCGGCCGCCGAGACGCTTACCCGCCAGCAGTTGCCCGGAGAGGCAACGGCGTTCTTGGGCGGCGAGGGCATTTGGTATCACAACGATGTCGTGTTCTGGTCGACCAAGTTCGACAACATCATCCATGCGATCAATACCGCCGACCAGACCTACAGCCGGATCTACGAGGCCGACCCGGCAATGGTGTCGGAGGGAACCGCGATCCTCTCAGGAGTCGACAACCTCACCGTGGACGGAGGCAGCGGCGACGTGTACGTGGCTGAAGACGGCGGCAACATGGAGATCGTCATCATCACGCCCGAGGGCGAGGTCGCCCCGTTCTTGCGCGTCCTGGACCAGGACGGTTCGGAGATCACCGGACCGGTCTTCAATCCCCGGCGCGACCGCCTGTACTTCTCCAGCCAGCGCGGTCCGGCCCCCAACAACGCCGAAGACGTCCTTCCCGAATCAGAGATCACCGGAAACTTCACCGGCATCACCTACGAGGTGACCGGACCCTTCCGCGGCATGGTGCCCGAAGAGCCAGAGCCAACCCCCACCGCCGCTCCAACCGTTGTGGCAACCCCAGCCCCGACGGCCGCCCCGACGGCCGCGCCCACCCCGGCCCCCACGGCCGCACCCACACCAGCGCCGACACCAGCCCCCACCCCGGCCCCCACGGCCGCTCCAACCAGGGCGGCGACCCCCGCCCCAACCGAAACCATCGCCGCCGCCGCTGGCACCGGCGGCAATGGCGGCGGAGGCGGAAACACCGGAGTCTTCGTCGGCATAGGCGTAGCCGCCGCAGCCGTAGTAGCCGGCGCCCTAGTGGCGATCCGGCGAAGGCGACCCGCCGAGTAACCAGCCCCAACGGCGCGGCCCGTCGGCTACGACTGGAACAGGGTCGAAGGCACTCCGAAGATCGCGTTCTCCGGGTCGAAGTCGGGATTGGCCACCAGCACCTCGCACTCCATCCGGTCCGGGTCCCGGAAGAACATGCTGAGCTTGCGCCCGAACACGGTGACCACGCCGTCGGTCGCCCCGGCCGCCATCAGCCGCTCTCTGATCTCAGAGAACTCCTCCAAGCTGGCCGCCAGCAGCCCGATGTGGTCGATCCGCCCCCGCCCGTACATAGGAGTCTGATTCTCAGCCTCGGTATTCCCGTCGATCTCGAACACGTTCAGCTCGCAGTCCGGCCCGATGTTGATGATGGTCATCCGAGGCCCGCCCGGAAACTCCGGCCCATCGAACTCAATCGAAGCCCCAAAGTTCTCCACATAGAACCGCTGAAGCCGATCCGAGTCCTTAGTTATGGTCGCCACATGGTCAATCCCCGCCGTCAGCATGGCTGCGCCTCCTCGAATTGGCTCATGGCAAAACCCTACGAGCCTGGCCCCTCTTCTACATCTATTCGGTTGTCAAGGTGCGATTCCCGGCTCGGCAGTGTCGGATCCTTCAGCTCATCTCATCGAGCTAGAAGCGCTGAGGGGGCATTGCCGGTTTGCCCCAATACGAAGGTGTCAATTCAGAAGAACAGAATTTCGTTGGGCTGGGCGATAAGAATCCACTCCGGTAACGGAGAAGGGGTCCGGAGGGGGATCGACGCTGCGGTGGCCGGTGGCAGGCTCGTGAGTTACCTCCCAGCCGTCGTCATGAATGCTGTGATGGCACTTGTTGCACACCAGCACGAGGTTGGCGAAGTCGGTGGGGCCGCCATTCCTCCAGAATTGGACGTGGTGGGCGAAGCACCGGTGAGCACTGGCGCCGCAGCCGATGCACTCCTTGTCCCGGTATATCAAGGCAGCCCGTTGAGCGTCAGAGGCAGTGCGCCGCCTGCGTCCCAGATTCATCTCCTGGGTAGCGGCCCGGAAGACACCCGGAAGCAGGTCGGCATCACAGGCCAGTCGGATCAGCTCCGCTGTGGGGATCGGACTGCCGTCGGCCAAGCGGGCGTTGACCAGTTCTTGGTTGACCACGTCGTAGTCGGCTACCACCATCAGTGCGATCCCTTTGGCCTTGCCCTTTCCCGGTTCAAGGATCAGCTCAGCCAGGGCGTCGGCCATTCGCTGCTGGGGAGTGCGCCGGCTCTTCGGATCCTCGGCGTTCCACAACTCCCGCTCTTTGGCTGCCAGCACCGTGTCGATGTGTGCGCCGGTCGTGGGATCGAATTCCCCTGACAGCACGAACATCCCGTTCTCACGGCTCACAAACGCCCTCGCGGTACGATTCTCACGCTGGCGGTCGAAAATCGACTGCCCATCGTCGTCGGCCATCTCCTGCTGATGGCGCCGCAGCGTCTTGGCGAACTTGTCGTAGTTCTCCCGCTGCGCGGCCTCGGCCAGCACTGATTCGTCGATCGGCCCTTCAGAAGCCGCCCGAGCAATCAATCGGGCATGGCCCGCGGGAATCTCACCGGCCTCCAACCCCGCCGAGGTAACCGGCAGCTCGGCCAATTGGGCTGAAGACTCCACATCCCGGGTGGCCTCTCTGCGGGATGATTGCAGCTCTTCGCGCAAAACCCGCTCGACAGCTTCCACCCCGTACTGATCCCGCTCGGCATTGACAAGGCGTGTCTTCCATCCGGCCAGACAAGCTTCAGCCCGCCCCACCGAAACCAAAGCAGCCCGCCGCTCAGCCCCCGACATCTCTGCCGGGTCTGTCGCGGGCACCTCCAAAGTGACCTCAAACTCCCTGGTCACAGCCTCATTAGCCATGTCAGGGACTATACCCACCACCTGTGACAGTTGGTCTTCCACCTAGTGGAATCCGTCCCCAGCTGGTTTAGCGTGCTCCTCCTAGCTCCATTCGCCGAATCGGTAGCCAAGTCTCCGAGGTGACCACTTTTTCTGGTAAGAAGCGTGGTATCTAGCTGATACCATTCTCGAATGGCAATGACACTCAGGCTGACTGAGGAAGAGCAGAATGCTCTGCGGGAGCGGGCAGCATTCGACGGTACGTCTATGCAAGAGGCCGCGCGACGAGCAGTGCGCGAGTACGTAGCCAAAGCCGACCATCGTGACCGGGTGGCCGCTGCCGCCGAGGTGATCGAACAGCGCCATGCGGACGCGCTGCGGCGTCTGGGCGAGTGAACCGCAAGATCGAATACCTCGAGGTGGAGGATCTAGTAGGCCTCGCTCGGAGGTTGCTCGGCGACCCTCCGCCGATTCGGGACCTCGGCCTCCTAGGCGCGGCGGCCGCCCGGCCGCAGGCGTCGGCGTTTGGCGAGGACGCATATCCGGACGTCTGGAGCAAGGCCGGTGCCCTGATTCATTCCATTGTCAGCAACCATCCGCTCATCGATGGCAACAAGCGGCTTGGCTGGCTAGCGACCGCTGTATTTCTGGAACTCAACGACGCCAGCTTGGCCGCTGCCGCAAACGACGACGTGTATGACCTGGTGATGTTGGTCGCAATCAGCTCGCCAAGTATCGAAGAGATCGCGACGGCTCTCCTGCAATTGCACCAGCAATCCACCGCTAGCTAGCGGGGTTCAGCATCTCTGGGAACTTCGCCAAGTTGGCGACCAGCAGCCCGATGCGGTCAATCTCCACCGTCAGCATGGCGACCCTGGTTGCCTATGCCGGAATCGGACGGTGGCCCGTATCTGTGTATCTGTTGCGATAGTTGTCCCGGAGGTTCAGCCACAGCTCGGGGCCGGTTCCAAGTGCTCGTCCGATGTCGACGGCAATCTCGGCGGTGATCTCTGTCCGATCTTCGAGTATCGCCAAGGTCGATTCGACAGATCTTCCCAGGTTCTCGGCAAACCTGGCTGTGCTCCAGCCGCGAGCCTCCAACTCGTCGCTCAGGATTTCCCCTGGAGTGAAACTCGGCTCAATTTCGCCCATGTCCGGTTCCTCCCCCATCAGTGGTAGTCCTCGGTCCCAGCGGTGTATCGGCACACTCGAGACCTAGTGCAGCTTTGACCTCATCCCAAGGCACGTAATCGTCGTCTGCTCTCGCCGCAGCGAGCTCGCGACGGTCTTCGGCATCCTCTGCATCGTCTATGGGATCAGGCACTGTACCCATCACCTGTTCTCTGACTTTGTGCAGCCGCTATTTGAGGAGGCCACTTCACACCAGGCTCTGGCAGCGGCCTACCTTCGGCCAATAGGTGCTCGATGGCCTCAGCGACCACCGCCCGGATGCCCGACTCTGCCGCTTCCCGATCGGGCTCCAGCCAGCTGATCAGGGGAAACCCGTCACACAGGCCGACCCATTCGCCGTCCTCTTCGGACCACTCAGTCCAGAAGCGGTATTGATCAATCATCTTCGAACTCCTCCATCGTCTCAAGCGCCCTCAGCACCTGGCGCACTTGGTAGGGCTTCGCCTTGCCCTTGCGGGGCTGAAGGACCAGTAACGGATGATCCATCCACGGAGTGTCATAGATCAGGTGGCTGCCCCTGCGTCGCCTCGGCTTGCCAAAGCATAGGTCGCAAATGGCGATCAGATCAGGCCAGGAGACATCGTCTGGATTGTTACGGATTCTCCGTAACCGCTTTTCGCCTCGTGTCATCTAGCTGGTGCGCGGCACTGCACGCCCGCAGATTGCGTGCTGCTGCCCTGGCATCAAGATCCTCACTTGCATTAGTATATATGGAAATATATTGTAATAGATAGAAAGTATCGCACCCAGTCTTTAGGGCGCCTAGGCAAATCGCAGAACAAGGAAGATTCGGGATGGGTGCGGTCTTGACGGCGGTGGTGATGAGTTCTTTTGGGTTGATGATGCTCAACCTGGGGTTGTACTTCCCGATCGTGAGGAATAAGTGGTACCGGCGGAAGCTGAGGAAGGTGCGGGCTGTTGGGCCTGATGGGACTGTGGTTACCAAGGACGACATTCGGCGCGAGCTGATGCGGGATCCCGTCGCGGCTGACCTGTTCACCAGCGACGACACCCCTGATGACGTGGCCCGCTACCTGTTCTTGGAGGCCGAGCGACGGGCGATGCTGCGCAAGTGCAACCGGCTCGACGATGATGAGAACGACTTCTTCGCCCCACCCCGCCGCTCCGGCCCCGACCCCGGCTTCCGGGGCTGCAGTGAGGTGTAAGGAGACCACCTGAGTCGGCGACCGCTACTCTCCCTCTGGCAGTTGACCGAGGGGGAGCAACCTACGCATGTATCCGGGACAGCACGCTCATACGATGCCGGACAAGGCGGCGCAGATTATGGCGAATACGGGGGAGGTCACCACTTACCGGGAGCTGGATGAGGGGGCCAATCGGCTGGCGCAACTGCTCCACGAGCGGGGGCTGCGGGAGGGCGACCACATCTGCATCTTGGCGGAGAACAATCGCCGGTATTACGAGGTGTACTGGGCGGCGATGACCTCGGGTTTCTACTTCACCACCATCAACCGGTACCTGTCGCCCGAGGAGGCGGCTTATGTGGTGAACGACAGCGGGTCGACTGCGCTGATAACCACCCAGGCGATGGCCAACACCGCGGCCCAGTTGTTCGACCTCATTCCCGACTGCCAGCACAAGCTGATGATGGACGGCGCCATCGACGGCTTCGAGTCGTACGAGGATGCGGCCGCAGCCATGCCCAATAAGCCGCTGGCCCGGCTGCCCAAGGGCGAGGTTATGTTGTACTCGTCGGGCACCACCGGTAGGCCCAAGGGAATCAAGCGCCCTCTGACCGGAGTGGAGGTACACGATGCCAGCCTGTCGGGCATCGGCATGCTCGAGCAGCATCTGCTGGGCATGGGCGAGAACTCGGTGTACCTGAGCCCGGCGCCGCTCTATCACTCCGCCCCGCTGATGTACAGCGCCGGAGTCCACGAGCTGGGCGGCACGCTCGTGATCATGGACCGCTTCGACCCTGAGCGCTTCCTGGCCTGTGTCGAGCAGTATTCGGTGACCGACACCCAGATGGTGCCCACCATGTTCATCCGCCTGCTCAAGCTGCCCGAGGAGGTCCGCAACCGCTACGACCTGTCATCGCTGAAGATGGCGGTCCACGCCGCCGCCCCCTGCCCGGTGCCGGTGAAAGAGCAGATGATCGAGTGGTGGGGCCCGATCATCCAGGAGTACTACGCCGCCACCGAGGGCAACGGGCTGTGCTTCATCGGCGCCGAAGACTGGCTTGAGCACAAGGGGTCGGTGGGCAAGGCGATGATGGGAGTCCCCCACATCTGCGACGACGACGGCCACGAACTCGGCACCGAGGAGCCGGGGATCGTCTATTTCGAGCAGGAGACCCCAACCTTCGAATATCACGACGACCCGGAGAAGACGAAGGACTCGCGCCATCCCCAGCACGACAACTGGTCCACAGTGGGCGACGTCGGATACCTCGACGCCGACGGCTACCTCTACCTCACCGACCGGGCCACCTTCATGATCATCAGCGGCGGGGTCAACATCTACCCCCAGGAGATCGAGGCCTGCTTCGCCCTGCACCCCCAAGTGGCCGACGTGGCCGTGTTCGGCCTGCCCGACGACGAGATGGGGGAGTACGTCCACGCCGTGGTGCAGCTTGAGCCCGATGTCGAGCCGTCCGAGGCGCTGGCCGAGGAGTTGCGGTCGTTCGCCCGACAAAACCTGGCCGGTTTCAAGGTGCCCCGAGTAGTGGACTTCCGATCCGACTTCCCACGGCTGCCCACCGGGAAGCTCTACAAGAAGCCGCTGCGCGAGGAATACCTGGCCCGCCAGTCGTGAAGACCAGTCGCACCAGCCGCCCTGGCTGGTTCCAAGTCGGATTTCCCCGCTAGGTAGGGTTGAGCGATGGCCTACACCGACGACGCGATCCGGGACTTGACCCGCCGGGTCTTCGGTCTGTGGCAGGACAACACCACCGATCTGGCCCCCGACGTGATGCGCCAGCCAGTTGAGGCCTACCTAGACCAGGGCCGCTTCGAGTACGAGGTGGAGCGCATCTTCAAGCATCTGCCCTTGGCGCTGGCCCTCGGCTCGGAGCTTCCCGGCCCCGACACCTATAAGGCCATGGACGTCATGGGGGTACCGGTCCTGCTCACCCGGGGGGCCGACGGCGCGGCCCGGGCGTTCCTCAATGTCTGTCGCCACCGGGGGTCGCCGCTGTGCGAGGCCGGGTCGACGGGATCGGCGCAACGGCTGAGCTGTCCCTACCACGCCTGGTCGTACGATACCGCCGGCGACCTCGTGGGCATGTTCGGCGCCCACACCTTCGGCGACGTCGACCGCGACCACCTTGCGCTCACTCCACTGGCCTGCGCCGAGAAGGCCGGCTTCGTGTTCGCCTGCCTCACCCCCGGCATCACCTTCGACATCGACGCCTTTCTGGGCGACTTCGGTCCCTATGTCGCCGCCCTCGACCTCGACCAGTGGCACATCTTCGAGCAGCGCACCCTCGACGGCCCCGGTTGGAAGGTGGCCTGGGACGGATATCTTGAGGGCTACCACCAGGAGCGGCTGCACCCCAAGACCGTGGGGCTCAACACCATCGGCAATCTCATGGCCCACGACACCTGGGGTCCCCACCAGCGCATCGTGTTCGGCCGCAAGTCGCTGCCCAAGCTGGTCGACCAGCCCGAAGATGAATGGGATCTCGACGAGCACATCCGCCTGATTCACTCGATCTTCCCCAACGTCTCGATATCAGGCATCCTGGGCGACTACTGCCTGCTGAGCCAGCTGTTCCCCGGTCCAACGGCAGACACCAGCCTCACCATCCAGACCGTGCTCTGCCGCCATGAGCCGTCCACCGATGAAGAGCGCGAAACAGCCGAGCAGTTCAGCGCCCTAGTACTTCAGGCGGTGCGCGACGAGGACTACTGGGTGGGCTTCCAGATCCAGAACGCCCTCAAGAGTGGGGCCACCGCCGAGGTGCTGTTCGGGCGCAACGAGCCCAGCTTGCAGCACTACCACCACGCGGTAGAGCGCTATGCCGAACTGAGCGTGGACCGAGAGAGCTAGGCGTGCCGGGCGGCCAGATCCCGCCACCCAGAAGCAACCGCTAAGTAATACTCAGCATCCGGTCGAGGGCGATGCGGGCGTCGGCGGCAATCTCCGGGTGCACGGTGATGCGGTTGCGCACCCTGTCCTCCACCAGGCCCTCCAGCGTCCAAGCCAGATGGGCGGCGTCGATGCGGAACATGGTCGAGCAGGGGCAGATCAGCGGATCGAGCGACACCACCGTCTTGTCCGGGGTCTCATCGTTCAGCCGGTTCACCAGATGGATCTCGGTGCCCACGCCGATCACCGATCCGGCCGGAGCGGCGGCCACCGCCTTGATGATGTAGTCGGTGGAGCCCACCTTGTCGGCCACCGCGCACACCTCACGGCTGCACTCGGGGTGTACCACCACAATCCCGTCGGGATGCTCCGCTCGAAACTCGGACACATGGTCGGGCTGGAACCGCTGGTGCACCGAGCAGTGCCCCCGCCACAGCAAAAGCACCGACTCCTTGCACTCGGCCTCGGTCAGCCCACCCAGCTCGAAACGGGGATTCCACACCGCCATGTCGGTCTCGTCGTAGCCCATGTCGAATCCGGTGTTGCGGCCCAAATGCTGGTCGGGGAAGAACAGCACCTGCTCGCCCCGCTCCAGCGCCCAGGTCAAAACCGCCCGAGCATTCGACGATGTACACACCGCCCCGCCGTGGCGGGCCACGAACGCCTTCAGGTTGGCGGCCGAGTTCATGTAGGTGATGGGCACCACCCGGTCGATGTCGGTCACCCGGGCCAGCTCCTCCCAGGCCTCTTCCACCTGGTCAATGTCGGCCATGTCGGCCATGGAGCAGCCCGCGTTCAAATCCGGGAGCACCACCTGCTGATGGTCGCCGGTCAAGATGTCAGCCGACTCGGCCATGAAGTGCACCCCGCAGAACACGATGTATTCAGCCTCGGGGCGCTGTTGGGCCAGCACCGACAGGCGGAAGGAGTCGCCCCGGGCGTCGGCCCACGCCATGACCTCGTCGCGCTGATAGTGATGCCCGAGAATGAACAGCCGGTCGCCCAGGGTTCTCTTGGCGTCGCCTATCCACTCCGCCAACTGCTGGGGAGATGCCGTTGTGTACCGCTCAGGGAGCGGACGCTGAACGCGCAACATGTTTTGGGAACCTCCGTGAGGTACGGGAACTCCAATTAGCAGCCGGTGGGGACAGCCGGGTCGCCTCGCCACGGGGATGTCGGCCTCAGAGTTCGATATGTCGCTGGATACCCGGCCAGCGTGGGTAGAAATCATATCCGCGTCAATGGTCGAAAGAAAAGGAGAAGTCGAGCCCCCGCGGGAAGGCAGGCGAAGGCTGCTCGGCTCGTAGGATGAGAAGCAGATGTTGAACCGCCCGCCTCCCGGCACCATCCCCGACGCCGCGGGTTCGTACCAGTTCAAAGACCGGCACGGACGGCTCATCTACGTGGGCAAAGCCAAGAGCTTGCGGTCTCGGCTGGGCAGCTACTTCCAGAACCCGGCCCACCTGGCTCCCCGCACCGCCCAGATGGTGGCCGAGGCCGAATCGGTGGAGTGGATTCAGGTGGACACCGAGGTGGAGGCGCTGATGCTGGAGTACAGCCTCATTCAGCAGCACCAGCCCCGGTTCAACGTCCGCTACCGCGACGACAAGAGCTACCCGTTCTTGTGCGTGACCATGGTGGACGAGTGGCCTCGGGCCATGGTCATCCGGGGCCGCAAGCGCAAGGGCAACCGCTATTTCGGCCCCTACGGCCACGCTTACGCCATTCGGGAGACCCTCGACCAGCTCCTGCGCACGTTCCCCATCCGCACGTGCAGCGATAACAAGTTCAACCACCACGCCCGGTTGGGCCGGCCGTGTCTGCTGCATCACATCGAGAAGTGCGCCGGGCCGTGCGTGGGCGAGGTGGAGCGGGAGCACTACGACGAGATGCTCGACGACTTGCTGGCCTTCCTCGGGGGAGACACCGACGAGGTGGTGAAGCGGCTGGAAGAAGATATGGCCCAGGCCTCGGCTGCCCTGGAGTTTGAGCAGGCCGCCCGATGCCGTGACCGTCTGGCCAGTGTGCGCAAGGCCATTGAAGGCCAAGAAATGGTTGGGGCCCGTTCCGAGGATTACGACGTGGTGGGCCTAGTGGACGACGAGTTGGAGGCGGCCTGCCAGGTGTTTTACGTCCGCAAGGGCCGGGTTATGGGCCGCCGGGGCTTCATTGTGGACAAGGCCGGTGACCTGAGCCGCGACGAGCTGGTGAGCCGGGTGCTGGAGCGGCTGTATTTCGAGGAGAATCCGCTGGGCAGCCCCAAACAGGTGCTGGTTCCAAACCTGCCGCACAACCAGGGCCTCTACGAGGAGTGGCTGCGCGAACAGCGGGGGTCAAAGGTGGCTATTTCGGTGCCCCAGCGGGGGGCCAAGCGCAAGCTCCAGGAGACAGTGGCCCGCAACGCGGCCGACGCGTTCGCCCGCCATCGGCTCAAGCGCAGCACCGACCACAACAGCAGAGCCCGGGCCCTAAACGACCTCCAAGAGTGTCTGGGCCTGCCCGAGGCCCCCCTGCGGATCGAGTGCTACGACATGAGTCACCTCCAGGGGTCCGACTACGTGGGCTCGATGGTGGTGATGGAGGACGGGCTGCCCCGCAAGTCGGAGTACCGCCGGTTCAAGGTGCGCACGGTGGACGGCAACGACGACTACGCCGCCATGGAAGAGGTGCTCACCCGGCGGCTCACCAACTACTTGGAGGAGCGGGACCGCCCGGTGGAGGAGCGAGGGAGGTTCGCCTACCCGCCCCAGCTTCTGGTGGTGGACGGCGGCAAGGGGCAACTGGGTGTGGCTGAGCGGGTGCTGGCCGAGCTGGGCCTCGATGGGGAGATCTTCCCGGCCGGGTTGGCCAAGGAGTTCGAGCAGGTCTTCGTGCCCGGCCAGCCTGCCCCGGTTGAGATCCCCCGGCCGTCGGAGAGCCTTTACCTGCTCCAGCGCATTCGGGACGAGAGCCACCGCTTTGCCAACGACTACCACCGCCAGCTGAGGGGCAAGCGGATGACCCGATCCTCGCTAGACGGCATCTCCGGACTCGGCCCCACGCGGCGAGCCCGGCTGGTGAAGGAGATGGGCGGAGTGCGGGCAGTGGAGCGGGCGTCGCTCAACGACCTGCTGGCCCTCACCTGGCTCCCTGATGCGGTGGCCTCTTCGATTTACGAAAAGCTCCACGGCCCGCAATGACCCTAGAGCGGTCCGACGAGAATCTCTGGGAGCGCCACGCCGATTGGTGGCAGGCACTGTGCACCGACGGAGCCGACCCGGAATACGCCGAGTTGATAGTCCCGCTGGCCACAGAGCTCCTGGCCGGATACGACCGGGTGTTGGACGTGGGGGCCGGCGAAGGCCAGCTATCCCGTGTGGCCGCAAACCAGGGCGCGACTCTAGTGGTGGGGATCGACCCCACTCGGGCCCAGGTGGGCGAGGCTGTCAGTCGCGGCGGAGGACCGGCCTACGTGCGGGCACGGGCCGAGGCGCTGCCCCTGGCGGACCGGAAATTCGACGCCGCAGTGGCATGCTTGGTGTTCGAGCACATCGAGGCCATGGACGCCGCGGTGGCCGAAGCATCCCGGATGCTGCGCGACGGCGGGCGGTTCCTGCTGTTCCTGAACCATCCGCTGATTCAAACCCCCGACAGCGGCTGGATCGACGACCACATCCTCGACCCGCCCGAGCAGTACTGGCGTATCGGCGCATACCTTCAAGAGAGTGTGATGGTTGAGGAAGTGCAAAAGGACGTGTTTCTGCCATTCGTACACCGCCCGCTGAGCCGCTATGTGAACGCTCTGCGGGATGCAGGGCTGGCCATTGAACGAATGCTGGAACCGGCACCGCCCCCCGGATTCTTGGCCGCCGCCCCTGAATACCCCCAAGCCGTAACCATTCCCCGACTGCTGGTGCTGGTCTGCCGCAAAGGACTTTGACCCGACAAGAGCAGGAGCAGCCTCATTCCGGCCATTAGCCTGAGGTCGTGGCCGAGTTCGTGGTGATCACCGGGATGTCGGGAGCGGGCCGGTCGCAGGCTGCCAACCATTTTGAAGACCTGGGTTGGTACGTGGTGGACAACCTGCCCCCCGCACTGGTGCCCAAGGTGCGGGAGTTTGCCGATGCCCCCGACAGCGGCATTTCCCGAGTGGGTCTGGTGCTGGGGCTGAACCTCTATTACGAGGATGTGGCCCCCGCGCTGGTCGAGCTCAAGGAATCAGCTCAAGGATCGGTGCGCATCCTCTTTCTCGACGCTTCAACTCCGGAGCTGGTGAAGAGATTCGAGAGCACAAAGCGCCGCCATCCCTTCTCCAGCGTCCCTCCGATGGGGGTATCCGACGCCATCGAGGCCGAGCGGGAGGCTCTGGTGAACCTGCGCAGCCAGGCCGACGTGGTGGTGGACACCTCCGAGTACAGCATCTACCAGCTAAACCACTTCATCGACGAGGTGTTCGAGCTGGACGCCGGCCCGGAGTCGATGACCACTCGAATCATGTCGTTCGGCTTCAAGCACGGCATCCCGCTCGACGCCGATCTGGTGTTGGATTGCCGTTTTCTGCCCAATCCCCACTGGGTGGAGGAGCTTCGCCCGCTCACCGGTCAAGACGAGGCAGTGAGGGACTTCCTGCTCAACGGCCAGCCCATGGCTGAGACCTTCCTTCAAAAGACCGAGGACCTGTTGACGATGTTGGTACCCGCCTATGTGCGGGAGGGCAAGTCGTATCTCACCATCGCCTTCGGCTGCACCGGGGGCCACCACCGCTCGGTGTTTGTGGCCGAGGACATAAGCCGCCGACTCATCGAGAGCACGGATCTCGGCGTCCGCCCGCTCGTCGTCCACCGAGACATCGACAAATAGCCCGGAGAGGCAGCAGCAAAGGGTTCAGGTGGCGTCCCGGGATTTCACCACCATTTGTTCGCTGGCGTCCCACAGCCTGGACCCGTTGTCAGGGTCGGCGGCGCTGTCTGAAACCGCCTTGCGATTCATCAGGTGGAGGTACATCCCGGTGGCCGCTCCTGCTTCTGGCGCGCAGCAGAGATAGATGATCGGTGCGATGGCCTTCTCGGGGGACCGGAAGAACAGCCGCAGCGCCGGGTTGACTATTGGCTTCAGCAGCGCGGGCGCGTCGCGGGCGATCTTGGTGGACACGCCGCCAGGGCACAGTGCATGCACGGCCACCTCCGTGTTCTCGCCGGGGTTCAGGCGGCGCGACAGCTCGGTGGCGTAAGTGCTCAACACCAGCTTGCTGAGCCCGTAGTGCCGCATGCTCTCCTTGATTCCGTATTCGGCGAATTCTCCGAGGTTGTCGAATTCGATGGCCTCACTGGACCGGTGCGATTCCGACGAGACGAACACGATTCTCGGAAGCTCGTCGCCGGTGCCGGCGGGGCTGATGACGCCGTCATTGATCCACCGGTCGATCATCACCCGCTTGGACAAGAAGTGGACGGCGAACATGGTGTCGTACCCCTGAGGGGTCTCCCTCGCGGTGGGCGTCATAAGGCCCGCGTTCATGAGCGCGATGTCGATCTTAATGCCTCTCAGTTGCAGCTCGTCGCAGCAGTGATGCACCGAGCGGACATCGGCCAGGTCCACCTCCACCATCTCCACGGTCTCCGAACCCGACGCCTCTTTGATCTCATCGCAGGTCTCGTTGTGGCCGGGGCGGCAGGCCAAGATCATGTTGCCGCCCCGCCGAGCCAGCTCGATGGCCGCCGCCCGGCCCAATCCGCTGTTGGCTCCCGTTACCAGGCATGTCTTGCCGTCGATCCGCACGTCGTCGGGAACCGGTTCGAGATCAGGCGACTTCAGATTGCGGAAGTCGCGAACAGCCCCGGTGATCGCGTTGACCACCGTGCGCTTCTTTGGTGCTCGGCTCATGGCCAACGGTACATCGTTGTTGGATGGCCGCTTCGCAGGTTCGTTTGGCCTATTCGAAAGGGCCTATTCGAAGGGAATCGCATAGGCCTCTCGGTACGCTGCGAAGGTCTCGTCCATTACCGGCTCGCTCAGCCCGAAGTGCTCGAGTCGGTAGTCGTGCTTTCCGAAGCGATTCTGCGGGTTCGCCGCAATGTACTGCTCGGCCAGCGCCCTGGCCTCGTCGCTGAAGTCGATTCCCGCCACCTCGTAGATCCGTTGGAGCTGGGCAATCGGGTCGCGCACCAAGTCGTAGTAGGAGACATCCACGAATCGCTCGCTTGGCGCCTCGGCTCGGGTCTTCATGGCCCACTGGACCATGCGATGGGTCTTGTGGCACCAGTGGTGTCCGATTTCGGTTGGGTCCACGTGATCGCTGAACATGCCCCGGCCGTGGGCCACCATGCTGCAAAAGGAGGTGACCGCTACGCGGGGATCGCGGTGGGTCTGCACCACCGTCGAGCCATCGAATACCTTGAGGAAGACATCCAGGTACTCCAGGTGGTGGGGAGTCTTGAGCACCCAGGCGCTGGTCGGTTGCTGCCAGGTCAGCACCTTCAGAACCCGGAGAAAGTACTGGTAGGTCTGAGTATGGTCCTGGTCTGCCAGCCAACGGGAATAGCTCGGCACGTGCAATATGGCTTCGGCGGACTGGCTCATGAAATTGAGATCGAGGAGCAGCACGTCTTCTTCGGGCTGGTCGCGGTCGATGGGATGGACCGCCATGAAGTCGGGGGCCAAGTAGGAGATCGTCCGCTCGGCCAGCACCGCCCGTCGCTTGCGGGACCGCTCGGCGCGCTGGGCGACTTCGGAGGCCGGCACCGGCAGCAGCGCTTCATTGCCGGAGATGCCCCGGATTTCCGGGTGGGAATACAGCAGGCGGTGCAGCAGTGTGGTCCCGGTGCGCTGCAAGCCGGTGATCATGATGACGGTGCCGAGGTCGGTGTCGTCGATCTCGGGATGCCGCTTGAGCAGGTCCTGGATCCGCAAGCGCTGAACCAGTGCGCCAGCCAGCCTCGATTTCTGAACAATCAGGCCGGTTGGAGTAAGTCGAGCTTCGTCGTTGATCGAATCCACGAGCACTTGCAACGCCTCCAAGTGCCTGTCGTCGCCGAAGTCGGAGAGCCCGGTCTTGCGTTTCGCGTGCTTGACCAGCTTGTCGACATCCAAGCGCTCGGCGAGCCCGAGGCGCTGGCCGGCGCGACCGAGCCGATTGACGGCCCGGATCGGGATCGGCCGATAGGGATTCTGATAGTCGGTGGACGTCAAGCCGCTAGTCTCGCAAGCTGCTCAACGGCACCACCCGGCACTGCGGCTGGGGAGTCTCGGCGGCCCGCACCCATCGGAACGACATGGTGCCGAGCGAGTGGCCTGCGGTGTCGATCCAGTTGGGCAGGCCGGGATCCTCATGGGCCACGATCAGGCGCACCGACCCATCGGCTTCACAATGGGCCAGATGGCTGTTGGTGTGGATGGTGAAGTGGCGATAGTCCAGCGACTCCATCCAGTAGTTGCTGAGCTGGAAATTCCAGTACTCGCATTCCGGGGGAGTGGCCTCGATCACCAGGGCCTCGTGGGGCCCCAGCGCCCAGTGGCTGTGGTAATAGGTGATGTTGGGGTCGCCCCCGGCGTTCAGTGACACGTCCGGGTCGAACTGGGGAAGCTCGTTGCTGTGCTTGGAGAAATCACGGGCCCATTTGGTGAACAGCAGCGGCGCGCCCATCACCAGCGCCCCGACGTTCTTCAACCCGTCGTCCAAGGCCTTGGGGGTGAGGTGTGAGGGTTGGCGCTCTTCGGGGGCGCAGTTGATGCGCTCGATGGACAGCTCGGCGGGTATCTCCGTGCTGCGGTCGGCAAAGGTCTGGCGCACCACCAATGTGCCGGTCTCGGGGGTCATCGGCAGCCAGTTGCCCTCTTGGGGGGTGCTGCTCAGGATCAGCTCGAAACACCCGTCGGCGTCCATCTCGATCTGGTCGGCTTCGATATGCCCTGTGGGGGGCAGGCCGCCGCCCTGGCCGTAGTTGCCCGATTGGGTTCCTATGCTCAGGTAGGCGATGTTGTTGCGCCGCCCGGTGATCTTGTAGTCGTAGCTGCCGTCCAACGCGGCGGTGTAGTAGTAGTTGTCGGGGTTGTCGGCGCCCAGCTTGGTGGTCTCATTGGCCACCCGGTGCATCACCGGCGCCTTGGGGTCGGCATGCTCGATGAACGCCATAAGCCCGGCTCGGGCGAGCCGGCTCAGGTGCCGGTAACCCTCGGCTTGGTTAAAGGGATCGCGCGGCGCGCCCGGGAAGTTCATCGCCGCCCCCGCTGCCTTCAAGGAATCGCAGAACTCCTCCCACGCCTTGCCGCTCACCACCCGCTGTTCAGCCACATCATCGAGCGTCTTGCCTCGCATCTTCCGAATAAGAAGGGATATCCGTCGAAACGCACCAAGCAGTCGAATAGCAAGCCGTCGCATGGCGAATGTCTAGTGACGGCCCCGGCTCGGCGGCAACATGGGTCCGGCACACCGCGGTGTCGTTGAACCAAGATGGTCCGGTGAGATTCGGCCTGCTCCTGACTTCGGTTCACGGCCGGTCGGTGCCCGCGCACCAGCAGATCGCCGAGCACCACGAGTTGATCTCCGTGGCCGTTGATCATGGGTTCGACTTAGTGGTGGCGGGCCAGCACTTCGCGGCCCCGACGCTGCGCTACCTCCAGCCCATCCCGTATTTGACCTCGGTGGCCATGCAATTCCCGTCGGTCAGCGTCGCCACCGGCATTCTGCTGCTGCCCCTGCACCATCCCCTGACCATCGCCGAGGAGATCGCCACCATGGACGCGGTAACCGGTGGGCGGGCGATCATGGGGGTGGGAATCGGCTACAGCCAGGATGAGTTCGACGCCTTCGGCATCGACCGCACCACCCGAACTGAGCGGTTCGAGGAGGCGGTGGACATCATCCGAGCGCTGTGGACCGGCCAGCCAGTGACCCATAAGGGCCGGTTCTTCCGGCTCGACAACGTGGAGGTGTCCACGCTGCCGGTCCAGCAGCCGCATCCCCCGATCTGGGTCGGGGCCCAGGTGGAGCCGTCGGTACGACGGGCTGCCCGGGTGGGTGATGCTTGGTATGCCGCGCCGTTCCCCACCCACCGAGAGCTCATCCACCTCTACCAGGCCTATCTGGAAGAGCGAGCGGCTCACGGCAACCGGGCGCAGGCCGCCATCCCGGTGCGCCGGGAGGTCTATATCGCCGACAGCCCCGCGGAGGCCGAAGCAGCGGTGGCCGCAGGGGCGTCGTCGCGCTATGGCACGTACCGCTCTTGGGGGCTTGACGTTGACGACGGCATCGGCAAGAGCGATTGGCTGGACAACCGTTTCGTGCTGGGCAGCCCATCCGAGGTGGCGGAGGGGCTCTCTCAGCTCATGGCTCAGGTGGAGCACTCCCACTTCGTCTACAAGCCGCAGTGGCCCGGATACGACCATGCTCACGCCCTCGCGCAGCTAGAGCGATTCGGCACCGAGGTGATCCCGCTATTGTCCGGCTGATGGTGGGGCCGTGCCCGCCACCCCGGCTTTGATCATGGCGGCGATTTCCTCGGGGCTGTAGCCGGCCTCGGCCAGGATCTCCTCGCTGTGCTGGCCCAGCACCGGGGGAGGCCCGGCAATCCCCCCAGGGGTGTCGTGCAGCCCGATCACCGGACCCAACTGGGGGATCTCGCCCAAAGTGGCGTGCTCCACCGATTGCACCAATCCGGCCTGCTTCACCTGGGGGTGGTTGAGGATCTGCGAGAAGGTGTGGACCGGCCCGAACAGCGCCCGGTGCTGGTTGAACGACTCCTCCCACTCCGCGCTGGTCCGGGTGATGAAGATGCCTTGCAGATATTCGGTGAGCTCGGCTCGGGCGTCCACCCGCTGCTGGTTGGTCAGATAGCGCTCGTCGGCAGCCAACTCCGGCTTGCCGACGGCCCGGCAGAACCGCTCCCACCCGTCGGCGCCGCCCCACACACCGGTAACCACGTGGCCGTCGGCGGTCTGGAACGCCTCATAGGGCACCACCACGCTGTGGGCGCTGCCATGGCGCCCGGGATCCTCGCCGTCCACCCAGTGCGAGGCCAGCCGGGTGGTGAGCGACGACATCAGGGCGAAGAGCATCGAGACGTCGATGAGCTGGCCCTTGCCGGTTTGCTGTCGGGCGAACAGGCCGAGCATGGCGGCCTGGGCGGTGACCAATGCACCGGTGAAATCGGCCATCGGGACCCCCACCAGGTTGGGGCCCCCATCAGGCTCCCCGGTCACCGACATGACCCCCGAGACCGCCTGGACCACCGGGTCGGTCCCCGGATAGGGGGCCAGCGGACCGTCCGGTCCGAATGCGGTGAGGGAGATGTACACGATCTGATCGTTGATAGCCGACAGAGCGTCGTAGCCGATGCCGATCTCGTCGGCCACGCCGGGCCGGTAGCTGGTGACCACCACGTCGACGGTGGCGGCCAGGCGATGAACCGCCTCGAGCCCCTCTGGTTTGCGCATGTCAAGGGCGAGGCTGCGCTTGCCCCGATTCCAGATTAGGAACAGCGCGCTCTCGCCGTCGATGAATGCAGTGCCCACGCCGCGGGCGCCGTCGCCGTGGGGGAGGCTCTCCACCTTGACGACATCGGCCCCATAGTCGCCCAGAATCATGGTGCCGTAGGGGCCGGCCATGTGGCGGGTGAAATCCAGCACCCGGATTCCGTCGAGGGGCTTGGTCATGCCCGGCCTCCCGACAGGTCTTCTCCAATCAGCTTGTCCAATCCGATTTCGGCGAGGATATCGGCGGTGTCTGCGCCCAGGTCGGGGGGCGGCGGCAGGTCGGAAAGGTCGGGTTGGGCCGCCTCGTCGGGGTTCGTGGAGAGCTGCACCGGTGAGGCGGCCATTTGAACTCGGCCTCCGGGAAGCTCGGTTCCCCGGAGCACCCGGTTGACGGCGGCGTGGTCGCTGCTGACCGCCTCGTCGAGGGTGAGTATGGGGGCGAACGGTATTTCGGCTTCGTCGAGGAGGCGATTCCAGTCGTCGAAGGTGCGCCGGCTGATGGCCTCGGCGATCAGCGGGAACTCGTCGTCGTATCCGAAGTCCATGCTGTGGGTCCACTCTCCCCGCGCCCTGAGTTGTTGCAGCCCGGCCAGGTCGCAAAACCGCTCCCAGGCCACCCTCTCCAGCGGGCAGATGAGCAGGGCGCGGTGGTCGGAGGTGGCGTACATGGCATAGCGCGATCCCAATGAGCGGTACTCATGCCAGGGCTCGTCGTTGTTCACCCAGGTGTTCACGTCTCGCCAGTTCCACCACAGTGCGGTGTTCCAGATGGAGGTGTGCACGAATTGGGGTCCGCCGCCCCGGTCTCGCTTGACGATGGCGGCCAGCACTCCCATGGCGCCGAAAACCCCGGCCAGCAGCACTCCGGCCGAGCGCCACCCGACCCTGGTTTGGGGCTGGCCCTCGATCCACTCCACCTCAACCCGGCCGGCCAACGCGTCCATGTTCTGGCCGTGGGCCTTGTACTCCGCCCACGGTCCGGCCAGCCCGTAACCCGAGATCACGCAGTACACCAGCTGCGGGTTGGCCTCGAGGAGGGTGTGGAAGTCGAGCCCCCGGCGAACGGCGTCCTTGGGGCGGGCGCCGACGATCACCGCGTCGGCCCAGGCAGTGACCCCGGCCACCACGTCGGCCCAGTGGGGCGAGTTGGTGCTGATTGCGATGCTGCGGGTGCCGGGGTTGAGGGCGAGGTGCAGATCGCTGACCCCGGCGATCTTGGGGTCGTTGCCCCGGTTGCCGTCGCCCTGAACCGGGTGTTCGACCTTGATGACATCGGCGCCCATCTCCACCAGCAGGTGCGAGGCCAGGGGCCCCGACATGTGAGTGGAGAAGTCGACGATGCGCAGCGGCGCGGGCCGGGTCATCGTCCGGTCATCCGAGGATGGCCAGGATCTGGCGAGATTGGCACAACAGGGTGCGGTCAGGGGCCCAGATGTCGAGGTCCCAATCCAGGTAGCCGCCGCGGACCAACCCGGTGCGCGACCGCAGCAGCACCATGTCGTCGGCCTTTGCCTGGGACAGATCGGCCCGGAAATAGGTGGTGTGGTCCAGGGTGGCGGTGGTGTACATGCGGTCGAGGCGCACCCACCAGCCCATCATCCCGATATCGCCGATCATCAGCAGACCGGGGGCGTCGATGGGGCGGGCCTGGGCGAAGCCGGCCCATCCCACCCGCTCCATGGGGCCGTCGGGCGCGGTGAATGGCCTCGGTCCGAGGCGGTCCTGCATGACCACGTTGTCGCCGTACGGATAGGCGAACTCGGGAACGTAGCCGTCGGTCTCCCGACCCGGGGTGGGCGGAGCCACCTCGGGCATGGGCAACTCGTCGAACTCGGGGCTGGGCCGGTCGGTGGCGAAGCTGGCCAACGCGGTGGCGATCAGCTTGTCGCCCTGCACCACCCGGGCCGACGTGCTGATGAGCGTGCGGCCCGTGCGGAGCACATCCGTCTGCACCTCGTAGTCGCCTTCCCCCGGCGCTCGCAGCAGATGGGCGGTGAACGACAGCGGCCGGTACTGGGGGTCGGTGACCGTGGCCGCCAGTCCGGCCATCAACTGCGCTTCCACCAGCCCGGCGGGAACGCGGCCCGAGGCCATCCAAGATGGGGGTGTAGTGGTGAGGAAGCGCCCGTCGCCCAGCGGTGTATGGGCGATGGCCTCGTCGAATGATGCTGCGGTCACATGGCCTCCATTGCCTCGGCCACCTCGTCGGCTGCCGGAGCCAGTGAGGTGGGGATGTCCTCTACGGGCATGGGCGGGACTTCGGCCAGCGCCGGAATGACCTCTTGTCCCATGGTGTCGAGGTAGTCGATCACCTCGTCGATGTGCATCTCGGGCCACTGGGGCTTCACCACGAACGGGTCTATTGGCAGCTCTCGGGCCACCTCGGTGAAGTGGTCGATCACCTGTTGGGCAGTGCCCACCGCCACCGAGTGCCTCACCTCCTCGAAGAAGTTGCCCATGAGCGCTTCCTCGTCCAGTATGTCGAGCTCCTTGCGGGCATACGAGAGGTAGCGCTCCTTGCTGACTTCCACGAATCTGGCTCGTGCCTCCTCGTTGGTGGCGCCGACGAAGGCGTTGCGCCGGAGTGGCTGATGGCCCATCGGTTTGCCCCGCTCGGCGAATCCGGCGGCCATGATGCCCAAACGGACCCGCATCTCATGGATGTCGTACTCCGGCGGGATGATGAACCGGTCGCCCACTCGGCCCGCCCGCCGAGCGCCCTTGCGGGAGTGCGCGCCCATCCAAATAGGGGGATGGGGTTGCTGCACGCATCGGATATGGGGCGTGGCATCTTGAATCTGCCAATGCTGGCCGTGGTAGTCGAAGTCCTCCATGGCCCAGCAAAGCTTCAAGATGTCGAGGCACTCGTCGAACAGGCTCACCCGCTTGCTGATCGGGACATTCATCAAGTCGAACTCTTCGCTCCGGTATCCGAGCCCGAGGCCGACGTCGAGGCGCCCCCGGGTGACGATGTCTAGCGTGGCAAGCTCCTCGGCCAGGATCACCGGGTGGTACTTGGGGGCCAGCAGCACGGTGGTGGCCAGCCGCACGTGGTCGTCGATCTCGGCGGCCAGGCGGGCGAGGAGGGGAACCGGCTGGAGCCAGCGCAGGTCGCCGTACAAGAAGTGCTGGCCGATGACGAAATGGCTGAGGCCGTTGCGCTGTCCGGCCTCCACTTGGCGCAGAATGCCGTCGAACTGCTCGAGGGGGTCCACCTCACGCGGCACGTCGCTGATGATCATGCCGAACTGCATGGGAACCCCTAGACGTCGATGCCGTAGAGCTCGGCGGCGTTGTCCTGGAGCACTCGACGGCGGACAAGGGGATCGACGTCGGCCAGCACCCGGGCGAAGTGCTCCCGGGCGCCCGGGAACAGGCACGTCGGATGGGGTATGTCGGTCTCCACCAGCACGTTGTTGACCCCGACGTCTTCGATGAGCTTGGCCGGGGCCGACCGCTCGAACCAGAACATGACCCAGATGTGGTCGTTGAAATACTCCCGGGGGCGACGGGAGTTGAGGGCCACCTCGTGGGCTTCGGTGACCATCTCGTCGTATTGGTACTCGAGGGCTTCGAGGATGAACGGGACCCAGCCGATGCCGCTCTCGGCCGAGACGACCTTGAGGTTGGGGTAGCGGTCGAACAGGTCGCTCATGCACAGGTTGACGATGATGCGCACGTTGCTCATGTACATCTGGGTGGCGTGGATGGCGAGGCGACGCTGGTGGTCGAATTGCCCCCAACATGTGTTGGGGGCCACGGGAATGGGCCGGGGCAGGTCGTCGGAGCCGGCTTCGCCGCCCACCCGGGCCTGCTGGAAGCGGGCGCCTCGGATGCTCTCCATCTCGGCTCGGCTCATTCCGGCGCCGATGTGGAAGTTGGCCACCGCTCCCGACTGGTTGAACAGGTCCCACATGGGGGCGAAGTAGGGCTCCCACAGCTCGGGGAGGCCCACCATCTCGGGTTTGTCGGAGAGGGTGAACCCGGTGACGCCCTTGTCCAGCAGCCGGGTCATCTCCGCCACGGTGAACTCCATATCCCAGATCGGGAGCATGGCTTGGGGGAACAGCCGGCCGTTGGACTCGTGCTGGATGTCGACGAAGAAGTCGTTGTAAATTTCCAGAACCATCCGCCGCTGGGCCAGATCCTCGATGGCGAAGACGTGGTTGGAGGAGAAGCCGACGCCGTTTGGGTACAGGATCTGGGCGTGGACCCCGATCTCGTCGCAGAGCTCGAGGCGCTCCTTCACGGCCCAGGCGCTGGTGTCGATGACGTCGAAGGGCTGGACCACGTGGCTGCCCAGGATCTTCTCGTGCCCGGTCTGGATGGTGTTGCCGCCGGTGCTGGCCCACACCTGGCCGTCGAGATACCACGCGGTGATGCCGTCGACCGTCTTCTGCACCGGCACTCGGTTGTGCATGGCGGCGGGGGCCCGGGCCGTCCACAGCTCCGGCGGCTCGGTGAAGTGGGAATCGCAGTCGATAATCTTCAGGCCGTCCAGCGGGTCATGTGCGTTCATGGCGTTCTTTCCTCGCTGCGACGGCTAAATCGATCATCGTAAATGGAAGAGTTCTTGCTCACGGGGGTTTCAATGGGAGTGCTCGATGGAAGAGTAGCGGTCATAACCGCTTCCGGTTCAGGCATGGGTCGGGCCGCGGCCCGGCGCATGGCTGGCGAGGGTGCTCATGTGGTGGTGGCCGATCTTCGCGCCGACGCTGCCGCTGAGACCGTGGATTTGATCGCCGATGCGGGGGGCGCGGCCAGCGCCTTCACCGTCGATGTCAGCGATGTGGCTCAGATTGAAGGGTTGATGGCCGAGGTCGGCTCGACTCACGGCAAGATCGACGTTCTCTACGCCCACGCCGGCATCCCCGGTCCGGCCGGGCTCGACATGAGCGAGGCCGACTACGAAGAGACTGCGGCTATCAACATGAAATCGGCCTTCTTCACCGTTGCCCGGGCGGTGCCCCTGTTGGAGGCGTCGGGCAACGCGTCGATCATCCTGACCGCTTCCACATCTGGGGTGGTGGGCTCGCCGTTCTCGCCGCTGTACTCGATGACCAAGGGGGCAATCGTGACGTTCGGCAAGTCGCTGGCTCTGGCCCTAGCCCCCAAGGTTCGGGCCAACGTCATCTGCCCCGGCCCAGTGGACACCCCCATGCTTCCGCTGTTCTTCGGACGGGAGCCCGGCACCGACGTCAAACCCCTGATGAAGGAGTTTCTGGAGACTTCGGTGCCTTTGCAGCGTCCATCGCAGCCCGAGGAGATCGCCGAGGTTGCGCTGTTCTTGGCCAGCGATGCCAGCAGTTTTGTGACCGGTGTCGCACTCCCGGTTGACGGCGGCTACTTGGCCCGATGACCCAGTGAGTGCCGGAAGGTTCATCGGACAGCGGGTTCTTCGCAGGGAGGACCGGCGGCTCACCGCCGGTAGGGGCACCTACATCGCCAACATGGAGGTGCCGGGCATGCTGCATGCCCGGTTCGTGCGCAGCAGCGTGGCCCGGGGGTTGGTGCGGGGCATAGACACTGAAGCGGCCAAGGCCCATCCCGGAGTGGTAGACGTGCTCACTGCGACGGAGCTGAACCCGCTGGCCGGCCCGATGTTCGCGGCCCTGATCGGCGACCAGGTTCCCTACCCGCCACTGCGGGCTCTGGCTGAAGGTGACGTCCGCTATGTGGGCGAGCCTGTCGCCGTGGTCGTGGCCGACAGCCCGTATGCCGCTTTGGATGCCGCCGAATTGGTAGAAGTGGACAAAGAGACGCAGACGCCGGTGATCGGAGCGCAGGTCGCCTTGGAGAACAGCGTTGATTTGGTCCACCCCGAACGCGACTCCAACGAGGCCCAGTCGATGCCGCCTACCGACCCGCCGGAGCTCGATGGGGTGTTCGATTCAGCCGCCTATGTGGTGACCCGCAGGTTCACCCAGTCGCGCGCCACGAACGCGCCGATGGAACCCCGCGGCATCATCGCCAGCTGGACGCCGTTTGCCGACACCCTCGAAGCCTGGGTGTCATCGCAGAACCCCCATGAGTACCACGTTCACTTTGCCAACCTTCTCGGAATCGCCCACCACCAGGTCCACGTGCGGATGGGCGATATCGGAGGCGGGTTCGGCCAGAAAATGATGGTCACCCGGGACGAGGATTGCATCGTGCTGGCCAGCCGGCATCTGTGCCGGCCAATCA
The DNA here is from genome assembly GCA_022822265.1 of Acidimicrobiia bacterium. Taxonomy (GTDB): domain Bacteria; phylum Actinomycetota; class Acidimicrobiia; order Acidimicrobiales; family Bin134; genus Poriferisocius. The sequence continues at coordinate 8,763 of JAJECA010000054.1, read as the reverse complement.
AGTGGATCGAGGACCGCAGTGAGAACCTGATCGCGGCCAACCAGGCTCGGGCCGAGGTGTTAGACGTGTCGATGGCGCTGGACGCCGATGCCCGGATCCTGGGGTGCCGGGTGCGCCATGTGGAGGACGTGGGGGCCTATGCGGTGGGCGGGCACAGCAGCGCGTCGGGCAACCTGGCCCGATTCTTCCCCGGCCCGTACCGCGTTCCGCTCTACGGGTTTGCCAGCCGGTCGGCCTACACCAACACCGTCGGGCGGGCGGCCTATCGGGGGCCGTGGCTGAGCGAGACCACCGCCCGAGAGCAGATGATGGACCATGTGGCCCAAGAGCTGGGCATCGACCCGCTGGAGCTGAGGCGCCGCAACACGGTGACCGCCGACGAGCTTCCCTACACCACCGCTACCGGCATGGTGTACGAGAACGTGTCGTTGCGGGAGTGCCTGGACCAGGCCGCCCAGATGGTGGACTACGACGGGTTCCGCCAGCGCCAGCAAGAGGCCCGGGCCCAGGGCCGTTACCTCGGTTTGGGCATCAGCTCTTACGTGGAGCCTTCGGGCATGGCGTGGGCATCTTTGGCCACCGAGCAGGTGACCATCCGGATCGACCCCAGCGGCGTTGTGCGCATCTTTATGGGCAGCGGTGACCACGGGCAGAGCTTGGCCACCACCATGGCCCAACTGGTGGCGGAGCATCTGGGCTGCGCGCTGGATGACATCGAGTTCGTGCAGGGCGATACCGCCGCCACCCCATTCGGGGCGGGCACCGGCGGAAGCCGATCGGCGGTCATCGGGGGCGGGGCGGCCATCGGTGCGGCCCGTGAACTGCACGACAAGGTGGCGGAGATTGCCGCCCACCTTCTGGAGGCCGCCGCAGCCGACATCGAGGTGAGCGATGGGGTGGCCTCGGTGGCCGGCACCCCTACCCGCAACATCACGCTGGGCGAGATCGCCGGGATCGCCTACCGCAGCACCGATCAGCTCCCCGCGGGCATGGAACCGGGGCTGGAAGCCAGCAACCGGTATCAGCCGCCCAATGTGTTCACTTTTTCCAACGCCACCCACGTCTGCATCTGCGAGGTGGACATCGAAACCGGCCTGGTGTCCCTGGAGCGCTTCGTGGTCAGCGAGGACTGCGGGCGCATGATCAACCCCATGGTGGTCGACGGTCAGATCGCCGGCGGCGTGGTGCAGGGAATCGGCGGCGTACTGTGGGAGAACATGGCCTACGACGACCAGGGCAGCCCGCTGGCATCCACCTTCATGGATTACCTCATACCCAGCGCCCCGGAGTTGCCGCCCATCGAGTGCGGCCACATCGAGACTTTGTCGAACACCGAGGGGGGCTTCAAGGGAATGGGGGAGGGAGGCACCATCGGCGCCCCCGCGGCGGTAGCCAATGCCGTGGCCGACGCTCTGGCCCCTCTCGGCGTGCAGGTGGACACGTTCCCCCTCGGGCCCCGCGACGTGTTCGAGCTCATCCAAAGAGCTCAGCAATGAGCAGGAGCATCTCCATCGGCAGCGGGTCGGCGTACTCCACCGATCGGCTGGACTGGGCCCAGGAGCTGGCCGACAGCGGCCTGGTGGATTACATGGGCTTCGACTGCTTGGCCGAGCGGACCATGGCGCTGGCCCAAGTTCGCCGCCTTGATGACGAGACCGCAGGCCACGACCAGCGCATCCCCGAGCTCATGCGCCGTTTCGCCGGGTTCTTGCGCCGGGGCGGAAAGATGGTGGGCAACTTCGGCGCCGCCAATCCGGCCGCCGCGGCCGATGACGTGCTTCGAGGGCTGAAGCTCAACGGCGTCACCGGGGTGAGGGTGGGGGTGATCCACGGCGACGACGTGCTCGACCATGTGCTCGACCAGGATCTGGAGCTTCCCGAAATGGGGGTGACCGCCCAGGCCATCGCCGCCCAGGTGGTTTCGGCCAACGCCTACATCGGCGCCGATCCCATCGTGGAGCTCTTAGAAGAAGGCGCGCAGTTCATCCTCGGCGGCCGCATCGCCGACCCGTCGCTCTATGTGGGGCCGATCGCTTATGAGATGGGCTGGGCGCTGGACGACTGGGAGAAGATGGGCACCGCAACCCTGGTGGCCCATCTTCTGGAGTGCGGCACCCACGCCACCGGCGGGAACTATGTGGATCCGCCCTACCGGGTGCTGGACGACATCGTCCACCTCGGCTTCCCCCTGGCCCACGTGAGCGAGGACGAGCTGGTCATCACCAAGCTGGAGGGCACCGGCGGGGCGGTGGACATAGGCACCATGAAGACGCAGTTGGCTTACGAGATCCACGACCCGGCGGCCTATCTCACCCCCGACAGCACCGCGGACTTCTCACAAGTGTGGGTGGAGGAAGTGGGTCCGAACCGGGTGCGGGTCGGCGGTGCCTCGGGCCGCCCCCGTCCCGACTCTCTCAAGGTGCTGGTGGGGGTGGACCAGGGGTGGAAGGTTGTGACCGAGATCTCCTATGGCGGCGCCGGCTGTGTTGAACGGGCCCAGCTGGCCGCGGAGGTGGTGGCCAAGCGCCTGGAGCCGTACCAGTCGGGCATCGACGAGATCCGCTACGACCTCCACGGGATGAGCGCCCTGTTCGACGGCCAGCTTCCCGGCGGCGATCCGGCCGAGGTGCGGCTTCGCATCGCGGCCCGCTGCGACGATCGGGAGACCGCCGACGCGGTGGCCTTCGAAGGCCAGTTCCTGTGGATGGGACCGGCCGGTGGCGGCGGGGTCGCCACCCAGATGGCGCCGGCCATCGGGGTCACCCCTGCCCTGTTGCCCCGTGAGGATATGAAGCTGATCACCGAGGTCATTGAGGCATGAAGCTGCGGGAGTTCGCCTACAGCCGCTCCGGCGACAAGGGCGACATCGTGAACCTCTGCGTATTCGTCTACGACGACGCAAATTGGGAAGTGCTGCGGCGCGAGCTCACCGTGGAAAAGGTGCGGGACAAGTTCGGCAGCCTGGTCAAAGGCGAGATCACCCGCTACGAGCTGCCCGGCACCAAGGGCCTGAACTTCGTGATGACCGAGGCGCTCGGCGGAGGGGTGTCCATGAGTCTCCGAACCGACCCCCACGGCAAGTCCTACCAATCCCTAATCCTAGAAATCGACATCGACGCCGACGAGGAGATCAAACGGTAGCCTGATTCATGGCCGTCGTTGCCGCTCGCGCAGCTGGCACGTGCGTGGTGATCATTGTGCTTGCGGCTGCTCTGGGCGGTTGTGGAAGCGACGGCGATAGGGGAGCTGCTCCTCCAGTGGCTCAGTCTCTTGAAGTCGAGACTGGAGATGTCGAGGACAGCTCAAAGTTTCCCTTGGAGTCTGGACTCGTCCCGGTCACTGGTTGGTCAAAAGTCCCGCTTCCGAAATCAGTAGATGGGCCTCATCTCATTGCAGCCTGGACCGGAAGCGAATTGCTGCTTTGGGGTAGCCAGTCCGATTCCGGGGTTGCCTACAACCTTGAGACGGGGGGATGGCGACAGCTAGCTGCTAGTCCCTGGCCCGCGGTGTATGGCACCGCGAGCGCTTGGACCGATGACGAACTCATTGTCTATTGGGGGGACCAGTCACCCTCGGTGTCTGCCTATGACTGGCAAACTGACGTTTGGCGCTCGCTGGCCGACGCACCGATCACCAGCGTGTCTTCTGCCAATGCCCTTTGGAGCGGCACTGAAGTTCTGCTTGCCACCGAAAGCAGAGTCGCTGTCTATCGCCCCGAGATAGACGCCTGGGAGTTGGGCGAAGTACCGCCATCCCCTCTGGGACATAGCCGCGAAGCAGCATGGACCGGCGCTGAGCTTGTCGTTTGGCCAACAGAGTCATCGCGGACAACAAAACGGGGACTCGCCTATAACCCCATTGAGGACACCTGGAGAACGCTGCCCGATCCGCCCGCATGGCCAGCGATGCCCGATGTCGTATGGACGGGCGAAGAGCTCATTACATGGGGCGGTCTTCCCGGCTCCGCAAGTGTCGACTACTCAGAGCGTGCGGTCGGTTCGTCCTACGACCCTGCGACCAATGCGTGGACTCCGATGCCTGAAACTCTTCCTGATCCAGAAAGCTACGAAGGCAACCTGGGAAGTCAAACGCTGATATGGACCGGAGCTGAGCTGATTGTCTCGACTGGCCACCTGGGAACTGGTCTCGGCACCGAGGAGTCCTTGCTGTTCAGCTACCAACCCCGTAGCGAGACCTGGGAGCTATTGGGGATCTCACCGGTGTCGGGCTACAACACCAAAGGCATGGTCGCGGGCAACCGGCTGGTCTTTTTTGAGGTTGATGGCCTCTTCGTCTCCGAGCCCCAATGGGGTTTCCAGGACAGCGGCGAGCCGAAAGGCGAAGCGGTTGAGGTTGCCTCCGTTGTGGAGCCCGACCCGGTGTCGGAGGTGGAAATCTCGGGTGTGTTGCCAAATGGCGACCGGTATGTCGTGAGAGCTACGCCTGAGCTTTCGGACACTGTCGAGGGGACCTACGCGGTGATTGTCATTGACCTTGATGATGGTGAGGCGCCGATTGAGGGCCCGGTCGCCGGCGTTGCGACCTTCCACTCCTCATCTAGAACGACCCCGAGAGCCTTCTATGGTCGAGACGATCCGATTGTTATCGATTCCGGGAACTGGTTCCTGGTTCTCGACATTTATGACCACGTCTACAAAGAATTGGGAGAATCAGCGAAGTCGATCCTGTTGGAATCGATCATCGCTCTTGACCCGCCCGATGAATCGGGTCTGCCGGCGTTCGAGCTTCGGGCACCGTTGCGGTGGGCCGACGACTACGAGGTCCCTTCGCAGATGATGGTTTCGTATCCCGACTTCGTGGTCAGACGCGGTTGCAGCAACTCCGCCGTTGCCTGCAGCCCAGACGAATCGGTCGAGGTTGTGCCAAAAGGGGTAGTTGTCTCACCTCACCCCGAATGGCCCGGCAACGCGGTAGAGATCACCAGACTGCCGTGAGGCGCTTCTTGTCCTGTCAGCGGGCGGCTAGGTGTTCTCGGAGTTCTACTTTGCGGATTTTGCCGGTGACGGTGCGGGGGAAGCTGTCGACGGCGATGAATTCATCGGGGACCTTGATCTTGGCCAATCGTTCTGCGCACCAATCCACTAGTCCGTCGAGCGACTCTTCGGGTCGGAGCTCGACGAAGGCCACCGGGCGCTCGCCCCATTCGGGGTCGGGGCGCCCGACTACTGCTGCTTCGGCGACGGCTGGGTGGTCGTAGAGCACGGCCTCGATCTCACTGGGGTAGATGTTGACGCCGCCGCTGATGAGCATGTCTTTGGACCGGCCGACGATGTAGAGATAGCCATCACCGTCCATGCGGCCCAGGTCGCCGGTTCGCAGCCAGCCGTCGACCAGAGCTTCAGCCGTCTGGTCGGTGTTGCGCCAGTAGCCGGCCATCACCTTCTCGCTCTTCACCCAGATCTCGCCCACCTCTCCGGGAGCGGCCAAGACGCCATTGTCGTCATGGAGTTCGATCCTTACCCCGGGCACGACGCGCCCGCACGAGTCGAGCAGTTCGGGGCGCCCAGCCATGGCAAGGTCGTGGTCTTCGGGCAGCAGCCCGGTGAGGTTGGTGACGCACTCGGAGATTCCGTAACCCTGGTACAGCCCGCACCCGAAGCGCTCATAGGCCTGTTTGATGAGCGGCCCGGCAGTGGGGGCGGCGCCGTAGACGATGAGCCGCAGGCTGGACAGATCGGCCTCCGCAAAGCCGGGATGGTCGAGAATGCGGCGCAGCTGCGCGGGAACCAGGATCGAGATGGTCACCCGGTGCTCGGCCACCGTGGCGAAGAACGACTCCGGCGAGAAGGAGCGCAGCACCACGTGGGTCTGGCCGTCGGCCAGCATGGAGCACACCCGGGTGCCGGTGGCCGCGTGGTAAAGCGGCGTGGTGGACAAGAACACATCGTCGGGCCGGAACCGCTGCACCAGGGCCATGGTCAGCCCGTTGAACGCCAAGCCCCGCTGGGTGAGGCACACCCCTTTCGGCCGTCCAGTGGTCCCGCTGGTGTAGATGATCAACGCGGTGTCGTGTTCGGTAGCGCGATCCAAATCGGCGAAGGGCTCCGACTCCAGCAGGCCCGCATAGGCATCTCCGTCGGCATCGATCACCGGGCCGGTGGTGCCGACGGCCTCCAGCCGTTCGGCGTAGGGACGGGTTGCCACGGTGAGGATGGGCTCGGCGTTCGACAGGATGAAGGACAGTTCGGGATCGGTGAGCTGGGTGTTCAGCGGAACAGCAGCCGCCCCCAAGTAGGCCACCGCCAGGTAGACGTCGAAAAAGACCAGCCCGTTGTCGGCCATGAGCGCCACCCGGTCGCCGGTCCCCACCCCCGCAGTCTCCAGACCGCCAGCCAGCCGGAGAACTCGGTCGTGCAGATCCTTGAAGGAAGCAGATGGCCCTCCGGCAACCGCTACTGCAGTCCGCTCGGGGTAGAGCGCCGCATCCCGCTCCAACAGGTCAACGATCCGCATTATGCAAGATTCCGGTTGCCGTCAGACGGGCACGATTTCGACAATCTCATTCAAGCCTGCAAAGTCGTTGGGGTTGCGAGTGTAGAGGGGCAAGTTGGCCGCAAGAGCGGTCGCAGCGATCATCAGATCGACTGCTCTTGCCCCGCGGGGTTTCCGCTCGGCGCTGAGGACCGCGGAGAAGACTCGTCCGTAGGCCCGAGCGGCATCGACATCGAATGGCAGAGGATCGAACGCGGCTTCTGTCCGCTGGAGACGATCTTGCCTCCGGCCTCGCTCCACTCGGTCGTTTGCGGCATGCGGGCCAGCTGCCAGCTCAGCCAAAGTCAAGGCGCTGATGGCGACCTCGTAAGGGAGGGCCGATACCTCGATGTGCTCAAGATCGATGATCACCGAAGTGTCCAGCAGCCCGCGAGGTGGTCTGGGCGTCTCAGGCACGAGGAGATGGATCTTGGTCGGCAACCGCGTCGAGGTCGGCCCGAAGATCCCAATAGTCAACACCGGGGGCAGTCCGGAAGAGCTCCACCGCAGCTTCAGCGGAAATGAAGCGGTGGCGGCGCAGCGGACTCAGCTCGCCTACCGGAACGCCATTGCGAGTCACCGTGAACGTCTTGCCTTCGTCCAGTTCGAGCATGATCTTCCCGCTGTTGTTCCGCAACTCCCGCTGGCTGATTTCACGGTCCACAGTCCTACCGTAGCACTATGTGCGACACCTATTCGGCTTGTTTGCATCAAGCCAGTTTCGTAAGAAGGCAAGGGGGAGTTCAGACTTCGACGAGTTGGAGGGGGGTGTGCTCGGCGATGCGGCCGTAGTCGCGGTCGCGGTGGAGTACGGGCACGTTGAGGCGGATGGCGACGGCTGCAATGAGGGCATCGGTTTGCGAGCGAACGGTGATTCCCCGCCATCTGAGTTCTCGGTAGATCGTTGCGGCGTCGAGCCAGTCGAGCTTGGGGGAGAGCGCCTCGTGTTGCTGGGCCTCCAGCAACCGTTGAGTTCGGGCGACAGCATCTCGGCGGGCACCGGCCATGACTTCTAGCAGGATCGGGTCAAGGGTGATCACCTCTTGATCGGAAATCGCCTGGCGCATCCTCTGGGCCTGGGGAGAGCCTGCCGCAGACAAGAAGCCGATCCAAGCGGAGGTGTCAGCGATCAGCACTGCTGCCCCAATCGGCGAACCGGTTGGCGCGCATGGCGTCAAGGTCGCCGTCCCAGCCGACCCCTTCCATCTCGAGTTGCTCCTTTACGGTCATCGGCCCGCCGCCCAGAAGGCGCTCCAGGGCGAAATGCACCGCCTGGCGCTTGGTGTGAAGCCCGTATGTCTGCATGGCGCGCTCGATGAGTTCATCGTCGATGTCGATGTTGGTCCGACTCACAACACCATCATACACCGCAATGTGTAAACTGCGCCGAGGGCTTTGTGGTGACAGATGGTGATAAATGACTACACTACCACTATGACGGTGCTTTCGATTCGGTTCAAGCGTCCCGGTGTCTACGAGCGGCTCAAGCTCTGTGCTGCCCAAGGGCGTGGCTCAATTTCGTCAGTAGGGGAGCGCCTAATCGATGAGGGACTGCGGATGGAGGCCCATCCGGGGATCGTGTTCCGCGAGGGGCCGAGCGGACGGCGAGCGGGTTTGGCTACGGGGCCTGATGTCTGGGAGGTCGCAGGGTTGCTGCGCGGTCTTCGCGGCAGTGTCGAGCAACGAGTCGACAGGGCCGCGGCCCAGCTCAGCCTGACCGAGGGACAGGTGCGGGCCGCTTCTCGCTATTACGCAGAGTTCTCTGAGGAGATCGATACTGAACTGGCAGCCAATGACGAGGCGGCCGACCATGAGCTGGCCATGTGGGAGAACGAACGGCGGCTGCTGTCGGAGTGAAGCTGCTTCTCGATGAGATGCACTCCCCGGCGGTAGCCGAAGTGCTGCGAGGCCGCACAGTCGACACCGTCGCTGTAGTGGAGCGCGATGATCTCCGAGGGCTGTCAGATGCAGACCTGCTTCAAGCGGCCACGGTCGAGGGACGAGCGGTGGTCACGGAGAACATCAAGGACTTCGCGGTGCTCCATCGGCACATCTCTGCAGGGGGCGAGAAGCACTCAGGACTGGTCTATACCCATCCCCGTAGGTTTCCCCGCTCGGCCCCAAACCACGTGCATATGCTGGCTGACGCGCTGACAGAGTTCGTCAACAGGCACGCGCCCCGCCTCGACGGTATCGAATCGTTCGCATGGTGGCTCGAAAGTGGTGAAGTGGACGTGCGCTAGTCCAGGCGGTAGACGCGGGTTGCAGTGC
>JAJECA010000019.1 GCA_022822265.1 Acidimicrobiia bacterium | reverse complement strand
GTACTTGACCTATGAGACGCTGGACGACGGCAAAATCGCCCGCATCATGTTGAACCGCCCCGAGGCCCGCAACGCCCAGAACCGGGGGATGCTGGTGGAGCTCAACGAGGCCTTCCTGGTGGCCGAGGCCGACGACGACGTCCGGGTGGTGATCCTGGGCGGGGTGGGACCCATGTTCTCGGCTGGCCACGACATGGGCACCAAGGAGAGCATCGAAGAGCGCATGCCCGGTCCCAACCAGCACCCCACCTGGCAGATCAACGGGGGGCAGCGCCGGGGCTCAGAGAAGCTGATGCTTCAGGAATGGCACTACTTCTTCGAGAACACCAAGCGGTGGCGCAACCTCCGCAAGATCACCATTGCCCAAGTGCAGGGGCCGGTGCTGGCCGCGGGGCTGATGCTCATGTGGAGTTGCGATCTGATCGTGGGCGCCGAGGACGCCTCCTTCGCCGATGTGGTGGGCACCCGGCTGGGCATGATGGGAGTGGAGTACTTCGCCCACCCATGGGAGTTCGGCCCCCGCAAGACCAAAGAGTTGCTGCTCACCGGCGACTCCATCGACGTTCACGAGGCCCACGCCATGGGGATGGTGTCCAAGGTGTTCCCCAATGAGACCTTGGACGAGCAGACCCTGGAGTTCGCCCAGCGCATCGCCGCGGTTCCCACCATGGCCGCGCTGTTGATCAAGGAGGCGGTAAACCAGACCATGGACGCCCAAGGCTTCAATACCGCCTTGTCGGCGTGCTTCACCCTTCACCAGCTCAACCACTCCCACTGGGCCTCCATCACCAACGGCGAGTGGTGGATCGCCACCGAGGAGCACGGTGTGCCCCACTGGAAGAACGCCCCCAAAGTCCGACCCGCGGCCAAAACCTCACCCGGCGGCGGCTGACCGGGAATCAGGAGATAATACGACCGTGATCCCAGAGAGTTATTCCCCCTACGAGACCCGGCTTCGGGCGGGGGCGGTGGATTTCACCCCCGTTCCCGGTGACGTGGCCGCCAACCTGGAAAAGATCACCGGCTGGATTGCCGAGGCCGCCGAGGCGGGGGTGGGATTGCTGGTCTTCCCCGAGGAGGCGTTGACCGGGGCGATCCACTGCGACGAATGTGAGCGGTTGAGCGGGCCGTGCGAACTGCATCGTTCACTGGCCGAGACCGTGCCCGGTCCGTCAACCGCAGCTCTGGCCCGGCTGTCCGCCGACCACGACATGTACCTGGTGATGGGCATGATCGAGCAGGACCCCGACGATCCCGACGCTCTCTACAACGCCGCCGCAGTGATCGGACCCGAGGGAATCCTCGGGACCTATCGCAAGCTGCATCTGGGCTCGCTCCCATTCGTAACTGAGGGGGTGTCGTTTCGGCCCGGAACCAGCCTGGACGTCTTCGAGACCCGCTACGGGCCCATCGGGGTGCAGATCTGCTACGACTTCTGGCTTAACCCCGAGGGCAGCCGCCTTCTGGCCCTGCAAGGGGCCAGGATCATCGTCAATCCCACCGCCGCCTTCGCGGGCGGTCCGGACAAGGTGGAGTCCATGCGCCGGGTGGCCGCCACCCGCGGTCAGGAGAACTTCGTCTTCACCATCTCGGCCAACCAGGTGGGCGGCATCGACGACGGCGACAGCCTGGAGGACAGCTTCGACGGAGCGCTGCCGGCCAACTACGCCGGCCACAGCCTTATCTGTGGCCCCGATTTCCCCGACTTCAGCCACATCTATGCCGAGGGAAGCGACACCGAAGGGCTGGTGATCGCCGACTTGGACTTCGAGGTGCTGCACCGCTGGGACGACGTGTGCCCATGGCGGCAATGGCGGGCCACCCACCAGTCGGGCACCTCGGAGCTGTTCGCCACCGAATTCGCCAAACTTGTCCACGGCCCACCGGCCCAATAGCGAAGGAGCGCCATGAGCACAGAACCCAAGGTGCTGAAGTTCAACGACATCGAGTGGGTGGACGAGTCTGCCAACACTGATGCTCCCAAAGAGCTGATCGAAGAGGCCAAGAAGGTCGGTGCCGGGCGCAAGCGAGTGGCCCAGGGGGAAGGGGGTTTCTGGTGCCAGTACAGCACCATGCCCGCCGGCTACCACGTCCCTCCCCACAGCCATGACCAGAACGAGCTGTTGATTGTGGTGTCAGGCGGGTGCGAGGTGTGGCCCAGCGGAGCCGACGGCCCGTCGATGGAGCTGGGGCCGAAGGACTCGGTCATCCTGGCTGCCAACCACAAGTACTCCTTCACCTGCGGACCCGACGGCATGGAGTTCTTCGTGATGCGCCCCGGCGACTCGGCAGCATCGTTCAACCAGTCCTGAGGGCGACTCGTTGGCGCCACTAGACGTTGCGGTCGTCGGAGCGGGCCCGGCTGGCCTCATCCTGGCCCGGCGCCTGGCCCAGACATCGGCCACCTTTGAGCTATTCGAGCGCAATGACGATGTGGGCGGCATCTGGAACATCGACGCGCCGGGCTCGCCTATGTACGAGACGGCCCATTTCATCTCGTCGCGCACTTTGTCGGGATTCGACGGCTTTCCCATGCCCGACCACTATCCGGACTACCCCGATTACCAGCAGCTACTGGCCTACATTCGATCTTTCGCCGACGAGTTCGACCTCCGCCGCAATGTCCGGTTCAATACATCGGTGGACCGGGCCGGTCTCACCCCCGACGGGCTGTGGGAGCTTCGGCTCGGCACCGGGGAGACCCGCCACAGCCGGTATCTGATCTGCGCCAACGGGGTGAACTGGATACCTCATGACGCGAGCTGGCCGGGGCAGTTCAACGGAGAGGTGCGCCATTCGGTCACCTATCAGTCGCCGGACGAGTTCACCGGCAAAAGGGTGTTGGTTGTGGGTGCGGGCAACTCGGGCGCCGACATCGCCTGCGACGCGTCGGTCAGCGCCGATCAGGCCTTCTTCAGCGTGCGCCGGGGCTATCACTTCATCCCCAAATACATCGCCGGGACGCCCTCTGACGTTTTCGGCGAGCGAGGTCCCAGCCTGCCCCACTGGCTGGAGGTGCGGTTCTTCCAGGTCCTGTTGCGGATGATCAACGGCGATCTTCGCCGCTACGGGCTTCCCAAGCCCGACCACAAGCTCTTCGAGACGCATCCTTTGATGAATTCGCTGATCCTGCACCACTTGGGCCACGGCGACTGCATC
>JAJECA010000027.1 GCA_022822265.1 Acidimicrobiia bacterium | reverse complement strand
TTCGAACCCATGGTGACCCGGAGGCCACAACGGCTTTCGAGGCCGCCCCATTCGTCCGCTCTGGCAACCTTCCACCCTTCAGGATAGTGAGCGGTGTGGGCGCCCTCCCAGCCCATAACCTGACCTTGTGATCGATGACGGAGCGCTCATGGAGCTGGCCCTGGCCGAGGCCCGCCGTGCCGCTGAGCTCGGCGAGGTGCCCATCGGCGCGGCGGTGGCCATCGACGGGGAAGTGCTGGCCGCCCGTCACAACGAGCGGTTGAGCACCAACGACCCCACTGCCCACGCTGAGATCCTGGCCCTGCGGGACGCGGCCGCGGCGCGGGGCTCGTCCCGTCTCGACGGGGCGGTGCTGGCCACCACGCTTGAGCCGTGCCCGATGTGCGCCGGCGCGGCGCTGATGGCCCGAGTGGGCCGGGTGGTGTTCGCCGCCGAGGATCCCAAGGCCGGGGCCTGTGGAACCCTCTACAACCTGGGCGCCGACCCCCGGCTCAACCACAGCTTCGACGTGGTGGCCGGCGTCGGCCGAGACGAGTCCGCCGCCCTGCTCAAAGACTTCTTCGCGGAGCGCCGCTGAGCTAGCGGCGCTTCTTGGCGCGGGACTTCCTCCGCTGCTGGGCCCGGTCTGCCCCGCGGCGGCGGGGCCAGAAGAGCCACACGGCCAGCACCACGGCCACAGGGATGATCACTATCAGCGCGATGGTGCTGGCGCCGATGCCGCCATCGCTGCCCGACCCTTGGGCGGCCGACGGGGGCAACCACTCGGGCGGGACGGCAGCCGGGTCGTAGGTGAACTCGAACTCCTCGGTGGCCCAATCGCCATCGGAGTCGTCCAGCAGCTCCCAGATCACCTTGTATGTGCCGGGCTCAGTGAGCGTGTTGAAGCGGCCCCGCACCAGATGGCCGTTCACCTCAATCCTCGTCAGAGCGCGGGTGCCGTCGGGGTATTGCAGGGCCACTCCGTTGGACTGGTGGGGCCGTATGGGCTCTCGGAACTCCATCTCCACCCGGTCGACCAAACCACCCACCGTTTGGCCCGGGTTCGGAGCCGACCGGCGCATCTCCGCATGGGCGGCGGCGGTGTCGCTGAACACCACCAGCAGCGAGAACAGCAGGGCCAGCACGATGGCGATCGCCACCACCAGCGCCACTGCCTTCTGGGCCCTCCTGCGGGTCCGAGCCCTCATGCCGCCACACTATTTCCCGCCGAGCCCCCTACGAACAGCCCACTGTCACACCAGGGGCGTATCGTGCAGTTTGTGCATGCGATGGGCGGCGCCCACGGCGCCATCGGCCACGATCCAACCGGGGTAAAGGGCAAGCAGATAGCCGGGCAGACGATCCGCCGGGTGGCCGGCTTCGCGCGCCCCTACCGGGGCATGCTCATCGGGTTCGTGGTGGTGCTGTTGCTGGGGGCGCTGCTGTCGCTGGTTCCGCCGCTGCTTTTCCGCTCGATCATCGACGACGCCATCGCCAACCGTGACCGGGGCCAGGTACACCTGCTGGCCGGCATCATCGTGCTGGCCGCTTTCGGAGAGGCGGCGCTGTCGTTCATTGAGCGCTACTGGTCGGCCCGTATCGGTGAGGGGCTGATCTACGACTTGCGGGTGGGCCTGTACGACCACGTTCAGCGGATGCCGATGGCGTTCTTCACCCGGGTGCAGACCGGATCGCTCATCAGCCGGATGAACAACGACGTGATCGGCGCCCAGCGGGCGTTCACCGGCACGCTGGGGTCGGTGGTGTCCAACACCATCGTTTTGGCCACCACGCTGGTGGCCATGTTCCTTTTGGAGTGGCGGCTCACGCTGATGGCGCTGGCCCTGTTGCCGGTGTTCATCCTGCCCACCAAACGGGTGGGCCGGAAGCTCCAGGCCCTAACCCGGGAGTCGATGGAGCACAACGCCTCCATGAACACGGTGATGACCGAGAAGCTCAACGTGTCGGGAGCGCTGTTGGTGAAGCTGTTCGGACGCCACAACCAAGAGCGCGACGGCTTTGGCGCCACCGCCGGGCGAGTGCGCGACATCGGGGTGCGCAGCGCCATGTACGGGCGGACGTTCTTCATCGCCTTGGGCCTGGTGGGGGCGGTGGGGGCCGCCATGTTGTACTGGGTGGGCGGCCAACTGGTGATCTCCGGGGCGATCACCGTGGGGACCCTGGCCGCCATGGGGCTGATGGTGGTGCGGATCTACACCCCGCTCACCAGCTTGACCAACGCCCGGGTGGACGTGATGACCGCGCTGGTGTCGTTCGAGCGGGTGTTCGAGGTGCTGGACACGCCCAACCCCATCGCCGACCGGCCCGACGCGGTCAAACTGCAAAAGCCCAAGGGACGAATCGAGCTGGCCGATGTGACCTTCACCTATCCGCCCAGCGACGACCGACTGGCCTCGCTGCAAGCCGACGCCGCCGCGCCGGAGGCCACCGGCCAACCGGTGCTGCGCCATGTGTCAACGGTGATCGAACCAGGCCAGTTGGTGGCGCTGGTGGGGCCATCGGGGGCAGGCAAAACCACGTTGGCCGCCCTGTTGACCCGTCTCTACGACGTGGACGATGGCGCGGTGCTGATAGACGGCACCGACGTGCGGGATGTGGCCCAGGAGTCGCTGCGGGCTTCAATCGGAGTGGTCCCCCAAGATCCCCATCTGTTCCACGAGACGGTGGCCGACAACCTGCGCTATGTGCGGCCCGACGCCACCGCGGCTGAGATGGAATCAGCCTGCCGCTCGGCCCACATCCACGATCTCATCGCCTCGCTGCCCGAGGGCTACAACACCCTGGTGGGCGAGCGGGGCTACCGGCTGTCGGGCGGCGAGAAGCAGCGGCTGGCCATTGCCCGGGTGCTGCTCAAAGACCCGGCCATCGTGGTGCTGGACGAGGCCACCAGCCACCTCGACAGCGAGAACGAGGCGCTGGTGCAGCAGGCATTGGGCATCGCGCTGAAGGGGCGGACCGCGGTGGTGATCGCCCATCGGCTGTCCACCGTCACCAACGCCGACTTGATCCTGGTGCTCGACCGGGGAGAGCTGGTGGAGTCGGGGCGCCATGAGGATCTGCTGGCCGCCGACGGGCTCTACGCCGAGCTGTATCGCACCTTGGTGCGCAACGAGCAGCGGTCTCCCGCGGAGAGCGCAGTATGAGCCTGTTCGACTCGGCTGAGCCGGGTGCCGTCGCCGGACCAGCCACGTTCACCGTCGCCGAGTTGGCCGAGCGGATCAAGCAGGTGTTGGGCGACGCCTTCGGCGATGAGCTGTGGGTGGAGGGCGAGATCCGCAACCTGAGCCGGGCCCGCAGCGGGCACATGTACTTCGACTTGGTCGAGCCCGACCCCGCAAACGGAACCGGCAAGCAGTCTGAGGCATCGATTTCGGTGGCACTGTTCCGGTTCAACCGCGAGCGGGTGGAGGAGACGCTGCGCCGCCACGGCGGCATGGCCATGGAAGACGGGATGAAGATCCGCATCCAGGGCAAGCTGGACTTCTGGCCGCCAGGGGGCCGGCTCCAGATCTACATGTCGGGCATCGACCCCAACTTCACGCTGGGCGAGCTGGAGGCCGAGCGGCTGCGGTTGTTGGAGAAGCTGAGCGACGAGGGGCTGCTGGCCAAGAATCAGGCCGTGCCCTTCCCAATCGCCCCGCTGCGCATCGGACTGGTCACCTCCCAGGGGAGCGCCGCCCACCACGACTTCCACAACGAGCTGGAGAACAGCGGCTTGGCCTGGCAGGTGGTGCTGGCCGACACCCCGGTACAGGGGGCGGACGCTCCCCCGCTCATCGCCGCCGCCATCAGGGCGGTGGGCCGGGCCGGGGTGGATGTGATCGCGGTGGTGAGAGGAGGCGGAGCCCGCACCGATCTGGTGGCCTTCGACAGCGAGGTGGTGGCCCGAGCCGTCGCCGACGCCCCGGTGCCGGTGGTGACCGGGGTGGGCCATGAAATCGACCGAACCATCATCGACGAGGTGGCCCACGAGGCCCAGAAGACGCCTACGGCGGCCGCGGTGTTCATCGTTGGTGCTGCCCGGGCCCATTTGGAGGCAACCGAGCTGGCCTGGGAGGCGATTGCCGAGTGGGCCCAGCGGCTTGCGAACGACGCCGACCGGCGATTGATGTCTGTGAGCCAGACCACCGCCCGAGCCGCCGAGGGCCATCTGCACCGCGCCAGCACCCGGTTGGAGGGCCGGGCGGATCGGGTCCGAGGGCTGGCCGAGACCCGGACCCGAAGCGAAACCCGCAAAGTGGACGACTGCGCGGGAACCATGCGCCATCGGGCCGCCGCCGCCATTGTCGAAGGCCGGCGCACGTTGGAGCAGAAGAAGTCGGGGGTGGCGGCCCAGGCTTTGCGGACACCAAGAGCCGCGGCCAAGGAGCTGGCCAACCTGGAAAGCCGGGTGCGCCTGCTCGATCCCCGGAAAATCTTGGCCCGTGGTTGGTCGATCACCCGCCACAGCGGCAAAGTTGTGCGCGACCCGGCGGTGCTGGCCGCCGGCGATGAGCTGGTAACCACCGTGGCCGAGGGCGAACTGCACAGCACCGTTTCTGAGCAGCAATGAGGAGAACGAGAAGATGAGCACACAAGAGATCGGCTACGCCGACGCCCTGAGCGAGCTTCAGCAGATCTTGGGCGAGCTCGAGGCTGAGGACATCGACATCGACGTGCTGGCGGTGAAGGTCGAGCGGGCCGCCGAGCTAATCCGGGTATGCCGGGGGCGGATCAACGACGCCGAGGTGCGGGTAAAGGAGATCGTGGCCGGAATGGACAGCGAAGAGGGCGAGTCGTCCGAATAATGCCCTTTGAGAAACTCGAAACGGTCGACGCTTTCATCGTCTTCGATCTGGCCGACGCGCCCGAGTCGGTGGGCATCGTCCGGTCGGCCCGCAAGATCCTGCCCGGCGGAGCCAGCGACCTGGCCCGGTCGCTCACCTACGCCTTCGCCACCTTCGAGATGCGCCGCAGCGGGGCCTCTGCGGGGATCAACGCAGTGGACGACGACCGGGCCGACGCGGTGGCCAAGTTCACCGCCGAGATCGCCCCCATGGTGGCCTCGGGCCGCTTTCTGCCCGAGCCGGGCACCCGGGTGCCGAGGACGGCTCTGGCGTCATTGGCCGAAGACGATCCCCGCGCGGCGGTGGGCGATGTGGCCGATCAAGCCACGGTCTCTGGAGTGGTGGCCGCGGCGGCTCAGGCCAGCGGCGGTTTGGACAGCCGCACCGTGGCCATCGAGGGCTCGGGACCAATTTGCGACGCCCTGAAAGCCGCCGTTGAGGATCGGGGCGCCACGATGGTGGAAATGAACGGCCAAGCCGACGTGCTGTTCGCCGGCTCCAAGATGGGGGCCATCAATCACACCATGGCTGAACAGCTCCAAGTGGGCACCCTGGTCCCCTACGGCCCCATCCCGGTGACCGCCCGGGCCCTGGCCATTCTCGGCCGAGCGGGCACCACCGTGGTTCCCGATTTCATCTCCACCGCCGGATCGCTGTTCGCCTGGTGGCCCTCCGGCGACCCCACCCCCGAGGCCATCGTCGCCGACGCCGCGGCCAAGATCACCGCTTCTCTAGAGGAGATCGCCCACCACCCCGACGGCCTATTCCTGGCCGCCGCCTACCGGGCTGAGAGCTTCCTCGCCACCTGGCAGGAATCCCTCCCCTTCGGCCGCCCCCTGGCTTCGTAGAGCGGAGGTCGGCCCCGGCGGCTTAGCCGCTGCGGGGGACTTGGTTGAACGGGAGGTCGCGGTCGGCGGCGGGCTCGCGGGGCATGCCGAGTATGCGCTCGCTGATGATGTTGCGGGCCATCTCGGTGGTGCCACCGCCGATGCAGGCCTGCTGGCGCTGCACATATTCCAAGCCGAATGCGCCAGTGTCCTCGCCCTCGTTCCACACCAGGGCGCGGTCGCCCTGCACCTCCATGGCCACCGTCTGGCGCTCAGTCCGAGACAGTCCATGGAACAGGCGCACCAGCGATCCAGCCGGGGCGGGCAAAAAGCCGCCCTCGATGCCCTTCACCACCCGGGCCGAAAGCAGTTCCTCCACCCGGCTGAGCGTCTCCATGTGCCCCAGCCGCTGGCGGTGGCGACCGACGTCGGCGCCGCCGTGGTCTCGGGCGATGGCGGCCAAGTCCTCCACCCCGTCGGCCGTGCGGTTCCGGTGCCGGCCCTGGGTGTAGGGGGAGGCGTTGCCCACCGCGGCCCGCTCGTGGAACAGCAACCGGCTGGCCACCGTCCATCCGTCGTTTACCTCGCCCACCACGTTCTCGGCGGGGATGATCACGTCGTTGAAGAACTCCTGGCAGAACTCCTCGCTGCGGTCCACCATCTGGATGGGGTGGATCTCGATGCCGGGATGGTGGATGGGGACGATGAACATGGTCAGCCCGCGGTGCTTGGGCACCTCCCAGTTGGTGCGGGCCAGCATGAGGGCGTAGTCGGAGCGCTGGGCGAACGTGCTCCATATCTTGGACCCGTTGATGATGAACTCGTCGCCGTCCCGGTCGGCCCGGGTCAGGGCACCGGCCATGTCGGAGCCCCCGCTGGGCTCGGAAATGAACTGCACCCACAGCTCGTCGCCCCGGATCCACGCCGGGATGTAGCGCTGCTTCTGCTCCTCGGTCCCGAACTCCAAGATCACCGGCCCGCATATCGACAGGGTGGGCACGCTGAACAAGATGGGCATGTCGAAGTCCATGCTCACGTCGTCGATGATCTTCTGGTGGGCGGCGGTCAGACTCTGGCCGCCGTACTCCTTGGGGTAGCACACCGCGGCGTACCCCCCGTCGGACAACCGCCGCTGAAGCTCCCGATTGCGGCTGCTCCTCTCGTCATCGTCTTGGGTGGGGTGCCAGGGATTGACGGGATCGCGCCGGGGCATGTTCTCGTTCATCCACGTCTGCACCTCCTCCCGGTATCGGGCCAGCTCGGCGGGATCGGTCTCGGCATACACGAAGTCGTCCATCGCTCCCCCTAGTACCCCATCATCTTCGACAGGTACGACCAGCCGCGGTGATCCTCAGATGCAGGCGCTGGCACACTAGTACCCCATCATCTTCGACAGACCTACCCGGTAGTCGCCCGGCGTTCCGAACAACCCCCGGTTCACGGTGGCCCGCCGCAGATACAGGTGCAGGTCGTGCTCGTAGGTGACGCCGATGCCGCCGTGCATCTGCACGCAGTCGTGCATTAGCTCCACCGAGTGGTCGCCCACGTAAGACTTGGCCACGCTCACCATGCGAGCCTCGTCGGCGCCGTCGGCCAGCGCGTCGGCCGCACCGTCCACCGCGGCCTGGGAGGCCTCCGACCACAGCTTCATGTCGGCGAAGCGGTGCTTGAGGGCCTGGTACGACGCCAGGGGCCGCCCGAAGGAATAGCGGTCGAAGGCGTACTGAACGGTGAACTCCAGCACTTTGGCCGCCGATCCGGCGTTGTCAGCACACTGGAGCACCACCATCACCTGGCGCTGGCGCTCCACGTCGGCCTCGGTGGCGGTGCCCGGTGTCCCCACCATGGCTTCGGGGTCGACAGGCACTCCGACGAGGCGCACCTCGGCGAATCGGCGGCCCAAGTCCAGCGACTCCTGGGGGGTGATGGTCAGCCCCGGAGCATCGGCTGGCACCAAGAACTGGGCCAATCCGTCTTGGGTGCGGGCGGTGACCAGCAGATGGTGGGCCTGCGCGCCAGCCTCCACCGCCACCTTGGTGCCGGTGAGCGCGTAGCCGCCGTTCGACGGTACGGCTGCGGCGGAGACACTGTCGGCAGTCCAGTCGCCGCCGGGCTCGCAGAACGCCCACCCCAGCACCACCTCGCCGGCCACAACCCCCTCGAGCAGCGCCTGCTGGTCGGGCGATCCCGACCGGCCCAGGGTGTCGGCCACCACGTTGGTGGGCATGAACGGCCCGGGTGTGACCCCCCGGCCCATCTCGTCGGCCACAATCGTGAGGTCCACGATCGGGCGGCCAGAGATGCTGCCGCCGCCCAGCGACTCGGGCACCATCAGCGACGTCCAGCCCAACTCAGCCGCAGCCTGCCACCAGCTCTGCGGGTAGCCGTCGGGGTGGTCGTGCCACTCCCGCACCACGCTGATCGGAACCTCGGCTTCGATGAATCGTCGTGCGGTTTCCCGGAAGAACTCCTGATCGTCGCTCAGATCGAAACGCACCGGGGCAATTCCACCACGACAGCGCCAGCCGGTCACATTGAGCGGGGTATTGGATCGTTTGCCCCGCAAGGTGCCCGGTACCATTGAACAGTCCGGGGCTGTAGCTCAGCTGGCTAGAGCACCTGCTTTGCAAGCAGGGGGTCGTGGGTTCGAGTCCCATCAGCTCCACTCATGACGATTGCTTCCCACGTGCCCCCCGCTGCTCTCGACAGCTATCACGCGCAGGGGTTCTTTATCGTGGACGGTTTCTCACCGGCCGAGGTAGGCCATCGGATGCTCGACGATGTGGTGGGAGTGGTGCGTGAGGCAAATGACTCGGGGATCACTCCAGAGGGGATGTTTATCGCGCCGGAGTCCCAGGGGAACCTGAGCGGCAATCGCCCGGAGGACACCATCTCGAAGGTGTTCACTCTCCACGACCGGCCGGCGTTCTTATCGTTCCTTCACGACGAGCGGATCGCCGGGATGCTGAGCGATTTGATCGGCCCCGATGTGGACTGCTTCTTGTCGCAGTTCATCTTCAAGAACCCCGGGGCGTGGGGCCAGCCGTGGCACCAGGACAGCTACTACTTTCCGTTCGATCCGCCCCGGCCCATCGTGGGGCTGTGGCTGGCGGTGACCGAGGCCACCCTGGAGAACGGCTGCCTGCATGTCCTTCCCGGCAGCCACGCCGAACCGGTCCACGAGCACGTCCCCGACCGGCGGCCCAACGCCAACCTGGGCTATGTGGAGATCGTCGACCATAACATGGAAGACCGCCAGGCGGTCACAATGCAGCCCGGCGACCTGCTGGTGTTCGACAGCCACCTGATGCACTGCTCCACCGACAACGTCTCCGACGGAATCCGCGCCGCCATGGTGTACCACTGCTGCGCAGCCGGCACCGAAGACCTCGGCTTCGAGCAGTTCGACGGTTTCAAGAACCCCATGCACCGCTTCGACCCCCTGCTACGCGATGGCCAGTTGGTGGGCTAGCCCCACTGGGCACGGCAAATCCGCATTATGCAGGAGGAATTGAGGCACGCCACGGGCGTATACGTTTCACATGCTTGAAGAAGGTGATTCTCAGCTAGTCACAAGTATGTAAGAAAATGTGTAAGATCAGTGCGTGGCAGAATCCCAACGAGCGCGACCCTCGCTCGATCTGGCCTGGAACCCGATCGTGTTCGCACTGGGCCAAGTGGTCATCTCAGCGGTCTTGAACATGGAGACCTACATTCCGGAGATCCAAGAGCGACTCCGCAAGACGGGATATCCGCGGTTCGAACGGCTTGAACTACAGGCGGTGCGGCTTGAGGCCGGATCGACTCCCCGTATGCATACCGAGACCCGCTGGTTATTCATCAACCGTGAAAAAACGGGACTTGTGTCGATTAATACAAACTCAATTGTTCTTGAGCGATCTGAATACACATCATTTGATGACTTTGCCAATGAACTAGCCGACGTTCTCGGTCACATCCAGGCAGTGATCGATGTGGAGCTTGTCGATCGCCTTGGTTTCCGAAGAGTGAATCTCCTTGAGGACCACAGCAATCTGACCGTGGCGGAAGCACTTCGCTCTGAACTGCACGGAGTCAGTGCTGAGGCCTTCACGACTGGAGGTGAGCACAAATACGAATTCTTGGCAAATACAGACATAGGCCGCCTAATTGTTCGGACCTCGTACCCAGCACCAGAGGGCGTACTTCCTATCGACCTATCTTCTAGCCAACTGAATGTCAGAAAGCCGACCGACGTAGCGCCTGCAGCCACGGTCGACATCGATCACTTCATGGTTGAGCCAGCCGACTTCTCAGTGGACAGAATTATCGAGTCGTTCTGGAGGCTCCATGATGCATCGGATCTAGCGTTCCGGTGTGCTGTGACAGATACAGCACTGACAGCTTGGCGCCGAGGGGAGCCAACGTGACCCGACAACAAGAAGATGCGTCGACAGGATCGGTTCACTGCCACGGGCCAGTCTTCAGATGGCAAGAATCGGTACTGTCCGATCACACGCCCTCGGCAGAGCCTCCAATGATCTTGCCACTGGGCTGCCTTTATAAGTCGGCTGATGCACTGTCCTTGGATCTGGGCAGCGGAGGCACAAATCAATTAATCGTATTCGTTGCGCACGTCGGACCATCCTCGACTAGCACAACAAGTGATTCGCCACGTAAGTCACAGGCTTCAGAAAGTGCTCCAGCAATGAAGCCGTCCGTGGCTCAGATGCTCATTGATATTCGTAGCTCGTTTGGAATCGGTGTGAGCCAACTCGCCAAATTTCTTCAAGTCGAGCGACCAACAGTCTACGCGTGGCTGCAGTCAAGAAATAACCCGCGTTTCGACAATCGGAGACGGATTGAGACTATCTGGGACATAGCCCGAGAGTGGGCTTCAAATGGGCTACCGGCGTTCGCAGCAGCGCTCGATCAGGTGGTTGCGGGCGGTACGACGATCCGCGAACAGTTGCAACAGGAGCACCTACGGACATTCGTAATCAATAGAGCAATTGGTAGTCTTGCGCCGACCGCTACACCCGATATTGCAGCTGGCCGCAAGGGCCGCCTACTCGCTGAGAGTTTCGGTAGGTCCGAATCCTCATCGGCTGCAGACCAGTTCGAAGCGATTACGGGACGACCATTCGCTGAGGACCAGTAGCGCGAGAAGCAGTCCCAGACGATGCTGCCTGATCCAACTGCCCCTGGAGAGGTACGGAGATGGGACCAAGGGTCTCTACTCACGATTGAAACTGTAAACTCCTTGGTGGATGCAGATTTCCTACCGAAGGAATGGGAGAACAAGGGTTACGCATTGGCGATAAGCCACCCATGTGACCTTGCCGCAGACATTGCGGTTGAGCCATTCGTAGAATTTGTGCTCGCCACCCCGATAGAGCAACCCGATGGCAACTTTCGCTACGGGAAGAGCGGAAGAACACTCCACCTAGATGCGACCATCGATGACCGCCTAGAACACTTCGCGATATCGATTCACAATTGCGCTCGCGTTAGGCGAACGGACTTGGGGGCACCAGATGCTCAACTGGGCAAACAGGCAACGCAACTCGTAGCACGCTGGATAGGTCGTCGATACACGCGATCTGCATTCCCCGACACATTCAACAGACGCATTGATAGTCAGCGATCAGCCATGCGGAAGTTGCTCCGGGGGGAGGGCCACCATATTTCAGGCATTTACATTCTTCTGTCCTCTGAAGAGGAACTCTACGAATCCGTGGAATACAAGATTGGCCTTAGGGCCACAATGAGAGTCGCCGACTACGAAGAATCAGACCTTCGAATGAACTCTCAAAGTGCTTTCGACAAACTGGCTGAGTTGTTCAATGAGGTTGAAGGGGTCAGAGTGGATGACCATGAGCTGTGCGACGAAGCTTCAATGAGCCTTGACGATCTACGGTTCTACTTGCGCTGGGACGTTGACGATCTCTCGCTTCGGGACGAAGGTGCGTCGCTATCACCCGATCCGTGATTGGTAAGAAGCACATATGACCACGCCAAACGCGACCGTGCTGGTTGATTCCCGTCGCACTACGGGAGCGGTGGACCAGCGGGTGTACGGGCAGTTCTTGGAGAACATGGGGCGGGCGATCTATGGCGGGGTGTTCGAGCCGGGATCGGCGCTGGCTGATGCCGACGGGTATCGCACCGACGTGCTGGGCGCCGCTCGGGAGCTGGCCCCGCCGGTGCTGCGGTGGCCGGGCGGGAACTTCGCCTCGGGCTACCACTGGCGCGACGGCATCGGGCCACCAGACGACCGTCCCGCCCGGTTCGACCTGGCCTGGTCGATGCTGGAGCCCAACCGGTTCGGCACCGAGGAGTTCTTGGCCTACGCCCAGCTTCTGGGTTCGACCACCTACCTCAACCTAAACGCCTCAACCGGGACCATCGATGAGGCCCTGGAGTGGCTTGCCTACTGCAACAGCGACCTGCCCGTTCCCGAGGTGGCGCTGCGCCAGGCCGGGCCCCATCCCAACCGCCACGATGTGCCCATCTGGGGCATCGGCAATGAGAACTTCGGTTGGTGGCAGCACCTGCACACCACCGCAGAGAGCCACGCCGAGCTGACCCGGGAGTGGGGCAAGCTGCTGCGGTGGGCCGACAACAGCATCTCACTAGTGGGAGTGGGCGCCTACGACACCGACTGGAATTGGACGATGCTCAACGAGGCCGGCGCGGTGCTCGACTGGCTGTCGCTTCACTTCTACTGGAACGAGCTCGACTACGAGGGCGTTCTGGCCGGCCCGATCGCATCGGAGGCCGAGATCTGCGACACCTGGGGGCTCATCGGGGCGGCCAAGCGGCGCAGCAAGCTGCACCACGACCTGCGGATCTGCATCGACGAGTGGGGGGTGTGGCCGGAGGCCTACCTGTCTATGGCCCACCAGCCCGAGGTGATCAACCGGCGGTTGCGGGCCGAAGTCGGCCCGCCGGTACACATCGAGCCCGCCCCCATGATCGAGTACCACTTCGACCTCAAAGACGCCTTGGCCCACGCCACCTGGCTGCACGTGCTGTGGCGCCACCCCGACAAGGTGTCGCTGGTTACCCAAGCACAGATGGTGAACGTGCTGGGCCCGATCTTCACCACCCCCGACGGCATCGTGCGCCAGACCACGTTCCACCCCCTGGCGGTGGCCCGCCGCTGTGCTCAGGGCACCGGATTGGACGTCGAGGTGATCACCGAGGCGGGGCTCGAAGCGGCCATCGCGCCGGGCGGCGGGCTGTCGGCGCTAGATGCGGCGGGCACCCTCGACCCCGATTCAGGCCAAGCCCACCTCTCGCTGGTCAATCGGCTGCCCGACGACGAACTGCTGGTGAACCTCGACGGGATCGGCGGCACGGCCCAGCGCATCACCCTGTGGGCCGACGACCCGGCTGCCACCAACACCCCCGAAGACCCCAACCGGGTGGTGCCCAGCGAAGACCAAGTCGAAATCGACGGACCGCTGGTGTTGCCTCCCCACAGCCACGTCACCCTGGTGTTCCCCGGATCATCATGAGCAGCACCTACACCCTGCATCCCTGGAACCAGGACTTCGCCTGGCAGCCGGCCACCACTACGCCGGCGGCGCTCACCGCTGAGCAGACCGAGGCGTTCAACCGCCAGGGGTTCTTCGTGATGGACAACCTGCTCGACGCCGACACCATCGCCCCCATCACCGAGGAGATCGACGCCATCGAGGCCGAGACCGAGGCCGGGCTGCGCTCCATCGAGGGCGAGCGGCTGATGATCGCCGAGGCCGGGGCCATCACTTTCACCCCCCACCTGGTGGCCCGCTCCAACACCCTGCGCCAAGTGGCCGCCGATCCCCGCATCGGCGCGGTGTGCCTCGACCTCATCGGCCCCGACGTGAACCTGTACTGGGACCAGGCCGTGTACAAGAAGCCCGAGAAGCCCCGCCGGTTCCCCTGGCACCAGGACAACGGCTACACCTTCGTCGAGCCCCAGCAGTACCTCACGGTGTGGCTGGCCCTAAACGATGCCACCGTCGACAATGGCTGCCCGTGGGTGGCGCCCGGCGTCCACCTCCACGGGACGCTGGCCCACACCTACGTCGACCCCCTGGGTTTCGAGTGCTTCGAGCAGTGCGAGAACCCGGTGGCCGCTCCTGTTCCGGCCGGTGGTGCCGTGGTGTTCTCGTCGCTAACCCCGCACCTCACCGGCCCCAACACCACCGACGGGGTCCGCAAGTCCTACATCCTCCAATTCGCCCCCGCGGGGGCTGAGCTGCTCACCGGCGACCCGGCAGCCGGGCCAACCACCGGACGAGTGCCCTGCGATGATCCCAACCGGCAATATCCGGTTACCCGCTCAGGGAGACCGGTCATTCCTGATCGAATATGATCCCCTGAGCCAAGACAGCGGCCATTGGGCTGCTGCGGTGCCAAGCGTTCACCCAGAATTGAGGGGAAATTCGATGTTGACCAAGAAGATGCGCTGGCTGATTGCGATGCTCATGGCCCTGGCCATGGTCGCCGCGGCCTGTGGCGGCAACGACGACGAGGGCGATGCCGACGCCCCAGCCCCCGCCCCGGCCACCGAGGCCCCGGCCGAGCCCGAGCCGGAGCCGGAGCCGGAGCCGGAAGCCCCGGCCGACGCCCCTGAAGAAGACGAGCCGGAGGCACCCGCCGAGGCCCCCGAGGAGGAAGAGCCCGAGTTCCAGCCGGCACCCACTGAGGAGCCGGAGCCGGAGATCGAGCTCACCGCCACGTGGCGAGGGGTCACCGCCGACACCATCACCATCGGCGTCACCCATCTGGACATCGAACAGCTGGTGGAGCTCGGCTTCTCCCCGGCTACCTGGGGCGACCAAGAGCTGGTGATCCGAGCGCTGGCCGATGACATCAACGAGCGGGGCGGCATCAACGGCCGCCGAGTTGAGGTCATCGTGGACAAGTACAACCCCATTGGCAGCACCGAAGCCGAGGCCGCCTGCCTGCGGGTGACCGAGGACAACGAGGTGTTCGCGGTGTTGTTCGGGTTCCTCGGCCCGGCCGAAGTGGCCAACACCTGCATCGTCGGCACCCAAGAAACGGTGCTGGTAGGGGGAACCATTACTCCAGAGCGCCTGGCCGAGGCTCAGGCGCCTTGGGTCAACGAGCGGGTAACGCGCGAAGTCAGTACTGGTGCCCTGTTCACCTTGCTCGAAGCAGAGGGAATGCTCGAGGGAAGATCGATTGCGGTAGTCGCCGACCTTTCCGCGGCCGCGCAACTCGAGGAGGTGGCCAACCTGCTGAGGGAACATGGAGTGGAGCCAGTGCTCGAGATCTCCACCTCCTCCCAAGTAGCTGATCTCATCGCCCAGAACCAAGAGTGGGCCGCGCTGTCCGAGCGCATCCGAGCCGCCGGAACCGACACGATCTTGCTGGTGGGCAACGTCTCGGCCGGCATTTCGAACGCCGCACTCAACGGCCTCGAGGTGGACATCTGGGCCACCGACGCCTCCGGACTAGGCAGCAACATCGGGGCCAACGTCGAACCCGAGGATGCCAGGGGCGTGATCACCGTGGGGGCCATGACCAATGCTCAGATATACGAGACCGATCCCAGGTTCAAGGAATGCCTGGACGCGTTCAATTCAAGACACCCCGATGTTGAGATCAAGCACCCCGACACCCTCGAAGAGGGCGAACCGCTTTGGTTTACCAGCCTGGCCGGCCACTGCCGGTTCTTCCAGATCTTCGAGTTGCTGGCCACCGCGGCCGGGCCCATCCTGACTCACGAGACATTCGCCGAGGCCATCGCCAATGTCGGAGAGTTCTCGATTGCCGGCCAGCCCTACGCATCGTTGGGGCCAGACAAGCTCTCCAGCAACGACTCCTTCCAACTCTTGGAACAAGATCCGGATCTGGGCGCACGGGGCCAGCTGGTGCCGATCGGCCCGATGCGGGACGCCACCCCTTAGGCGGGTCCATACCCAACTGAATCTGCCCCCACATCGGGGGATACGGTTGCGGCCATGAGCGACGCTGCATCCGCTTCCCATCCGCTGGCCGAGGCCTTTGCCTCGGGGCGCCCCGCACTGGGTGCCTGGGCGGGGTTGCCCACGGCGATGAGCTGCGAGGTCATGTCTCGAGCGGGGTTCGACTACGTGTGCATCGACATGCAGCACGGACTGGCCGACTACTCCGATGCGCTGGAGATGCTGATGGCCATCGACCTGGGCACAGCCACCCCGGTGGTGCGGGTGCCATGGAACGAGCAGGGCATCATCAGCCGAGTGCTGGACGCTGGGGCGCTGGGCATCATCATCCCCATGGTCAACAGCCGGGAAGAGGCCGAGGCCGCGGTGCGTTCGTGCCGCTACGCACCCGAGGGATCGCGCAGCTTCGGCCCCACCCGAGTGGCGCTGCGCGACGGCCCCGGCTACTTCGCCGGGGCCAACCAGGCGGTGAAGTGCATCCCCATGGTGGAGACGGTGGCCGCTCTGGAGAACCTGGACGACATTGTGTCCACCCCCGGTGTCGACGCCGTCTACGTCGGCCCCGCCGACCTGTCGGTGAGCCTGGGCCTCCCTCCCGGCAACAACGACGGTGAAGCGTCGTTCGACGACGCCCTAGCCGCCATCGTGGCCGCCTGCCAGACCCACGGCGTGGTCCCCGGCATCCACTCCACCCCCACGCTCACCCCCACCCGGGTCGCCCAAGGCTTCCGCCTAGTAACCGTCACCGCCGACAACGCCGCCCTCTCCGCCGCAATAACCACCCACCGCCAATCCGTACTAGACGCCCTAAGCGGCAAAGCCGAGAGCGCCAGCGAAGCCGCCAGCGAATCCCTCTACTGAGGTAAGGCGATGACAGACGAGGTTTCAGACCTGATCCTCCACGGGCGACTTGTCGGGGTAACTGGCAAGGCCCCCACCGCTGAGGTTGTGGTGTGGCTGGCGGTCCAGACAACTGATGGCGAAGCTTCGACGTTGGAGACCATCACAGATGACGAGGGGTTTTTCTCGTTCGAACTGCCGAGCGAGCCCCTGCGTGCCGCCAAGCTCGGAGCAGTGCTGGAAGGCGTGCAGCCTCTGGACCTCGAACCGAACGACGAGCCGCTGGATCCCGGTGAGATCATGCTGTTCGTCGACGACTTCACCCCTTCCCACCTCAAGTACGCCGGGTGACATTGGACAGGGCTGCTTGCCTCTGATAATAATATTATTATCACATGTCGAGTTGGACCGTCGAGTTTCACCCTGCCTGCGAGGAATGGGCCAACGGACTCCCGCGGACTGATGCCGAGGCCCTCTTGGCTGCCATCAGACTGCTTCGGAGTCATGGACCAGCCTTGGGTCGACCACTAGTCGACACCATTAAGGGCAGTCGGCACAAGAACATGAAGGAACTTCGACCAGGTTCAACCGGCAGGACCGAGATACGAGTGCTCTTCGCTTTCGATGCAGAGCGAAATGCAATTCTGCTTATTGGGGGCGACAAGAGCAAAGATTGGAGAAAGTGGTATAGGAAGAACGTTCCGATAGCAGATAGTCGATTTGACGAGCATCAAGCCAACATCAAGAGTCAGCATTAGAGGCACCCAATTTGGCAACAAGATTCTTGTAGTACATGAAGGAGAGAAGACAATGAGTCTGAAACAGTGGGAAAAGAAGGTGTTGGACGCTCCTGATGCTGAAGCACGCGTGCAGGAGATCGAGGACGAGCTTCGCCTCTCAGCTAACCTCACTGCGCTTCGCGAGAGCGCAGGTCTCTCGCAGCGTGAACTGGCTGGGCGAATTGGAGTCTCCCAACCTCGTGTCGCCGCTATCGAGCGATCTCAAAACCTCACCATAGACGTACTAGAGCAATATGTCACAGCACTTGGTGCCCAGCTAGAGGTTGCTGTCATCCAAGGACAAGATCGGACCTGCATATTGAACAGCCGCGAAACACAGACTGAGGATTCCGCGTACCCTGTTTCTCGCTAGCAAGTCCGCCGAAGCTCCCCAGGAAGGGTTGCTAAGCAGTGCCACTACACCTGATTCGGCCGCTAGCGGTAGCGGCGGATTATGGCGGTGGTGTCTAGGCGGTTTTCGCCAAGCGCGGCGGTTTCTTGGGTGTAGCGCTGGCAGAGTTCTACTAGGGGGATGGGGGCGTTGAGGTTGGCGGCGGCGTCGGCTACTAGGCCGAGGTCTTTGATCATCCAGTCGATGGCGAAGCCGAAGTCGAACTCGTCGGCCACCATGGTGTGGCCCCGGTTCTGGAGGTACCAAGAGCCGGCTGCCCCCTTGGTGACGGCGGCCAGCACCTTGTCCATGTCGAGGCCGGCCCGCTCGCCGAAGGCCAGCGCCTCGGCTGCGCCCTGCACGGCTCCGGCGCACAGGATCTGGTTGACCATCTTGGTGAGCTGGCCACTCCCGGCCGGACCCATGAGGGTGACCGCCGAGGAGTAGGCGTCCATCACTGGGCGGGCGGCCTCGAAGTGCTCGGGCTCTCCGCCGCACATCACGGTGAGCACGCCGTTCTCGGCCCCGGCCTGGCCGCCGGAGATGGGGGCATCGAGCCAGCCGATCCCCCGGCTGGCGCAAACCTCGGCCAGCTCCCAGGCCACTTCGGCCGATGCGGTGGTGTGGTCTACCAGCACCGACCCGGCTGGCATCGTCGCCAAGGCCCCGTCTTCGCCCAGCACCACCGACCTCAGGTCGTCGTCGGCCCCCACGCAGGTGAACACGAACTCGGCCCCGTCGGCCGCCTCGGCCGGGGTGGCGGCCACCGTCCCGTCATGCTCCTCGCCCCAGCGCTCGGCCACCGCCGCCGTCCGGTTGAACACCCGCACCTGGTGGCCGGCGGCGGCCAGGTGCCCGGCCATGGGGAACCCCATGTTGCCCAGTCCTATGAATGCGCACACGCTCACGTCGGCCACGATATCCGGCCCATTCCCCCGTTCTCCCGGCGATAGGCGGCTTCCACAGTGTTCCCATAACATCGGAGGCGATGAGCGACAACGGCTTCGACGTGTTCTCCGCCGACTCCCATGTGATCGAGCCCCACGACCTGTGGCAGATCTACACGGTGGAGGCCTTCCGGGATCGGGCCCCCCGCCTGGTGCGCGAGGAGACCACCGACCGGTTGATATGCGACCAGGCCCGGCTCCCCCCGGTGGGGCTTCTCGCCGGGTGCATGCGCACCGACGACAAGGTGCGGGCCAAGGGCCGCTGGGACGAGGACGTGCCCGACGTGGGCTGGGATCCGGAGGTCCGCATGGAGGCGCTGCGCACCGACGGGGTGACCGGCGAGGTGCTGTATCCCACCATCGCCATGCAGATGTACCCGATCCAAGACGTGGAGTTTCAATGGGCCCTGTTCGAGGCCTACAACACCTGGGTCGGCGAGTTTGTGAGCCAGATTCCCGACACGTTCGTGGGCATCGCCCTTTTATCGCCGGTGGATTTGGAGCGGGCCGCCAAGGAGATCAAGCGGTGCCGCGAATTGGGACTCAAGGGCGTGATGATCCCGGTGGTCAGCGGGGAGGACAACCCCTATCAGGATCCGGCGTTCGACCCGCTGTGGGCCGCCGCGGTGGAGCACTCCATGCCGGTGAACCTGCACGCCGCTACTACCCGCGACCCCAAGAAGGCCTGGGACCAGGGCACGTCCACCCGGTCGGTGCTGCAAACGGTGGACATCCAAGAGGTGGTGCTCGACCTTATCTTCGGCGGAGTGTTCGACCGCTTCCCCGAGCTGATGATCGTCTCGGCCGAGAACGACGTGGGCTGGGCCGGCAACCTGCTGGAGCGGGCCGACTACTGGTTCCACCGCCACGCCCAGCTCCTCAAGGACATGAACTGCGAGCAGGAGCCGTCGCACTATTGGCGCCAGAACTTCCGGGTGACGTTCATGCGCGATCTCACCGGGGTGGCCGCCCGCGACATCATCGGCACCGAGACCATGATGTGGGGCAACGACTTCCCCCATCACGTGTCCACCTGGCCCAACAGCCAATCAGTGATCGCCGAGCACTTCGCCGACACCACCGACGATGTGCGCCACGCCATCGTGTCGGGCAACGTCCGCCAGCTCTACGACATCCAGGTATAGCCGGGGAGGACCGATGACCAAGACCTGGACCGAAGACCATCCCGCCTTCCAAGTGGCCGCGTCGAGGCGCATCCTGGCCCGGGAGGGGTGCGAGAGCCGGGTGGCCGGCCACGTGTCGGTGCGCGACGCCGAGCGCCACGATGCCTTCTGGGTGTCGCCGTTCGGCTACTTCAGCGAAACGCTGCCCAGCGACGTGAACTGCTACGACATGGAGCTCAACCTGCTGGACGGCGACACCCCGGCCTCGCCCGCAGTGCGCTTCCACGCCGGGTTCTACGAGGCCCGTCCCGACGCCAACTCGGTGATCCACACCCACTCCCACTACGTGGAGGTGCTCTCCACCACCGGCAAGGACGTGGGGCTGTACTCGGCCGACGCCTGCCTGTTCTACCAAGAGCAGGCCCACTACGCCGACAACGGCCTCGACACCCCAGTGGACGGCCCCCGCATGGCCGAGGCCCTGGGCGACCGTTCGGTGGTGCTCATCGGCAACCACGGCGCCTGCTTCGTGTGCGGTTCGCTGGAGGAGGCCACCATCAAGGCCATCGCCTATGAGACTTCGGCCCGGGCCCACTACGAGGCCCAGGTGGTGGGAGGCTCCGAGATGGTCGAGGCCGAGGCGGCCCGGGCCAAAAAGGCGTACCACAAGTACTTCATCCCCATGATGTGGGAGGCCAACTACCGCCGCCTGCGCAAAACCGACGCCGACCTGTTCGAGACCCTGGCTAGCTGAATGGCCTCCGAGCCTCAAGCCCACCCGATGGCCCCTCACCCTATTGAGGACATCGGGGCGGTCGACCTCATGCTGGGCGTGCCGTCTGACCGCGACGCCTGGTACGCCAACTTCCAGGGGCTGCTCAAAGACACCGAGAGCCGCAGCTTCGGCCACGGCGCGGCCTACATGTTCAAGGATCTGCCCCAGGTGGACGGCACGGTGGACTTCATTGCCTATCTGCTGGCCGAGATGGACCTCTGGGGCATCGACAAAGGGCTGCTGCCGGTGAACTTCGGCGACACCTGGGGCACCCGGGGGGTGGCCGAGCATCCCGACCGCCTCTACGGCAGCTACCTGGTGGACCCCAACCAGGGCGTGCAGGCGGTGCGGGACCTGCGCCGGGCGGTAGCCGAGCTGGGGGTGATCGCCGCGGCCTGCTTCCCCACCGGGCTGCACCCCCAGGTGAACATCAACGACCCGCTTATGTACCCGATCTACGCCGCGTGCTGCGAGCTGGAGATCCCCATGTGCATCAACGCCGGCGTGCCCGGCCCGCGGTTCCCGTTCGGCCCCCAGCACGTCGAGCACCTCGACCGGGTGTGCTACGACTTCCCCGAGCTGGTGCTGGTCACCCGCCACGGTTCTGAGCCGTGGGAACGCCTCATGGTCAAGCTCATGCTGAAGTGGCCGGGGCTGCACTACTCCACCTCGGCGTTCGCCCCCAAGCACTACCCGAGAGCCATCATCGACTACGCCAACACCCGGGGCGCCGACAAAGTGATGTACGCCGGCTACTTCCCCTCCGGGCTGTCGCTGGAGCGGATCATGACCGAGATGCGCGATGTGGGATTCCGCGACCATGTTTGGCCCAAATTCCTGCGAGACAACGCCCTGCGGGTGTTCAATATGGCATGAGCATGATTGAGCAAATCTTCCGACGGCGGGATCTGGGAGTGATCGACTCCTTCATCGGAGCGGGACTCCTAGTGGTGGCCGTGTTCGCCTGGACCGTCCAATCCGAGCGGTTCGACCCCAACACCGAGCTGTCCGACAACTGGAAGTGGCAGCTCTGGCAGATCGGCCCCCTGGTTTTCTCCATCGTCGGCGTGTGGCTGCTGTGGCGCAACACCAGCAAGGTGCCGTGGATCCGCACACTGTGCCTGTCGTCGCTGGCGGTGGCGTTCTTGCTCAACAAGTACACCGACACCTTCAACAGCAGCAACAACCTCTGGAACACCATCGATCCCCTGTTCGTCGGCTGTGCCACTGTGGCCATGTGCGTCGGGTGGCGCCGGGTGATGGCCCAAAGGCAAGGCATGGAGCCGGCCAACCCCTTCACCCTCCTCGCCGCCGTCGTCGCCACGGGGCTGGGGGTGGCGGTGTTCATCGTCGCCTTCTTCTACTACACCTGCGAGACGGCCTGGGATGTCCTCGATCCCCTGGTGATCTTGGCCCTGCTCACCTGGGCAATCGGCGCCCGCCGCACCAATGTGGGCGACGCCATCTGAACCTATACGCTGCCTGAAATCCGGCCGAGACGGGGAAGAGGAGAACCGCTATGCCCGAGGTAGACGGCTACGTCCACGGAGACTTCAGCTGGGTCGATTTGTGTACCGAAGAGCCCGACAAGGCCAAGGCGTTTTATTCGTCGCTCTTCGGGCTGACATTCCGCGATGAGCACGACGGGTCGCAGGTGGTCTACACCCTGGGGCTGAAGGGCGAAAGGCCGGTGCTGGGGCTGCTGGAGAAGCCTCAGGACATGTGCGAGATGGGGATTCCCAACGTGTGGGAGACCTACATCTCGGTGGACAACGCTGACGAGGCCTTGGCCAAGGTAGCGCCCGCGGGAGGCACGCCGATGGGACCGGTGATGGAGCCGGCGGGCGCGGGGAGGATGGTGGTGGTGGCCGACCCCACCGGTGCAGTGGTGATGCTGTGGGAGGCGATAGGCCAAGATGGCGCCGAGCTCAAGAGCGAGCACGGCACGCTGTGCTGGAACCAGCTCCTCTCGGCTGATGTCGACAAGGCCCTGGCCTTCTACTCCGAGATTCTGGGCTGGACCCCGGTGACCCTCGACATGGAAGATTCGGTGGGCATCATGCACAACGGCGAGATGATCGCCAGCGCCGGCCCGCTGCCCGCGCCGCTGATTCCCTCCCACTGGGCGGTGTACTTCGCAGTGGACGACTGCGACGCCACCGCGGCCCAGTGCCAAGAGCTGGGAGGCCATGTGGTGGTCCCGCCCATGGACACCCCGCCGGGCCGCATGGCCCAGCTTGTGGACGACACCGGCGCCATGTTCTGGGTGATCACCCCCGACCCCACCTTCTCGCCCGTCTGACACACCAGAAGATCCAGCAGCCACCTCAAGGGAGGGCCCGATGAGTGACGACACAGCGAATAGGCCTGAGCCCTATGAGGGGTGGGAGGGGCGAGCGGGGCGCACGGTGGCGGGGTCTGATCCGTGGTGGCCTGAGGCAGTGCGGGCGCCGGAGGGGGCGCCCAACATTGTGGTGGTGCTGTTGGACGACCTGGGCTTCGCCGATCTGGGCTGCTACGGCTCGGAGATCGATACCCCCCACATCGACCAGATGGCGGCCGAGGGGCTGCGCTACCTGAACTTCCACGTCAACCCCATGTGCTCGCCCACCCGGGCGTCACTGCTCACCGGGCTCAACCACCACGACGTGGGGGTGGGCCACGTGTGCCACTCCGACCCCGGCTACCCCGGCTACACCTCCGAGCTCACCGAGCACTGCGCCACGGTGGCCGAGATCTTGCGGGCGGGGGGCTACGCCACCTTCATGGTGGGCAAGTGGCACCTGTGCAAAGACTCCAACCTGGTAGGCCCCCAGCACTCGTGGCCGCTCCAGCGGGGGTTCGACCGCTATTACGGCTTCCTCGACGGGTTCACCAACTTCCACCACCCCCACCGGCTGATCCGCGACAACAGCGTGGTGCGCACCGACCAGTACCCCGACGACTACTACTTCACCGACGACATCACCGATGAGGCCATCTCCATGTTGCGGGAGCAGAAGGCGGCCCGACCCGACCAGCCGTTCTTCCTGTACCTGTCGCACGGGGCGGTGCATGCCCCGCTCCAGGCCAAGGCAGACGACATCGAGAAGTACCGGGGGGCCTACAACGCCGGCTGGGACGAGATCCGCCAGCGCCGCTTCGCCCGTCAGATCGAGCTGGGCATCTTCGACGCCGACACAACGCTGCCGCCCCGCAACTCCGAGGAGCGCAACGACGTCCCGCCCTGGGATGAGTTGTCCACCACCCAAAAGGAGGTGTTCGCCCGCTACATGGAGGTGTTCGCCGCCATGGTGGACAACGTCGACCAGAACTTCGGGCGGCTGCGGGCCGCCCTGGAGGAGCTGGGCGAGTGGGACAACACCCTCGTGCTGTTCACCTCCGACAACGGGGCCTCCCGGGAGGGCGAGGACACCGGCTGCGCGCAGTACTTCGAGGTGCTGTCGCCCACCCCGGGCGACATCGAAGACGACCATGCCCGGCTGCACCTGCTGGGCGGACCCCAGACCCTGGCCCACTATCCCCGGGGCTGGGCCATGACCGGCAACACGCCTTTCCGGCTGTACAAGATCAACACCCACGCCGGCGGCCACCAGGTGGCCATGATCTCGTCGTGGCCCGAGCGGATTGCCGACCCCGGCGGGTTCCGCCGCCAGTACCTGCACATCACCGACGTGCTGCCCACCGTTTTGGACATCGTGGGGCTCAGCGCCCCCACCGAGCGCAACGGCCAGCCGCTGAAGGGGCCGCTGGCCGGGGCCAGCTTCGCCCCCACGTTTGCGGCCTCTGATGCCGACGAGCACCACACCGAGCAGTACTACGAGCAGATCGGCCACCGGGGGTTCTACCGCGACGGCTGGGAAGCCGTCACCCTGCACCTGCCGATGACCCCGTTCGGCGACCACGAGTGGGAGGTGTACAACCTGGCCGACGACCCCACCGAGACGGTGGACTTGTCGGAGGCCGAGCCCGAGCGGCGCCAAGAGCTGATCGACGCCTGGGAACAAGCCGCCCACCGCTACCAGGTGTACCCGCTGGACGAGGGCTCCATGCTCAAGTTCGTGCAGCGGCCCCCGTCAGAGGAGGTGTACGAGACGCCGGTGCGGATCGTGCCGGGCACCGACACCCTGGAGCGCTACCGGAGCATGAAGATGATCCAGGCCCGCTCGTTCACCGTGGACATCGAGTTTCACTACGCCGCAGGTGATGAGGGCATGCTGGTGGCCCACGGCGACCAGGGCGGCGGCTACGCCTGCTACGTGGAGGGCGGCGAGGTGGTCTACGTGCACAATGGCTACGGCCACATGCGGCACCTGAACAGCGGCCCACTGGCCGAGGGCCGGCGCACCGTGCGGCTCGACTTCACCATCACCGACGGTTTTGCCTGGGACCTGCGGCTGCTGGTGGACGGCACCGAGACCGCGGCCGGCGAGGGCTTCACCGGAATGTGGACCATGGCCCCCTTCGAGGGCATCGACGTGGGCATCGACCGCCGCTCCCCCGTCTCATGGGACGTCTACCAGCGCCACGGCCCCTTCCCCTACACCAACACCATCGAGTCGGCCACCTACACCCCCGGCCAACAAGGCCGCATGGCCGCCGTCAACACCGTAGAAATCCTCAAACAAATGGGCGCCCGCTTCGAGTAGAACTGGCCGGAAGCACACGAGGAGCTCTCCTTGGCCACTTGGCTACAACCTTCACCTCCTGAGCCGGGCAACCGGAGGCCGCCCTTCCGGCATTTGATTCCGGCGGGGGTTTTGGTGGTTTTGCTGCCGGTGGGTGTTTGGCATTTGTTTGGGGATCAGACGGATTACTCAGATGATGAGCTTCGGCTCTATTTCATCTGGCGGGCGCCGGGGTGGCTGAATGAGCTGGCCCATCCGATAGGGCTGGTGGCCTCGCTGGCGGTGTTGGCGGCGGCTCTTTGGCTTGCGGTGGAGTACTGGCTGGAGCCCTGGCGCAAGTGGTGGTTCTTCGTGCTGGGACCGCTCTGTCTGATGGGGATCTATGCCGGGTTGGCGGGCAGATACGCCACTGCGGGCATCACCGAGGATGACGAGGTGAACGTCTACGGATGGCTGGGCCTGCTGAGCGTGCCCGGGGTTGTTGCCGTGTTCTTCACGATGCTCGTTGTGGCGGCATCAAAGGTCCGGCCGGAAACGACCGCCCGCTACCTGGCCAAAGTGGGGCTGAGGCCAACCCGGCGGACGGCGATTGCGGCGATGCTGCTCGGCGGTCTCATTTCAGCCGGTCTCTCGCTGGGCATCGCCGCGGCCAAGACCGTGGCCGCGCCCTCGAACAGCTTGTCGTTGAATGAGTCCATCAACATGTCGCTGATGTTTCTGCCCGTTCTCCTCTTTGTCGGGGTAATGGGGCTTCTCGTCTACCTGGCCCTGATGTCGGGCGGACTCGTACTCGCCTGGCTGCTGCTCTTCCGCTCTGCCGACTGGGCCCGCAAACGCAGGAACTACTGGTAGCGGATCAGTCCCAGCGGGGGCGGGGGGATTCGGGGAGCCAGGTGTCGGGCTGCTGGGCGATCAGGTAGTTGTAGTCCCAGTACTCGCGCCAGTGGGCGATCTTTCCGTCGCGGATCTGGAGGCGGCACAAAACGGGGAGGCTGGCCACGGTGCCGTCGGGGTGGTACCACACCTCCACCCGCTCCACCAGCACGTCGTCGCCATCGCACCAGATGTCGCTCACGCCCAGCTCGAAGCGCTCCAGCATCGACAGGCCCACCTCGAGCTTGCCGATGATGCCGGCGTGGCCCACGGTGCCGCCGGAGTCGGTCTCGAACGGCATGTCCTGATAGGTGCCGTCTTCGGTGAACAAATCGGCCACCGCAGGCCAGTCCATGGCCTCCAGCGCAGCAAATAGCGCCTCGGCCAGGGCTCGATTCTCAGCGTCGCTCATGGGTCTCTCCGGGTCACTCGGGGGCGGGCATGCCCAGGTACTGGGCCAGCATTTGGGTGGAGGGGTTGACCCGCTCGTACTGGGCGCCGAAATCGGCGGGGAACGTCCCGTACTTCACCTGCATGTTCACGATGGCCACCATGATGATGCAAAAGCGCAAACAGCCCCAGGCCTCGAAGTAGTCGATGTGCTCGGCTTTGCGGCCCACGGCCTGCTCCCAGCGGGCGATAGTGCCGGCCCGGTCGGCGAAACCCGGCAGCCAGCTAATACCGGCGCCCTCGCTCAAGAACCGGTTCATGTACAAGAACCAGCCCAGGTCCACCTCGCCGGGGCCCAGGTCGGCCATCTCCCAGTCGAACACGGCCATCACCTTGAAGTCGTCGCCGTACATGAGGTTGCTGGGCCGGGCGTCGCCCCAGTTCAGCTGCACCGGCATAGACCCGGAGGGGTCATTGGCGTCGAACCAGTCCAACGCGGCGTCGATCAGCGGCTTGGGCCGGTCCTCGGCCGCCCAGTTTGCGTAGTAGCGCTGATAGCCGAGCTGCTGGGCGAACCCCGGCCCGCCGTATTGGGGACGCTCCACGAAGTCGAAGCCGTTGGCCTTCCAGTCGGTGCGGGCCACCGCGGCCAGCGTGTCCACCGACGAGTTGTACAGGGTGGCCTGCTGCTCAGCGGTGGCCTCGAACACCCAGCCCTCGGCAAAGAACGGCGGGTTGTCGGAGGGGACCCGGCCGTGCAGGCGATCCATGATGAAGAACGGCTCGCCCAGCACCTCGCCGGTGTCCTCCACCCACAGCACCTCGGGCACCGGCACGCTGCCGCAGGCGGCCATGTTCTGCATGCTCCGGTACTGCACGCTCATGTCGTAGGCGGGGAAGATGGCGTAGTCGGTGGGGCGCTTGCGCACCACGATGCCCGAGTCGCGGGTCTCGCCGTTGTGGGTGTATACGGCGTCGCACACCAGGGTCTCGTTGCTGAACCCGGAGGCCTCGGGGTTCACCAGAAAGGTCACCTCGGCATCGGACACCCCCGGCCGGGTGTTCATCCACTCCGACAGCGAGGCCTTGATGGCGTCGATGTCGCGGTCTTGGGGAATAGCCATAGAAGCCTGAGATTACCTACCGGAACCAGCGAGATATCAGGCGGGGACGGGGACCACTTCCACCTTGATGCCGTTCACGATGGCGTTGCCGGAGATCTCGTCCACCAGCTCGCCCGGGGCCAACAGGTTGTTGTTGACCCCGGCGAACTCCTTGGCCACCGAGAGCTGCACGCCGTCGAGGTTGTGGCCCCAGCCATGGGGCAGGCTCACCACGCCGGGCATCATCTCGTCGCTCACCTCCACCGGCACCTCGATGCTGCCGATCTCGGTGCTCACCCGGGCCGCGGCCCCGTCCACCAGGCCGATGCCGGAGGCATCGTCGGGGTGTACCAGCAGCGTGCAGCGGTCTTTGCCCTTCACCAGCACCTTCACGTTGTGCATCCACGAGTTGTTGGAGCGCACGTGGCGGCGGCTTACCAGCACCATCCCGTCGTCGCGGCCCAGGCGGCGCTGGAGCCGGCCCACATCCGCGGTGATGTAGGGCGGGGCCATCTCGATGCGGCCCGACGGGGTGTGGAGGATGTCGGGCACCCGGGGCACCATGGGCCCGAAGTCGAGGCCGTGGGGGTTGTCTTTGAAGTCTTGGAGGGTGAGGCCGTCGGGGTTCTCGCCGTAGCGGTCGCCGCGGGGGCCGATGCGGATCATGAGGTCGGTCATCCGCTCGGGGCCGCCCTCGTCGTAGTGCGACAGAACGTGGGCGGGGTCGAGCCCGAAGAACATGCACAGCCCGGAGAAGAACCCGTCGTCGATGGCCTTCTCGTCGATCTCGTCGTTGGTCTGGCCGCCCATGAGCGCGCCCACCCGGGTGAGCACCTCCCACTCGTCGGGGCGGTCGCCGTAGTCGAAGATCCGATCCGACCAGTTGCCCGCGGTGCGAGCCGCCCACGACCAAATCATCTCGTCCCAGTGGGGCTGCTCCAGCGGCGACAGACCGGGCAGGATCACGTCGGCGTGGCGGGTGGTGGCGTTCACCCAGTTGTCGATGCAGATCATGGCATCCAGCATGGGCAGCGCCTCATCGAGGCGGCCGGCCTCGGGCGAGCTGATCACCGGGTTGCCGGCCACCACCACCAGCGCCTTCAACTGCCCCTCGCCGGGAGTCATGATCTCCTCCGACAGACACGACACCGGCACCTGGCCCAGCACCTCGGGAGCGCCCCGCACCCGGCTGTGCCAGCGGCCGAACTCGGGCTCCTTGGGCTCCTCGAAGTTGAGGGTGGCCATGGCCGGGGCCACCGGGTTGCCGAACATCATCCCGCCAGCCACGTCGAAGTTGGCGGTGAGCAGGTTCACCACGTCGATCAGCCAGGAGGCCAGCGTGCCGAACTCCTGGTTGCACAATCCGATGCGCCCGTACACACAGGCGCTGTCGGCGGCGGCGATCTCCCGGGCCAGGCGGCGGGTGGTCTCGGCCGGGATCTGGGTGGTGGCCTCCACCATC
Organism: Acidimicrobiia bacterium; assembly: GCA_022822265.1. GTDB lineage: Bacteria > Actinomycetota > Acidimicrobiia > Acidimicrobiales > Bin134 > Poriferisocius. The sequence goes on along the minus strand of JAJECA010000027.1, from coordinate 35,477 downwards.
TCCGGAGTCCAGTCGGCCACCAGGGCCCGCACCTCATCGAGGCCGTTCACATGGCCGGCCATGGTGCCCAGATCCACCAGATCCTCGTCGAACAGCACATGGCACAGGGCCAGCAAGAAGGCGGCGTCGGTGCCCGGGGTGATGGGCACCCACTCATCGGCGTGGTCGCAGGTGCCGGTGCGCCGGGGGTCGATCACCACGCACTTGCCGCCCCGCTCGCGGATCTTGTCCATCTCGCCCAGCACGTCGGGACAGGCCAACAAGCTGCCCTGGGAGGCGTGGGGGTTGGCCCCCATCACCACTAGATACTGGGTGCGCATGATGTCGGGAGTGGGGAAGGTCCACGAGTTGCCGTACATGCACTGCGACGACACGTTCTTGGGCCACTGGTCCACCGTGCCCGCCGAATAGCCCATCTGCACGCCCGACAGCATCACCAGCGCGCCCACATAGCGGCTGATGGAGAAGTTGTGGGCCGCGGGATTGCCGATGTAATAGGTGATGGCGTCGGTCCCGTGGGTGTTGCGCACGCCGTGGAGCAGTTCCTCGCACCGGGCGTAGGCCTCCTCCCAGGTGGCCTCCTGGAAGGTGCCGTTCTCGTCTTTCACCAGCGGCACCCGCACCCGGTCGGGGTCTTCGTGCAGGTGGCCCAGCGTGGTGCCCTTGGGGCAGATGAAGCCCTTGCTCCACACGTCGTCGCGATCGGCCCGAATGGGGGGCAGCACCTTGGTGCCCTCGGTCTTTATCTCCAACCCGCACATCGCCTCACAAAGCGGACAGGTCCGGTAATGGGTCTCCACAGTCACGCGAGCGATGTTACCGAGGCCCGGTTATGGCCCTTTAGTTCAGCGGAGTTGGTCTACGTAGGTGTCGGTGCCGGGAATGGTGGGGATGAAGGGGGCTGACAGGGCCAGGGAGGCTTTGGGGTGGGTGGCCAGGGCGTTGTGGTGGGCGGCGAAGGCGTCGGGGTACACCTCGGCGGGGTCTTGCTCCAAGAACCACAGCAGACACAGGCGCTGGCCCACTTTGGCGGTGGGGGCCACCGGCGGGGTGCCGGGCTGCTCGATGCGGCCCTGGGCGAACTCCCGGGGGGCGAAGGCCAGGCACATCACCGCGGGCGAGCCCAGCAGCACCGAGGGCAGGTGGTCGTGGGCCAGCCACTGCTCGAGGGCGTCCTGGTCGGACACCTCGGCGGCGTCCACCACCTCTACCACCAGGCCGGCGAAGGGGTGGTTGAGCGCCAGATGGGGCTTCATGGGGCCGCTGCCGGGGCGGACCACGCCGAAGCGGTAGTGGTGGAAGGCGGTGTACACGTGGTCGCGCTGGGGGAAGCCCCGGCCGTGGGGCATGAGGGCCTCGGCCATGGCCAGAAAGCTCCACCGCTCGGTGTCGTCCTCGTGGCCCGGTGTGCTCCAGTACAAAGAGATGTAGCAGCCGGCGTCGGGGGGCTCGAACGCCGGCTCGTCGACGGCGGGGCGCAGATCCCGCAGCGCCCGGGGGGCCACCCAGCGCCGCCCGGCGTACACCCAGGGTCCGTGCATGGCCCCGGAGAAGAAGTGGTCGTCTTCGTACCAGCGGTTGTACTCGTACTCTTGGCCCTCGTGGGGCTCCACCATGGTGATGAGCGCGCTGCCGATGCCGATGTCGTTGGGCAGATGCAGCGCCAAGCGCTCATACACCGACCGGTCGGCCGGAGTCCTATCAGGCTCGGTGGCGGTCATTGAAGGCCTCCTCGGGTCGGTGGGCGTCGTCTGGGCAATGTCGGCAAGGTCGGGGCCGGCAAGGTCGGAGCCGGCTAGGTGAGCGCGCCGGTGGCGGCTAGGGCGGTTATCTCTTCGTCGGAGAATCCGAGGACCTCCGACATCACCTGCTGGGTGTGCTCTCCCACCATGGGGCCGGCGCGCCAGGGGCGGGCGGGGGTGGCGGAGAACAGGGTGACGGGGCCGTCGAAGGTCATCTTGCCGATTGCGCCGTGGTCGAGCTCGATGAAGAACTCCCGGGCCACCAGGTTGGGATCGGCGTAGAAGTCGCTGGCCCGCAGGACTGCATAGGCGGGCACGCCGTGGTCCCGCAGCTCCTGGGCGGCCTCGAAGCCCTCTCGCTCGGCGAACCAGCCGATCAGCAGCTCCTCGGCGTTGGCGATCCCGAGCTCGCTCCAGCGGTCGTCCACCGTGGCCAGGTTCGGCACCACCGAGCGCAGCGCCTCCCACTGCTCGTCGGTCTCCACCGCCACGGCACAGAAGCGCTCGGTGCCGGTGGTGCGGAACACGCCGTGGGGCGCGGCCCGCTCACAGTCGGTGCCGGGCGGAGTGCGCACCCGGCCGCTGTCGCGGTACTCCAGCACCAGCGGCGCCAGAAAGTGGATGGAGGCCTCTATCTGCGACAGGTCGATGTACTGGCCCTGGCCGGTGCGGTTGCGGTGGTGCAGGGCCGCGCCGAGCGCCGACAGCGCATAGCGGGGGGAGATGAAATCGGTGTAGGCCCCCCAGGGCGGATTGGGCGGCCGATCGGGCCAGCCGGTGATGGCGGTGAATCCCCCCAGGCAGGCCCCGTGCAGGCCGAATCCGGTGTGGCGGGCCTCGGGGCCGGTCTGGCCCCGCATGCAGCTCGACAGCATCACCGCACCGGGGTTGAGGGCCCGCACATGCTCATAGCCGAAGCCCAGCCGATGCGCGGTGCCGGGGGTGTAGTTCTCCACCACCACGTCGGCCCACTCGATCATCCGGTTAATCACCGCGGCGGCCTCGGGAACGGTGAAGTTGAGCCCCAGGCCGAGCTTCGACTGGTTCATGTTGGCCATGGGGTGCCCGGCGCTCATGGGCGAGGCGTGGGGCAGGTGCGGGGGGATCCAGCGCAGGGTGTCGAGGCGGGCCTCGGTCTCCACCCGGATCACGGTGGCCCCCAGGTTGGCCAGGTCTTTGGCGATGAGCGGCCCCGCGGCGATCCACGACAAATCGGCCACCTTCAGCCCCTCGAACAGCGCGCCCCGGGGCTCGGCCCACACCTTGCTGGGGGCCTCAGCCGCGGGGACCAGCGCCAGATCGTCCACCAGCTGCTGGTGCTGGCCCAGGGCGGGGGCGGGGTGGCGGTAGGAGATGGGCGTGGCCGACAGGCGGGCGAACGGGCCGGCGTGCACGGCACCGCCTACCTCTACCCAGAAGTCCCGGGCGGCCAGCTGGGGATCGGCGGCCAGGTGGGCGGCGGTGTAGCAGGGGGCCACTAGCATCTTGCCGGCCACCGCCTGCTCCTGGATCTCGGCCTGGGTCTTGGTGGCGATGAAGGCCAGCATCTGATCGAGTGCCCGCTCGGCGTCGGCCGGCGCCAGGCTCCCGTCGCCCAACAGCTCCAAGTAGCGCTCCCAGTCCACCTCGGCCAGGTCGTCGTCGAGGGCGCCCTCCTCGATCACCCAGGCCATGAGCGACTTCATCCCCCGGTTGCCCTGGTCGCCCAGCACCAGGGTCATGCCCACGTACCCGTCGGCGCAGGGCTCGATGAACGGCATCCGCAGCCCGGGCACGATCTCGGGGTGGGTCATATCGGCCCGGTCGTCGCCCCGGCCGGGGAAGTCCTGTCCCAGTGCGGCGTAGCTGGTGATCGACATCAGCGACCACATCACCGCCGCCTGGACGGAGCTGTCCAGGTGCTGGCCCAGCCCGCTGCGGTCGCGCTCGCACAGCGCCATGATGGCGTCGGCCGCGGCCTGCATCGCCCCCAGAAACGACGTCTCGGGGTAGCCCACCGGGGTGGGAACCCGGTCGTGGTCGCCCTGCATGCCCAACAGCCCCCCGGCAGCCGACATGGTGAGGTCGGTCATGGGAACCTCGGCGTCGGGGGTGTTGGCGCCGAACGGGGTCACCGACACGTACACCAGCTTGGGGTTGATGGCGGCCAGATCGTCGGGGCCGAGGCCCAGGCCGGCCATGTGGCCGGGGGCGAACGACTCCAACAGCACATCGGCGCTGGCCACCAGCGCCCGGAACTGGTCGAGGGCGCCGGGCAGCTCCACATCGCACACCACGCTGTGCTTGCCCAACCCCCACGCCTCCCAGAACAAGGAGCGGCCGTCGGCGGCGAACGGCGGGGTGGTGCGGGCGTCGCAGCCCAGCACCGGCTCCACCTTGATCACCTCCGCGCCGAGGTCGGCCATCGCCTTGCCCGCCGCCTCAGCCATCCGGGTGGTCAGATCGAGGACCCGTATGCCGTCGAGTGCTCCGCTCATGGAGGTCAGGGTAGTAGCCGACGGTGACAAATGGCCCTTTGGTCGCAAGAGCAAAGCCGCCGGATTTTAGCGGAAAGCTGCGGCGCAGTGTCGGCCCTTTGAGCGACCGCCGGCTTGACAGATGTGACTACTCTGTCGCCATGGCCGACCCGATGGCCGCAGCAGTAGGGGTCCAACCCGAGCCCGCCTCCACGGTGGACTATCGGCTGGTGCGGGCCCATGTGCTGCACCGGCTGAAGAGCGGCACCCGGATGGCCGATCAGGTGTGCGACGCCCACCCGGAGCTGGTGCGGGCCGGCCGGGAGGTGGGCACCCCCGCAGGCGAGCCGTGCCCGGTGTGCCACGGCGACGGGCTGGCGCTGGTGTCATACGTGTTCGGGCCCCGGCTGCCGCCGTTCGGGCGCTGCATCAGCTACGCGGCGGAGATCGCCAAGCTGGCCCGGCGCAAAGGCCGCTTCACCTGTTACGAGGTGGAGGTGTGCCCCGACTGCAACTGGAACCACCTCCTGCGGAGCTACGTGCTGCAATCCCGCTGACCGTTCGCTGATCGGCCGATCGAAGGTCGGCTGCCCGCCGCCGGATCGCTGCGGCTACCGGGGCTGGGGCCAGAAGGGCCGGGCCTGCTCTATCTGGGCGGCCAGCTTCAACAAAAGGGCCTCGGCCCCGTAGGGGGCGATGAAGTGGCTGCCCACGGTGAGGCCCTGGTCGTCCCAGTGAAGCGGCACCGACATGGCCGGCTGGCCAGTGGCGTTGGCCATGGCGCAAAACGGGCTGTAGGCCCCCTGACGGGCGCCCCACTCGGCCACATTGTCGGCAGTGGCCACCAGCTCGCCCAGCGGCGGCGGCACCCGGGCCAGCGTGGGGGTGAGCACCAGATCGATCCCCGAGGCGTGGTAGCGGCCCATGGTCCGTCCCATCAGATGGCTGTCGAGAATGGCCTGGGCATAGTCGGGGCCGGTCAACGCAGCGCCCTGGGCGGCCAGGGAGGCGGCCACCGGCTCCAGCTCGTCGCCGGAGGGCCGCCCGCAAGCGGCCTCGCGCCGGGCCACCAAAGCGGCGGTGTGTGAGGAGGTGATCACACCCTGGGGTCCGCCCATCCCCCGGCGCACCGGCAGGTCGGCCTCCTCCAGGCGGTGGCCCAGCTCCTCGCACAGCGCCACCGCGGCGTCCAGCGCCCCCCTGGCGGTGGAGTCGAGCTCGATCCCGTCGGCCGAGCCGTCCCACACCGCGATCCGAAGCGAGGGCGGCGGGGTGGCGATGGCCGCCTCGAATGTCCCGTCGGGCGTAGGGGCCACATAGGGGTCGCCGGGGGCCAGGCCGGAGGTCAGGTCCAACAGCACGGCGCTGTCGCGCACCGTGCGAGACACCACATGGGTGGTGGAGTAGCCGCTCCAGCCCTCCCCGGCGTCGGGGCCGAAGCTCACCCGCCCCCGGCTGGGCTTGAGCCCGAACAGCCCGCAGGCCGACGACGGGATGCGGATGGAGCCGCCCCCGTCGGAGGCATGGGCCACGGTCAGCATCCCCGAGGCCACCGCAGAGGCCGCCCCGCCGCTGGAGCCGCCCGCGCTGCGGCCAACGTCCAGCGGGTTGGCGCACGGCCCGAACAGGGCCGGCTCGGTGGTGGTGGACAAGCCGAGCTCGGGCGAGCTGGTGCGGCCCAAAAGCACCATCCCCGCGGCCCGGTAGCGGCTCACCACCTCGGCGTCGTGGTCGTCTATGGGGGCGTCGGCAAAGTACCGCGACCCGTGGGTGGTAACGGTGCCCCGCATGGCGAAGTGCAGATCTTTGATGGCGAACGGCACCCCCCGCAGCCGCCCGTCGGCGGCCGGCTCGGGCTCCACCATCGTGGTGATGGCGTTCAGCTCGGGGTTGCGCTCGTCGATGCGGGCCATGGTGGCCTCCAGCACCTCGGCCTCCGACACCTCGCCGGCCCTAATGGCATCGGCCAGCCCCACCGCATCAGTTCGGTCCAACAAATCGTCCATGCACCCGACGCTAGCGGTCGATTGGCCGCCGAATGCAGGCGAGGGGTTGGCACCGGTCACAAGGCGGTGGGCTAAGGTAGAGGGCGACCGCCGGCAGCCAAGTGCGCTGGACGGGAAAGGGGAACAATCATGGGCTCAAAGCTCACTGCTCCGGCTATCAGCCATCGCAAGCGCAGCGATGGCGACGACCCGCTCGTAATGCTCACCGCCTACGACGCGCCCAGCGCCCGCATGGCCGACGAGGCCGGGGCCGACCTCATCTTGGTGGGCGACTCGGTGGCCATGGTGGTGCTGGGCCACGACGACACCATGAGCGTGACCGTGCAGGAGATGGCCCACCACACCGCGGCGGTGGCCCGCACCCGCCCCAAGGCGATGGTGGTGGCCGACATGCCGTGGATGAGCTACCACGTGACCACCGCCGACACGGTGACCAACGCCGCCACTCTGGTGCGGGCCGGCGCCCAGGCGGTGAAGCTCGAGGGCGGCGCCGAGCGGGTGCCCATGATCGAGGCCATCGTGAGCGCCCAGGTGCCGGTGATGGGCCACCTCGGCCTCACCCCCCAGTCGATGCTGGCCCAGGGCGGCTACCGGGTGCAGGGGCGCAGCAGCGAGGCGGCGCTGGGCCTGGTGTCCGACGCCAAGGCGCTGGCCCACGCCGGGTGCTTCGCCATCGTGTTGGAGGGGATGCCCGCCGCGGTGGGCCAGATGATCACCGACGCGGTAGACGTGCCCACCATCGGCATCGGCGCGGGCGGCGGCTGCGACGGCCAGGTGCTGGTGTTCCACGACGTTTTGGGCCTCGAGACCAGGATGCTCCCCCGGTTCGTGCGCCGCTACGCCACCCTGCACGCCGACGGCGTGAACGCCCTGGCCCGGTTTGCGGCCGACGTGCGCTCCGGCGCATTCCCCGCCTTAGACGAGTGCTATGAGATGAACCCCGACGAGGAGATGGCGTTGGGCCTTTACGGCCACGTCGGATAGAGTTCTGCCTGAAATACAGGCCCTGCCCCGGCATTCGGGGCCCCGGCTGGTGCCGGGTCCACAGGGAGGTGAGCTCGCCATGCGGGCATACGAGTTGATGATCATTTTGGACGCGGGCGTCGAGGAATCGAACGTGGACGCCTGCATCGCCCAGGTTTCCGACAACGTGTCGGCAGGCGGCGGCGAGATAAAGGCCGAAGACCGGTGGGGCAAGCGCCGCTTCGCCTACGAGATCAACCATCAATCCGAGGGCTATTACCTGGTTCTCGAATTCGTGACCGAGACGCGCGAGATGGGCTCATTGGAACGTCTCCTCCAACTTGCGGACGAGGTGGTCCGCCACAAGCTGATCCGTCTGCCCGACCACGAGGCCGCCCGACGCGGCCTTCTGGGCGACGGCACCCCCCTGGCTGCGGCCGGGTAACCAAGGAGACACAGAGATGGCATTCGACAACACGGTGACCGTTACCGGGAACATGACCCGGGACCCGGAGCTTCGATTCACCGCCGGCGGCAGCGCGGTGGCCACCTTCGGGCTGGCCTGGAACCGCCGCTGGCAGAACCGCCAGACCAACGAGACCGAGGAGCAGGTGTCGTTCTTCGACGTGACCTGCTGGAACACCTTGGCCGAGAACGTGAGCGAGAGCCTTACGAAGGGCACTCGGGTGGTGGTGAGCGGCCGGATGGAGCAGCGGTCGTGGGAGACCCAGGACGGCGAGCGCCGCTCCAAGGTGGAGATCATCGCCGACGAGGTGTCGCCCAGCCTGCGGTGGGCCACCGTCGAGGTGATCCGCAACGAGCGCCGCGACGGCGGTGGTGGCGGAGGCCGCAACCAGGGCGGCGGAGGCGGCTACCAGGGCGGCGGAGGCGGGCGCCAGCAGCGCAGCCAGACCCCCGACTACGTGCCCGATGAGGAGCCGTTCTAATGGCCAAGGGACCCAAGAAGCCGAAGGCCAAGGACATCAGCCGGCGGCGCAAGAAGAAGGTCAGCGTCCTCACCCAGGAGGGCATCGGCTATGTCGACTGGAAAGACATCAACCTGCTGCGGCGGTTCATGTCCGACCGGGCCAAGATCAGGGCCCGCCAGGTGACCGGCAACAACCAGCAGCAGCAAAAGGAGATCGCCCGGGCCATCAAGAACGCCCGCGAGATGGCGCTTTTGCCCTACAACAACCGGATCACCACCCAGCGCAGCGCGGGGCGGATGCGAGACGACAGCCGCTTCGACGGGCCGGTGCCCCAGCCGTCGGCCCCGCCGCCGGGCATGCGCCCGCCCGGGGAGATGGACCCCGACGATCTGGAAGGCGCCGAGGCCACTTTCGATGGCCCACTGGCCGAGATGCCCGCCGAGGAGGCCGCCGCCCCAATGGAGGCTGAAGCGGCCGATGCCGGCCCCGCTGAGGAGGCGGACGAAGAGGCCGCGGCCCCCGAGCCGGTGGCTGAAGAGCCAGTGGCCGAGGAGCCGGCGGCCGAGGAGCCGGCCGCAGACGATGCTCCCGCTGAGGAGGCTGGCGACGAGGAGCCGGCGTCATGAAGGTGGTGCTGCGCGACAACGTCGATGCCCTGGGCAAAAAGGGCGATGTGGTGGACGTGGCCGACGGCTACGCCCGCAACTTCTTGATCCCGGCCGGCAAGGCCTTCAAGTCGTCACCGGGGGCCGAGCGCCAGGCCAAGCGCATGCGCCAGGCCCGCGAGCTGAAAGACGCCAAAGAGCTGGCCGAGGCCCAGGAGATGGCCTCCCGGCTGGTGTCCACCCCCATCCACATCGCGGCTAGAGCCGGAGGCGAGGGCAAGCTGTTCGGCTCGGTAACCACCGCCGACATCGTTCGGGCGGTGGCCGAGCAGGCCAACATCATGCTGGAGCGCAAGGCCATCGACTCCGAGGGGATCAAGGAGCTGGGCAGCCACACGGTCACCGCCAAGCCCCATCCCGACGTGGAGTTTCCCATCACCGTCGAGGTAGTGGCCGCCGAATAGCCCTGGAGAGGCCGATGGCCGCAAATCCCCAGGATATCCACCTAAATCCAGAGGCTTTCCCCTAGCGATAAACCGCGCGCGGCTGCCACAGTAAGCAACCGTGGAATGCGGTCGGGCAGAGCAATTGTCACTGCCACCTGGACAATAGGGGCAGTCTGTGAGCGATCCATTCGACTATTCCGACAGCAGCGGTTCCCCGCCGCCGGGGCGCCTGGGGCGGGTCCCGCCCCACGACCTCGACGCCGAGGAGGCGCTGCTCGGCGCCATGCTGTTGAGCCGCGACGCCATCGCCGATGCGGTGAATCTGATCAAGCCCGAGCACTTCTACCGCCCGGCCCACGCCCATGTGTACGAGGCGGTGTGCTCGCTGTACGCCCAGGGCGAGCCGGCCGACGCGGTGACGGTGGCCGCCGAGCTGAACAACCGCGGCCTGGCCGACAAGGTGGGGGGCAACGCCGCTTTGGTGAAGCTCCAAACCGGCACACCGGCGTCGGCCAACGCGGCCAAGTACGCCAACATCGTCCACGAGGCCGCCACGCTCAGAAAGCTGATCGAGATCGGCGGGGAGATCTCCGAGCTGGGCTACGACGGCGGCGACGACGTGGTCAAAACGGTGGACTCGGCCGAGGCCATGGTTTACCGGCTGGCCGCCGACCGCATGGGCGACTCCACCGCCCGCATCTCCGAGCTGTTGCCGGCCAACTTGGAGCGCATCGAGAAGCTCTACGACCAGGGCGAGATCGTCACCGGCACCCCCACCGGCTACAACGACCTCGACGAGATCACCAGCGGCCTTCAGCCCAACACCCTGGTGGTGGTGGGCGCCCGCCCGTCGGTGGGCAAGACCAGCTTCGCGCTGGGCATGGCCGCCCACGCCGCCATGCGGGCCAGCAAGCCGGTGCTGGTGTTCTCTTTGGAGATGAGCCAGCTCGAGATCAGCCAGCGGATTCTGTGCTCAGAGGCCCGGGTAGACGCCTCTAGGGTGCGCACCGGCAAGCTCACCGACCAAGACTGGTCCGATCTCTCAACGGCCATCGGGCGGCTGTCGGAGGCCCCCATCTGGGTGGACGACAACCCGGGGGTGACCATCATGGAGATCAGGGGCAAGTCCCGCCGGCTGCGCAGCCAGGTGGGCGATCTGGGCATGGTGGTGGTGGACTACCTCCAGTTGATGACCGGGCGCAACACCGCCGAGAACCGCCAAGTGGAGGTCTCCGAGATCAGCCGGGGGCTCAAGATCCTGGCCCGCGAGCTGCAATGCCCGGTGGTGGCGCTGTCGCAGCTCTCCCGCAACCTGGAGCAGCGCCAAGACAAGCGGCCCATCCTGGCCGACCTGCGCGAGTCGGGCTCCATCGAACAAGACGCCGACCTGGTGATCTTTCTGTACCGCGACGAGCTCTACAACCCCGAGACGGCCGACACCGGCACCGCCGAGGTGCTGTTGGCCAAACACCGCAACGGCCCCACCGGCAAGACCCGCCTGGCCTTCCAGCAGCACTACACCCGCTTCGCCAACATGGCCCGCACCGCCTGACCGAGCCCAAGCCTTCCTCACTGGACTCAGACCTCAATCTCGATCTCCACTGGCAGTTCTGCAATCGCTTCGAGTTGCGCTTCTAGCTCCGCGTGTAGTTCTGCCTGTTGCTCATCACGCCAGAGAGCTACGGCTAGGGAATAGGGCTGGGTAGCACCATCGTCATCCCATCGGTTCACGTTGCGAACTACGAGGAACATGGGACTGTCCCGCTCTGAATCAAGGCGATTTCGGAATGCTCTCCGGCCTAGCTGGTTTGCGCCACGAGATCGTGCTTCAGTACTAGGCTCAAGTTTGACCAAGTGGCTGCCCAGTTGACTGGGAGTAGTAGGACGAGTCCCATCTCCTTCAGATTCATCATCCAAGTCCTCCCCCTGCACCTCGGCGAAGACTCTAACTACTTCTTCCACAGGTAGTCCCTTGACCAGGTGAAACTCCATCCTGCTGGCCATATAGTCAAGCCTCCGCACGCGAGTCGGGGGAGAATATGCCAGCGAAATGTCAATTCCCCTTTCGCCCCCAGTTTCCATGAAGGTTGACGGCACTGGAATCTCGTAGATGTGGACCCCATTGATCGGGACTACGTCATTCGCCACGAGAATTGCCCGATGAGAGGAGGACTCGATTGCCCGGGCAATCGAGGGCCGGCCGTAGCCCAACAGTGATCGCTCTGCCTTGAGGCAGTCGGCCCGCCCGCCCTCAAAATTGTCAGCGAACTCGATACGACTAGCTGATAAGAGGACGAGCGCCCGGATGAGCTCTGCGGTGAAGTCGGGAAAGCGAGCAGCTATTGCTGCGGCAACCCGGCTAACGAGAGGAACCGCAAAGCTCGTGCCGACATCCCAGCTCAACAAGCCACCAGACTTTGCACGTGCACCCACAACGCCAAGTTCGGGGTCGTTTGACACCAAATGGCCGTGCTCCACACCGAGCGTCCCCGCTCCCTCCACAACCTCGGGCTTTATGGCATCACCAGGGCCAGGACCCCTTCGGGTGATCGGAGATGGCCAACCAGGTTGGCCCATAGGGAGTCGGCCAAGTGTTTCACGGCCGCTTTGTCCGCCTGATGCCACCGCGTCGGTGACACCTCCCACAGTCAGGCTCAGCAGTGAAGAACCGGGATCAAGCAACCCCGATCGTCCATCTCCATTGAGAATCTCTGGGTAGCTATGCGTTGCAGACTCATCAATGGTTGGCATGTAGTCGGCGGGTCGAGAGTTGCCCGTTGGCACGATGGCGACAATGCCGAGTTGGCGGACAAGATCATCTACGACTGCGGCAGCGGTCATCTGTCGAGGAGAGACAAATGGCGACCGCTCGTCCCCTATGGAGAGATTCACAATTCTTGCACCTTGCATCGCGCACCACTGGATGGCCTCCGCAAGGTCTCGCTCCCACAAGTCCTCAACAGGAAAATGGTTGTGGGCATCTAGCACCCTTGCGGAGACAATTCTGCAAAGTGGACGCGTGGAAAGACCGCGAGCAATAACTCGCTGCACATCTCCGTAGAGCAATAGGGAAGCCACCATGGTTCCATGACCATGCTCATCTTGGTCATCGGAAATCCCAGTCCCGATGGCATCGGAAGCGAGCACAGCAGGCCCTATTAGGTGGTGACCCGATGCAATTCCGGAATCCACAATCCCAACAACTGGTGATCCTGGATGAGGCGATTGGACTTCTGGGAGGTCGGCGACAGTAAGCGAGAAGAGTTCAGGTGACGAGAGCGCCGGTCTTGGTAGGAGATCAATGCGCGCAATGGCATCTAATTTGGCTAGCTCCATTACTTGTGAAGCAGGCATGTATGCCCTCAGAAGCAATAGTCCGACACCGTCGTGAATCATGGTGTCGGCTACCGATCCCCCAGCAGCATCAACGCCTGCCTTCACCTCTGCCAGCCATTCGCCAGCCGCGGCAACTTCACCGGGATGCCAACACTCAATGTCCAACCGAAGCCGATCAGAGGGTGATTCGGAGATTCTCTGCTTCAGGTCTGCAGACACGCGGTCTTCAGGCCCGAATGGCCTCAAGGTATCGATGGCATCAAAGAACTGAGCATAGGGATCGGATTGCTGGCCCGGAGGAGCGCCACGCGAATACGCATCGACCCGTTCGTGGAATGCAGTTAGCTCAGGATCACCAGCAAAGGCAACGACGACCCGCTTGTCTGATGAGTCAACGACCAACAGGTCAGACTTCCTGAACTCATCGAGGTCCACGGTGGGCCCGAGTTCGAAGACGAGAATCAGCTTCGGGTCGATCCCAAGCACGCTTGAGCGTTGCGAGAACTTCATCGATATCTCGCTGGAGCGGTTCTTGATCTCCCTGCCGTGTCCCTCAGAATCGGGGTAGCGACGCTCCCCAGGGGGTCCGCCACGTCGGGGTTTGCGAGGCCCAGGGTCAAGAACTCGTTGCAAGCGGAGGAGCCGCAGGCCTAACCGAGGCCCGCCACCTAGCCCTGGGAGCGGTTCACTATCTGCCGTCTCTCCTCCCCTCTCTCTATGGCATACGCGATGTGCCCTTCGCCTACGCATTTGTCGAATCGCCGAACCATCAGCCGGATCGCATCAAGGGCAGCCGTTTCCACCTCAGCAGCGCTGAAACCCTCCATGCGCCTGCTAGCAGACCTCAAATCGAATTCATGCCTTACCGAACGCAGCTTCAACTCCAGCACAGCAGCCCTTGCGGCTTCATCCGGAGCTGGAAGCTCAATGATCTCATCAAAGCGGCGCCACACCGCAGTGTCGAGAAGGGTCGGATGGTTGGATGTAGCCACAAAGAGGGAATCCCCTCGATGCTCCTCGACTACCTGCAGCATCGCCGCCACGATCCGACGCAGCTCACCATGATCTGCACGATCTGAACGCTCTCGGCCCAACATGTCGAATTCGTCAAAGATGAGCACCCATGACCCAACGTCCAAGAAGGTGAATATCTGTTCAAGGTTTCGCGCCGTCTCCCCCAGGTACGAAGAAACCACCGTGGCGAGCTGCACGCGTGCTACCGGAATGCCCAATTCACCGGCCATTGCTTGTGCGCTTGCTGTCTTGCCGCAGCCAGGAGGGCCAACAAAAAGAACGCTGGAGCGGGGTGCAATTCCGTGAGCGCGCATTGCTGAGCGCTGGCGGAACTCCTCAATCAACGCATCAAGGACATCGACGACATCTGGGGGAAGGACGAGATCCTGAAATGACAACCGAGGCTCTTCCAAGGAGAGGAGCGGGAGGTCGTCACGGGTCTTTGGCAACGGTCGCAGTGACGAGACTTGGAGTGGTCTGCGCTGCCTGCCATGCCCTTCGAGAATCGCCTCTAGCTGGTCGGCCACAAGATCATGGCGCTTCCGCCTTTCATCTTGAATTAGATCCTGGGCAGCGCTTTGGAAACCAAGATCATCCCCCTGCTGGTGACTGCGAATCAGTGCTTTCACCAAGTCACTTCGAGCCACTGGCACGACCTCCCAAAACCCAGAGAATACTCACTAGGTGTGACTGCATCCCTGGAAGGTAGCTCAAGCGCTCACCGTGGTCATTCCCCACCGCTCCGATCAGAGTGCTAACGATCGCATCGTTCATTGCATTCTCCCTCCATTCGGAGGGTTGCTCTGGGGGAAGATCTGCAACGGGCAATATAGCAGGGCTCGTGTCCTCCGCTGAGGTCCGTGAGGTGGCGTTGGACGGCTAAGTGGGAAAATAATTTACAATTTTCCCACTTAGGGGCCCTTTTTCCTTTTGACTCAAATTCCTTTTTGTGCGCAACATTGCGTAGGCAAACCAATCTGAGGAGGAAAAATGGACGACACATTGATTCTGACGATCGTTTTCTGCGCTTGGGGGCTTGCAGCCATCCTCGTGATGCTCTACTCCCAGTGGAAGTGGAACAAGGAGCAAAAGGAACGGGAGCTGAAGAGATTCATCGCAGAGTCGCTTCAAGACTGGTCCGTCGAGAGGGCTCTCAATGACTGGCTGAAGACCGCTACTAGCAAGGGGCTTGCCAAATACACACTCGAAGACTGGCTGAAGACCGCACTGGCCAGTTGGCCGGTGAGAGAAGAGCTACGGAAACAAATCGGCGAGATCGTCGAAGCCGAAGTCCGCAGGCAGCTCCTGGACGCCAACCGCAAGGCCGCATAGCCAACCAAGCCGAGCAGCTAAGCGGCCTCGGCGGGCGTTGAGGTCGAGCTTGGGATGGGGCGTGATACCGGTGCCTGTTGCTGAATGGGTATCGTTTTTGCATCGTTCGGGTACTGGGCAATAGGCGGGCGCTGCTCGGCGTTGTGCTTTCGGCCGCGCTGGCGATGGGTGCGGTTGTGGCGCTGCCGCCCGCAGCGTCGGCTCAAACGGTGGATGATGTTGCGCTTCGGGATCGGCTGATTGCCAGCCAGGAGACGCTGTTGAACGTTTACCGGTGCCGGTTCGACATCGACACCGAGATCGTGCCCGGAGGCTGCACAAACGGCGCGCCCTCGCAGCCCACCCACGAGCCACCTCTCTTTGCCGGCACCCCCACCAGGGCAGAGATAGCCGCCCGCGACCTCCTGATATTCGCTCAGGAGGTTCTGCTGAACGTCTATAGGTGCCGGTTCGAAATCGACACCCAGATCGTGCCCGGAGGATGCACCGACGGCGTCCCGGCCGTGGTGCAAGAGCTCCCTCCGACACCGGAGCCCGAACAGCTTCTTCCCGCACTGAGGCCACCGCCAGGCCCGCTTCGCCTCGATCCCTTCTACCAGAAGTACCTCGACGCCAGCGGAATTCCCATCGTCGCCTCGGCCAGGGTGCACGACCGAGCCCTCTACCAAGCCAGAGCCCTCCTTTACGAGGTGCTGGCCAACCGACCCGACCTCATCGAGGAGCTCGCCGCTTCCAAAACGCGCATCACCATCATGGGCGAAAACGAGGTGATCACAAACATCCCGGAGTACACGGGGTTGTACCTGATCGCCCCCGGAAGAGACTGGGACACCGTTTTGACGGGAGGCGGGTTGGGGCCGAGCCGCGCTATCCCCGTCTTGGTGGTAGCGGAGCAAAACCTGATCTGTTTGCAAAGCGATCTGGTTCCCCATGCCGACGTGTTCATCCATGAGGTTGCCCATGCGGTGCTCACCATGGCGATCGAGTTCAAGCTGAGAGACTCTATGTTCCGCTCGCGCGTCGATACTGCCTATGAGAATGCGATGGCCACCGGACTGTGGCGGCACACCTATGCGGCCACCAATCCCGACGAATACTGGGCCGAGGGCACTCTGGCCTGGTTCAACCTGAACAGCCCTCCCGACCCGATCCACAACAACGTCAACACCCGCGCCGAGCTCATCGAATACGACCCGGTGCTGGCCGAGCTGGTGGAAGAAGTCTACGGAGACGCCTCAGCACCCTCCTCGTGCCACGAGACGCTCGACATCTCCTATGACACGGTGGAAGGCGTGGTGCTTGGCCCCCAAGGGGAGCCGGTCGACAGGGCCTTGCTGTGGTTCGGGTCGGAGTCAGACCCGAATCGCACCTTCGACGTCACCGGCCCCGACGGCACGTTCGTGGCCAGGGTTCCCAACGGCGCATACACAATCGAGATCCACGCCGACCCGCCCTCAGAGTGCTCGCTTGTCGGCTGGTACGGCCAAGGCGGCTTCATCACCACAGCCCACCAGGCAACCCCCATCCGAGTCGATGACCAAAGCGTGCTGGGCATCGAGATCAAGCTGCCCGACGAACTCGAGAGTCTCCCCTACATCGAGCAGTGCGCCCGCTGAGCGGTCGCCCCGGCCGCCCCGGTCAAGAACCAGCGTCGGGGAGGGGGTTGCCGAAGTCGGTTGGGGCGGGGTTGCAGGCGTCGGTGGCCAGTTGTTCGGAGGGGTCGCCGAAGTCGAGCGTGCCCAGGGCGTTGCAGGTGGCGGCCAGGGCGGCGGGGTATTGGGGGTGGTCGGCGAAGGCGGCATGGAGGGCGTTGTGGCGGGCGACCGCCTCTCGTCGGGTGTACGGCAGGGCGCAGGTGTCGGCCACACCGTCGCCGTCGCTGTCGAAGGGGTAGGTGACAGGGCCGCCGAGGCTGTGGTTGGCGCAGAAATAAGCGCTGTCGATGGTCCCGGAGTAGAACTTGCGGGCATCTGGGGGGTCCACTGGCTCGGGCATGGCAGCCACCTCGTGGTCGACGTCGGGATCGGTGGCGAAGCGTCCGCACAGGTCTTTGGCCAGTGCCTCTTCGGTGTCGCCCAAATCAACCGGCGCCGCGGCACAGGCGCCAACGGTGGACTCGTCCACGTCTTCGGTGTCGGGGTCGTCGGGCACGCTCATCAGGGCCTGCTCGAACAGGTCTATGTTCAATATGGCGAGCTGCTCGAAGGCGATCTGGCGGGCGACGGCGGCCCGGCGGGACTCCTGGACGGCGCATATGTCGGCCACCCCGTCGCCGTCGCTGTCGAAGGGATAGGTTGGCGGCCCGCCCAGGCTCTGGTTCTTGCAATAGTCGAGGCCGTCGATGGGCCCGGAGTAATACCTCAGACCCGATTCCTTGATCACGGTCACGGCCACGGTGTCGGTGTGCTCCTCGTCCCGGTAGGCCACCGTGAGGTCGAAGAAGAGCTTCACACCGTAGAAGTCGTAGAGATCGGGGGCGTCGAAGTAGGCGAAGGGCTCGTCGGCGTTCTTCAGGCGGCCTCCGGCAGTGGGGTCGTAGGTGCCGTCGGCGTCGGGGAACCACTCGCCGGCCACAAAGCCCTGGTCCCGCTCCGATGGGGTTATCGCAAGGCGCAGCCCGAGAGGGGGATCGGTCTCGATGCCCCGATAGGCCCACTGGTAGGTGACCGCTTCAAGGGCATCGGCGCTCACCAGCCCGGAGCTGAAGTCGCCGATGAGCTGCACGAAACTGCCGGGAAGGGCGTTTTGGTCCACGCCGGCCCGGGCCCTGAGGTCGTCGTCGCCGTCGCGGATGGTGATCTGCACCAGATCGCTGTCGGACACGCCCCACTGGTCGGTGACGGTGAACTTCACGTACACGATCTCTTGGGTGCCCCTTGTCACCTCGGGCAGCCGAAATGGCGCATCCGCAGTGTCGGCGTCCACCAGCAAGATCCTCGACCCCCGGAACCGGCCGGGCAGCTCCTCGCCACGGCTGTCGGTCTGCTCCCACTGGTAGGTGATCTCGTCGCCGTCTGGATCGAAACCGATGCCCCGCAGATTCACGATGCCCGAGGGGGGATCGGTCAGCGGGTACCCGCCGTCGATGCCGTCGGGGGTGTCGATGTCTTCGGGCGCGACGGCGCTGGGCGCGGTGGTCTCGGCCACCACCAGTTCCACCGATTCCCTGGCCCGCAGGCCGTCGGGATCTGCCACCAGCACGTCCACCGAGAACGAGTCGCCCTCTTCGTAGCCAGCGGGGATGGTGAAAACCGCGGTGGTCTGGGGTCCGGGCAGGTTGTCGTCGCTGGGCTCGACGCCGGTGCCCGACCACCTGTGGACCAGCGCAGCGGTGCGGAGGGCCCCGTCGCCGCTGGCCACCGCAGTGAGGGTGATGCCGTCCTCAGCGGCCTCAGGCGACACCACGTAGCGGTCTTCGCCCGCCTCCAGCACTCCTGCACGGCGATCCTCTTCGGTGGCGGCGTCGGGATCGGACTCTGGATGGCTGATCTCCACCTCGGGATCATCGTGGAAGTCTTCGAACACGATCTTGACGAACTCAGTGACGGATAGGCCATCCTCGTCGGTAACCGTCAGCCGGTAGTAAACCACATAGGGCTCGGTTCCCACCCCGAGCACGAACGGCAGCCGGGCCACCGTCTCTGAGCTCACGCTGCCCGCCACGTTGGGATCCTCGTCGGTGCTGAGCATCCGCACGCCGGTGGCATCGCCGGGAAGCGACTGGGTTACCTGGGGCACGTCGCTGTGCACCAGCCTCTCCCACCTGAAGTTATCGTCGGACAGCTCGTCTCCGGGATCGACGGTGCCTGAGGCGTCTATGACCAAAAGCGTGGCGGCCCGCACGTCCCACTCGGTGTCGGAGTTGCCCTGCTCGCCGGGACGGTGGACCACGCCCTCGAAGGGATAGCGCTCCTCATTCTCGTCCACCATGCCGTTGCGGTTGTCGTCGATATCGCGTTCGTCGTCGCGGTTGAACAGCTTGGCCGTTACCTCGATGTCGATCACCGGAGCCTGGTTTATCTGGAACTCGACGGTCACGCTGTCGGTGGCGGCAGGACGGCCGTTGTCGGTGATCGTGAGGCGGAACTCGATGGAGAAGCCCAACCGCTCGATCAGCGCCCGGCTGGGCAGCTCGACGGTGGCCGTGGGGGAGAGCGGGTTGGCATGGGTGATCTCCAACCAGTCGTAGGCATCGGTCAAGATCTCCCACCGATAGCTCACAACGCTCCCGTCGGGATCGAAGCTGTTTGAGCCATCCAGCGTGACCACCGCCGCGGTGGTGTCGGTGGCCTTGGTGGTCAGCTCAACGGAGGCGATGGCGATGGGGGGCAGATGGGTTTGGGCCTGGGCACGCGAAGCGTCGGCCAATACCAACATCGAGCCGACCAGCAGCCATGCCGCGCAGATCCAAGGCTTTCGCACACCCAGTTCCATTTGACTTCTAAACAACAGAATAGGTGAGAATAAATATCGATCCACAGTCATTGTGGCTCTCACTCTTTGAGGAGTGGTGAGAAGAGTCTGGCCTATGTCGCCAGGCGGAGGTTGCAGGCGTCGACAGCCAACTGGTCGGGAGGGTCGCCGAAGTCGGTGGTGGCCAGGGCGGAGCACGCGGTGAAGAAGGCGAAACCGAACCGGGGGTGTTCGGCAACGGCGGCCCGCAGGGCGTTGTGGCGGGCCACGGCCTCTCGGCGGGTGTAGGGCAGGGCGCACACGTCGGCCACCCCGTCGCCGTCGCGGTCGAACGGGTGGGTGGGAGGTCCGCCCAAGCTCAAGTTGATGCAGTAGTCGGGGCCGTCGATGACCCCCGAGTAGCGCAGCTCCGGCTCCTCGGGGTCGTCGTGAATGTGCTGTATCACGATCTTGACGATCTGGCGTGCACTGGCCCCATCTGCGTCGGTAACCGTCAGCCGGTATTACACCAAGAAAGACTCGTTGTCCTCCCCGTTCACGAAGGGGAGCCGGGCCACCGTCTCGGTGCGCCAACTGGCTGGCGTGACGGGATCTTCGTCGGTGCTCAGGAACCTCTGGCCGACAACCGACTGGCCCTAGGCGCCAATGGGCAGCGACTGGGCAACCGAGGCCGCCCCCTTGAAGCGCAGCAGTTCCCAGGTGAAGCTCTGGTTAGTGAGCTCGCCGTCGGGATCGAAGCTGTCGGACCCGTCGAGAGTGATCTCCGCCGGGGTGGTGTCGGTGGCATCGGTGGTCACCTCCTAAGAGGCGATGGCGACGGGGGCGAGCTGGTTCTGGACCTGAGCGGCGCTGGTGCCGGCACCGACTACTGCCGAGGCAACCAGCAGCGCCGCCAGTGCCCACATCAGCGAGAACCGGCGGGGGTTGCTCAACTTGAGGAGGTGGGCAGGGGCTGGCCGAAGTCTGAAGGTTCAGGTGGGGGGTTGCAGGCGTCCACGGCCAGGTCCTCATCATCGTCGCCGAAGTCGATGGTGCCGAGGGCCGAGCAGGCAAAGGCCAGGGCGTCTTTGAACCCGAGATGCTCGGCGAAGGCGGCCTCCAAGCCCTGTTGGCGGGCGATGGCCTCGCGGCGGGTGTAGGGAAGCGAGCACACATCGGCCACGCCGTCGGCGGGCGGGCTGTCGAACGCATAGGTCCGGGGCCCGCCCAGGCTCCGGTTGGTGCAGAAGTGGGGGCCGTCGATCACCCCGGAGAAGAAGGTGGCAGCGATGGCGGGGTCAACAGGCGGCGGAGGCGGGCTCACCCTCTCGGTTGCGCACACGTCGTTGGCCAAATCGGCCGCCCGGTCGCCGTAGTTCTTCTCCAAGAACTCCTCGTCTTCGCACTCCTCGAGCACCGCAGCTCGAAACTCGACAGGGTTCAAGCTGGCCAGCGTCTCCAGAGCGTTCTGGCGGGCCACGGTGGCCCTACGGGTGTCGCGCAGCGAGCAGGTGTCGGCGATGCCGTCGCCGTTGCTGTCGAACGCATAGGTGCGAGGCCCGCCCAAGCTGCGGTTGGCGCAGAAGTCGGGTCCGGCGGTGGGAGTGCTACTGCTCGTCGGAAAGCAACGGTCATGCTGGCGCTCTTGGCGCTGGTGGCAAGCGTGCTGATCTGGGCGGCGCCCAGCTCGCAAGCGCAAAACAATCAAGCGCCCAACGCTGTCGCGGTTCTTGACGTTGCCGGCAGCAAAGACCCAGGAACAGCTGATGTCGGCCTCAACGGTACGGGCAGCTTTGATGTTGATAGTTCTGCCAACTGTGGCGATTGCACGTTCAAGTGGGAAGTGGAGACAGGTCCGTACGACTGGATTACGATCGAAAACGACACCAATGCGGACACCGCCCAGTTCGATATGCCGTCAGAAGCGTTCGTCGACAAGGTAAACGACGACGATCCGCAGAAGTTTGTGATCAATATTCGATTGACGGTCACCGATAACAGGGGGGCCACCGATTCGGACACTGTGAGCGTGAACATCAACCGGCGGCCGGTCGCCGACATCCAGCTGTATGCCGGCTTGAGGGATAGGACCCTATTGGATCCCGATGCCAGCACCAAAGAGCGCTACAGCATTCCTGCGGTAATCGACGGGCCGGGCGAGAACGGCAACCGCGACAACGAGTGGGACATCATGGAAGGGGCCTACGTCCAGCTCGATGCTTCCGGCAGCACCGACGAGGATCCCACCGTGACGCTGGAATATACGTGGACCCAGGTTTTGGTCACCCCTTCCGGCACAAGTGACATCAGAGGTACGCAAGCTAGGTCTACTACGGCACAGTTTGAAGTGGGAGACCTTGCTGAGCCAACCACTCTGTCCGATGACTCTGTCAGTAATGTTGAGGTCCTTCCCGATGTTGCGCCTAATGCGCCGGTCACGGTGGTCTACTCCTTGACGGCCCATGACAACAGCCGAGACGGCACGTCGATAATCCGTATCGTGGTCCACGACGCTTCGACTGCTCCAGCAGTGAGCATCGGGCTTGGGAACCGCGCTGCCGTCGGCCAGCCGGGGCGTGGGCTGTCCGACACCAGTTTCAACGAGGGTGACGCCAAGCCTCAGAGCACAGTTGCCCAGATCACTGGCGTTGAGAATCAGTTCATTGTTGCTGCTGGTTCAACCGTGCAGCTGGCCGCCACCGTGAAAGTGGGTGGGGTCGATATGACCACCGCTGCCGGCTACACCTACCGGTGGAGTGGCGCCACACAGGTCGGTGCTGTCGCCGTTGGGGACACTGCTGTCCACGAGCCGGCTGAGGCCAGGGTCAGGATTCCTGCCAATGCCGAAGACGGAGACACGATAGATGTTTCGGTGACGGTGATTGACAACGCCAGGCGAACTCCTTATACCACTCCGATTCAGCTGCTAGTCGGTAAGAACACACCCCCGACCGCAGGGGGGGTTCAGGCAAATCAAGGGTCGATTGACGCTGATGGGAATCCGCTCCTGTACGTTCACAGCATCACCGATGGGTTCCAAAATCCCAGGGACGGCTCAACCGTGACCCTGCGCGGCGTTGGCAATGACGCCGATGGCGACTCCATCATCACGGCGTGGGCTCTACGCGAGGGACCAAGTCACAGCGCTCTGACCACAGCAATCAAGACCTGGCTAGACAACAAAGATGCCGACAAGGCAGCAGCAGATCTCGCTGCCCTAGCAACCGTCCCTGCGGCACTGGCAGACATGCGGGAGCCCAAGCAGCCATTGTTTGAGTTGAACGGTGCGCTCACCGACACGGTGTCATTCGAGGTTCCGAATCTGGAGACCGGCACAGACAAGGGCACCCTGTTGCTATTTAGCGTGATTGACTCCAATGGCGTCGCAGACGCTCAGATCGTTTTCGTCTACGTGAACGCTGACAACAATTCACCGGCCGCCAGAGCTGGCGACGACCAGCAGGTTGCACCGGGAGCTTTTGTCCGGCTGAACGGTTCGGGCAGTTCCGATCCTGATGTTGATGATTCCCTCAAGTACAGGTGGACCTATGTCGGTGCGACCATGGATCCCGCACCGAACCAGCGTGCTCCGCTGTCCACATCCGAGATCACGGAACTCGACGGCTGGATCTTGGAAAAGACGGCCACTGGGTTCGACTACATCGTCAATTCGGATGGCGAGCTCCTGGCTGGGAAGTCCAGCAACAACCTCAAGGCCGCAGATACCGCCTATGCATGGTTCGATGCTCCCAAGCTCACCGGATTCAACGATGTCAAACTGACCTTCAGGTTGGCTGTATTTGACGATGAAGCGGCCAGGGATGTTGATGGCGATGGTGCTACCGACAACTCGAATGTTTCGACCCTCAGCGAGGTCACTCTCGGTATGGACTTGAACGGCGATGGCGACAAGCTCGACGCAGCTATAACCACAGTTGATGAAGCTCAATTTGGCCTAGATTTGGACAGCAATCTCGTCATAGACAATGCACTAGACCTTGCTAATACAGCTGTCGATGAAGCGACCATAAGGGCATTCGCCACCGACACGGTGACCATCGCCGTTACCAACCGGTTCTTCTCCGACAACATCCCCGGCCCGAATTACTGCTTCGGCCAGAGCCTGGGCGGCCCACAGACCTATCCGTTCGACCGTGATCGCGACGGAGTGGCTGACACCTGCTCACTGAACACCACTCGCCGGGCCACGGTGGCCCGCCAGAACGCTCTGGAGACCCTGGCCAACCTGAGCCCGGGTGGTTTCCGGTCCGAGGTGCTGGCAGTTTGCGATGCTCCGGGCTTCAAGGCCACGAACTATGGCGACGACCCTGATGACTTGGCAAACGATGTTTGCGAGACCAGGCGAGTGTCGCCTCCGCCGCGCGGCGCCGATCCGGCAACGGCCGACGTCTTCTTCTCCGGCACAATTCCTGGCGCGGACTTCTGCACCAACTTCAGCTTGGGCGGTGCCCGCACCTATGCCAACGACGCTGACGGGGACGGTGTTGCCGACCAGTGCTCACTGGCCACCACCAAGCGTGAGGCCATTGCCCGCCAGCGGGCCCTGGAAACCTTCATCGTTACCTTCTCGGCTGCTGAGGCAGCAGAGCTGGCCGGCCTCAGCCGCCTGGTAGACCTCTCCGATGATGGGTCTGCTGCACGTGGCACTGACAACACTCAGGTTGAGTACAACAACCTCTTTAGGGCACATGTGGACGCAACGCTGGGCAGTGCTGTTGACGCGGGTGATCTGAATCCTGCGCAGAAGGCCACAGCGGATGCCAGGATCGCAGAGCTCACAGCTAAGCGAGACGGCCCTGCCGCCCGCTATTCCAACGCCCTGGCTGCGGAGTGCCGGGCTCTCGGTACCCAGGACTTCGGCGATGCCGCCAGTGCCCTGGCTCGGGATGAATGTGTTCCGAGGCCATCTACCGGGTCGCCTCTGAGCTGATCCAAAATCTGGATCCATATCTGGATAACGTCGGTCTGGTCCGGCTCCTCTCGGGGGGCCGGACCAGTCCGCGTCTGGGACCACTGCTGCTACACTGCGTTTATTCAGTTCCCCCTCCACGCTCCTCTTCGAGGGAGAAACAAATGAACGGTGCACTGGCCACCACACTGATCGGCATCACCGGCGGCGGGTTGTTTACCCTGCACGCTGTCTTTTTCCGCATGATCTTCACCCGTTTGGACCGCGTTTACGATCTTGCCATGGCCCAAAGCGAGCGCCTGGCCCGCATCGAGAGCAAGCTAAACATCGACCCACCCGCCGAGGCCGCCTAACGGCACCATTTGCCAGTGCCGAATAGGGCGCTGTTCGCATTTCGACAAACGAGATCCCCGTATCGCGCTCCGCAGCCTGGTGCCGTCCAAGCTCCCATTGGTGCAATCCTTCGGATCGGTGACTATCCCGGAAAACACACGTCTGCAACAGCCGGATTTACCGGGTGTGGTGGGCACAGGCCCGATCGGCATGTTCTTCGTACAAAAGAACCCACCGCTGAAACTACCTTGCTGCCAGCGGGTGGCAGGTTCCGAGTCAGAGCTCTCTACGGGCCAAGCGTTAGCGCAGCCCAGACGCGAACCGGTCCGGCCCCCCGAGAGGAGCCGGACCGGTCCGAAGTCATCCAGATTATGGAACTGGATATTGGGTTAGCTCAGAGGTGCACCTGTGTCGGGTGTCGTGACACATGCATCCCGAGCCAGGGCGCTGGCGGCGTCGCCGAAGTCCTGGGTGCCCAAAGCCCGACACTGAGCGGCCAAGGCATTGGAATAGCGGCTGGCGCTCGCCTCCAAATCCTCGAGACCCTTGATTGCGGCTTCCACGTCAGTCTGCTCACTAGGAGTGAGATCAGTCGCATGGTTGGCGGAAGTTGCAACATACTGGTTGTAGAGGTCGCTGTAGTCAGTGATGTCGTCGCCTGCCCGGCTATTGCCGAGAAGTGAAAGAGCAAGCAAGTCATTGAGATCGTCCAACTCATCTTGGTCGGCCCCCGAGAAGGTCACGATGAACGTGTCCAGGGCCCGTTGGCGGGCGATGGCCTCTCGGCGGGTGGTTGACAGCGAGCACTGGTCGGCCACGCCGTCGCCGTCGATGTCGTTGGGATAGGTGCGGGCGCCTCCCAGGCTGTGGTTGGTGCAGAAGTCCGCACCGGTGATCACGCCGGAGAAGAACACGTCGGCGGTGGCCGGGTCCACGCCGGCGGGCGGCGGGCTCACCCGGCCGGTCTCGCAGGCATCGCTGGCCAGGTCGTCGGGATCGTCGCCATACTGCCCCTGCTTGAAGCCCGGCTCATCGCACTCATCCTGCACCGCCTGCCGGAACTCGCCCGGGTTCAGGTTTGCCAGGGCGTCAAGGGCGTTCTGGCGGGCCACCGTCGCCCGGCGGGTGGTGTTCAAGGCGCAGACATCGGCCACGCCGTCGCGGTCGCTGTCGAACGGATAGGTCGACGGGCCGCCCAGGCTCTTGTTGGCACAGAAGCCCGGACCGGGGATATCACCGGAGAAATACACATTGACAATCGTGATCGTCACAATATCGGAATCGACCGCAGCCACATTCGCCTCGTCGATATCGGTGATGACACTTTTATCGGCGGCGTCGCCGTCACCATTCAGGTCAAGACCAAGAGCAGTTTCATTAGGAACAGCATCGATGTCGAGTTCGTCGCCATCACCATTCCAGTCAACACTGTCAGTTGTCTCGTCAAACACTACGGGCGAGCCTGAGCCTGTGAATGTGTCCGAGGTGTTGCCATCGCCGTCTAGGTCGGTGCCTGGCTCGTCCTTCACGTGCAGCTTGAAGGTCAGCTTGATGTCGTTGAACCCGCCGAGCTTGGGGGCGTCGAACCACGGGTAGGCGCTGGTCGTGCTCTTGAGGTTGTCGCTTTCGCCTGTGAGCAAGCCGGCGGCGTTCACGATGTAGGCGGGACTGCCCGGAGTGCTGCTGTCGGCATCCAGGATCCAGCCGTCGAGCTCTTCGATCTCAGCGGCGGTCAGCGGCGAGCGCTGGTCCGGGGCCGGGTCCACGGTCGCGCCGACATACTCCCATTTGTGGGTGACGTCGTCGCCCACGTCGGGATCGGAGCTGGCGGAGCCGTTCAGCCTCACGAAAGCCCCGGGCTCGACCTGCTGATCGTCGCCAGCCTTGGCGTCAGGCGGATCATCGTCAGCAGTGACGTAGATGTAAACGAACTGAGCCGCAGCTACGCCCTTGGAGTCGATCACGCTGAACAGCAACAAGGTACCTGCGTTTTCGCCGTTCTCCAGATTCGGAACCTCGAATGAAACTGTGTCAGTGAGGGCACCTTCTAACTCAAACAGCGGGTCCTCGGCCCCTTGGCCATCAGCTGCAACCATGCCGAAGATCCCCAACGCTTGAGCAGTAGCTGTAGCAATATCCGCCTGAACAGAAGGATCAGCAGACTTGGCCGCCATCCAGGCTTCGATTATCGCCTGTAGAGCTGAATTGCCATCAAACGTGTCATTGGTATCGCCGTCACCATTCAAATCTCGAGCTGCGGTGGCTCTAGGATTAGCAGTTGTCGGTGTTGGGACAGCTCCCTCGGTGACCATTACATCTGACGTCGCCTCACGCAGGGCCCATGCGGTGATGATGGAGTCGCCGTCAGCGTCATTGCCTACGCCACGCAAGGTCACGGTCGAGCCGTCCTTGCGGTTCTGGAAACCATCGGTGATTTGGTGGACAGAGAGGGGGCCACCAACAAGCCCGACATTGGCCTCAACCCCACCAGCGGTCGGCTCTGTGT
Source organism: Acidimicrobiia bacterium (assembly GCA_022822265.1). Lineage (GTDB taxonomy): Bacteria > Actinomycetota > Acidimicrobiia > Acidimicrobiales > Bin134 > Poriferisocius. The sequence goes on along the minus strand of JAJECA010000027.1, from coordinate 8,487 downwards.
TCTCGCCGACCAGCAACTGGAATTCGGTGGTCACCGAGATCCTGGTGGCGTCGGTCACCGTCACCGATCCGTCGATGGTGTCGCCGTCATCGGCATCAGCGGGAACCCTGACCGTGGCCGTGCTGGTGGTGCCGGAAACCGCGTTTGCACCGCTCCACCGGAAAGTGTGACCGGAGGACTGATCGTCGTCGGTCACCGTGGCGGTCAGCAGCACGGTGGAGCCGGCGCCGACGATGAACCGGTTCTCAACGCCGGTGAACTCGCCGACGGTCTCCTGAGGATCGGCGTCGCCACGCGCTGTGCTCGCAGCAGTCAAAGCAGCACCGATCTCCACCTCAGGGGTGGCCGAGGTGTCGTGGACCACAATGCGAATCAGCGTGGCACCTGTCCGGCCGTTGGTGCAGTTAGCTGCGGTTGTGATGTCTGACAAAGGCGCGGGATCGTCAGGACTGTCGCACACTGTCAGCTGATAGAACACAGTTTGAGGCGCGTTGGGCTTAACTTCGGGCAAAGTCGCAACGGTGAGCGATTCGTTGGCATCGGCAGTATCCCCATCATCGTTCAAGTCACCAAAGCTGATGACCGTAACGTTGTCTTCGCCGCTGGTGTTACCGGTATTGGAGTCACCATCAGTGTCAGCGGCAACGGCAACCTCCAGAAGTTGCCCGGTAGCAGAAGCAGTGGCTGCGGGGGCGCTGTACCCTGCTACAGAAGCTGGCCGCTCCAAACTCCACTGGTACACACTTGGCTTGCCGCTGGCGGGGTTCTCATCGGTGCTGGCGGAGCCGTCCAGTTGCAGCCATGCCCCTTCCATGATGTCCCACTCGTTGTCGCGGTTGCCGTTCTCGCCCGGCCCGTCGATCACTGCGTCGATGGGGAAGTGGCCCATCTTGCCGAGATCGGCATCCACGATATCCTCATCGCGCAGGCCGGCGTAGAGCTGGATGTCGGCTACGGGCCGCTGGTTGATGAAGATGCTCACGGTGTCGCTGTCGGTGGCACCGTCGTTATCGGTGACCGTCAACCGCACCACGATCTCGAATTTCTGGGGATCGCTGTCGCTCACCTTGTCAACAAATGCCTCCGAAGGCATATTGAAACTGGGGTCGGCACCGAGATCTGGGGTGTCTGTTGTATCGCCGTCACCCGCGTTATCGTCGTTGCTGATCTCAATCCAGTCGTAAGGACCCGTCTCGATCTCCCACTTGAACGAGCAACCTAAGCAGCCAGTAATGCCGGCCGGAGGAGTAGCACCGTCAATATCAATGCTCGCAGTACCTTCTAGTCCGACTGTGACGGTTGTGCCTGGAGTGCTTGGGTTCAATGTCTGATCAGAACCTGCATCGGCGAATGGCGCCTGGTTGCTCTGCGCCTGAGAACTGGGCGCCGCCCAGATCAGCACGCTTGCCACCAGCGCCAAGAGCGCCAGCATGACCGTTGCTTTCCGACGAGCAGTAGCACTCCCACCGCCAGCCTTGTAACACACTGGTAGAGGCCCGATTATGAGACCTCTTTCCGGGAATGCCGGGCGCTTTTGTTTCTGGAGCTGTCAGAGGTCTCGTGCTACTCGTCCGCGGTGGACGTCAATCAGACTGCCCGGTAGACGCGGACCGGCCCGGCCCCCCGTGGGGAGCCGGACCGGTCCGAAGTCATCCAGATATGGATCCAGATTTTGGTTTAGCTCTCAGGCAACCCGGTCTCAACAGGTGTTCTCGGGTTGCACTCGTCCCGGGCCAGGGCACTGGCGGCATCGCCGAAGTCCTGGGTACCCAGGGCTCGACACTCTGCCAGCAGAGCATTGTTGTAACGAGTCGCAAGAGTGGCCTTGGCACTGACTACACCAAGCGAACCGTTCAAAGTAGCCAGCTCTTCGGCGGTGATCCTCGTGGCGAAGGCCACCACCGTCACACCGTCTCGCCCGACATAGTCGACGAAGATCCGGGCGTAATCGGCTTGTTCGTCTTCTGTCAGACCGCTGGCGGCGTCGGCGATGCTGGCAGTGGTTGATCCACTCGCAGCATCAGCCGCCGCAACCTTGGCTTCGAGTGCAACAAAGAGGCTGAGGTCTGCCAACGTGCGCCGTTCCACAGAGGAGAGGCTCACGTTGAAGGTGCCCAGGGCCCGCTGGCGGGCAACCGCCTCACGACGGGTGGTGGACAGTGAGCACTGGTCGGCCACACCGTCGCCATCGACGTCGTTGGCGTAGGTGCGGGCACCGCCCAGGCTGTGGTTGGTGCAGAAGTCCTGGCTAGTGATCACACCGGAGAAGAACACGTCGGCGATGGCAGGATCAACCGGCGCCGGCGGCGGACTCACCCTCGTGGTCTCGCAGGCATCGTTGTCCAGATCGTCGGCCTCATCTCCGAGGAGCTGCCAATCGGTCTGCTTGAACACTGCGTTCTCGCACACCGCCAGCACCGCAGCACGGAACTGATTCGGGAACACGCCGGCCAGGTTCTCCAGAGCGTTCTGGCGAGCCACCGTGGCCCGGCGGGTGGTGTTCAGCGAGCACACATCAGCCACACCGTCGCCGTCCTGGTCGAACGGGAAGGTGGACGGGCCGCCCAAGCTCTGGTTGGTGCAGAAGTCCGGGCTCGGCACGTTGCCGGAGAAGTAACGCCTCGACACCGTGACGATCACCTCATCCTCGTCAACTGCGCTGACGTTGGCCTCATTGGCATTGTCAGTAGCTAGGTCCACGGTGTCCAAAGCGTCACCGTCGTTGTTCAAGTCCAAGCTGAGCAGGGCTTCATCGACGCTGGCGATTCCAGTGTCAGTAGCTACACCATTGTCGTTCAAGTCCGCTCCGACGTTGGCTTCATCGAGCGATGCGAGGGTACTGTCGGCGACGTTGCCATCACCGTTCAGAACCGTGCCTGCGGAATCACGGGCGTTCAGCCTGAAGCGCAGCTTGACGTCGTTGAAGGCCGAGAACTCAGGCGCATCGAACCACGGGTAAGCCGAGTTCCTGCCCAAGAGCTTGCCGCCAGCGGAGGCGGAATCAAACCCGCCGTCAAGCTCATCGGCACCGTTGCCGTCAGCAACGTCGGCGTCGCTGACGAGATTGCCCGCTGAGTTCACGATGTACTTGTAGCGGTTGCCATCCGAGTCTCGGACCAATCCGGGCTCATTGGCTTCAGCGGCAGTCGCAGGCCTGAGGACCCAGCCGGTGAGCTGATCAATTTCGTCATCGGTCAGCGGGGGACGCTGATTCGGCAGCGGATCCATGGTCGCACCTACATAGTCCCAGCGATAGCTCACCCGATCCTGAACGTCGGCATCGGAGCTGCCCGAACCGTTCAGCCGGGCAAATCCACCGGCCTCGACCTGGAAGTCATCCCCAGCGTCGGCGCTCGGAGCATCATCGTCAGCATTGATGAGGACATAGATGAACTGAGCAGAAGCAACACCGTTGGCGTCAACCACGCTGAACAGCATCAAGGTGCCCCTGTTGTTGTTCACAGCGACGACAGGTGGGGTAGCGGAAGCATTCGCGGGCACGGAGTTCTTAAGGTTCGGAACCTCGAACGAAACCGTGGGGGTGAAGGCACCATTCAGCTCGATCAGCGGATCTTCTGGAGTTTCCGCATCACCGAGCAGGCTTCCAAGGGCAGACAGCACCTGAGATGCTACTTGCGCTTTGGTGGGAGTGGTGGTGTCATCGGACTCCAGCCACCTTTCGACAAGGGTTTGCAGAGCCTTATCAGCGTCAACCCTGGCAGTAGTAGTTGCCCCGTCGCCGTCGAGGTCTACACCGTTGAAGGGGTTTGGTGATGGTGCTGTCTCAGAGTAGACCTGGCCTGCCTCTGCCTCTCGCAAGACCCAGGAGGTGATCGGGGGGTTGCCATCAGGATCGGTGGCAACGCCGCGCAGGGTGACGGTCGAGCCGTCCCTCGGGTTCTGCCAACCGTCGGTGATGCTGTGGACCGAGAGCGGGGGAATCCCCAGCTGATGCAAGGCCGCCACGCTGACGGTGCCCGAATTGATGGGAACTCCTTGAGCGGTGGGCCGCCTGTTGGAGCCGACCAGCAGCTGAATCGCGGTAGTTGAAGACAGCCTGGAGCCGTTATTGATGGCTACGACCGAGACGTCGATGGTGTCGCCGTCTTCAGCGTCCCCAGGAATCCTGACCGTGGCCTGGGTAGTAATGGTCGCTGAGAGCGTCGCCGGTGTCAAAGTGGGCTGCTGCGAGGCGCCAACCCACCTGAAGGTATGGTCACCCATAGACCGCGACGTGTTGTCTACGGTGGCAGTCAGCAACACGGTTGAGCCAGCGGAAACGATGAACTGGTTCTCAACGCCGGTGATCGCACCAACGGTGCCTTGCGGCGCGGTGTCGCCGCGGCCCTGGCTGGTTGCCGTCAGGCCCGCACCTATGTCCATCTCGGGTGCCGCTGAGGTGTCGTGAACCACGACCTTGATTATCGAGCGGCTTGCCAAGCTGGGATTATCGGTGGTGTTGCAAGCGGCAGGCGTGTCAGTGGTTCCCCGGTCGCACACGGTCAGGCGGTAATAGAGCGTGTGCCTATTTCCGACTCCAGGAGGCTGGACAATGTCTACTAGTTCAGTGCCTCCGAACGTTGTGGTATCGCCGGTGGTGTTGTCGAGAGCACCGACTACGAATGTCGGGCCATTGGCAGCCGTACCGTTGACGCCGGTGGGGGCGGTGCCTGGCGTGACCAGCTCCCAGCTATAGCTCGCAGGAGAGCCGCCGACGTTGTCGGGATCGGAGCTGGCGAAGCCGTTCAATTGAACGTATGCGCCTCCGACGACATCCCACTCGTTGTCTGCATTCCCATTCTCGCCGGGCCCGTCAATCACGCCGGGAATGGAATAGAGATCCCTGGTGGTCGTGTCAGCATCGGCAACAACGTTGGGGTCCCGCAGACCGGCGTAAATGCCGATGGTGGCGGTGGGCCGCTGGTTGATGTAGATGGTGACAGTGTCGGTGGCCGTGGCGCCGTCGTCGTCGGTGATCGTCAACTGGGCGGTGATCTCATACTTCTGGGGATCATCGTCGCGCACGCTGGCGACAAATGCCTGCGACGGCATCTCGAACGTAGCGTTCGAGGCCGTACCGCTTACCTCAGTCGGTGAGATCCAATCGTAGGGCCCTGTCAGAATCTCCCAGTTGTACAGCGAGACAGTGCCGTCGTTGTCGGCACTGCCAGAACCGTCAAGGGTGATCGTGACCGTGGATGAGGTGGCAGCCGTCCCAATAGGGCCAGACGGATTCGCGAGGAACCCGTCTAGGTGTGCAACCACTGCATTGCCCCCAGTGCCAGCCGTAGCAACGCTTGCGACGGCCAGCGGCGTCTGGTTGGTCTGCGCCTGCGATCCAGGCGACGCCCAGACCAGCACACTTGCCACCAACGCCAGAAGCGCCAGCAAAGTCATTACCTTCCGACGAGCAGCAGCACTCCCACCGCCGGACCAAACCGAGTGAAGCATCATCATGGACAACTTTCTATCAGACGGGCCTGGAATTCCAAAACCATATCAGGTGGCCGACACCCCTTAAGGGCACGGAGCCGGATGACCCCGCTCAGCCGTGCTGGGCCTGACCCTGGCTCAGCACGGAGCTATTTTTGCAGGTCTGTGACGGAGTTTCAAACATAGAGGGGGCATCCCCTGAAAAAACCGCCCAGGGCTATGAGCCCGGCAGAGACTGTCCGGTGCCCCCCGATCCCGACTGGACGGGCGTCGTGGGGGCATCGGCGCACACGTCTGCCCTCAAATCCTCGGGGTCGTCGTCTGGGAAGGGCCGGCTGACGAGCAGGCGGCAGGCGGCAGACAAGGCGTTTTGGAACTGCGTCCCACCCACGAAGGCGGTGAGGGCGTTTTGGCGGGCCACTGCCTCACGGCGTGTATAGGGCAGCACGCAGATGTCGGCGATGCCGTCGCCGGGCGGGATGTCGTAGGGGTAGGTGACGGCCCCGCCCAGGCTGTGATTGAGGCAGAAGTCGGGGCCGGTAACCACCGGACCGGAGAAGAACTGGGGATTTGTCACCAGGTCGGGCGCAGCGGGCGGGGGCGACACCCGTCCGGTAGCGCACGCATCGGCGTCGAGGGCGATCTGGCTGTCGCCGAAGTCGTCGCCCTCGATCCCCCGACAGGCGTTTCGAACTTCCCGTGAGAACCTGGCGGGATCGAGGTTGGCCAGCTGGGTGAGGGCATTCTGGCGGGCCAGAGCCTCACGGCGGGTGTAGGGCAGCGAGCAGATGTCGGCGATGCCGTCGCGGTCGGTGTCCAGGGGATAGGTGACCGGTCCGCCCAGGCTGTGGTTCACGCAGAAGTTGGGTCCGGTGATCACGCCGGAGAAGTAGCGGCCCACCACGGTGACGTGAACCTCGTCTTGGTCGGTGCGGCCCTCGCGGTCGGTGACGGTGAGGGTGAAGGTGAGCCGCACGCTGTTGAGGTCGACCAAGTTGGGAGCCTGGAAGCGGGGAAGCGGGGTGCGGCCGGCGACAAGTACGTTGGGGTACACGCCGGCTGTGGGCCAGAAGTCTTCGAGGGCGGCTTGGTCGGCGGCGCTGAGCGGGGTCACTCGAATGGGCGGGGTGACCGACAGGCTGGTGTACGCCCAGGAGTAGGTGAACAGGTCGCCGGGGTCGGGGTCGTAGCTATCGGTGCCGTTGAGCTCCACGTTGGCCCGGGGCTGCACCCGCTGGTCGGGGCCGGCGTCGGCCACCGGGTCTTCGTTGCGGCCTAAAACGGTGACGGTGACGGTGTCGGTGTCGAACACGCCCCAGATGTCGGTGACGGTGAGCAGGAGATGGATGTCGAGCTGTCCGCCCCGCAGCTCGGGGACCTCGAAAGAGACGATGGCCTGGTCGGGGTTGACGAGGTCGACGGTGGCCTCCTCCACCGGCTCGCCTTGGTCGTCGACTTCGATCCACTTGTAGGTGATTGCGTCGCCGTCGGCGTCGAAACCGGCGCCGTTGACCCTCATGATGCCGGTACCGTCGGTGCCTCCCTGTTTGCCGTCTTCGCTGACAAGGTTGTTGGGGGCTAGGGCATCGGGGGCCCGGTTCACCGCAACCACGAAGGTGACGGTGTCTGAGCCGGTTCGCCCGGTGGGATCGGTAACGGTGACCGTTGCGGTGTGGGTTTCGCCGCGTTGCGCAGTACTGGGGGCATCAAAAGTGGCCCCGGAGTTTGGGCCGGCACGGTTGTTGGGGTTGGGGGTCACGTTGCCCTGCCACCGGTGGGTGAGCCGGGTGCGCTGGGTGCCGTCTTTGTCGTCGGCGGTGGCGATGACTATCACGCTGTCGCCGGGGGCCACCACGTAGCGGGGGTCTTCGCCTTCTTGGAAGGCCACCTGGGCGGGTTGGTTGCGGTCGCGCAGGTCGATTTCCACGGTGGGGGCGGCGGGCTGGTCATGGACGGTGATGATCACAGTGGCGTTGCCGGTGACGTTGTCGTCGCTGGTGACGGTGAGGCGATAGTGAGCGACGGCGGTGCGATTGTTGTCCAAGTCGTCGGGCAGGTCGATGGTGGCAGTCGAGGTGAAGTCATCGCCGGGCTGGATGTCGAACTCGAGGAGATTGGGGCGGGCGGACAGCTTCTCCCACCGGTAGAAGATGTTGTTCGAGTTGGGAGCGGTGCTGTTGGTGCCGTCTAGGACGAGGCGGGCGCCTTCTTTAATGTCCCACTCGTTGTCGCGGTTGCCGCTTTGGTTGGGGGCATCGATCACGGCGTTTATGGTGTATTTCTCGTCGTCGTCGATTCGGCCGTTGCCATCGATGTCGGTGGCGTTGGGATCGGCCAGCCTGGCCGAGACCGATATGACAGCGGTTGGGGGCTGGGTGAGAGTGACCCTAACGATGTCGGTGGATTGGAGGCTGTCTCTATCGATGACCGTGAGCTCGAAATCGATGAAATAGGTGCCGTATCGCTCGACGAGGTTGGCCGGGGGCACCTCGAACTCAGCGGTGCGACCTGAGGGGCTGCCGGTGGGGGTGATACTGATCCAGCTGTAGTCGGAGGTGAGCACCCTCCATCGGAAGCTGAGGTTGGTGACATTGCCGTCGGGATCGAAGCTGATGCCGCCGTTGAGGTAGCCGATGCGGTCGACGCCGGGGGTGACCGAGAAGTCGTCGCCCGCGTCGGCGATGGGGGCTTGGTTCTGGGCCTGCGCGGCGGGGGTGGCGGCCAGGACGGCAACGAGGAGGGTGGCGGCCAGAACTGTGCTTAGGGCGCGCTTGGTGAAGGCGGGGCGAGTGGGGAAAATGGCCATACCTCACGAGGTTACTTCCGCGTGCCTTATATATAGGCGCATGGCGGTTATTGAAACGGTGTGGATCGTTTGGGGCTCCGCTTGGGCGGGATGGGGGCTAGGGGTTGGGGAGGCCGTCGGTGTAGGTGAGGGTGTTGTTGGGGGTGGCGGGGGTTCTTGGGCCCTCGAAGAGGATTCCGGTGAGGTTTAAGGGGTCGCAGGCGGCGATGGTTACTTGCTGGTTGGTGCGGGGGCGGTTGCGGGTTTTC
>JAJECA010000061.1 GCA_022822265.1 Acidimicrobiia bacterium | reverse complement strand
TCGTCGGCCACGACATAGCCTCGCCCCCTTGCCTTGCCTTGAGCCGTGAGGTTGCTGATGTGGGTCGCGACCGATGAGCGGGTGATGCCGACACTGTAATGCGGGGCATAATTGGCCAGAGGCTGGGGGAGGATGTGGCGAGACGCCATTCGAAACCTGCGTCAGTGCAACCAACCTGGCCAGGTGTGGCACCGTGGAAGCCGGTCCGTGGCTTCAGGCAAAGTTCGATTCTGCGTACGGGGGTGGGCCCCTAGCTTGATGTTGCGGGGTTATGGGCGTACTGGTTGTGGTCTTGGCCTCTAATGAGGCGGATGTCTAGGCGGGGGTTGAAATCGCCGATGGTCTTGGTTTCCCCGCGCCAAATGTCCTCGCAGTGGGAGCTGGCGTAGTGGACGGCAATGGCCCGACGAAGGTCCTTGGTGCGGTTGTAGCCGGAGCCATGGACCAGTAAGGGGTGGAAGAACAAGGTGTCGCCGGGATCCATCTCCAAATGGACTCGCTGGTCGACGTCGATACCTTTGGCCCCGAAGAACAGGAAGTTCTTGTGCTCCCAGTCGGGGTAGTCGTGCTCGAGGAGCTCGCCGGTGTGGGTGCCGGGCAACACCACCAAGCAACCGTTTTCCCGGGTGATGGTGTCGAGCGCCGTCCACACCCCGACGATGCGGTCGGCGGGGCGGAGGGGAAAGTAGAGCAGATCCTGGTGCATGGGGTGGCGGCCGTCGACATCGGTGGGCTTGTTCAGGTACATGCTGTTCAAGGCGATCAGGTCGTCGCCGATGAGCTCGGTCACCTGGTCGATGATCGGCTCGTAGAGCGCATAGCGGGACAACACCGGGTCGCCGTTCACGAAGTTCACCTTGGCGATGCCGTGGGCTGCGGTTCGGGGAGTGACCAGACCCTTGGCAACCTCCACGTTGCGGGCTATCTGCATGTTGGGAGCCGGGGTGACGGTGCCGTCGGCGATGTCGGCGAACCGCTGGTTGAGGGTGTCGATCATCTCGCCGGGCACCAGCTTGCGCCGAATGAGGTAGCCGTCCTGCCAGTAGTCGGCGTCCATTACGGGCCATGCTCCCACAATCCTGATTGAGGGGCGACGAGCCGGGCCGCTGTAAGTTCAGCTTGTGGGCATGATCCGGACGCTGCGGTCGGTGGCGCGGTTTCGGCGCTTCGAGCCCAATCGGGCCAAGCGGCGGTTGAGCCGGGCGGCGTCGGTGGCCGACCTGCGGGAGCTGGCCCGGCGGCGCCTGCCTGCTGGGGTGTTCGACTATATCGACGGCGCGGCGGAGGACGAGCTGACCATGGAGCGCAACGCCGCCGCCTTCGACCAGTGGGAGTTCGTCCCCCGGGTGCTGCGGGACGTGTCGGCGCTGGACACCTCGGTGGAGCTGCTGGGCCGGCGCCATCCAGTGCCGTTCGCGTTGGCCCCCACCGGGTTTACCCGCATCGTGTGCCCGGATGGGGAGCTGGCCGTTGCCCGGGCCGCGGCCCGCAAGGGGATCGCCTACTCGCTTTCTACGCTGAGCACCCGCTCCATCGAAGAGATCAGAGAGGTGAGCGACGGCCCGTTGTGGTTCCAGCTCTACTTCTGGCGGGACCGGGGCCTGGTGGCCGAGTGGCTCCAGCGAGCGGCCGACTGCGATTACGAGGGCCTGCTGGTGGCGGTGGACACGCCGGTGTTCGGCCGCCGGGAGCGGGACGTGCGCCGGGGCTTCACCCTGCCGCCCACCTTGGGTCCCGACACCGTGCTGGACGGCGTGCGCCGACCGGGTTGGACGTGGTCGCTGCTGCGGTCCGACCCCATCACCTTCGCCAACCTGACCGGAGTGCAGGGCTACGACGGCAGCTCAGCGTTGGGCCTGGCTGAGTTCGCCCACAACCAGTTCAACCAGGCACTGTCATGGGACGACCTCGACTGGCTCCGGGAGCGCTGGACCGGGAAGCTGGTCCTCAAGGGCGTTCAATCAGTGGCCGACGCGCAGGTAGCTGCTGAACAGGGCGTAGACGGAATAATCCTCTCCAACCACGGCGGCCGCCAGCTCGACGGCGCACCCCCCATCCTGGATCTGGTCCCCCAAGTGGCCGAGGCGGTGGCCGGCGACCTCGACATCATCTGCGATGGCGGCATCCGCCGAGGCAGTCACGTCGCCATGGCCCTCGCCCTCGGCGCCACCGCCGTAATGTTCGGCCGCCCCTACCTCTACGCCCTAGCCGCCGCCGGCGAACCCGGTGTCGACCACCTAATCGACCAGTTCACCGAAGACCTCCACCGCACCCTCGCCCTAATCGGCGTCCCCAAAGCCACCGACCTAACCCCCGCCTCCGTCCGCCTACGGATATGAATTGCACCTAATATTGACCAAATTGGTCTGGTCTAGTCTGACCAACTTGGGGTAGGGTGGGTTTATGGTGATCAACGTTTACGAGGCCAAGACCCATTTGTCGAAGCTGCTCGAACGGGTTGCTGAGGGGGAGGAGCTCGTGTTGGGCAAAGCTGGCAAGCCTATGGCTCGGCTGGTGCCTTTCCGAGAGGTTCGACAACCTCGGAAACCCGGTCGCCTGGCGGGAAAGATGTGGATTGCTCCTGATTTCGACGAAACGCCAGAGGACATCATCGCTGCCTTCGAGGGTGATCTTGAAGATGAGAACTGGGAATGAACCTCCTGCCCGACACCCACGTTCTGCTGTGGTGGGCCGACGAGCAGAAGATCTCCTCTGAGGCATTTGAAGCGATCGCTGATCCCGACAACATCGTCTATGTGAGTGCGGCCAGCATCTGGGAGATCAGCATCAAGCGGGCTAGCGGGAAACTGAAGGTTGACGACGCCATATTCGACGTGAGAATTGACGACTTCGAACCGCTTTTCATCTCCCACGACGACGCCCGCCTAGCCGGTTCTTTGCCTGATCACCACCGGGACCCGTTCGACCGCATGCTGATCGCCCAAGCGCTGAACCACGACCTTCTGCTCGTCACTCGAGACTCCCAAATGGGGCTCTACGGAGCCAATATCCTCTTCGCTTGATGACGCTTCGCCTCACTCCCACTCGCAGTTCTCCAGGAGCATTCTGGTTTGGGCCTCTGCCAGCGCTGGGTCGAGGCTGGTGTCGTGTTGGCTGGCGTACTCGTTGAGGTTCCGGATGATCTCTTCGGCGCTCCAGTCCAGCCATTCGGGGCGGCTGGGGTCGCTAGGCGGCTGATCGGGGGCATCTTGGGCGTGGACGAGCATTTTCAGGGCTTGGGCGTAGAGGTCTGAGCGGGACTGCTCTTGGCGGCAGGCGAGTGACTCCGCCTGCTCGTAGAGATCATCAGGAATGGTGACGGTCACGTTCACGGCGTCAGCCTATCGAGAGCAGATGGCTGGCAGTGCGAAGTCTTTACGGGGTGACCAGAACAGGTCGAGGTCCAATTCCTTTACTGGCCCAAGACCTTCTACAGCGAGTTGATGATCGTCAGTCACTAAGGCGTCTGCCTGGGGATCTGTGGTCTGGTTCGGTTGCCTCCCACTGCCCGATAGGGGCGGAGCTCTCCCCGCACACGCGGGGGTAAGGTGATCCCATGCTGCCTGAGAGGCAACTGTTACGCAGGTCGTCCGCCGCTTGGGCGCAGGTCATTCGGTTGGTGGACGAGACGTTGAGTGCTGCCCAGGATGCGGATGAGGCCGAGGGCGCTCAATTGGTGGCGGTGGCTGGTCTGGTGACGGCACTGCTGAACTGTAACGACAGGGATTCTGTCGGGCACGCGCTGATCCATGTGATCGAGGACGCGTTGGCGGCGGTGGCCGACCCGAAGTTTGACGAGAAGTTGGAAACGGCGCTTGGCTTTTGGGGGATCGTCAATGAGGAAGTCACAGATCGGCGATGTCCACCAAGTCGTTGAGGCCCTGCGGCTCGTACACCCGGAAGAACACTACGGCTGTTCCGACGACAGCCCATCGGTCCGTCGGGCCTTTGCCCAGTACCCGCACTCCGGGCAGCACAACCAAGGGGGAGTCGGCGAAATCAGCGAGATCCTCCAGCATCCTCCTCCTTTCTGCCGTCGCCTAGCCCGACGCCCAGGCGTCCAATGAACCGTTGCTGCTCGAGATCCGCCAGGACACTGCTCAGGACTTGTGGAGGGTAACGGGCTCACCCTTGGCGGCTCGGTCCGCGAGCTCGCGCAGCCCCTCGGCATCCAGCGAGCCCTTCAAGGCCTTCTCAGCGAAGTGCGGTTCCGCGGCCCGAATCTCAGCTTCCTCTAGCCGCTTGTACGCTTCCGACAGCCTCTCCTCGCTAAGAAGGTCGTCGAGTCCCATCCACGGTCTCAGCAGCCAGCTCTCGGAGGTGTTCCAGCGCATCGCCGGGTGCTCCCAGTCGACAAAATCCAAGTCAACATTGGCAGCCATGACGAGTACCCAGAACACTTCCGCCTGCCGGCAGGCGAATTGAACCGGTTCACCACCGTGGCGATGTCAGGCATCAACGCGAGCAGTTGCTTCATCTGCTTGTCGGCCACAGCTCCCTCCACCCGATCAAAGGTGCCCGTCCATCATACCCAGACCCCGGCCTCTGCTGTCCGGCCCTGAGCAGGGTCAAAATTGGGCTACACCCGGTTAGGTAAGTTTGGGCGGTGGTTGAGGCGGCTTTGTTTGACTTGGGTGGGGTGATTGTGGTGGGGCCTTGGGAGGGGTTTGCGGCTTATGAGCGGGAGAACGGGTTGCCGGAGGGGTTAATTCGGCGGATCAATTCGACTGATCCCGACAGCAACGCTTGGGCGCGGATGGAGCGGGGGGAAGTTGGGTTGGAAGAATTTGCCGAGGCGTTTGAGGCTGAGGCGGCGGCGCTGGGGTATCGGGTGGATGGGATGGCGGTGCTGAATGGGCTGAGCGGGGAGTTGCGGCCGGAGGTGGCTGAGGCGGTGCGGCGGTGCTCGGAGCGGCTGAAGACGGGGCTGTTGACCAACAACTATTCGCCGATGGCATCGTCGGAGCGGTCGGTGGAGATGGCTGAGGTGATGGGGTGGTTCGACGTGGTGGTGGAGTCGTCGGTGGTGGGGGTGCGCAAGCCCGATCCGGCGTTCTACACGATGGCCTGTGAGGCGCTGGACGTGGCGCCTTCGGCGTGCGTGTTCCTCGACGACTTGGGGGTGAACCTCAAGCCGGCTCGGGCTATGGGGATGACCACAATCAAGGTGGTCGATCCCGATGAGGCTTTAGCCGAGCTGGAGGCCGTGGTGGGGTTTCCGCTCAGGGGTTGAGCCGCAGGGCGGAGTTGATCTCGGCTCGGAGCTCAGGGATGCCCTGGCCTTTGGCTGCGCTGGTCCAGATCACATCGCCGGGGGCGACGCCGAGGCCCTTGGCCAGCTCAGCTTTTCGGGCGCCCCGTTGGGACGATTTCACTTTGTCGGCTTTGGTGGCCACCGGTTGCAGGGGCACGTCGTGGTGCGCCAGCCATTCCACGGTCTGGAGGTCTAGAGGGGTGGGGCCGATGAGGCCGTCCACCAGCAGCAGCACCTCCACCAGGGTGGGGCGGTCGATCAGGTAGCCGTCCATCATCTTCTGCCAGCCCACCCGCTGCGCTTTGGGGGCTTTGGCGAAGCCGTAACCGGGCAAATCCACCAGCCAGCGGCCGGGTTCACCCTCCAACTCGAAGACATTGAGCAGCCGGGTGGCCCCCGGGGCCTTGGACGTGCGGGCCAGACCCTTGCGGTTGGCCACCGCGTTCAGAAGCGACGATTTGCCCACGTTGGACCGCCCCACCAACGCCACCTCGCAGCGGGACTCGGGCAGCTGGCCGGCATCGCTGGCCGACCGCAGAAAGCGCAGCGCCAGCGGCTTGGACATTCTGAAAGGGTACCGGCCCCATCGTCGGGCCTAGTTGAGGGTTGCCAGCGGCTAGCTGTTCATGACCTCGATGTTGAGGTATTCGCCGAAGCGCTCGAGGGCGGCGGCTCGGCGGGTGGGGATGTGCTCGGTGGGGAAGCCGTCCACCGCGGAGTACTCCTTGAGGGTGCGGCGGGCGATGGACACCTTGTGTACCTCGTCGGCGCCGTCCACCAGCCGGGAGGCCCGGGCGTTGCGGTACATCTCCTCTAGGGGCATGTCGGCCGAGTAGCCCAGAGCGCCGTGGACTTGGATGGACCGGTCGATGGCGTTGTAGAGCATCTTGGTGCCGTACACCTTGATCATGGCGATCTCGGTGCGCGACGCCGATGATCCGTGCTTGTCCATGTGCCAGGCGGCGTGCAGGCACAGCAGTCGGGCCGAGGCGATGTCGATGCGGGTCTCGGCGATGAAGTCCTGCACCATCTGCTTCTCGGCCAGCAGGCTGCCGTGGGCGTACCGGGACAGGGCCCGCTCGCACATCATGTCCAGCGCCCGCTGCGACTGGCCGATCCAGCGCATGGCGTGGTGGATGCGGCCGGGGCCGAGGCGCTTTTGGGCCAGCACGAACCCGTCGCCGGGATTGCCGATCAGGTTTTCGGCGGGCACCCGCACGTCGCGGTAAATCACCTCGGAGTGGCCCATGGGGTGGCGGGCGAACTGGCCGGGGTAGGGGTGGTGCATGTTGGGCACGTCCCGCACGATCTCAAGGCCGGGGGTGTCGGTGGGCACCACGATCATGGACGACCCCTGGTAGGGGTGGACGTCGGGGTTGGTCACCACCATGGCGATGAGGAAATCGGCCCCCGAGCCGCCGGAGGTGAACCACTTGTGGCCGTTGATCACCCAGGTGTCGCCGTCGCGCACCGCCTTGGTCTCCAGCAGCGTGGGGTCGGAGCCGGCGGTGTCGGGCTCGGTCATGGAGAACCCCGAGCGCAGCTCGCCGGCCAAAAGCGGCTCCATCCAGCGCTTCTTCTGCTCGTCGTTGCCGCCAATGGCCAACAGCTCGGCGTTGCCCGAGTCGGGGGCGTTGTTGCCGAAGATGGCCGGCGCGATAGACGACCGGCCCAGGATCTCGTGCATCAACCCGAGCTTCACCTGGCCGAAGCCCTGGCCTCCCAGCTCGGGGTCGAGATGACAGGCCCACAGCCCCCGGTCCTTCACCTGCTGCTTCAGCGGGGCGATCAGGGCCTTCCACTGCTCGTCGGACACCTCCAACTCGATGGTCTCCAGCGGCAGGATGTGCTCGTCCAGAAATGCCCGGGTCCAATCCAGTTGTTCCTGGAACTCGGGCTCGGTCTCAAAATCCCAGGCCATGGTGCTGATTCCTTTGGTTGGGGAAGAGGGTTCGCCGGGCGGTTGGGTCGGCTAGACGGCCAGCTGCGACAGGCCGGCGCCGTTGTCGCACATGATGCGGCGGATGTCGTCGTCGCTGAAACCGTCGAGGTCGTCCACGAACGACACCGGGTTGGCCAGCCCCTCGGCGTGGGGGAAGTCGGAGCCGAACAGCATTTGGTCGGTGCCGATCAGCCCGGCCAGCTCGTGCAGGTCGTCCTCGTAGTAGGGCGACACCCACACCTGGTTGCGGAACGTCTCCACCGGGTCCTCTTCGAAGGCGTAGCGGTGCTGGCCGTAGGTCTTGGCCAGCTTCTGGATGAGGGGCCGCACCCAATACGAGCCGGTCTCGATGGTGGCCACCCGCAGGTTGGGGAACCGCACCAGCACCCCGTCAGCCAGAAGCGAGGCCATGGTGTCGCTTATGGGGGAGTGCGACAGCAGGCTCTGGAGGGGGTTGTAGCGGAAGGCCTCGGTCTCGGTGCCGAGCCCCCAGCGGTGGTTCATGAACGAGTAGCCCGAGTCGCCGGAGTGGAAGGCCACGCACACGCCGTGGTCGTTGAGGAACTGCCACACCGGGTCGTGGTCGGGATGGCCCAAAGAGCGGTAGTTGCCGTGGCCGTCGGGCACCGAGGTGGCCCGGAAGTTCACCAGCCGCAGGCCCCGGCCGATGGCCCACTCCAGCTCGCCCAGTGCCCAGTCCACGTCAACCAGGCTCAGGTACAGGGCGGTGAACAGGCGCTCCTGGTAGGAGAAGCCCCAGTCTTCGTCGAGCCAGCGGTTGAACGCCCCGAACGCCGCGGTGATGGCCCCGAGGTCGTCTTCCAGGCAGGCCTCCATGCCCACCCCCAGG
Source organism: Acidimicrobiia bacterium (assembly GCA_022822265.1). Classification (GTDB taxonomy): domain Bacteria; phylum Actinomycetota; class Acidimicrobiia; order Acidimicrobiales; family Bin134; genus Poriferisocius. Next base: position 105,243 of record JAJECA010000061.1, on the reverse strand, counting down.
GTGGGGAACATGAAGCAGCCGCCGAGGCCCTGCGAGTCCATGAGAGCCAGGCGGGCGTCGCGGTTGCGGTAGGCGGGGCTGATGGGATCGAGTTCGCCGAAGGCCTCCCGCATGTCGCTGGCCGACGTCTTGGCCCGGAAGTACTCGTCCAGGATGCCGGGCTTGGCCACCGGGTCGAAGGTGGGGTTGGGGATGAACCGGTTGATCCGACCGGCCACGATCAGCCGCTGCTTGCCCCCGATGTCGGCCCACTGCATGCAGCGCTTGGCCATCTTGGGGTCGATGTGGCGGGTGAAGGCGTCGGTGGCCTCGTAGTAGTGGTTGTCGGCGTCGAAGGCGAGATATCCGAGCTCAGTCATGGCTCTATTCTGGCTTGTTTGCTCGGCAATCGACCACCGGCGGGGCCGTGCCGGGGCGTTTTTCAGCAGACCACCACGATGCGCCCGGTGGTGAGGCGGTCCTCCATCTGCTCGAGCGCGGCGGGCAGCTCGTCGAAGGGCACGGTGCCGCCCACCAGCGGGGCGATACGGCCTTCGTCCAGCCGCCCGCAGAGCTCTTCGTGGATCCGGTCGCCCAGTGAGCGGGGGTTGATGTTGAATCCGGCCATGCCGCCGTAGACCGCCGGGTTGCTGCTGTAGGCCAACAGCACCCCTCCGATAGACACCTGGGAGAAGCACAGCAGCCTCGGGGGAAGGCCGACGGCGTCCTCGGCCTCGATCTTGCTGGCGAAGCCGATGATCATCAGCCGTCCGCCTCGGGTCATGCACCGCAGCGAGGCTTCGGTTACTTCGCCGCCCACCCCGTCGAACACCAGATCGACTCCGGCTCCGCCGGTGATGTCGCGCACCTCGGTGGCGAAGTCTCCGTCCCGGTAGTTCACCGCGGCCTCGGCCCCCAGGGAGCGCACAAACTCGCACTTGTCCTCGCTGCCCGCGGTGCCGATCACCCGGGCCCCGGCGTCCACGGCCAACTGCACCGCGGCCGAGCCCACGCCGCCGGCGGCGGCGTGGATCAGCACCCACTCTCCGGGCTGGACCTGGCCCCGCTCGTGCAAACCCAGCCAGGCCAGGTGGAAGGGGAAGAAGAAGGCGGCCGCCTCGGTGTCGTCCAGCGACTCGGGGGCGTCGAACACCATGTCGGGCTGGCAGATCACCTTGTCGGCGTAACCCCCGAAGGCGCTCTCGGCGGTGGCGTGCACCCGGCGCCCGAGCCACTCCTCGGTCCCCTCTCCCACGGCGTCAACAGTGCCCAGCACCTCCATTCCCAGGGTGTAGGGGAGATCGGGGTTCACGGTGCGGTAGCGCCCGTGGCAGCCGTCGATCTCGTTGAAGTTCAGCACCGTCCGAGTGGGCGCCACCCGGATCTTTCCCGGCTCCGGCACCGGCTCGTCAATGTCGTCCAGCCGCAGCGCCACCGACGGCCTCCCATACTGATGAACACGCCAAGCTCGCACGGCAGCGCAGCATACTTCTGTGGAGGCGACTGCCTACTTTCTGGATGGGGCCCAGCTGAAGGTCCGCATCGCAATGGCAATGGCACCGATACCCCAGATAGCCAGCACCAATGAGGCTCCGAGGGGTATGCCGTCGGCTGTCGGGTCGTAGGCCGCGACCAGGAACTCGACGAGGGCTTGGACGGGGAAGAGGGACACAAGAGTCTCCAGCCAACCGGGGATGTTGATGCTTGGGTCGAAGACGCCGGAGACCAAAGCAAGGGGGAGATAAGTGGCGTGAGTGATGGGTCCAGCGGCGTCGGCATGGGAGATGGCCGAACTGAGTGCAAGGCCGAGAGCGGCGAAACAAATGATGCCAAGAACGAGGCCGAGCGCGAGTGCCAACGATCCTTCTGCTCGGGGCGATACACCAAAGGCGATGAGTCCCAGGAGGAGGGTTGCGGCACTGGCCAACAGGGTGGTGACCAAAGTGCTGAGGAGCTGCGCCATGAGATACGCCCGTGGATCGAGTGGTGTGGTCCGAATTCTCTTCAAGACTCCGTCTGCTCTTAGAACGGCTAGACGGGAGGCTAGATTGGCATAGGCAGAAACGATCACCGCGAAAGCGAGCACTCCGGGCACCACGAGATCAATGGCGTTGATATCCGTTCGATCACCGATCTCGTCGCCCGAGTTGACGGCGCCGAGCAAAGCCAGCAGCAAGAGCGGGAGCATGAATGTGAAGAAGGCATAGTCGGGATTCCGCCAGAAAGCGCGCTGCTCGAGCTTCGCTTGACGGCCCAATCGGACGAGGAGCGTGGTCATCGTGATGCTGACCTCGTCGGGTCCGGTTGCCTTTCGACTAGCGCGAGGTAGGCCTGCTCAAGGCTGGGTGGCTGAATTCGAAGGGTGGCGTAGGCACGCTGTGCCGCGTGCCCTTCGAGCGTTTCTAGTCGACGAAAGAGGGTGCGGACATCGTCGATCTGCCCTTCCACGACCTCCCCGATTGCAGCAAGACCAGGGAATTCGCGAGCAAGCTGCTCGGCTTCATTGGCTGGCGCCTGAAATGAGACCGTCACCCCCAGACTGGCCAGTTGGGCAAGTTCCTGAGTGCTGCCGATCGCACCGGCAGCGCCTTCCAAGAGCACCGCGATCCGGTCAGCAAGGCGCTCGGCCTCGTCCAGATAGTGGGTGGTGAGCAAGATGGTCTTGCCCAGATCGCGCAGATCGGCGATCGCCTCCCAACATCGTGCCCGCGCCTCAGGATCGAAGCCAGTGGTCGGCTCGTCGAGGAAAATGACTTCCGGGTCCCCGCAAACGGCCAAGGCGAAGTCAAGTCGGCGGCGCTGTCCGCCGGAGAGCTTGCGAACCAATTTCGTCTCGTCGCTGCGGAGACCGACGAGATCAAGAATGTCGTCGTAGGGCAGCGGTTCGTCATAGTACGACCGCCAGGTGTCGATCATCTCGCCCACGCGAAAGAACTTGGGGAATCCACTTTCCTGAAGCACGACCCCGACGCGTCGGCGGAGAGTGTCGCCAGAAGTGAGCGGGTCGTACCCGAGAACTCGGGCAGTTCCAGCGTCAGGGGTAAGGAATCCCTCAAGGATCTCCAGGGTGGTGGTCTTCCCAGCGCCATTCGGGCCAAGCAGGCAGAAGATCTCCCCCTGCTCGATTGAGAATGAGAGCTCTCGCAAAACCGACTGGGTACCAAATGACTTTGAGACGCGGTCAACCTGGACCACCGTCGTCACGAATACGCTCCCAGCGCGGCCTCGGTCATTTGCTGACCCTCATTGAAGGCGTCATTGCCAATTGCGTTATCTCCCAATTCGTATGGTCATACTGGCTCGTAGCGCCTGACGTCGATCTCGCTGGCTCGGGCTCGCATAAGGGCGGCGTCATACCAGGCCTGCATCCGCAGAAGCATCTCCATGCTTATATCAAAGGCCTTCTCAATCCGTAGCGCCATTTCTGGCGAAAGGGCGGCGTGGCCATTTAGCAGGTCTGAGAGCGTTGCTCGGCGAACCCCCAATACTTCAGCCGCCTGCGTAACGCTCAGACTGAGTTCCTCAATGATCTCAGTGCGAACGAAGTCGCCTGGGTGAGATGGAGTCATGTTGATTTCGATCTCATTCGCTCCCATCAAGTGTACGGTATCACCGTTCGGTTTCCTGTCGGGGCAAAGTTGGCCTATATCAAGGGGAGTAGGGTCGCTGGGTGGCTGATCGACCGGGGTTTCGGGCTTCGACTCGGGCCCTGCGGCTGCGCAACTTCCGGTTGTTCTGGTTCGGGGCCTTGGTTTCCAACACCGGGACTTGGATGCAGATCCTGGTGCTGGCCTATGTGATCGACGAGATCACCGACCGGGGGGCGTGGGTTGGGTTGGTGGCCATCACCCAGATGATGTTGACCGTGTTCACCAACCTGTGGGCCGGGCCGCTGGCCGACCGGGTGCCCCGCCGCAGCATCATCCTGGTGACCCAGAGCCTGCTGTGCGTGGGGGCCTTCGGATTTGCCGCGCTATGGGGGGCGGGGGTGCGCTCGCCGGTGATCTACATGCTGTTGGCTTGGGGCTACGGCATTCTCAACGGCTTCATGCTGCCCGCGTGGCAGGCGTTCATCTCTGAGCTGGTGCCCAAGGAGTTGTTGTTGAACGCAGTCACGCTCAACTCCACCCAGTTCCAGGCCACCCGGGCGGTGGGGCCGGCTCTGGGCGGTGTTCTGCTGGGATTCTTCGGACCCGGCTGGGTGTTCTTCGCCAACGGGGTCTCCTTCTTCGCGGTGTTGTTCACCGTGGTACTCATCCAGGTGCCCCGCCTGCTGCCCGACGACCCGCCCCCCATCAGGGTGTTCGCCGATCTGCGGGAGGTTCTGTCCTACTGGAGAACCCAGCCTGGCATCAAGAGAGCGTTCAAGACGGTGCTCATCACCGCCACTTGCGCCCAGCCCCTGATCTTTCTGATCGTGGTTTTCGCCGAGGAGGAGTTCAACACCACAGGGTGGCAACTCGGACTGCTGGCCGCCGGCACCGGCATTGGGTCGGTGATCTTCTTCCCGCTGGTAGCCGGAAGGGGCCAGTTCACCGCCCGATCCCGACTGCTGGCTATCGGGCTGAGCGCCTACGGCCTGGCGCTGGCCGGGTTCGGCCTCGCCCCGTGGTACGCCATGGCCATCTTGTTCCTGCTGATCCTCGGCGGCTGCCATCTCGCCACAGCCTCCACGCTCAACACCGTCATCCAACTCCAAGTGGAGGAGTCCATGCGGGGACGGATCATCGCCCTGTACCTGATGGCCATCAACCTGGCTATTGGCGCCGGCACCATGGTTCAAGGGGCGCTGTTCGACTGGATCGGCCCCCGAGTCACGGTGTCGATCAGCGCGGCCGCCATCGTGGTGCTGGCCGCCTGGCTGGTAAGCACCCGCCGATTCGCCTCCATGGACGTGGGCACCGCGGCCACCTGAGCCGCAGGCGCTCGCGACGGGCGAGTACCGTCGGTTGGGTGCGAGTGCTGGTGGTGTCCCACTCCAAAACCGGGAGGACCAAGGCCAGGACCGAGGCCGTAGTGGCCGGGGCCGCCCATCCCGACATCGACGGGGTGGAGGTGGTGCAGGTGGCCGCGCTGGAAGCCACCGCGGATGATGTGATGGCCGCCGATGGCTATCTGCTGGGCACCCCGGAGAACTTCGGCTACATGAGCGGCGCGCTCAAGCACTTCTTCGACACCGTGTACTACGACTGCCTAGAGCACACCCGGGGGCGTCCCTACGGGCTCTTCGTGCGGGCCGGCAACGACGGCACCGGCGCGGTGCGGGCGGTGGAGCCCCTGGTGACCGGGCTGGGGTGGAAGGCGGTGGCCCCGCCGGTGGTGGCCACCGGCGACCTCACCGACGCCCATCTGGAGGCCTGCCGGGAGCTGGGCATGACCCTGGCCGCCGGCTTGGAGCTGGGCATCTACTGAGCACGCCGGTCCAATGGGCCCGTGCCTGTTCAGCCCGCATGAGGATTGGCCGGGGACCGGTTCGTATGATCGGGCCATGAGCAGCTTGTTCGACCTGACAGGGAAGGTGGCGCTGGTCACCGGGGGCACCAAGGGCATCGGCCGATCCATTGCCAAGGGCTACGCCATGGCCGGGGCCGATGTGGTGATCACCGGGCGGCGCCAGGAGGGGTGCGACGAGGCCGCCGCTGAGCTGAACGACGAGCTGGGTGGCCAGACGGTGCGGGGCATCGGCTGCCACATGGGAGAGTGGGACCAGATCGACACGCTGGTGGATCAGGTGTACGGCGATCTCGGCCGGATCGATGTGCTGGTGAACAACGCGGGCATCAACCCTGCGCCGGTCACCGTGGCCGACTGCACCGAGGCCTACTTCGACAAGGTGTATGCGGTGAACGTGAAGGGGCCCATTCGCCTGGCTGGTTTGGTGGCCCCCCGCATGGGCGAGGCTGGTGGAGGATCGATCATCAACGTAACCACCATGGGGGCCTACGGCGGCGGCCCCGGCGTGGGGATCTACACCTCCAGCAAGGCGGCGCTGCACAACCTGACCCGGGCCATGGCCGGCGAGTGGGCTGGACTCAATGTGCGGGTCAACTCCCTGGTGCCGGGGCCGTTCATGTCGGAGATGATGAAGGGTTCAATGCGGTTCGACCCCGAATTCCCCGAGCGATCAGGGAGGGCCACCATGATGAACCGGGTGGCCGACTGCGACGAGATCATCGGCCTGGCCCTTTACCTGGCCTCGGATGCGGCCTCCTACGTCACCGGCCACGATTACAAGATTGCCGGTGGGATGTGAGGCGCAGCCCCTCAGAACCCGGCGGCTAGACGGGTGATCTGAGCCTCCTGCGAATGGGACTGGGGTCCCGCCGCCGGGCGTGCCGCCCGCACCGCGGCCACTGCGCTGTCGAGGTCCATCCCCCGGGAGGTGAGCACTGAGATGCACACGATCCCAGCCCGTCCGTAGCCGGCGCCGCAGTGGACCATCACCCCTCTGCCTTGATCTAAGTGTCGGTTGATGTCGTCCACCAGATCTCGAACGTCGTCGTCGCCGGTAACCCCTTGATCGACCATCGGCACATGAATGGCCTGGTGGGGAGCCGGATCGGCCATCCACGCCGGGTAGTCGGGAAAGCGCATGGCGATCTCCGCGTCGGTGAGCAAACACACCATGACCTCCGCCCCCACATCCTCCAGGGCGTCCGCCGGATCGGGCCCGGTCACCGCAAAGGCTGTGGCGTGGAGATGCCCAGTCGCCCCCGGCACCGGAATCCGATGGATCCCCCCCGCCATCTGATAACGCGCTGCCCCCACCTGCACCCCGCAACCCTACTGGCCGCCATTCGGGGGACCATTGGTGGAAGCCAGCACAGCGGTTGGGGGATGCTGGGGGGATGGACGACTTCTCCGGGAAGGTGGCGCTGGTGATGGGGGCGGCGTGTCCTCCGGAGATCGGGAGGGCGGTAGCGGTGCGGCTGGCTCGAGCGGGGGCCGATGTGGCCTGTGCCGACCGGGTAGAGGTCGGTCACCCAGATACCGCCTGCGCATCCCCGGAGGCCCTGGATGCCACGGTGGAGGCGGTGCTGGCCGAGGGGCAGACGGCACTGCGGCTGGAAGCCGATGTGTCCGACGCCGCCCAGGTGAACGAGGCGGTGGGGCGGTGCGTTGCCCAGTTCGGGCGGCTGGACTTGGTAGTCAACGTGGCCGGGGGGCTGGGACCCGACATGGGATGGGCACCGCTGCTGGAGTTGTCCGAAGCCTCGTGGAGGCGCTCGACGGACGTGAACCTCACCGGGGCGTTCTTGGTGTCCCAAGCCGCGGCCCGCCAGATGGTCGAGCAGGGTGACGGCGGGTCGATTGTGCTGCTGTCGTCGTATGCCACCGTGGCCGCGGCCACCGGCACTTCGGCATTCGCCGCGGCCAAGGCTGGGGTCGACCGACTGGTAGCCGCGTTGGCCATGGAGTTAGCCCCTCACGGGATCAGGGTCAACGGCGTCCGGCCGTTGGGGGTGGATCCCGACGCCACCGACAGCGGCCATCCCTATCTGACCCAGACTGTGGCCCAATCGGACGGTGACCTCAGCCAGTGGGTGCGCTCAAAGATCGCCCTCGATCGCCTGCAAGACCCCGATGAAACAGCCGCGGTGATCGCCTTCCTGCTCTCCGACGAGGCCTCATTCGTCACCGGCGAATGCATCACCGTCGCCGGCGGCTCGCGCTGGTAGTCAGTCGTCGAGCAATTCGGCGGTTTCCAGGAGGGGGGCGTCGGCAAGGGCGACTTGAATGTCCACCTGGACGGCGCAGGCGGGGCAGTACAGGCGGCGAATCTCGAAGCGGTCGGCGCCGGGGCGGGCCGACGGCCAGGGGGTGCGTTCGTCCACGGGGGAGCGAGCCAATGTCAGCAGGCTGACCAGGGGCTCGTTGGTGGGGCCGTAATCGTGGCCGCAGCGGCGGCACAGGTAGTGGCCCTCGGCCAAGACCACGGTGGAGCTGAGCCTTCGCCCGGCGGGAGGTTCGTCCAGAGGCGGGGCGGGGTCTCGGCCGATGCGCTCTCGACGGCGCGAGGCACGCAACGCTTGGGTGGCGTGCCCGTCACCCACGACCACCCCGTAGTCACGGGCGGCACCGGCCTCGCTTACCAAACCCTCGGCCACGTCGTGCTCTACCGAAGCGGGGTCGCGGTCTAGGGGGTCGCCCACTCCGCCTCCGCCACCGCACAAATTGGAGTACACGTCGCCGAGGGCCAGCTCTCCTACTTGCTTGGGGGGCGGCACCTCAATTGTTCCGTCGGACCGCTCGTATATCCCGGTGTGCTGAGTGCCGGGTTCGCCGCCGAGCACCCCTGCGGCGGTGGGGGGCTGCTGGCCGTGAGCGAACACTGTTGAAGTTGCCGGCCCGGCGGACCGGTGGAGTTGGTAGGCGTGTTCCACGCCCACGCCGCCTCGCCACCGGCCGGGCCCACCCGAGTCGGTCCGCTCCCGGCGATAGCGGTAGAGCACTGGGTAGTGCTGCTCGTTGGTCTCGATGTTGGTGCACAGCCCGGCCGGGGAGGTCAGATAGCCCCCGGTGTCGGAGCCGTCGCCGCCCCACCGGGCGCCAGAACCGCCGGGCAGGCCGTCGAGGAGCATGGCCGAGAATTCCTGCCCGTCGTCGAAGGCTCCCGAGATGGTCTGGGTAAACGACCCCGACACGCACGACGCCAAGATCTGACTTCGCACGTCCGGGACGTCAGAGGCATCGAACATCCGGCTGAGGCAGACGTTCACCGCGGTGCGCACCTCTTGGCCCGCCGCGGTGACCCCCATCGACATGCCGGCGGGCCAAAGGCAATCCACGATGGTGCCCGGCGCTGTGTCTACCTCCATGACTCGCCAGAACCCGGCCGGGGTCCAGGGCAGGCCGTAGCCCAAAACCGTCATCACCGCGGCCATGGCGTAGCTGGAGGTGATGGCCCGACTGGTGTTGATCAGCGCCGGGGCCTGTGGGCTGGCGTCGGTGAAATCCAGGTGCAGGGAATCGCCCTGCTTGGTCATGGTCAGGCCGATCTCATACACCCGGTCGTCGATGCCGTCGTGCTCCACCAGCCCTCGGTGGCGCCACCGACCATCGGGCAGCGACTCCAGCCGGGCTCTCACCGCGGCCTCGGTGCGGTCGATGAGCCCGCCAAGCACGGCTACGACCGTGTCGGTCTCGTATCGATCACACAGCCCGTTGAGTCGACGGGCCACCACCCGGTTGGCCTCGATCTGGCCCAGCAGGTCGAGGCGGTTCAGCTCCGGAGTGCGGGACCGGCCCAAGTACTCCTGCTTCACGTCGGCCAGCAGCTCCCCGCCCTCAACGATCCGGGTGGGGGCCATGGGCACCGCCTCTTCATAGATTGACGTCGCCCCCACGGTGATCGAACCGGGCACCGGCCCGCCCACATCGTTCTGATGGACGCACGAGCCGCACCAGGCGATCAGCCGGTCGCCTCGGAACACGGGGGCCACCACCATCACGTCGGGCTGGTGGGGAGCGCCCACATAGGTGTCGTTGGTGATGAACATGTCACCGGCGCCGATACCGGGATCGTCGCCGAATTGCTCGATGACATAGCGCACCACCTGGCCCAATGCCGCGGCGTGGACCAGCACGTAGGGGCCGGCCAGCGCCACCTCCCCGGCCGCGGTCAAGATGCCAGAGTTGAAGTCGTTGCCCTCGGTGGCGATGGGCGACCCCGACACCGCCACGATGGCATCCACCGCCTCGTCGTTGATTGCCCACAGCCGATTGCGCAGCACCTCGAAGAGAGTCGCGTCGAGAGGGGGTGCAGCTCCGGGGCCAAGCGGGTCCGAACTCATGACGGGGGCCCGGGGAACAGATGGGTGTGACCCTGGGAGTCGACCTCGGCCCGGTCGTAAGGGCGCAGCACGATAGTGGTGGATGGGTGGTCGATGAACGCCGGCCCCTCCAGTTGAGTGCCTGGCGCCAGCCCCAGTCCGTCGTACACCGGACAGGAAGTGAATTGACGGTCGAACCAAGCGCCCCGACGCTCAGAAGGTGGCGGTTCCGACGTCGAATCGGTCAACGCCACCGGCCCAAGAGCCAAGCGTTTGCCGTCGACCGCGCCCAATGCGGAGAACACCGATGCGGCTGCGGGAACCACCACCTCGGCCACTCCCACCTCGGCGGCGTACCGGGTGGCGTACTGGGGGGCGGCCCCGCCGTAGGCCAGCATGGTGAACCCGGCGGGATCGTGGCCCCGCTGAACCGTCACCCGGCGAATCAAGTCGGCCATTTGGGAGCAGGCCACCTTTATCACGGAGTCGGCGGCGTCGGGCACCGACAGTTCCAGCGGAGTGGCTACGCCATCCCCTATGGCTCGCTCTGCCGCCTCGCGGTCCAGTTCCAGCACATCGCCCAACTCGCTCAAGTAGCCCAAGGCCACCGCAGCGTCGGTGAGGGTGGGGGCACTTCCGCCCCGTCGATAGCAAGCCGGGCCGGGCCGTGCGCCGGCCGATTGGGGCCCCACTCGCAGGCCGCCCAAAACGGGGTCGATCCGGGCCAGCGACCCCCCGCCGGTGCCGATCGACACCACCTCCACCACCGGATGAGCAAGGGCCCAGCGTCCGATCATGGGGCGTGTTGCCATGGTGGGTTCGCCGCCGGTGATTAGGCCGACGTCGAAGCTGGTGCCACCCACGTCGGTGGCGATGGCCTCGCTTCGGCCCAACTGCTGGACTAGCTCGGCTGACGCCAACAGCCCGGCAACCGGCCCCGATCCCAAGGTCTCCACCGACCTGAGCGCGCCGTCGGCAGCACAGGTGCCGCCACTGGATTGCATGACGTGTAGCTGCCCAGCGAATCCCCGCTCGGCCAGGGCGTCGGCCAGGGTGCGAATCTCCTCGGCCACCAGCGGGGCCGTGCTGGCGTCGAGCACCGTGGTCATGGTCCGCTCGTATTCGCCGATCCTGGGTACTGCCGACGACAGCGACACGTGGGCGCCGGGGTGAATCTCGGCGATCAGCTCGGCGATGCGGATCTCGTGGCGGGGGTTGGACACCGACCACAGCAGGCACACGGCGTAGCTGATCACCCCGTCGTCCTTTAGCGCCTTGATGGCGGCAACCGCGGCGGCCTCATCCAGCGGTCGAACCACCTCGCCGTGGGCGTCGATCCGCTCGGGCACGCCCACGATGCGCTTGCGGCTCAGGAGCAGTGGAGGTTTGGCCCAGCAGACGGCCTCAGTGGCCTCAGCGGGGGACAAGCCAGCCACCTTCGCTGCCCGGGCCACAGGCAAGGTGGCCTCGAACCCCGCTGTGGTGATCAAGCCGATGGGTGCTCCCGTGCCGGTCAAGAGGGCGTTGAGCCCAACGGTGGTGGCATAGCCGATGGATTCGGCCCGTATGAGCACTTCGGTTAGCGGCTGGTCCAGATCGCTTGCGGCCGCCTCAACCGCGGCCAGTGCACCTGCGGTCAGATCGCCGGGGGTGGATAGCGCCTTGCCCTTACCCAGCCGGGTTCCTCCCGAGCCGGAGTCCACCACGACGGCGTCGGTGAACGTGCCACCGGTGTCGATGCCGATGCGCACAGCTCCGAGGGCCGGAGCAGTCAGGTTGAGCGCAGCCTTAGCGGTTGACGCCCTGATTCCGGGAGGCTAGTCCGACCAGGTCGCGGTCTTTGCCCTCGTGGCGGCCCTTGTCCATGGACTGCACCGAGATGTCGTGGTCGGCGGCCAATGCCCGCAACGCCCCCACCGTGCAGTCGGCCCGATCGATGTGGGTGAACGGGTCGTACTGGTACCAGGCCATGGCGTTGAGGTGGGTGATCTTGTCCACTTCGTCGTCGGGCACCCCGGTCAGCGTCTCGTCCAGCGTCTCGGGGGCGTCAGGCCAGGTGGAGTCGCTGTGGGGGTAGTCCATCTCCCAGCAGATGTTGTCGATGCCGATCTCGTGGCGTAAAGCGACTCCCACCGGGTCGTTGATGAAGCAGGTCAGGAAGTTGCGCCGGAACACCTCGCTGGGCAGCAGGTTGTCAAAGTCCTGCCCGGTCCACAGGTGGTGCATGTCGTAGGTGCGGTCGGCCCGGTCCATGAAGTAGGGGATCCACCCGGTGCCGCCCTCCGACAGGGCGATCTTCAGGTCGGGGAAGCGGCGGGGGATGGGCGACCACAGCAGGTCGGCAGCGGCTTGGCTGATGTTCATTGGCTGGAGCTGGATCATCACATCCATAGGGGCGTCGGGGGCGGTGACCACCATCTCGCCCGAAGAGCCCAGGTGGATGGAGCACACCGAGCCGGTGTCGCTGAACGCCTCCCACAGCGGGTCCCAGTAGTCGCTGTGGAAGCTGGGCTCGCCCAGCTTGGCCGGGTTCTCGGTGAAGGTCATGGAGTGGCAGCCCAGATCGGCCACGCGGCGCACCTCGGCGGCGCACTCCTCGGCGCTCCAGATCATGGGCAGGGCCATGGGGATGAACCGGCCTGGATAGGCCCCGGCCCACTCGTGGATGTGCCAGTCGTTGTAGGCCCGGATCAGATCGGCGGCGAACTCCTTGTCGGGGTGGTTGGCGAAAAGCCGCCCGGCGAAGCCGGGGAACGACGGGAAGCACATCGAGCCCAGCACCCCGGCGGCATCCATGTCTTTGACGCGGTCGTGGACGTTGTAGCAGCCGGGGCGCATCTCATCGAAGGCAGTGGGCTCGATGCCGTACTCCTCTTTGGGCCGCCCGGCCACCGCGTTCAGACCCACGTTGGGGATGATGGCGCCGTTGAACGACCACACGTCGTCGCCCGATTCGGTGTGGATCACCCGGGGGGCCTCATCCCGCCATTTGGCCGGGAGATGGTTGTCGAACATGTCGGGCGGTTCGCAAAGGTGATCGTCCACACTCACCATGATCATGTCGTTCAGGTTCACAGCGTCCTCCGTCGGTCTACATCGCTCGCCAGTGTGACTCCAACGATACTTGGCGCAGTAATATTCGCCAGCCGAGCTATCCCCCAGAAGCCCCAGGAGGCCTCCAATGTCGAACCCCATGAGCTACGAAGGCCGCAACGTTGTGGTCACCGGCGCCTACTCCGGCGTGGGTGCCGCGCTGGTGGATCTGCTGGCTGATCTGGGGGCAGCATCGATCACCGCGCTGGACATCAAGGAGCCCGAAGGCCCGATCACCCGCTACATCCCCACCAACATGGGAGACCCGGTGGCGGTGGACGAAGCCGCCGCGGCCATCGAGGCCCCAGTACACGTGCTGTTCAACAACGCCGGCATCGCCGCCACCTTCTCCCCTGAAGACGTGATGAAGGTAAACACCCTGGGGCTGATGCGGTTGACCGACGCCCTGCTGCCCAAGATCCCGGCCGGGGGAGCGGTGGTCAACACCGCCTCGATTGCAGGGATGAACTGGCCCGCCCACCAGGCCGAGATCACCGAGCTATTGTCCATCGACGACTGGGACAAGGCAGTGGCCTGGGTGGAGGAGCACCCCGAGGTGGTGTCCGACGGCTACATGTTCTCCAAGGAGTGCGTGCAGATCTTCACCATGCAGGCTGCTAAGGGGATGCTGTCCAACGGCGTGCGCATCGCCAGCGCCTGCCCGGCTCCCATCGACACTCCGCTCTTGCCCGACTTCAAGAAGACCATGGGCGAGGAGATGATCGACTGGACGGCAGCCCAATCCGGAGGCCGCTACGTGACTGCCGCTGAGGTGGCCAACCTGTTGGCCTATCTGGGATCGGACGCGGCGTCGTTCGTGTCGGGCGTTAACGTCAACATCGACAACGCCTTCCAAGGCTCGATGATCACCGGCCAGGTGGACTTCGGCGAGTTGGCCGGCTAGCTCTCGCCCCTAGGCCGAGGCGGCGAGGCGGTCCTTGAGTTCGGCGGTGAGCGAAGCCACCTTGTCGGCGGTCTGAGACAGCAGCTCGGGATCCAGCGCGTCGGCCAGTTCGGGCGCGCCGGCCTGGATCAGCATCGGGGCCAGTCCACCGGTGCGGATCTTGTCTATCGCCCATTCGGCAATGGGGCCGTGGGCGGTCTCGTCGAAGGGAATGATGTGGTTCCGCCCGCCGCCCAGGTGGTTGTAGTGGTAGTGGGGGGCGTCCTCGAACAGGTCAAAGCGCAGATACTCCCATTGGCCGTCGGCGTCGAACACATGCAATGACACGCCCCGGTCCTCGATGCCCAGGGGTGCGGTGCGGCGCAATTCCTCGATGTAGGCCTCGTCGGCCTCGTAATACTCCATGAGCGCCTCAGGGTTGAGGTCGCGGTACTCCACCCCGACTTTGATCGCTCCAGCGTCGAAGTAAGTGGTGTAGGCGTCGTCGGGCCGCATGGGCGGCATCTCATAGACATGGCCGATCTCCATGGCGGCCAGCCTAGTGCCGGGTCGGTTCTGCCTCTAGGTGCAAGGTGCCCGCTCACTACCATCGATTTCCCATGGCCCAGCTTCGAGTCGACTTGGAGGAGTTCTTCCACCCCGATGGGGTGGCGGTGATCGGCGGGGTCGACCGCAGCCAGACCGAGGCCGGGCTGCGAGCCGCTATGGACGTCCGGTGGGGGGAAGGCAACTGGCATCTGGTCAATCCCAAGGGCGGATCGATCGGATCGGTGCCGATCTACGAGTCTGTGGCCGACGTGCCCGAGCCGGTGGCGCTGGCCGTGATCTCCGCCCCGCCGGCGGTGTGCGCCTCGGTAGTGGACGAGTGCGGCGCAGCCGGGGTCCGCTACGCCCTGGTGTTCTCCTCGGGATTCAGCGAAGTCGGTCCCGAGGGGGCAAAGCTGGAGGCCGAACTGGGGGAGGCCGGCCGCCGCAACAGCATCCGCATCTTCGGCCCCAATACCAATACCAACGCGTTTGAGCCGGTACCCGAGATCCCGGGGTTGCGGGGGGGCAAGATCGGAGTGGTCACCCAGTCGGGCCACAACGGCCGTCCCATCATGCAGGGGGTGCACTTCGGCATCGGCTTCAGCCGCCAGGTGCCGTGCGGCAACGAGGTTGACCTCGAAGTGAGCGACTTCATCGAGTACTTCGCCTACGACGACGACACCTCGGTAATCGCCGGGTATATCGAGGGCTTTCGCTCGGCCGAAAAGCTGCGCACCGCGCTGGAGGCGGCCAACGCCCAGCAAAAGCCAGTGGTTGTCTTGAAGATCGGCGCCACCGAAGCCGGATCGCGCATGGCGACGTCGCACACCGGCCACCTCACCGGTTCAGACGAGGTAATCGATGGCCTGTTCGAGCAGTACGGGGTGGTGCGGGTGCGCGATCTGGACGAGCTGCTGGAAACGGCCGCCCTTTTCGCCAAGCTGGGCCCAGGCGTGGACGAGGGGGCTGGGCTGTACTCCATTTCCGGGGGTTCGAGCACGCTGATGGCTGAGGCCGCTGAGTTGGCCGGGGTGTCGGCACCCCCGCTGGCCGAGGAGACTCAGGAGAGGCTGCACCGGCACATTCCCCGTTATTTGGCGGTGTCCAACCCGGTGGACAACGGGGGCACGTTCATAATCACCCAGCCAGCCGAGATCCGCCGCCAGGTGATCCGGGACATCTGCGACGATCCAGCAGTCGGCTACACGGTGGTGGGCATCACCGGCGCAGTTGCGTCCATGACCGACCCGCTGGGAGACGACATCTTGGCCCTGGCCAACGAGGTGGACAAGCCGATCATCGCCACCTGGAACTCGTTCAAGGTGGACGAGTTGGGGTTCGACCGGTTGGTGGAGTCCGGTGTGCCCCTATTTCGCTCCTTTCGAGGCTGTTTCGCCGCGCTGGCCGCCTACCACCGCTACCAGCGCCAACAAGAGGGCTTCCGGGTCCGCCCGGCGCTGTCCGAAGCTGTGCCTTCAGCGGCTGAAGAAGCATTGCGAACCTCGTCGACCGACACCGAGGCAGTGCTGCGGGCCTTTGGATTGCCGCTGGCGGCCAGCGAGGTGGCTAGCTCGCCGAGCGATGCTCGCCAAGCCGCAGAAGAGATCGGCCTGCCGGTGGCGGTCAAGATCGCCTCCGCCGATTTTCCCCACAAATCGGATGCCGGACTGGTGGTGCTGGGATTGGACTCACTTGACGAGGTGGAGCAAGCCGCTCAGGCAGTCTTGGACGAGGCGCGCCAGGCTGCTCCCGACGCGGCCATCGACGGTGTGGAAGTCCAGCCGATGGTGACCGGCGGCACCGAGATGATCGTGGGAGTGACCCGCGATCACACCCTCGGCCCCGCCGTCATGGTGGGCACCGGCGGAGTGTTCACCGAGGTGCTAGCCGACACCGCCGTTCGCCCATTGCCCCTGGACAAGACCGACGCCTACGAAATGGTCCGCTCTCTGAAGGGCTTTCCCCTGCTAGACGGCGCCCGGGGTCGCCCACCTGCCGATGTGGACGCCCTGGTCCAAGTGATTATGTCAACCGCACGCCTGGCCGCTGCCCTGGGCGACCGCCTGGCTGAACTCGACTTGAATCCCGTAGTGGTGCTCGACCGCGGCAAGGGCGCCCTTGTCGTCGACCATCTCATGGTCTTGGCTTAACGACGACAAGCGGACGGGCCGTGCTTTGTAGCAGGACCGATAATCGATTGTCTAGGGTGAGACCAAAGAACCAAGGGGGGTACCCGCAATGGCGTCCTATTGCCGGCCTCGCACGGTGAGTGAGGTGCTCACCGCGCTGGCTGGCGCTGAAGGTCACGGTCGAATCCTCGTCGGCGGCACGGACCTCCTCGTCCACCTTCGCAAGGACCCATTCGCCCCGACTGTCATCGTAGACATCAAGTCCGTCAGTGACTTCCCGCCCGCGGTCGAGATTGGCGACGATGTGGTGCGATTCGGTCCAACCGCTCGGATGGCCGAAATCTCAAGCGACCCATTCATCGCAGACCACCTGCCTGCACTGTGCGCATCGGCTCGTGTGGTGGGATCGATCGCCATCCGGAACCGGGCGACGCTCATTGGCAACATCTGCAACGGGTCACCGGCGGCCGACACCGCCCCTGCCCTTCTCGTCTACGGCTCTTCCGTGACTGTGACCGGGCCCGGCGGCGAACGGACGATGCCGTTGGTTGACTTCTTCGTCGGACCTGGCCAGACCCGGTGCGGACCAGACGAGATCGTGATCCGTGTCGACGTACCAATTCCTGATCGTGGACATCGGTCAGCGTTCCAACGCCTAACCCGGCGTAGAGGGGTCGACCTTGCGACGGTCAGCGTGGCGGCCGGTGTCGACGCAGACGGCGGGATTGTTCTCGGTCTGGGATGCGTTGGGCCGACGCCGCTGTTGACCGATGCGAGCCCACCCGTCGATCTTAATGATCCAGACGCAATCGAGGGGGCCGTTGAAGAGCTGGTGTCCATCGCAACACCGATTTCCGACGTTCGGGCAGCTCGCGACTATCGCGAGGCAATGGTTCGTGTCCTCGCCGTACGGGCCGTTCAGGCCGCCGCGGCTCCTCTCGAGGGGATGTCTTCATGACGGATTCCCCTGTACGCCCCACGAGTGAGGTGCCCGTTGCGCTGGAGCTGAACGGCGAACATGTTCGTGCCACGATCCCGGCGCACAGAACGCTGCTCGACATGCTTCGAGATGACCTTGGCCTTTGCGGCACCAAGCGCTGTTGTGCCGAAGGAGAGTGCGGTGCCTGCTCTGTGCTCCTGGACGGCGAGCTCGTCAACTCCTGTCTTGTGCTCGGCGCCGAGGCCGACGGCGGAGCCCTCCTCACGATCGAGGGGGTGTCCATGGACGGGGTCACCGACCTTCAGGAGGAGTTTCTGGCCGCGGGGGCTGTTCAATGCGGGGTGTGCATCCCCGGTCAGGTCATGGCGGCCGAGCAGCTCCTGCAAACGAATCCCAACGCCTCCCGAAATGAGATCCGAGACGCCATGTCGGGAAACCTGTGCCGATGTGCGAGCTACCAGCGGATCGTTGAGGCGATCCAAAACGCGGCTGCCGGAAGGCGTACCGATGCCTGACGAGAACCAAGGCCCCTCCTCCAATGGTCAAATTGCCGGCCCCAACCGGGTGGTCGGCCAGCGGGTTCACCGATACGGGGGTGTAGATCGGGTCACCGGCGCTCAGCGTTACCTGAGTGACATCACGTTCACCGATGCCGCGCACGTGGCGTTCGCCACTGTTCCCGTCGGATGCGCCGCGATCGACGCAATCGATACCTCGCCGGCGGTGGCGATGCCCGGCGTCATCGCGGTCGTACATGCCGACGACCTGCCCCAGCCCGTGGCCCGGTTCGGGATCTCTCATAAGGACCGACCAGTGATCGCAACGAAGGCGGTCAACTACCACGGCGAGCCTGTGGTCGCGGTGGTCGCCGAGACTGAAGATGAGGCCCGCGCTGCGGCCAACGCCGTCGTCATCCACTACACCGAGCTGACCGGTGTGTACGGGCTCGACGCGGCCCTCGCCGGCGACGCCCGATTGGTCCAAGACCCTTCAGTTCGGCCCGGCGATGACCTGAACTCCACCAATGTTCTCGAGCAGGTTGAGTACGCATGGGGTGACGCCGACTCGGAGGGCGCTAGTTCGCACACGATCATCGAGGACACCTACATGTTCCCGATGGTCACCCATTTTCCGATCGAGCCCGGCGGAATCGTCGCCGTACCGACCGATGACGGTGGTATCGAGGTTTACTCACCGGTCCAGCACCCCTACCTCCTCCAGCGGACGATCGCCGAGGTGTGGTCGATTCCGCTGTCGCGGGTCCGGGTTATCGCCCCGGACCCCGGCGGGGGATTCGGCGGCAAGCAAACCCCTCGATACGAGCCCCTGATTGCCTTCCTCGCCCTCAAAACGGGACGTACCTGCCGCCTTGTTCTCTCGCTGGAAGAGGCGTTCCAGATGATGCGGCGGTCGGGTTGTCGGATCCACGCGCGCACAGGGTTCACCGAGGCGGGCGAGTTGACCTTCCACGAGATGCAGGTCGACTTCGTGGTCGGGGCCTACGCCGATGTCGCTCCCCGGGTCATGACCAAGGGCAGCTATGTGGGCGCCGGGCCCTATCGGATTCCCCGCGTTTCGATCAACGCACGCGCCGTTTTGACCAATACCGTCCCCAGCTGCGCGTTCCGAGGGTTCGGCGCCCCCCAGGTCGGGTGGGCCACCGAGTCTCAGCTCGATGCCGGCGCCCGAGCATTGGGGCTCGACTCGCTTGAGATGCGCCGACGCAACCTCGTCCAGCACGACGAGGCCTTTATCCGCGGCGACTACGAGGCCCGCGCCGACGGCCGCTGGCATGAGAGTCTCGAGAAGGCGGCAGAGCTGATCGGCTGGCACGAGCCGACCCCATCGGGCCGGGGACGGGGCATTTCCGTCGGGATCAAGCCGGGAGCCACAACGGGTCTGTCCCAGAGCATGGTCCGCCTGCTCTACGACGGCAGCGCGATGGCGTATGCGGGCACATCCGACATGGGGCAGGGGGCTAGGACCCTGTGGAAGCAGATTCTGGCCGATGAGTTGGGCGTTGATCTCGATTTGATCACCATCATCAGCGGCGACACCAACGCCGTGCCCTTCGACCTTCAGACGTCGGCGAGCCGTTCCACCGTGTTCATGGGCAACGCAGTTCTGGCGGCGTGCGAAGACATCCGCGACCGAGTTCTCGAGCTCTATGCCGAAGCCACCGAGACGGCACAGTCGGAGCTTTCCCACGCGCCCGGCCAACTTGTCACGCCGTCAGGGGCGATTTCGCTGGTCGAGGCGGCCCAGACCGCGTTGGGTGGGCTGCGAGGCGAGTTCGTCGGCCAGGGAACCAGCCGGCTTTGGGGCACGAAAGGTCACCCGCTCGGCGGCGACGCGTCGTTCTACGAATTCAATGCCACGGCCATAGAAGTCGAGGTGGATCGCGTCACGGGCGAGATCCTGCTGACCAAGCACGTGACGGTCGGCGATGTGGGGACAGAGATCAATCCACTACAGGTGGTCTCCCAGGATGAAGGCGCCGCGATCATGGGACTGGGTCACAGCCTCATGGAGCAGATGCTGTTCGACGAGCACGGCCAAATCCTCAACCTGGGCGCCATCGACTACCGGATCCCGACATTCAACGACGTCGCGCTCGAAATGCAGACCGCATCTGTCGAGAACCACGACGGCCCTGGCCCATACGGGTGCAAGGGAATCAGCGAGGGCGCGCTGCTGTGTACGGCGGGCGCCGTGGGCGCGGCGGTTGCCGACGCCATTGGCACACCGGTTCGCGATCTGCCGATCACCGCGGAACGGGTCTGGCGCACCATCCGCGATGCCAACTGCGACTCGCCGGATTAGCCGTGCCACACCCCACCACAAGAACGAACTGACAACAACAAAGGAGACAAGCCAATGCCGAACACCACCGTGTGCCTCGCAGGAACTCTCGACACGAAAGGCGCTGAGTACGAGTTCGTGCGCGACCGTCTCATCGATGCTGGTGTCGACGTATTGGTGATCGACTGCGGGGTTCTGGGAACTCCGCACTTCGCCCCCGACATCTCCGCCGACGAGGTGGCCAGCGCGGCCGGGATCGACCTCGCTGATTTCCGCGCCGGCGTCGAAGGTGCCGGAGGACGCGTCGCCGCAGTTGAAAGCATGGGCGAGGGTCTCGCCGCCGTGCTAGGCGACCTCGTGGCGAGCGGACGCATCCAAGGTGTGATGGGCTTGGGCGGGTCCGGCGGTACCTACATCCTCACCGATGCCTTCCGAACGCTGCCGCTCGGCTTTCCAAAGCTCATGGTCTCGACCATGGCGTCGGGCGACGTCCGTCCCTATGTCGGGCATTCCGACATGCACATGGCCAACGCGGTGACCGACATCGCCGGCATCAACAACGTCTCCAAGCTGGTCCTGTCCAACGCCGCAGGATCGATCGCGGGGATGGCCCAGGGATACGAGGCCACCAAGGCGCTGGCCACCGAAGGCGAGCCGCTGATCGCCATCTCGATGTTCGGGGTCACCACCCCGGGCGTGATGCGGATGCGTGAACAGCTCGAGTCCGAGGGATTCCAGGTGGTTACCTTCCACGCCGTCGGAGAGGGCGCCGGCATGGAGCACCTCATCGACGAGGGCATCATCGACGGACTCATCGACTTCACGCTGGCCGAGTTGCTCAACACCTGGAATGACGGCATCTTCCGTCTTGACATCGAGCGGATGTCGGCCGCCACTCGCAACAGCATTCCGCTCGTGGTGGTTCCAGGCGCAATCGAGTGCTTCAACTTTGCGGCGCCCGAGACCATTCCCGAGAAATACAACACTGATGAGCGCAACATCATTCTTCACAACCCCAACATCACATCGCTGCTCGCGACCCCCGATGAGATGACTCGGCTCGGCGAATATCTGGCCGACCACGTGAACCGGAGCATTGGGCCCAAAGCAGTTGCCCTGCCCCTCCAGGGCCTCGACAACTACTTCAAGGAGGGCAGCCAATGGCACGGGGTGGACACCACGCCGCTGTTCGACGCCATTCGCTCAAACCTCGATCCGGCCATTGAGCTTGTCGAGATGGACAATCTCATCAACGACGAGCCCTTTGCCGACGCGGTCTTCGGTTTGTTCATGGAGCGTTGGAAGCAGGCGCAGTCATAGTGAGCGCTGGCCCAGTGAGCGCTGGCCATAGCGGGACAGAGCAACCCTTATGACCGCTGAGGGCGGGCGCAAAGTGCGGGCGATTCTCCTGCGGCACGGCCAAGTCGCCCACCACCGCAGCGATGTAGGCCTCACCGATCTCGGGGTGGCCCAGTCCGAAGCCGCGGGTCGCTGGTTCGCACAACAGGGAGTGGAGATCGAGTGCCTGCTCAGCGGGGAGACGGCCCGGACCCTCGACACGGGAACCGCGTTCGCCGCCGGCTATCGCGGCGTGGCCGGTTCTCCCGAGCTGCCTGAGCCCGCGGTGAGCTTCGCCCTCCGAAACCCCGACCTATATCTCGGCGGGCACCGGGTCAACATCGCAGAGGGCGCCGAGGCGATCGCGGCACAGGCACCTGGCATCAGCCCCGAGGACGTGGTGAGCTCTCCGTTCTTCGGCAAACTGATCAGCGCCGAGGAGCGGGTGGGCTACTGGCTGGAGCATCCCAACCCGCCCGGAGAGGATGCCCACGCTGTCGCTCGGCGAATCGTGTCGTTCGTCCGGAGCCTGGGCGATAGCGCCGGTCGAGCGGGGGCAACCGTCGTGGCCATCACCCACTCGCCAGTGCTCAGGGCCGTCCGGCTTGGATTCGAGAACGTTTACACGCGGGAGCCTCCGTTCCTTCACGGATTCTCGCTCATCGCCAGCCAAACCGGGGACATCTCGTTCTCATTGTTCGAAACAGAAACTGGTGACATCCCGGCGACGTCAAAGCCGGGGCCCGGATTCGAGGAAACCTGATGCGATCCGCAATCATCACCTGCGCACCGACGGGTGCCATCCATACCCCGTCGATGTCGCCTTACCTGCCCATCACGCCGGGCGAGATAGCCACCGCCGCCATCGGCGCCGCACAAGCCGGCGCCGCGGTCGTGCACCTCCACGTGCGCGATCCCGAGGATGGTCATCCGGTCCAAGACGTCGGCCTGTTCCGGGAGCTGCTCGACCACATTCGAGCCGAGAGCGAAGTGGTCATCAACGTCACCACCGGGGGCAGTCCCCACATGACCGTCGACGAGCGCATTCGCCCCGCCTTGGAGCTCGCCCCCGAACTCGCCTCGCTCAACATGGGCACCATGAACTTCGGCCTATACCCCATGCTGGAGCGCTTCCCCGATTTTCGCTATGACTGGGAACGCACCCATCTCGGCAACAAGGCCCTGATCTTCCGGAATTCCTTCGAGGACATCGAGCGCATTCTCAAGTCCTGCGGAGATCAGGGCACTCGGTTCGAGTTCGAGTGCTACGACACCGCCCATCTCTACAATTTGGCCCACTTCGTCGACCGAGGCCTGGTGGAGCCGCCGTTCTTCGTGCAATCCGTGTTCGGCATCCTCGGAGGGATGGGGGCTGATGTCGACGATGTGATACACCAACGCCGCACGGCTGAGCGCCTCTTTGGCGACGACTTCGAGTGGTCGGTTCTCGGCGCCGGTGCGGCACAGATACGCGTTGCCGCGCTGTCTCTCGCCCTTGGGGACAACGCCCGCGTGGGTCTCGAAGACTCGTTGTGGGACGGTCCGGGTCGCTTGGCCGAGGCGAACCGCGACCAGGTCGAACGGGTTCGAATCCTGGCCGAAGCCGTCCATCGCAGCGTCGCTACCCCGAAGGAAGCCCGCGGGCGACTTCAGCTTCGCGGTGTAGCATGACCCGCACTTATCGACTATCGAACAATTATCCAGGAATCGGTCTCCTATGGTTCTAGACAGTTCCGTCCTCGGAACCGAGCCACTTTCAGCGGCTATCAAGCGTCTCCTGCTTGACCGGATCGGCAAGGGCGAGCTTGTGCCGGGCGAGGGCCCATCAGCTCAGCGTGCGAAAGATGTTCTTTCAAGCCGATCACAGCGAGCCGGCGGACTGCAACGCAGCTTCAGATGACTAGCGAGACGATTGCGCCACCCGGCGGGCGCGAGGGCTGGTCCAAGTTCGGGCGTGCGCCGGCGTGGGCCATCAGCCTCGCCGTTGTCGTTGTCGTTGTGGTGCTCGCGGCTTTGTTCGATTTCTGGGCCACAACTTTCGTGGTCGGCGCCACCGAGAACGCCCCGCTGGTGCTCGCCGCTTTCGGCTTTGCCCTGTTGTATCGCCTCACCGGCCTCCTGAACGTCGCCTACGCCGAGACCATCACGCTGGGCGCGTACTTCGCGGTTTGGATGAACAACTCGTGGGGGCTGGGTTTCTACGTGGTGCTTCTCCCCGCTGGCCTGCTCGCCGGTGTGCTCAGTGTGGTCACCTACCTCGCAATTTTCCGCTATGCCAAGGGACGGCGGGTGGGCAACCTCGAGATGATCGTCATCTCATTCGGGTTGTCGATCTTCCTGCAACACGCGTTGCAGTTCGTATTCGGCTATCGCAGACGCGCCTTCGATATCCCGCCTCCCACCACGATTGAAGTGTTCGGTGTCGGGGTCTCCTTGTTCCGATTGCTGGCACTGGCCAGCGTCGCCGCTCTGACCACCATCGTGTACCAGTTCATCCAGCGCACCAGCTATGGGCTTCAGATCCGAGCGCTGGCCAGCAACGAGGGTTTGGCGCAGGCGAGCGGAGTTCGGCCACTCCGCGTGACCATCTTGATCTGGTTCGTCGCCGGGGTGTGTGGTGGTCTGGCCGGCGTGTTCTACGGGGCGGGCGCCTCGGTGGAGTCTTCCCTCGGCATCGACGAATTCCTCTTGATCTTGCTGGTGGTGCTGGTGGGTGGAATCTGGGGCCTGCTCGGCGTCGTGGTGGTCGGCATGGCCACTGGAGTCGCGCTGACCGGGATCACGCTGGAATACGGCAACAGCCTGTACGCGGAGCTCGTCCTCGTTGTCGCCTTTCTCGGCGTGCTCAAGTTCCGAGGTCGTCGGCTCACCGACGCATCGAAGGTTTGACGATGAATCTCGACTGGCTCGACGCGTTCCTCATCTTCGGTGCTTTCAAGGTCATCGAGATCATGGGCCTTGGCCTCTTGGTGCATCTCCAACTCGGATTGACCCGGGTGGCGAACTTCGGGGTCGTGGGTTTCTGGGGCTTGGGGTTGTATGCGTTCGGAGTTGCCTATCTGAAGGTTGATTGGCCGTTCGGGGACGTATACCAGTTCCTCATTTGTGCGGCGATCGCCACGATTGTGGCCGCGGCCGCTGGCCTAGTCGTCGGGTGGTTGATCTCAGATCTCGACGACGACGGAACCCTGGTCGGAACCCTCGGATTTGCCACGATCGTGGTGATCCTGGCCACGACGCAACAAGGGTTGACGGGAGGGGCGCTGGGCCTCGGCGGCCTGGGCTTCCCATACGACTTCGGTCGGGTGAAGACCCACGAGTTCACGTGGTTGCTGATCACCACAGCAGTGGTGGTCTTGATCTTTGTCTACGCCTGGAGGGTCCACCGCACGCCCCACGGCCGTCTGTTGATTGCCGTTGGCGCCAACGAGGCGCTGGCGCGAAGCCTTGGAAAATCCGCCACCGCGGCCAGGCTCCGCATGATGATGGTCACGTCGGGCGCCATGGGCCTGCTCGGTGCGATGCACGGGGTCATGGTGCGATCGCTGGAAATCAACAGCCTGGATGTCAGCGTGACCCTGGCTGCGCTGGCAGCGTTGATACTCGGCGGCACGGCCCGGGTGTTCGGGGCCGTGGTCGGCGTCTTGTTGACCGTCGCCCTCTTCGACATCGTTATCCAGTTCTATATACCGATTCCAGACGGGTGGAACACCCAGGCTCTCCCCGTGGCCCGCGAGGCCGTGTTCGGCGCCGCCATCGTTCTCATGCTGATATTCCGGCCCCAAGGACTGCTCGGGCAGATGCGGCGTCCTGCTCTCATGCGGAGGCTCCACGGTGACTGGTGAGGACCTTCGGCCGCAGATTTTGGTCCGCGACGTCACCAAGTCGTTCTCGGGTCGCGTTGTGGTGGACGTTGACGAACTCGTGCTCGGGGATGTCCCGGTGGAGGGACTGCTTGGTCCCAACGGTGCCGGCAAAACAACGCTGATGCGCCTCATCATGCACTCCATCCCGCTGGACGGGGGGAGGGTCACCCTCAGCCGCCCTGGACAGCGCGATGTGGTGCTGTCCGCCACTCGCACCAGCCAGATGGCCGGGCTTGGCGTTGTGAAGTCGACCCAGGTGATCACCGACTTCGAACATCTCACCATTCTCGACTCCGCGCTGCTAGCGGTGACCGAGGCGCGCTATGAGCGCCCCTTCGCCGCGGCGGCGGATCGAGCGGTGCGCAAGCGACACGAAGACGAGATCCGACACTGGCTCGACTATTTCGGCTTCGATGATCCGCTAGCCGTCGCCCTCTCGGGCGGAGACAAGAAGTTGCTCGACATCGTGCGCTGCCTCTTGCTCCAGCCCGCCGTTCTTCTGTTGGACGAGCCGACTGCCGGTCTTTCCGAAGACCACACTGAGCGGGTCAAATCCGCGGTTCGAGAGCTCGCTGGCAAGGGGACGTCGGTGGTGATCGTCGAGCACGACCTCGATGTGATCTGGGACCTGTGCGATGAGGTGATCTTCATGGCCGAGGGGAAAGTTCTCCTCAAGGACAACCCCGCTACGATTCGGGCTAACCCAACGGTGGTCGAGAGCTACTTGGGGGCCGGAAGTGCGTAAACAAGCGGTGGTCAACAGCGGCGACACATCTGTAACCCCGGCCGTGTCCGTAAACGGGCTGTCGAGCGGATACGGCAGCGTGGCGGTGCTCCACGATGTGGAGTTCACCGTCGGCCACGAGATCTTCGCGGTCCTGGGTGCGAACGGTGCGGGGAAGACAACGCTGCTCACCACGCTCGCCGGGCTCATACCAGCTTTTTCGGGATCCATCGCCTATCACGGAACCGACGTGACAAACCTGGCGGCGTCGGAGTCGGCGCGCCTCGGAGTTGGGTACGTGCCCCAGGAAGCCGCCGTGTTCCCAGATCTGTCCGTACTCGAGAACCTCACTGTCGGCGGGATGATTGGCACCAGACCTCACGAGGAACGCCTCGAAGAAGTGTTCGAGACGTTTCCCGATCTGCGCAGCAAGCTTGATCTCCGGGCTGGGAATCTCAGTGGTGGCGAGTCGAGGATGGTGGCTTGCGGTCGCGCCCTGATGCAGGACCCCACCGTGTTGCTGCTCGACGAGCCCACCGCTGGCCTGTCTCCGCTCTATCTTGAGCTCTTCTTCGAGAAGGTCGCCGAGATACACCGCACCCGCGGGGTGTCCATCGTGCTGACCGAGCAGAACGCAACCCAAGCCCTCGGCATCGCCGACAGGGTGATGGTCCTCAGCCTCGGCGTCGGTTCGGAGCCGATGTCTGCCGACGCTGTCACCACCGACCTGCTAAGAGAGGGATACCAGATCTAGCTCCCGAGGGGGATAGAGCTTGGGCCCCACCAGGGCCCAAGCAGACAAACAAAGGAGACCAACCATGAAGACCAACAAAAGGTGGATGCAGGTCATTGCCCTGCTCTTCGGGTTAGTGCTGATTGCCAGTGCCTGTGGAAACGATGACGATGCTCCGAGCTCCGTCGAGCCGTCGGCGCCCGATTCCTCCGCTGACGCTGGCGATGCCGCTGATGCCGGCGACGCCGCTGATGCCGGCGATGCCGCCGACGCCGGCGATACCGCTGACGAGGAGGAGGCACCGTCCGAAGGACCCGTGACAGTGTGCGAGCTTGCCTACTACACAGGCGAGTTCGGCGAGTATGGCCCGGCCTTGACCGCCGACGTTCGATTTCCGATTGAGGAAGTGATCAATGAGGATCCGCCCCTCGGTAGGGAATGGAGACTCGTGTCAGAGGATCTCGGGACGGTCGGTGAACCGCAGGCGGCCCGGGCGTGCCTGGACCTCCACGACGCCGACGTAATCGTCAGCATCGCCCACGGGTACCGAACGTATCGGCCCTTCATGATCGAGCATTGGGCCGAGAACGACGGTCCGATCGTGCCATCCGTCCACGGCGGGGCCATTCCGGGCAACCTCGGAGGAACCGCGGCGGAACCGATTTTCCGTGCCCAGGGCTTGGACGAGGCCCTTGGCACCACAGGCATCCTGTATGCGGAGTCGATCGGTGCCAGTTCGGTTGTCATCTTCGCGACCCAGGTTGAGGGCTTCCAGCTTGCCGCCAATGCGGCTCAGGCCGCGGCCGAAAGCGTCGGAATCGACGTGCTGGACCGCATAGACGCCCCTGCCGAAGAGCCTTCGTATCGGGCGCAGGTCGAGCGGATCGCAGACCTCAATCCTGATGTGGTGATCCTCCAGGTGGGCCCGGTCGAGGCCGGCACCATCATCAAGCAGGCCGCCGAAGCGGGCTTGTCGCTCGAGTGGATCGGCGAGACCGGAATGGTGTTGCAAGAGTTCGTGGAGACCATGGGCGCCGATGTCATCGACACCCAGCAGGGCATCGGCTTTGCTGCGTTTACGTTTGACGATACGACGCCGGCATGGGATTACTTCTCGGCCGCTTGGGACGGCACTTCCGGCTATGGCGACGAGTTCGGCCCGGCGACCGACCTCTACCACTTCTCGACCTACGACGTCTTGGTCCACACCGCCCTGGCGGTTGAAGCCGCCGGCTCCTTGAATGCGTCGGACTGGGCTCCGGCCATGCGGGCCGTCGGATCTGCTCCGGGCACCGTGTGCTACACGTACCTCGAATGCCTGGCATTGATCCGAGCTGGCGAGGACGTTGACTACGAGGGTGTGACCGGTTCTGGCGACTACACCGCGGGCGGCGTGAACAACGTGACATCGGCGTACACGCCGTTCAACTCCGACGGGACCACGGGAACCGCCGTGATCCTCGACCCAGTTCGCTCGCTGGAGATCATCGACGCCATCGCGACGCAAGCGGAGTGCGACGACGACAACAACTGCGAGTGGTAATGGCTCTGCGGTAGCAGGCCACTAATCGTCGGAACGGGCGGCAGGGCGGACCCCTCCGCGCCATTTCCGCCCGTTCCGACGGGTCTCCGTCAAACACAAAAGGCAAGACGAATGGATCAAGAATCCCCTCACCGCGACCGAGAGCGCGGGCCTGCGGCGTTCCAATCGAATGGCGCACTGCTCGACGCATTGCGAATCCCCCAGCAGGGCCGGGTCTTCTCGTTAGCGCTGCCGCGGTTCCACGGCATGCCGCTCTTTGCCTCGCACCCGCCGTTCGAGGTGTCGATGTACCGGACGCCGCTGGGGCTACGCGGCGACGGAGAGGAGCCGTGGGGCCCGGTGAACGAGGTCAATCTCGGCTACATGGCGGAGATAACAAGTGGCACTTCACACTCTGGCGCGCACGTTGACGCTCTTGCCCACATGACCATCGGACCCGACGACCACTGGTACGCCGGTGTCTCCGCCCACGAACATCTAGGCGACCGCGGCCCCAAAGTGGGCGATGCCAGCAAACTGCCCCACTTCGTGACGCGAGGTGTTCTCTTGGACGTGCCGGGCTATCGCGGCGTTGACGCTCTCGGTGCGGGTGAACCCATCTACGCCGATGAGCTTCAAGCCGTCGCCCATCGCCAGGAGACTGAGGTGCGCCCCGGCGACGTCGTTTTGATCCGCACCGGCTACCTTTCCAAGTGGCCTGACCCGGAGGCCATGGCTCTTCATCGGACCGCGGGCCCCGACATCTCCGCCGCCAGTTGGCTGCTTGAAGCGGGCGTCGTGGCCACCGGCACCGACACGGAGACCTATGAAGTCCAGCCAGCCCCGGACCTTGGCTCGCCCGCCAATCCGCAACCGGTCCACACCCTTCTGCTCATCGAGGAGGGCATCTACCTCTTCGAGTCGATCTACCTTGAGGAGATCGCACGCGAGGGTGTCCACGAATTCCTGTTCATTGCCCTCCCAACGAAGATCGAGGGCGGGACTGGGTCGATGCTCGATCCAGTCGCAATCATTTGAGAAGGAGAACGCATGAAGGCGCTCGTTCTAAACGCACCCAACGACTTCGGGGTCACCGAAGTGCCAGAACCGCAACCTGGGCCGCTCGAAGTGCTGTGTCGAGTCGAACGGATCGGAATCTGCGGCACTGACGTCCATATGGTGCAAGGCCATTACGACCACTGGCCCGCCTACTATCCGTTCATCCCAGGGCACGAGTGGTCGGGTGAGATCATAGAACTCGGCCCAGGGGCGGACGAGTTCGGGTGGGCCGTGGGTGACCGGGTGGCCGGTTCGTCCCATGCCGGCTGCATGCACTGCCCGAGGTGCATTGAAGGTCGCTACAACCTCTGCCTCAAATACGGGCAAACACACGTCCATAGCCACTATGGCCACACGGTTCAGGGCGCCTATGCCGACTACGTCGTTCACTCCATCCGAAGTGTGTTCAAGTTGCCCGATGTCCTGAGCTTCGACCTTGGCGCGGTGACGGATCCGGCGTCAATCGCCTTGCATTGTGCTCATCAGGGGGGCGTTGAAACGGGACAGACCGTTGGGGTCGTCGGCGCCGGGCCAGTCGGCATTCTTGCCGCAGATGCGGCCAAAGCGTTGGGCGCTAGCAAGGTGATCGTCGGGGGGCGGGGTGCACGGCTCAGCGTCGTGGAGAAATTCGGGTTCGAAGGGTTCGACACGTCCTCGCTCGATGGTCTCGATCGTTTTCGCGACCTCGCTCCGCACGGGGCCGACGTCGTTATGGACGCGGCAGGTACGCCCCAGTCAATTGCCCTGTCTCTCTCTATGCTCGGTCGGGGTGGACGATGCTCCGCGGTGGGGATTCCCATCGAAGATGTGTCGCTGTCACTGGCTCCGCTCGTTCTCGACGAATTGGAGTTGGTGGGAAGCCGCGCCGTGGCCGGTGAGATGCAGGCCACGCTTGACTTCATTGCCGACGGGCGAATTCGGGCCGGAGAGATCATCACCCACCGGTACCCGCTCGACGATTTCGGCAAGGCCCTCGAAGTGACCGACCGGCGGATCGACGGGGCGATGAAGGTCCTCATCGACAACAGCTTGGACTGAATGACTGGCGTTCCCTTCCCTACTCTTGACGCATGAGTCAGACGCCGGCGATGACCGACGACGTGGTATGGCGGCCGCCGCCAGACGCGTGGTCGGCATCCCGCATGGGGCAGTTCGCTGAGCGCTACCACCCGGCGGCTTGCGGCAACTACGAGGCCCTGTGGCGGTGGTCGGTTGAAGATCCCGCGGCCTTTTGGGCTTCGGTCTGGGACTATCTGGAAGTAGGCGAACCGCGGGCGTCCGAGTCGGTCATCAGCGCCGACCCGATGCCCGACACAATTTGGTTCGACGGCGCGACCCTTAACTACGCCGAGCATCTCTTGCGGGGAAACGGGCTGGGCGAGACAGACGTTGCCGTAGTCGGTTACTCCCAGACCCGCCCGATCCGGGAACTCGCCTTGGGTGAACTGCGCGAGGAAGTCCGCAAAGCAGCGGCCGGCCTGCGACGCCTCGGAGTCGGTCCTGGTGATCGCGTCGTCGCCCTGCTGCCCAACATTCCCGAGGCCCTGGTTGCCTTTCTCGCCACCGCGTCAATCGGCGCCATCTGGGCCTCTTGCCCGCCGGAATTCGGGGTCCGCGGCATTCTCGACCGTTGGGCACAAATTGAACCCAAAGTGCTTCTCGCCATCGACGGCTACCGCTATGGGACCAAGGAGATCTCCATTGGGGGCGTATTGGAACAGATTCGACACGGCCTGCCATCGGTGCAGCACACCGTGCTGCTCCCGTATCTCGATCCGGCGGCCACCATCTCGGGAGACGCCCAGACGTGGTCCGAACTGACTGCCGCTACAACCGAGCCGATGCGATTCGAATCGGTCCCTTTCGCACACCCTCTCTACATCCTCTCCTCGTCGGGCACCACCGGACGGCCGAAACAGATCGTCCATGGGCATGGTGGGATCCTGCTCGAACACGGCAAACAGCTCGCCCTGCATCACGACCTCGGACCCGGAGACCGCTTCTTCTGGTTCTCGACCACGGGCTGGATGATGTGGAACTACCTGGTGTCGGGGCTGCTGGCCGGAGCGTCAATTGTCATGTTCGACGGCGATCCTGCGGCGCCGAGCCTGGACACCCTCTGGTCGGTGGTCGACCAGGCCGACGTAACGTTCGCCGGGTTCTCTGCCCCCTTCATCATGGCGTGCCGGGGGGCGGGTCTGCGTCCCGGGGAAACGTTGGACCTTCGCCGCTTGCGCGGCATTGGCTCCACGGGGGCGCCGCTGCCCGACGCGGGTTTCCGATGGATTGCTGAAGCCGTAGGCCACCTGCCAATAGCGAACATCAGCGGCGGGACCGATGTGTGCAGTGCGTTTGTGGGCGGAGCGCCCGTGCTGCCCGTGCGCTCGGGTGCCATTGCCTGCCGCCAGCTCGGTTGGCGAGTGGAGTCGTTCGATGCTGAGGGCCAACCGCTTAGGGGGGCCGACGGGGAACTCGTCATCACCACTCCGGCGCCTTCAATGCCGGTGGGCTTCTGGGGCGATGATGATCGTCGGCGCTACCGGGCGTCCTATTTCGGCTCTTTCGACGGCGTCTGGTGCCATGGCGATTGGATCACGATCTTCGACGACGGCTCGTGCGCCATAAGCGGTCGCTCCGACGCCACCCTCAATCGCGGCGGAGTGCGTTTGGGGACGGCAGACTTCTACGCGGTCATCGAGGAACACGACATGATCGACGACTCGCTCGTGGTTCACCTTGAGGACGACGAGGGCGGGCTCGGCGATCTGTTGGCGTTTGTCGTGTTGCGAGACGGGCAAGAACTGACCGACGAGCTCCGCGATGGTTTGCGCGCCAGGCTGCGCGCTGAACTCTCGCCTCGCCACGTGCCCGACGACATTCAGGCCGCGCCCGCCGTTCCGCGCACCATCTCCGGCAAGAAGCTCGAGGTCCCCGTGAAACGCATCTTGCTGGGCGCGGCGGCATCTCAGGTCGCATCGGCCAGCGCCCTCCAAGATCCGAACTCGCTGCACTACTTCGAAACGTTCGGTGAGCATTGGCGGAACAAGCCGCAAAGGAGAACCGCATGAGCACCCCCTCCCACGATCGCAGCTCGCAGGACGTTGGCAACATTGTGATGCTCGAACACGTGAACGTCACCGTTCCGGACGTCGAGACGGCCGCCCTCTTCTACGTTCACGCCCTCGGTTTCACGCGGGATCCCTACATCGACCTGGGGCCTGACTTGATGTGGATCAACCTCGGAGAGCAGCAGTTCCATCTCCCAGCAGGGGAACCCCAGGTGATTCGAGGCACGGTTGAGGTTGTCGTCCCCAGCCTCGCCGCGACGCAGGCTCGGCTCGAGGCAATGGCGCCTCGGCTGGTTGACACCCGATTTGAGGTTCGACCCGCCAGCACGAGCCTCGAGGTCGTGGGGCCTTGGGGAAATCGAATCCGCTGCTTCGAGGCCGCGGTGGGTGAGCGGATGCAACTTGGGATGCGCCGAGTCGAGTTCTCGGTCCCGCGCGGCTCAGCCGCGGGAATAGGGCGATTCTACGACCGGGTCATGGGGGCGCCTGTCGCAACGGCCGACGACGCCTGCACTGTGCGGGTTGGACCCCATCAGGCATTGTGCTTCACGGAGACAGACGAACCGATTGCCGATTACGACGGACACCACATCGCCGTATACGTGTCCGACTTCTCTAATCCGTATGCCGGGTTGATCGACCGAAACCTGATCATCGAGGACACCAAAGAGTGCGAGTATCGCTTTCAATGGATCGTAGACCCCGATTCGGGCGAACCCCTCTTCGAGATTGAGCATGAGGTCCGCAGCCTCACGCACCCTTTGTGCGGACGGAACCTCGTCAATCGAAACCCCGACCAGCAGCTCGCGACATACACGCCGGGCTTCGATGTCTTCAGTCCCCGGAATCCAGTATCGCCGAACTATTGATGGCGCCTTCAAGTGATCGCTCACCTCATTGTCAATGCTGATCCCCTTAGCCACTCCACTCGGTTATCGGGGTGTCTGGTAATTCGTAGGACAGCTAATATGTTCCTCATCGCGGACTGGATTTCCGAGGCGTTCGGCGAGCCATTGAGGCCGTTGTGAGCGGCGCCCTATCGCTGGCGGTAGCCGACCGTATCGTCGACGCCGCGCTGGCCGCGGCGGCCGATCGCGGCTTCCCGCCGATGACGGTCGTGGTGCTTGACACGGGCGGGCATCCACTGGTGGTCAAGCGCGACGAGCGGTCTGGCATCGGCCGGGTTGAGATCGCCATGGGCAAGGCCCACGGCTGCCTTGCTATGGGTTTCGGCGGCCGCGAGCTGGCCCGACGGGCTGACGCCGTTCCGAAGTTCTTCACCTCAATTGGCCAGGTGCTGCCCCACGGGATCGTGCCCGTAGCTGGCGGTGCGCTCATACGCGACGAGGAGGGAACGCTCCTCGGATCCATAGGCATCAGCGGGGGAACGTCGGACGACGACGAGATCTGCGCCATCGCCGGGATCACCTCGGTGGGTCTCGTGGCCGACACGGGGGATGCGCAGTGATCGGACGGCACGGCGGTGGTGCCGTGATGTTCAAGAACGTGCAGATCTTCGACGGCACCGGGGCCGAGTGCTTCCCGGGTTCCTTATTGGTCCGGGGCAATCGCATCGAGCGGGTAATCGTCGGATGCGAGGAGATCGACGCCCCCGAGGCGATGGTGGTCGACGGCCGTGGCGGCACCCTCATGCCCGGCATGGTTGAGGGGCACGCCCACCTCACCTGGCCGTCGTCGATCGAGCAGATCGTCAACACCATGGCACTCCCGATCGAGGAGCACATGCTCACCACCGCGGTGAACGCACGAATCACCCTCGACGCGGGCTTCACCAGCGCCTACTCCGCCGGGTCGCTCGGCGAGCGCATGGAGGTGGCTCTGCGCGATCACATCGACGAAGGCCGACTGCCTGGGCCGCGACTGCGCGCCTCGGCAATGGAAATGGACGTAGAAGGGATAATTGGCGTGCCCAAGGGGCACGATTCAACCCATGACCACAGTATTCCGGGACTTCAGAAGTACGTACGCGACATGGCCAACCTCGGCGTCGACACCATTAAATTTCTCATGTCCAGCGACGATGGCTTCAGCCCCGGTGGCGCCAAAGTGCTGATGTACTCCGAGGAAGAAGCCCAGGCCTTGGGCGTGGCGGCTCGCGAGGCGGGCATGTGGTTGGCCTGCCACGCCCAGGCTGCCGAGGCGGTAAAGCGGGCCGTGCGGGCCGGGTTTCGGTGCATCTACCACTGCACCCTGGCCGACGAGGAAGCGCTCGACATGCTTGAGGAGCATCGAGATGAGCTGTTCGTGGCGCCGGCGCCGGGGCTGCTCTATACCCGCATTCACGAGGCCGAGGAATTCGGCATAGACCGCGCCACCGCCGAGCGGATGGGAGCAGTCGCTGGGCTGGAGGCCATGGAGCGGATATACCCCGAGATGAAGCGCCGGGGCATCCGCGTGGTTCCTGGGGGCGACTACGGCTTTCCGTACAACCCCGTCGGTCGCAACGCGCGCGATCTCCAGCTCTTCGTCGATCTCTTCGGCTACACGCCGGTCGAAGTGCTGGTGGCGGCAACGAAGACCGCCGGTGAGATGGTCGGTTTCGATGTCGGCACCATCGAAGAGCGCCGACTGGCCGACCTGCTGCTCATTGACGGCGACCCGACTGCTGATGTCACAATCCTTCAGGACAGAGCGCGAATCGTCGCCGTGATGCAAGACGGGTCATTCCACCGGGCACCCCCCTGGCAGACCTTCGCGCCAAGCAGCCAAGACAACGGCCAATAGCTCAAAGAGGCTCGCGGTCCAGCCGGCGGTCTTGGCCACCTAGGGTGGCAGTGTGCTTGTCCGTTTGGGCGCGCTGCTGGTGGGCGCCGCTGCCTTTGCCGCGGCGTGCGCGGGGGCAGACAATGTCGACCGGGGCCCGGCTTCGACCCCCACGGTTGCGGTCGCCGCTGGCGAGGACAGCGCCCTACCCACCGCGACCCCCAGCGCAGCGGTCGTAGCTTCGGCCGCGCCAACTCCGTCGCCTACTGCCGCGGTGGTGCTGGATCCGCGTCAGACCGGGGGCCTAAGGAACTTCCTGGGCTACGAGTTCCCGCTCGCGCCCCAGGTGCCCACGGGTCCGCTGTCACCGGAAGCCACCGACCAGCTCGACCTCATCTGGTCCAAATTGCGCACCGGCGGGCTCGACGGTGCCGAGGTGTCCCGGCTTGCGGAGTCGGGCGATGCCCGGCTGGCCTGGATCTTGTCTGACCTCTTGAGGTTCGTTCGCCCTGGCGACATCTTCAGCGGGGCGGTCTCGGCTTTTGAAGCGCTGACCGGCGCGGCGCTGGCCGACGATCCGGTGGCCATCAGGAGCCCCTGGCAATCGATGACCGATCACCTGATCGCATGGGATCTTCCCGCGTTCGACGGTTACGCCGACTACAAGGGCCGGCTGTTCACCCTGATCGAGCCGAGCTGGCAGCCGTTCTTCGAGGACGCCGATGCCGATATCGACTGGCGCTTGGTGAGCTGGGGCGGGGTGCTGATTGACGACCGGGAATTCGGCGATCCCCGGTCGTGCCCGCGAGGCTGCATCCCGGCGCTCGACGACCCGGGTGTGACCGACGCCGAGGGAGGCTCCTGGTACCCCGACGACGGCATCGTGTTCGCGGTGGTGGTGGGCGACGAGGCCCGGGCCTACCCCCGCCACATCATGGAAATCCACGAAATGGTGAACGACTCGCTCGGGGGGCACCGCATCGGCATGCCGTACTGCACCCTGTGCGG
The DNA here is from genome assembly GCA_022822265.1 of Acidimicrobiia bacterium. Lineage (GTDB taxonomy): Bacteria > Actinomycetota > Acidimicrobiia > Acidimicrobiales > Bin134 > Poriferisocius. The sequence continues at coordinate 69,053 of JAJECA010000061.1, read as the reverse complement.
CTCGGCACAGGCGTACTTCACCGACGACGTGCCCGACGGGGTCGAGATGCCCGTCTTGCGGACATCGGGCTTGCTGTCGCGGTCGAACAAGGTGATGTACGACCTGGTCACCAAGTCGGTGTTCGACACTTTCACCGGGCGTGCGCTGTCAGGTCCGCTGCACCGACAGGGGCTTGTACTGCCCCAGGCCACGGTGGTCACCACCACCTGGGGCGACTGGAAGGCGGCGCATCCCGACACCACGATTGTTGCCCGGGACGGCGGGATCGGCCGGGTGTACCCCCTCGACCCACTGGGCGGGCGCGACGATCATGGGCCCATTTTCCCGGTGGGCGACGTGGACGAACGCCTCGGCGTCCAAGATCAAGTGTTCGGTGTAGTGCTGGACGACGGCACCCCCGTGGCGTTCCCCGTGGAAGCTGCGGCTGCCGCGCTTCGAGCCGGCGAAGTGGTGGAGTTGAGCGGCGTGGAGCTCCGCTTAGACGGGGGCGGGGTGCGGGCCTTCGACGCCGACGGCGACGAGATAACGGGTCACCAGGCGTTCTGGTTTGCCTGGAGCCAATTCATGGCCGACACCCTCCTGTGGGAGCCGTAAGGGGTCAGGTTTTCTCGGAGTCCGGCGGTTATTGGCCATCCCACAGCTCATCGCGGAGCTTGGTGCGGAGGACTTTGCCGGTGGGGTCGCGATCGACCGTGGGGCGGATGATGTAGCGGCGGGGGCGCTTGTAGCCCGCGAGGTGCTCCGCGCAGGCGGCGTCGATGGCGGCGGTCACCTCGTCGGAGGTAAAGCCGTTGGCCACGGCCAGATACACCACCACCTGTTCGCCCCGGTCGGGGTCGGGTCCGCCCACTGCACAGGCATCGGCCACTCCGTCGACTGCGAAGATCACGTCTTCGATCTCGGCGGGGTAGATGTTTACCCCGGCGGCCACGATCACCTCGGAACTGCGGCCCGACAGATACAGATAGCCGTCCTCGTCGAGGTAGCCGATGTCGCCCACCGAGAAAAACCCAGCGTCGTTGTAGGCGTCGTCGGTCTTGTCGTCGGCATTGATGTAGCGGAAATAGCGTCCCTCGGGTCGGCGGAAGTACACCGTGCCGGGCACGCCGGGGGCCAGCACCTCGCCGTCGTCGTCCACGATCTGGATGACCAGCTCCCCGATGGGGGTGCCCACCGTGCCGGGGCGAGCCAACCATTCAGTGGAGCTGCACATGGTCATGCCGCCCTCGGTGAACCCGTAGTACTCGGTGAAGATCGGCCCCCACCACTCGATCATGCGCTGCTTAAGAGGCACCGGGCAGGGTTCGCCACCGTGGAGGACAGTGGCCAGACGGGAGTGGTCCAACTCGGCTTTGCGTTCATCGGACAGGGCCAGAAGCTGGCGGAACATGGTGGGGACCATGATCGTGGCGGTAACACCGTCGTTGATCACGTCCACCGCTCGCTCCGCGTCCCACCGTCCCATGATCCGCATTGGGGCGCCGTTGGCCAGCGCTCCCAGGGCAAAGGCCAGGGGAGCACCGTGGAAGAGCTGGGCCACCATGAGGTGCTTCCCGTCGCGGGGTAGCCCCAGCCCCTGAGCGCCCAGCGAAGAGATTTCCCACCATTGCTCGAAGGTGGACTCCGAGTCCAGGGTGCGCTCCACCCCCTTGGGCCGACCGGTGGTGCCCGAGGTGTAGGGAATGCGGTACCCAGTGCCCCCGGCTGGCAGGGGCGCCGGGTCTTGGGCGTTGACCCAGGCGTCGAAGTCGTTGTCGATCCACACCACGGGCCGCTGGCCGGCGGCGTCGCGGGCTGCCGGCAAGTCGGTTGCCACTAGGGCTGAGCCGGCGTCGTCCAGCACGTAGGCAATCTCGGTAGCCGTCCAGTTGGTCTTGATCGGGGTCATCTTCAACCCGGACCGAAAGCAGGCCAGCATGATCTCCACGAACTCGGTGCGGTTGGAGCACACCAGCCCCACGTGATCCCCCGGCGAGGCTCCCGCGGCCAGCAACCCCCGTCCGATGGCATGGGTACGGCGGTCCAGCTCAGCCCATGTCACTTGGTGTGAGTCGTCTTCCAGCGCCAGTTCGTCTGGTTCCCGCCCGGCCAACTCCGCCAGCTTCGAGGGTTCGCTCACTGCTTCACACCGCTTCCATGCCCTGGATCCCATGTCCTGGGCTTCCTCACTGCTGCGACACTACCGACCCCATTCGCGGCAGCCGGAGTCCGAGGCCGGTCGGGTGACCCAGGTCAAGAGGGCTTGCGGCCGAGGCCGATTTGGCGGGCGATGATGTTGCGCTGGATCTCGCTGGAGCCGGCGCCGATGGTGCCCAAGCGGGCGTTTCGCCAGTGGAGCTGCATGTTGGAGTCGAGGGTGTAGCCGTAGCCGCCCATCACCTGCATCCCGGTGTAGCTGGCCCGCATCATGGCCTCGCTGATCCAGAGCTTGGCCATCGACACCTCCAGAGCACACTGCTCGCCCGCGGCGATGCGACGGGCCAAATCCCAGGTAAGAGTGCGGGCGATGTTCACGTCGACGGCGACGTCGGCCAGCATGTGCTGGATGGCCTGGAAGCGGCCGATGGCCTGGCCGAACTGCTCCCGGGTGTTGGCGTATTCGATGGCCTCCTCCAAGACGGCCTCCATCGGCCCCAGGTTGATGGGTAGCGAGGAGAACCGCTCCCGCTCCAGGTTGGCCTGGAGATTGCGGTGCCCTTTGCCCTCGGCGCCCAAGATGTTGGCCGCCGGCACCCGTACGTCGGTGTAGGCCACCATGTTGGTCCCGCTGGCCCGCTCGCCGATGGTCTCGATGGGGGTGATCTCGATGCCGGGGCTGGACAGGTCCACCACGAAGAACGTGATGCCGTCCTGCTTCTTGGGCTCGTCCGAAGTGCGGGTGGCCAGCAGCACGTAGTCGGCGTGGCGGGCGAAGGAGTTCCACATCTTGGTGCCGTTCACCACGTACTCGTCGCCGTCGCGCTCCGCCCGGCATTTGAGGTTGAAGGCATCGGATCCGGCGTCGGGCTCGCTGAGCGAGAAGCAGAACCTGTGCTGGCCGGTGGCGATGCCGGGGAGGAATCGCTCCCGCTGCTCCTCGGTGCCGTAGATCTGCAATCCGCCTGAGGCGTGGATGGCGGAGCGGTAGACCATGATGGCGAACGACATCATGGCCCTGCTCAACTCGTGCAGCACGATGGCCACCTCCACGATTCCCCCGCCCTGCCCCCCGTACTGCTCGGGGATGCCCACCCCCATGAACCCGGCATCGGCAAACCGCTGGTAGGTCTCCAGCGGTGGCTCTCCCTTGATGTCCCACTCCCGGGCGAACCCGTCGGGCATCTCTTTGGCCGCGAAGCCTCGCACCGATTCCCGCAGCATCTCCTGTTCGGGGGTGAACTCCATAGCGCCTCCCAGTGCCGGCGATGCTCAGTGGCCGCCGAGAAGCACGTCGACGGCGGTGACCCCTGAAGTATGCACGATTAGCGGGTTGATCTCGGCCTCGGTGTGATGGCGGGCGGCGATGTTCCCCAGTCGCACCAGCACCTCGGCGGCGGCTTCTCGATCACTGCTTGGCTTGCCCCGGTAGCCGTCCAGCAGTGCTCCGGCCCGGGTGGCGTCCATGAGGGCGTGAGCCTCGGCGGTGCTCAGTGGGGCGGGGGCGATGGCCACGTCGTCGACGAGCTCGGCCAGCACCCCCCCGAGGCCGACCACCACGCAGGGACCCGCCTCGGGGTCCAGCCTGGTGCCGACGATCAGCTCGACGCCGGGATCGGCCATGGGCTGGGCCACCACCACGGCGTCCGACAGACCCAGCTCCCGGCGGCGGGCTTCCAGCCGCTCAGCAGCGTCCTCGATGTCGCCGGGCGCCACGTCGAGCTCCACCAGTCCGAGCTCGGTCTTGTGGTCGAGGGCATCGCCCACCAGCTTGACCGCCGCGGGGCGGTCTTCGGCGTAGTCGGCGGGGGCGCAGGTCGGGGCCGATATGTCGGCCAGCAGGTCTTCCAGCGTCTCTTCTGGCCAAGACTGCGGCTCCTCGCCCGGCGATTGAGATTCCTGCCGGTTTTCCCAGGCCGCCAAGCAGCGGAACAGTCGGTCAGGGGAGTTGAATACCGGGATTCCGGCCTCGGCCAGCTTGGGGTAGTCCACCGGATTCCATCCCGGCGCGCTGAAGACTGCCACCGGAGTTCCCCGTTGGGCCTGGGCCACCAGGGAGTCCATCTGCTTGTCGATGATGGCCTCGGGTCCGATCAGCATCCCATGCACCAGCACGTCCAAGCCGGGGTCGGCGCCCATGGCATCGAGGGCGGCGGGCAGCAGATCGTGGTCCACCACCGACTGGCCGGTCAGGTCCAGGGGATTGCGGGGCTCGCCCAGCGTCATGCACTCGGCCAATGCGGAGTGGGTTGCCGGTCCCAGAGGGGGAACCTCGAAGCCGTTCTCGCGGGCGGAATCGGCCAGGATTCCCGCCATCGCCCCCGATGACGACAGCACCCCAATGCGCTGCCCCCAGCGTCCCCGGGCCAGCGGGAGTGCGGCCAACTCGGCCAAATCGTGGGCCATGAGGATGCCGTGTCGGCGGCAGCGGGCCGCGAAGGCGTCGTAGTCGCCCACCAAAGCGCCGATATGGGTGCGGGCCGCGTCGGCGCCCTCAGGAGAGCGGCCCGCCTTCATCACGTGTACGGGCTTGCCCGCGGCGCGGGCCTCATCAGCCGCCGCGAAAAACCGGTCGGCATCGTGCAGCCCCTCGGTATACACCACGATCTGCTCGGTGCGATCGTCGGTGGCCAAGAACCTCACGAAGTCGCCCACCGTGAGATCGATGCCGTTGCCCACCGCGAACCCCATGGTGAGGCCGAGTCCGTTGCCCAGCAAGTGCTGGACCAGCGACGACACCAGGGCGCCGCTCTGCGACACCACGCCGAGATTCCCAGCGGGCAGTTCGTCGGCCATGGCATAAGGGGGGAACCCGGCCGGTATCCGGTCGATGCAGTTGATGACGCCATTGGTGTTGGGTCCGCACACCGCCATCGGCGTGTCGTTCAAGAATGCCGTCAGCTCCAGGTCGAGCGGCGATCCGGCCCGGTCTCCCTCGCCGAACCCGCTGCTGAACAAGATGGCCGCCCGGCTGCCCAGCGCCTCGGCCTGGCGCAGCACGTCGATGGCGGCGGCCGCGGGCACCAGCACCATCACCAATTCCGGGGGTTCGGGCAGCGACTCCAGGTCGGGATAGCAGGGCCGCCCTTCCAACGTGTCGTAGCGGGGGTTGACCAGGTACAGCTCGGCGGGCACGTCGTGTTTGAGCAGGTTGCTCAGCGCCCAGGATCCCAGCTTGTTGCTTTCCAGCGGGGTGGCCCCCACCAGCGCAATGGACCGGGGCCGCACCAGCGGAGTGAGGTCTTTGGCCGGTGCGCTCATTCAGCCGGAAATGGTAAGGCCGGCCTGGCCGGTGCGGACCACCATGAACTCCATGCCGTCGGGCCCCGCGGTGAAGCCGTACTCGACGTTGGCGGCCAGCAGCAGGGTATCGGGCGGCTCCACCACCACGCCGCTGTCTAGGGTGGCGCTGCCGGCCAGCACCACCATCAACTCGTCCCGATCGTGGCTGTGGGGCGGAATCACGTAGCCGGGGGCCAGCCGGATGGCATGGGCGAAGAACGACCCCCGGTGCAGCCACGCTTTCTGCAAATCGGTGTCGTCGGGGTTGGGATTCTCGCCGGGCTGGAACCACTCCACGTCGCGATATCGGGTGAGGGCCATGGGGAATTCGTAGCACGGCCAGCCGGGTTATGGCTCCCGGGCGGGCCAATAGCATGGCGTCGATGCATGTTGTGATAGCCGGCGCCGGAGGAATCGGCGGCACCATCGCAGGCGAGGTGGCCCTCAATGGCGGAGAGGTCAGCGTGATCGACGCTTGGGCTGACCACGTGGATGCCATCCGGGCCGACGGCCTGCGTTTAGTAGGGCCGAGCCCAGCCGGGGAGCGAACGGTTCAGTTGACTGCATGGCATATTGATGAGTGGCGCCGGCTGGCGCCCATCGACCTTCTGGTCATCGCGGCCAAGGCATTCGACAACCGATGGTTGGCCCCTCTGTTGGTGCCTCGGCTCGCCGATGCCGCCACGGTGGTCTCGGCCCAGAATGGGGTCAACGAGCCATTGCTGGCCGAGCTGTTGGGGCCGGAGCGGGTGATCGGCGCAGTGGTGCTGTTTCCCGCCGAGACGGTCGAGCCGGGTCAGGTGAGAATTCACCAGCCTCCCACCCTTCAGATGGGCGAGCTCGACGGAACTCGCACCGATCGACTGGATCAGGTGTCGTCGGCGCTGGGGCCGGGCATCGACATTGCGATGAGCGACAACATCTGGGGGGCCATCTGGTCGAAGCTGGTGATGAACTGCATGAGCAACCCGGTGAACGCCGTGCTTGGGGGCAGGGCTCGGGATTGCCGGGAGCAACCCGGTCCCCGGCGGGTGAGCCTGGCCTGCGGGTCCGAAGCAGTGGCGGTCGGCCAGGCTTCAGGCCACACCATTGAGCCGGTGAGCGGTATAGATGCCCAGCGCATCCTGATCGGGGGCGCGGGCGGGCCAGGTGCCGCCGAGCTGGCCGCCGATTGGGAGGCCACCGCGGCCGAAGTGGGTGAGGTCAAGGGTTCGCTGCCCACCGACATCGAGCGAGGCCGCAAGACCGAGATCGACTCCTTCAGCGGATTCGTCAGCCAAGAGGGGATGCGCTTGGGCATCCCCACTCCAGCCAACGACGCGGTGTACAGGATGGTTGTTGAGATCGAATCCGGGGCGAGGACGCCCGGCGCCCAGAATCTCGAAGAGCTGCTGGGAGTGCTGGGCTAGCGGCCCTGCCAGCGGGGAGGGCGCTTCTCGGCGAAGGCCCGGGGGCCCTCTTGGGCGTCGTCGCTGGCGTACACCGGCTGGTAGATCTCGTCGGCGATGGCGGCCGCCTCGGCCGGAGGCAATCCGGCGGTGGACCTGACCATGGCCTTGCCGGCGCGCACGGTGAGAGGCGCGTTGGCCGCGATGGCGGCGGCAAGCTCGGCGGCTGTCGTCTTCAGTTGGGACGCGGGTACAACCCGGTTGACCAAACCGAGCTCGTAGGCCCGCTGGGCGCTGATCGGCTCGGCGGTACACAGCAGCTCCATGGCCACTCGGGGTGGTATCAGCCAGCCTAACTGGGCGGCCCACGGCGAGCCCCGGCCCACCTTGGCCTCGAGGATGCCGAAGCGGGCATGGTCGGCGGCCACACACAGATCGCACTGCATAACCAGATTGAAGCCGAAGGCATAGGCCACGCCGTTGACTGCGGCGATGACCGGCTTGGTGACTCCGCCGTCGGCCAGGCGGCTCCCGGCGAGGTGGGAGGGCAGCCCCCGCTCGGCCCGGGCGGCCATCTCCTTGAGGTCGGCACCGGCCGAGAAAGCGGCTTCCCCGGCACCGGTCAGAACGGCCACCGCGATGTCGTCGTCGGATTCCACCCGATCCCACGCTTCGGCCAGGCCTTCGGTGACTGCCTGATTGACGGCGTTGCGGGCCTCGGGGCGGTTGATCGTCACCCATGCCACCCCGTCGGAGACCTCGAATAGAACCGCGTCAGCGGCCAGTTGGTCAGCCATTGCGCATCCCCAAAGCCAGATAGTGGTCGTCGGCGTCGTCCAAGTGCTCCAGGGTCCAGCCTCCCTCCGCCAGCAGCGGTCCGATGCGGTGGGGGTCGATGTTCATGTCGTGGGCGTGAGCTCCCCGACTTTGATGGCGGGCGACCAAAGCGAGGCGGCCGATGGGGTGGAAGACGCCCAGTCGGGCACCAGGCTGAGCCACCCGGGCCATCTCTCGCAGCGCGCCGACCGGATCGGGCAGGTGGGGAAGAAGCCCCGCAGCCAGGATTCCGGCGACGCAGTTGTCCCGCAAAGGGAGTCGGCCAACGTCGCCCACTGCGCAAACCGATATCGACTGGCGCCCCAGGCGAGCCGCTTCGCGAATCATGGCGGGGGTGGCGTCGATGCCTAGCACCGCGCCCTGGGGTCCAACTGCGCCCCGCAAGGGAACCAGTGCCCGACCCGATCCGCAACCGGCGTCGATAACGGCATCGCCGGGGGACAGTCTGAGCTGGTCCACTGCCCAGCTGAACAGAACGTCGTCATCGGGGTGGCGGTCTTCCCAGCCTTCCGCCCGAGAGGTGAAGAACTCCCGGGTCTGCGCCAAATCCCGCGACAGGTTCACGAGATCAGACGGTACCGGGCAGTTGGCGAGCCGATGCGATGAGGGCCGACAACTCCGCAGCGGTGGCCGGGCCGGCCAACGAGGCGCACACCGCCCCAGAGCGATCGGCCAAAACCGCTAAGGGAACGGCGTCGACCGCGTAACGGCGGTGTAGCTCGCCATGGCGGCGGTACTCCACTTCTTGCACCGCAAGCGAGTCGTTGGCCAAGCCCTCGGCCTCCTTCACGACCGCGGCGCAAGTCGAGCAAGTCTTTGAAGTGAACACCGCCAACAGCCACTCGGCACTGGGCTGGGCGAAATCCCAGCGCTCCAGTCGGGTGGGCACCGAGTATGTCGGTGCAGTGGGGTTCGAAGGTCGGAAGCGACGATAGAGCCAGGCCACAACCAGTGCCCCGACCATTACCCCCAGCGCGATCAGGGTGCGGGCCACGTCTCCGAGGTATCGGGCTCTTCCAGGTCGGTTGAGGACGCAACAGTGGTTGTCGCCGTGCCCCGCGTCCCCCCAGAGCTGCGAGATCCCAGAGCAGCTCCGATGATGTCTCGGGGATCTCCAATGGGGCCCTCGTCGCCCAGCTCTACCAGCCTGCCGACCTCCTCGCCGGAGATGGTCTCGTGCTCCAGCAGGGCCCGAGCCACCAGATCAAGGCCGTTGCGGTGTTTGGTCAAGACCTCCCGGCATCGGTTCTCCTGGGCCCGCAAGATCTCGGCTACTTCCTCGTCGATGACCCGGGCCGTCTCGTCGCTGTATTCCCGGTTGGTCATCATCTCGTCGCCCAAGAACACTTGTCCTGCACTCCGCCAGGCCATCGGCCCGATGCGGTCGCTCATGCCCCACTCCCGCACCATGCGGCGGGCGAACTCGGTGGCGCCGGCCAGGTCGTCGGCCGCGCCGCTGGAAGACACGCCGAACACCAGTTCCTCGGCGATGCGCCCGCCCATGCGCATGACCAGCATGTCGTCCAAGTAGTCGCGTCGCAGGGTGTGCCGGTCTTCCTCGGGAAGGGTCATGGTCACCCCCAGGGCCATGCCCCGGGGAATGATGGTCACCTTGTGCAGCGGGTCGGCCTTGGGCAGAACCGCGGCGCACACCGCATGGCCGGCCTCGTGATAAGCGGTGATCTGCCGCTCCTCCTCCGACATGACCATGGATTCGCGCCGCTGGCCCATCAGCACTCGGTCACGGGCGTTTTCGAAGTGGATCATGCGGATCTGGTCGGATTCATTTCGCACCGCGAACAGCGCAGCCTCGTTCACCAGATTGGCGAGATCGGCACCGCTCATGCCCGGTGATCCCCGGGCGATCAGCGGGAGGTCCACATCGGCGGCGATCTTCTTCGAGCGGACGTGGACGTTGAGGATCTGGAGCCGGTCGTCGGCTTCGGGCAGGGGGACCACCACCTGGCGGTCGAACCGTCCGGGCCGTAGCAGCGCCGGGTCCAAGATGTCGGGCCGGTTGGTGGCCGCCATCATCACGATGCCCTCGGTCGCCTCGAAGCCGTCCATCTCGGCCAGCATCTGGTTGAGGGTCTGCTCCCGCTCGTCGTGGCCTCCGCCCAGACCAGCGCCCCGCTTGCGGCCGATGGAGTCGATCTCGTCGATGAAGATGATGGCCCGGCCCATCTTCCGGGCCGATTGGAACAGGTCCCGCACCCGGCTGGCGCCGACCCCGACGAACATCTCCATGAAATCCGACCCGGTGACCGACAGGAACGGCACCCCGGCCTCTCCGGCCACCGCCCGGGCGATGAGTGTCTTGCCGGTGCCCGGCGGGCCCACCAGCAGCACGCCTTTGGGAATGCGGGCCCCGATCTCGGCGAACTTGTCGGGGTGTTTGAGGAAGTCGACCACTTCGACGATTTCCTTCTTCACCCCTTCGTAGCCCGCCACATCCTCGAAGGTGGTTTCGGGCCGCTCGGTGGTGTAGGTCTTGGCCTTGGACCGGCCGATGGACATGATCCCGCTCATCTGCCCCTGAGCCCGGCGCTGGAACCACCAGAAGATCAAGAAGATCAGCGCCACCGGGATCAGCAGGGGCAGGATGCTGGCCCAGATGCTGCTGCGGGGGGTGTGGAATTCGAACGTCGGAATGTTGCGCCTCAGTTCCTCTTCCACTTGTTCGGGGAGCGGAACCGGCCCGGTGGTGTGGAACTTGGCGCCGTCGGCCATCGTGCCCTTGATCTCGCCGGTGTTGTTGTTGTACTCCGCTTCCTCGATCTGGCTGACCTGGGCTGACTCGACAAATGCCCGGAAGGAGATCTCATCGCCTTTGTCGTCGCCCCGGAACACGTTGGAGAACAGCAGGGCGGCCAGCAACCCCAGCACCACGAACCACACCCAGCGGGGCATCCGGCCCTGCGTGGGCTGCTGTTGACCCGGCCCGCGCTCGGGATCTCGCCGCTCAGGCGGCGGAGGAGGCGGCGGAGGGGGAGAGGCCATTGGGCAATTCTACGAGTGGTCGGCGACAAAGTCACCATTACGCTGCCGTCCAGTGGCAGTAGCAGAGGGGACAAGAGCGCGGGAGATCCGCTGGGGTCTGCCCGATGTGTTCATCGGGGTGGTGGTTTCCTGGGTGGCCGCGGTGGTGGTCTTCTTCGTTGTGCTGGCCGCAGTCGGGCTGGATTTGGGAGGTGAAACCGGAACCGGGTCGTATGTGGGGCGGTATGGGCTGAGCGATGCATTGAGCCAGGAGCGCAGCGATCCGGGGCTACCCCTTTGGACTTTGCCAGTGGGCCAGATCGGGCTGTGGGGCGGGTTCGCCCTGACCACGCTGGTTGCCGGCACCCTGCGAGGGACCGGGGTGCGGCGCGACTTCGGCTTGTCATTCAAGGCATCGGATGCGCCTGTCGGACTCTTGGTCGGCGTGTTCGCCCAGATCGCAGTGGTTTGGCTCATCTATGCCCCGTTCCAGCAGTTCTTCGACTTCGACGTGAGCGAGGCCGCCCGCGAGATAACCGACCGGGCCGCCTCGGGCGGCGACATCGCCCTGGTGATGCTGGGTGTGGTGGTGGGGGCACCCATATTCGAAGAGCTCTTCTTCCGCGGCCTGGTTTTGCGGGCCTTCGAGCGGAAATGGGGAGCGGTTATGGGGGTGCTGGCCTCATCGGCGCTGTTCGGCGCAGTGCACCTCCAACTCCTCCAATTCCCCGCGCTGATGGCCTTCGGAATCATCGCCGCTCTGCTGGTGAAGCGCTACAAGCGACTGGGGCCGGCAATCTGGGCCCACGTCGGCTTCAACCTGGTCGCGGTGATCAACCTGATCTGGCTGGCTTGAGCGGGAATTGGCCTAACTTGAGGTTGTGAGCACTGGGTTGGCAGCGAGACATTGAGGGCCTGGATGCGATGAGCACACCGGGTGTTCTGATGGGGGCCATCCAGCCCTACGCGTGGGGGTCGCGGGATGCTCTGCCCGGGATCATGGGCCTGCCGCCCACCGGCGAGCCTCAGGCTGAGCTATGGCTGGGGGCCCATCCCCGAGCGCCGTCGGTGCTGCGGCGCAGCGGGACAGACCGGCCTCTCGACCAGGCGATCGCTGACGACCCGATTGGCGAGCTGGGAGCGGGCACTGCCCAGAGATTCGGCGGGGAGCTGCCCTTTCTGCTGAAAATCCTGGCCGTTGAACAGCCGCTCTCGCTCCAGACCCACCCCACCCGCGTCCAGGCCCAAGCGGGATTCGATTCTGAGAATAAGCAGGGCATCAGTTTGGACTCCGAGCGTCGGCTGTATCGAGACCCAAACCACAAACCGGAGCTGATCTGCGCGCTGGAGCCGTTCACCGCCCTGTGCGGGCTTCGACCGCCGGATTCCGCCGCGGCCCTATTCGACTCGCTGGACGTCGCCGCTTTGGACCCGGCAATCAGCCTTCTGCGAGCCGGCGAGGTGGCTCCGGTGATTCGATGGCTGCTGGAGCACACGCCGGAGTCTGGTTCGATGATCGCCCAGCAGGTGGTTTCGGCCTGCTCGAAGCCGGGCCCGTTTTCCGAAGAGCGGCGGTGGGCGGTCCACATCGGAGAGCAGCATCCTGGAGACATCGGGGTGGCGATCGCCCTGATGCTGAGCCTTGTTCACCTCGAACCGGGACAAGCCCTCTTTCTGGGGGCCGGCAACCTGCACTTGTATCTGCACGGCGTGGCCGTGGAGATCATGGCCAACAGCGACAACGTGCTTCGGGGAGGCCTCACCGCCAAGCACGTGGACGTTCCCGCCCTGTTGGACGTAGTGGACTGCCGTCCCCACGAAGTGCCGGTGCAGGCCCCCACCGGCCCGTGTTTCACCTTCCAGGCGCCGGTTCCCGATTTCAGCCTCACCCGAGTGGAGTTGGCCGGCTCGCGGCGGTTCACGCCCGATGGTCCTGAGATCGTGCTGTGCGCATCGGGGAGCGTGAAGGTGGCGGGCCACGAGATCACCGGCGGCCAAGCAGTATGGGTGCCGGGCGAAGCGGGCCGATTCGAGATGGCAGGAACAGGACTGGCGTTCCGAGCCGCCACCGGCGCCTAGAAGCTGTTGGGGACAGCACTAGGGATCGCGGCGTTGGGTGAGTAAAACTGTGGCCATGGCGCTGGATCCACGACTGCTCGAGATTCTGGCCTGTCCCGACGACAAGGGGCCGCTGCTGTATTTCCCCGACGAGGACTCGCTGTACAACCCCCGCCTGCACCGTCGGTATGCCGTGGAAGACGACATCCCCAACATGCTCATCGACGAGGCTGAGACCGTGGACGAGGCCGAGCATGAGCGGCTGATGGCCAGAGCAGAATCGGAGTCCGTTCCCTTCACGTTTACCCCGTGAGTGATTGGCACACCGTGAGCGGCGGAGCGAATTCTCAGACACGGAGCCACTAGTGAGCGAGCGAGTGGACACCCTGGGCATGTGGCCTGCGGTCAACCGGCTGCCCGAGCAGATGCTGGACGCGCTGGACCGGTGCCAGGAGCTGGAGGGACTGCCCGACCGGTCGGAGATTGCCAACGTGCTGGTGTTGGGCATGGGCCCGGGCGGGTTCGCCGGCGACCTGTTGGCCGTAACCGCGGGGCCGTTCATGCCCATGCCCATTGTGGTGGTCAAGAGCTACCAACCACCGTCCTATGTCGACGAACAGACCCTTGTGTTCGCCCTTTCCGCCAGCGGCGACACGCCGGAGATAGTGCAAGCCGCCGCCCAGGCAGCCGAGGCGGGCGGCCGGGTGGTGGCGGTGACCGGCGGAGGCCAACTGGCCCAGATGGCAACCCAGTGGGGAGCTCCGCTGGTGGAGGTGGACCCCATGCTGTACCCGCCCCGGGCGGGGTTGAGCGTGCTTACCGTGGCCCCGATGATCATCCTCGAGCAGATGGGGCTGTTCCCCGGAGCGGCCCAGTGGGTGAGATTCGCGGTGGATCAGATTCGCATCCGCAGGGACACGGCCCGGGAGCCGACCGCGGCGCTAGCCCGCCACCTTGCCGGCACGGTGCCGCTGGTCTACGGCGGAGGCGGACTGGGATCGGTAGCCGCCCGGCACTGGAAGAACATGATCAACACCAGCGCCAAGGCCCCGGCGTTCAGCGCCGGTGTGCCCGACCTGCTCCACAATGAGATCGCCGGGTGGGGCCAGCACGGAGATCTGACCCGCCAGGTTTTCAGCATGGTGGTGCTGCGCCACGAGCACGAGCATCCCGAGGTGATGCGGGGATTCGACGTCCTCATGGATTTGATGGATGAGGTTGTCAGCTCGATCTACACCGTGGAGGCGGAGGGGGAGGGCCCGGTGGCCCAGCTGTTCGATCTGATGTACCAGGGGTCGGTCACCTCGCTGGAGATGGCTGCCGCGGTAGGCCTCGACCCGGGACCTGTTCCGGCCATCATGGCCGCCCGGCAGGTGCTGGCGGGCCGAGTTCGGTGACCCCCAGGTTTGTCTGAAGTGTCCAATACAAAAGGCGGTAGCCGGCGTGGCTGTTGAGCAAGATTTCAAGGTGGCCGATCTGGCCCTGGCGGAAGCCGGGCGCAATGAGATCCGCCTGGCCGAGCACGAGATGCCCGGTCTCATGGCCCTGCGAGCACAGCACTTCGACTCCCAGCCCCTGGCCGGAGCCCGCATCACCGGCTCGCTCCACATGACCGTGCAGACCGCGGTGCTGATCGAGACCCTTACCGCACTGGGCGCCGAAGTGCGCTGGGCGTCGTGCAACATCTTCTCCACCCAGGACCCGGCTGCGGCCGCGGTGGCCGTCGGCCCAACGGGATCCCCCGACAACCCCCAAGGGGTGCCGGTCTACGCCTGGAAGGGCGAGACCCTGGAGGAATACTGGTGGTGTACCGAGCGGGTGTTGCGCTGGCCCGACGGCGGCGGGCCGAACCTGATCCTCGACGACGGGGGCGACGCCACCCTGTTGGTGCACATGGGGGCCGATGCCGAGGCGGAGGGCACCGCCGGAGACCCCGATGAGGCCGACTCCGAGGACCTGGCCGAGATCCGCCGACTGCTTGGCCGCACCCTAACCGAGGAACCTGGGCTGTGGACCAACGTCGCCAAGGGGGTTCGGGGGGTGTCGGAGGAGACCACCACCGGCGTCCACCGGCTCTACCGGATGAAAGCCGACGGCACGCTGCGGTTCCCGGCCATCGACGTCAACAACTCCGTGACCAAGTCGAAGTTCGACAACCTCTACGGCTGTCGGCACTCGCTGATCGACGGCATCAACCGGGGAACCGACATGATGATCGGCGGCAAGACCGCGGTGGTGTGCGGCTACGGCGACGTGGGCAAGGGCTGCGCCCAATCGCTGCGGGGCCAGGGCGCCCGGGTGGTGGTCACCGAAGTGGATCCCATCTGCGCGCTGCAAGCCGTGATGGAGGGCTTCGAGGTCAAACGGCTCGAGGATGTGCTGGAGACCGCCGATCTGTTCATCACCGCCACCGGCTGCAAGGACGTGATCAGCGCCGAGCACCTGGGGCGGATGAAGCACCAGGCCGTGGTGGGCAACATCGGCCACTTCGACAACGAGATCGACATGGCCGGGCTCAATGACATGTCCGACGTGCAGCGCACCAACATCAAGCCCCAGGTGGACGAGTACGTCTTCCCCGACGGCCACTCGGTGATCATCCTGTCGGAGGGGCGGCTGCTGAACCTGGGCAACGCCACCGGCCATCCCAGCTTCGTGATGTCGTGCAGCTTCACCAACCAGGTGCTGGCCCAGATGGAGCTGCACGCCAACGCCGAGGCTTACGGCACCGACGTGGCCACGCTGCCCAAGGAGCTGGACGAGATGGTGGCCCGCCTGCACCTTGACGCCCTCGGAGTGCGCCTCACCACGCTCTCCCCATCGCAGGCCGACTACATGGGGGTGTCGGCCGACGGGCCGTTCAAGGCCGATCACTACCGGTACTGATCCCGCTGGGGCTGGATATGCCGTCGCCGCTTGTTGAGGATTCCCCCATTCCGCCCACCATCGAGTGGCTGGGCGAGCACATCCGGCTCATCGACCAGCGCGAGCTGCCCGATCAGCTCGTGCTGGTGGACGTGTACCGCGTCGAGCAGCTCTGCGAGCTGATCGTCGAGCTGGCCATCCGGGGTGCGCCCGCCCTGGGGGCGGCGGGGGCCATGGGGGTGGCGCTGGCCTCGGTGCAAGGCCGGGCCATGGCCGAGGCGGCTTCGCTGCTAAAGGCCACTCGCCCCACCGCAGTGAACCTGGCTTGGGGGGTGGATCGGGCCATGGCCGCAGCCGACCCGGTGGCCGAGGCGGTGCGGATTGCCGCCGACGACGTGGCCGTGAACCAGGCGATCGGGGCCCACGGCACCGCGGTGGTGCCTGACGGTGCCCGGGTGCTGACCCATTGCAACACCGGCTCTTTGGCCTGCGTGGGGTGGGGGACCGCCCTGGGGGTGATCCGGTCGGCCCATGATGCGGGACGACAGCCGTCGGTGTGGGTGGACGAGACCCGCCCGGTGTTACAGGGCGCCCGGCTCACTGCGTGGGAGCTCCAGAGGCTCGGCATCCCCGCCACCCTGGTGGTGGATTCCATGGCCGGTTCGCTGATGGCCGCCGGCGAGGTGGACCTGGCCATCGTCGGTGCCGATCGCATTGCCGCCAACGGGGATGTGGCCAACAAGATCGGCACCTACTCGCTGGCCGTGCTGGCCCGACACCATGGCGTTCCCTTCTATGTGGCCGCGCCCACCTCCACCATCGACCCAGCCACCTCATCGGGATCGGACATCGTGGTGGAGCAGCGCCCCGGTGCTGAAGTGGTGCAAGTAGGGGGCGTGCGGCTCGCCCCCGAGGGCATGGCCGCCCAGAATTGGGCCTTCGACATCACCCCCTCCGATCTGGTCACCGGCTACATAACCGAACAGGGCGTCAGCAATAGCGTCCTTTGACCCCTGGTAGGTCTGGAAACGTCGAGCCTGGGAAGGGCCAAAGGAGCGGGTGAATGTGTCACCGGTCGCTTCTAGTGTCCGCCCATGTTGTTTTCGCAGTTGTGCGCGGTGTGTAAAGGGCCGGGGCCGTCGCCTTGTCAGCGGTGTGTGGCGGACATGCGGGCGGTGGGCGAGATGGCTCCGCTCGAGCCGCTGTCTGGGCTCTGGGCAGCCTTTGCCTACGCCGGGGCGGGCCGGGAACTGCTCGCCCGGCTCAAGTACCGCAATCAACGCTCCAGCGTTCGATGGCTGGCGTCGGCCATGGCCAAGGCCCTGCCCCCAAGCCAGGGCTTCGAAGCGGTGACTTGGGCGCCGACGTCACCGAAGCGGCGGCGCCAACGGGGCTTCGACCAAGCCGAGCTGCTGGCTCGTGCTCTGGGCCGCGAGACGGGAGTGCCGGTTATTGGTCTTTTGAAGCGGGTCGACGCCGCGGTCCAGACCGGCCGGAACCGCAGCCAGCGATTTCGCGCTCCGGAGTTCACTACCCGGCGAGGTCCGCCGACGGCGGTTTTGGTGGTGGACGATGTGATCACCACCGGGGCGACCCTTCAGTCTGCGGCTAAGTCTCTGATCAGGGCAGGTGCGGAGCGAGTGGACGCGGTGGTTGCCGGAGCCACGCCGTTGCCCTACACCCCGTCTTCCGCACGACCGCCGTCCGGTGTGGTTACCATGAGAACCCACAACTCAACCCCAGCCGAAAGGGAGCCGCCATGGACGTGACCATCAGCAGCAGCGGGATTCAGGTGTCGCAGAGACTGGGGGAGACCACCCGAACGAAGGTGGGCAAGCTGAGTCGCTACTTGTCGGGCATCGATCACGCCACAGTTCGGTTCAGCGAGGAGAAGAATCCCCGCATTGCCGAGCCCGACATCTGCGAGGTCACTTTGGAGGGCCACGGCTATCACATCCGCAGCCGGGTCAACGGCCCCACGCCGTTTGCGGCTTTGGACCGGGCTATCGCCAAACTGGAGCGCCAACTCCGCCGCACCAAGACCCGCCGAGTCGACCGCCAGCACCACTCCCGGGAGCGCCGGGCCAGCTAGCGCAAGCGACAAGCTCCACTGACCGTTGCACGCGAGCGCAGCGGTAGAGTGGGCCTGGCATGAGTGTGTTTCAGAAGATCCTGAACACCGGTGAGGGCAAGAAGCTAAAGGCACTGGAGAGCCTGGTGCCCGACATCAACGCGCTCGAGCCCGAGACCAAAGCGCTGTCCGACGATGCGCTGCGGGGCCGCACCGAGGAGTTCCGCCAGCGCTTGGAAAACGGCGAGGATCTTCACGACCTGCTCATAGAGGCGTTTGCCGTGGTGCGGGAGGCGGCCTGGCGGGTTATCGGCCAGCGCCATTACGACGTGCAGCTGATGGGGGGCGCGGCCCTTCACTTCGGCTGGGCTGCGGAGATGCGAACCGGCGAGGGCAAGACCCTAGTGTCCACGCTGCCGGTGTATTTGAACGGCCTGGCCGGCAAGGGCGTACACGTGGTGACGGTGAACGACTACCTGGCCGCCCGAGACGCCGACTGGATGGGGGCTATCCACCGGTGGCTGGGCCTGTCGGTCGGCCTGGTGGTTCCCGGCGAGCGGGGCTCGGAGTTCAAGCGCGAGCAGTACAACTGCGATATCACATATGGCACCAACAACGAGATGGGCTTCGACTATCTGCGGGACAACATGGCGATGTCAGCCGATCGCCGGGTCCAGCGGGGCCACAACTACTGCATCGTGGACGAGATCGACTCCATCCTCATAGACGAGGCCCGCACCCCTCTCATCATCAGCGGGCGCCTGGCCGATGCGGCCAAGACGTACTACCAGTTCGCCAGCGTCGTGCGGGGACTGCGGCGCGACGTCCACTACGACGTGGACGAGGAGAAGCGCATCGTGGCCCCCACCGAGGAAGGGGTCCATGCGGTGGAGCGGGCCCTGGGGGTGGAGAACCTCTACGACTCGGTCAGTGCCAATCTGGTCCATCAGCTCCAGGCGGCGCTGCGGGCCAAGGAGCTGTACCACCGGGACAAGGACTACATCATCCAGCGGGGCGAGGTGAAGATCGTCGACGAGTTCACCGGACGCATCCTGGACGGCCGCCGCTGGTCGGAGGGGCTGCACCAGGCGGTCGAGGCCAAGGAGGGGGTTAAGATCAAAGAGGAGAACCAGACCCTGGCCACCATCACCCTCCAGAACTATTTCCGGCTGTACGACAAGCTGGCCGGAATGACCGGCACCGCGGTGAGCGAGGCCAACGAGCTGTTCGGCACCTACGGCCTGCATGTGGTGCCCATTCCCACCAACCTGCCGGTGGTCCGGGCCGATCAGGGCGACCTGATCTACAAGAGCGAGAAAGGCAAGTTCGACGCCTTGGTCGACGACCTGGTGGAGCGCTACGAGCGGGGCCAGCCGGTGCTGGTGGGCACGGTGTCGGTGGAGAACTCCGAGAAGCTCGCCGATGTTTTGAACAAGCGGGGCATCCCCCATGAGGTGCTCAACGCCAAACAGCACTTCCGGGAGGCCGAGATCGTGGCCCAGGCCGGTCGGCTGCACGCCATCACCGTGGCCACCAACATGGCCGGAAGAGGCGTGGACATCGTTCTCGGGGGCAATCCCGAGGCCATGGCCCGCCGCGACGTGGCCGCAGAGGGCCTTGATCCCGCCAGCGACCAGGGACAGACCCGGGCCGCTGAGTTGCTGGAGAAGTACGAGGCCGAGTGCGGGGCCGAGGGCGAGAAGGTGCGGGAGCTGGGCGGCTTATACGTGCTGGGAACCGAGCGCCACGACAGCCGCCGCATCGACAACCAGCTCCGAGGGCGCTCCGGCCGCCAGGGCGACCCCGGCGAGAGCCGCTTCTACCTGTCACTGGAAGACGACCTCATGCGGATCTTCGCCACCGGGGCCATGAACTGGGTGATGGACAAGGCTCTGCCCGAGGACGTGCCCATCGAGGCCAAGATGGTCACCAAGGCCATCGAGCGGGCCCAGGGCACCGTGGAGCAGAAGAACGCCGAGGCCCGCAAGAACGTCCTCAAGTACGACGAGGTGCTCAACGAGCAGCGCAAGGTGATCTACAAGCGCCGAGCCCAGATCCTGTCGGGCGGCGATCTGCGGGCCGAAGCCCTGGAGCACTTGGGCGAGGCGGTGGACGCGGTGATCGGCGGGCACTGCACATCGGAGGATCCCGCCGACTGGGAACTGGAGCAGCTCGAAACCGAGATCCGGGTGCTGTGGCCATCCCAACTGGGCGCCGAGCGGATGGGCGATGTGGCCTCCACCGACGAGCTCTACGAGCTGCTGGTGGGCGAGGCGGTGGCCCACTACGAGCAGCGCGAAGAGCAGGTGGGCACCGAGGCCATGCGGGAGGTGGAGCGCCAGATCATGCTGCGCATCATCGATCAGCGCTGGCGCGAGCACCTCTATGAGATGGACTACCTCAAAGAGGGCATCAACCTGCGGGCCCTCGGCCAGAAAGACCCACTGACCGAGTGGCAGCGGGAGGGGTTCGAAATGTTCGGCCAGATGATGGCCGGTGTGGCCCGGGATTTCGTCACCTACATCATGCACGTGGAGATCAATGTGGAGTCGCCGGCCGGCGCCGACGAGCCCGGCACCAGCAACGTCACCGAGTCGGGCCCGGCCGACCCGTCTACCCAGCCGTCGCTGGCCCGAGCCGGCGCCCAAGCCGCCTTGGCCAGCACTGCGGCCGCCCCCGCGGTAGTGGAGGAGTCGGCCCCCAGGCCGAAGGTGCCGGTGGTGAAATCGGATTTCGAGAAGACCCCTCGCAACGCCCCCTGTCCATGCGGATCAGGCCGCAAGTTCAAGCAGTGCTGCGGGCGCTGACTGTCTACTCCCGATAATCCCCGTGTCTGACTTTGCCGGCGATCTCGCCCTGCTCCGATCCAAACTGGACGAGGCCCGGCGCTACCTGCACATCGACGACCTGATCGCCCGCCGCCCCAAGTTGGAGGAGGCTGCGGCCGCCCCCGGGCTGTGGGACGATCCCGATCAAGCCCGCAAGGTGACCAGAGAGCTGTCCGAGCTGGCGGAGGACCTGGAGTTGTTCGCCGGGCTGGAGGCCGCGCTGGACGACGCCGACACGCTGCACCAGTTGGCAGTGGAGGAAGACGACGAATCGCAGGCTCCCGAGATCGCCCAGATGCTGGAGTCCCTAGCGGCCAAGGTGGACGACCTGGAGCTGCGGTCGCTGTTGGGCGGCGAGCACGACGATTCCGATGCGGTGTGCGAGCTCCACAGCGGCGCGGGCGGCACCGACGCCCAAGACTGGGCCGAGATGCTGCTGGCGATGTACCAGGGTTGGGCCGAGCGCCGCGGCTTCGAATTCAAGGTGGACTCGGTTTCAGAGGGCCAGGGCGCGGGCATCTCCTCAGCCGATTTCACCATCTCGGGGCGCAACGCCTACGGCTTGTTGCAGTCTGAGCGAGGGGTGCACCGGCTGGTGCGCATCTCGCCGTTCGACTCCGATGCCCGCCGCCACACCGCGTTCGCCCAGTTCAAGGTGGTGCCCTTCTTCGATGAGGTGTCCGACGAGGTGGACATCGAGGACAAAGACCTGCGGATCGACACCTTCCGATCCTCGGGGGCGGGTGGGCAGCACGTGAACGTGACCGACTCGGCGGTGCGGATCACCCATTTGCCCACCGGCGTCGTGGTGTCGTGCCAGAACGAGCGCAGCCAGCACCAGAACAAAGACCGCGCCATGCAGATCCTGGCCGCCCGTCTGGCCGACCTGAAGCGGGCCGAGCGGGAAGCCGAGATCGCCGGGTTGGCCGGCGACTACCAGAAGGCGGAGTGGGGGAGCCAGATCCGCTCTTATGTGCTGCACCCCTACCAGCAGGTCAAGGACGACCGCACCGGGGTGACCATCGGCAACGTGGAAGGGGTGCTGGCCGGAGACCTCGACGAGCTTATCGAGGCCTATCTGCGGTGGAGGCGCATGTCTTGAGCGGGGCCGGGATCGGGCCGGAGGGTGCGCAATCGGTGCCCGGCGGCGGTGGTAGCGTTGGTCAAGTTTTCTGGGTCAACGAAGGGGGGTTCGTGCCCGGATTTCAGTTCGGAGCTCACATCGAATGATCAGAATGGAGAACGTCACCAAGGTGTACAAGGGCGAGGTGCTCGCCCTTCAGAACGCCTCCTGCGAGGTGCAGCGGGGGGAATTCGTCTTCTTGGTGGGGCCGTCGGGATCGGGCAAGTCCACGTTCATGCGCCTGCTCAACAAAGAGGAGAAGCCGGACCGGGGCCGGATCTATGTGGCCGGCAAGGACATCGGGGCGCTTCCCAGCTGGAAGGTGCCCTTCTTGCGCCGCAACATCGGCTGCGTCTTCCAGGACTTCAAGCTCCTGCCCAACAAGACCGTGGTGCAGAACGTGGCCTTCGCTCTAGAGGTGATCGGCCGTCCCCGGAGCGTGATCAAAGAGAAGGTTCCGGCCATCTTGGAGCTGGTGGGCCTGTCCAAGAAGATGCACAACTATCCCGACGAGCTGTCGGGAGGCGAGCAGCAGCGGGTGTCCATCGCCCGGGCGTTTGTGAACCGGCCGCTGATCCTGCTGGCCGACGAGCCCACCGGGAACCTCGATCCGAACACCTCGCTGGGCATCATGACGCTGCTGGACCGCATCAACCGCACCGGCACCACCGTGGTGATGGCCACCCACGACCGCAGCATTGTCGACAAGATGCGCCGCCGGGTGGTGGAGCTGGACCGGGGCCAGATCGTTCGGGACCAGTCCCGGGGCGTTTACGAATAACCCATGGCTTTGAGGGGTCTCGGCGACGGGGACCGGTGGGCGGGCGGTAGCCGATGAGCCTCAAGTTGGACTATGTCCTCCGGGAGACGGCCAGCAACTTCCGCCGGAACATCACCCTCACGCTGGCCACGGTCATCACGGTCACCATCTCGCTGACGCTTCTGGGCGCGGCGCTGCTCTTCGGCGACGCGGTGGACAATGCCACCGTCCGCTGGAAGGACGGCGTGGAGTTCATCGTGTTCATGGACCCCGAGATCAGCCCCGAGTTGGAGGAGGACATCCGCCGCCAGCTCGAGGACGCTCCCGAGGTCAGCGGGTTCACCTATATCGACAAGGACGAGGCCTTCGCCGAGGTGCAGGACCTCTTGGGCGACTCGCCGGAGCTGGTGGAGGTGATCACGCCCGAGCGCTTGCCGGCCTCGTTCCGGGTCAAGCCCACCGACACACTGCCGGAGCGGGTGGACGAGCTGGCGGCCGCTTTCCGCACCCAGCCGGGGGTGGCCAGGGTGGTCACCGCCAGCGAGACCATCCGGGCCATTGAGGATCTGTCCAGCGGGTTGCGCCAGCGGGTGATCATCATCGCCATCGTCTTGCTGGTGGCCGCGGCTGTGCTGATCTTGAACACCATCCGTATGGCGTTGTTCTCCCGCCGCAGAGACATCGAGGTGATGAAGCTGGTGGGGGCCACCAACTGGTTCATCCGGGTGCCGTTCATGTTCGAAGGGCTCATACAGGGCCTTGTTGGCGGGGTGATCGCCATTCCGCTGATATGGCTCACCAACAACTTCTTCAGCGTTATCAACGACGACGTCTCGCTGGAGTTGCTGCGGGGCTTCACCGTGGATCCGTCCCGGGTGTGGGCACTGGGATTCCAGATGGTGGGATTGGGCGCCATCGTGGGCACGGTGGGCTCCGGTATCGCCGTCAGCCGCTTCCTGGACACGTAGCGGAGCGCCGCCATGGCGGCGGCCATTTCGCAGGGCGTAGTAGGTTCGCGGCAGTTGGTCTCGGCCGCGATGGCCGATGGCCGGGCGAAAGGAGCAGCAGATGGCCCAGCAGGTTCGAGCCGTAGTCGCCAAGGCCAAGGGCGAGCCGGTAAGCATCGAGACCATCGAGGTGCCCGATCCCGGGCCGGGCGAAGCCCTGGTGGCCGTGCAGGCCTGCGGTGTCTGCCACACCGATCTGCACTATCGGGAGGGGGCTATTAACGACGAGTTCCCCTTCCTTTTGGGCCACGAGGCCGCCGGAGTTGTGGAGTCGGTGGGCGATGGCGTGACCAACGTGGCCCCCGGCGATTTCGTGATCCTCAACTGGCGTGCGGTGTGTGGCAATTGCCGCTCATGTTGGCGGGGACGCCCGTGGTACTGCTTTGCCACCCACAACGCCACCCAGAAGATGACCTTGGGGGGCCAGGAGCTTTCACCGGCGCTGGGCATCGGGGCCTTCGCCGAGAAGACGCTGGTTGCGGCAGGCCAGGCGACCAAGGTCAATCCCGAGGCTCGTCCCGAGGTGGCCGGACTGATCGGCTGTGGAGTCATGGCCGGTTTGGGCGCGGCCATGAACACCGGCGGGGTTGGCCGGGGAGACTCGGTGGCCGTGTTCGGCTGCGGCGGAGTGGGCGATGCGGCTATTGAGGGATCGCGTCTGGCCGGCGCCCACACCATCATCGGGGTGGACATAGACGACACCAAGCTCGAATGGGCTCGAGAGTTCGGCGCCACCCACACCATCAACTCCACCCGGGAGGATCCCGTGGAGCGTATCCGGGAGCTGACCGGCGGCCACGGGGTGGACGTGGCCATTGAGGCCATAGGGCTGCCCCAGACCTACGAGCAGGCCTTCTACGCCCGGGACTTGGCCGGGGTGGTGGTGCTCGTGGGGGTGCCCAACCCGGAGATGAAGATCGAGCTGCCGATGATCGAGATATTCGGCCGAGGCGGTGTCCTCAAGTCGTCTTGGTACGGCGATTGCCTGCCGTCCCGGGACTTCCCCATGCTGATCGACCTTCATCTCCAAGGACGGCTGAACCTGGAGCGCTTCGTGTCGGAGACAATCTCGTTAGAAGGCGTTGAGGAGGCGTTTCACGCTATGGAGCGGGGAGAAGTGCTCCGGTCTGTGGTGATGATCTGAGGGCATCGGATTGATCAGGCTGTTCCACAGGTTCCAAATTCGCGGTTGACGTTTTGAAGGGGGAGTCGCTACCCTTTTCTGTTGCGGGTGGGGCTCGTGGGGCCTGTGAGGCTTGAGTAAACCTTCAAGTCTCCTCTTGACGGAGGCACCCGACATGCCTGGACTAAATCTGACCACGATCGTTACTTCGATCATCGTCGTGCTGCTGCTGGCACTGCCGTTTGTCGCCGCCCGGCTACCGCATTCCCGCCGTTTCGTTTCCCGAAACATCCAGAAAGAGGGACCCGGGCCGGGATTCACCTACGCCTTGGTCCCCCCCGGAGGCCATCCCGATGAGGGCGATGGCGAAGAGAGGGGCTCCTGGCAGTGGTGCTTGGCCTTCATTCCCGACGAGACCTCAGACGGCGGGTCTGAGATGCCGCCGTGGTGGGCGCCGGCGCCGCCGTGGAATGCGTCCGCGGAACCCGATCCGGATTTCACCCGCGACGCCGAGGCCCTGCAAGCAGTATTCGACGAAACCAGCGCCTATCCCGCGGCGAGATAGCGCTTTCTCCGCCCTCACAAGGGGCAGTTGAAGCATCATTGGGCATGGCCCAAGACCGGCACCGAGACCGGCGGCTGGCCATGGTGCGCCGCCAGATCGAGGGGCGGGGGGTCCGCGACCCTCAGGTTCTGGAGGCCATGAGGACAGTTCCCCGCCATCGGTTCGTGTCCCGAACACTGGCCGGCGACGCGTACAAGGACCACCCATTGCCCATTGGGGCAGGCCAGACCATCTCGCAGCCCTACATCGTGGCTCTCATGGCCGAGGCCGCGGCCATCGAGCCGCACCACCGAGTGCTGGAGGTGGGCACCGGATCGGGCTATGGGGCAGCGGTGCTGGCCCAGCTGGGATCCTCTGTGGTCACGGTGGAGCGCCATCGGAAGCTGGCCGACGCGGCGGCCAAAGTCCTGGCCGATCTGGGGTATGCCAACGCCACCGTGGTGTGCGCCAACGGGTCGCAGGGCCACTCGCCGGGGGCCCCCTATGACGCAGTGGTGGTCACCGCGGCAGCCTCCAGCATCCCATCGGCGCTCATCGATCAGCTCGCCGACGGCGGACGACTGGTCATCCCTGTCGGGCCGCCCTCCTTCACCCAAGACCTCACCTTGGTCCGAAGATCCGGCGAAGAGACTACCTCCGAGCGATTCTGCCCGGTGAGGTTCGTCCCCCTAGTAGAGGATTCCTGAGCGGGGTCCTGCTCAGCTCGCTTCTTCCAGCGGCCAATGGCTCAGCTTGGTGTAGCGGGCGCCATCAGGGTGGAGCTGGCTGGACACCAGCCAAAGTTCTGTGGCTCTGAATTGAGCGTCGAAGGGCTGGCCGACCACCGCACCGGCTAGTCGCTTTCGGGTCCGAGCCAACGTCAGGTGCCCTGTGAAGTTCCGGCGTCCGGGGGCCTGGCCAATGGTCTGAGTCCGGGCTCGCACCTTGGCGGCCAAATCGTCTAGCCCGTCTGCTGGCAGCGCCAGCACCCGTCCCCCCAGCCACCTGCTAGCCGGCCCGAGCAACACGGTGGTCGCCGCCGCCCGAATCCCCTGCATGCTGTCCTCCACATCGCCCTGCTCCGCCTCCCCGAAAAACCTCAGCGTGATATGCCACTGCTCACTCTTCGTCCACCGCAACCCCTCCACATCCGGCCGCTCCAACTCGCCCAGCCGCTCAACCACATCATCCGGCGGAAATACAGCCAAGAACAGCCGAGGCATCCCGATAGTTTCGCAGGCTATGGGTGAATCAGAACTAGATGGCCAAGCGGGGGCACCGTCGAGCCGGGTCAGGGTGCGTAGGGGGGCTGATCGGGCTCGGTATGGCAAGGAGGATGTGTTGGGCATACTCGATGTCGGGTTGATCGCCCATGTGGGGGTATTTGCTCCCGACGGTCCGCTGGTGCTGCCCATGGCCTACGGGCACGACGGCGAGCACCTCTTTCTCCACGGTGCGGTGGCGAACCACCTGCTCGGCACCGGGGCAGGTCAGGAGATTAGCGTCACCGTCACCTGTTTGGACGGGTTGGTGATGGCTCGAACGCCCTTCCACAACTCGATGAACTACCGCTCGGCGGTTATCAGGGGAACAGCCCGGCGCGTCGACGGGGATGAGCGCAAGGGCTACGCCCTCAAACTGGTGACCGACCATGTGGTTGAGAACTGGGACAGCGGCCGGCCACCGTCCTCGTCAGACCTGCGAAAGACGCTGGTACTGGAGGTGCCGCTGTCCGAGGCGTCGGCCAAAGTCCGCAGCGGCGACCCCGTCGACGAGCCTGAGGACATAGCCGGCCCCTGGTGGGCCGGAGTGGTGCCCGTTATTGCCCGCTTTGGACCCCCAAGCGCTTCAGCCGACTTCACCGGCGACTCCGGTCCACCGGCCGCCATCGCCGCACTCTCAGGCCGTGCTCCCGATGAGCGCTTGAATGTTGGAGGCGGCTGATGGGCATCGGGGGAAGGGTAGGGTGAGCGGGTGCTGCGGCTGAGCGACGAGGTCTATTCGGAGGTCATCGCCCATGCGTTGGCGGGGCTGCCCAATGAGGCTTGCGGGCTTTTGGCAGCTCCGGCGGGGGGAGAGGTGGTCGACCGGTTCTTTCCGGTGCGCAATGCAGCGGAGTCGAGTCAGATTTACCGGCTGGATGATGCCGAGTATCTCCAGGTGGAGCGGACCGCCGACGACGAGGGCTTGAATTTGGTGGCGGTGATGCACTCTCACACCTACACCACCGCCTATCCGTCGCCCACTGATGTGCGCGATGCCTCGGCCTTCGACCCCTTTGGAGCGCTGCTCTATGTGATCGTGTCGTTGAAGGATCCCGAGCCCGCGCTGCGCTGCTACCGGATCGTCGACGGGGCCATTTCCGAGGAACCGGTAGCCGTCGAGGGGTAGGCATCCGGGTAATCTGAGGCCCGTGGCCGCGCACAAATCGGTGATCGATCTCATTGGGAACACCCCGATGGTCGACGTCAGCGTGCTGTCGCCGAACCCGTCGGTGGCCATCCACGTGAAGCTCGAGGGGGTAAACCCGGCGGGATCGGTCAAAGACCGGGTGGC
This sequence comes from Acidimicrobiia bacterium, assembly GCA_022822265.1. Taxonomy (GTDB): domain Bacteria; phylum Actinomycetota; class Acidimicrobiia; order Acidimicrobiales; family Bin134; genus Poriferisocius. Next base: position 41,495 of record JAJECA010000061.1, on the reverse strand, counting down.
GCGCGAGATGATCCTCGAGGCCGAGGCCGACGGGACCTTGGAACCGGGTCGCACCATCATCGAGCCGTCGTCGGGCAACACCGGGATCGCCCTGGCCATGATCGCCCGACTCCGGGGCTATCCCATCAAGATCGTCATGCCCGAGAACGTCTCAGCAGAGCGCCGCCAGCTCCTAGAGGTGTTCGGGGCGGAAATCATCTGGTCGCCGGGCGCCGAGGGTTCCAATGGTGCTGTCCGCATGGCCCAGAAGCTGGCCGACCAAAACCCCGACTGGGCGTTCCTCTACCAGTACGGCAACGAGGCCAACCCCCGGGCCCACTACAACACCACCGGCCCGGAGATCTACGCCGACTGCCCCGAGATCACCCACTTCGTGTCGGGGTTGGGAACCAGCGGCACCTTGATGGGAGTGGGCGCGTATCTCAAAGAGCGCAAGCCCACGGTACAAGTGCTGGCGGTGGAGCCCCCCGCGGGGGAGATGGTGGACGGCCTTCGCAGCCTGGACGACGGGTTCATCCCCCCGGTCTATGAGAAATGGGGCGGCGATCAGCTCTTGGACGGCAAGCGCATTGTGAGGCCCCGGGAGTCGATTGAGTGGACTCGGCGGCTGGCTGTGGAGACCGGGATCTTCGCCGGGATCTCCACCGGAGCCGCACTGGCCGGGGCCGCCCGAGTGGCTGAGCGGACTGACGAGGGCGCGGTGGTGGTGGTGTCGGCCGACGGCGGTTGGAAGTACCTGTCCACTGGGGCATGGACCGATCCGATCGACCAGGTGACCGCTCGGGCCGAGTCGATTATCTATTTCTGAACACCAAGTGAAAAAATCCCCACTTGGACGGGTTTTGTGGTCCTTGATGTGCTATAAGCACCCCCTACTGCTAGAATTCGCATACCCAAACCACACCACCACGCTGGAGCACAGCTCCAGCCGAACGGCCTCGACTCATCCCGCCAGAGTCGAGGCCGTTCCTCTTTGGGCTCTTGTATCGTGCCCCAGTGGTCGAAGTAGCCGAGAGGCACCAAGAATTGAGGTGTGGCGAATGAGAGCAGGTCAAAGATGAGAAGCGACGGCCGAGCGGCGGGCGATTTGCGGCCCATCGGCTTCGAGCGGGATTTCACCGAGATGGCCGACGGCTCGGTGCTGGTTTCGTTCGGCCGCACCCGGGTGCTATGTACTGCTTCGGTCGATCCCGATGTGCCCCGGTGGATGAAGGGCCGGGGCAAGGGCTGGGTGACCGCCGAGTACTCCATGCTCCCCGGCTCGTCGCCCGAACGGGTCAATCGGGAAGCAGCCCGGGGCCGCCAGTCGGGCCGCACCCAGGAGATACAGCGGTTGATCGGCCGCTCGCTGCGGGCGGTGACCGATGCCGCCACGCTCGGCGAGCGCCAGGTGATCTGCGACTGCGATGTGCTCCAAGCCGACGGCGGCACTCGCACCGCCGCCATCAACGGCGCCTATGTGGCTCTCCATGACGCCTTCACTCGGCTGGTGGTCGCCGGCCAGATCGAACAGCACCCGATGATCGAGGCGTGCGCCGCAGTGTCCGTCGGGGTCATCGACGGAACGCCGTCGCTCGATCTGCCCTACGAGGAGGATGTGTCCGCCGAGGTGGACATGAACGTGGTGATGACCGAGTCGGGCCGCTTCGTCGAGGTGCAGGGAACCGCCGAGGGCCAGCCGTTTGGTCGGGACAAGCTTGATGCCCTTTTGGACTTGGCCACTTCTGGGATCGAGCAGATCATCAAGCGGCAAAACGAGTTGCTGGCCGACCCGCCCCCGCCCCGTTGAGCCTCGCCTCCGGTGAGCGACCGCGATTGGTGGCGGCCACCGCCAATCCCCACAAGCTGACTGAGATTGCCGCCATCTTGGGATCGGCGGTGGAACTGCTGCCCCGGCCCGCTGATCTAGGCGAAGTGGTAGAGGACGGCGACACCCTGGAGGCCAACGCCCGGCTGAAGGCTGCCGCGGTGTGCGAGCACACCGGACAGGCCGCAGTCGCCGACGACACCGGCCTGGAGGTGGCGGCTCTGGGAGGAGCGCCGGGAGTGCGGTCGGCCCGCTATGCCGGAGAGCACGCCAACGACGCCGACAACCGGGCCCGGCTGGTGGCTGAGCTTGAGGGCGCAGCCGACCGGTCGGCCCGTTTCCGCACGGTGGCAGTGGTGGTGTTCCCCGACGGCCGCGAGCTGCTGGCCGAGGGCATGATGTCGGGAGTCATTGCCGCCGCGCCCCGTGGAAATGGGGGCTTCGGCTACGACCCGGTGTTCGTCCCCGAAGGGGGAGACGGGCGCACGTTCGCCGAGATGTCGCCCGACGAGAAGAACGCAATCTCCCACCGGGGCCGGGCTTTTCGGTCTTTGGCCTCCCAATTGGGCCTGTAGCCTGACCCCATCAAGCTACGCGCCAGTGGCGGAATTTGGCAGACGCGCAGGGTTTAGGTCCCTGTGGGCGCAAGCCCGTGTGGGTTCAAATCCCACCTGGCGCACAATGTGAATTCGCGGGACACCGAAACGTTGGAAACGTGCGCGGTGCGGAGCGAGACCGTTGTCTTGAAACAACACTTCGAAAGTCTCCAACTCGGCGGTATGGTGGTGCTGATGGCCATTCAGTACGTCGCTGGGCAGCAGTTGCCGCTGCTGCGAACAGGCGCAATGGAGCGCGCGACGCAGCCGCGCCTTGATGCTGAGGTCCAACAAGTGTTCGCCAGCCTCGGTGAGGAATACCACGAGCTGTGCGAGCGACTTTTCGCCGACGATCCTGAGTTCGGCCTCCGCTTTTCCGAGGACCTAGCTCCCCGCTAGGCCCCCAGCTTTCTGCTGCCCTCGCCCGGTCGCCGCCTTTGGGCCGGTCATTGTGCTGATCGTCGACGACCATGTTGCGCGGAGCCTTCTTGGCGGCCCACACAACCGTGACTGGCGCGATGAAATTCCCGTCCTGCCCTGGACGCTCCACGTGCGCTTGCTGAGGGCCTTGCTTGACAGCCGAAGTTTCGGTCGTTTGAGCCGAACAGCTCAGAGCACGACTCTTGAGGCCGCACTCTCTCCGCCTTCCGATGTATTGCAGATTCTCGACCCGCGTCCCTTCACCACCCATATCGCACAATTGAAAGCAGCGCACAGGATCAGCATTGCTGCCGCAGAGCTTCTTGCCGCCGCCATTGCTACCGGTGCATCTCTCCATGTTGCTGAGGGCAACGTCGGTCGATCCTGGGGCGAGATTCTCTCCGGTACGAATGTCAGCCTCTACATCTACGAGAGAGGCAGGCTGTAGGCATATTCCTGTTCCTATGTCATGAACCAACGCACCCCCTGTCGCACATGCTGCACTCGGTGATCCTCACCGCTGTTGCTACCCTGCTCGCTGTCGCCTGCGGAGCGGGTAACGACATTGGTGCCAGCGCCCCGACACCTGAGCCGACTCCCTATCTGCATCGGTCAGGCTTGGCCTGCTACGGGGAGCGGTCAGCGGGCTGGAATTACAACTTTGACCCAGACCATGTGGTCGGCTTTTCCTCTGTGGACGAGGCCGCCACCCAATGGTGGCAGAACGAGTCCGAGGCCCGGTGGTGGCACAGCCGCGATGGAACAGACACCATCAGCGCGGAAGACCTGACCCAGCACCCCAGCCAAGACCACACCGTCGCATTCCGTGATGCCGAAGGCAACGCTCAGATCGTGGTGTACGCCGCCCAGCTGCCAGACGGCAGTTGGATCATCGATGGGGGAACAGCCTGCGTCTACTTCGATGGCAGCAACCCCAAAAGCGGAGGGACCTGGGGGTAGATCACCCGCCGCGAAAGCCAACACGCACCGCTGAGACCGCTTCGAGAAGGTCAACGTATCCCACACGGGTGACGTGCTTCCTCGCGTCAAGAACAATGCGGTCCTTGCCCCCGTTGATGGGTGCCACCTGCACGTCGTCAAATGCAAAATAGCGACGGCCCACTCCCAATTTCACGCTGCTTACTGTTCTCTCCCTGCGAGTCCATATGGCGATTTCAGACCTCGATTGCTCTAACGAGGCAAGGACCGAAATGCGGATGACCAGCGCAAAGGGTGTAGTACATTGCCCCGGTGCGAAAAATCATCCCACCTATTATTGTTATAGCCGCTGCCTTGGTCGCCCTCGTTGCTGTGCTGCTCGCTCCGGTCGCGTCGGCGCAAACCCAAAGCGATGTTGAGGTTCGAGATCAACTGATCGCCAACCAGGAGAACCTGCTGAACACCTACAGGTGCCTGTTCGGAGTGGACACCAACGTGGTTCCAGGCGGCTGCCCGAACCCCGATGTCATCTCGCCTGGTCCCGCTCCTGCAAACCCGACACAGAATGACATCGACGTGCGGGATGGGCTGATTCAGAATCAGGAAGTTCTGCTGAATGTCTACCGCTGCCAGTTCGACGTTGACACCCAGCTTGTGCCCGGAGGATGCGCCACAGGTGAGGGGGAAGGCGAGGTCGATCCAGCAATAGGCGGTAGCACTGAGACTGCGGTGATGGACGTCCTCAGCACGCTGACCGTCGAACCAGAGTACGAGGGGTCAGGCTATGTGAGAGCCGACTTTGAGCATGATCGGGGCTACCTGTGCGACAACGCTGGCACCGATCCCTACACCGGGATCAGCTTCTATCCTTCTGCTTGTGACGTGGATCACATCGTGGCCGCTCAGGAAGCGTTCGAGTCCGGTGCATGGGCTTGGGACACAGCACGGCGAATGGCATTCGGGAATGACGCTGAGAATCTGATTGCCACACGCGATTGTGTGAACCGATCCAAAGGCGCGCGTGACATGGCTGAATGGTCAGGACGGATCGGAAGCGGTGTGTGTCAAGGCACAGAGCTAACCGCCGAAGGGCGGTGCTTCCTAGCGACCAAGACCGTGCAGATCAAGACCAACTACTCCCTGTCGGTGGACACTGCCGAGAAGAACGCTCTGGCGCAAGCACTCGATGGCTGCTCAGATCACAGCCTGCCAAGTACCACAAGCGAACCATCCACCGGAACTATCGAAGTCGAGTCCGACTGCCACCCTGCTTATAGCCCTTGCCTTCCCAATTTGCCCGGTGACGCCCTCAACTGCGGCGACCTCACATCAGACCAGAAACCCGTTACCGTGCTTGTACCTGGAGTAGACCCCTACAGGCTCGACAGAGACGGAGACGGAAGAGGTTGTACGTCATAAGCAGGGAATTTCTCTAACACTGCTTAGGTCCATCGCCAACCGGGTCAACCACCTCGCCATTATCACCGATCTGCGCTGTGAGCCGTTCTACTGCTGCGGTCAATTCGCTCACCTGTCGGGCTAGGTCGTCCTTTTCGGCTTCTTCTTTGCTTCTGGTGAACCACGCTGCCAGGTTCGCGGTGACGATTCCGAAGACGGTGATGCCCGCCAGCATCACCACGACTGCAATCGTTTTCCCGCTGCCAGTCTCAGGTGAGATGTCTCCGTAGCCGACAGTGGTCATGGTCACTATCGCCCACCAGACCGTCTCGCCCAGCGAGTCGATGTCTCCACCACCACCATCCTCAAAGAACCACACCCCCACTGACGCTGCTGCGATCAGCACAACAGCGGCTACCAGCACCCAGCGGCCTGATGTTCCAGCCCACATCCTCTTGGCGGTGTGCCAACCCCGCTCCGCAAATGCCACCAGCCTGAGAATCTTCAGCACTTTCAATACCCGCACCGACCGCAAAGCCCGCAACGGCATCAGCACGGGAATCAGAGTTAGAGCGACGATGGCGAAGTCGTACCACTTGCTGATCGCGTACCTTCTGCGACCGGGCCCGTGAATGACCAGCCTTACCCCAAGCTCGACAGCGAACACTCCTGAAATCAACCAATTCAACACAGCGAACAACGATGGGTAGAAAGACTCGAACACCAGAAGCGGGATGCTCCCCAACGCCAAAACCAGCATCGGCCAATCCGCAGCCTGCTCCCAACGGGCAAGCACGTCTGCTTGATTGGTCTGGGGGGCACTCATGTCGGCAGCGAGTTTACGAGCGTGTCACACCCAGGACCCGGAAATTCGCATCTACAGACCTACCAGACGTTTGGCTTTCCAGTCTGCTCTCCCGCACTGAACCTCATCACAGGCATTCGTGCGCTATCAGCCAGCACCGCCACGACGCGACCAGCTGGTTATGGTGGGCGAATGGCTGGGCGGCGGAGCTATAGGCAGTGGCGATCTAAGCGGCCGCGGGCTGTAAAGGGGTACACGCTGCGTAGCCGTCGCGGCAAAGTCGTTTATGTGGGGACCACCAACAACCCCAGGCGGCGTGCTGTTGAGCACCAGAAGTCCGGCAAGTACGGGCACATGCAGGTGGAGACGCCAGGAATGCCCAGGGGATTGGCTCGACGTTGGGAAGCAGCGAGACTGGCACGGCACCGCCGACGCAACAAGGGTCGGAACCCCCGCTATAACAAGACCAAGAGCGGCAGCTAGGAGAGTTGGATAGCGGCCCGTCGGATTGAGCTAGCCAGACCTCTGGTCTGCGGGAGGGCCGATAACGGTTTCGGAATCCTGTCGAATCCGTACCAAGCCATGAAATCGCGAGCCATTCCTCGGCAGCCTTCAATTGCGCGCCGGTGCCTTCAGGATTACTTGTAGTTGTCGGCAGGTAGACCCCACACATTGCCTGGGATGTGCCCTCTGAAGTCCCAAAGCCCTCGCGATGGTGTGTGCCCTCGATGCTTGTTCGTCAACTCGTCGTTGCCGGTGAGCCGCAGAACGTCAATCAGTGCTGCCTCTACTTCCAGCGCGGTCTGCTCATCCATGCCATGACGTGCGATGAAGCACCTGACCTCATGACCCTCTGCCTCGATCTCCCGAATCTTGTCAAGCCGCTTGTTGTGCCACTCCGTCTCATCGGAGTGCTTTAGACGCTCGACAAAACGGTTGCCCTTCCCTTTCCCCACATAGAAAATCCTGCCGTCGCGCGGGTCTTGGATGAAATACACATAGTGCTGCAAGCTCTCAGCCTCATGCGGTACGAATCCCTCTTGGTCAGCCATGCCCTCTCCCTTCGGTCCAGTGCTATCAAGAGCCGTAATCGGTGACTGCAATGATCTGACAGTCCAACCCCATGCGCGCCCATGCGTTCTTACGGACTTTGCCGCCGAAGACGTTGGCTGCGCTGTAGTTCAGACGGATGCGGATTTCGCCATCTGCGATGCTGTCGGAACTGTTGTAGTAGGTGCGGTGCGTCTCCATACTGCCTGGATCGTGCAGTACGGTGCGGATGAGCGATTCCAAGCCGTCGTGGTTGCCGTCTGAAGACATGCAACCATTGAACAAATCGCGGGCATCACGAATCTCCGAATCCGACGAACTGCGTTCAACCAGCAGATTCGCAATAGTTCCAATAACAACCAAGGCAGCTAATACCATCGCCGCCCACCAGAGCAATCGTTTGAGCGGGCTGCTCTGGTAGCTTGACCAGAACCATTCGCGAATCCACTGCCATCCCATCGGACGACCTCCTATAGTCGGTCAGCCGAGAGTGCTAACTCGTCAGGGCCGCTCTGCTTTGATCTTCAAGTTCCTGTCTTCCCGATCCTGTTGTTGTCGGATTGCCTTGGCTATCGCGTAGTCATGGCATCCAGTCGCATCACCCGGTGGAGTGATTTTGGCAGCACTCAGAACCGTGATTGTGGCGGGGATGGAGTGGCCGACTCCTTGATAGACGGCGGTCACGAGACGCGCTTTGGCAGGTGAAATCTCTAGCTCTCTTGACATCCCCGCGACAGTATCAGGGGAGTTTCAGCCGCTTTTCCGCTCGTCTTCTCCGAACAGCGCCTGTGCATCTTCTTCGGCCTCGGCTTCGATTTGTGTTTTCGGACATCCTAATTGGACGTTGGCCCCTGTTTGACTCAGCCATCTGACCTGCGAAAATGTCTGATCTGTTCCAATACACGGCCTGTCTCGTTCCAAAAATCAGGATTTGGCGTTCCACACTCTCCAAAACAATCTCATTGCAGGCCGCCTACCAGGAGGTTTAGATTTCGCGAAGATCCCAGTCCCTTCAAACCCCCTCAAACGCAAGATCTTGACTAGGGGAATCCTCCCTTCATGCCAGCGTCCTCAGCCCATTGCGAAGTCGGGTTGCTGTCCGTCCCATCTCTGCGTCATCTCTGCGCCATGTCCCGATATCATCATGCTTGATACCTCTCGGGGGGAAAGCGGAAATGTTGGACAAGTCGCCTGACACTCGCAAGAGGGACAGCGGTTGGCCCATTACCTTTCGCAGAACAGCGGCGTGGATATGGCGCATAACACGCTATGGCCCGGTTGCGGCTCGCCTGCCCCTGAAAGCTGTGGCAGTGGTATTGATAGCTGTTGCGTGGGTATTCGTATTGCTATTTTATGCCACATGGCTCAAATTCTTTGAGGTGTTTTCTTCAATTGAAATCGCGAATGCGATGATGAAAGACAAACCCCAATACTTGAGTCCTGCTCAGCGTTATCGGGAGGCACGACGACAGCTAGGCAACTTAGACTGAAGCAGAATGAAATCCAGCCACCAACAAGACTGTAAGCCGACCACCTAGACTCGACGACAGATTCACTCTGTACGAGCTAAAGCGATCCTGGGTAACAGTCCTCTGACCTGGGAATACGACAGATAGATAATCATCGATGGGGGGTCATTGGGGTGCTCAAACAACCACCCGTCAGGATTGCGAGATAGGCTAAGTTATATTGTAAGAACAGCTAAGCTCACACGATGGGGTATAGACGGCTTTCTGGATAGGGGATAGCTTCAGGCCCTTAAACTTTTGCCTTGTAGAAGAAGGGCAAATGGGAGGTGGCTAGGACCCGACATGACTGATGACTTTCGGCGGATTGTGACTGGGGTGGATGGGGATGGTCATTCGGTGGTGGACAGTGATGGGTTGCCGCCGGTGGTGATCAGTCCTCGCCATCCTGAGCAGTTTCTGACTGCCATTTGGGCGGTGGACGAGCTTCCTGCCAGCTATAACGCCTCGGGCGACCGGGATGGCTTTCGGCTTTCTCCGCTGCCGGGCGGGGTGAACATCATCCGCAACAAGCTGCCGCCGGACTCGGCGATCTACGTGGACGCCGACGGTCATCCCCGCCCGGTGGACGATGAGGAGAATCTCCATCGCACCGCCACGGTGGACTTCATCTGCGTGCTGGAGGGCGAGCTGTGGCTGGTGTTGGAGGGCGACGACGACGTTCACCTCCGCGCGGGGGACTGCGTGGTGCAGCGGGGGACTGTTCATGCGTGGCGCAACCGCACCGACCGGCCCACTACGTTTCTGGCCGTGCTCTTCGACGCTGACGAGGACACGCTGGCGGCAACCCCGATCGGACCGGAGGCTCTGTGAGCGAGCTCCGGGAAAGCGGGCCCAACAGCGAGGCCCGGCGGGCCTGGCGGGATCTGCTCGGCGCGCTGGCGGAAATCGACGCCGACTGGATCGGGCCGCAGCGGGGCCTGGCCCCTGGTCGGGAGCACCTGGGCATTCGGGGGTTGGGCATGGCGCTTTGGGGAGCGCTGGACCTCTACCTGGAGAACGAGCCGGAGCGGCCCCACTTCGTGCGCCTCATCTCCCCGTACCGCAAGTGGGGCGACAACCCCGACGCCATCTACTTCTTCGCCCCGCTGCGGGGTGATCTCACCTATCGGGTTCGGGGTCGGCGGGGACGGGAGGTCTACCTGTCGCTCACCGTGCACGGAGGCGACCGCGACGGCCACTGGCCAACCCGGGTGGTGGGCGAGCTCAACATGGACGACATGGCGTTCGATGAAGACGGCACCTTCGAAGTAGTGCTGTCGCCCGAAGCCCACGGGGGCAATTGGATGCCCTTGGAAGAAGACGCTGGCTCGGTGGTGGTGCGGTTCTATTTCAACGAGGCACAAGCCGCCTCGGCCCAGCCCGAGCTGGTGCCCGATCTGCGCATCGACGTCGTCGACGGGCCAGAGCAGATCCCGGTGCCCGACGACGAAACAGTGGCCCGTCGCCTGAGGCGGGTGGAGGCATGGGTGCGCTCGAAGTTCGGCGGACAAATGCTCGGCCCACAGCCCCGGCGCCGCCCAAGTTGGTACTCCGAGGTGCCCAATCAAATGGGCCCGCCGGTGGACTGGACCGACGGCGACGGCGGCGGATGGGGAGCGGTGGACATTGCCTACTCGGCCGGCGAGTACGAGCTGGCTCCCGAAGAGGCCCTGGTCATGGAGGGGCAGCTGCCCGAAGGCCTTTTCACCAACGTGGTGATCTGGAACGAGCTGGGCCAAACGGCCGACTACCTGGAGCGCACCGTGTCGCTGAACGACACCCAGATGGAAATGGGCGCAGACCGCCGCTACCGGGTGGTGATCGCCCATCGCGACCCCGGCGTGCCCAACTGGCTGGACACCTGCGGCGAGCCTCGGGCCGCGGTGTTCTGGCGCTTCATGCTCCCCGCCGAACCCCCTGAGGCACCGGTGTGCACGGTGATGCCGGTGGATCGGGTGGCCGAGACGCACTAGCGGGCCGGTACGATTGTGGCCATGACCGAACCCGTTTTGTTCGAGCCGGGCAGCCCCGAGCGCGGCGCTTTCGAGATTTACAACCGGCTTCTGAAGAATCGCATCGTGTTTCTCGGAACCGACGTGAACGACGACATCGCCAACTACATCACCGCCCAGCTCTTGTATCTGGAGGGCGAGGATTCCGACAAGGACATCTGGCTCTACATCAACTCCCCGGGCGGGTCGGTCACATCGGGCATGGCCATCTACGACACCATGCAGTTCATCACCCCCGACGTGGGGACCATCTGCATGGGCCTGGGCGCCTCGATGGGCCAGTTCCTGCTGTGCGCCGGTGCTCCGGGCAAGCGCTATGCCCTGCCCCACGCTCGGATCATGATGCACCAGCCCTCGGGCGGCGTTCGGGGCCAGGCCGCCGACATCGCCATCCAGGCCGAGCAGCACGCCTACGTGAAGTCGCTGCTGGCCGAGCGCATTGCCACCCACACCGGCCAGTCGGTGGAGCAGGTGGAGGCCGACTCCGACCGCGACCGCTGGTTCACCGCCGAAGAGGCCAAGCAGTACGGCATCATCGACCACGTGATCGTCAAACGCGGCGAGATGCTCTAGGGGTCTACCTCTCTCTGTGCCATCGGTCAGCCCGGGACGTTCAGGTTCACCTCGCCGGGAATCCTGTCGGCCCTATCGGGGTCGATGAACACGACGGGACTGACCCAATCCAGTTCGAGGCCGCACTGCTCCACCGAATAGCGGTTCAGCTCGGCTGCGGCTTCCCCGCTGGCCGCCAGCTGCTCTGCATCTAGCCCGGCGGTCTCAGCACCGCTGAACGCTGCAATGACGAGGCTGGAAGTTTCGATGATGACCGCCAGCGACGGCTCGATCTCCAGCGGCGACACCCGGCGAATGGCCTCGAACTCGTCGACGACCGCCTTGGCGGCGCTGGGATCCTCGGAATAGTCCGCGGCCAACGCGCCCTCCGGCCCGAAAGCGGTTTCGAGGCGCTCGCAGAAGCCTTCCAGGCTGGGCTGGTCGTCATCGCCGCAGGCGCTGAGAGCAAGAAACCCCAGCATCGAGGCACCAATGAGCAGGGCCAGTGAAACCGAAATCGGCCGTCGGCGGGCAACACCTGGCATCTTCAGCAGGCGGGCACCGTCAGGAGTGAGCGGCAGCTTCTCGCAACTCGCCGATGGCGTGGTTGAAACCCAGTTCGTGGGAAAACACCGCGCTGCCGGCCACGAACACCCCCGCCCCGGCCTGGGCGGCGGCTCCGATGGTGGACCGGCCGATGCCGCCGTCGACCTCCAGCTCCACGTCGTGTCCGCCCTCGTCGATCATTGCCCGCACCTCGGCCACCTTGGACTCCATTGCCGCGATGTACGACTGGCCGCCCCAGCCGGGGTTGACGGTCATCACCAGCACCAGTCGGCACAGGTCCAGCACATGGGCTACCGCTGATGCCGGGGTGGCAGGATTGAGGGCCACGCCGGCGTCCATGCCCAGTTCTCGGATGGCCCCCAGCGTGCGGTGCAGGTGAGGACACGCCTCGACGTGGACGGTGAGCAGCTCGCAACCGGCCTCGGCGTAGCGGGGCGCCAGCTCATGGGGCTCCTCCACCATCAAATGGGCTTCGAAGGGCAGCGACACCAGGGGACGGATCGAGGCGATCACGTCGGGGCCGAAGGTGAGGTTGGGCACGAACCGGCCGTCCATCACATCCCAGTGGATCCGGTCGGCCCCGGCTTTCTCCAAGCCGATGCACTCCTCGCCCAAGCGGGCGAAATCAGCGGGCAGCACTGAAGGCGCGATCAATGCCTGTTGGGCCAAATCAGCGGCCATGCCGCGACCCTACCCGGTGTCAGCGCGGGAGTTGCGCACCATTTCAATGGGCTTTTCAACGGGCATTTAACAGGATTGAACAGCCTGCTCAGCGCAGCATGCCGCCGTCGACGAAGACAGGCCGGCCGCTCATGAACGCGGAGGCGTCGCTGGCCAAGAACACCGCGGCACCCACCAGATCCTCGGGTACGCCGAGGCGGCCGAAAATGGTCTCAGCGGCCACCTCGTCCTCGAAGCGGGCTCGAGCGTCGGGGTCGCGGGGCAGGATCATGTCGGTGGCCACCGGGCCGGGGACCAGCAGGTTCACCCGCACTCCCCCGCTGGCCCACTCCCGGGCCATGGTGGTGGTCCAGTTGGCCATGGCCGCTTTCACCGCGCAGTACGCCCCGATGCCCTCCATGGGCTGGAAGGCGCCCAACGCCCCGATGTTGATGATCGAACCGCCCCCGTCGGCCGCCAAGTGGTCGAGCGCGGCCTGCGACAAGAACAGCGGCCCCTTCAGGTTCACCGCCAAGATGTCGTCCAGTTCCTCGGGGGAGACCCGGGTGGTGAGGTGGGGGCGCAGCACCCCGGCGTTGTTCACCAGCACATCGAGGCGGCCGAAGCGGCTCATGGCAGCCTCGAGCAGCGGCTGATGCTGTTCTGGCTGGCCGACGTCGAACTCGGCAGCCATTGCCTCTCCGCCCGCGGCGGTGATCTGGTCGGCCAGTGCCTGGCAGGCGTCCAGCGTGCGGCTGGCGGCCACGATCTTGGCGCCGGCCTCGGCCAGCCCAAGAGAAAGAGCGTGGCCGATTCCCCGAGACGCCCCGGTGACGAGGGCCACCTTTCCGGTCAGGTCGAATCTATCCATCGCTCTCGGTTGCTTTCTGAGAAGACGCCCTTTGAGGAGTCGCCATTTGATCAGCCGATTCCTGGGCCGCCAGCCAATTCTCCAGGCTGGCGTCCTCCCAATCGTCGGGTCCGTACACCGTGCGGGGCAGCGGGGTCATCAGGTGGGTGTCGCCGCCGGTCACGTATTCGGCCGAAAGCTGCTCCCAGGCGGTGATCCGCTCATCGGCTTGGCCCTCGTCGCACAGGCCCCGGGTGGTGTCGCGGTTCTGGCGGTAGGTGACGTGGGAGGCGATGTCGGCCGCCCACACCATCACCACCTCGTGCTGGTTGTTGAGCACCTCGTAAAGCCCGGTGGGGAGGTGGCCGTAGTCGGCCATGAGGGGTACGCGCTCCTGCACCACCGCGGCCAGAAACTCCAGCGGCGTGCCCGGCCGCACGGTGAGTATCTCGTTCACGAACAGCGTGCCGGTGATGCCCGCCTCGGTGATCTCGGTGGTGTTGGGGCTGCCGGGCACGCCCCCGCACAGCCTGTCGAATCCGCCGGAGCGCCATTGGGCGGCCTCGTCCCACCAGTCGCCGTAGAACGCCTTGCGCCGCTTCAGGTTCAGCCGGTCGAGGTTCTTGGCCAATCCCTTCCAGCCCTCTGAACCGATGTCCCAGATGTTGATGACCTGGGGCCAGCGCCCCCCACCCGCACCCAGGATGTAGAACGCGCCCTGGAGCCCGAACATCTCCGGCATGCGCAGCACCGGGTCTTGCCACAAGTGCTCCATGTAGTCGTACTGGCCCTGCCCGATGATGTCGACCACCTCATACAGGTACAGGTCGCGGTTCATGCTGGGTGTCCAAGGCGATTGGCAGGCGGCATATTCCTGAACATCACCCGCCGACGTTACCGGCGTAGGCTCTGCCTGTGCGGCGCGAGACCCAGGTGGAGTTGATCCGGGAGCTGTTGGCCCACCACGCGGCGGGCACCACGCAGCTGGCCGACGACGTGCTGGTGCTGCCCGCTGAGGTCTATGTGAGCGAGCAGCACTGGCAGGCCGAGCGGGAGGCGCTGTTCCGCCGCCGCCCGGTGGTGGCCTGCCTGTCGGGGGCGGTGGCCTCGCCAGGCGACTACGCGTCTCTCACCGTCGGTGGGGTGCCGCTGGCAATTGTGCGGGGCGACGACGGGGTGCTGCGGGGGTTCCGCAACGTGTGCCGCCATCGGGCCTCATCGGTGGTGAGCGGGTGCGGATCCGGGGCGGCGTCGCTGCGGTGCCCGTTCCACGCCTGGACCTACCGGCTGGACGGGTCGCTTTTGGCCCGCCCCCAGGCGGGGGAGGGGTTCGACGGGACCGACGAGTCGGAGCTCGGTTTGGTGCCGGTGCCGGTGGGTGAGGCCCACGGCCTGGTGTTCGTGCAGCCCGAGGGCGACGGCCCGGTGGACGCGGCCAGCCTCGTCGGTGAGGCCGCATTCGATCTCGACGATTTCAACGTGGGCAGCTACCTCCCGTTCGACCGGTGGGAGTCGAGCTGGCCGTGCAACTGGAAGCTGCTGGTGGACACGTTTCTGGAGTCGTATCACGTGTTCTCGCTGCACCGCACCACAGTGGGCAAGTACTACCTGTCTCAGCCCATGACCTACCGGGGCTACGGCCCCAATCTGCGGTTCCAAACCTGCCAGAAGTCGATCCTGGAACTGGCCGAAGCCCCTGAGGACCAGTGGGACCTGCTCGGCCGGGCCACCGTGGAGTACCTGATCGCTCCTAACGTCATCTTGAGCCACAGCGTGGACCATTTCGCGGTGTACCAATTCCTGCCCACCGCCGTAGACCACACCGATGTCACCATGACCCTCTACACGCCCGAACCCGTCACAGAACAAACCCGCCCCCACTACGAGCGCACCCTGGAACTGCACCAACGAGTCGGCGCCGGCGAAGACTTCCCCCAATCCGTGAAGATCCAGCAGTCCCTCTCCTCCGGCCTGGTCGAAGAAACCCTCGTAGGCCGCCACGAAGTAGCCCTAATCCACTTCCACCAAGCACTCGACGGGTTACTTCGCAGCGCAAACTGACGGGTCAAGGTCGTGCAAAAGCCCTGATTAAAGGACAAATAGGGCCATCTGATTCCGAAGTAATGCAGTAGCCTGCCTATGTATGCCGATCCTTAGATTCCAGGTTGCCCCGGAAATGGCAAAAGGAGCCAATGAATGTGCCGAGTTCATGGGAGTTACCCCCTCAGAATTGTTCCGTGAGGCGCTGCGACGCCATATCAATCCCATCCTGGCGGAGCGCGATGCAGAGATCTACGAAAGGATGCCCCTCACCGAGGAGGAGCTCTCATCATTCGAAGGAGTCGAATATTGGCTTCCGACCGAAGACTGGTCTGACTGGGAAGTGGATGATGACGCCGCTAGCCCTATTCGGCGAAGTTGACGACTAAGGGGCCGACTTCCGCTTTGTCTGCGTCGAACCACAGTGCGATGGCGTCGCGCGCTGTTACCTCGATCTTGGCGCGTCGCCTTGCCTGGGTGTGGCATCCGGGTAGGTTGTCGGCTTTGATCGCCCACCATTTGCCTGATCGGACGACAGTGAGGTGGTGGGTGTCGCTCACTGATGGTTGAGCATCAGTGTCGGGTGCTAGCGACATGGCTGCTCCTTTTCTGCGTCCTTGATCAGCCCTTCGGCAGTGAACCGAGAAATCTCCCTATGGCGGGGAATCGTCAGTGTCGTACTGCCCAAACTCCAGACCTCATGTTTAGCGCCCTTGCGCCGCAGCTCAAGCATAAGCCCTTTTCTTTGCGCAATCCGCCGAAGTTTTTTTAGTAAGTCCACTTTCTTCATTGGGACACCCTGCCGCTCAGTTGCGGAGCAAGGGGTTGTGCTGGAGTAGTCGGGTTGTGTCAATCCCGTGGTTGGGGAAGGGGTCAGGCGGGGGGTGGGTTTTCCAGCGTTTGGCGTCGGGGTCGTGGGCAACCTTCCAGTTGTCGTCGTGGATGCTGTGGTGGCATTTGTTGCACACCAACACGAGGTTGCCGAAGTCGGTGGGACCACCGTCTGACCAGAACTGGACATGGTGGGCAAAGCCCCGGTTGGCGCCGGCTCCGCAGCCGATGCACTCCCTGTCCCGGTAGATCAGGGCGGCCCGCTGGGCCTCGCTGGCGGTGCGCCGCCGACGTCCCAGGTTCATCTCCTGGGTGGCGGCTCGGTACACGCCGGGCAGAATGTCGGCGTCGCAGGCCAGGCGAACCAGCTCGCACATCGGGATGGGGGTGCCGTCGGCCAGACGGGCGTTGACCAGTTCTTGGTTGACGGCGTCGTAGTCGGCTACCACCATCAGCGCAGTGCCGTGGGCCTTGCCCTTCTCGGGTTCGAGGATCAGCTCGGCAATGGCGTCGGCCATACGCTGCTGTGGTGTGCGCCGGTCGCTCGGGTCTTCTTGATTCCACAGTTCCTTCTCTTTGGCGGCCAGCACGGTGTCGATCTTGGCGCCGGTGATGGGATCGAACTCCCCCGAAAGCAGGTACATCCCGGTCTCTCGGCTCGAAAACGCCCTTCCTTTGCGATTCTTGTGTTGCCGGTCGAAGATGGATTGCCCATCGTCGTCGGACTGCTCCTGCTGATGGGTGCGCAACGTCTTGGCGAATTGGTCATAGCCCTGGTGCTTGGCCGCCTCGACCAAGAAAGTCTGATCGATCGGCCCCTCCGATGCGGCCCGGGCAATCAATTGGGCATGCCCCACCGGGATATCTCCCGAAGACAAGGCCTCCGAAGTCTCCGAAAGAACAGTCAGCCGCTCAGCAGCCTCCACATCCCGCTGGGCGCCCCGCCTAGACGACTGCAATTCCTCACGGGCCACCCTCTCCGCGGCCACTAGATTCTCGCGGCGGCTCAGCTCAGCCAGAACCTGAGACTTCATCGCCCCCAGCCTCGACTCAGCCCGCCCAATCTCCCGTAGCCGACCCCGCAACCCATCCCCCGACAGCCCAGCCACATCAACAGTAGCCACGCTCACCCCGTCTGGGTGGCAAACATCTTGACAAGGAATATCCCTGTGATGCCTGGAAATAGGTGTGGATTCCATGAAGCTCATCCTATCCACGACCAGTGACAGTTACCCTCGAAAAACCCACCCTGACCAGGAAATATCGCCAACATTCTCGAAAATCATGAGTATTCTCGGAACCCATGTCAGAGACGGTCGGCCGTTGCTGAGAGTCGTGGCGCTTGGGGCGGTTTGCGAGGTGGCCGAGGATGCATCGGTGAGGCATGCCGACCAGCCGGTTCCTCCGTTGCCAGTAGATGGCCCACAACCCATGCCGTACCATCCGGAGCTTCAAATTGTGGAAGAGCCTGACGGTCCGAAGGCGGTGGCCCTTAGCTTCAGCCTGACTGAGTTCGCAGATTTGAGCGATGGCCGACGGGCCATCCTTAGTAACGACCGCGGATTTGGCGGCACTCTTCATGCGGTTGACTGGAACCCCGTGACTGGTGAGGTGCGCGATGCATCCTGGCACGAAGGATCCGAGCTTGAAGCATTGGTGAGCGACCCGTGGCGATTCACCACTCGGGAGAGCCTCACTAAATCGGTGATCGCAGCTCTCGATCCGGAAGACGATCAGGAGTGGTACCGCTGGGTCGTCGAACGGCTGGGCTCCCAGGGCTTCGAAGTCGATCCCGAATCCGTGGAGGCAGCGCCCTACCAGGTTGAATTCGGCACCCAAGTCCTAGAAGAACTGCAAGAGCGGGGGCGTTAGCTGCTCGGAGTGGCTGGGCGGACAAAGACTTGGCATCTGCAGCCAGTGTTCAAAAAGTGAACAAATTGTCGCTGTGGTGCTTACACTCTTGTGCATGGACGCCACCCAACTTTCTGATCTTCAGGATACGGACAGTGCCGTAGAAGACGGTGTGTATTGCCCGTCTCCTGAACAGCTCAAGGCAGCCGAGGAGCGGCTGTTGGAGAAGTGCGGGTTCTCCAGAGAAGAACTAGAGGAGCAGGCGAGACAGGGCAAGTTCAAGACGGAGGCGGCGAAGCGCGCCTGGTTCTGCCTGCCCTGACATGGTGCCATCGCTTCACAAGCAGGCGAAACAATTCGCCGAAGACCTGTCGAAGCTACTCAACAACACGATTTCCGACGGTGTAAAGCTCAGCGCCGCCAAGCTCAGCGATGGCCGATATGCCATCGGGCGCAATCTCTCGGACAGGAACCCGCTAGAGCCAGACTTGGTCGCCCTGACCACCAGCAAGAAGAAAGCAGAGCTGTACTTATTTGCGTCCCACGAGCTGTGCCTTGATGACACAGAGGGCACCTGGCTGATGGCATCGAAGACGAATTACGCCGTCCAGGTAGGTGAGTCAGAAGATCGGAAGACCCTCTTCGCTTATGACTACGTGCGAAAGCTCGACAACGGGTATCCCCTGGCGCATTTCCACATCTATGCAGATGGAGGCAGGTCCTACGGGTCGATCTTCAAGTCAAGAGGCAGGAAGAGAGACAAGCTGCGTGACCTGCATTTTCCCATTGGCGGCCTGGTTCATGACGGGGGAGGGATTCTCTTCCGGCCCATACTCGAGGACATCATCGAGATGCTGATCGCTGAAGATCTCGTTGAAGCCAGACCCAAATGGGATGAGGCGGTTCGTGAGGGTCGTGAACGCTTCTATGAGTCACAGCTGAGGGCTGCCCTGCGCCGCTATCCCGACCTCGCAAAGGCAACTGCCTAGTCGGCAGCAAAGTTCAGACGCTCCATGAAACCCCGATGGCATCCTGGCCAGTCATCAGAGTGGTCATGAAGAAGCTCACAGAGCCAGTTAGTGTCACGGGGTGCCTCTAGGTGTTTTGCCCATAGAGGTTGTTAGCTCGGGCTGGTAGCTCCGCTATTGGGTGAGCCTCCGATGCCAGTGTGGTGGTTGCGTACTACCGCACTGAGCAAGGGAGGCTCGATGTCGCACGCTAATGCACGTTTGACTCCGGCTGGGCGTTTGTTGATGGTCCAGCGGATCGAGGCGGGGATGCCCCAGGCCCATGTGGCCGCGCAGATGATGCTGTCGCGGGCCACGGTGGCCAAGTGGTGGCGCCGCTGGAAGGCCGAGGGGCCCGCCGGGCTTTTGGACCGGTCGTCTCGCCCGCACCGGTCGCCTTGCCGCACCGATGCGAGGACCGAGGAGCGGGTGTGCCGGCTGCGCCGCCGAAAGCGGTGGGTCCGGCCCGCATAGCGGGGCGGTTGGGGGTGCCGGCGTCGACGGTGCACAAGATCCTGGTGCGCAACGGGCTAAACCGGCTCAGCTGGATCGACCGGCCCACCGGGCGGGTGATACGGCGCTACGAGCGCCCCGAGCCCGGCGATCTGGTCCATTTGGACGTGAAGAAGGTCGGAAAGGTGCCGCCCGGCGGGGGGTGGAGGGCCCACGGCCGGGGCAACGCTGCCGCCCGGGGAACGAGGCGGCGGCCCAGGGTCGGCTACAGCTACCCGCACGTCGCCATCGACGACCACAGCCGCCTCGCCTACGTCGAGGCCCTCGACGACGAGACCGCCGACACCCTGTGCGGGTTCTTCGAGCGGGCCCGCATCTGGTTCCGCTCCGTCGGCGTGGCCGTGGACGAGATCATCACCGACAACGGGGCGAACTTCCGGTCCAAGAAATTCGCCGCCCAGCTCGCCCGACAAGCCATCGCCCACACCTTCTGCCGGCCGTATCGGCCCCAGACCAACGGCAAAGCCGAGCGGTTCAACCGCACCCTCGCAGACGAATTCCTATACGCATACAAATTCAGATCAGAACCCGACCGCCGACGCCGACTCCAAACCTGGGTCCACCACTACAATCTCCACCGCCACCACACCGACGTCATCATGACCCTGTACACCCCCGAACCGGTTACAGAGCAAACCCGCCCCCACTACGAGCGCACTCTGGATCTGCACCAACGAGTCGGCGCCGGCGAGGACTTCCCCCAAGCCGTCAAGATCCAGCAGTCCCTATCCTCCGGCCTGGTCAAAGAGACCCTCGTAGGCCGCCACGAAGTAGCCCTAATCCACTTCCACCAAGCGCTAGATCAGCTGTTAGGCAGGAGGGGCTGACGAAATAGGGGTCAGCCCTGTTCGGCGAGGTTGCCGAAGTCGGTTGGTCCGCCGTCTGACCAGAATTGGACATGGTGGGCAACAAATTCCACCACCATCAACGCCGTGCCACGGGCTTTGCCCTTTTCGGGTTCGAGGATCAGCTCGGCAATGGCGTCGGCCATCCGCTGCTGGGGAGTGCGCCGGTATAACTACCATCAGCGTTACCGTGAGGATTGCGGCGCGATGCGCTGTTTGGCTTCATCGGCCCGCTCGGTAAGAAACGTCAGTTTGCGCTCCTCGCCCGACTTATGCAGGTAAGTAACCCGCAAGGCGGTAGTGCCTCCTCCGCCAATGAGCCTGTCCCGCCTGTTTCCCTTCAATCCCCAACCCCCGTAGTCCCGCAGCGGATCAATCGTGACGACTTCACTTTTGAGAACTTGATTGATGGAAACCACCGTCGAACGAAACGGCCATGCTCGCGCAGCAATCCGCTCACCGTCGACTCTGAGCACCAAATCAGCCCGCCACAATCCGTAAGATACAACGATTCCAGCTACCATGGCTACAGCCACTCCGATACGTTCCAAACCGGAAATAGTTGAATCCAAGATGTCCGCCGCTCCGAACCCCATTATTACAATTATGGCCCCGGCACTGACCAAAAATAGCGCCCTAAACATGGGATCGTACGGTTCGCGAATCTTCAGGGTCTCATCGCTCAATCCCTCATCCATTGCTCTAAAAAACTCCTTTGCTAACCTGATGAACGGATAATTTGAGCCGGTTCCATTGCCAACAGACGATCCCTGCTGTTGATGAGATACGACAGCTTATGGTGGGCAAGCTCTGCGGTCCCTAGCCGAATTGTTCGGCTTGCCAGGCTCGGGCGGCTTTGAAGCCTTGGGTTCTTATGATGTGGCCGAATTCTTGGGCGGCGGGGGACTGGTGGGCGATGACGTTGTGCTCGCGGGCTGCCTCTTGGGCGGCGGTGTAGCCCATTAGCTCCAGGACTTTGTTGCAGATGGCCTTGTTGGCGGCGGAGATGTCGTTGGGCACGGTGGCCACCCGGCGGGCCAGGGCGTGGGTGTGCTCGGCCAACTCGTCGGCGGGCACTGCCTCCAGCACAAAACCGGCTCGGGCCGCGGTGGCACCGTCGATCATGTCGCCGGTGAGCAGCAGGCGCTTGGCCCACTGGGGGCCGGCTAGGTAGGTCCACATGTGGGTGGAGGGCGAGGCCATCGACCGCACAATGGGGTAGCCGAACTGGGCATCCTCGGCACAGACGGTCATGTCGGCGTGGAAGGCGATGTCGGTGCCCACCGCCAGGCAATAGCCGTGGACCGAGGCGATGATCGGCGTTCGCAGTCGCAACATCTCCTCGAACCGCCGGAACGGCTCCACCAGGGCCAACTCCTGCTCGAAGGACCGGGAGTCGTAGTCCAGGTCGATCTCGTCGGGGTCGAGGTCGATGCCGGAGCAGAACGCCTCGCCGGTGCCCTGGATCACGATGGCACCCACATCAGCCGCGGCATCGGCCTCGGCCAGAGTGTCGAAGAGCTGGCCGAGCTGGGCCATGGTCAGGGCGTTGCGCCGCTCGGTGCGGTTCAGAGTGATGTAGCGGACCCGCTCCCGGTCCTCAGCAAGGATGGCGGGCTCAGATTCATGAGTCTCAGACACGGGGCCGACGGTAGCGCGCCCGCCAGCAGCCCGGGACCCGGCGTCCAAGAAGGCACCGCCAACCACCCGGCGGTAGCCTGGTTTCGTGGACGATCTCGGTTACATCCCCTTCGACTGCGACAACCATTACTACGAGGCGGCGGACGCCTTCACCCGCCACGTGGACCCCGCCATGCACCCCCGCTGCGTGCAATGGGCCGAGGTGAACGGCCGCCAGTACCACCTGGTGGGGGGCAAGATCAGCCACGCGGTGGTGAACCCCACTTGGGACCCGATCGCCCTGCCCGGCGCCATGCACGACTACTTCCGGGGCAACCCCGAGGGCCGCAACCCCGCCGAAATGCTGAGCAAGCGGGAGAAGCTGCCCCGCTATTACGTGGACGACCGGGACGCCCGGGTCGACAAGGTCCACCAGCAGGGGCTCCAGTCGGTGTGGCTGTTCCCCACGCTGGGCGTGCTCTACGAGGAGCTCATCAAAGAGGACATCGAAGCGGTGTGCGCCCTGTTCGGCGGGTTCAACCGCTGGCTCTACGAGCAGTGGGGCTTCGCCTACCGAGACACCATCTTCGCCGCCCCCTACATCGCCCTGGGCGACGTGGACTGGGCCTGCCAGGAGCTGGAATGGGCCATCGACAAGGGTGCCCGCACCATCGTGATGCGCCCAGCCGCGGTATGGACCGCCGACGGGTTCATGTCGCCGGCCGACGAGCACTTCGACCCGTTCTGGGCCCGGGTGAACGAGTCGGGCATCTGCGCGGTGGTCCACGCTGGCGACAGCGGCTACACCACCCACGGCTACGACGTGGACGGATTTGCGTCGTCGGGGATGGCCAAGGAACGCAAGTACAAGCCCAGCATCAAGGCCTACAACATCGAGCGGGCCGCCTACGACTACTTGATCACCCTGTCGCTGGAGAAGCTGTTCGAGCGCTTCACCAACCTGCGGATCGCCTCGGTGGAGAACGGATCACAGTTCTTGAGCGACATGTTCCGCAAGCTGGGCCAGGCCACCCACAAGAGCATCGGTTGGTTCAAAGAAGATCCCTCCGAGCTGTTCCGCCAGCACGTGTGGATCAACCCCTTCTGGGAGGACGACGTGGCCGAGGTGGTCCACTACATGGGGGACGACCGGGTGATCTTCGGCAGCGACTGGCCCCACATCGAGGGCATGCCCCAGCCGCTCGACTATCTGGTGGAGCTCAAGGACAAGGGCTTCGACGACGCCACCAAGAAGAGAATCCTCCTCGACAACGTCACCGAGTTGAACCAGCTCCAGCCGGCCTGACGCTGGCCTAACGCCAACTCGCGCTCACCGGCCTGACCCGCCGTCCCCGTTAGCCGGTGGGGTCGAAGTGGGGGTTGAGAAGGTCGTAGCGGGCAATGGCGTCTTTGGCCACCGCCGGGTCGAGGTTGCCTTCGGCGGCCAGGGCGCTCAAGATGGCGGCCGTCACGCTGTCGGCGTCGGTCTCGAAGAATCGGCGCAGCGACTCGCGGGTGTCTGAGCGGCCGAAGCCGTCTGTCCCCAGAGGGATGAACCGGCGGGGCACCCAGCGGGCTATCTGATCGGGAACCATGGTCATGTAGTCGGTGACCGCCACCACCGGACCCCGCCCGCCGGCCAAGCGCTGCGTCACCATCGGCACTCGGGATTCCTCGTCGGGATGCAGGCGGTTCCAGCGCTCCACTTCCAGGGCTTCCTCTCGGGCCGCCTTGAAGGAGGGGGCACTGAGCAGGTCCACGCCGATGCCGTAGCGCTCGGCCAGCTCGGCCTGGGCGTCGCGGGCGGCCTGATGGGCAGTGCCTGAGAAGATGATCGAAGCCTGCTGGTCGGCGCCTTCCAGCGGGTGGTTCCACTGATATAGCCCCGACAAGATGTGCTCGTCGCTGATGAAGTCGGCCCGGCGGGGCTGGCGGTAGTTCTCGTTGTAGATGGTGATGTAATAGAAGACGTCCTCACCGCCGCCGTTGCCGTACATCCGGTTGAGCCCCGAGCGCACGATGGCCCCCAGCTCGTAGGCGAACGCCGGGTCGTAGGCGCAGCAGGCCGGCACGGTCGAGGCCAGCAGGTGGCTGTGGCCGTCCTGGTGCTGCAAGCCCTCGCCCAGCAGCGTGGTGCGCCCCGCGGTGGCGCCCATCAAGAACCCCCGGGCCCGGGAGTCGGCCGCCGACCAGATCAGATCGCCCACCCTCTGGAAGCCGAACATGGAATAGAACGAGTAGAACGGCACCATCGGCACGCCCATGGTGGCGTAGCTGGTGGCCGCCGCCGTCCAAGAGGCCAGCGATCCGGCCTCGGTGATGCCCTCCTCCAAGAGCTGGCCGTCCTGGCCCTCGGCATAGGACAACAGCAGGTCATGGTCCACCGGTTCGTAAAGCTGGCCCTCAGAGGCGTAGATCTTGAATTCTCGGAACAGCGAGTCCATGCCGAAGGTGCGGGCCTCGTCGGGGACGATCGGCACGACGCGGGCACCGAAGTCCTCGTCTCGCATCATGTTGCGCAGCATCTGGGTGAACACCATGGTGGTGGACACCTCGCGCCCGCTGGAGCCCTCGTCGTAGTCGGTGAACAGCTTGTCGTCGGGCAGCTTGATGGGCCGGCGGATGTTCACCACCCGAATGGGCAGCGGACCGTCCAGCTCCTTGCGCCGGGCCATCAGGTACTGGTGCTCGGGGGAGTCGGGCGGGGGCTTGTAGTACGGCGGGTTGGCGTCGTCTTCGAGCGCCTCGGCCGGGATTTCCTCTTCCAGGTGGAGACGGGAGCGCAGGTCCATGAGCTGGGCGGTGGTCATCTTCTTCACCTGGTGGGTGGCGTTGCGGGCCTCCAGCCCCTCGCCCAGCGTCCAGCCCTTGATGGTTTTGGCCAAGATCACCGTGGGCCGGTCGGTGGCCTCCACCGCGGCCTTGTAGGCGGCATAGAGCTTCAGGTAGTCATGGCCACCGCGGGGCAGATCCTCAAGCTGGCGATCGCTCAGATGGGTCACCATCTTGCGCAGCCGGGGATCGGGCCCGAAGAAGTTCTCCCGGATATAGGCGCCGGTCTCGGTGGCATAGCGCTGGTATTCGCCGTCCACCGTGGTCATCATCTTCTCCAGCAGCACGCCGTCGATGTCGGCGGCCAGCAGCTCGTCCCAGCGCGACCCCCAGATCACCTTGATCACATTCCAGCCCGAACCCCGGAAGTTGCCCTCCAGCTCTTGGATGATCTTGCCGTTGCCCCGCACCGGGCCGTCGAGGCGCTGGAGGTTGCAGTTCACCACCCAGATTAGGTTGCCCAGCTTGGCCCGCCCGGCCAGCGAGATGGACCCGAGCGTCTCGGGCTCGTCGCACTCCCCGTCGCCCACAAAGCACCACACCTTCGAGTCGCTGGTGTCCTCTATGCGGCGGTCGTGCAGGTAGCGGTAGAAGCGGGCGTGGTATATGGAGTTGATCGGCCCCAGCCCCATCGATACCGAGGGGTACTCCCAGAAGTCGGGCATGAGCCGGGGATGGGGGTAGCTGGACAGCCCGCTGCCGCCGATCTCCATGCGGAAATTGTCCAGCTGATCCTCGGTGAGGCGGTCTTCCAGGTAGGCCCGGGCGTAGATGCCCGGTGCGGCGTGGCCCTGGATGTAGACGGCGTCGCCGGGCAGTCCGTCTTCTTTGCCCTTGAAGAAATGGTTGAACCCCACCTCATAGAGGGCAGCCGATGAGGCGAAGGTGGACAGGTGGCCGCCGATGCCGTCGGCCCGCTTGTTGGCCTTCACCACCATGACCGCGGCGTTCCACCGGATGAAGGCTCGGATCCGGCGCTCGATGTTCTCGTCGCCGGGAAAAAACGGCTGGTCGGCGGTGGGGATGGTATTCACATACGGCGTCTGCACCGTGCCCGACAGGCCGGTGCCCAGCTCGTCGGCCCGATCGAGGAGTCGCCGAAGCAGATAACGGCCGCGCTGCCCGCCCGAGGCGCTGACCACCGCGTCGAGGCTGTCGAGCCACTCGCGGGTCTCGTCGGGATCGGTGTCCGGCAGTTGGTGTGAGAAGTTCACGGCCACGGTCTTATGCTTTCAATTCTGGAGCCGTCGTGCCAGCATGAGGCGGTGACCCAGGGCCCCACGGTGGTGTATACAGACGGCGCCTGCCGGGGAAATCCCGGCCCCGGCGGATGGGGTTGGGTAGTGCCCGATGGGCCGTCGGGATCGGGCGGAGAGCCCCAGACTACAAACCAGCGCATGGAGCTGACTGCGGTATTGGAGGCGGTGAGGTCGCTCGACGGGCCGCTGGAGATTCACAGCGACTCCACCTATGTGGTCAATTGCTTTCGAGATCGGTGGTGGGAGGGTTGGATCCGCCGGGGATGGCGCAACAGCCAGAAGAAACCGGTGGCCAACCGAGACCTGTGGGAGCCTTTGATCGAGCTGGTGCTGGCCCGGTCGATCGCCTTTCACTGGGTGAAGGGCCACGCTGGCAACCGCTGGAACGACGAGGCCGACCGCTTGGCCACCGAAGCGGCCGACACCCAGGACGTGATCGAGGAACAGTCGCTGTTCTGATCTGATTTAGATCAGAACAGAATCTCTTCCAGCGTTCCTCGCAGGTCGGGGTGGCGGAATTCGAATCCGGCATCGGCCAGCGCTGCGGGATGGGCTCGGGTGCTGGAGAACAGCAGTTCGTCGGCCAGCTCGCGGCCGAGCAGCAGCCGGGGTCCGAAGCGGGGAACAGCCAGGGCCGCGGGGCGGCGCAGCACCGAGGCCAAGGCGGCGGTGAACTCTCGGTTGGTAGCCGGGTTGGGAGCGCAGAGGTTCACCGGGCCGGAGACACCAGATTCCAGCAAGAAAACCAGGGCTCTCACCTCGTCCTCCAGCGAGATCCACGGCCACCACTGCTGACCGCGGCCCAATGGCCCGCCCAGGCCCAGCTTGAACAAGGGCAGCATCCGGGTAAGAAATGGGGCGTTGTCGGCCACCACTAACCCGGTACGGGCCAGAGCCACGCGGATGCCCGCGCCCTCAGCCTCGGTAGCCGCCGCCTCCCAGTCGGCGGACAGGGCGGCCAGGAATCCGGTGCCCGGTCCGGACTGCTCGTCGAGCACCTCGTCTCCCCGGTCCCCGTAGTAGCCCACCGCCGAGCCGGCCACCAGCACCGCAGGGGGAGTCGATGCCGCGCCCATGGCCTCTACCAGCAGTTCGGTGGCGTCCACCCGGCTGAGCCGCAGCTCGCGTTTGCGGCGCTCGCTCCAGCGGCGGTCCCCGATGCCGGCACCGGCCAGATTCACCACCCCGTCAATGCCGGCGAAGGCATCGTCATCTATGTCGCCGGTGGCCGGGTTCCAGTATCGGGCGTCCTCGGCCCTGTCGTTTGGGTCGCGCACCAGCCGAACCACTTCGTGGCCCGAAGACCGCAGGTGGCGGACCATTGCCGATCCAATCAGCCCTGAAGCTCCGGCCACGGCAACTCTCATGACTCCAGTGTATGGATTGGCACACATGAACGGGCCTCCTCCAATAGCCGGTCGCGGGTAGCGTGGACCCATGTCCGAGTCCGAGCCGAGACCCCCGTTCGATCACCAGGGCACTGAGGGTGCCGAACCGAAATCCCGGTCGTTTACCGATTTGCTCCGACAGATCAACGCCCGGATGGTGCTGGGTGCGCTGGCCGCCGTGGCGCTGATCGTGTTCATTGCGCAGAACACCGATGATGTTCGGGTCAACTTCCTGGGATGGGACTGGGATCTGCCGCTGTTCCTGCTGCTGTTGATCACCATTGCGCTGAGCGTGGTCTGCGCCGAGATCGCCAGCTGGTACATGGGTCGCCGGCGGCGCAGCCCTCGCTGAGCCTGCTGCGGTGAGCACCCGCCGGTTGATCCTTCTGGCGCTCTTGTGCGGGGTGGCCATTTTGGTGGCGTTCGCCGTTCAGGCTGTGCTCATCCTGCGTTGACCGGGTTCCCCATAGGTCCCCTATAGGCTGAATGCCATGAGCAGCAGCCATGACGTGGTGGTGGTGGGCGGCGGACCCGGCGGGTATGCCGCCGCGCTATACGGCGCGGCTGCCGGCCTCGACGTCGCGGTAGTGGAGAAGCAGAAGCTAGGCGGAACCTGCCTTCATGTGGGCTGCATTCCGGCAAAGGAGCTGCTGGAGACGGCGTCGGTGTACCGCACCGTGGCCCACGCCGATCAATTCGGCATCACATCGGGATCGCCCTCAGTGGACATGGGGGCGGCGCAAGCCCGTAAGCAGAAGATCGTGGATCAGCTCCACAAGGGCGTGGGAAAGCTGCTGGAGGGTCGCAAGGTCACCGTGGTGGACGGATGGGGCACGCTTGGGCCCGACCGGTCGGTGACGGTGTCGGGTGGGGAGTCGGGGGACGTGACGCTGACCGCCGACCATGTGGTCCTGGCCACCGGGTCGGTGCCCCGCACGCTGCCCGGTTTCGAGGTCGACGGCGAGAAGGTGCTGACCAGCGACGAGCTGCTGTCCATCACCGAATTGCCCGAGCGGGCGGCGATCATCGGAGGCGGGGCTATCGGCTTGGAGTTCGCCTCGATGCTGGCCGATCTGGGATCGGAGGTAACGGTGCTGGAGGCGCTGCCCCGAATCCTGCTGGGAGCTGACGACGACGTGGTGAAGATGCTGACTCGGGCGTTCAAGAAGCGCAAGATCGAGATTCGAACCGGGGTGTCGGTGGCCGGCTGTAAGCCAAATGGCAACGGCGTAAAACTGGATATCGACAGTGCCGACCCTCTGGCGGTGGACGCGGTAGTGGTGTGCGTGGGCCGCCGTCCGTTCACCGATGGCCTGGGCTTGGACGCCGCCGGAGTGGAGACCGACGACGGGGGCTACGTGGTGGTGGATGAGTTCTGCCAGACCACCGCACCGGGGGTGTACGCCGTGGGCGATGTGGTCCGCACCCCGCAGCTGGCCCACGTGGCATTTGCCGAAGCCATCATGGTGGTCAAGCACCTGCTGGGGGAGTCGCCCGCGCCGGTGGACTATGGCAATGTCCCCTGGGCCATCTACTGCCACCCCGAGGTGGCCTTTGTGGGCCATACCGAGGCGTCGGCCCAAGAGGCCGGTTTCGAGGTGGCCACCTCGGCTCACCGATTCATGGGCAACGGGCGGGCCATGATCGTGGGGGAGACCGACGGGCTGGTCAAGGTCATCGCGGAGAGCGACGGCGATGGGACCGGCGGGCGCATTCTCGGGGTCCACATGGTGGGTCCCTGGGTGACCGAACAGCTCGGCCAGGGCTATCTGGCGGTGAACTGGGAAGCCACCGTGCCGGAAGTTGCCGAGTTCATCCAGCCCCATCCCACCATGAGCGAGTTGTTCGGAGAGTCGGTGCTGGCGCTCACCGGCCGGGCCTTGCACTGATCGGGCGAAGGAGAATCGATGTCTGAGGTGCAGAGGCAGAAAGAGGTAGGGGGGCGAGATGTCTGAGGTAAGGATGCCGCAGCTTGGTGAGACGGTGGTGGAGGGGACCATCACCCAGTGGTTCAAGCAAGTGGGTGAAGAGGTGGCCGAAGACGAGCCCCTTTTCGAGGTGTCCACCGACAAGGTGGACTCTGAGGTGCCCTCGCCCATGTCGGGGGTTCTGGTGGAGATCGTCGCCGCCGAGGGAGACACGGTGGAGGTGGGCGCGGTCATCGCCGTCTTGAGCCAGGACGGCGCGGCTGTCCCACCAGCGTCTGAACCATCCGCGCCCCCAGCCGAAGCGCCGTCTTCCGGGTCTGAGCTGGCCGCAGAAACAGCCCCGCCGCCTCCGCCCCCGCCCCCTCCGCCCCCAGAACCGGCGCCGGTGGCGCCGAGTTCTCTCTCCACAGGCGGCGACGGCCTGGTGCTGTCTCCGGTGGTGCGCCGGCTCATCGCCGAGAACGGGCTAGACCCCTCGCAGATCTCTGGCACCGGCAAGGGCGGGCGCATCACCCGCTCCGACGTGGAGGCGCATATCGCTCAGAACCGCGCCGCCGGTCCGGCTGCCCCGTCTGCGCCGCCGCCCGCACCGGCGGCCCCGCCTCGATCGTCCGAGCGGGACACGGTGGTGCCGCTTAGCAACATACGCCGCATCACCGGCGAGCACATGGTGCGTTCCAAGCAGGTGTCGCCCCATGTGTTGACCGCAGTGGAAGTTGATTTCGAGGGGGTCGAGCAAGTGCGCCGGGCCAACCGCGAGGAGTTCAAGGCCGAACACGGCTTCAGCCTCACCTACCTGCCCTTCATCGCCCGGGCGGTGTGCGACGCCATCCACGAATATCCCCACATCAACGCCTCGGTGGGAGACAACGAGCTGGTGGTACACAACTACGTCAACTTGGCCGTCGCCGTCGACCTCGACTTCCAAGGGCTGCTGGCCCCGGTGGTGGTGGACGCCGACCGCAAGCGTCTGACGGCGATCGCCGAAGAGGTGGCCGATCTGTCGAGGCGAGCCCGGGCCAAGAAGCTGAACGCCAATGAGATATCCGGGGGCACCTTCACCATCACCAATCCCGGCCAGTGGGGAACCATGATGCAGTTCCCCATAATCAACCAGCCCCAGGTGGCCATTTTGTCCACTGACGGGATACGCCGCCGACCAGTGGTGGTCACCGCAGAGGACGGCAGCGAGGCCATAGCCATCCACTCGGTGGGGGTGCTGGCCCTGGCCTGGGACCATCGGGCCTTCGACGGGGCCTATGTGGCCGCCTTCTTGGACCACCTGCGGTCGATCATCGAATCCCGGGACTGGCACGCCGAGTTGCCATGAGCCCTCGATGAGCCCGCTCCGCGTTCGATGGCTGGGGCGGGTGTCCTACCGGGACGCCCACGCCTGCCAGCAGGCCATGTTCGAGCGGGGTGGCGACTACCTGCTGCTGCTGGAGCATCCCCACGTGTTCACCCTGGGGCTGCGGGGCGACGAGGCCAACATCTTGGTGGACCCCGCTGAGGTGGGTGCCGAGGTGGCGTACACCGACCGGGGCGGCGACGTCACCTATCACGGCCCCGGCCAGCTCGTCGGCTATCCGGTGATGACCGTGCCCGGCAAGCGGGGCGGGGGCATGGCCGACACGGTGGCCTACGTGCGCTCGGTGGAACAGCTGGTGATCGACGCGCTGGGCGATGTGGGGCTGGCCGACTGCGGCCGCCTCGACGACTATCCCGGCGTGTGGGTGGAACCCGGCAGCGACAACCCCCGCAAGATCGCGGCCATCGGGGTGCGCCTCAGCCGCACCCGCTCCATGCACGGCTTCGCCCTGAACGTGGACTGCGACTTGGACTGGTTTGATCGCATCGTGCCCTGCGGCATCCCCGACAAGGCGGTCACCTCGCTGGCCGCAGAGGGGCGAAGGGTCGAAATGCGGGAGGTGGTGGACGCGGTGGCCGTCCGAGCCACCGACCGCTGGGGAGCGGGGGGAGTGGACCGGGCCGACGTGGCGTGGGAGCGGGAGCTGGAGAATGGAGTCAGCGTGGACCTCGCGGCCCGCAAGCCGGAGTGGATGCGGGTGGCGCTGAAGACCGGCCCCGAATTCCGGCGGTTGCGATCGGTGCTGCACAGCCGGGATTTGGTGACGGTGTGCGAGGAGGCCGGCTGCCCCAATATCTACGAGTGCTGGAACGAGGGCACGGCCACGTTCATGATCAACGGCGATCGCTGCACTCGAGCCTGCGGGTTCTGCCTGGTGGACACCCGACGCCCTCTGCCGTCCGACCCAGCCGAGCCGGAGCGGGTGGCCGACGCGGTGGAGGCCATGGGCTTGGACTACGCGGTGATCACTGCGGTGGCGCGCGACGATCTGCCCGACGGTGGTGCCTCCGGGTTTGCCGCCTCTGTGGCCGCCATCCGCCGACGAACACCGGGGGTTCGGGTGGAAGTGCTCATCCCTGACTGCAAGGGAGACCCCGACGCTTTAGCCGCGGTCTTCGATGTCCGCCCCGAGGTGTTGAACCACAATATCGAGACGGTGGCCCGGCTCCAGCGGGCGGTGCGGCCCTCAGCCGGCTACGCCCGCAGCCTTGCGGTGCTGGCCCGGGCCAAGGCCGCGAGTCTCACCACCAAGTCGTCGATCATCGTCGGCCTGGGAGAGACCGACGATGAGGTAGTGCAGACCATGGCCGACCTGGCCGCGGTAGGCACCGACATCGTGACCGTGGGCCAGTATCTTCGGCCCACCACCCAACATCTGCCCGTGGCCCGGTGGGTGCCGACCGAACAGTTTGAGCACTTCCAGGAGACCGGCCGATCGCTGGGCCTCGCCCACGTGGAGGCCAGCCCGCTCACCCGCAGTTCCCACCACGCCCAGCACGCCCACGCCCAGGCTTTGGCCCTCACTTCTCGCTGACGCTCAAACCTCTTCTGGGGCAGGCTTTTTGAGGCCGATGCGCACGTAGGCCTCTTCGGGTATGGCTTCCACCGACTTGTAGATGGTCCAGGTGCATTTGGCCGGCTCGGGCCCGGATGTCTCCTCGGGGTAGAGGGGGGAGTCCACCACCCGAATGGGGTGGCCCCACTGGCGGGCGGGCCACAGTTCGAGTGTGTAGCAGCAGTGGGCGCAGTAGTAGCACACGCCTTTCTCGTTCCAGGCCCAGTCGTGCTCCTCGGTGGTGACCCCGAAGTTGTAGGGCGGCTCGGAGCGGGAGCCGGTTCCCTCCACTAGATCGCCGCGCTGACCCCGATTGCCCGATCCGCAGGGATCGAACGCGATCACAAACTTGTCGTCGTCTTCGGTTACGTCCATGTCCCCGGTGCGGTCGGGTCCCACCAGATGGGCCCGCATAGCCTCGAACGACAGATAGAGGTTGCGATACAGGGTGTCCTCGTAGTTCTGCTCGCGCAGGTCGAACGGCTTGTAGCGCTCGTTGAGGTAAGGGGCCAGCACGTGGGCGTAGGCGTCGCCCACCGCGGCCTCGCCCAAGCGGTCGGCTACAAAGCTCAGCATCCCCGACTGGTAGTCGGCGCCTCGGTCGTGGAGCTGTCGCCAGGCCTCTTGCAGTTCGTCCAGTTGGCGGTGGGCCTCGGTGGCTTCGATCTCGTAGGCCCGCAGCCGGTTGCCCAGTTCGCCGGCGAGGTGAGCCAGTGAAGTCCATCGCGGCTCGGGATTGAACGGCTCGCCGTCGGGGA
Organism: Acidimicrobiia bacterium; assembly: GCA_022822265.1. Taxonomy (GTDB): domain Bacteria; phylum Actinomycetota; class Acidimicrobiia; order Acidimicrobiales; family Bin134; genus Poriferisocius. The sequence continues at coordinate 8,535 of JAJECA010000061.1, read as the reverse complement.
AGGCCAGCAGTTCCCGGATTCGGACAACCTCGGCATCGAGGTCCTCTTGGGCCACTCCTGCGGTGGTTAAGAAGGAGCCCCATCCCTCTCCCCAAACCTGATAGATCACGTGGACGACCTTGGACTCTTCCATCCAGTAGTCCACCAATTGGGCGGCCGTTTCCCAGTCTCCTCCGTCGATGGCCTCGGCGATCTTGGCCGTGGTGGAAACCGCCTGGTCAGCCCAGTCCCCAGTGCGGACCCGCTTGTTGATGGCATTCGACCAGGTCAGGTGGGTGGCTGGGGCCGATGCCGTCCCCGAGATGCTCCGCGCTGGGCGGCTGTCGCCTGATTGGTTGGTTGGTTCGTCGCTCACGCTGGCCCTTTCAGCTAGTACATCAACATGGCGCCGCTCACGTTGATGGTGGCGCCGGAGATGAACGATGCGTGCTGGCTGGCCAGGAACACCACCGTTCCGGCCATTTCCTCGGGTTCGGCCACCCGGCCCAGCGGTGTGGCCACCCTGAGCTGCTCAAGCACATCGGGGTCGAGGTCGGTCATCAGCATGGGGGTGTTGATCTGACCGGGCGACACCGCGTTCACGGTGATCTGATCAGAACCGTAGGTGCGTGCCATCCCTCGGACCATCGAGACGATGCCCCCCTTGGACGCGCAATACACCACCGAGCCTCCGAAGCCCCCCGTCCACCAGCCCTGGGAGGTGAAGGCGATGATGCGGCCGCCTTCGCCGGCGCTCCGCATGGCGTTTGCTGCGGTCCGGCACAAGAAGAACGTGGCCTTCAAGTTGGTGTCAACCTGAAAGTCCCAGTCTTGCTCGGTCACCTCGTCCATGGAGTTCCGTCGTTGCAGCACGGCGGCCAGATGGGCGAGGGCGTACACCCCGCCCAGCTCGCGTCGAGCGCGGTCCACCAACTCTTGGTGGGCATCCAGGTCGGACAGGTCGGCGCCGACGGCCACGTGGCCCGTTCCCTCCAGCCCGGCGACCACTTCATCGGCCGCGCTCTGATGCAAGTCCACGGCCATGACCCGCGCCCCGGTGGTGGCGAATGCCTCGGCCACCGGTTTGCCCATGCCGCCAGCCGCCCCGGTCACAATGACACCACGGCCCTCCAGCCCTGCTCCCACACTCCATGCCATCAGATGCCTCCTTTGTCCTGGGTTTTCCCGCTGCTCACCAGGTAACCAGCCCTCCGTCGAAATTGACGGCCTGACCGGTCATATAACCGGCGCCGTCGGAGAGCAGGAACCAGATCAGCTCGGCAATCTCGTCCGGGCTGGCGCCGCGCCCCAGCGGCACCGATGTCTCCCGCAGGTCGGATAGCTGATCAAGAGTCATTCCCCTGATGGCGGACACCTGCTCGAGCACGGCGTCCTGCATCGGCGTGTCGATGATGCCCGGGCAGATGGCGTTGACCCGCACCGGTATCGGCGCCAATGAGTAGGCGAACGACCGGGTGATCGACAGCACTGCGGATTTGGAGGCGGCATAGACGGCGGCCTCGGTGGTGTTGGCCAGCTTGGCGGAGGAAGAGGAGAGGTTCACGATGGCGCCGCCTGCCGGCATGGTGGCCCCGATGCCCTGGCACAAAAAGAACATCGCCTCGGCGTTCACCGCGAACACGTCACGCCAGTCGTCAACGGTGACCTTCTCGATGGGCAGCAGGCGAATGATGCCTGCGGCCTGCACCAAGTAGTCCACTCCGACGGCTGCCTCGATTACCCGGTCTCGATCGCGGAGGTCGGACAGGTCGGCGATCAGCGGCTCGGCCCCGAGCTCGGAAAGCGAGTCGAGGCCGGAGCGATTGATGTCGGTGGCGAGCACGTCCACCCCTCCGTCAAGCAGGCGCCGGGCGGCACCGGCACCGATACCGCTGGCCGCGCCGGTGACCAGCGCCCGCCGCCTCTCGGAAGCGTTCATGCCACGCGGGGTGGTGTGGTTCGCATCGTCCTCCACCGAACTTCTGGAAACGTTTTTAGTAGGGTAACGGCCAATCGACTATCCGGGAGGAATCAGCATGGCCGAAGGGCTTGATTTTGTTGACACACACGTCCACTTCTGGGAGCGGCCCCATCCCAAGCTGGAGTGGGCCTGGCTGGCCGATGACGCCATTCATCCGCAGCTAGGGGCGATTCGCCCGTTGAAAGACTTGACCAGCTACACGGTGGAGAATCTTCAAGCCGACGCCTCAGGACTGAATGTGACCAAGATCGTCCATGTCCAAGCGGCCATCGGCTCGGCCGATCCGGTGGATGAGACCGAGTGGCTCCAGGCCATGGCCGACGAAACCGGGTGGCCCACCGGCATAACCGGCGACGCCCGCCTTCAGCAATCCGATGTGGAGGCAACCCTCGAACGCCACTGCGAGTTCTCCAACATGCGGGGTCTGCGCGACTTCGGCGAGGGCGACTATCTGGTGGACCCGGCCTTTCACCGGGGCTACGCCCTATTGGAGAAGTACAACTTGGTCTACGACCTCGATGTGCTCTGGGAGGACATGGGCAAGGCCGCCGACCTGGCCCGCAAGTTTCCCAACATCATCTTGATCTGCGACCACGCCGGGTTCCCCCAGGAGCGCAACGACGAGTACTTCGCCAACTGGCGCCAAGGCATGGGCAAACTGGCCGAGGCCGAGAACGCGGTGGTGAAGATCTCGGGCCTGGGCATGGGCGATCAGATGGCCGGAGGCAACTGGACGGTGGACAGCATCCGCCCCTATGTGTACGGCTGCATCGAGGCCTTCGGGGTGGAGCGCTCGTTCTTCGGCAGCAACTGGCCGGTGGATCGGATGTACTCCACCTACGCGGAGCTGCTCGACGCCTACGTGGAGCTGGTGGCCGACTTCTCACCCGACGAGCAGGTGGCGCTGTTCTCAGCCAACGCCGAGCGCATCTATCGGATCTAGATAAACGCGGGGCGGACTAGCGGGGGATGAGGGGGAGTTCTTCGGCGGCGCGGGCTACCGGTCGTCGCGGTGGTGCTCCACGTAGTCCCAGTCCAACTCCAGGCCCCAGCCCGGGCCCGACGGCACTGTGTACGTCCCATTGGCAATGGGGGGCAGGTTGGCAATCAGGTCCCAGAACAGCGGGTCTCGTGTGGGATGGAACACCTCGACAAAGGTTCCGTGGGGCACTGAGGCCAGCATGTGGGCCGCGATCTGGGCCTCTTCGTGATGGCCCATCTCCACTCCGTACACCTGGGCCATTCCCGCGATCCGACGCCACTCGGTGGGCCCGCCCCCCCAGGATGCGTCGTAGTTGCAGACATCGATTGCCCCGGCGCTCATCAACTCGCCCATGCCCTGGCGGTTGAATTCGCTCTGGCCGGCGGCCACCGGCACTCCGGCCATGAACCGCACGTCGCGCATTCCCCGCACGTCGTTGTACCAGCGCACCGGTTCTTCGAACCATCGGATGTTCTCAGGGCCGACCAGGCGGACGAACTCCACTGCCTCAGCCACGGTGTAACCCTGATTGGCATCCACGGTGAATACGAAGCCGTCGCCGGCGGCTGCCTGGGCCACTTTGAACCGGTGGGCATCCTCGGCCGGGGATAGCCCGCCGATCTTGAGCTTGCACCCGCCCAGGCCCATCTCCAGGTAGTCCTCCATCTCGGCGGCCAACTGGGCGTCGGTCTTGCCGTAGTAACCCCCGATGGCCACGATGGGCAGGCTGGTGCGGTAGCCGCCCCACAGCTTGTACACGGGCAGGCCGGCTACCTTGCCGGCCAAGTCCCAAAGGGCGGAGTCGACCGCTCCCATCGCCATCACCACCAGCTTGCGGTTCCGGAGAATGTCGAAAGTGGGGGGCAGCATGGTCTCCCAGCACCGCTCCACCAGCAGCGGGTCCTCCCCGATGATGAGCGGCTGGAGTTCGTCGATGATGATCCGGGCGATCTCGTGGTGGGTGTCGGGTTCGTCTCCGTTGTAGCACTCGCCCACGGCGCCGTCATCGGAGTAGACGCGAGTGATCAAGGTGGCTCGCTCCGACATGGAGTACTTCGATCCCATGAAGGTCTCCGTAAGGGGAACCACGACGGGAATGACCTCAATGCGCTCGATCTTCACGATCTTGACTACCTCATCTAGTCCAGTCAGTCAGCGTATTGGCAACGTTTCCAGTAACACAAACCATGCCATTCCCGCTACTGTCGATACGGCGAGAAGAAGCTCTTGCGCTACCGAGCCTTAGAAGGGGGGTGGAGATGGCCAATCCCGACGAGGCCGGCACAAACGAGGCAACTGCAAAGCCGACACCTGTCAAAGAAGTCACCATGAAAGAGGTGGCCGCTCATGCGGGTGTGGCCCTGTCGTCGGTTTCCCGAGTTCTGAACGACCATTCCGATGTGAGCGAGTCCATGCGAAAGCAGGTGCTTGACGCCATCGAAGCCGTGGGCTATGAGCCGAATCTCTTGGCCTCCAGCCTGAGAAGGGGCTCCACCAAGACGGTGGGGTTCATCGCCAACGACATCTCCAATCCGCTCTTCGCCGAGATCGCCATGGGTGCCGAGCGCCGCTTGAACGAGGCGGGCTATTCCATGGTGCTGACCAACTCTGAGGGAAACCCGGAGCGGGATGAGGCCTTGATCCGGCTGCTCCGGTGGCGGCGAATCGACGGGCTCATCCTCTCGGTGGCCGACGAAGAGCGGGAGGGCACGATGGCCGAGCTGGCCAAGCTGTCCGAACCTGTGGTGTTGATCGATCGGCAGGTGCGCGGGGCAGATGAGGCTTCGGCCGTTTTGTCCGACCATGCCAATGGGATGCGGGCCGCCATCGACCACCTGCTGGACCTGGGCCATCGCCGGGTGGCGTTGATTTCGGGACGACCGGGGCTCCGACCGGTTCGAGAGCGTTTGAATGGTTTCAAGGCCGCATTCCGGGCCCGGGGTCTCGACCTTCCCGAAGACCTGTTGAAGTTCGACAGTTTCTCGGCCACCTTCGGCCAGCAGGCCACCCATGAACTGCTGGTGGCCGACGATCCGCCCACCGCCATCGTGGCCGGCGGGAATCTCTTGCTCATCGGGGTTCTGCGGGCGCTTCAAGCGGCCGAGCGAGTGGTGGGGACCGACATCTCGCTGGTGTCTTGTGACGACGTTCCTCTCACCGAGCTGCACTCGCCGCCCATCACGGTGATCGACCGGGACGCCGAGCAGATGGGAGAGGCGGCAGCGGAGCTGTTGCTCAAACTGCTAGCCGGCGGCGACGGTCCTCTGGTAACCGAGATTCCCACATCCCTGATTCGCCGGGCCTCCACCCAGCCCGGGCCAGCGGACTGAACTGAGTTTTTCGACCGGGGCGCATTTCGACCGGGGCGTACCTCAGTCGGAAACGATGATGGCGATGGGGTCGCCGATGTCCACCTCGTCGTCCACGGCCACGAGGTGCTCCACAACGGTTCCCGACACCGGGCTGGGGACATCAGAGTCAACTTTGTCGGTCTCAACCCGCACCAGGTCGTCGCCCGCGGTCACGGTGTCGCCCACGTCGGCCAGCCATTCGAGGACCACCACCAGCTCGGTGGTATCCCCCAACTTGGGGAGTTTGATGGTGTAGCGCAATGTGCTGCTCCTCAGGGCGCCAGCACGTTGGCGAACATGGCCCCCACTGGGGCCGGAGCACTAGCCAGCACAAGCTCCACCGCGGCGTCGATCCGGGCGCCGACGACGGCTTCAACCTCTTCTACGCCGTTGTCGCCCAAGGCGCCCTCGTCAACCAGACGGCGGCCGAAGTTGACGATGGGGTCTTTCTCGTACCAGCGCTCGAACTCCCCTTCGGGGCGATAGGGGGCGGTGTCGGCCCGAGAGTGCCCGGCGTAGCGGTAAGTCTTGAGCTCAAGCAGAGTGGGTCCGGCCCCGCCGCGGGCCTGGTCCAGTGCGCCGGACACAGCCTCGGCCACCGCATCGGGATCTTGTCCGTCCACGATGGCACTGGGGATTGCATAGGACTCGGCCCGACAGGCGATGTCGTCCACCGGGGTGGTCAAGTCGATGCGGCTGTACTCGCCGTATTGGTTGTTCTCGCACACGAATACCACCGGGAGCTTCCAAATGGCGGCGAGGTTGAGGGCCTCGTGAAAGGCGCCGATGTTGGTCGACCCGTCGCCGAAGACGGCGATGGCGGCATCGTCGGTTCCCCGCACCTGGGCGGTGAGCGCGGCCCCCGCCGCCACCGGGATTCCGGCGCCGACGATGGCGAATGTGGGCATCAGGCCGATGTCCGGGTCGCAGAGGTGCATGGAGCCGCCTATGCCGCCAATGGATCCCGCTTCTCGGCCCAGGATCTCGCCGAGGAGCTGCACCGGGGTCAGCCCCAGGGCCAGGGCCACGCCGTGTCCCCGGTAGGTGCAGGTCACCTGGTCGGTGGTCCGGGCGGCGGCCGCCACTCCCACGGCCACTGCCTCCTGGCCCAAGCACAGGTGGGTGGTTCCGTGAACCAGGCCCTCGTCGAACAGGTCTTGCACCTTGTTCTCCAGCGCCCGGATCTCCACCATCCGCTCGTAGCGGACCCGGCGGTCCTGTTGCAGCGCCTGTCGGCGTTCCAGCGGTGTGCTCATGTCGCTACCTCCTCGCGTTGCCACCACGAGGGCGGCACCCGACCGGTGTCCAGCAATGCGGTGACCTGCTCGCCCACATAAACCGAAGACGGCATGTATCGCTCCTCCAGCTCCTTGCCAAACGGCACGGGCACGTCGGGCGCGGTGATCCGAAGGGGCGGGGCCTTCAGCTCGCCGAACAAGTCGGCGGCCACGGCGGCCACGATGTCGGCGCCCCAACCGCCCGAGAGCGGGTTCTCCTCCACGGTGACCAGCCGTCCGGTGCGGGCCACTGATTCGTACACCATGTCTTTATCCCACGGTTGCAGCGATTGCAGGTCGATCACATCGGCCGACCATGACGCGGCGGCGGCCGCCTCGGCAGCGGCGCCTACGGTCGATCCCAGCGCCACCACGGTGGCGTCGTCGCCCGCGGCGGCCTGTTGGGCACTGCCCAGGGCAATGATGCCCTCTTCTCCCACGGTGACCTCCTCGCGCTGGGCGTACAGCCGCCGAGGCTCGAGCACCACCACCGGGTTGTCGTCCCGGATGGCGGCCCGCATCAAGCCGTACGCGTTGGCCGGCCCCGAGGCCACGGCCAGCTTGAGGCCGGGAGTGCCCACCACCCAGCTCTCCAGGGTTTGGGAGTGCTGGGTGCCGAAGCCCAGCCCCGCGCCCACGGAGGCCCGCACAGTTAGCGGCACCTTGACCAGCCCGCCCGACAGGTAGTGGAACTTGGCCCCCTCGGTGGAGAGCTGGTCGAGGGCCACGCCGAGGAATTCCACAAACATGATCTCCACCACCGGGCGCAGCCCGGTGGCCGCGGCCCCTACCGCCGCGCCCAAGAAACCCATCTCGGAGATCGGCGTGTCCCGCACCCGCAGCGGGCCGAACTCCTCCAGCAGCCCAGCCGACGTCTTGAACGGCCCCTCGGCTACGGCGATGTCCTCTCCCAACACGATCACGTCGGGGTCAGAGCGCATCTCGTCGGCGATGGCCGCCGAGATGGCCTGGTTCATTCTCATTCTGGGCATGGGTACCTCTCGGTCTCAATCGCCGACGCGCACGACGGTGCCCGACTGGGCGCTGCGCTCGGCGGCGGCCACCACCTCAACCGTGCGGGCGCCCAGATCGGCGGGCGAATGGTTGGGCGCATCCCGACCTTGGGCCAGATCCACCAGCGTGTTGGGCGGCCCATCGCAGGTGTAGAGGCCGGCGTGGCGGGGCAGGTCAACCTTTAGGTCGAGGCCGTCGTTGCGGTACAGCCAGAGAAAATCCCGCTCCAGGTCGGCGATGAGCTGCCCCTCGGAACCGTAGAGGCGCACCAGCAGCTGGTGGCGGGGCCAAGGTTCGTCGGGCTCGTCGATGGCATTGGCGGGACCGGGACAGCTTGCGCCGCTGATCGATCCGGTGGCCCCGGAGGCATAGCGCAACGAGATGGCGTTGTGGAGGTCTACCCGCGCCCCCAGGTTGTTCATGAATGCGAACACCTCCTGGGCCCGATCGCCGGTCAGCCACATGGCCAGGCCCATGGCGTGGGATATCTGGGCCGGGGCGTAACCGCCTCCCGACAAGGCGGGGTCGGTCCACGTGGCGGCTTCGGGCGCGAAGCCCTCGGCCGATCCCTCGTATCCGCCTCCGCCGGTGGAGGTGAGCAGCTCGCGGGTTCCCGACGCCATGGACACCATGACGTGCTCCACCTCGCCCACGCCGCCCTCTTCGTCCATGAGCCTCTTGGCCTCCATTCCCAGCGGCCCGTAGTTCCAGCCGAAGGAGATCACCAGATTTCGGCCCAGCTCCTCGGCGATGCGGTGGAGGTCCCAGGCGTCGGCGGGCTCCACGGTGAAGGGCTTCTCGCAGAGCACATCTGCGCCCGCCTCCATGGCCGCCTTGGCGTGCTCATGGTGGAGGCCGGAGGGGCTGGCCACCACCACGGCATCGAGGCCCTGGTCGAGGGCATCTCGATAGTCTTCGCTCAGGTGGGAGAAGCCGAACCGCTCGCCGATC
>JAJECA010000046.1 GCA_022822265.1 Acidimicrobiia bacterium | reverse complement strand
TCGGTGCTCTTGTAGACCAGCACGAAGCCGAGAGCCACCACGGCATAGATGGCTCCCAGTGCCAATCCGCCGATCAACAGTTGCAGGTTGACGCTTGGGTCGGCTGTGAAGTTGCCAAAGGCTAGAAGCATGGCCCCCCTATATTCGACCGGGCGTTGCCGGTCAACGAAGGGCGACGGTAGTTTTCGCTGGCTGGTATCAGCAAACCAGGCTGGGGCAGCACAAATTCGCGAATGGAGAGGAAACGGCATGACTGGCGGATCTGAGGGCTTGGCCGAGCGAATCGCTCAGCTGGAAGCTCGGGAGGAAATTCGGGAGCTCGTGGCCCGTTATGGCATGGCGGTGGACGACCGGGATGTCGAGGGGCTGGCCAACATGTTCACCTCTGACGCAAGGTTTGGCTCGGCCGACGGCATGGTGGCCAACCAGGGCCGGCAGGCGGTTATCGAGTTCTACACGGAGCGCATGGCGGCGTTCGGGGCCACCTACCACTACCCCCACAGCCACGTCATCGAGCTCGACCCCGACCGCCCCGGCAATGCCACCGGCATGGTCAACGCCCACGCCGAACTGGCCCTCGACGGGCGCACGCTGGTAACCGCCTTGCGCTATTTCGACGAGTACCGGGTGGAAGACGGGCGGTGGCGCTTCGTGGAGCGGAAGGTGGCCATGATCTACTACATGGACATGGCCACGCTGGTGGACGGCGGTCTCTCGGAGTCGGACCGCAAGCGCTATTTCGGCACTGTCGGCCCGTCGGAGCTTCCCGAGAGCCTCGACACCTGGAAGAAGTTCTTCGCCGAAGTCGGCTGATCGGCGAGATTGATCAGGCCACCGACATGCCGCCGTCGATCACGATGGCGGTGCCGGTGGTCCACGACGACTCATCGGAGGCCAGGTGCAGGGCGAGTTGGGCGATGTCGTCGGTGGTGCCGAGTCGGCCGATGGGGTGGCGCACCACGGCGGCTTCGATCATCTCATCCACGGTGGCGTCGGCTGCCACGGCGGCGGTGGCTGAGAATCCGCCCCGCTTCTCATAGGTGGCCCGCACCAGGGGAGTAGGCACTGTTCCCGGGCAGATGGCGTTGACCCGGATCTTGTCCGGGCCGTAATCCACCGCCATCTGCCGGGTGAGGCCGATCACCCCGGCCTTGGCCGCGGCATAGGCGGCGATGCCCGGCACGCCGATCACGCCGCCGACGCTGGCCTGGAGCACCAGTGAGCCTCCGCCGGCTTCGATGAGGTGACCGATGGCGTACTTGACCGACAGCCACTTCCCGGTGAGGTTCACCCCGATCACCCGGTTCCACTCCTCCAAGCTGAGGTCTCCGGCCCGGCCCGGCCCGTCCACCCCGGCGTTGGAGTAGACCGTGTCGAGGCCGCCGAAGGCAGCTGCGGCCTGCTCGGTCATGGCCTGGCAGTCGTCGGGCTGGGTCACGTCTACCCGCATGCTGATGGCCGCATCGCCGATCTCGGCCGCGGTGGCTGCGGCGGCGTCGCCGTTGATGTCGGCACACATCACCCGGGCCCCTTCGGCGGCGAACAGCCGGGCCGCGGCCTTGCCGATGCCCGAGCCCGCCCCGGTCACGATGGTTCTCTTGCCTGTCAGTCTTCCAGTCACGGCGGGGAACCCTACTAGCGTCTCGGCATGGCTCAGGAGTTGGTGCTCGACGCGGGGGACGTGCAGGAGGAGTTTTTCGACCGGGGGTGGACCGACGGGCTTCCCGTGGTTCCCCCCACGCCGGAGCAAGTTGAGGCCATGCTCGACTACGCCGGCGTGGGTGCCGGCGACATAGTGGGCCGCGTGCCGGAGCGGTCTCGGGAGGTCACCGCGGAGAAGGCGGCCGTCAACGCGGTGATGGCCGGGTGCCGAACCGAGTACTTCCCGGTGGTGCTGGCCGGCTTGTCGGCTATGTTCGACCCCCGATTCGGGTGCCACACCGTGGTGACCAGCACCGGCGGGGCCGCGCTGTGCGCGGTGGTGAGCGGCCCTCTGGTGCCCGAGCTGGGGTTCAACACGGCTCGCAATGCGCTCGGGCCGGGCTACCGGGCCAACGCCACCGTGGGGCGGGCTCTGCGGCTGGTGGCCATGAACGTGCTGGGGGCCCGGTCGGACACCCTCGACGGATCGTCGCTGGGCCATCCCGGCAAATTCACCATGCTGGTGGCCGAGGAGCCCCCGCCTGAGGGTTGGCCGCCGCTGCGGGTGGAGCTGGGCTACGGCGAGGCCGACACCACAGTGACCATGTTCCCCTCCGAGAGCCCCCATCAGGTGGCCAACCACCTCAACGGCGACCCCGAGGGGATCCTGTTGACCTTCGCCGCCGCCATGACCAACCCGGCCACCTACGCCGTGGCCAAAAAGCACCAGGTGCTGCTGGTGCTCGGCCACGAGCACCGCCAGATCCTGGCCGAGGCCGGCTGGACCAAACAGCAGGTTCGGGAGTTCCTGGCCGAGCACAGCAGGGTGACCCCCGAGCACTTGAACGCGGGCGGCGTCTTGCAGGAGTTCACCGCCCAAAACGACATGACCCCCGATCCCGACGGCAAGCTCAACACGGTACGGGGCCCCGACGACATTTTCCTGGTCACCGCGGGCAGCCCGGGGGCGGGCTGGTCGGCCTACATCCCCAACTGGGCGCCGGTTGTGCACTCGGAGGCCGTCACCCGCAAGGTGGCCGCGCCCGGCGATGGGCTACCCTTGGCATGAGAGAGGAGATCGCATGTCGTCTGTAACTGTTCTGTCTCCGGTGTACGAAGAAGCCCAAATCGACGAGGTGGCGATGGCCCCCCGCTTCACCCCCACCGAGCCGGTGGTGATCGGGGTAATCGACAACGCCAAGAACAACGCCAAGGAGCTGCTCTCCTATGTTGCCGAGGGCCTGCGGGATCGCCTCCCGGTGGCCGACATCGTGGTCCACTCCAAGTCGGCCGCGGGCAAGCCGATCGACGCCGACGACGCTGAGATGCTGGCCGCCCGCTCCCACCTCATCATCTCCGGGTTGGGCGATTGAGGGGCCTGCACCGCGTGCAGTCTGCACGACGCCGTCCACATGGAGTCTCGGGGCATCCCCTCAATGCTGCTGATCACCGAGCCGTTTGAGCCGGTGGTTGAATCCTTCGCCCCCACCGTGGGCATGGCCACCTACCCGGCGGTCACCGTCCCCCACCCCGTGTCCACCCTCGACGACGAGTCCCTCCAGAAGCTAGCCACCACCATCATCGACGAAGCCGTCGCCCGCCTGACCGCGGCGTAGGTGGTGGGGCCTGTCCGCTCCTATTTCCAGGGGTCGCGCAGGAAGGCTTCGAATTGGGTGGCGAGGTCGTCGCCGGTGGGGAGGAGGTCGTCGGCCTCGTCGATTTGGCGTTCGAGTTGGGCGACGTAGTTCTTGAGGTCGTCGTCACCGGCCACCGCAGTGTCCACCCGCTCTCGCCAGGCCGCGGCAGCCTCGTCGAGCTCGTGGTGGTCGGTGATGATGCCGGTGATCAGCTCGAACCGCTTGAGCAGCGACCGGGTGGCCTCGGGGTTGGGCGGTCCGGGCACGTAGTGGGGCACTGACACCCGCAGGGAGATGACCGGTATTTGAGCCCGGTCCAAGGCGTCGTGGAGCGCGCCCACCAGGCCGGTGGGACCCTCATAGGTGGGGCGGCCCAAGCCGAACATGCGGGCCAGCTCGGCGTTGGTGGAGCTGCCCACCACGCCCAGCGGCCGGGTGTGGGGGGCCAGGCCGACCATGGCGCCCAGGGTGACCACCAGCCCAGCCCCGCACTCGGTGGCCACCTCCACCAGGTAGTCGGCGAAGGTCCGCCACCGCAGGTGGGGCTCCACCCCGTCTACCACCACCAGGGGATGCTTGGCGCCGTAGCGCTCCACGGCATGCACCTCGGTGACCGGCCAGTCGATGACCCGTCGGCCGGTGTCGTCTAGTCGCACCTCGGGGCGGCGATCCTGGAAGTTGAAGAACTCTTCGGGGTCGATGCGGGCCAGCGGTTCAACGCCGTTAGCGCTCTCTTTCATCAAGCGCACTCCGGTGGTGGCCGCGTCGGCCGCATCGAACAGGCCCTCTAAAGCCACCACCATTACCGGGTTGGATTGGGTGGGTTGGTCCACCAGCCATTCCAGCTCCACCGCCATGGCCCAAGACTCACATTCTCAGGCCGGGATGGCAAGCCGATTGAATTGGCCGGTTGTGCATGCCAATTCGCACTGGCGCGGCTGTGGGGCAAGCCAGATACGGCAAACCGAACAACAGTGGGCCAGACTGGTTTGATGGACGGGCTCGGCGTGTTCGACCTGAGCGGGCGGGTGGCATGCGTCACCGGGGCGGCCAGCGGGATCGGCCAGGCCGCCGCGGAAACTCTGGCCGCAGCCGGGGCTGCGGTTGTGCTGGGCGACATCGACGGCGAGGGGGCAGACCGCACCGGGGACAGCATCGTGGCAAATGGCGGTCGGGCGGTGGCCCTGGCCACTGACACCACCCAGTCCGAGCAGGTGAGCGCGTTGGTGGCCGCAGCAACAGACGAGTTCGGGCGGCTGGACGTGATGGCCAACGTGGCCGGGGTGGGCAGCTACGGCGACGTGGTGGACGTGACCGAGGCCGAGCTCGACCGGGTGCTGGCCATCAACTTCAAAGGGGTGTTCTTCGGCTGTCAAGCGGCCATGCGGGTCATGGGTACCCAGGGGTCGGGTTCGATCATCAACGTTTCGGCCACCGCCATCAACACCCCGGTGGGAGGCCTGTCGGTGTACGCGGCCACCAAGGCGGCAGTGGCAATGCTCACCCAGTCTCTGGCGGTGGAGGCCGGGCCCAGCGGGGTGCGGGTCAACACCATCGCCCCCGGCTTCACCATGACCAATTTCGTGGGCGGGCACTTGCGGGATGCCGAGGGCCAGGTGGACCCCGCCGAGATGGACAGCTACCTAAAGCTGATGCGGGACCGATCCCCGCTGGGCGAAGTGTGCGAGGCCTCTGACCAGGCCAATCTCATCTGGTTCTTGGCCTCCGATGCCTCCCGCTATGTGACCGGCCAGATACTTAGGGCCAACGCCGGCCAGAGCATCACTTGGTAGCTGATGGTGCCCCGGAATTCGGAATGCCAGGCGAACGTCCTTCGGTTAGCACCTGGTAATCGGCGTCGATGAGGCCCACACGAACTGTTCAGCTTCGGGCCAACGGGGTGGACTACACCGCCGAGGCGGAGACCCGCACCACTCTGGCCGACTTCGTGCGCCGCCAGTGCGGGCTGACCGGCACCCACCTGGGATGCGAGCACGGGGTGTGCGGCACCTGCACCGTGCTGGTGGATGGTGCCGCGGTGCGGTCGTGCCTGATGTTGGCGGTGCAGGCCGACGGGTGCGAGGTGACCACCATCGAGGGGTTGGTGAACACGTCCGATCCGAGCAACCCGGTGTTGGGGCCGGTCCAGCAGGCGTTCGCCGACGCCATGAGCTTCCAGTGCGGCTTCTGCACGCCGGGCATCGTCATGTCCACGGTGGCGTGGCTGGCCCAGCGCCCTGCTGATGCCATGGAGCCAAGCGATGCCGAGATCCGGGAGTTCCTGGCCGGCACCCTGTGCCGCTGCACCGGCTACACCAGCATTGTGGAGGGCGTACGCCTGGCCGCTCAGCGCTCAACCGGCGGGCCGTAGCCTCCGCCGCCAGGGGTGGACACCTCGAAACAGTCGCCGGGCTCCACCTCGGTGCGAAACACGCCGGGGTGGGTCTCGACGGTGCCGTCGGCCCTTAGGACCCGGTTGACTCCTACGGCGCCGGGTGAGCCTCCTTCAATGCCGTAGGGGGCGACGTCTCGCCGGGAGGACAGCACATTGAGGCTCATGGGCTCTTCGAATCGGGTGCGGCGCACCACCCCGTCGCCGCCCCGGTGGCCGCCCGGGCCGCCGCTGCCCTGGCGGATGGAGAAGTCTTCCACCACCACTGGATGCCGCTGCTCCAGCACTTCGGGGTCGGTGAGCCGGGCGTTGGTCATGCCGGTGTGGACGGCATCACAGCCGTCCCGCCGGGCGGTGGCCCCCGCGCCGCCGCACACCGTCTCGTAGTACTGGTGCCGCTCGTTGCCCCACACCACGTTGTTCATGGTTCCCTGAGAGGCGGCCACGGTGCCCACCGCACCGAACAGGGTGTCCACGATGTGCTGAGAGGTCTCCACATTGCCGGCAAAGACCGCGGCGGGCTCGACGGGGCTGATCATGCTGGGCGACGGCATGATCAGCTCCACTGGATCCAGACAACCGCTGTTGAGGGGGATGTTGTCGTCCACCAGACAGCGCAGCACGTAGAGCACCGCGGCTCGACACACCGGTTGGGGGGCGTTGAAGTTCCCCGGGTGCTGGCCGCTGGTTCCGGTGAAGTCGACGCTGAGCCTCCGTCGGGCGCGATCCATGCGCAATGCCACCGACACTTGGGAGCCGTCGTCGAACTCAACGGTGAACGAGGCGTCTTCTAGGCGATCGACCAGGCGTCGGACCGACTCGGCGGCGTTGGCCCTCACATGGTCCATGTACGCATGCACCGTCTCCAAGCTGTAGTAGTCGATCACCTCGCCCAGGGAGACGGCTCCCTTCTGGCAGGCGGCCAGTTGGGCTTTGATATCGGCGATGTTGACGTCGGGGTTGCGGGCCGGCCACTCGGCACCGGTGAGCAGGGCCCTGATCGCTGCCTCTTGGAACCGCCCGCCCCGGGCCAGAACATCGCCATCGAACAGCACCCCCTCCTCGGAGATGTGCGACGCGTCGGCGGGGGCCGACCCGGGGACTGTGCCGCCGATGTCAGCGTGGTGACCACGCGAGGCAGTGAAAAACAGGATCTCATTGCCGTCGGCATTGAATACCGGCATGACCACTGTCACGTCGGGCAGGTGGGTGCCGCCGTTGTAGGGGGCGTTGGTGATGAAGGCGTCGCCCGGCGCCATTTCGGGATGGCGGGCGATGACCGCTTTGACCGCCATGTCCATCGAGCCTAGGTGGACCGGCATGTGGGGGGCGTTGGCGATCAGCTCGCCGTCGGGGTCGAAAATGGCACAGGAGAAGTCCAGGCGCTCCTTGATGTTCACCGAGGCGGCGGTGTTCTCCAGCGCCACCCCCATCTGCTCGGCCACGTTCATGAACAGGTTGTTGAAGATCTCCAGCATTACCGGGTCGGCATGAGTGCCCACGGCTGCACCGGCGCGGGGGGCTATGCGGCGCAACACGAGTTCGCCGCTTGGGGCAGTCGCCGCGGCCCAGTCCGGCTCAACCACTGTGGTGGAGTGGGGGTCGACGATGACCGCGGGGCCATCCACGGCTGCCCCCGGCCCCAGATCGGCCCGGTCGAAGAAGGCGATGTCTCGGGCCTGCCCCTCGAAGCTGGCCTCGTGGTGGGCCAGGGGGCTGGGTTCGGGCGGTGAACCGTTGGAGGGCTGTTCGGCCAGGGTGTCGGTGAGGCTGCTGCGGCCGATGGCCTCCACCTGGGTCGACTCCAGCACGATCGGCGTCTCTGGAGAGGCGAATCCGAAGCGGGTCTGGTGGAGGTTCTCGAAAGCGGCCACCACCGGCCGGTAGTCGTCGGCAGCCACCTCGAGTGCGGTGTCGGATCCCTCGTACCGCAGGAAATAGCTGGCCTCGATGTGAATGTGGGAGGGGGGCAAGTCGGCGGCCACCTCGGTGTAGGCCGCGGCGGCCAACTCCCCGATGTCGGTGGCGATGGCGCCCAGCAGTTTCTCGGTGAGGGTTTGGCCCACCGCCCGCTCGGTAACCGAGCGCACGTCGGCCAGGCCGATGCCCAGCGCGGAGAGCACTCCGGCATGGGGATGGATCAACACGGTGGACATGCCCAGCTCGTCGGCCACCCGGCAGGCGTGCTGGCCGCCGGCGCCGCCGAAGCAGGCCAAGGTGTAGGCGCTCACGTCATGGCCCTGCTGCACCGAGATGGTCTTGATGGCGTTGGCCATGTTCTGCACCGCCACATCCAAGAACCCCTCGGCAGCCCTCTCCGGGGTCCACGACTGCCCGGTGGCCTCGGTGATGGCCGCAGCCAATTCGGCGAAGGCAGACCGGGCCGCGGCCGCATCAAGGGGCTGGTCGCCGCGAGGGCCGAACACCGCCGGAAAGTGATCGGGGTGCAAGCGGCCGAGGACCACATTGGCGTCGGTCACGGTGAGCGGCCCGCCGTTTCCGTAGCAGGCCGGGCCGGGTTCGGCGCCGGCGGAGTCGGGGCCCACCCGGAATCGGCTGCCGTCGAACGACAGGATCGAGCCGCCCCCGGCGGCCACGGTGTGGATCAAGATCATCGGCGCTCGCACCCTGACCCCGGCGACCACGGCATCGGTGGTGCGCTCGAAGCGCCCGTCGTAGTGGGATACGTCGGTGGATGTGCCGCCCATGTCGAACCCGATCAGGCGGTGGTGGCCGGCAGCCTCACCAGTGCGGGCCATGCCCACCACGCCGCCGGCCGGGCCAGACAACAGCGCGTCTTTGCCCCGGAAGTGGTCGGGGTGGGCTAGCCCGCCGTTGGACTGCATGAAGAAGAGCGAGGCGTCGATTTGGTCTTCCACCGTTTGGATGTGACGGCGCAGCACCGGGGTGAGATAGGCGTCGGCCACGGTGGTGTCTCCCCGGGGCACCAGGCGGATGAGCGGGTTCACCTGGTGGCTGGCTGAGACATGCTCGAACCCCACCTCGGCGGCGATCTCGGCCAGGCGGGCTTCGTGATCGGGGTAGCGATAGCCGTGTACCAGCACGATTGCCGCCGACCGCAAACCAGCTTGGTGGGCCGCGGCCAACTGCCGCCGGGCGTTGTCCTCATCCAGCGATCGCTCGACGGTGCCGTCGGCCCGCACTCGCTCGTCCACCGTGATCACCAGGCTGTACAACATGTCGGGCAGCACGATGTCGAGGGCAAAGAGGTCGGGCCGGGTCTGATAGCCGATGCGGAGGGCGTCGGCGAACCCCCTCGTGGTGACCAGAACGGTGGGCTCGCCCTGGCGCTCGAGCAGGGCGTTGGTGGCCACCGTGGTGCCCATCTTCACCTCGGCCACTTGGTCCGACGGGATCGGCTCATCGGCGCTCAGCCCCAGCATGGTTCGGATGGCTTCGATAGCGGCGTCTCGATAGCGGGGGCTCTCCGACAGCAGCTTCACGGTGACGACGTCGCCGTCGGGTCGTCGGGCCACCACGTCGGTGAACGTGCCTCCCCGGTCGATCCAGAACTTCCAGCCCTGTGGCATCGCGTCGGCCATGAGCGGCTATCCCCCCAGTTCGGTGGCCACTCGGTGGGCTACTGCCATGGCATCGGCGATGGCCTCGTCTTGGTTGATGTAGCGGTAGGTGGCCAGCCGCCCGGCGAAGTACACCGGTATCTCGAAGTGCTCGGCGATCTTCTCGGCAAGCTCGGTGTTGCGGCGCTCGTTGGCGCCGTCGGCGGTCAGCACCGGATAGTGGCGTCGAGGGGCGCCCGGCATTTCCTCGCTGACCACGGTGCCCTCGATTTGCTGCCCGGTGGCGTGCTTGGTCTCCACCGTGCGGGTGTAGGGAACCCGGGTTGACGGACGGTTGGTGACATAAGCGGGGGTAAGCACGCCGCCGGGGCCGTCGGTCGGTTCAAAGCGAGAACGCATCTCGATGCCCCGCCACTCCAGTTCGCCTGGGCAGCGGGCGAAGTCGTCCAGCGCGGCGGTGATGATCACCGCGTCGTAGTCCTGGCCGAGACGGTGGGCATCGTCCACGGTGATCTCGGAGTCCAGGGTGACGGCCACGGTGGACAGCACCGACTCGATCACCTCGTTGATGCCGTTGGGTGGGAAGTACTGCCAGCGGTCCCGGAACAGCCCCCGGTGGCCATCGCGGCGCAACTCCACCCGCTTGGGAGCGAAGCGGGCCGACAGCTCGGTGGCCGGGCGGCCCCACTGCTTGGCGGTGTAGTTCCGGATGAACAGGTCGTACAAGGTGCGGCCCATCATCGACACCACAAAATCCTCGAAGTTGTCGCCGGTGGGTTGGAGGGGAAGGGAGGCCAGCTCCCGCTCCACCGTTGGCCACACCGGCAGTTCTTTGAGCTCATCCACCTGGGGAGGCCAGGACAACAAGTGGCCCTCGTCATCATCGGGCGACAGGAACACCTCGGTGAGCACTTTGTGGTCGTAGGGACGGGTGAGGCCGTGGGCGTTCACAAACTCGTTCACCGCCTGGTTGTCGGTGTGGAAGATGTGGGCCCCGTTGGGCTCGTACACCACCCCGTTCATGGTCTCGGCCCGGGAATGCCCGCCCACCACGCTGGTCTTTTCCAGAACCTCCACCGCAAAGCCCGCATCGGTGAGCAGGCGGCCGGCAACGGCTCCGGTCCACCCGGCCCCCACGACACCGATTCGCCGCCTCACAAGATGTGCCTCAAAGGCCGTGGCGACATCAGGAACTCCAGTCGGACGTCTCAGGTACGGTAGGGGGGTTGAGCCCAAGGGGCCGGAAAACGACGATAGCGCAGGGGTATGGCGATGTTGGACTGTGTAATTCGGGGCGGATTGGTAGTGGACGGCACCGGAGCGCCCGGTCGGGTAGCAGATGTCGGGGTGCAAGACGGGCGCATCGTGACCATTGGCCGGGCGGACCAGCCTGCCAACCAGGTGATCGACGCCGACGGGTTGGCGGTGGCCCCGGGATTCATCGACGTGCATACCCACTACGACGCCCAGGTGCTGTGGGATCCTCACCTCACGCCGTCGTCGCTTCACGGAATCACCACTGCCATTGGGGGCAACTGCGGCTTCACCATCGCCCCGATGGTGCCCGGCGAAGCCGACTACGTGATGAGGATGCTGGCACGGGTGGAGGGCATGCCCACCGAATCGCTGGAGGCCGGGCTGGACTTCGGGTGGTCGTCGTTCGGATCGTGGCTGGATCGCCTGGAGGCCAACGGACTGGGGGTCAACGCCGGGTTCCTGGTGGGCCACAGCACGGTGCGCCGCCTTGCGATGGGATCGGCCGCGGTGGGCGAGGCGGCCAGCGACGATCAGCTTGAGGCCATGAAGTCGCTGCTGGCCCAGAGCCTGGCCGAAGGCGGCCTGGGTTTCTCCTCCACCAGGGCGTCGGCCCACAACGACCACAACGGCGACCCGGTGCCGTCTCGGTCGGCCACCGACGCCGAGATGGTGGCCCTGGCCGGGGTGTGCCGGGATTACCCCGGCACCACCCTGGAGATCATTCCCAGCATCGACTACCTGTGGGCCCCAGAGGCCTACGAATTGATGACGGCCATGGTGCTGGCCGCTGACCGGCCCATGAACTGGAATCTGTTCAACGTGCGGCCCGGCGAGGATGACTACCTGGAGAACCGCCTGGGGTCCGCCGACTATGCCCGGCAGCGAGGCGCCACTGTGGTTGGGCTCATGCTGCCCGACGTCATGCAGATGCGGCTGAACTTCGCTACGGGGGTGCTGTACGACACCCTGCCCGACTGGGCCGAGATCATGTACCTGGACCATGGGGCGAAGGTCCAAGCCCTGTCCCGCCCCGAGGTGCGCCGGCGGCTGGTGGACGGCGCGTCCCAGGCGTCTCACCGCACCTGGGTGCGGTGGGCTGAGACCACGGTGGTGGATGTTTCGTCGCCCTCGTTGGAACCCCTGGTGGGCCGCAGCATCGGCGAGCTGGCCGTTGAGCGGGGTCAGGAGCCCTTTGATGTGATGTGCGACATCTCCCTGGAAGACGACCTGATGACCGGGTTCGGTCCTCCGGTGGTGGGCGACGACGACGAGTCGTGGAAGAAGCGGGCCGAGATGCTGGGCGACCCCCGGGT
>JAJECA010000001.1 GCA_022822265.1 Acidimicrobiia bacterium | reverse complement strand
GCCCTTACCGGCGCAGTCAATGCCGAAGGCGGCATCTACGGCCGGTCGTTGGAGCCGTACATCGCCGGATTCAACCCGGCCCTTCCCAATGAGATGCTGGCCGCCTGCATCACACTCACCGAGGATCACGAGGTGTTCGCCGTGTTGGGCGGACTGCGGGGCGACGCCAACTACTGCGTGTCGGAACAGCACGAGACCATCAACGTGGGATCCCAGGTAAACGCCAGAGGAGAGCTCTTGGAACGGGCCAGAGCCCCTCTGGCCAGCTTCAGGCTCTCGGGGACGGCCGGGGAGGAGGTCTTCGTCACCGAACTAGCCCGAAGAGGGTGGTTCGACGGCGCTACCGCGGTGGGCGTCCAT
This sequence comes from Acidimicrobiia bacterium, assembly GCA_022822265.1. GTDB lineage: Bacteria > Actinomycetota > Acidimicrobiia > Acidimicrobiales > Bin134 > Poriferisocius. Next base: position 12,067 of record JAJECA010000001.1, on the reverse strand, counting down.
TATGACGGGTCCGAAACTCAAGACCGGGTTGAGGATGTTGTGAAAGCAGCCTTTGCCGACGTCGGGGTGGAGATCGCCATCACCATGAACATCGACGACCTCGTGCTCGACGACGATGCCATTGAGAGTCAGACCGAGATCATGCAACAGCAGGTGGCCGACGCCGGCATCGATCGCATGGTGATATTTGGGGCCGCGGCCACCGGCCTCGTCACCTACGGCGACCTGGGAATCCAGATGGCCGCGGTCGACTCCACCAACTTCGAAACCGCGATCTCCTCGGGCATCGACCCGATGGCGCTGGACGGCACCATCGCCACAGCCGACCGACTCAACCTGCCCTCCGATTCGGTGGATGCCGAGACCCAGAAGTGCCTCGATGTGGTGATGGCCGCGCTACCCGACGAACGCTTCGAGCGACCTGGTCCGGGAGTGGAGAACAGCGAGGAAGACCCCAACTACTGGAACTACACCGTGCTGGCGTGCCGCGATCTGTCGCTGTTCGTGCAGATCGCCACTGCGGCCGGGCCGGAGCTCACCAACGACTCCTTCCAGGCCGGACTCGACTCGCTCTCCCAGGCATCGCTGCCGGAGATCCCGTTCTTGTCGTTTGGGCCGGGCAAGTACAACGGCAACGACACCATGCGGTTTGTGCAGTTCGACGGCGACGCCGATGAGGACGGCGAACTCGTCGGCCTCGGCGACCCTGTCGACCTGACCCCGTGACCACCAATTCCTAGATGACCGAAGCGTCGGGCGACCGCCGCAGCTTCGCCGACTTCAGCCGGGCGCTGCTCGATGAGGAGGCGGCCCGAGAGGCGGCCGAGGCCGATCAGCTAGAGATCCGCGCCGACGAGGACCTCCCCGGCGTCGGCGACGAGGCGATCACGCTGCGCCAGGCAGTGGCCACCGGCGGCGTTGGCGTGCTGGCCGTGTTGGGCACCCTCGACGCGGTGGATGCCTTCCAACTTGCCATCCCCAGCCTGCTCGGACCGGAGATCCAGGACAGCTTCAATGTTTCCGACGCCGGTCTGGCGGTGATGGGGATCGGCGGTCTCATCACCACAACGCTGTGCGCCATCCCGATGGGCAAGATGGCCGATCGGGTCAACCGCATGCGGCTGGTGGGGCTGGCCACAATCTTCTGGAGCGTGGCCATGTTCACCAGGGGGTTTCAGGCCTCCGCACTGGGGTTCTTCATGGTCGGTGTGCTCATGGGCATCGGCACGTCCAACACCTTTCCGGTGCAAGGGGCGGTGCTGGCCGACGCCTACCCCATTTCATCTCGAGGCCGGATCTATGCCGTAAAGAACGTGCTCGGCCGGGGCGGTGAGCGAATCGCCCCGCTGTTGGTGGGCGGCCTCATGCTGCTGGTGGACGACAACTGGCGGTGGGCCTATTGGGTGTTTGCCTGGCCCACCTTGTTCCTGGGGATCTGGGCCCTGTTCGTTCCCGACCCACCTCGGGGGCAGTTCGAGCAGAAGTCGGTGATCGGCGAGGTGATGGAGGAGGACGACGACCGGCCCCGGGTGTCGCTGGGGGCGGTTTGGCAGCGCCTCATGGCCATCAAGACGCTGAAGCTGGCGTGGATCTCGTTCAGCATCATCGTGTTCTCGATCATCGGGCAGAGCTTCCTGGTCAACCTGTTCCTGGATGACCGGTGGGGCCTGAGCCCGTTTGAGCGGGCCATGATCGCATTCGTTCCCGGGATGCTGGCCTTTGCCGCGGCACCGTGGGCAGCGAAGCGCTACGACGCCTTGTACCGCGAAAGCCCGGAACGGGCCTTGGCCTGGGTGGGCGCACTGTTCTTCCCCATTGCGGTGGCCATCCCCATCCAGTTCTTCATGCCCCATCCCGTGCTGTTCGCCGCGGTGGGCATCGTGCCCGCAGTGCTGAGCGTCGTGATCTTCGGCATGATCTCGCCGCTTCTGGTGGGTGTGGTCCCCTACCGGCTGCGGGCCCAGTCCACCGCCTTGTCGATCATGGTGATCTTCTTGGGCGGCGGCGTGCTCGGCCCCATCGTGGCCGGATTGCTCTCCGACGCCACCGACGAGCGCACCGCCATCTTGATCGTGGCCATCCCGTTCAAGATCATCGGGGGCGCCCTGTTGATTTGGGGGGCGCGGCACATTCGCCACGACCTGTCGCTGGTGGTGGACGAGATCGAAAAGGATCACGCCGAACTGGAGCGGCGGAAATCGCATCCCGACCAGTTGCCCGCCGTCGGGTTGCGGGACATCGACTTCTCCTACGGGCCGGTGCAAGTGCTGTTCGGGGTCAACCTCCATGTGGACCGGGGCGAGACCCTGGCGCTGCTGGGCACCAACGGGGCAGGCAAGTCGACGATCCTGCGGGTGATCAGCGGGCTGGCTGTGCCCTCGCGCGGCATCGTCTCGCTGCACGGGCGGGATATCACCCTCACCTCTCCCCAAACCCGGGTGGACATGGGAATCCAGCAGCTCCCCGGGGGCAAAGCAGTGTTTCTGCCGCTGTCCATCGAAGACAACCTCCGCACGGGGGGATGGACCATGCGGCGCAACCGAGCCCAGCTCAATGCCCGGATCGACCATGTGCTGGGCATCTTCCCGGAGTTGGCCGATCGGCTCGACGAGCCCGCCGGTGCGCTCAGCGGCGGGCAGCAACAGATGCTGGCCCTGGCCATGGTGCTGATGCATGAGCCCGACGTGCTGCTCATCGACGAGCTGTCGCTCGGCCTCGCCCCCGCGGTGATCGGCGAGCTGTTGGAGATCGTGGAGCGGCTCAAGGCCGAGGGCCAAACGATGATCATCGTGGAGCAGTCGCTCAACATCGCCGCCGCTCTGTCGGATCGGGCGGTGTTCATCGAGAAAGGGCAGATCCGCTTCGACGGGCCGACCGCGGAGCTCGCCGAGCGGGGCGACATCGCTCGGGCGGTGTTCTTGGGTGACGACCGCACCGAACCGGAAGACTCGTCGTGATCCTCGCCTTCGAGGTCGGACGCCAATTCGTCTTCATCGGCGCGGTCAACGGGCTCTCTTACGCTCTGTTGGCCCTCGGCGTCATCCTTATCTACCGATCGAGCCGCATCATCAATTTCGCGGTGGGCGCCACCGGAGTGCTGGCCAGCCAGGTGATGGCCCACCTGGTGATCCGCTACGGAGCGCCGTACTGGACCGGGGTGGTTCTCGCCGTGCTGGCCGGGGCCGTATTTCTGGGACTGGCCGAGCTGACCGTGGTGCGCCGCCTGTTCACCGCCCCCAGGGTGATCCTGCTGGTGGCCACCATCGGGCTGGCCCAGCTGGCCCAAGCCCTCATCTTCGCCCTGCCCGAGGCCTCGGCGGCCGACAAACGGCATCGCTTCCCCACGCCGTGGAACCGGGATTTGGAGTGGTTCGGCATCCGCATCGAGGGAGGCGAGTTCGTCTTGTTCGTGGCCTCGGCCGCCGCGGTGGTGGCGCTGAGCATCTGGGTGCGGTGGTCGGCGTGGGGTCGGGCCATCCGGGCCACCGCAGCCGATCCCGACCGGGCTCGACTGGCCGGGATCCATCCGGGGCGGGTCTCAACGGTGGTGTGGGCGCTCACCGGAGCGTTCGCCGGGCTGGTCACGGTGTTCCAAGAAGCCGACTCCATCGGCTCGTTCGTGGCCACCAGCCCCGGTCACGCCACCATGACCCGGGTGCTGGTAGTGGCGGTGTGCGCCTCGTTCGTGTCGTTCAGTGTGGCGGTGGCCGCCGGGATCATCCTCGGCATCGTCGAGGCTCTGGTGAGGGTCAACTACCCGCTGGATCTGGGGAGATTCGAAGCCGTGCTGCTGCTGGTGGCGATTCTCGGGATCGTAGCTACCACCCGGAGAGGCGCACCCGACGAGGCCGGCGCCTTCTCATTCAGCCCCCGGATTCGCCCCATTCCGGCCCGGCTGCGCTCGATCTGGTGGGTTCGCAACCATTCTCGAGTCTTGGCCGCGGTTGGGGTGGCCATTGCCGCGGTGGTGCCGGTGTTCGTCACCACCGCCAGCCGCACCTTCCGCTACAGCGAGATACTGCTGATGGCACTGGCCGCCCTCTCTTTGGTGGTGCTGGTGGGCTGGAGCGGGCAGATCTCGCTGGGTCAAGGGGCTTTCGCCGGCCTGGGCGCGCTCACCACCACCGCGCTGGTCAACGGGAACGATCTCGGACTCGGGGTGGCCGGGTTCGATGTGGCGGTGCCCATGCCCGAGCTGCATTTCTTGTGGGCTGCGGTGTGGGGCACAGTTGTGGCGGCCGCCGCGTCGGTGATCATCGGCATCGGAGCGCTCCGGGCCCGTGGCCTGTTGCTGGCCGTGGTCACCCTGGCGTTTGCGGTGGCGGCGGAGAAGTTCTTCTTCACCCGGCCGTTCCTCAGCGGAGGCAGCCAATCTGCGGCGCTTCTGGAGCGGGCCCATATCGGGCCCATCGATCTCGCCCCCCAGCGAACCTATTTCTATCTGGCCCTGATCGGGCTGGTGCTGGGGGTGGCGTTCACCGCCCACCTGCGCCGCACCGGAATCGGCCGCCGGATCGTGGCCACCAGGGAGAACCCGTCGGCCGCAGCCGCCGCCACCGTGTGGCCCACCGGATCAAAGGTGCTGGCCTTCGCCTTGGGCGGCGGGTTGGCCGGGTTCGCCGGTGCGCTGCTGGCCGGGCTGTATTCCACCGTGCTGTTCTCCTTCTTCTCGGTGGACACTTCGTTCAAGGTGGTGGCCATCGCGGTGATTGGCGGTATCGGCTCGGTGATCGGCCCCGTGCTCGGGGCGTTGTGGGTGATCGGGCTGCCAGCCTTCTGGCCCGATTCCGCGCTGATCCCGGTGCTGACCAGCAGCCTGGGAATCCTGGTGCTGTTGATGTACGCGCCCGGAGGGTTCGTGCAGCTCTGGTACATGGCTCGAGACTCGTACTTCAGCTGGCTGGCCCAGAGGAAGCCCGCGCCCTTGGTGCGGGGGCGCGACATCCCCGCGCCACCATCGATTCCCGACCCGCCATCGGACATTGCGTTGGCCGCCAGCGAGCTCACCGTGCGCTACGGCCCGCGGGTGGCCGTGAACCAGGTAAGCCTCGAGGTGGGCCACGGGGAGATTGTGGGGCTCATCGGCACCAACGGCGCGGGCAAGACCTCGTTCATGAACGGGGTGGGCGGCCTGATCCCCGCAAGCGGCCATGTACAGATCTACGGAACCGACGTGAGCCGACTGGCACCACATCGCCGCCACCGGCATCACTTGGGCCGGGCCTTCCAGGCCGCCACCTTGTTCGGTGACCTCACCGTGCGCGAGACGGTGCAAGTTGCGCTGGAGCGGCGGGGCCGCACCCGCTTCTGGCCCGCCGCCCTGGCCCTGCCATCGGGCTCCCGGCACGAGCGGCGGCAGATCAGGGTGGCTGACGACCTGATCGGCTTCTTCGGATTGGGCGACTTCGCCGACAAGTTTGTGGCCGAGTTGTCCACCGGCACCCGCCGGATTGTGGAGCTGGCCTGCCTGGTGGCCGGCGGTTCCCGTCTGCTCTGCCTCGACGAGCCCACCGCCGGAGTGGCCCAGCGGGAGGCCGAGGCTCTGGTGCCGTTGCTGCACGGAGTGCGCCGGGAGCTGGACGCCTCGGTGCTGTTGATCGAGCACGACATGCCGCTGGTGATGTCCATCAGCGATCGCATCTATTGCATGGACGCCGGAGAGGTGATCGCCGAGGGAACTCCGGCCACAGTGCGCGACAACCCCCTGGTGGTGGCCAGCTACCTCGGAACCGACACCAGGGCCATCGACCGATCAGACGCCGGAGCCGACCTATGACCTCTGCCTTTGCCGATCCTCCGATCACCCCGAAGGCGGCGGCCACCCGGGCCCGGCTCTTGGAGGTTGCCGCCGCGGTGTTCATCGAACACGGCTATGCCGCGGTCTCGCTGCGCGACATCGCCAAGGCCGCCGAGGTGACCAAAGGGGCGATCTACGGCCACTTCCGGTCGAAGGGCCAGCTCTTGGTGGAGGTGATCCGCACCCAGCTGGCTGAACGCGATGCCCGGTTCGACATGGACGCCGTGGCTGAGCAGCCGATGACCGCCTTCGTCCAGTTCATCAACCCCGACAGCCGCGATCTGAGGCTCTTGCAGATCGATGCTGCCGCGGCCGCTCGCCATGATCCCGACGTGGCCGCCGGGGTTCAGGAGATCTTCGCCGCTCGCAGCGCTTGGATCCTCGATTCCTTGCGCGACCTCGACCATCCCGAAGTGCTGCTCTACGTCATCAACGCCTTGTCGTCCGGGGTCGGGGTGCAGGAAGCCCATGGCCGTCCCGCCCCTGATCCCAATGTGTGGTCGCAGGTCGTGGCCCGAGCCTTCGGCTTGAGGGCGGCACCATGAGCTTGCGTGAGCTGGCCGCCGCGGGCGGTGTCCGGGTGGGGGCCGCCGTTAGCGAAACCGTGTTCGACACCGGGGATGAGACCTATTGCTCGCTATTGGCCGGAGAGTTCAACTCGCTTACCGCCGAGCGGGCCATGAAGTGGATGTGGATCCACCCGGAGCCCGATCGGTGGGATTGGGGCGCCAACGACGGCCTTGTCCAATTTGCCGAGGCTCATGGGATGCAGGTGCGGGGCCACACCGTGGTGTGGCCCCATTGGGGCACGCCGCCCTACATCACCGACTGCGACGACGCCGCGGCCCTGCGCCGTCACCTGGTCGAACACCTTGAAGTTCTGTTTGCCCACTGGGGCGGCTCGGTGGCCCGGGTGGATGTGGTCAATGAACCGCTGCACTGGCTGGAGGGACGCCCGGCTGACTCCGTGTGGCGCTCCCTGCTGGGCGACGACTACATGGCCGAAGTGCTGACCGTGGCCCATGACGTGGACCCCACGATCGAATTGTGGATCAACGAAACCCACAACGACGTCGTGCCCGACAAGCACGAGCTATTCACCAAAATGGTGGCCGATCTGGTTGAGCGAGGCCTGCCCCTCCACGGCATCGGAGTGCAGGGCCACCAGCTCTATCCCGACTTCTCCCCCGCGCCCCCCACCCCCGAGCGCTTCCACCAAGTAGTGAACACCTACGCCGACATGGGCCTGGAGGTGGCCGTCACCGAGATGGACGTCTTGGCCCACCCGACCGACACTGACCGCCTCGACGTTCAAGCTCGGATCTATGGCGAGCTGGTCGATGCCGCCTTGTCGGTGGAAGCGTGCCGCGAGATCACCTTCTGGGGGGTGAGCGACGCCCATTCCTGGGTCGACGAGCACTTCGGACCTGATCGAGCCCCCCTGCTGTTCGACCGGGAGGGTGAGCCCAAGCCCGCCTACCACGCCGTAGCCGCCGCCTTCGCCTCCCGCGCCCGCCGCAATATGATGCCCTGATGGGCGAGCGACTGGCGCAAACCCACGAGTTGGTGTCGGCCCGCCTGCAGAAAGCTGGCCAGCTGTACACCAAAGGCCGACGAGAACTCGTGGAACTCCTCGTCCACACTGCTCGACCTGCCACCATCCCCGAGATGCTCGAGCTCCGGCCTCGCCTGACCCAGAGCTCGCTCTACCGCAACATGGCCGACCTCGAGAGCTTGGGCATTGTTCGGCGGGTCGTCGGGGTGGATGATCCGACTCGCTACGAATTCTCCGAAGACATAATCGGCCGTCACCACCACGCCATCTGCACCGTGTGCGGCAAAGTTGCCGACTTCTTCATGCCCGCCCCCGCCGAACGCAGCCTCGAGACATCACTCGACAAGGCGTTGGGCACAACCGGATTTCAACCGAGCACCCACCGACTAGACGTCTTCGGCACCTGCCCCGACTGCGACTGACTGGCGAATAAAGACACTCGACTGAAGAACCGGAGGCAGCGGCTGCTGAGCGCCGTCGACGAGCCAGTCGCACAATGCAGAAGTGAGCGCAGAATTGTTGATTCCCCCCAGCCACACTGATGGCCCGTGGTCGGGGCGAACGATCACTACGTTGGAGTGAGCGCACTCGCCGACGCAGTCCACTATGCGAGTCCGAGCGATTTCCGAGATCGCGGCAATCTGCCCGTCGTGGTCGGTGCCAGGGTGCTTCCGCTCTGTTCCACAGCAACAGCCGCGACAGATCTGGACCCGCACGGTGGCACCGGAAGCCAGGGACCTCCGTGCCTTCCTCATCGCCGGTTGCCGATCATGTCGCCAGCGGGCCGAAGGCGAGGTGGGAGTGCTGCCCATCGGCAAGTCGTCGCACCTCGATGCCGTAGACGGGTTCGAGCACATCGCTTCTCAGCACTTCGTCGGGCCGACCCTGATGCACAACCGTGCCATAGTCGAGAAGGACGAGATGATCGCAGTAGCGGCTGGCCAGGTTGAGGTCGTGGAGCACGACGATGGTGTCGATCTTGAGGCGTCGAACCAGCGTGAGCACCTCGTGCTGGTAGCGGACATCGAGATGATTCGTGGGTTCGTCGAGCAGGATGACCGGGCTCTGCTGCGCGATGCACCGGGCGATCATCACTCGCTGGCGTTCTCCGCCTGACAGGTGGTTGAGGCTGCGCTCGACGAAACCCGCCATGTCCACCATTTCCAGTCCTTCGAGTGCGGCTTTGCGGTCATCGTCGGTGAAGCCCTGATGGTCGCCGCGATGAACGTGGCGTCCCAAGAGCACGAACTCGCCCACCGAGATGTCGATCCCGTCGGCTGAGGCGTCTTGAGTCACGACGGACACCGAACGGGCAATCGAGCGTTGCGACATTGATGCGATCGCTTCGCCGTCGATGAGAACAGCGCCCCGGTTCGGGCGGAGCATCCCGTACAGGCAGCGCAGCAGCGATGACTTGCCGCTGCCGTTGGGCCCGATGAGCCCGACGACCTGTCCGGGGCGCGTGCAGAGCTGCGCCCCGGACAGGACATCGGCGGCACCAAGACGCAGGTCGATGCCAGTGGCCGCAATCACGGTCTCGTCACCCGGTGATCTGATCGCTGAGCAGAGACAACCCCTCTACTACGAGCGGTGTCGGTGGCTCGGCAAAGTTGAACAGGAGCGGGTACACCGCGCCTTGCTCGACGGCGGTGATGCTGCTGGCACCAGGAAGCTCGGTAACCAGTGCGCTGATCTCGTCGGGGGTGAGCTCAAAGTCCTCATAGAGCAGGACCAAGACCTCGGGGTTGCGACCGATGACCTCTTCGATCGAGACCTCAGGCACTCGCTCGCTGAGTTCGGCGAACACGTTGGTCATGCCCAGGGCCTCCATCAGCGGATGCACCATGCCCAGCGAGGAGTAGGCGTAGATGGCGCTGCCGTCGGAGGTGACATAGAGCGCCGCTGCGGTTTTGCCTTCGGCTACTGGCGCATCGGCTGCCGAGGCCACGGCGGCCTCCAACGCAGCGGCGCTCGCGTTTGCCGTCTCGGTGGTGCCGAAGAGCTTGCCGTAGAACCGGACCTCGTCCAGGATGCTCTGGAACGACGGCGTCGGCGGGTTATCGCAGAATGGAGGCATCACATAGAACTGGATGCCGACGTCGGCGAGCGTGTCGTGGGTGAGGATGGCGTTGTCGAAACCAATGACGAGGTCGGGGTCGTGGTCGACGATTGCCTCTAGCGACACCTCGACACCTCCGGTTGCAGTGGCCTCGGCCAGCAGCGCCGGAATCTCGCTGAGCACGGCCAACTGGTCGGTGGTGTAGTACTCCTCGTTGAAGTCCTCGATGCGGGCAATCACACGGTCCATAGCGCCGGCGGCGAACAGCAATGAGGGCGCCGAGGCCTCCATCAACAACACCCGCTCAGGAGCGGAGTCGAGAGTGAATTCTTGGCCGCAGTTGGTGAAGGTCAGCGGGAATCCGTCGTCGTGAGCAGCTGTGGGCTGGCTCTCGGCTGGCTCGGGGACCGAGTCCGCCGAGGTGGAGGAGTCGTCGTTCCCGCCACACGCCGCGGCCACACATCCGAACACCAGGAGCAACGCGATCGCTCGACTCCTGAGCGTTGACATTTTCATTGGGTTTCCTTTCTCGAGCGCATTTGCGCTCAGTTGCTGTGGTTGAGTTTTCGGACCAGCGCGACGAGGACCGGCGCACCAACCACGCCGGTGACCACGCCAATAGGCAGCTCGCGGGGCTGCAACGCCATGCGGGCCGCGACGTCTGCCCAAACCAACATGAGGGCGCCGAGCGCCGCTGATGCCGGGATCAGATGGCGGTGGATCGGGCCGATGACCCGCCGGGCGATGTGAGGCGCGGCGAGACCGACGAATCCGATGCCGCCCGACAGCGACACGGCGAAGCCGACGCACAACGCCACCACAATCACGAGCAGCAATCGGGTGCGCCCAGGATCGACGCCGCTGGCCATGGCCGTCTCGTCGCCGAGAGCCAGCAGGTCAAGTCGGCGACGCCACCAGAACACCAAGACCATGCCGAGGCCCATGCCGAGGTAGCCGATGGGCAGCGTGGACCAGTCGGCGTTGGCGAGCGAGCCAAGCAGCCAGAACATCACCGCGCGGGCCCCTTCAGCGCTGTGGGCGAAGAGGATGAGCAGGCTGGTGACGGCACTCAGCAGGTAGCTGACGGCCACACCGGCCACGAGCATCCGGGAAGGGGTGATTCGACCGGTGGAGCGGGCCAGAGCCAACACGAGAGCAAGGGCGCCGAGGGCGCCAAAAAACGCCATCAACGACACCGATTCCGCGCCCAGCCCGGAGCCGATTCCAAACAGGATTGCCGCGGCTGCGCCAGTGGATGCCCCCGAACTCACCCCGAGGATGTACGGCTCGGCCAGCGGGTTGCGGACGATGGCTTGGAGGGTCACCCCCACAACTCCGAGGGCCGAACCCACGATCGCGCCGAGCAGCACCCGGGGCAGGCGCACTTCCCAGATGATTGCGTCGTCGGTTCTGGCCCAGTTTTCGGCCTCGAACAGGCCGAAAACGTGGTGTCCGATGATTCGCAGAACCGTCGGAGGGGCCACCCCGACCGGACCGAGCCCGATGGCGACGATCACCGAGACGACGGTGATCAACGTCAGGGCAATGAGAGTGGACCGGCGGCTCCCCACCCAATCGGCACTTGACGTGGTCGTGGCCCGATCCGTCGCCTCCAGTAGAGACACGGCGGTACAGTAACAAGAATGAGTCCTATTCCTAAATCAATGCCGATTCGTCCTGATGTTCCTGTTCAACCGCCTTTTGGGAATAGCACTCATTCCCAATCAATCGGTACGGTTTCGGCGTGACCAGCGCCTCGGACGGAACGCAGAACCTGTCGACGCACGCGCTCATAGGCATCCTGACCGTGTCGGACAGGGCCAGCCGCGGCGACTACGAAGACCGAGGGGGGCCAGGTATTCGCGGGTACCTCGAGCGTGTACTGGCCTCGGACTGGACTGCGCAGGTTGAGCTCGTTCCCGACGAACAGCCCGAGGTGGAGCAGGCGATCCGGTCGTTGGCCGCAGCAGGGTGCTGTCTCATCCTCACCACTGGCGGCACGGGCCCGGCACTGCGTGACGTCACCCCCGAGGCCACCGCCGCGGCCTGTTCCAAGATGCTGCCCGGCTTCGGGGAAGCGATGCGCACCGCTTCGCTGAAGGCAGTGCCCACTGCGATCCTGTCTCGCCAAACTGCCGGCATCTGCGAAGGTGCCCTGGTGATAAACTTGCCGGGTCAGCCCAAGGCGATCGCCGAGTGCCTCGATGCAGTCTTCGCCGCGGTGCCGTACTGCATCGATCTCATTGGCGGGCCTTACATCTCAACCAATGCCGAGCACATCGTCGCGTTTCGGCCGGCCTCAGCTGTTCGACCAGACCTAGAGGTCTCGACCAACGCGGGATAGCAGTCGGCACTGCCTTCTCCCTCAGAACTCGATGGGTACCGGGTCGGTTGATGCTCGCACTGGCTGACCGTCGCGCAGCACCTCGGTCCAATCCTGATTGAACGCCTGCCAACCCTCTGAGTGCGACGCGGCGTAGTGGTACACCATGGCCGCCCGCATCCCGTCGGTGAGGTTGTCGGTGGACCGGTGGCGGAGGTGGGAGTGGAACACCAGCAGATCACCCGGCTCCATAAGCACGATCTGCTCGCTGTCGGTGGGGACATCGACTATCTCCACATAGGCCAAACCGGCGCCTTCCCGGGTGTCGGGCAC
>JAJECA010000017.1 GCA_022822265.1 Acidimicrobiia bacterium | reverse complement strand
AACCCTCACACGAATTCACATCTCCCCGTTCGGTGCCGTCGAGTTCAACCCAACTGTGAGGGGGAACCCCTTTGCCGGCGGGCGGTTCGACTCGACACCGGAAGACGAGTACGCCTACCTGTATGCCGCCGACAGCGACGCCACCGCCATCAGCGAGGCACTGCTTCGCTATCTCCCCGCAGACGACCACGGCACCCGCATCCTCCACGAATGCCGGCTGGCTGGCATGCGAATCGCCTGGATCAATGCGACTTGCGATCTACCCCTGGTAACCCTCCGATCCGGCCAAGACCTTGCTGCCATCGGCCAGGACACCTGGCTGACGACGGCACCACCCTCCCAATTCCCAGCGACCCGATTTTGGGCCTCCGCAATCCGAGGCTGGGCGCCGTGGGCCTGTGGCCTGACGTGGCGCTCGAACCGAGAACCCGACGGTTTCGCCTACATCTTCTTCGGCGACCGCTGCCCCGAAGGATGCTTCCAAGAGGACCAGGACAGCCTGCCCCTCCCACCCCAAGACCGAACCCTCAACACCGGAGCAGCCCGCCTCTACATCGAGCAGATCCTCAACACCTACCGCGTCGTCCTGATGCCCTAATCCGCCATTATCCTTCCGAAGAACTTCCCCACAGATGCCACTTTCCCTAGATTCCCGTCTGAATTCCAAGGGTATTGCAAAGCCCATGGATGACACCAAGGGAGGTCTTCTCAACATCTTCGCCCTCTTCAGACCGTCACCAATTCCTGCCCCTCCTCATCGATAAAGAACCTGTTTAGATACCCAATTTCTTCTCTAGCTCTGTTTCGAGTGCCGTGATAGCCTCGGACTCAAGCTTGTTAGCTTGCACGCGAAGATCGCTTGCTCGTTCTGCCAACTCCGCGATTTCGTCTTCCAACTCCACCTCCAATCGAGGAATGGGTAGCTGTTCGACATCTTCAGGGGCCAACTCTGGCACAGATGTGCCATAAGCACGGCTAACAACAAGTGGCTTGCCGAGAGTAGGGTGAGAAAGAACCGTCTGCAGATAACCAGGCCGTATTCCTTGATCCGGGACAATGCGAATTATGTGCTCTGAAATGACCTTTTTCTCATGCCACTCATTTGCCAGGATAGCCTGGCCATTGATTCCGTACACCTGACCGGATCTGGCCATGAGGAGCCAACCACGTCTGACCATGTAGGAATCGAAATTGATACCTTTAGCCGGCGTCAGAAATTTCGCTAGCTCCGGATTGATTTTGAATATAGGTTCACTATTCACATACGAAAGACCCATCGACCCAAATATCCGTTTGAACCGAGCTGGCAAGAATACTCGCGATGATTGGACAAGTGGCTCTATGTTGACTGCACTTCCTTCATAGAGCTGAACAATTCGCTGAGAATCAGGGCTATGAGCATTAGCTTCCAGGCGGCGGCGTCTATCGAATAATTGGCTGGCAGAGACAATAATGCCGCTTTCATTGAGCTTGGACGATTCACTTTCAATGGTATCTGCGAATCGCTGGCGAGCATCTCTTCTAAGTCTTCCCGCTTGCGGTCTTGAACCGGTAGCCACCGGGGGTATTGGTCGTTGGCATCGAATATGTCGTCCTCATATGCGGGGTTGAGGAGATACAACGCTTCCGGCAACGCCGATTTCCCTGCCTCGTTCTTGCCAACGAGGCAAGTCACATTTTCATCAACCTCGACCTCACCGGAATCAACGATGTTTCGGAAGTTGTGAACTTGGAAGGACTTGAGTTCCATGCCTAGGCCTCTTCCCGCATGTCTGTGCTTTCAATGCCTTGCGCAGCCAACCACAGTCGGCACCCATCGAGCAACATAGCCACCGCCACAAGGCCACGCGGCCCTCGTCGGCGGCCTGTCCTTCTCCATCGATGACATGGATACCTCCTAGTCGAGGTGACCAGCCAGATGAGGGACACTCACCCTGGATTCTCTCCGTTGGCTGGTTTAGTTGTTCATATGACCCTGCAGTCATCCTTACAATTTGCCTGCCAGCCCCTTTTGGGCATTCACCGCGGGCTCTTCCAATCGTCGCCCTCCCGGAAAAGGACCGACCATGCGGCTATACGCCTACACAATGACCAGTGACAACGGTTTCGCCCCCAATCCCTTCCATGGCTTCTGTACTCTCGCCACCTGCAAACGCCAGATTCGCGAGCGTGCGGACAAAGGCGACTGGGTTCTCGGTGTCGGAGGCGTAGAGATCAAACAAGCTGGCAAGCTCATCTACGCCATGAGGGTCGATGAGGCCATGTCGTTCGACGAATACTGGGCCGACCCGCGCTTCCAGCAGAAGAAGCCGGACCCAGCAAGCGCTGAAGAGTCGCGATGCGGCGACAACGCCTACCATCGCTGCCCCGATTCCAACGACTGGATTCAAGAGCAATGCTACCACAGTCTCGAAGACGGCAGTCCTGATCCTAAACACGTCTTGAAGGACACGAAGGCACCCAGGGTTCTCATCTCAGAGCATTTCGCCTACTTCGGGAAGAGCGCCATCGACATCCCCGACCACATCATGTTCTACGACGAGAAAGACCGCTTCTCAGGCTTACAAAGCTACCGACGCATATTCCCCCCGCCTCTTGAGTGCCGCATCGTCAAATGGCTCGAAGACCTGACCCGATCCCCAGACATCCACGACACCCCCACAGAATGGAACTCGACCAACAAGCCCTCCTGCGTGAAGAACCGCGCAACATTCTCCCCGGCGGCTCCCAAGCCGTGCTCGAATTGAATCTCGGAGGCCATATCGGCGCAGAGCGACTTATCCCTCGGAGGGCATGGTGGCATCGAATTACGGACTCAATCACCACCAGGTCACCGACCCTCTGACCTGGGATAACAGGCAAAGCGCGCCAGAATCGGGCAAAACGCGCGCCAAAACTCAGTAACCCAGCTCCCTGACCTGGGGCTTACCAAATCGCGCACACGCCTACGTGGGCGGGCTGGCGCGAAAAACGGCGCGCAATAGACGGTAGCAAGGTAGCAGTGGGGCCGGAGTGGGCACCACGGTGTTCGACTACCCGGCCTCGGGGGGGATGGAGTTGTGCTTGGCTGCGGCTAGCCAGGTAGATCCCGTGGTGCCACGGAGATGTGCTCGGCTATTGCGCCGGCGTGGAGGCGACGGTCCCACACGGCCATCACAAGATCAGGAATGGCGACCTCTAGTGCACTGGCGAGGTGAATGGCGTCTGCGCCGCGCAGGTCGCGCCGTTCGGCCACGCGTCCGGCGGCTTTCGCAACGCGAGCTGTCAGCTCAACCGGCCTCATCGCCATCCAGTACTGCTCCCAGGCCTGTCGGCACGACGTCAGAGCTTCCTCATTCATGGCGCGGTTGCGGCTCACCGCAGATAGTGCAGCACACACCTCGGGATAGGCGAGCCGGCTTGACAATGCGACATCGCAACCATCCCAGAGGGCGGCGGCAACGTCGCTCCCCGGTTCCTCCACGAGAAGCTTCACCAGCGCGCTTGAGTCGAAGTAGACGATGGCCACTGATTATCGGCGTTGCTCAGTGATAAACTTCGAGAGGGACTGATCGGCACGCGGCAGTTCCCGGCCTGAGGCCTTAGGCCTCTCGGGACTTTGTGGCCTAGCGATCACCCCCCGCGCGGTGAGCTCCTCAATCCTCGACATCACGTCGATGCCTGTGATCCGGGCCACCGGCATGCCCCGCTCGGTTATCACTACCTCGTCGCCGTCCCGCACCTGGTTGAGCCAGTGGCGCAGATTGGCCCGCAATTCAGTAACTGCCACGTCCATGGGCTTAGTGTACAATCAATTGGTCCCATATCTGTACAGAAAAGAGTCGAAACTTGGCTAACGAGGCACGTTCTCCTGCTTTGCGGGGCGACAGCGATGGCTTTGATGCGATTGTTATCGGGGCTGGGGCTACTGGGGCGGCTACCACCCTGGAGTTGTCGCGGCGGGGGTGGCGGGTGGTTTGCGTGGACAAGAACGCGACGGCGGGGTCGGGGTCGACGCTCAACTCGAGCGCGATCGTGCGGTTCAGCTACTCGACGAAGCCGGGGACCATCCTGGCGTGGGAGGGCCTGCACTATTGGCTCAACTGGCCCGAGTACATCGGCGTCGACGACGAGAACAGGCTTATCGAATTCCGCCAGTGCGGCAAGCTGATGCTGCTTACCGACGACTCCGACCACCCGCAGCGGGTGCGGGCTATCTGGCAGGAGCTCGGCATTCCCTTCGAGGACTGGTCCCTCGAAGACCTCGCCCAGCGTCTTCCGATCTTCGATCACAGCAGCTTCGGCCCACCGAAGCGCCCCACAGACGAGGCGTTCTGGGATGAACCGGCTGGAAAGCTCACCGGGGCCATCTACTCGCCCTCGGCTGGCTACGTGAACGACCCACAGCTCTGCGCCCACAACCTCCAGAGGGCGGCAGAGGCCGAAGGCGCCCACTTCCGGTTCAACTCGCAGGTCACCGGCATCCTCCGCTCAGGCGGTCGGGTTTCTGGGGTCGAGCTGGGAGACGGCAATGCGATCCATGCACTGGTGGTCGTCAACGTCGGCGGGCCGCATTCCAACGTGATCAACCAGTTGGCCGGCGTCTACGACTCCATGAAGATCAAGACCCGGGCGATGCGCCATGAAGTACACATCGTGCCCTCACCAGAAGGGTTCGACTACGAGTCCGAAGGCCATGTGACTGCCGATCACGACACCGGGATCTACTTTCGCCCCGAAGTGGGCAACAACATCCTGATCGGAAGCGCTGATCCAGCCTGCGACGAGCCCGATTGGGCCGAACCCGATCACTTTGACGAAACAGTCAGCGAGAGCCAGTGGGAGGCCCAGGTGCTGCGGGCCAGCCGGCGGATGCCTGAACTGGGAGTCCCCTACCAGAAAAAGGGCGTGGCCGACCTATACGACGTGAGCGACGACTGGGTCCCCGTCTACGACCGCACTGAACTCGATGGGTTCTATGTGGCCATTGGAACCAGCGGCAACCAGTTCAAAAACACCGGCGTCGCCGGACATGTGATGGCCGAGTTGATCACCTCAGTGGAAGGCGGCCTCGACCATGATCACAACCCGCTGGTTATCGAGGGCCACTACACCGGCCTGCCGATCGAGGTCGGCTTCTTCAGCCGAAACCGCGACCCTGCCAACACGTCGATGAGTGTCTTTGCTTGAAAAGATCTAAAAATCACTGAAACTAGGTCAAGCATAATAGCCTGACCGGAAGGGTGGCTCGGCCCACCCGGTCCGGTCCTTCAACCTCGTACTCGGCACCGGACCGGGATCGGGCCGAGTCCACCCTACCCCATCGATGTTGGGCCTTCTACCCTGCCTTTCAGACGTAGTCCTCGTACTTGTCCAGATGGCGGGTGGGGCGCTTGAGGGCGTCTTTGCGGAAGGGGTCGCCTAGCTCCATGGTGCACATGGCCTCGATGACGGTGGTGCGGCCGCCGTTCATCTGGGCGTCGATGGCCTTGGTGAGCGCGGGGCCCACCTCTTCGAGCTCGTTCACCCTCACGCCGTCGGCGCCCATGGCCCGGGCCACCTCCGACCAGTCCTCGCCGCCATCGAGCTCGCCGGCCACGAACCGGCGGCCGTAGAAGTCCACCTGGTTCTTCTTCTCCGCGCCCCACTGGCGGTTGTGGAACACCACCGCGGTTACCGGGATGTTGTGGCGCACCGCGGTCATGGTCTCCACCATGCTCATGGCCCACGCTCCATCGCCGGCGTAGGCCACCGCCGGCCGGTCCGGTGCGGCCTTCTTGGCCCCGATGATGGTGGGCAGCGCGTAGCCGCAGTTGCCCCAGCTCATGGCGGCGAAGAACGACCGAGGCTCCTCAAAGCGCAGATAGCTGTTGGCCACCGAGTTGATGTTGCCAATGTCGGTGGACACCATCACCCGCTCGGGCATGGCATTCTCCAGCTCGCGCAGCACCTGGCGGGGGTGCATCCAGTTGTAGTGCTCCTCAGTGGCCTGCTTGATCATGTCCACGCTGAAGTCGTCGGTCTCGTGGATCCAGTCGTCCAGCTCGGCCTCCCAGTCGGCTTTGTCGTCGGCAATCTCGGCGGCCCGCTGCGTCCGGGTGGCGTCGCACGCCAGCTCCCGGCCCTCCAGGCGCTGAAGAAGCGCGGTGGCCGCCGCACCAGCGTCGCCGCAGATGCCCACGTCGATGCGCTTGACCAGCCCGAGCATCTTGTTGTCGGCGTCCACCTGAATGATCTTGGCCTCGTTGGGCCAGTAGTCCATGTCGTGCTGGGGCAGGGTGCCGAACGGGCCGAGCCGGGTGCCCAGCGCCAGCACCACATCGGCCCGCGATATCAAGCGCATGGCCGCCTTCGAGCCCTGGTAGCCGAGAGGCCCGCACCACTGGGGATGTGACGCCGGGAAGGAGTCGTTGTGCAGATAGCTGTTCACCACCGGGCAGCCCAGCCGCTCGGCCAGCGCCACCGTCTCGGCCATGGCGTCGCCCATCACCACCCCGCCGCCAGAAACCATCACCGGGAACGAGGCGTTGGCCAGCAGTTCGGCAGCTTCGTTCAGAGTGCGCTCGCCCCCCGGACCCCGATCGAGCTGTTGGGGTGCCGGGATCTCCACGTCGATGTCGCCGTAGAAGCGATCGCGGGGGATGTTGAGCTGGGTGGGGCCCATCTCCGACAACGCCCGGTCGAAGCACCGACCGGTCAGCTCAGCCATGCGGTGCTCGTTGTTGACGTGGCCCTGGTACTTGGTGAACTCCTCGAACATCGGGAGCTGGTTGGCCTCTTGGAAGCCGCCCAGGCCGATGCCCATGGTTCCGGTCTCGGGGGTCACGATCACCACCGGGCTGTGGGCCCAAAACGCGGCGGCGATGGCGGTCACGCAGTTGGAGATGCCCGGCCCGTTCTGGCCGATCACCACCCCATGGCGGCCGCTCACCCGGCTGAAGCCGTCGGCCATGTGGGCCGCGCCCTGCTCGTGGACCACCGGCACCAGCTCGATGCCAGCCGGCTCGAAGATGTCCATGGCATCCATGAACGCGCTGCCCATGATGCCGAAGATGGTGTCGACGCCGTGGGCGACCATCGTCTCCACGAACGCTTCGCTGGGAGTCATGCGGGTCATATCTCTATCCTCCATTGAATTGGAATCCGCGTAAAGAAGTAATCAGAGCGCATAGGCCGAAGGACTGGGCTTGAGGGGGCGGGAGTACCACAGGGGCCGGCGCAAACCGTTCGGACCGGGGGCGGGACGGGTCATGGCCAGCCACTCTCGGTAGGCCTGTTTGGACTCGGCGGTGTCCACCACCACGTCGCCATGGGAGTCGCCAGGCTGAGCGGGCGCCACCCTCACCCTCTGGTGCCAGCACTGCATGCCCGACACCGGATCGGGCTGCACACTGAACGTCAGGTTCTGGTGGACGCCGGTGTCGCTCCACCAGATTCGCTCGGTGTCGTCGTCGGCGCTGGCGTGGCGCTCAGGGCGGCCCTTGCGGCTGAGCCGCCACTGGGTGCCGTCGTTGATGATGTCGACGTCGCCGCCGGCCCACGATCCGCCGCTTTCAGCATCGAGACGCCAGCGGCCCATGTGATGCGATGCCGCCACCACCCCGGGTCGGATGCCCTCGGTTCGCCACGCGCCGATCACGAAGTGGCCGATCCGGGTGGTGATCCGAACCAGGCCGTTCACCTCGATTCCGAGAGCCTCGGCGTCGGAGGGGTGGATCCACAGCGGATGGCGGTGGCTGAGCTCCGACAGCCATTTGCTGTTGGCCGAGCGGGTGTGGATCAGCGTGGGAATCCGGAACGTCGGCAGAAGGATGCGCTCGTCGCCAGCCAGGTCGAGGTTCTCCCAGTGCACATGCGACGGAATCCACGTCGGTGTGGCGAATTCGGGCCAGCCCCATTCGGCCAGCGTCTCGGAGTACAGCTCCAGCTTGCGCGACGGCGTGGGAAAGCCCTCCTTGGGGGTGCCTTCAACCTGCACCGCCGGGGAGCCATCGCCCAGGCCGGCCAGCTCCAGGCCAGCGAGGTCCTCAGCAGCGCCCGACCAAGTACCGGGAGTGCCGGAGCGGCGGTAAACGCCAGCGTCATCGAGGTGGCAGCCTTCCAGCTCGGCGGGGTCCACCTCCCGCTCGTAGGGCTGGTACATGTCGCCGTCGAGCGCATAGGCCCCCCGGTCGCGCATGAACTCCAACGGACTCTGACCGGCCGCCTCGGCGGCGTCGGCCAAACCGGGCACGCCCGCGAACATGACCCCGTAGTACTCGTCCACGCTCATCGGAGTGCCGGGCCGGTCGCTGCTCTCGAACCAGCGGCGAATGCCCATGGAGCCGTCGGGGTCGATGCGCCACGACAGGTCGATCCAGAACTCGTTCTCCTCCCAAACCTCGCCCGGGTTGAACTCGTGGGTGCGCGATCCGCTGGCCACCTCGCCGCCCCGGATCTCGGCGTAGCGGCGCAGCACCGGCTGGCGAAAGCCGATCC
>JAJECA010000037.1 GCA_022822265.1 Acidimicrobiia bacterium | reverse complement strand
TCAGCGCGTTGCGCCGCTGCGGGTTGGCCAGGGTGATCCGGGCCACCGGACCGTCGATCCCAATGCTGAACATGGAACTGAGACTACCCGCCTGCGGTGTGCTACCCATTGGGGCATGGCCGCAGGAGGTGGGACCAAAGCAGTATTGGCTGCGCTGTTCGCCAACCTGGCTATCGCCATCGCCAAGTTCGTGGGCTTCGCCGTGACCCGCTCGGCCTCCATGCTGGCCGAGGGAGTCCACTCCTGCGCCGACACCGGCAACCAGGCGCTGCTGCTCTTGGGCGGTCGATTGTCCAAGCGGGATCCCACCCCCCGCCATCCCTTCGGCTACGGGCGAGAGCGGTACTTCTGGTCGTTCGTGGTGTCAATCATCCTGTTCACCCTGGGTGCGCTGTTCGCCATCAACGAGGGCATCGAGAAGGTGCGCCACCCCCACGAGCTGGAGTCGCTCTGCGTGGCCATCGGCATTCTGATCTTCGGCATCGTGGTGGAGTCGCTTTCGTTCCGCACCGCCATCGTGGAATCCAACAAGGTGCGGGGCAAGCTCTCCTGGGGCACGTTCATCCGCCGCTCCCGCACTCCCGAGCTGCCCGTGGTGCTGCTGGAAGACCTCGGGGCCATGTTCGGCTTGGTGTTCGCACTCATTGCCGTGGTGCTGGCCGAGGTCACCGGCGAGCCCCGCTGGGATGGCGTGGGCACCCTGGTGATCGGAGTGCTGCTGGGGATCATCGCCATCGTGTTGGCCATCGAGATGAAGAGCCTGCTCATCGGCGAGAGCGCCACCGAAGAAGACCGAGCCCGTCTGCGGGCCGCGTTGGACGATTCGCCCGAAATCGAAAGGGTAGTGGACATCCGCACCCAGCACCTCGGCCCCGAGGAGCTGCTGGTAGCCGCCGAAGTGGACTTCGCCGATTACTTATCCGGCGACCAAATGCCCGCGGCCATCGCGGCGGTGGAGGAGCGCCTGCGCGCCGCCGTCCCCGCCGCCACCCACGTTTATCTGGAGCCCTCCGGCTAGCTAGTCGACCGGCTCGAAATAGGGCAGGGTGATCTCGTCGCTCAATTCGACGAAGGTGGTCTGTACCCGCATGCCCACGTGAACGGCGTCTACTGGGCAGTTGATGATGTTGGCCAACAGCCAGAAGCCTTCGTCCAGCGTCACGATCACGGCCACGTAGGGCACGGTGAACGCCGGGGTTTGGGGGCGCCACACGGTGGTCCACGAGTACACCTCGCCCAGGCCGGTGCTCACCTCCCATTCGAGGTTCTCCGAGAAGCAGGCCGAGCAGGCGGGGGCTGGGTCCATGGTGATGGCACCGCAGTCTTGGCACCGCTGAAAGCGCAGCTCGCCCACCTGGCAGCCGTCCCAGTAGGGCTGGGAGTAAATCGTGGGCACGGGCAGGGGGATGCCAGGCGACTGGGGTTGCAGGATCTCGCTCATTTGTCCTGGCTCTCTTCCCGCTCCAGGCCTGGTCTGCCGAAGGACAGTGGAAACAGGATCTCGCTCATGGCGTCTCCGTTCCCAGCAGCATCACGTCGGTGAACAGCGCACCGGCGCCGCCGTTGGAGCACATGGCCACCTGGGCATCGGGCACTTGGGACGTCACGCAGGTTCCCCGAAGCTGCTCCACTCCCCGGATCACTCTTTGGAGCTGCTGCACCGCGGCCCCTCCGTGGCTGAACGACATGGTGCCCCCGTCGGTGGTCACCGGGTACTGGCCTCCAGGGCCGATGCGGCCGTCCATGATGAAGTCGCCGCCCTCGCCCTCCTCGCAGAACCCGTAAGCCTCGAACTGGCGGATGATCTCGAACGAGAACGGATCGTAAAACTCGCACACGTCCACATCGGTGGGGCCGAGCTCGCCCATGGCGAACGACTTCTGCGCCGCCCATCGGC
This sequence comes from Acidimicrobiia bacterium, assembly GCA_022822265.1. GTDB lineage: Bacteria > Actinomycetota > Acidimicrobiia > Acidimicrobiales > Bin134 > Poriferisocius. Next base: position 32,734 of record JAJECA010000037.1, on the reverse strand, counting down.
CGGTGTAGCCGTTGTTGCGCCCGCTGGGGCCGGCCAAGTCCCACGCCGGCGGGTGCTGGTAGGAGGGGCCGAAGCTGTCGCACGCCCCGCCCAGGATGTACACCGGCTTGTTGGGCAGGTCTTGGGCCCGCTCCCGGGTGGTGAGGATCAGCGCGCATGCCCCCTCGGAGGTCATGGCGCAGTCGAGCAGGTGGAAGGGGTCGGCCACCATGCGGGACGCCAGGATGTCGTCGGGGGTGAAGGGCCCCCGGCCGTGGTACACCGCATCGGGGTGGGCGTGGCCGTTGTTGCGGATGGTGGCGGCCACGGTGGCCAGCTGCTCGGGGGTGGTGCCGTGCATGTGCATGTGGCGCTGGGCGATAAGGGCGAACTCCGCCGCGGTGAACATGCCGTAGGCCACCACGAACTCGTTGGCCGGCCGGGTCCACGGTGCGGTGGAAGCCCGCTCGGTGTATATACCCGCCGATCCGTGGGCCACCAGCACGGTGTGACACTGGCCGGTGGCGATGGCCGAGGCCGCGTCCAAAATTATGGGGATCGACGGGGCCATGTGGTTCCGCCAGGCGGGGCCGTTGCGCATGTAGTAGGTGAGCGGCCCGCTGAATGGGCCGGCGGCGACGCCGTCGATGTCCTGTGGGGTGAGGCCAGTATCGGCCAGCACCCGGTGGACGGCTTGGAAGGTGATGGTGGTGGAATCGTGGCCTTCAAGGACACGGGCCTGTTCGGAATTGGCGATGCCGACGATGGCGACGTCGTGAAACGGGTGCTTGGCCACGGCCTCAATGTCTAGTCGCGGCGGGGATGGGTTGCGACTTGGGGAAATGGTAAGCAAGGGAACATGAAGCCGTTGGAGGGTGTTCGGGTTGTTGACTTGACTCGAGTGGTTTCGGGGCCAGTTTGTACTTGGTTCTTGGCTTCGTTGGGGGCGGAGGTGATTCGGGTGGATCCGCCGGGTGGGGACGTGACCTGGCGCATTCCGCCGTGGATTGGGCCTGATGGCGAGCAGTCGGAGGCCATGGGGCCCGAAGACATCGGAATCAGCTACCTGCGCAAGGGGCGGGGAAAGCGCAGCGTGGTGCTAGACCTTGGTCGGCCCGAGGGGGCGGACGCGTTTCGAAAGTTGGTGGCCAACGTCGACGTGCTGGTGGACAACTTCCGGCCCGGGGTTATGGCCTCGATGGGGCTGGACTATGAGACGCTCTCGGAGCTGAACCCCCGGCTGATCCATGCCTCCATCACCGGGTTCGGACCCGATGGCCCCGACGCCGACCTGGCTTCCATGGATCTCATCATTCAGGGCCGATCGGGGCTGATGGCGAAGTCGGGCTTTCCCGACGGGCCGCCAACCAAAGCTGGCGCCACCATCGGCGACCAGTTCCCCGCCGCTCTCTGCGCCCTCGGGGTAGTAGCTGCTTTGCGCCAGCGCGACATAGACGGCCAAGGGCAATACATCGATGTGGCCATGCTGGACGGCCTGGTGACCATGCTGTGGGACGAGCCCCTGGACCTCTACCGCGAGCGGGGCCTGCCCGACCGAATGGGCAACGGCGATCCCCGGGGCATTTTGGACACCTTTGAAGCCCAAGACGGCTGGGTGACCCTGGTGATCACCTCGGACGCTCAATTCAAGCGGCTGACCGAGGAGATGGGCCGGCCCGACCTGTGGGACCTGGGCCCGAATGTGCCGGTTCGAGCCGCCAATCGGCCCGAGATCTGCGGTGAGGTGGCCGCGTGGATGGCCGAGCAGACCACCGAGGAGCTGGTGGCCCGACTGCACAAGATCCGCGTGCCCGCCGGGGCGGTGGCCTCCGCCTACGCCGCCGCCGACGACCCCCAAATCCAACACCGCCAAGCCCTTATCCCCCTCCAACACCCCCACGCCGCTGAGCCGACCGACCGCCTCGGCCCCGCCTTCCCCATAAAGTTCTCCCGCTCAGAAACCGACCAGCGCCCCGCCGAAACCCTGGGCGCCAGCACCCAAGCCGTGCTGCAAGACATTGCCGGACTCTCCAGCGAGGAAATCGACCGCCTTCAATCCGCCGGAGTTCTGGGATAGACCGACGGTCTGACAGAGTGGCGGGATGTTCAGGGCCCTACTCCTTAGCCAAGACGACGACGGCAACCGCACCCACGCCATAACCGAGCTTGACGACGCCGAACTGCCCGACCGTCCGGTGATCGTGGACGTGGACTACTCCACCCTCAACTACAAAGATGGCCTGGCCGTGGTAAACGGCGCCCCCATCGTGCGCACCTGGCCCATGGTTCCCGGCATCGACTTGGCCGGCACAGTGGCCCGCAGCGACGACACGGCATGGTCGCCGGGCGACAAGGTGATCGTGAACGGCTGGGACGTGGGCGAGTCCCATTGGGGCGGCATGGCCACCAAGGCCGCCATGGACGGCGGCTGGCTCACCCCCCTGCCCGACGCCTACACCACCCATCAGGCCATGGCAGTGGGCACGGCGGGGTACACCGCCATGCTCTGCGTGCTAGCCCTGGAAGAGCACGACATCACCCCCGTTTCCGGTCCGGTTGTGGTAACCGGCGCAGCCGGAGGAGTGGGCAGCGTGGCCGTCGCCGTGCTCGCCCAGCTGGGCTATGAGGTGGTGGCCTCCAGCGGCCGCATCGACTCCGAAGGCGACTACCTGCGGGAGCTGGGCGCTTCCGAGCTGATCCACCGGGACGAGCTCTCCGGCCCGGCCCGCCCCCTGGGCAAGGCCCGATTCGCCGGAGGGGTTGACACGGTGGGCAGCCACACCCTGGCCAACATCATCTCGCAGACCCAGCCCCACGGGTGCGTGGCCGCCTGCGGCCTGGCCCAGGGCATGGACCTCCCCAGCTCAGTGGCCCCCTTCATCCTGCGGGCCGTGACCCTGGCCGGCATCAACTGCGTCTACGAGCCCGCCGAGCGGCGAGCCGAAGCCTGGAACCGCCTAGCCCGCGACCTTGACACCGCCAAACTCGACGCCATGACCGACACCATTGGCTTGTCCGACGTCCCCACCGCCGCCGCCGCCATCCTCGCCGGCACCATCCGCGGCAGGGTGGTCATCGACGTGAGCCGCTAAATTCTGGGCCAACGGGGGTAGACCGATGGAACATCACATCGTCATCAGCGCCGATACCCATTGCGGAGCCGACTTGAGGGACTACAAGCCGTACCTTGAGTCGCGCTACCACGCGGAGTTTGACGAGTGGGCCGACTACATGGACGGCCACAACGAGCGGCGCAAGGAGATGTTCGCCGACATGAAGCGCTCGCCTATGGAGGTGGGGGTTGACGGCGACCCCGAGGTGTGGGGCCATCGCAACTGGTCTTCGTCGGATCGCCTGGCTGAGCAGGAGGCCGACGGCTTCATTGCCGAGGTGCTGTTCCCCAATACCCAGCCTCCGTTCGCCCCGCCCGCCGCCACCGCCTTCGAGGCCCCGCCCTACTCGGACAACTTCGAGCACCGCTGGGCCGGGCTTCGGGCCCATAACCGGTGGGTGGCCGACTTTGTGAGCCAGGCGCCCGAGCGCCGGGCCGGAATCGCCCAGGTGTTTCTGGGCGATGTGGAGGGGTCGGTTAAAGAGATCGAGTGGGCCGCCGAGCAGGGGTTGAAGGGTGGCGTCCTCATCCCCGGCGCCCCACCCGACTCGCCGTTCGAGCCTCTGTACTCCAAGAGCTACGAGCCCATCTGGGCGGCCACCGCAGCGGCCGGTCTTCCGCTGAACCACCATGCCGGTGGAGGGTCGCCCAACTACGGCAACCACTTCCCGTCGTCGTTGGCCATGTTCATCCTCGAGGCCACCTGGTGGACCCAGCGGGCGCTGTGGCACCTGATGTTCTCGGGGGTGTTCGAGCGCTATCCCACTCTGAAGTACGTGACCACCGAAACCGGCACCGCCTGGGTGCCCGAGACCCTGGAGAGGCTGGAGAGCTTCTTCCACCGGATGAAGTACTCCAAGTACGGCTCCGAGACGGTGTTCGGGAGCCAAGCGGTGGCCGACATGTCGCTCACCCCCAGCGAGTACTTCGCCCGCCAGTGCTACATCGGGGCGTCGTTCCTTCGACCGGCCGAGGCCCTGCTCACCCGCACGGTGGGTATCGACCGGGTGATGTGGGGCTCCGACTACCCCCACATTGAGGGGTCGCATCCCTACACCCGTGAGCACCTGCGGCTCACCTTTGCCAACCTCACCCAAGACGAGACCACCAAAATCCTCAGCACCAATGCCGCTGAGGTGTACGGGTTCGACTTGGAGGCGCTGGCCCCGCTGGCCGAGCAGTTCTGCCCCACCAAGGCCGAGGTGGCCACCCCCATCGACTACGCCGACATTCCCGAGCGGGCCAAGGGCTGCCCGGGCATGAACCCTCTCAATCAGATCGAGGCCGCGGCCTGAGCCGAATCAGGCGGAACTAGAACTCAGCAGCCACCGAGGCCAAGAACTCCCGCGTGCGCTGGCTGGAGGCGATGAGCTGGTCGCGGCCGTCGCCCACGGGCAGCACCCGCACCGACAGGTCGGTGACCCCGGCGTCTTCGAATGAGCGCAGTCGGGCCAGCACCGCGGCCTCATCCCCCACAGCCATGATGTCGGACACACCCTCGGCGTTGCCCCGGTCCAACAGCCGCTGGTAGTTGGGCGATACCTCGGCCTCGGCCAACAACCGCTCGGCCCGGTCCTTGGCGGTGTCCACCTCGCCGGGGCTGCACAAGCACACCGGCACTCCGGCCACGATCCGAGGTGGAGGCCGACCGGCTTCGGCCGCCGCTTCGGTGATCCGGGGGGCGATGAAATCGCCGATGGCTCGCTCGTCGGCCAGCCACAGCGTGGTGCCGTCGGTGCGTGAGCCGGCCAGCCGCAGCATCACCGGGCCGAGAGCGGCCAGCAGCACCGGAGTGGCGGCCTGGTCGGTTATGTCGAGGGGGTTGTTTATGTGGAAGTGCTCGTTTTCCACCCGAACCATGCCGGGACCGGCCAGTGCTTGGTCCAAAACGTCGAGGTACGACCGGATCTGGGCCGCGGGCCGCTCGTAAGACAAACCCAGCATGTCCTCCACGATCCAGTGATGAGAAGGGCCCAGCCCCAGGCTAAACCGGCCCTCGCAGGCCAGCTGCACCGAGAGCACCTGCTGGCACAGGGCGACGGGGTGGCGGGTTTGGGCCACCACCACTGCGGTTCCCACCTCCACCGTCGAGGTGGCGGTGCCGATCAGCGCAGCCGCGGTCATGGCGTCGAACTCGTCGGGGATCTGGGGGATCCACACCGACGAGAACCCCGCCGCCTCGGCCTGTTGGGCCGCTTCGATCATGCGGGCGATCTTGGTGTCGTACCGGCGCCGCTCGGGCCCCACCATCAGTCCTATGCGCACAGCAACTCCTCCGCCCCGTTCATACCAGACGCCGGCGGTTGGACGGAGACGGGAGCCCAATCGGGGTCGGTTACCATCCCCAGAGGCTTCCAAGGAGGATCGGGTGGGCAGCTCAGTAGATGAATCTGAAGACTCGGCCAACCGGCCCCGCATCGCCCCGCTGGAGTTGCCGGAGTGGACGCCGGAGGCCTTTGCCGCCATGGAGCCCATGCGGCCTCCTGCGGGTTCGGCCTACGACAAGCGCAAGGCCGATCGTAAGCAGCAGGTGAGGCGGCCCAACAACGCCTTGTCGGTGATGGCCCACCATCCCGATCTGGCCAAGGCATTCCTGGAGTTCAACCGCCATCTGCTTTACTTCAACACCCTGCCGGGGCGGGCCATCGAGTTGGCGGTGCTGCGGGTGGCGTGGCTGCGCCGAAGCGAATACGAGTGGGTCCAGCACGCGGCCGCCGCCCTCGAGGTGGGTCTGACCGAGGAGGAAATCGACCGCACAGCCGCTGGTTCCCTTGAAGGGTGGGCGCCGGAGGACGCCCTGTTGCTGCGGGCGGTGGACGAGCTCCACCACGACCACCGCTGGTGCGATGCCACATGGAGCGAGCTGGCTGAGGCGTTCGATACCCGCCAGATCATGGACCTGCTGTTTACCGTGGGGGCCTACGACACCCTGGCGGTGGCATTCAACTGCTTCGACCTGCCCCTCGACCCGGAGCTGGAGGGCAAGGGCTTTCCCGGCGAGGCTGAGGGCTAATCCGTGTCGTCGATCTTCCCGCCCTTGGAGTACCCCCGAGGCAGCAGCGTCCACAGCCTGCTGGAGTCGGCATCTAACCGATTTGGCGACCGGGTGGCCATTCGGTTCGAAGATCGGGCGCTCACCTATCGGGATTTCAACCAGCAGGCCGACGGCTTCGCCCGGCTGCTGGCCGAGCGGGGGGTAGGCGCCGGCCAGAGGGTGGCGGTCATGGCCTCGAACCGACCCGAGTTCTTCACCTCGGTGTACGGCATCTTGAAGCTGGGGGCTTCCGCGGTGATGATCAGCTCGGCCTGGAAGCAGGCCGAAACCGCTCACGCCGTCGACCTAACCGGGCCGGTTTTGGCCGTCACCGACGGCGACACCCACCTGCGCCTCCCGCCCCAGATGGCCAGCCGGGTGATCCACTTGGAGGACGACCCCGCGGTATCCGCCCTGGCCGACAGCGCGGCCGATGCCCCCGCCGCCGATCTCGATTGGGATCACACCGAGGCGGTGCTGATGTTCAGCTCGGGCACTACCGGGATGCCCAAAGCAGTGCGCCACACTCACGCCAGCATCAACGCCGCCACCGTCATCTGGGGTGAAGTCCTAGGCCTGACCCATGAGGACCGCTTTCAGATCACTACCCCGCCGTTTCACATCCTGGGCCTGCTCAACATGTTCTCCTCGGTGTGGGCCGGCTCGTCGGTGCGGCTCCACCCCCGGTTCGACCTTGAAGCCATGCTGAGCGCCATCGAGGCCGACCGCATAACCCTGGAGATGGCGGTAGCCCCCATCGCCCTGGCCCTGGCCAACCACCCCAACTTGGAGGAATTCGACCTGTCGTCGCTGCGCTACATCATGTGGGGGGCCACCCCGGTGACCGAGAGCGTGGCCCAACGGGTGACCGAACGCACCGGCGTTCCGTTTATGCCGGCCTACGGGGCCAGCGAGGCGCCCGTGCTCACCAGCAATCCGGTGAACCGGCCCGAGCTGTGGCGGCTGGACTCACCCGGGCCGCCCGTCCACGACGTGGACATCCGCATCGCCCACTTGGAGACCGGGGCGGAACTGGCCCCCGGCGAGGTGGGCGAGATCCAGGCTCGCAGCCCGGCGATGATGGCCGGCTATTTGCCCGAGGAGGCCAACGCCGACGCCTTTGCAAACGGGTGGTACCGCACCGGCGACGTCGGCTGGATGGAGCCCGACGGGTGGCTGCACATCACCGACCGGGTGAAGGAGATGATCAAGGTGAAGGGCTTCCAAGTGGCTCCCGCCGAGGTGGAGGCGGTGCTGCTGGGCCATCCCAATGTGCTTGACTGCGCGGTGTTCGGGCTGCCCGATCCCGATTCCGGCGAGGCGGTGACCGCCGCCGTGCAGTTGGCTTCCGGCGCGGCCGCCACCGAAGAGGAGCTGAAAGCCCTGGTGGCCGATGCGCTGGCCGGCTACAAGCGCCTCCACGCTGTTCACTTCGTGGAGGCGATTCCCAGGCTGCCCTCGGGCAAGACCCTGCGGCGAGAGCTGAAGCTCCAGTTCGAGCCGCCTTCGGGCTAGGCCTCGGCCAGCAGCTCGCTTTTCATCACCTTGCCGGTGGCGTTGAGCGGGAACGACTCCCGCAGCACCACCGACCGGGGCACCTTGTAGTTGGCCATGCGCTCCCGGCACCAGGCGATCAGCTCGTCGGGATCGATAGCCGAGCCAGACTGGGGCACGATGAACGCCCGGCCCACTTCCCCCAACCGCTCGTCGGGCACCCCCACCACTGCGGCCTGGGCCACGGCGGGATGGCCCAAGAGCATGTTCTCGATCTCGGCGGGGTAGGCGTTGAACCCGCCGACGATGAACATGTCCTTGATGCGCCCGGCGATCTTCAGGTAGCCCCGGTGGTCCAATATGCCCAGGTCGCCGGTGTGGAGCCACCCGTCGGCGTCGATGGCCGCGGCGGTGGCCTCGGGATCGTCGAAATAGCCGGTTGTCACGCTGAACCCCCGCACCAGCACCTCACCGGTTTCGCCCACAGCGGCCTCCCGGTGGCCGTCCGCGATGCGCACCTCGAGGTCGGGCATGGCCCGTCCCGCGGTGGTGGCGATGGTGGCGGGGTCGTCGCCGGGCTGGGTTCCGGTGCAAGTGCCGGCCTCGGTGAGGCCGTATCCGGAGCATACCCGCTGGAAGGGCAGCTCCTCGTGCATCCGGCGGATCAGCTCCACCGGGATGTCGGCCGCACCGGTGACCGCCACCCGCAGGCTGGACAGGTCCCGAGTCGGGCGGGTGGGGTGGTCGAGAATCGACTGGTAGACGGTGGGCGGGCCGGGCAACACGGTGACTTGCTCGGCCTCCACCAAGTCCAACACCTGGTCGACGTCGAAGGTCGGCACCGGGTACACGGTGGCGCCGCGCATCAGGCAGGCCAGCCAGCCGGCCTTGTAGCCGAACATGTGGAAGAAGGGGTTGACGATCAGATAGCGGTCGCCCTGGCGCAGATCGGCGAAGTCGCACCAGTCGGAGAACTGCCGGAGGGTCTGCCCGTGGGTCATCATCACGCCCTTGGGCGCGCCGGTGGTGCCCGATGTGAACAAGATGTCGCTGATCTGGTTTGGCCCCACCGCCTGTCGCCGGGCCTCCACCGCTTCGGGGGCTACCGACTCCCCCGCCTTCAGGAAATCGGCCCACGACACCGCGGCAGGCACGTTGTGCGCCTCGGCGGGGGGCAGAACCACCACCTGCTCCAGCGCCGACAGGTCGGCGTCGGTCTGGCGGAACAGACCGACGGGGTCGATTCCGGCGAACCCGGCCTCGGCCACCAAGAGGCGAGCCTGGCTGCGGGCCAGGATGTAGGCGGTCTCGGCCGGTTTGAAGCGGGTGTTCACCGGCACCAGCGCCGCCCCGGCACCCTGGAGGCCCACAGCGGCGATGATCCACTCCAAGCGGTTGGAGGCCCAGATCGCCACCCGATCGCCGGGCTGCACCCCGGCGGCCAGCATGGCTGCGGCGGCCTGGTCGATCTGCTGGCCCAGCTCCGCGAAGGACAGCGAGTTGTCGCCCTCCACCACCGCGGGGGCGTCGCCGAAGCGGGCCGCGGCCGTCTGGGCCATGTGCGGAATGCTGGCCCACTCCCCCGATTCAGTCATGGCGGCCCGAGCTTGCCGCCTAGGCGGCCGGTTCGGCCAGGGTCTTGATCTCGAGGAACTCCTCGAATCCGGCCACGCCCATCTCCCGGCCGATGCCCGATTGCTTGTAGCCCCCGAAGGGAGCGTCGGGGGCGTAGTACATACCGCCGTTCACGCTGATCGTGCCCGAGCGGATCTGTCGGGCCACGGCCCGGGCCCGGTCGGGGTCGGCGCTGTTCACCGAGCCCGACAGGCCGTAGATGGAGTTGTTGGCGATCCGCACGGCCTCGTCGTCGCCCCCGTCATAGGGAATGATGGCCAGCACCGGGCCGAACACTTCCTCTTGGGCCACCAGGTCGTTCTCGCCCACGCCGGCCAGCAGGGTGGGCTCGTAGAAGTAGCCCACCGGCAGGTGATCGGGGCGCTTTCCGCCGGTTACCAGCTTGGCCCCCTGGTTTACGGCGTCGGTCACAAACTTGTGGACCTTGTCGCGCTGGCGGGAGTTGATGAGGGGTCCCATCATCATGGAGGGGTCGGTGGGATCGCCGTAGGGGATGTTGGCCAGCGTGGCCGCCACTATTTCGGCCGCGGTGTCGGCCATGGCCGCGGGAACCAGCATTCGGGTGTTGATGGCGCACCCCTGGCCGGCGTGGGTGCAGATCATGAACGAGTTCATGGCGGCGGCGGCTTCCACGTCGGCGTCGTCCAGCACCACATAGGCGCTTTTGCCCCCCAGCTCCAAGAAGGTCTTCTTCACCGTGGCGCTGGCCGCGGCCATGATCTTGCGCCCGGTGGCGGTGGAGCCGGTGAAGGTAACCATGTCCACATCGGGGTGGGTGGTGAGAACCTCGCCCACCGAGTTCTCCGCCGAGGTCAAGATGTTGACCACGCCGGGGGGGATGTCGGTTTCGTTGGCGATCAGATTGCCCAGTGCCAGCGCCGACCACGGGGTGTCGGGCGCCCCCTTCAACACCACCGTGTTGCCGGCGGCCAGGGCGGGGCCCAGCTTGGCCAGGTTGAGCTGCACGGGGAAGTTGTAGGCGGTGATGGCGGCCACCACGCCCACCGCCTCCCGCTCGATCCACCGCCGGTGGTGGCCCCCGTAGGACTCGACCACGCCGAGGTCTTCGGACCACTGGTAGCCGTCCATCATGTCGGCCACCCACTTGACCGACCCCACCGGCGCCTCGAGCTGCGGGCCGCCGTAGGTGAGCATCACCGGAGAGCCCACCTCGGCCACGGTGAGATCACGCATCTCTTCGAGATGGCTCTCCAGCGCGGCATGGAACTGGCGCAGGCACTTGGCCCGAAAGTCGTGGTCGGTGGCCCAGTCGGTGGTGTCGAAGGCCCGGCGGGCGGCGGTCACTGTGGCCACCGCATCGGCATCGGTGGCGTTGGCGGCCACCCCGAGCACCTCCTCGGTGGCGGGGTTCAGCGTCTCGAACACGCCGCCCCCCTCGGCGGCCCTCAGCTCCCCGTCGATCAACAGATGTTCTTCGTGCCACATGGCTGATTTCTCCCTGTTTGCCCAAGGCTGGCCTCACCCTATAGCCGGGATTCGCCCGAGAACCCCTCGGACAGCAAGAGCAACTATCGTCCCGCCGATGGACTCGGAGATGCTCCATCCCCGCCGGTTCGCAGCCCAGGCGCCCGACCACCCGGCGGTGATCATGGGCCGCACCGGCGAGGTGATCACCTACCGGATGCTGGACGAGGAGGCCAACCGGCTGGCGCACCTGCTTAGAGGTCGGGGCCTTGGGGCCGGCGACCATCTGGCCATCGTGTCGGAGACCACCTCGCAGTCGATGGCGGTGATGTGGGCCGCGCAGTTGGCCGGGCTGATCTACACGCCGATCAACTACCACCTCACTGCGGGCGAGGTGCAGGCCGTGCTCAACGACTGCGGGGCTGAAGCGGTGGTGGCGTCGGGTCGCACCGCCCCGGTGGTGGCCGATCTGGACTTGGCCCGGGTGCCGGTGCGCCTGACCACCGGCGCCGACGCGGTGGCCGGGTTCGAGCGCGTGGCCGAGGCTGCCGCTGATCTGCCCACTGCGCCCATCGCCGATGAGGGCGAGGGCCGGGAGATGGTGTACTCGGGGGGAACCACCGGCCGCCCCAAGGGCATCCGCAAGCCGACGGCCCAGACCGGCATCGGCGATCCGGCCAACCCCGCGGTGCAGACCGCGCTGGCCATGGGCAACTACGGGGTGGACCGCACCAGCGTGTACCTGTCGCCCGCGCCCCTCTACCACTCGGCCCCGCTGGTGTTCTGCATGTGCGTGCATCGGGTGGGGGGCACCGTGGTGCTCATGGAGCGGTTCGACCCGGCCGACTGCCTGCGGCTCATCGGCCGGCACCGGGTGACCCATGCCCAGTTCGTGCCCACCATGTTCTCCCGGATGCTGAAGCTGCCCGCCGATGTGCGGGAGGCCGCCGATGTGTCCAGCCTGCAACTGGCCATTCACGCCGCCGCCCCCTGCCCGGTGGAGGTGAAACAGCAGATGATCGAGTGGTGGGGGCCGATCCTGTTCGAGTACTACGCCGGCACCGAGGACATCGGCCACAGCGCCATCACCTCTGAGGAGTGGCTGGCCCACCCCGGCTCGGTAGGGCGGCCGCTGCAACCGGTACACATCGTGGGCCCCGACGGTGCTGAGGTGCCGCCGGGCGAGGTCGGGGTGGTGTACTTCGACGGGGGGCGGGACTTCCAGTACCACAACGACCCTGAGCGCACCGCGGCTGCGGCCCACCCCAGCGGCTGGCGGACGCTGGGCGACATGGGACGCTTCGACGAGGAGGGCTACCTGTACCTCACCGACCGGGTGGCCCACACCATCATCAGCGGCGGCGTGAACATCTACCCCCAGGAGATTGAGGACGCTTTGATCATGCACCCCGATGTGGCCGACGCGGCCGTGATCGGGGTGCCCAACGACGACCTGGGCGAGGAGGTTCGGGCGGTGGTCCAGCTCGTGGACCCGGCCCGGGCCGGAGACGACACCGAGGCTGCCTTGTTGACGTGGTGCGCCGACCGGCTGGCCGCGTTCAAGTGCCCCCGGGGAGTGGACTTCGACCAGTCGCTGCCCCGAGACCCCAACGGCAAGCTGATGAAGCGCTATCTGCGGGATCGCTACTGGCCCTCTGATTCGGATTCGCGGATCGTTTGAGCTGGCCTCCGGGGTCAACCCAGCGAATCGCCTAGCGGGGCTCGTCGCCCTCGAAGGTGATGCGGTGCATGACCCGGAGTTGGCCGTGGTAGTCGTTGATGGGGTTGTGCATGGCGCAGCGGTTGTCCCACAGGGCCAGCGAGCCCGGCGCCCAGCGGAACCGGCAGGTGAACTCCGAGCGGGCCTGATGGGCGAACAAGAACCGCAGCAGGGGCTGGCTCTCTTCTTCGGTCATGCCCTCGAAGCGGGCGGTATGGGCCACGTTGACATAGAGCGACGGGCGGCCGGTTTCGGGGTGGGTGCGGACCACGGGATGGACCGCCTCATAGCTCTCGGCTGAGGTGTGGCCCGCCTCGGTGGCGTCGGCGATGCGGTCTTCCCGGGTTTTGGACACATCGGCCATCGCCGAGCTGTTCACGGCCCGCAGGCCCCCCAGGAATTCCTTCAGCCCGTCGGAAAGCGCATCGTATGCGGCGTACATGTTGGCGAACTCAGTGTCGCCACCCGCAGAGGGAACCTCCCGGGCCAACAGCATCGACGCCATCGGCGGCCGTTCCAGGTAGGCGGTGTCGGTGTGCCAGATGCCGCCGAAGTTGACGGTCTCGTGGGGCAGTTTCTTGACCTCAATGATCTCGGGGTGGTCGGGCAGTCCGGGCACAAACGGGTAGCAGCCAGGGGTGCCGATGCGGCGGGCGAATGCCGAGAACTGGTCGAGGGTCAGATGCTGGTTGCGGAAGAACACCACCAAGTGGGCCAGCCATGCCTGGCGGATCTCGGCCACCACCTCATGTGCCAGGTTGTCTCCGAGGTTTACCCCGCTTATCTCCGCGCCGATGCAGCCGCCCACCGGTTCCACCGTCAGATGCTGATACTCGCCCATTCCGGCTCCACTCCGGCCTAGCCAACGTTGTTCGTTAGGGTAGCGACGCATGCCATGGAGCGCTGATGTCTGAGCCTTACGACCTGGCCGGGAAAGTCGTGCTGGTGACCGGGGCCAGCCGGGGCGTGGGCGCGGCCATCGCCGTGGCAGCCGCGGCCAAGGGGGCCAAGGTGGCGTGCGCGGCCCGGTCTACCAAGGCGTCGCCCAAGCCGCTGCCCGGCACCATCGACGAGACCGTTGCGGCAGTGGTCGACGCCGGGGGCGAGGCGCTGGCCGTGCCCACCGACCTGACCTCGGCCGACGACATCGAGGCCATGGTGGCCGCCCCGGTGGAGGCCTGGGGCCGGCTCGACGTGGTGGTGAACAACGCCGCGGTCACCTTCGTGGGCGAGGTGGACATTCCCCTCAAGCGCTACGACCTCATCATGGACATCAACCTGCGGGCCCCGCTGCTCACCGTGCGGGCCGCCCTGCCGCATCTGCGGGCCGCGGGGCGGGGGCGCATCCTCAGCCTTTCGTCGCAGGCCGCGCTGCGCCCGGTGCCGGGGCTGATGTCGTATGGCATGTCGAAGCTGGCCCTGGAGCGGATGACCACCGACCTGGCCCGCCAGCTCCACCCCGACCGCATCGCGGTCAACTGCTTCCGCATCGACATCCCGGTGGCCTCCGAGGGCACGCTGGCCAACATGGGCGACATCGACCTGACCGACTGGGAGCCCACCTCGGTGCCGGCCGACGGCATCATCTGGATGCTGGAGCAGCCCGACGACTACTCCGGGCGGTGCGAGAGCATGTGGGACCTGCGCCACCGGGAGAAGATCATGCCCAGCCGGGCCGAGGAGGAGTACACCACCAAGCCGCCGCTCCAGTTCATCAACGGCCTCTACGACCTTGAGACTCAGGACGCCTTCGCCCGCGGCGCCGAGACGGCCGGGGGCTGATAGTGGACCTGTCGGGAAAGACCGCCCTGGTGACCGGAGCAGCCTCGGGCATAGGGGCGGCCTGCGCCCGGCGCTACGCAGAGGCCGGTGCCCGGGTGGTCTGCACCGACGTGGCCGACGACGCCGGCCAGCAGGTGGCCGATGAGATTGGCGGGCAGTACCGCCGCCTCGACGTGGCCGACTCTGCGGCCTGGGCTGCGCTGGCTGCGGAGCTGGCCGACGATCCCGGCCATCTGCATGTGGCCCACCTGAACGCGGGGGTCATGATGGGGCTGGGCGACATCGCCGAGATGAGCGACGACGACTATCTGCGCATCATCGGGATCAACCAGCACGGCGTGGTGTTCGGCCTGCGGGCCGCGGTGCCGCTGCTGGAGGCGGCCGGGGGCGGCCATGTGCTGGTTACCGGTTCGATGGCGTGCTTCAGCCCGCTGCCGGTGGATTTGGGCTATTCGATGTCGAAGCACGCCATAGCCGCTTTGGTGCGCAGCGCTGCTCCCAATCTCGCCGAGCAGGGCATCAGCCTCAACGCGGTGTGCCCGGCCACGGTGGGCACCGGATTCTTGGGCGGCAACAGAGACCGCCTCGAAGCCGCGGGCATGGTCATCATGGACTCCGAGGAGGTGGCCGGGGCGGCCATGGCCATCCTCGACTCGGGCCTCACCGGCGAGTGCTTCGCGCTGTTGAAGGGCCGGGCGCCCGAGCCCTTCCCGTTCGCCTCCATCCCCGGCAGCGACTACCGGTCGCGCCGCTAATTCCTTGAGCGCACCATGACTGACTCTGTTCCCCCATCTGCCGGCATCGGGCTCACCGTGGCCGAGTCCACCCCTCGGCCCCCGGAGCTGCCCCGAGCCCCCCAGGGGACGCCCAACGTGCTGGTGATTTTGCTGGACGACACCGGGTTCGCCCAGCTCGGCTGCTTCGGGGCCGACATCGCCACCCCCAACATCGACCGGCTGGCCGCGGGCGGCCTGTCTTACAACCGCTTCCATGTGACCGCCCTGTGCTCTCCCACCCGGGCCGCCCTTTTGACCGGGCGCAACCACCACGCGGTGGGCATGGGGTTTCTGTCCGACATGACCATGGGGTTTCCCGGCTACACCGCCCGCATTCCCTCGTCGGCCGCCATGCTGCCCCGCATCCTGCGCGACGCCGGCTGGGGCACCATGGCCATCGGCAAGTGGCATCTCGCTCCCCGGGGCGAGCGCAGCGCGGCCGGTCCGTTCACCCTGTGGCCCACCGGGGTGGGCTTCGAGCGCTACTACGGGGTGCTCCACGGCGGGGCCAACTGCTGGGCTCCCAACCTGGTGCGCGACCAGCACTACATCAAGCCGCCGGCCCACTATGACGACGGCTACCACCTCAGCGCCGATCTGGCCGACCAGGCCATCGCCCACATAACCGACCAGAAGCACGCCGCCCCCGACAAGCCGTTCTTCTGCTACTACGCCGAAGTGGCCACCCACGCCCCCCACCACGTGGCGCCCGAATGGGTGGACCCCTACCGGGGGATGTTCGACGACGGGTGGGGCCGGTGGCGGGAGCGGGCCTTTGAGCGGCAACTGGCCTCGGGCATCTCACCGGAGGGCACCAAGCTCACCGAGCGCCCCTCGTGGGTGCAGCCCTGGGGCGATCTGGACGCCGACGCCCGGCGGCTGTTCGCCCGCATGCACGAGGTGTACGCCGGGTTCGTTTCCCACACCGATGCCCAGATCGGACGGGTGATCAACCATCTGGAGGCCATCGGCGAGCTGGACAACACCGTGGTGGTGCTGTGCTCCGACAACGGGGCCAGTGCCGAGGGGGGCCATGTGGGCTCGGTGAACGAGCACCGGTTCACCAAGGGCCTGCCCGAGACGGTGGCCGCCAACCTGGAATGGCTCGACGAGTTGGGCGGTCCCCGCACCTACAACCACTACGCCTGGGGCTGGGCGTGGGCCGGCAATACCCCGTTTCGGCTGTGGAAGCGCTACGCCTGGCTGGGCGGCACCCGCACCCCGCTGGTGGTGCACTGGCCCGCGGGCATCGCTGCCCGCGGCGAGGTGCGCACCCAGTTCTGCCACGCCATCGACCTGGCCCCCACGGTGCTGGAGCTGTGCGGGGTGGAGGCTCCCGATTCGGTGGACGGCGTGGCCCAGACGCCGATGCACGGGGCCAGCCTGGCGGCCACGTTCGATGATGCCGAGGCCTCCTCTCCCCGATCCGAGCAGTACTTCGAGGTCCAGGGGTCGCGGGCCATGTACCTGGACGGCTGGAAGGCCACGACCGACCACGTGGCCGAAGCCCACGGCGACGAGGTCGTTCTTATGGAGGGGAGCCGCTCGTTCACCGACGACACCTGGGCGCTGTTCCGCCTCGACGACGACTTCTCCGAGGCCTGTGACCTGGCCGTCGAGCACCCCGAGAAGCTGGCCGAGCTCGAATCAGCCTGGTGGGCCGCCGCCGAGCGCTACGGGGTGCTGCCCCTCGACGACGGCTACGCCGGGCGGAT
This sequence comes from Acidimicrobiia bacterium, assembly GCA_022822265.1. Taxonomy (GTDB): domain Bacteria; phylum Actinomycetota; class Acidimicrobiia; order Acidimicrobiales; family Bin134; genus Poriferisocius. The sequence goes on along the minus strand of JAJECA010000037.1, from coordinate 16,062 downwards.
GCCGGCCATCTATCCCCCGGCCTACCCGCCCCCCGCCCAAGTGCGCTACCGACCGGGGGCGGGCCGGGTGGCCGACGAGGTGATGCCTGTGCTGGTGCGGGGATTCACCATCGAGGCCTCAGTGACGGTGGGGGCGACCGGGGCCGAGGGCATTCTGTGGGCCATGGGCGACTGGACCAGCGGCCTAGCTCTCTACGGTTTGGGTGGCAATCTGGTATTGGGCATGTGCCTCTCGGGCGACCAATTCCGCCTGGCCGCCCCGTCGGTCGCGGTTGACGCCACCAGCCTGGGATGCCGGTACCAGCCGACGTCGGTGGCCTCTAGCACCGTGGAGCTGCTGGTGGACGGTGAGGTGGCCGCCCGGCTGGAGCTCGACCGCACATTCCCCAACTCGTGGCAGAACGGGGGCACCGGGCTGATCATCGGCCAAGACGCCGGCTTCCCAGTCAACGACGACTATCAGCCCCCGTTCGGCTGGACCGGCGCCATCTCCCATATTGACATCTCCACGCCCAGCGCGGCGCCCCCCGATCCGGCTCAAATCGCCCGGGAATCCCTCAACGCCGACTGAGCGTTAGTGGAGTGGGGCAAAAACTGCTAGACCACTTCGGTTCGGCCTATCACGGGAGTCATCATGAGCAGCGAAACCCCAACTGAGCGTCTCGACGTAAACGGCATGGTGGCGGTGGTCACCGGCGGGGCCGGTGGCATCGGCAAGGGCATCGTGACCGCGCTTTTGGGGCGCGGCGCCACGGTGGTGATCGCCGACATCGAGGCCGACACCACCGAGGCCACCGTGGCCGAGCTGTCCGATCTGGGCCCGGTGTCGGGCTGGCCCACCGATGTGGCCGACGAGGGCTCGGTGGCCGCCCTGGCCGATCACGTCTACGACGCCCACGGCCGGTGCAACCTGCTCTTCAACAACGCCGGGGTTACCTCCGGCGGGGGTGGCAAGCCCTGGGAGCAGGAGCCCAACGACTGGCGGTGGTGCTTCAGCGTCAACGTGTTCGGCGTGGCCATCTGCACCACCGAGTTCGTACCCCGCATGCTGGCCGGCGGCGAGCCCGGACAGATCATCAACACCTCGTCGGGCGACGGCGGTTTCGCTCCCGTGCCCACCGCGTCGGTTTATGCCGCCTCCAAGTCTGCGGTGAGCTGCTTCACCGAGACCGTGCATATCAACCTGATCCGGGAGGGCAGCGACCTGCGGGCCTCAGTGCTCTACCCGTCGGGCGGCATGCTGGACACCGGCCTGTTCACCGCCCAGCGCAACCGCCCGGACCACTTCGCCCGCAAGGGCGAGGCCACCGGGCGGCGCAGCATGACCTTCCAAGAGCTCAAAGACATCTTGACCGAGGTCCGGGGTGAGGAACCCGAGGTGGCCGACCTGTTGGAACACGGCAACTTCGTGGTGGATTGCGTGGAGCAGCGCCGGTTCATCATCGGCCGCAACATCGAAGACACCGTCGCCCTCCTCCACCGCCGAGCCGAAGCCATCGGCCGCTACGAAGTCCCCGACTACCACGACATGGGGCTGTAGCTCAGCTCTGGGCTCTTACCCGCACAGGGTGCGGAAGGGGCTGGTTGAAGAGATAGCCCTTCTGGTTGAACGGGACCCGATCAGGCTGGGTGTTGCCCTCGATATCAGTGGCCCGGGTGGTGATGGTGTGCTCACCGGGAGTTGCCGTCCATTTGAACTCGAATCGGGCCCATGAATGTTGGGGCTGAGTTTCGTGCACCTTGGAATCCTGCCAACTTGCGCCACCGTCGTCGCTCCATTGAACGCGGGCTATCCGGCCACGAGGCGAGTGGGCAAAACCCCACACGACGTTCTGGCCGGCGTCCATCGAGGCCGGCCACGGCAGGGCCAGGGCGCTCTTGATGTTCTGCTCGGTCACCACCTGGCCGAGAGCCTGGCCCTCAGGGGAATAGTCATCGCCGATCAGCACGTAGGAGGTGGTGTTATTGCGGGTCCACTGCGGATCGGCCGACACCACGATCCGACCCAGCCACTTGATCTGCGAGCTGCCCACCCACCCCGGAACGATGGCCCGCAGCGGGAATCCGTGGTCGCGGGGCAGCAGCTCGCCGTTCATCTCATAGGCCAGGATTGTGTCGGGATCCAGCGCCTTTTCGAGGGGCAGAACGCGTTGGAAACCCCCCTCGGGAGAATCTTCGTCGAGCCCCACCAGCAACACGCTCACCGCGTCGTCGGCCAAACCGGCCAGGGTCAGCACATCGGCCAGGGAGACGCCCAGCCACTCGGCGTTGCCGATGGCACCACGCCCCCACTGGGTACCCTCTGCTCTCCGACCTTGCAACCGGTCGAACATCACCCGGTGGTTGCCCGCGCACTCCAGATAGGCGACCAACGAGCGACTGGGGAGGCGACGGATGTCGTCATAGCTGAGATCCAAACGCTGCTCAACCGCATCGCCCTCCACCACCAGCGACCAGTCGTCCACTGATAGATCGATGCTGGAGGAGTTGTTGCGGACGAAGAAGAGGTCGTTGGGCGTGATCACCCCCGGCATGAACTCCATACGGGTCTCAAGTGATGCGCCATGCCGGATGAACGGCCAAGGGTCCTTGAAGAGCGCGGCCGGCTCAGCTGTCGAGGCGAGGCTGCCGGTAATCGGCACCGAAGACGATCGGCCACCCCCGCAAGCTGCCACCACCGCCGCAGCGCCACCGGCCACCAAGAGCGCCAGAAAGTGCCGACGCGGCATCCCCTGGTCGCTGGCCAGCTCCCAAAGGCGCTCGCTCTGCTCGGCGTAGGATTCGAGTTCCATACTCCCGGCGGGAAACAGCTAGCCAACGTCGAGGGGGCCGGCGAGCTCGACGAACCTCTTGGTGTCGTAGTCGTATTCCATCAGGAACTGCTGATCGTTGGCGTCGATCTTGCCGGGCCGAATGGAGACGAATCCGTAGCCGGGCACCGACAGGTCGGGCACCCGGCCCAGCGCGTCCACCCACGACTCGTTGGTCAGATCGGGGCCGGCGGCCTCGGCGATCTGCACGAAGATGGCCAGGTCGCGACAAGCGTTGAACATGGCCGGCCAGTAGTCGGGATCGCCCTCGGCCTGCTGATCGGGAGGCACGATCTCCACATCGGTGGCGGCCTCGACCACCTCGATGCACTGCTGGATGCGGGGATCGTCCACCGGGTAGTCGGGGAACGTTCTGCCGGTCAAAACCACGGTGTCGGGACTGAGGCCTTCAGGCGGCTCTTGCTCCCAGGTACTGATTCGGTCGCCATTGGGCACCAGATAGACCATGTCGGGGGCGTTGGCAAAGAGCTGGGCGTCTCGGGTGGGGGACTCTCCGATGAGCATTATTGCTTCAACCCCCTCGACACGGCCCCGCTCTAAGAACACGTCCATCTCACCTTGGGTGGCGATGGTGTCTCCGGTGTAGGCGGCCTTGGCCACCACCGGAACCTCGGCCCCAGCCGCTCTCAACAGCTCCACCGTCGAGTCGACCAGCCCGGGCTGCGCACCGGTGATGGCGATCACCATGATCGGGCCCAAATCGTCGATCCGCCCGGTTTGCTCCAGCACAGAAACGAAGGCGGAATTTCGCCGCTCCAAGCTGATGGGGGCGATCACCCACCGGCCGCCGGCCGCCTCGGCTTCGGACTGCGAGGGCAGGCCTCCGACCAGGATTGTCTCGTGGATTTCGGTGATGCAGGTGTTGACCCCGGCCGACCCCGAGCCGGTGAAGCCGCCCAGCACGGCGAACACCTCCACGTCTTCGGTCAGCTTGAGGCAGAGCGCCTCGGCATCGGCCGATCCCACCGGCCAATACGCCTCGGAGACCGCTTCGAGCCGCCGCCCGAGCACGCCGCCCTGTTCGTTGTACCAATCCACCAGGGCCAGGAATGACTCCCCGAAGTTCTCATAGGGGAGGTCCAGCCCGAAGTCGGTCCGCAGCCGCTCGAAATCCACATAGGTGTGGCCGATGAGGATGGACTCCGAGGTCACGCCCCGGAACGAGTCGGTCAAGACGATGGGCTCCGGGGTGGGCTCAGGCGTGGGCTCAGGCGTGGGCTCAGGCGCCTCGGTTGGAGCCGGTGCCTCGGCGCCAGCCGGCGCCTCTTGCGTGGGGGCCGGTTCCGGTTCGTCAGGCTCCGGCTCTGCGGGAGCGGGCTCGGCTTCGCCTTCGGTGTCAGCCGGTTCGGGAGCAGTCGCCGCCGTCGGCTGCGGCGCCCCAGCGTCGCCATCGTCGTCGTTGCCGCCCCCACAGGCCGCGGCAACCAGAGCCAATGCCAACAGAGCAAGCACCCACCGCAGCAGTGCCGCCGTTGATTTCAGCCTTCTGTCCCCCATGGCTTCCCTCCCCAAAAAGCTCAAAGGCCGAAACACCGCTTGGCGTTGAGGCCCAGGATCTTGTCTTTGCGGTCTTCGCTGAGGTCGTCCCGGTCGGCCAGCGCTTTGACCACGCCGGGGAACACCCCATCGGGGTGAGGGTAGTCGGTGGCGAAAACCACGCAGTCGTCGCCGAGCGAGTCCATCACTCCGGCAACGGTCCGCTCTTCGGGGTCACAGGAGATGAAGCACTGCCGCTGGAAATACTCGGTGGCGTTCAGCTCCAGCGGGGCTGAGGCGTGGCCCCAGGAGTCCAAGTGCTCGTCGATGCGCTCGAGCCAGTGGTCCACCCAGCCGCAGCCCGACTCCAAGAACACCACCCGCAACTCGGGGTGGCGCTCCAGCACCCCACCGGCGATCAGCTCCAGGCATCCCATCTGCTGCTCGTGGGGATGGGAGCACACGTGGCGGAACATGAAGTTGTCGTAGCGGTCGAGGCCTGATTGGGGCACGTTCTGGGTGGTGCCCTCGTGCAGGGCCGCGGGAACTCCTCGGTCGGCCAACAGCGACCACAGCCCGTCGTAGGCCGGGTGGTCGAGGGTTCGCCCCGCGATGACGTTGGGGCGCAGCATCACCGCCACGAATCCCAGTTCGTCGATGGCCCGGCGGGCCTCGGCCACCATCAGCGCCGGGTCCACCTGGGGTACCACCGCCACTCCCAGCAGTCGGGACGTGTCGGTGTCGCAGTAGGTGCGGAGCCAGTCGTTGTAGGCCCGGCACAGGGCGTTGTTCACCGCCGCATCGGCGATGCCGCCGAACATGAGCCCGGTGGTGGGGAAGATCACCGAGATGTCCATGCCCTCGCTGTCCATGTCGGCCAGTCGGGCGTGGGGATCGACGCCTCCTTTGGGGCGCTCCTTGTCGTAGGCCTCGGAGTCGAACGGGATGTAGGGGGCCATCTCGCCGCCGACGAAGGTTCGGGGCCGCCCCTGGCTGTCGAGCACCCGCCGAGGGGCGAAGGCCAGGTAATCCGGATCGCAGAACTCCTCCCACAGCCCGGGCGGTTCGCTGATGTGGCCGTCGGCGTCGATCACCAATCTGCTCATTGCGTTTCCCTTCTGCTGGTTACCGCAGCGTGGCCCGGCCCTTGTCGAAAACGGTGGTGCCCCGGTTGGATACCACTCGGAACAGCACTCCGTTCTCTTCGGCGGGGTCGCGCCAGATCTGGGTGGTGAGCACGTCGCCGTTGTATCCGGGGGAGGCGAAGCGCCCGCCTATCGAGCCCAGTGCCAGGGGGTCGCCCCCGCACACCGTCTCCACCAGGGCCCGGCAAGCGAAGCCGTAAGTGTTGAGCCCCATGAGGATGGGGCCGTCGAACCCGGCCGCCGCGGCCACTGTGGGGTCGTAGTGGATCAGGTTGGGATCGTTGCCTCCGTGGCGGTAGAGCAGCGACTGCACCGGCAGGGTCTGCCAATCGACGGCGGCGTCGGGGGGCGCGTCGCCCACATCCCAGGCCGGTGTTTTGGGGCCGGGGTCGCCGCCGAATCCCCCCTCGCCCATCACGAACAGCTTTGAGCCGGTGGTGAACAGCGGCTCGCCGGTGGCGGCGTCCACCGACTCGCTCTCGGCGTGGACCACCGCACCGGATCCCTTGTCGTAGATGCCCACCACCACCGATGTGCTGACCACCGACCCGGTCGGGCTGATCTCGCCGTGAACGGTCAGCTCCTGCTCGCCGTGGACCAGCTGGTGAACCTGGTAGTCGCCGTACCGGAACATGGGATTCTCGCCGCTGCTGGCCTTATCGGAGCGGCCCCCGGAGCACACGAAGCTGGGGTACACCTGCTGGGGGTGCCCGGCGGCCTTCTCCCCCACAAACGCCAGATCGTCGAACCCCGCCCCCACGCTGAGCGCATAGAGCGTGCAATCCCGGGGCAGCCATCCCCGCTGGGACGGCTTGCCCCGCTCCCCCACCAAGCTCAAGTTCATCGCCATAGATGCCATTGTGACCCAAACCGGCCCCATTCTTCCCAAAGCAAGAGCGACGGTTACGGTGAGGGCATGGCCGACGATCGAGTACAGCTCAGGGTGGACGGGCATATCGCCGTCATCACCAACAACAATCCCGCCAAGCACAACGCCTTCGACGACGACATGGACGTGGCGCTTTTCGACATCCTGGGGGAGATCAAAGCCGACAAGTCCATCCGGGCCGTGGTGTGGCGTGGAGAGGGCAAGTCGTGGTCGTCGGGCCGCGACGTTTCGGCCATCGGCGGCGGTCAGATGGGGATGGCCCACCACGCCGGAATGGAGCGGGGCCACCGGGGAATCCAGCAGGTTTGGGACATAGACGCCCCCATCATCGTGGCCATGCAGGGATGGGCCATCGGCGGATCGTTCCAGCGAGCGCTGCTGTGCGACATCCGGGTGGCAGCCGAGGGCGCCCGCTTCTTGCTCCCCGAATTGACCCACGGGGTTATTCCCGACACCGGCGGAATGGGCCGCCTGTTCGAGATCTGCGGATCGGGCCTGGTCAGCGACATGGTGCTCACCAGCCGGGTGCTAAGCGCCGAAGAGGCCCTCACCCACGGCATCGTGTCCCGGATTGTGGCCCCTGAGGAGTTGGACGACACCGTGATGGAGATGGCGGCCAAGATCGCCTCTCACTCGCCCTACACGGTGCAGCTTGCCCGCCGGGTGATACGCAATCTGGCCATGGAGGGGCTGCAAAGCTCCATGAACGACGAGTACGCCTTCCAGACGCTGATCAACCGCTCCGACGACTTCGCCGAGTTCCGAGCGGCCCGGGCCGAAGAGCGCGAACCCCAGTACAAGCGGTCTTAGGGAGGACGGAGCCATGGCTGAGATCACCGGATTGCCCGAGCCCGCCCCGGAGGGCGCCACCGCCCTGGTGCCGGGCACCTACGACGGCCAGACCGTGTTCGTCACCGGCGGGGGCACCGGGCTGGGCAAGGCCATCGCCACCGAGTTCGCCCGGCTGGGCGCCAACCTGGTTATCGCCAGCCGCAAGCCCGAGCACCTGGAAGCGGGCCAGGCGGCCATGGAGGACATCGGTGCCGACGTATTGGTAGTGGGCTGCGACATTCGCCAGGCCGAGCAGATCGCCGAGGCGTTCGACGCCGCCGCCGAGCGGTTCGGCCTGCCCGACGTGCTGATCAACAACGCGGCGGCCAACTTCCCGGTTCCGGCTGAGGACATGTCGCCCAACGCCTGGCGCACGGTGGTGGACATAACCCTCAACGGCACCTTCTTCTGTGCCCGGGAGTTCGCCCGCCGCCATCTGGACGCCGGCACGCCGGGGTCGATCGTCAACATCGGGGCCTCCTACGCCTGGACCGGCGGCCCCGGGTTCGCCCACTCGGCCGCGGCCAAAGCCGGGGTCAAGTCAATGACCGAGAGCCTGGCCGTGGAGTGGGGGCCCTACGGCATCCAGGTGAACGGGCTGGTGCCGGGGCTGTTCCCCCATGAGGACATGACCGCCGACATCCGCTCCAGCCTCGACCGCACCCACGAGAAAGACCCGTGCCAGCCGGCCATGCGGGTGGGGCAGCTGCGGGAGCTGGGCTGGGCCGCCACCTTCCTGGCCTCCCCCTTCGCCCGGTTCATCAGCGGTCACACCATGGTGGTGGACGGGGCCAACTGGCAGCGCCGCTCCATGACCAACCCGGCGGTCGTCACCATCCGCGACCAGATGGGCAAGGGGCCATTCGAGCTTTGATCGCTGGGCTCTGATTGCTGTGGACCGCGCCCCATCGACCACCGACGCCCGGCCTTTTGACCCCATCGCGCTGGAGGTAGTCAAGAACGCCTTGGGTGCCATCGCCGAGGAGATGGGGCTGACCACGGTGCGATCGGCCTACTCCTCGGTGGTCAAAGAGGGCGGGGACTCCACCGCGGCAATCTTCGACCACCGGGGCCAGTTCATCGCCCAGTCGATGGGCGCGCCTCTCATGCATTTGTCCAGCTTGCGGCCGTCGCTTCGCTCCCTGCTGGACGACTTCCCGCCCTCGGGAATGGCCGACGGCGACGTGTACGCCTCCAACGATCCCTACCGGGGCGGCATCCACTCCAACGACGTGATGGTGTTCCGCCCGGTGTTCATAAGCGACACGCTGGCCTTTTTCACCTGCGCCCTGTTGCACGTGGCCGATCTGGGCGGAATGGCCGCCGGCGGTTTGCCGGCCAACGCCACCGAGATGTTCCAGGAGGGCCTGGTTCTTCCCCCGGTGCCGCTGGCGGTTGCCGGAGAGCCCAACCAGCCGATTTTGGATGTGATCGCGGCCAACAGCCGCACCCCTGAGAAGGTGCTGGGCGACATCCGGGCCATGATGGCGGCCACCAACCTCGGCGCCGACCGCCTGGCCGATTTGGCCGACCGCTACGGCCTCGAGCGGCTGCACCAGATCACCGACGAGCTGTTGGACTACACCGAGCGCCGGACCCGGGCGGGCATCGAAGCGCTGGCCGACGGCACCTACACCGGCTCGTTCATCATCGACGACGACGGCGTGAATCCCGACGCCGACCATGAGGTACACGTGGCCCTCACCATCAAGGGCTCCACCATCACCGCTGATTTCCAGGGCACCTCACCCCAAGCCCCGGGGCCGATCAACGCCGCGGTGTCGCAGACCACCTCCGGGGTGCTGTTTGCCGTGCGCTGCCTGTTGGCCCCCGACATCCCGGTGAACGACGGGGCTTTCCGGCCTCTGAAGCTGCGTCTGCCCCCGGGCACGCTGGTGAATCCCAATCCGCCCGCCGCCCTCAACGCCCGAATGGCCACGGTCATGGCCGTGGTGGAGGCCATGTTGGGAGCGTTCTCTGAGCTCGACCCGGCCCGGGCGGTGGCCGCCTCGTGCAATGTCCACGTTTACATCATGAACGGCACCGGGGGCGACGGCCGGCCGTGGGCGTTCATGGATCCCCAGTTCGGCGGCTCCGGGGCCCGCTCCGACCGCGACGGGGTGGATGTGACCGGCCCGCTGGTGTTGGGTGCCGGCGGAGCGTTCCACACCGTGGAGGCCTACGAGCAGGAGCACCCGGTGCGCTTTGAGCGCTTCGAGCTGTGGACCGACTCGGGGGGACCGGGGCAGTGGCGGGGCGGCACCGGGGCGCGCCGGGATATCCGCATCCTCGCCGACGGACAGTTCACCGGCCGGGCCACCGACCGCTGCCGCCGCCCTCCTCCCGGCATCTACGGCGGCTCTGCTGGCGCGGGCGGGGGCTGGGTTTTGAACGAGGGCACCCCCGACGAGCAAACGCTGCCCGCCAAGGTAACCGCCTATCCGCTGCGAGCCGGGGACATAATCACCATGCTCACCTCCGCCGGCGGCGGCTTCGGAGACCCGTATGAACGCGACCCCGAGTTGGTGGCCGCCGATGTGCGAGACGGCAGGGTGTCGCCGGAGGCCGCCCGCCGGGACTACGGAGTGGTGATTCACCCGGAAACCGGGGAGGTGGACCCGGCGGCCACGGCGGCGTTGAGAAGCCGATGACCCTCGCTTTGGGCATCGACATCGGGGGGACGTTCACCGATGTGGTGATGATCGACCGCACCGACGGCAGCGTGTGCACCGCCAAAGTGCTCACCACCCCCGACGACCCGGCGGCTGGGGTGCTCGAAGGGATTGCCGAGCTGTTGGCCGAGGCCGGGCATGATCCCCCCGAGGTGTCCCAGGTGGTCCACGCCACCACCCTGGCCACCAACCTGATCTTGGAGCGCAAGGGGGGTCCGGTGGCCTACGTGACCACGGCGGGGTTCGGCGACATCTTGATCATTGGCAACGAGCGCAAGGGCGACGCAGAGAAGTACGACCTCTTCTACACCAAGCAGGCGCCCATCGTCCCCCGGCGGCGCACCGTGGATGTGGTGGAGCGGACAGGGGCCGACGGCTCGGTGGTGGTGCCGCTCGACGTCGAGCAGGCCCGCTCGTCGCTGGCCGACCTGTTGGCCCGCGAGCCGGTGGAGGCGGTGGCGGTGTGCTTCCTCCACTCCTACGCCAACGGAGAGCACGAGCGGCAAGTGGCCGACATCATTTCCGAGCTGAACCCCGACCTCTACGTGGCGGTTTCCAGTGATGTTTGGCCCGAGTACCGGGAGCTGCCCCGGGCCTGCACCACGGTTATGTCGGCCTACGTGGGCCCCATTGTTACCCGCTACATCGCCCGACTGGACGAAGAGCTGGCCCAACAGGGCATTGGGGCCCGGCTTCAGATCATGGGCTCGTCGGGCGGAATCATCTCGGCGGCCACGGTGGCCCGGCGGCCGGTGCAACTGGTGGAGTCGGGGCCAGCCGCCGGGGTAATGGCCGCCGCCCACATCGGCCGCCTCAGCGGCATCGACGATCTGATCTCCTTCGACATGGGGGGCACCACTGCCAAGGCGGGGCTGGTGCGGGGCGGCCAGGCCGCCATCGCCCACGAGTTCTATGTGGGGGGCACGGCGTCGTCGGGCGTGAAGAAGATCAACACTGGCTATCCCATCAAGATCCCGGTGATCGACTTGGCCGAGGTGGGCGCAGGCGGCGGGTCAATCGCCTACCTGGACAGCGGCGGGGCGCTGCGGGTGGGGCCCGATTCCGCCGGGGCCGAGCCGGGACCGGCCTGCTACGACCGGGGCGGCACCGAGCCCACCGTGACCGACGCCGATTTGGTGCTGGGCTACCTCAACCCGGGCTTCTTCCTCGGGGGCCGCATGGCCATCCGGGCCGACCTGGCCCATGCCGCTGTGGCCGAGCTGGCCGAGCCAATGGGGCTGACCCCGGAGGAGGCCGCCGCCGGGGTGTATGAGGTGGTCAACGCCACCATGGCCGCGGCGGTGCGGGTGGTGACCCTGGAACGGGGCATCGACCCCCGCGACTTCACCATGCTGGCCTCGGGCGGGGCCGCCGGGGTGCATGTGGCCCGCTTGGCCGAGGAGTTCGGCATTTCCGAGGTGGTGGTCCCGGCCAACCCCGGCGTGGGCTCAGCGGTGGGCCTGCTGGCCTCCGACGTGGTCACCGACCATGTCCGCACCCAGGTGATCGACTCGGTCGGTGTTGATGCCGAAGTCATCGAGGCCATCTACGCCGAGCTGGAGGCCGTGGCCGTGGCCGAGATCGGGGCGGAGGGGTTCTCCGCCGACGAGATCGTGCTGGAGCGGGAGATCGACATCCGCTACCACCACCAAGCCCACGAGCTGACCGTCCCCCTCCACGGCTGCGACCTGGACGAGGCGGCTTCGGCGTTCAACGGGCTTTACGAACAGCTCTACGGCATCCGCCAAACCGACCCGGTGGAGTTCGTCAACTACCGGGTGCGGGTTGTCGGCCCGGTGCCCAAGCCCGACTGGTCGACCGACCAAGTAGCCGCCCAACCACCCATGCCCCTCTCCTATCGCCCCGCTTGGTTCGGCGGTGAAATGGCCGACACCCCCGTCTACCGCCGCCACACCCTCCTGCCCGGCCCCACCATCGCCGGCCCCGCCATCATCGAAGAAACCTCCTCCACCGTGGTAGTCCCCGGCGGCTGGACCGCCTCCGCCGACCGCCAGCTCAGCCTGGTTCTGCGCCCCGGAAGATTTCGCTAGCTGCGAGGCCCTTGCCCGGCCGCGGAACCTGCTTCAGCTTGGGCGGCATAGTCGCGTTCTCGCTGAGATAGGTATTCCTCAGCCTCCGCCAACAGTTTCTCGGCATCAGGACGCTTCATGAACTCATCATGCAACTCGGAAACCGGACGCAGACCCAGGTCTCGGCGGCGGCGGAACAGACGCATCACCGCGAATGATAGCAGGGGCATCATGCCCCTCCGTGAGGCTGGGACCTGCCCATATTCGTAAGGTGGTCGCGGAATATCACATCAGCTCGACGGATCATTCTCCTATACCAGACTTCCTCTTTCTTGGACACGGATTTGTCACCACCGCACAGCAGGACTGCTCGTCGCTGCGTGTCGAATGCGTAGAAGACTCGGAGCGTCTGCGTCGGTCTCAGTTCTTTCATGTTGCTGTAGGAAGAGCCCCTTACGGCATCAGCGTTGGGTCTGCTCAAGATCGGCCCCTCTGATCTCAAACGATCGATAGTTCTAAGCAGACGAGCTTGGTCCTGGGCCTTCAGAGTTCCAAACCATTCTTGGTACTCAGCCGTCGTCACGACCTCCCACATGTCTGCTGCCACTCACCAGCATGCACGGAGCGAACCTCCTTGCCTTGGGTCTGCATCTGCGCTCTCAGCGGCAAGGTCAACCAGCTTCATGCCTCACTTGAACACACTGGCGATGGTAAATCAAGTAAAATATCTATTAATGACTGAAATTCATCTTATTTGCTAGTTCCAGCGGACGTGGAGGTGTTCGTGGCCGTGGAGGACGAGGGTGGGGCGGTAGACGGGGGCCGGCTTGTCGGGGTTGAGCTCCAGGGTGGGGTACCGCTGGACCAGGGCGTCGAGGGCGGCGATGGCCTCGGCTCGGGCCAGGGATGAGCCCAGGCAGTAGTAGGCCCCCAGGCCGAAGCCGTTGTGCTGGCTGGCGTCGCGGTTGAGGTCCAGCCGGTCGGGCTCGGGGAACGCCTCGGGGTCGCGGTTGCAGGCCCCCAGCATCACTACGCACAGGTCGCCCTCGGGGAAGGTCTGGCCAGCTACTTCCACGTCAGCGGCCAGCACTCGGTGGTTGATCTGCACCGAGCTGTCGTAGCGGAGCAGCTCCTCGAAGCCGTCGTCGATCATCTCGGGCGTGACCTGCAAGCGCTCCAGTTCAGCCCGATTCTCCAGCAGCGCCTTGGTGGCGTTGCCGATGATGTCGGCGGTGGTCTCGTGGCCTGCTTGGAGCAGGATTATGCAGGTCGGGACAATCTCCTGGTCAGTGAGCGGCCCCCGCTCGTCCTCCACCGTGACCAGCTTGGTCATCAGATCGTCGCCCGGATTGGCCCGACGTTCGGCGGCCAGCGCGGTGAAGTACTCGGTGAACCCCCGCACGGCCTTCTCCCCGTTGGCGATCATCTCGTCGCTGAGAGCGGCGATGTCGCCCCGGCGGGCGAAGTCCCACATCCACTGCTCGATGTCGGGAATGTCGCTGCGGGGAATGCCCAGCATCTCGCAGATCACATGCACCGGCAGCGGGTAGGCGAACTGGCTCACCACGTCCATGCCGCCGTCGTCGGCCACTGCGTCGAGCAGCCCGGTGACCACGTCGTTGATGGCCGGCTTGATCTTCTCCACTGCCCGGGGGGTGAACACCCGGGCCACCATGGAGCGGATGCGCTGGTGGTCGGGCGGGTCCAGCCACAGCAGCATCCGCTTCATCATGTCGTAGTACTCGGTGCCCCCCGCTCCCACGTTGTACATCTCGGTGGTGCGGCGGTCGCTGATGGCCTTGGGGTTGCGCAGAAGCTGATCGGCGTCGGCGTGGCGGGTGAACACCCATGCCTCGTGCAGGATCGGGTTGTGGGTCTTGTGGATCGGGGCGGCCTCCCGCAGCGCGTGGTAATGCGGGTACAGGTTCCCTCGGGTTTCCGGGTTGATGATGTCGGCGATGATCTGCTCAGGGTCGGCGCTCATAGTGAAGGCCACGCTATAGCGGCAGGAGGATCGCACGCCGACTGGATGGCTGCCCAGACCCGATCGGGGGTGAGCGGCAGGTCGATGTGGCGGATGCCGAGATCGCTGAGGGCATCGATGACTGCGTTCTGGACCGCCGGGGTGGCGCCGATGGTGGCCGCCTCACCGATGCCTTTCACTCCCAGGGGGTTCAGATGAGTGGGGGTGATGGTGCTGTCGACGGTGAAGTCGCAGAACTCGGCGGCGGATGGCATGGCGTAGTCGGCCAGCCCGGTGGTGAGCGGGTTGCCGTGGTCGTCGTACGCCACATATTCGTACAGCGCCTGACCGATGCCCGACGCCACCCCGCCGTGCTGCTGGCCGGCCACGATGAGGGGGTTGAGCAGGTTGCCGGCGTCGTCCACCGCCACGAAGCGCCGCGGGGTGACCATGCCAGTCTCGGTGTCCACCTCCACCACGCAAATGTGGGTGCCGAACGGGAAGGTGGCGCCATCGGTGGTGTGATCCAGCTCGGCCCGCAGCGGTTCTTCGGATGCCGCGGCTACCTCGGCCCAGCCCACCGTGGCCGAAGGCACCCCGACCACCCCGAGGCGGCCCTCGTCGGTGACCACGATGTCGTCGGCGCTGGCTTCCAAAAGCTCTGCCGCCTGCTGTCGGGCGATGCCCAGAACCTCCATGGAGGCGGCATGAATGGCGCTGCCACCAAGCTGCGCGCTGCGCGATCCGCCGGTGCCGCCGCCCCGAGCCACCAAGGCGGTGTCCGACTGCACGAAGGTGATCTGGTCCATGTCGATGCCCAGCCGGTCGGCCACGATCATGGTGAACGCGGTCTCGTGGCCCTGGCCGTGTGAGGAGGTGCCCACCGCCACGGTGGCCGAGCCGTCGGGGTGGACCTCTACCACCGCGTGCTCCTCCTGGCCAGTGGGTGCGGTGACCTCCACGTAGCTCGACAACCCGATGCCCAGCCTGATGGGGTCGCCGGCAGCCCGGCGGGCGGCCTGTTCGGCCCGAAGCTCCTCGTAGCCGACCAGCTCGCAGGCCCGGTCGAGGGCCTTCTCGTACTCGCCGGTGTCGTAGGCCCCGCCGGTGGGAGTGACCAGCGGAAAGTCTTCGGGGGCCAAGAAGTTGCGGCGGCGGAACTCCACCGGGTCGATGCCCAGTTCGGCCGCGGCCAGATCGGCCATGCGCTCGATAGTGAGGGTGGCCTGGGGCCGGCCCGCGCCGCGGAATGCCCCCAGCGGGGCCCGATTGGTGGCCGCCAAGCCGTAGTCGAACTGCACCTGCTCGATCCCGTAGACGCCCGGCGCCATAACCCGGGTGATCATTGGGAGAATGCCGCCCAAGCCGGGAAAGGCCCCAGCGTCCACCAGCACCACCACCTCCAGCGACACCATGCGGCCGTCGTCGGTCACCCCCAATCTCACGTAATGGACCTGGTCGCGGGCTTGCATGGAGATGAGGTTTTCGGCCCGGGTCTCGGTCCACACCACCGGGCGGCCCAGTTGCCGGGCCGCGGCGGCCACTGCCACATGCTCCACTCTCCATCCGCCCTTGGCCCCGAAGCCGCCGCCCACCCAGGGGGCGATCACCCGGACGTCGTCGGGGTCCAACCCCATCGACTCAGCGATTCCTCCCCGGGTGGGGTGGGCGCCCTGGGTGGAAACCCACAAAGTGAGCTGTTCGCCGTTGGGATCAGCTAGCACCGCGTCGGTTTCCATTGGCACCACCGCCATCCGGTTGTGGACGATGCGGCCGGTGACGATCCGGTCGGCTTTGTCGTGCAGGCCCTCCACCGGGTCGAAGGCCCTGAACATCGAGTCCGAACCCCGCTCGGGGAACAGCACCGCCTCGCCGCTGGCCACCGCGGCCTCGGCATCCATCGACACCGGCAGCGGCTGGTAGTCGACCATGATCTCATCGGCGGCGTCTTGGGCCGCGGCCAGGGTCTCGGCCACCACCATGGCCACCGGCTCGCCCACAAAGCGAACCCGCTCGCCGGCCAGCGGCCCGCGTGCGAAGTGGGGGTCGAGGGGAAAGCGGGGCTTGACCTGCTCCACCCCAATGGTGTTGGCGGTGTACACCGCGGCCACGCCCGGGTGGTCGGCGGCTGTCCCCAGGTCGATCTCGCCGATCACTGCGTGGGCCACCGGCGAACGCACGAAACAGGTGGTCAACAGCCCGTCGGGCCGCAAGTCCCCCGTGTA
>JAJECA010000004.1 GCA_022822265.1 Acidimicrobiia bacterium | reverse complement strand
CAGGGTGACCGTGTGGCTCATGCTGCCGTTGATGGCAGCCTCGTTCACCCCGATCACGTCGAAGGTGCCCGCGCCGAAGAACAGGATGGACACCCCGATGATGATGCCCATGTCGCCCACCCGGTTGGTGAAGAAGGCCTTTAGGGCGGCGTCGGAGTTGTCCTTCTCCTCCCACCAGTGGCCGATGAGCACGAAGGAGCACACCCCGACCAGCTCCCAGCCCACCAGCATTTGGATGGTGGTGGACGCGGTGACGAAGAAGAGCATCGACGCGGTGAACAGGCTCAAGAAGGCGAAGAAGTGGGTGTAGCGGCGGTCGCCGGCCACGTAGTCGGTGGAGTAGATGTGCACCAGCAGCGACACCACCGTGACCACGAAGATCATCATCACGGCCAAGCCGTCGATCATGATGCCTGCGCCGATGGCTTCCGCCCCGTTGGTGAGCCAGGTGATCGACCGAGTGAGCGCGCTCACGCCGCCGGAGGCCTCGCCCTCGGCCGCGGCAACCAGTCCGCCCGCACCCAGGGCATGCTCGCCTTCCGCGCCTCCTCCGCCGGCGCCCTCCACTTCGCTGATCCACTGGATGGCGGTGAGCAGCCCGAAGACAAATGAGGCCCCTACCGCAGCGATGCCGATCTCGGAGCCCCCACGGGGGAATCGCTTGCCGAACAGCAGAATCAACAGGAACGACACCGCGGGGAACAGCCAGATCAGCCAGGCGTTCTCCAAGAACCAGCCGGAGGCGGCGACGGCCTTGCCCGCGGTTTCGGCGGCGGCGATGTTCGCACTCAGCACCGACCCATCACCCCTTCATCAGATCGACTTGGTCTAGGTCGATGGATCGACGGTTCCGGTACAGCAGCAGAACGATGGCCAAGCCGATTCCCACCTCGGCGGCGGCCACGGTGATCACGAACAGGGCGAATATCTGGCCCATGACCGTGTCGTGGAATGCCCCGAAGGCGATCAGGTTGATGTTGACCGCGTTGAGGATGAGCTCTATGGACATGAGCACCAGCACGCCGTTGCGGCGGGCCAGCACGCCGTAGACCCCGATGCAGAACAACACCGCGCCCAGAAGCAGCATCTCATTCAACAGCATCAGAGATCAGCTCCCGAGGCGAAATTGCTCGATAGGGCAGACATCAGCCGCCCTCCTCTCGGCGGGCGATCACGATGGCGCCGATGAGGGCGGCCAGCAGCAGCACCGACACCGCTTCGAAGGGCACGATGTACTGGGAGAAGAGCTCGTCGGAAACCTGCGCGGTGGTCTGAGGATTGGCATCCAGCCTCACGTCTTCGAAACGGTCCACCAGCGCGCCGACCATCACGGCAAGCAGCAGCAAGGCGGTCAAGATCGCGGGGAACTTGCGCTTGTGGTCGGTCTCCTCATCCTGGTCGAAGTCGGACCGGGTGAGCATTATGCCGAACAAGAACAGCACAATCACCGCGCCGATGTAGATGAGTATCTGGGTGATGCCGGTGAACTCGGCGCCCACCAGCAGAAACAGGGAGGCCACTCCGGCCAGCACGATCACCAGGTACAGGGCGGCATGCATGATGTCGCGGGTGGTCACCACCCGCAGGGCGGAGGCCACCATCACCGCGGCGATGATCCCGAAGGCGACGTGCTCGGCGATCACCGGGGGGAAACCTCGCGTGTTCTGGACGCGGACGATGAAGCGAAGGCCATGCGGTTAGCGGTCATCGGGGAACCTTCAACACCTTCTGCTCTGATCCGGGCTCGTAGGACTCGAAGTCGGGAACGGTGTCCATCCATTCGCTGAGGCGTTCCTTGTCGTGGAGCAAGTCGGCGATGCGGGGCTCGGAGTACTCGTATTCGGGGCTCCAGAACAACGCCTCGAACGGGCATACCTCCACGCAGATGCCGCAGTACATGCACAGGGCGTAATCGATGTCAAAGCGGTCGAGCGCGTTCTTCTGGCGGGGCTTGCCCCCTTCGCGGCGCGGCGGCGCCAGGTACTTGTGACCCTCGATATAGATGCACCAGTCGGGGCACTCACGGGCACACAGCATGCAGGCGGTGCAGTTCTCCTCGTGGAGGGCGATGACCCCCCGGGCCCGGTCGGCGGGCATTTCCTTGACGTGGGGGTACTGCACCGTGTGGGAGTGCTTGGAGGGTGCGGGCACCACGGGGGGACCGTCACCGAACAAGGTGCGGAACATGGTGCGGGCGGTGACCTTCAGCCCCGTGATCAGTCCTGGTACCAGTGCCATGGCGAGCTCCTACAAAACGACCTTGAAAATACCGGTGACAACGATGTTGACCAGTGACAACGGGATGAGGAACTTCCAGGCGAGGCGCTGAAGCTGGTCCTCTCTCAGCCGGGGATAGGTGAAACGGAACCAGAAGATCAGCGCGGACACGGCCATCACCTTGACCAGCATGATGACCGGCCCGGCGATGTTGAATGCCCAGTGCTCGAGGTCGCCCCACGGCAGCGCCCAGCCGCCCAGGAACAGCACCGCGGCCAGCGCGGCGAAGGCGAAGGCAGTGCCGAACTCGCCCATGAAGAAGAACAGGAATCGAAAGCCCGTGTATTCCACTTGGTAGCCGCCCACGATCTCCGACTCGGCCACCGGCATGTCGAACGGCGGCTGGGTGGTCTCGGCCTGCACCGCCACCAGGAAGATGAAGAAGCCCACGAACTGGGTGAGGATGAACGGGTTGCCGATGCCGCCCCAGCCGAATATCTCTCCTTCAGCCTGAGCGGTGACGATCTTTTGCAGATCCAGGGTGCCGGCCTGGATGACCACGCCCATCACCGCCAGAACCAACGGCAGCTCATAGGCGATGAGCTGGCCGGCGGCCCGCAGACCCCCCATCAGGGCGTACTTGTTGGCCGAGGCCCAACCGGCCATCAAGATGCCCACCACCGAAAGCGACGACACCGCCAGGGCGTAGAAGATGCCCACGTCCAACTGCGCCACCACGGCGTCGGGGCCAGTGGGGATCACCACGTAGATCAAGAAGGTGGAGACCAGCACCACCAGCGGGGCCAGGGCGAACACCGTCCGGTCGGCTTTGGCCGGGAAGATGTCCTCCTTCTGCAAGAACTTCAACCCGTCGGCCAGCAGTTGGAGGGTGCCGTAGGGGCCGGCTTCCATGGGGCCCAACCGGCTCTGCATGAAGCTCATCATCTTCATCAGGAACACATAGCCCAGCATCAGCGCGGCGGTGGGGATGACCAGGGCCACCACTCCCAGCTTGATGATGGTCGACGCCCAGTACGGAACCTCGGCGGCCAGCAGGCTTGTCATCACAGCGGCCCCGGTCACCGGTCGATGTCTCCGAGGATGAAGTACAGGCTGGCCAAAATCGTGATGATGTCGGGCACGTACACGCCCTTTAGCAGCCACGGGGTGATGGAGATGTTGGAGAAGCTGGCCGAGCGGATCTTGACCCGGAACGGCACCAAGTCGCCCTTGCTCACCACGTAGTAGCCCATCTCGCCGAGCGGGTTCTCGGTAGCGGCGTAGGCTTCCCCCGCAGGAACCTTGATGATGCGGGGAACCTTGGCCATGATCGGGCCTGAGGGCAGCCCGTCCAAGAGCTGATCCACGATGTGGGTGGCTTCTCGGGTCTCCTGGAGCCTCACCCAGTAGCGGGCGAAGGAGTCGCCGTCGGGGTGGGTCCACACCTTCCAGTCCACCTGGTCGTAGGCCAGGGCCTCGTGGCCGTCTCGGCGAAGATCCCAGTCCACCCCACTGGCCCGGATGTTGGCCCCCGACAGCCCATAGGCCAGACCGACGTCAGCCGGCACGATGCCGATGCCCCGGGTGCGGGCCTCGAAGATCTCATTGCCCAGCACCAACTCTTCGAACTCGTCGCAGAAGTCCCGCATCTTCTCCATGACCTGCCTGGTGTCGTCGATCCAACCCTTGGGCAGGTCGTCTTTGAGGCCCCCGATGCGGTCGAAGTTGGGATGGAAGCGACCGCCGGTGGCCGCCTCGATCTGGTTGAGCACAAACTCTCGGTCTCTAAAGGCCATGAACACCGGGGTTAGGGCTCCAAGCTGCACGGCCATGTCGCCCAGGAACAGGGTGATGTTGGCGATCCGGCTCAACTCGAACAGCACCGTGCGAATCCACTGGGCTCGGGGAGGCGCCTCCACTTCCATGAGCTTCTCGGCGGCCAAGATGAACGGCACCTCGTTGGCGAAGCTGCCCAGCCAGTCGATTCGGTTGATGAGCGTGGTGACCTGGGGATAGGTGCGTACCTCAGCCAGCTTCTCGTAGCCCCGGTGCATGTACCCCATGATCGGTTCGGCCTCCACCACCTGCTCGCCGTCGAGACGGGCCACCAACCGCAGAGTTCCGTGGGTGGCCGGGTGCTGGGGTCCGATGTTGAGGGTCATGCCCTCGGTTTCGATCTCCACATTCAGCCGGGCGTCGGCCGCCTGAGTGGCGACGTAGGCCAATTGCTGGCGCTGGTCGGTGCCCACCGCGGTCATGAGTCTTCCTCGCCGGGGAACAGCTCCACGTCCACGATGCCGGGCCACGGCTTCACCCGCCGAGCCAGCAGCGGAAAGTCCTTGCGGAGGGGATTCCCCTCGAATTCCCCGGGCAGGTAGATGTTGCGGAGGTCGGGGTGGTTGTTGAAGTGGATTCCGAACATCTCCCAGGCCTCGCGCTCGTGCCAATCGGCTCCGGGGTACACGCCGATCAGGGTGTCGATGCTCAGATCGCCGTCGGGAAGATCGGCCTTGATGGTGAGGCCCATGTGCTCGGAAATGGAATAGAGGCGCATCACCATTTGGAACCGGGTCTCACCGCCGGCATGGCCCTGCTCCATGGGATCGGCCGCTTTGGGCTCGGGGTTGTCCTCCTGGGCGTCCATATCCCGTCCGAAGGGGGAGGGGAGCCAGTCGATGGCCGAAAGCCAGTCGAAGAACTGGCAGCCCAGCAGGTCGCGCGCCGCGGTGGCCGCATCGGTCCACGAGTCGCGGGCCACCCGCACCCACAAATCGCTTCCCTCGATGATGTGATGCTCGGCGTAACCGTCGCCCAGCGAGTCGGCCAATTGGGCAGCCCACGCCTCCCGGCGTTCGTCGGGCTGTGGTTCGGCTTCGGCGCTGGTATCGGTGTCAGTCGACGACAATTGGGTCACCTCGCCACCGCGCGGCCGGATCCTCGTTGCTGATGCGCTCCTGAAGCAGCACGATGCCCTCCAGAAGAGCCTCGGGCCGAGGCGGACAGCCGGGAACATACACGTCTACCGGAATTACCTGGTCGACACCCTTGGTCACTGAGTAGGAGTCCCAGTACGGGCCTCCGCAATTGGCGCAGGAGCCCATGGAAATGACGTATTTCGGGTCGGGCATCTGCTGGTAGAGGCGGAGAATCGAAGGAACCATCTTGTCGGTGACCGTTCCCGAAATCACCACCAAGTCGGCCTGTCGGGGGCTGGCCGGAAACGGGATAACCCCGAGGCGCATGACGTCGTAACGGGGCGAGCCAATCACCGCGCCCATCTCGATGGCGCAGCAGGCCAGGCCCCATTGGTACATCCAGATGGAGTACTTCCGGCCGAGGTTGAGCAGCTTGGTCAGGGGTTTTGGAGCTTTGCCGCTGGCGACCAGTCCCACTGCCTACCTCAGATCCACCGGAGGACACCCTTTCGCCAGGCGTACACCAGGCCCAGCGCAAGGATGAAGATGAAGATGGCCATCTCGACCAATCCGAACGTGCCGTAGGCCTCCAACCGGGTGGCCCAGGGGAAGATGAACACCGCCTCGACGTCGAACATCACGAACAAGAGGGCGAACACGTAGTACCGGATGTTGCTCTGCGACCAGCCCAGTCCCACGGGGTCGACCCCGCTCTCGTAGGTGATGTATTTCTGGGGCTGCGATCGAGTGGGCCGCAGCAGGCTTCCCAGTCCCAGCATCCCGAAGACCAACGCGCCCGCCAGCACGAGGAAGAAGACGACTAGGAGGTAGTCGCGGAGGAACTCCGACACGGCTCGAAGGTTACCGACGGCGTTTTCTGCGGGCCAAGACGTACTTAGGGGGCGGGCACCATGGCGGCGGCTATGACGCCGGGGCCCGCGTGAGTGCCCACGACCGGTCCGATGAGGGCCACCGTCAAGGGGTTTTGAGCAGGGGATTCGCCCAAGCTGGCCACAAACGCGTCGATGTCCTCGGCCGCGCCGTGGGCAATGGCCAGATGCTCCAATTCCCCGGCTTCGGCCACCCGCGCGGCCAGCCAGTTTCGGGCCTTGCCCCTAGTTCGCTGCTTGCCCGCCTCTTCCACGACGCCGGAAGTGAGGTCTAGGCAGGGCTTGATGGAAAGGGCGCTGCCCAAAAGCGCCTGGGCAGTGCCGATACGGCCGCCCTTCTTGAGGTTGTCCAGCGTGTCCAGCACGGCATAGATGAAGACCCGTTCCTTCAAGTCGGCCAACTGGGCCTCGATCTCATCCGCGTTGTGCCCGGCCGCGGCCGCGTCCGCCGCGGCCTTCACCATGACACCCAGGCCCACCGACACCTTGCCGGAGTCCACCACCCGCACGTCCACCTCGCCGTCGGTGGCCCGGGCCGCGGTCTGGGCCGACTCCCCGGTGGCCGAAAGGGCGAAGGACAGGTTGACGCACACCACTGCCTCGGCGCCTTCTTCGGCCAAGTTTCGGAAGGCCGTCTCGAACGCCCCCGGCGCAGGGGCGGCGGTGGACGGCAATTCGCCGCTGGCCGCCATCTTCTCGTAGAAGTTCTCAGCCGAGAGGCCCACTCCGTCGGTGAACTCCTCGTCGCCGAACCGGATGGTGAGCGGGACCACGGTGATCTGGTGGCGCTCGATGTCGGCGGCGCTGAGGTCGCAGGAACTGTCGGTCACTATTCGAACGGTCATAGCGAGACACTACTTTTTTGCGGCTCGGATTTGGAGCGATGTCGCGACCACCAGTTCCGAGCCCACCAAAGCATCAGGATGGCCAGCGCGGCCGCGGCAATGCCCACCCCGGCGCCCGAGAGAGACGTGGCCCGCACTGTCAATTGCGATTCGCCCAAGGCCAAGAGACCGGTGGGAGAGTTGACCTTGATCTCCAGCACGGCATCGCCCGATGTCTTGGCTTGGACTGGTACCTGAACCTGGTTGACGCCGGGGGAGAGCCGCCAGAGAAGGGAATCCCCGTCGGGGAAGTCCAGCTTGTCGCTTTTGAGGTCTAGGCGCACGATCACGTCGTGGTCGAGGCTGTTGCGTATGAGCATCGGGATGCTCTCAGACCGGCTGGTCAGGGTGATCCTCTGGCGAATGGGGGGTTGAATGGCGGCCACGGTGTCCCGCACGGTCTGGGCCACCACTGCCAGGTAGGCATCTCGTTGGGTCTCGGTCAGACCGTACGCACCGGACAGCAGCAGCGCACGATCCAGGGTTTCGATCAACTGCCGTTCGGGAGTGTCCACCGTAGCGATCGGGTCGACCATGTTCTGGTACGACCGAGCAATGCGTTGGCCATCGCTCAATGCGGCCTGGTAGTCCTCTCCGAAACCGTTCTCCTCGGCAGGGCGCACTCGTCGGAGGGCTTCGGGCTCGAGGTTCTCGACAATTGTGGAGGGGTCCACCGAGGACAGGATCGGACTGGCGCTGATCTCGTCCAGCAGCACACCAAGACCAGTCGAATCGGATAGGGAATCAAGCGGTGGGGCCATCACAATCCCCCGGAGCTGCTGGGGGTCTTCAAACCAGCGGGCGGCCAAGTCGGCCAGCACCAGATAGGGAGCGGTGTCATCGCTGTCGCCCCGGGAGAAGTGAGCCGTGACCGTGCTGTCGATGGCCAATGCCTCCATCGGGTCGTCTAGTGCGGGCAGCAAGAATGAGGTCTTGGCCGAGGTGCTGACCAGCTCGTTGGCCGGATCGAGCAGGGCATCGGGAACCAGCACCAACTCCACTCGCTCGCGCTGAAGTCGCTGGAGCAGCTCCGGGGAGGCCGAAGTGGTCAACACCATAATGGTGCGGTCGGACTGAGAGCCGAGAAACTCATCCAGCACCGCGGCACCCGCCTCAACCTGCCAACCGATCTGAAGGCTGAGGTCTTGGTCGATCCACGCGTCGCTGTCCAAGGGGACGTAGGTGTTGCTCGTTATCTGGCGGTTGATGGTTGCTTGTTGGAGTCGGGCCAACAGCGTTGTGTGCTCGGTTTGCTCGCTTATGGCCAGGGCGTCAACCAGATGAGGGTCAACAGAAACCGTGGCCAGGGGTTGTGGGCGAATTCGGGGATCGAACACCTCGGCCAGCACTTGCAAGCTGCTCTCTGAGGGTCCTAGATCCACGGATCCCTCAGGGCTCACGGCCAGGGGTCCGCTCACCGACAGCACGGTGCTCACCAGCAGTGGCGAGAGGTCGGAATCAACAGGGGGTGTGCGGACCAGGAAGGTGTGGATGGTGTCCAATCTCAAGCCGTCGGTATCCCGAAGGACAATGCTCACCGGGTACACCCCTTCGGCGGAGAGTTTGAGCCATGGAGCACCTGCTGAATCGGGTTCGGGCTCCTGGCGGCTGGTGGTGGCGAATTGCAGAGAGGTGATCCCATTGGCATCGGGCACGGGCATGGGCATTCGGGAGATCTGTTGAAGGCCTAATCCGGTGGAGGGCTCGGCCAGCCGATCCAAAAAAGCGGAGCGAGACCGGATGGGCAGACCAATGTTGATGTCCACGGTGGAATCATCGGGAGCATTGAACAGTTGGAGCGAGACTCGAAATATGTCCTCGTCGGCAATCCAAATGGTCTGGCTGGCCAGCTCGAAGGCCGGTGTGAGCTCCTCCAAGGGCGCGCCGTCTTCTTGGGCTGCCGCGTTGGCCAGCCAAAAGGCGGGGGAGGACAAAACAGCCAGGGCCACGAGCAGGCCCAATGCCCTGGCAGACAGACGCCGGATTCCCGAATCTCCCGGGCGGGCTTCACCGCCCAAGATCTATCTCCAGAACTTGCAGGCCGGGAGAAACTTGCTCGAAGCCCAACCGCCCATAAAGGCGCAGTGCCCCGGCGTTGTGCTGGGGGGTATTGACCCAGGCATGGGCCGCTCCCCAGCGGGCCATCCATCTCAGGCCGTCGATCACGAGGGCGGCGCCGACGCCTTGACCCTGTTGGCTGGGCGAGATCGCCAAGCGCTGGAGATAGCCGGTCGGACCGCTGCGCCCCGAGATGGCATAACCAGCGAGCATGGGGTCGGCATCATGGCGGGCGACTCGGAAGTGCCGGAATGGGGTGGCCCGAAGGGCGTCATGCAGTCCGGCCTCATCGAGCTGCCAAAAGGGCTCGAAGGCGGCGTTGTCCACGGCCAGCACCGATGGGTGGTCGCGGCGGCGGGCCCTTCGAATGACGACGTTGCTGTTGGGTTTGGGCAGGCCGTTGGCAATCGGCCGGGACAGCAGGGCGAGCACCTGGCATGGCTCGAATCCGGCTCGAATGAACGGCTCCGATTCGATGTCCGACAGCGCCGACGTTCTAAGCCGCTTATAGCCGCGGCCAGCAGCCGCTTCAATGGCCGCCGCTGCAATGGAGTCGGAAACCGCTGCACCCGGAGTCAACAAGATGAGCAGACCGGTGCCGGCATCACCGGCCCAAGGCCTGAGCCGCAGACGGTCTTGACCGAGTCGGAGCGTCTCGGCAGCAGGCTCCCGTTGCCGCCGCATCATGGGCCGAGGCTAGTGGCCTGCATGCGATATGGCTGCACGGGGATATTGGAGGGGTCGGCTGAGACAGCGGGGGTACCGTGGGGCTGTGGCGGTTCTTTGGATCACCGATGATCGCTTCCTCGACCACGACACCGGGCGGGCCCATCCGGAGCGGCCTGCCCGCTTGCGGGCAGTGATCGACGGGGTGCGGCGGGCCGATCTCAACGACGCCCTCGTACCCACCGAACCCCGGATGGCCACCGACGCGGAGCTCTTGTCCGTCCACCATCCCTCGGTACTCCACTCGGTGCAGCAGGTGGCCCAAGCCGGAGGTGGTCGACTGGATCCCGACACCGTGCTGTCGGCCGAGTCGGAGGCGGCGGCCCGGCTGGCGGCGGGAGCGGGCCTGGCGGCCATCGAGGCACTGGACGACGGGGTGGCCGATGCCGCATTCTGCGCCGTGCGTCCCCCGGGCCACCACGCCACACCGGTGCGGTCGATGGGCTTCTGCATGTTCAACAGCGCGGCCATCTGCGCTCGGGTGTTGGCCGAACGGGGCGAGAGGGTGCTGGTGGTGGACTACGACGCCCACCACGGCAACGGCACCCAGGACACTTTCTGGGAAGACGGCCGGGTTATGTATGTGTCGTGGCACCAGTACCCGTTCTATCCGGGGACCGGCGGACTGCTGGAACGGGGTGAGGCGGCCGGTGCGGGGACAACCATCAACTTGCCCATGCCGGTGGGAGCGACCGGCGACGCCTACCTCCGAGGATGGGAGGAAGCCGTGCTGCCCGCGGTGGAGGCGTTCGATCCCGATTGGCTGGTGCTGTCGGCGGGATTCGACGCCCACCGGGCCGACCCGCTGACCAGCTTGGGCTTGAGCGCCGGGGATTTCGCCGACCTCACTGAAGCGATCATTCGGGTGGTACCCCCTGGTCGGCGTATCGCCTTCTTGGAAGGGGGCTACGACCTGGATGCTCTGGCCGACTCGGCCGGGGCCGCGGTGGCCGCATTGGCAGGCACCGAATGGCGGCCGGAGCCAGCCACCGGGGGCGGCCCGGGCGCGGAGGTGGCCGCAGCCGTGGCTGCGCTGTTGCCATGATCCTCGATTTTCTGGTCCCCGTCCGTGAGGAGGCCCGGGAGTTGGCTGAGCGGTTTGCCGCCAACGGCCACCGGATCTATTTGGTGGGCGGGGTGGTGCGCGACGGGTTGCTGGGGCTGCCGCTGGATACGGCATTCGACCTAGATCTCACCACCGACGCCCAGCCGGAGGCGGTGAAGTCGATTTTGGGAGAGTGGGCCGACACCCTATGGACCCAGGGAGAGAGGTTCGGCACCATCGGCGCTCGCCGGGGCGACCGCCGGATTGAGATCACCACTCACCGTACCGAGCGCTACCAGCCCGGTTCCCGCAAGCCCGAGGTGGTCTTCGCAGATGCCATCGAGGCCGACCTCTCCCGCCGCGACTTCACCATCAACGCCATGGCGGTTGAGTTGCCCGATGGCGAATTGATCGACCCCTTCGGTGGGGCCACCGATTTGGCCGACCGTCGTCTGCGCACGCCGCTGGACCCCGAGGAGACCTTCAGCGACGATCCCCTGCGCATGCTGCGGGCGGCCCGGTTTCTGGCCCAATTCGCCCTAAGCGCAGAGCCGGCGCTGTTGGCCGCCATGGGGGCCATGGCCGACCGGCTGAGCATCGTGGCTGACGAGCGGATTCGCGACGAGTTGGACCGGCTCCTCGCACTACCTGATTCCGGACCCGGCTTCGAGTTGCTGTTCGAGACCGGCCTGGGCGAGCGGGTTCTGGGACCAGTAGGCGACGCTGTTACCGCCGTGAACCGACTAGGCCGGGTGGGCGGTGACCCCACGGCGCGACTGGCCGCGCTGCTGGCTGATGCCGGTACGCCCGCTGAAGTTCAAACGGCCTTGGCCGAGCGGCGCGCAACCACCGCGATCAGCCGAGCGGTGGCCGCAGTTCTGACTTCAGCTCATCAAGCAGTCGGCCAGCCACCCCAGAACCTGCCCGAATTGCGCCGTTGGGTGGTTGACGCGGTCCCCCATGTTGATGAATCGGTGGCGGTGGCTACGGCTTTGGGGGAGGTGGGCACACTGGGCGCTGACGTGGATTCTCTGATGGAAGCCGAGCCCGACCTGTGCGGTCCCCCAGTGCTCGACGGCGAGCAGATTATGGAGCTTCTTGGCCTCGACCCCGGCCCCGACGTAGGCGCAGCCGTCGGAGCGTTACGCCGTCACCGCCTCGATTCCGGCCCCCTCACTCCCGAGGAGGCCCGCGCCCACCTGTTGGCGTGGCGCGATTGCCGGCCCGCTAGCTGACCTCGCCTCGGGCGTAGGCCTCGACCATCTCACGGGCGACCTCGTCGCGGTACTGGATGGGCGGGCTCTTCATGAAGTAGGCCGACGGGCCGAGCAGAGGGCCGCCGATGCCGTGATCCAAGCCGAGCTTGGCGCAGCGCAGGGCGTCGATGATGACGCCGGCGGAGTTGGGGGAGTCCACCACCTCTAGTTTGAGGTCGATGTTGAGGGGGACATCGCCGAAGCCCCGGCCCTCGAGGCGGATGTGGGCCCATTTGCGGTCTTCCAGCCAGGGGACGTGGTCGCTGGGGCCGATGTGGACATCATCGGCGGCAATGCCCTTGTCGAGCTGGCTTGTTACCGACTGCGTCTTGGAGATCTTCTTGGACACCAGCCGGGATCGCTCCAGCATGTTCATGAAGTCCATATTTCCTCCGAAGTTGAGCTGGTAGGTGCGATCCAGCTCCACGCCCCGGTCCTCATAGAGCCGGGCCAAGGTGCGGTGCACGATAGTGGCGCCTACCTGGCTCTTGATGTCATCGCCCACCACGGGGACACCGGCGTCGGTGAAGCGCTGAGCCCACTCCGGATCAGAAGCGATGAACACCGGGATGGCGTTCACAAAGGCCACGCCGGCCTCCAGGCAGCACTCGGCGTAGTAGCGCTGAGCCTCCTCGGAGCCCACCGGCAGATAGGAGATGAGCACGTCGGCGCCCGCGTCCCGCAGGGCCTCGGCCACGTCCACCTCCGCGGCCGGCGACTCTTCGCACTGGGTGCGGTAGAACTCGCCGAACCCGTCCAGGGTGGGGGCCCGCTGCACCCGAACGCCCAGATCGGGCACATCGCAGAACTGCACGGTGTTGTTGGGTTCGGCCCCGATGGCCTTGCCCAGGTCGAGACCGACCTTGGAGGCGTCCACGTCGAAAGCGGCCACGGGCACCACGTCGTTGATGTGGTAGCCCCCCAGCACCACGTGCATGAGGCCGGGGACCTGGTCGTCGGGTTCGGCGTCGGCGTAGTAATGCAGGCCCTGCACCAGGGAGCTGGCGCAGTTGCCGACACCGGCGATTGCGATTCGGATGGGATTGCTCATCGTGGTTGCCCTCCTTGGGCGAAGAAGTTGCGATCAGCGCTGATCACGGGTCGGTGGGTTCAGGACTCGGCCGGTTGTTGCGCTCGTCGGCAATCAGCTGATCGAGCCAAACCAAGTCGTGGTCTCGGCGCTCTTGGTCCCGCTGGAACAGGGAGCGCACATAGGGATCGTTGGAGTGCACAGGATCGCGACGGGCCATGGCTTGCAGGCTCACCAGGTGGGCCCGGCGCAGTTCGAACAGCGCCAGGCGCCGGTCAGGAGGCAGGAAACGGCAGAACGCCAGCTGCAAGCGGAAGCGCCTCTCGTTGTTGGCGTCTTCTTGCAATAGCTCCAGCAGGTGGTCTTCGCCGGCCTCGGTGATCTGGTACACCTTGCGGGTTCGGCCCGACTTGGATCGAGTGCTGCGCTTCCGGCTGCGACGAGCATTCTCCTCAGAAGTCTGATCGTCGGTGACGAGTTCGGGGGCCACGGCGGTGGAACTCACCCAGCCCCGCCGCTCCAACCGGGCCAAGGCGGGATAGAGCGCACCGTAGGAGTTGGCGTATCCGCCGACCAGCGACTTGAGGCGCTTGTTCAGCTCGTAGCCGTGGAGGTCGCCCTCTTTGAGCAAACCGAGCACCGCGAGATCCAACATTGGACCGCGATTATATCGAAACGCTATATCAGGTCAACTCGTTGGTGCGCGATAGAATTGGGCCCTCAGCCAAATAGGGAAACCGACAGGTCTTCTGGGCCGCGGATTGAACGGGGATCGTGGGGGTCGGGGTTGGCGTTGGGCACGGTTACGGAGTGATCGGTGATGTAGTTGCGGTGGTCGATGGCCCATTTGCCGTCTCGACGAGACCACTGGTCGACGTAGCGCCCTCGGCTGAAGATGTCGGCCACCTCGGGGCCATCTCCGAAGGGCAGGGTTCGCAGCGCCACGGTCACGTAGGCCTCGCTAACTGCCCGATCCCCGTCCACTTGGATCAACACGTTGGTGATCTGATGGGAATGCGTGGACATTCCGGCGTGAGCGGTCCAGACCCAGTCCACGAATTCGTGGCCGGTGCCCTGGAAGATGTCCTCGCCGTAGTGGGCGGTTCCATCGGCATGCCACACCGCGTAGGCCGCCGGTTTGTCCATCCGGTCGAGTGCCCGGCAATAGCCGTAGATCACTTCGGTGATGGCCTGCTTGGCCACCATGGTTTCAAGAACATCCGTGCTGATGGGGTCAGTCATAGGCCCATTCTCTATCGTTTCGCTCATGTCAGACCTCATCATTCGCGGCGGCAACCTGATTGACGGAGTCGGAAACCCGGCCCGACCTGCCGATGTGCGCATCAACGGGGGCGTCATCACCGAGGTGGGCCCGAGTCTGTCCCCCGACGGCGAGACCGAACTGGATGCCGGCGGCTGCTACGTGACCCCCGGGTTCATCGACTCCCACACCCACCTGGACCCGTCCATGTTCTGGGACCGGGGGTGCGACCCGATGCCCCAGCACGGGGTTACCACCGCTGTGATCGGCAACTGCTCGCTGTCGCTGGCCCCGGCCAAGGAGGAGCATCTCGACGAGCTCATCGACGTGTTCTGCTACATCGAGGACATGCCGATCGCCGATTTCGAATCGGGCATTCCCTGGTCATGGGGGTCGTGGCGCCAGTACCGCGATGCCATGAACGAGGGCGGGATCGCCCTGAACATGGCCTCGCTGATCGGCCATTCCATGCTGCGTATCTACGTCATGGGCGATGATGCCTGGACCCGCGAGGCCTCCGAGGAGGAGATCGCCGCCATGGCCGCCGAGATGGCCGACGCCATGGATGCGGGCTGTTTCGGATTCAGCACTTCTTTCTTCGACTTGGACCGCCGCAGCCGCCCGGTGCCCAGCCGGCTGGCTTGCGATGGGGAGCTGAGCGCGCTGGCCGACGCTTTGGCCGCCGCGGGCCACGGCCTGGTGGAGTTCATCCCCAACCTCACCGGCGAGGATCCCGAAGCCGACATCCGCAGGATGGCCCGTGTGCTCGGACCTCGAGGGGTGACCTCTGTCTGGAATGGGGTTTCCCACAGCGACATGGCCCCGCACCGCCCGGACGAATACATGGCGTTCACCCAGGCGATCCGCGATGAGGGCTGTGACATGTGGCCCATCTCCTCGCCTCGCACCGTGGACCTCAACGTGAGCTGGGATCAGACCATGGTGTTCATGATGCTGCCCAAGGGGTGGAACCAGGTCATGGGAGTGGCAGGCGAAGCCCGACGGGAGATGCTGGCCGATCCCGGCTGGCGGGAGATCGCCCGCAACGAGTGGGACGCCACCGAGAAGTCGCTGTTCCCCATCAATAGGCCCGACTTCGCGCGGTTCACCTCGGTGACCCGCTCCGAGAACGAGAGTTGGCTGGGGCGCTCACTGGCCGAGTTGACCGAAGCTCGGGGCGGCCACCCCTCCGATGTGTTCGCCGACTGGATCCTGGAGAACGACTTGGAGCCCGGTGTGGTGGCCATGGGGGTGAGCAACAGCAACATCGACGCCGTAGCCCAGATGATCGCCGACGATCGCTGTCTGATCAGCGCCTCCGATGCCGGGGCCCACGTGCAGATGATGTGCGCGGCGGGCGATACCACCCTGCTGTTGACCCGCCATGTGCGCGACCGGGGCGATCTTGAACTTGAGCAGGCGGTTTATGAGATCACCGGCCGTCAGGCTGAAATCTTGGGGTTCAACGACCGGGGCCGCCTGATGCCCGGCTATGCCGGTGACGTGACGGTGTTCGACTTGGACGAGCTTTCCTGGGACATCGATGGGTTTGTGTCCGACCTCCCCTCGGGCGCTCCTCGCTTGCGGCGTCCAGCGGGGGGCTACCGAGCCACCGCGGTCAACGGCGTGCTCACCCAGGTGGAGGGCTCACTCACCGGTGCCAACCCCGGCGCGGTGCTCGACGCCAACACCCCGGCGCCCTGAGCCCGACCGCTAGGACGTGGCGGTGATCTTGAGGGGGAACAGCTCCGCCACGCGGTGAAAATCCTGATCTGCGGTCAGAATCTCTGATCCGGTTCGCAGGGCGATGTTGGCGATCATGCAGACGATGTAGCCGGGAGGGGTGATGCCGTTGGCCCGGCAGACTCGGCTGATGCGGGCCGCGCCCTCGAAGTCGGCCACATGGTCTACCGGGACCCACGACACCGATGTCAGGAGGTTGTAGAGCTGCTGGTGGCTCTGGGTGTCTTTGGCCCCTCCCAGCACCTCCATCAGCACCGGTTCGGTGACGGCCACACTCTGGCCGCCCTCGGCGATGAGCTCGACCAGCTTTCGGTGGGCCGGGGATTCGGTGCCCCGGTCGAACTCCATCCAGGCCGAGGTGTCGGCGAGGATCACCCGACAGGACCGATGGGCTGAAGGCCGGTGTCGGCCGGGATCTCACCAATGAGCTGCGACCCCTGCATTGAGAGGATCTCGTCGGTGGTCAGGGGCAGGCCAGCTGAATGGCGAAGGGCTAGATGGACGGCCTCGGTCTTGGTGCGCACTCCATAGCGGCGCATGACGATGTCGATGAGCCGGTCGTCGATCTCAATATTGGTGCGGGTTCGGTCTTCCACGATCCCAGGCTACACCTAATAGGTGTAGCAAATGTGGCGTTAGTGTATATCGCCTAATAGTCCTGGCCACGGGACGCGTTGTGGGCGCCCCAGCCATCGGGGATGTATCCGTCCATGGTCACCGAGCGTTCGGTGAACAGCCAGCGGCCGTCCACCACGCCATAGCGGTCGATGTAGCGGCCCCAGTGGTCGAGGCCGTGCTCCATGATCACGTGGTAATAGCAGCGGCCCTTGGCCTCGGTGGGTGAGAGCAGGTCGATCTGG